>JAWLBA010000001.1:0-458077 GCA_041395165.1 Verrucomicrobiia bacterium
AGTGTTGCTTTAACTCCTTCTTGGTTAATCGATTATCATCAAGCGGTTAGTTTATTTCAAGATAAGCAGTTTGCGCGAGCGTTATCCCTTTTTCAACAGGTGCGTGGTCAGTTGGGAGAAGATGTTTTGTGTGATTTATATGAGGCGCGCTGTAAAGATTTGTTGGCCCATGCGCCTTCTGACTCGTGGGAGGCAGTTTTTTTCGTTGATGCTTAGTCGTAAGAATTCAGGGATAAGTTCTTGTTTGACCACGGCCTTAAAATGGCTTATTTTTTAGGGTATGAGGAGAATTATACTACTAGTAGGATCAGCTCTTTTTTTGGCTGATCAGTTTTCATTGGGCTTGGATTTGAACCGCGCTCGTTTTACGGAAGTGGTAAATGAAGTGAATGTTATACCATCCGGTAGCGGACCGAAGAAACAAGCCGAGGTCAACGATCTTTTTAAGGTGCCCGATATTTTGCAAACCGGTTCTCGCTCTAGGGCTGAGTTGAAGGCTGAGGATGATACGATTACGCGAGTTGGAGCCAATACGATATTTTCCTTTGAACCATCGGGACGAACCATCGAGTTGCAAAAAGGCAGTATTCTGTTTCATTCGCCCAAAGGCAGAGGTGGGGGAACCATTAAAACCAGCGCTGCGACGGCTTCGGTTTTGGGGACAACGATTACGGTGGTAGCAACGGAGGATGGAGGCTTTAAGTTACTTGTTCAAGAGGGTAAAGCACAAGTGAAGTTGCCTAATGGGTTGAATCAGGTTGTTAATGCGGGAGAGTTAGTTTTTATTTTACCGAAGGTGGAACGTATTTCTTCGCCGATTCCTTTTGATTTGGAGAGACAAGCTGAGAACTCAAAATTGTTACAAGGTTTTTCCAAACCCATTGCTTCTCGTGAAAAAATTGATCGAGCCATCACGCAACAAAATCGTTTGGTAAAGCGAGGTCGAGCACAGAAAACGTCTTTGTTAATCACGAGTATGGATGAACAAGAAAATATGCAGTTAATTGATAATAACACATTAGCTCAAGCAGGGGAGAATGTTTCGGAAGCTGCTGTGGTTCCTGATGAGGTGGCATCCAAGTTGAATGGTTTAGATGATAAGCAACAGCAAAGAGAGTTAACGGCTTATTATTTTGGATTAGATGCTGAAATTCAAACTCCTATTTTGGAGAAGGCTCGCGTTGTGAACATGAGAAATGTGCCTAACTTGATTAAGGACTGGATTAAAGGCGGTGATAATGTGCCCATTGTGATTGGAACGATATCAAAAAAGCGGTTTGCTCATATTTCTAAAAATCTTTTGTTCTCTGCTGAAGATATTGATGTTAACGAATTTGTTGATGCAGAAAGAGCGCGCGCTTTAAAAGAAAGAAATATACATTCTAGGATTGGTAAAATCAGCCCAGAAAATCTTTCTTTCTTTTTCTTGGCAAAGGGCAATATTACCTTTGAAGATCTAGTTTCTTTTAAAAATGCGCCTTTAACTTTGCGTGCGATTGCAGATGGTCAAATTGAAGCCAAGGAAGGCACGACCATTGAAGTAAAAGCAGCCGATTTTAATGCCTTTTATTTGATTTCTTCGGGGATGCAGAAGTACGATCATACCATGATAAAAGGGGCTCAGGTTGTAGATATGGTTTCGGATGATGTGATTTGTGTGATTGCCTCTCATTTTCAATCGGAAGATATGTTAAATTTGAAAGGGGATTCGATTCAAGCTTATGGCAGTAGAATTGTAGCAGGAGGAGCTGATGCAAGAAATATTCTTACGAGTGAACGCATCAATATGTATGCTAAGAATGATATTTATTTGCGTTCGGCGACATTAAATGCAAATCAAATTATGATGTCGGCTAGAACGGTGGCGCTTCAAGATGTTAGTTTTTCTTCTGGTTCTTCAGTTATTTTGAGAAGTGCCAATGGTAAATTGGCTCCCAATCCGAACACAGGGCAAGCCGTAGTGCCTGGCGATGTTAATTTTATTAATAATGTTTTATATGGTAATGAGCCTGCAGAATTTGCTGTGGGCGATAAGATTAAAATTCAAAAAAGAGATTTTTAAATCCCGGCTTGTTTTTCGTAGGATTTACTCAATAATCCCTTTGTTTTTTGGGCAGTTAGCTTAGCGGTAGAGCACCTCGTTTACACCGAGGGGGTCGGGGGTTCGAACCCCTCACTGCCCATGTTTATCTAGTAACTGATGGCGCGGTTATTACTTACTTTCCAGAATAAGCCTTAACTTTTTTAATTTGGCTTGTCGATTGGTGCGAAAATTAGCAAGTTAGTGTGATGTTAACCTTAATTGCAGGAACGAATCGTCCAGAAAGCAACACGCGTCGTGTGACAAAAGCTGTGGAGAGGATTTACACGGAGGAAAATGCCGAATTTGAAGTATTGGATTTAGCCCAGTTGCCGTCTGAAATTTTTTCGCCGCTTTCTTATGCGGAAAAACCCAAAGCGTTTGAGCATTTTTCGAAAACAATTTTAAATTCGAAAGGTCTCGTGATTGTTACTCCGGAATATAACGGAAGTGTACCGGGCATTTTGAAATATTTTATTGATATGTTAAAGTTTCCGGAAAGTTTTGAGCAAAAGCCGGTTTGCTTTATTGGTTTGGCAGCTGGTATGTGGGGTGCGCTTCGGCCAGTAGAACAGTTGGAGCTTATTTTTGGTTATCGAAATGCGTTGATTTATCCGGATCGAGTTTTTATGCCGCGTATTAATGATCTCTTGGATGCAAAAGGTAAGTTTAAAGATGAAGAAATGCCTAATCGTTTGCGAACGCAAGCGAGGGGATTTATTGAGTTTGTAAGGAAATTAAAGGGTTAGCTGTGGAGAACGATTAGCTTTTTTAGTTCATAGCTAGTTTAAAGTATGCAGTTGAACGGAGCTAATGACTTCTTCGCCAGCTAAAATATCAGAAATTACTACGAGTTTTGAACCAAGCGGTAGATTTTGGTGTTTCTTGAGCCACTCAAGAGCGATGGCGATGGTGTCTTCCAATTTTTCGGGAAAAGTTAGATGAATCGGGATGACACCGTAGTAAAGACAGAGTCGGTGCATGAGTTTTTCGTCAGGTGTGAAAGCAAAAATAGGGGTATAACGAGGGCGCAGGGCAGAGGCGATAGAGGCGATGCGTCCTCCACGTGTGAAAACCACTAAGGCGTCAGCGCGTAGATTGTTAGCGAGATGAATTGCCGAATTAACAACGGATTCGCGGGGTTGGCTCAGATGGATGGCATCGGCGAAATTAGCGCCGCCGCTGATTTCTGTTCTGTGTGCGATGCGATCCATAACTTCGATGCATTTTTTGGGGTAGCGCCCGACCGAAGTTTCGCCGGATAGCATGATGGCATCAGCTTGCTCGTAAACGGCGTTGGCAACATCGGTGACTTCAGCGCGTGTGGGTAGAGGATTTTGAATCATGCTTTCTAGCATATGAGTAGCCACGATGACGGGTTTCATGGTTTGAATGCTTTTTTTGACGATGCGACGTTGGATTACGGGCAGTTCTTCGTAGGGACATTCGATTCCTAGGTCACCACGCGCGACCATAATGGCATCGGCAGCTTCCAAAATACTGTCGAGGTTGGAGATAGCGGATTGATCTTCTATTTTCGCTACGATGCGAATGGGATGAGAAGTTTTTGAAGTGAGAAGGTTTCGAAGCTGTAAGATGTCGTTGGCTTCACGAACAAAAGAGAGTGCGACAAAATCGAATTGGAGATCAACGGCAATTTGAACATCGGCAATATCTTTTTCGGTGAGAGCAGGCAGGTTGATGTGAACGCCGGGTAGATTAATGTGTCGACGACTGGTGAGTGTGCCTGGGGTTAATACTTCGCAACGCAGTCGATTGGTTTCTTTGGATAGAACTTTCATGTGAATGACGCCGTTATCAACTAGCACTACGTCACCAATTCGAATGTCGTTAACTAAATTATCATAATTCACGTCAACCGATCGTTCTTCGGGACTGGTTTCCCCGCGAACGGTAAAAGTAAAGATATCGCCGACTTTGAGATGAAGGTTTGTGGCAAGGTCTCCGGTGCGAATGGCGGGGCCTTGAGTGTCGAGAAGAAGGCCAACAGGGCGATTTAGCTTTTCGCTGGCTTGGCGAACATCGTTAGCAACTTTTTTTACCCAATCATGTTGGGCGTGGGACATGTTGAAGCGAAAAAGGTTAACTCCGCTTTGGATGAGCTGAGTTAAGATTTCAGGAGTGTCTGTAGCAGGGCCAAGGGTGGCTATAATTTTAGTTCTACGCATGATTTTTTAAGAGAATTCTTTCTCTTGTGGCGTAGAAACAAAATGAAATCAAGACTGCAAGTTAGTCATGGCAGTTTTTAGCTCTTGGTAAAGCTGATTACGCTGCTGCCAAAAGCTCAGGTTGAGCTTTGGCAGAAGTGATGTAACGTGAGGCGATTTTGATATTTTTCTGTAAGGCTGGTGATTGCTCATGAAAAAGAGCGTGATATCAAAAACTGGATCGATGTCATTTTTTTGACAACCGACGACAATGCCTTTCAAGTCAACTCGCTCCTTGGGAAGCTCTACCGTAACAACAACTTCGGAATAGAGGTTGAATGGGCAGTGACTTGCGAAACAGATGCCTTTAGAATCGAGAATGAAATCTCGATAATCCAAAGTAATTTCATTGGCAAAGTTTAAACCATCATGCTGAGAATAACCATCTTGTGTTAGCGTCATAATAGGATAATTTTAATTATAAGAAAAACTATCCATAATTGTCCACTTGTCAAATGAAAAAAATGTAATTTTTAAAAATTTTTCTAAATTAACTCTAAATAGACAAAATTGTGCATGCCCAAGTCAGGCCACCACCAAAGGCAATGAGAAGCATTTTATCATCTTTTTTGAATTTTTTCATAGGTAAAATCTGGTCTAAAGCTAAAGGAATGCTTGCTGATGAGGTGTTTCCATAATATTGAATATTAATATGAAATTTTTCTATTGGCAGATTAAGTTTTTCTGCAATGGCTTGGATAATTCTGATATTGGCTTGGTGCGGGATGACATATGAAATATCCGATAGGTTTAAATTAGCTTTTGTTAAAGTGGTTTTGATTGCTTCGGCCATAGTATTGATGGCGATTTTGAAAACTTCTCGACCGCTCATTTGCATATAGTTGAGACCTTGTTCTAAAGTTTCCACGGTGGTCGGACAAGCGGTTCCTCCGGCTGGAAGTTTAAGAATTTCGCTTTGTCTGCCGTCAGACCAGAGTTGGTTGATGAGGATGTTTGCAAAGCCAGGCCGATCTTGAAGTACGACTGCTCCTGCGGCATCGCCAAAAAGGACGCAGGTGTTACGATCTTTCCAGTTGGTAATGGAAGAAAGTTTTTCCGAACCAACGATCAGTATGGTGCGGTAGGCTTGGGTTTGAATAAATTGCTGGGCGATTGCCAAGCAATAAAGAAAGCCAGAACAAGCAGCAGTAATATCAAAGGCTGCAGCACGTGTAGCGCCGATTTTTTTTTGGATCCAACAGGCGGTTGAAGGGAAAGGCATATCGGGAGTGGCCGTGGCGACAATAATAAGATCGATTTCTTCCGGTTTGATGTTTGCTTTTTCCATGGCGCGTTGTGCGGCGATGGCGCCCATGTCGGAGGTGCATTCGTCAGGTTCGGCAATATGACGCTCTTGAATACCGGTGCGCTCGAGGATCCAGGCATTGGTGGTGTCGACCATTTTTTCCAAATCAAAATTGGTTAAAACTTTTTTAGGCGCGTAGGATCCGAAACCTGTAATGGAAGCGGTTGGTAAAGAGGATGCAGTATTCATGAAAAAAGTGGAGCCGCTTGGGCAATGGCTTGAATGATGTGAGGGTTAAGATTTTGCTGAATGGATTCGGTAGCAACACGGATAGCGTTTTCAATCGCACGCGGCGTGGAGCTGCCGTGGGCAATGATGCAGATGCCGTTGACGCCTAAAAGCGGTGAGCCTCCGAATTCTTCGTAATTTGTTTTCTTTTTTATGGTTTTAAAGGCGTTTTGTGCCATGAGTGCGCCAAATTTTCGAATGGGCGATTTCATGAGTTCATGTTTTAGCCAGTGCAACATGGCGCTGGCAATGCTTTCACAAGTTTTCAATACGACGTTGCCTACAAAACCGTCAGTGACGACGACTTCGACAGGATTTTCGAACAAATCGTGGCCTTCGATGTTGCCGCGAAAATTGATTGGTAGTGAATTGAGCAGTTTAAAAGTTTCTTTGGTGAGTTCGTTGCCTTTTGCGGCTTCAGTGCCAATGCTCATGAGTCCCACGCTTGGATTGGGAAATCCCAGCACGTGTTTGGAATAAAGGGAGCCCATGATGGCATATTGGCCGAGATGAATGGGTTTAGCATCGATGTTAGCGCCGGCATCGATAAGAACGAAAAGATTGGTTTCTGTAGGCATGACGGCAGCGATTCCGGGACGCTCTACGCCGGGCAGGGTGCGCAGTTTAATAGTCGTAGCGGCGACAGCTGCACCGGTGTGTCCTGCGGAAACGACTGCGTCGGCTTGTCCTTTGGCTACGAGTTCCACAGCGCGACTGATTGAGGAATCTTTTTTTCTTCGAACCGCGTCGATAGCAGAATCGTTCATGGCTACGACCTGTGTGGTATGGATGAATTGTATGGGATCAGGGATTTTTCCGTGTTTTTGAACTTCGTTTCGAAGTTGTGTTTCATCGCCGACCAAGTAAAGCGTTTCGATAGCGGGAAATCTTTTTAATGCAGCTAAAGCGCCCAAAACCGGATTTTGAGGGGCAAAATCGCCGCCCATTCCATCGAGGGCTATTTTCATGGGTGGGAGATTAGTTTTCAGGTTAAGCTGCTTCGACAGTCAAAACCTGGCGTCCCGCGTAATAGCCGCAGGAAGGGCAGGCATGATGAGGCAGAGTACGACTACCGCATTGTGAGCAAGTAACTAATTTTGGAGCATGCCAACGGATGGCTGCTTTGTGACTGCGCATGCGAGCTTTGGATCGTCTACGTTTTGGAACTCCCATAACTTTCCTAATCTTTCTTCTTTAATTTATCCAGTTTCGACCATTCGTTGTTTAAGGGAGGCGAGGCTTTGGTCGATTGCCACACCGCTTTCCAATTTTTACCGGTAATTGGACAACGGCCTTCTGCATCCAACTCACATTTGGGGTAGGATGGAATGGCAAGGAGAATGTCTTCCTTAAGAAAATCCGTCAAGTCGATTGTATCCTGCTTTTTCGGTGCCAGTACCGTAAAATCGTTGATTTTTAAATCGATGGGAAGATCCGCCAGGCATCGTGAGCAAGCCGAATGACCGGAAAGTTGTAAACTGCCTTGCACTAAAATTTCTTCTTTTTCTAAGCTTACGTTTAAATAGTAGGATAAAGGAGTTGTGGGATGAAACTCAGGAATTTCGAGAAAATCAGAGTTGAGCTGACCTTCGACCACATCGCCTGATTGCAAATAATGCAAATGCAAAACTAAGACATGTGGCAAAGAAGCAGAAGAGGATGAAGCTTTCACGGTTCATTATTATTATAAATTAAATTTCGCTTTTAAACAACGTTCTACATTTTTAGGTATGCTGTGAAGAAATATCGCCTCCAAGCTTAGCAGTTTCTTTAATAAGCGAGGAGCTAATGCAAATAAAATTATCTTTTGGGGTCAAAAAAAACGGTTTCAATATCGGGAGCGAGTTTACGATTCAAAAGTGCTAGCTGAAATTCAAATTCAAAATCTGCCACCGCTCGTAAGCCTCGCACAATAGCATGGGCCTGACGCGATTTCTCGCAAAATTGACTAATAATCCTTCAAACGTGGCCACCTCTACTCGATTACCCAAACTGGCCACAGCCTCCAGAGCCATCGCTTTGCGTTCCTCCAAAGTAAAAAGCGGTTTTGGGTTCATTCGGAGCAATGGCAAAGATAACCTTTTGAAACAAATGCAGCGCACGCTCTAAAACGTCCAAATGCCCATTAGTAATGGGATCAAAGCTGCCTGGATAAATGGCGATGGAAGAGGAAGGTTTCACAAAGTTAATCAATAGTTTTGTGAGATAAGCTACAGAAACTAAGAAGAAAGGACAAGTTCTTAGCCCATCGATTTATAGCTTATTAACTAAATAAGTTTTAGGTTTTATGTAACTGGCTCGGCAGATTTGAGGGCTTTTAGCTACACTTAAGTTACATTCCCAACCAAGCACTCGGGTTGCGAACAGATTTTTCTGCTTCTTGATGTAGTGTGTTAAAAACTTTATCTAATTTTTCGGTCTTAGGTTCTCCCAAAATGACAGATTCGATAGGACCGGTAGTTAAGATATCAACGGCTTCTACACCAGCCCAAGCCACATCACTTACGGTTAGACCCGCTACAGCGCCGCCTAATGCCGCTAGCTTTTGGTAGCATCGCCAAATCTTGTTTCGGCTTTACTCACATCTTCGAAATGGCCATCTTTCAAAAGAGCTTCATCGACATCGGCTCTTAATCCCTCTTCATATTGGCGAGTTAAAACCGCCTTTCTTGTCTCTAAAACATCTTTATTTAACTGCAAAGCTTCTTGAGCTTCTTTAATTGCTAAATCTGATCCGCCTTCCATCTGGAGTTTTCGCAGCTTTTCCTCAGCTTCTTGAACGGCCTGATAATAATTTCCATTACAAAGCACTTCATCAACTCTTGCGGGTATGGCTTGCCGAAACTCGCGAGTTAAAACCTCTTTTCTAGTTTTCAAAACATCTTTAGCTAAATCCAAAGCTTCTCCAGCAGCTTTAACTTCGGCTTTAGCAGTAGTTTTTGCCGCGAGTATTGCTGCTTCATCACTTAAACGCAAAGCTCTACGCAGCCAACGACCTAAACCCATAATAAACTCCAGTTATCATCAATTAAGAAATTTTTTTATTTATTTAATGAATGAACAATAAGAATAGCATATTGTCAAATTTAAGTTTTGCAATAATGCGGATCAAAACTGTTAGGATAATTAGGTTAGATTAACGAATTCCGAAAGGGAAATGTTGCTGGAAATTAGCTACTGGGGAAGTATTTAACGAGGCCCAACTCCCCAAGTTCGAGGGTCAGTGATATGGTCAGCAGCTTCTCCTCCAAATTTTTCCACTTCTTTAAATACTTCACCCAATCTTGTTCTAGCTTTCTCGCCGATAGCAGTTCCATTTTGAACTGTCCTATCGATGACGGCATCTTCTAAAATGCAAAATGGATTATAGCCGCCTAAGCATTCTACCGTTTCTGCGACTGCTAACCCGGTATTTAATCCATTCATTAAGGTCTCGCCGACTTGAGCCACAGGATGATCAGGCAGTTCTGTGTTTCCAGCTAACATTCCAAACCCTGCCAGGCTAGCATGGGTTGTTAGTTTATTGTTTAAAGTTTGGGCTTTTTGAAAGGCTTCAAGTAATTCTTGTGAAGCATCTTGCATCTGACTTAAAGTGTGGTTGAGATTATCTGGAAATCTTCCTGCTCCTGGATAAAAAGTGGCAACATGAAGAGTGTGGCGTGCTGCTTCATGAGCTTTTTCAGCTTTTCTTTGAGCATCTTGAAGTGCATGAAAGAGTTGTTTTACAGGGTCAGAATCTTGAATTTTTTCTAAATTATCAATGATTCCCGCTGCTCGGATAGTTGTTTGATCTATATCTAGAAAAGCTTGATTGGTAAGAGCTTTTAATTTTGTGGCTTCTGCTATGAGATCGTTCTGACTTGATAATTTTTTGTTATAATTTTCAATTGCTGTTTTGAGTTCGTTAAAACTATAGTTGCGAACAGTTTCGGCTGAACGAGATGCCTTAGTCATTAAGCTGCGAATGCCACGGCTTAAGCGAGCCATTTTTTGTATGGTGGCAATATTATGGATGAATTTACGAAACCATTTAATCATAAATAATATTAATTATTTTATATTAATAATAAATAAAATTCGAAAATTAAAATGAATAATTTTTTGAATTTTGCTTTAAATTTCGGTGTGAAACTGGTCTCGATCTAGTTAAAAATAAGAACTAGATTTTCTAGGAGAGTTTGGATTGCGCTAGCAGATTTTGTAGTAAAAATATCCGAGAAAAATTTGGATGAATGAGAAGCGCTTAAAAGGTAAATTTCGTCATTTAAAATCCTACTCCCCAATTGCCTGGATGTAATAAAGCAGGGTCATTGGCTTTTTGGCCTAAGGTGTTAAAAGCCTCTTGTAATTTTGCACCCGCTTTCTCACCGGTGGTAGTGCCAACTTGAATTGCAGCCTGATGTGCCCTGTCTTCTAGGGTGCAAAGAGGGTTATAGCCTCCAAGGCAAACTACGGAATCCACTATTTCTAAGCCTTTAGCGCCAACCTCTACAACCCCGTTTACCACCGGATCAAGGGGATGTTCAGGAAGTTGTGTTGAGTAATTTGCACCAACGATTCCCGCGCCTAAAGAGATACCAGTTGACCTAGAAAGTTCATTAAGAGATGTGGAAAGCTCTGCAGATTTTGTTGCTGCTGTTTCGAGATTTTTCTCAAAAATAGTAAAGGGATTTTGGGTGGGATCAGCGCTCCAATTGGCATTAAATCTTCTCACTGATTCTACGGAATCCATACTGGTTGAAGCTGCACTTTGAAAAGCATTCACTCCACGGATCATTTCTTGATCCAATTGTTGTGCTGCTCGATTTGCTTCATATGCGCGGCTGTGAGCAGTGCGAGCTTGCTTAGCTAGTTCAGCTGCTTTTTCTGCATCAGCAGTGCCGGCGAGTAATTTTTCCATTTCGTTAGCTTGATCCAAAAGAGCTTTAGCTTTATCTAAAGCTTCTTGGCTTGTTTTCACCAATTGTTTACCGGCATCTTTCAATGCATTGCCTGCGTTTGCTAAATCAGTTCGAGTTTCAGGCATGATAGTCCGGGAGCCAGGGGCAGCCCGAAGATTTGATTGAGCTTTATTAAATTTGTTACTCGCTTCTCTTAAAGTATCGAACTCTTTTTTTGCTTTAGCAAGTGTGTCGCTGACTTCCTTAGCTGCTCTGGCGCCCTGTCTGAGCGCGGGAGTTAAGGCAACTGTATCGATTCTTTTTAGTATTCTAAGCACTTCTGCGATTTTTCTTCCAAAGCCCATAATTAATTCCAAGTTTAAGTTTTGTTATTTTTTTCTGATGTAGTTAATCAAGCTCAGAAATTAAATTTAGTCAAATTTTCTGAAGCGGATTTACAAAACTTTTACAATTCACTCCAAAATCAGTAAAACGAAGAAAGGAGTTCAAGATTAATAGGGGCCGACTCCCCAAGCTCGAGGGTCAACGATATGGTTAGCGGCTTGGCTTCCAAAATTTTCCACTTCTTTAAACGCTGCATTTAATTTTGTTCCTGCTTTATCGGCGATAGCGGCTCCACTTTAAACTGCGCTATCGATGGTCGCATCTTCTAAAATGCAAAGTGGATTATAACCTCCTAAGCATTCTATTGTTTCTGCACTTGCTAAAACTTTATCAACACCGTCGTTGATGGTGTTGCCTACGGATTGAAGGGTATGTTGAAGAAGAGCTAAGAGGAGTGCTGTTCCTGTCGTGGCAGCCAGAGCAGCGGCTTTATTGGCAGCTTCAGTTGTTGCAATAACTTTTTCAATTGCTTTTTCAACATTGTTGGGATTTCGTAATTGCAGGGTAGAAAGAATGTTTTCCAATTCGGTAAGGGCTTTACCGGCTTCTTGAGTTTTGTTCAAAGCCATTGCTGCACTATCCAACACGCGCGTTGCATCTATGGTGGCTCCAGTAGCCCTTGCGGCATCATCAGCTTTATCGTAGGCGGCTTGTGCCTTGGCTAAAGCATTTTGATGAAGTTTTTTTAATTCAGCCATTTTTGCAATAAGTTCTTCCGTTTTTCCCAAGGCATCAGCCAAATTTTTAAGGTCTTTAGCTTGATCGAAAAGCTGATTAATTGCGCTTAAAGAGTCTTGGACAGTATCTAGATGGTTTGCATTTTTAAGCCAACGATGGGCTTTGCGGATGAGGCGCGATAACATATCTTTAAATAACAACTAAGACAGCTATTTATCTTTAAGATTTTTTCTCGTCAATTTTTAAATTGGCCTAGTTATATTAGAACCCAACCCCCCAAGTGCCTTGGTTTAGCAAATTGGGATCAGCAGCTTTTTTTTCTATTTCCCCAAAGACTTGATCAAGTTTTTCAGTTTTTGGCGTGCCTAAAAGACGGCGTTCGATTGGACCGGTAGTTAAAACATCTATTGTTTCGAATCCGGCTTCAATAAGATCGTTTGTTGTAATAGAGGTGTCATCATATGGCGCAATTATGTTGCCACTTGCCAAAATAGAAATGGGAACGCCCATAGATTGGGCGAGTTCTTTTAGAGCATCTTGGGCGTCGTTTAATGCTTTTTCTGAGATAATGATTTCTCTTTCAAGCTCTTTAATTAGATGGTCAAGTGCCAAATCATTTTGGGTAGACCGGCTTATCATTTTATTCAAACGATCGCTTAACTCTTGAAGCTTTTGGGCTGCTTCGACTGCTTGATGAGTTTGATCAGTTACTTTTCTTGCAGAATTCAAGTAGTTGTGTCTGAGAATGGGGCGAAATAAGTTTGCTGCTCGAACGTAACTATCCAAAATACGCTCAGTTAACATGGCTGTTTTATGAAAAGCTGTCGCATTTTCCAGATTTGTTTTAGCAAGTGTGCCAATATCATCAGCGATACCACTTGCTTGGAGAGTTCGGTGTGGGAGTGTTTTAGAAGATGGAGTATTAACGAACTCTGGTGATGCAACCTGTTGCGAAGGCCATGGACATGAGTAAGTGAAGCTCTTAAGCCATCAGCAGTATTGGGAATGATGTGGACGAGGTTGGGATGAGGCATTTTTTTTGCCAATCCTAAAACTTCTGGCATTGGCTTTACCTAGTTTACTTCTAAACCCCATATTTTTTAAATGCTAAGTTTAAATTCTAAAATGCGCAACTTGTGATTATCACAGTTGTTGATCATAACAAATTTGTTTTTTATCTTTGTGAGATAACTATATTAATATTCCTTGGCTTACAATCTATAATTAACACAATAAAAGACTTTAAATGAAGAGATGTTATGTGGGATCGACATGATGGTTACTGGATAAGTTTTGTAAATTGTTTCCTTGATTGGCTTCCAACCCATGGCTTCATAAAAAGTTTTTGCTTGATCAGTCCAAAGGTAAAGTTTTTTAAAGGAAAGACGTCGCGCTTCGTTGATAGCAGCTTGTACCATTTTTTTTCCGATGCCCTGACCACGATAAATTTCTGGAACGTAAACGCATGCTAGCCAGGGAGAATCATGGGGACAAACTTCCTTCATATCATTTTCTAGTATAGCGGCTGTGAGTTTGTGATATTATCGTTTTCTATTTCGACGAGATGAATAGGGATCCGATCGCGATAAGTTCCTTGTTCAAGATCATGAATGGCGTCCGTTTCATCTTGAAAAGAGCGGGCCACTGTTGATAAAACCAGTTAGCCAGAGTAGGAATAACATGAGGGATGTCGGCAAGGTAATGTAAAGCCATAAGAACAAATTTCAAATAGTTAAGCAAAATAAAATTAAATGAGAAGTTATACTAATGAAAAACAATATTTTTAATTGTTTTTATTTTAGTGCTTACGCCAGACTTTTCAAATTATGGGTGTTCTAAAAAAAAATGGCGTTGATGTTCAAGAGTCAAAGGAAAATCCTGTTTGGGCAATGTTAGCCATTGGTGGGTGTTCAAATCGGAGCTACTAAGGATGTTTGGGGGTCAGAAAAAGTAGGAAATTTAGAGATTAGAGGAACGCTTGAGTTTCGCGAAAAAATTAAGCAAGCCATAGCAAATGGAGTAAAACGCCTGAATTTAAAGAGGTGTTTGAGAAAGTTAAAAATCTGCGAACATTTCAATGCGATTGAAGAAGTCCGAGACAAACATAGTGAGGCAGCACCCAACCCTAAAGACCCTGATAGTTGGCTTGACTCTATGAATGGTAAAGGGACTAAAGCGGTGATAAGAATTAATTTAGATGATGCTGATAAAGGCCCCGTGGATGATAGAGGTTGTAAAAAATCCTCTATAGAAGCTGTTTTAGGCCACGAATTGGGTCATGCAGTTGACTTAAACGAGGGCAAGAATGACTATAAGCCTTATGGGAAAATTCCTCCCGGTGAAAAGACTGCAATGAGAGTTGAAAATGCAATTCGAAGGGATCAAGATCTTGTTCCTCGTTCGGATTATAATATTGATCCCTCAACGACGTCAGAAGCGCCAGGTTGCAGGCCTCCTCCACAAGATATAACGCCGCCTCCAAGAGGGCCTGTTATGAGCCCTTAGATAGTTTGGTGTCTAATTTGTAAGATTAGAATTCCTGTTTCACCATAATTTTTTTGGCGTAGAATTTCAAAAGGAACCAATTTTTTGGGCGATAAAGCCGTGAAATATTCCAAAATAAACCATCCTTCGGGCGCTAACCAGGGTGCAATGGCATGGAATAAGTTTTGATGAAATTGTTCGGCCTCATCAGCTTGTTTCATATTTTTTTGATAAGGTGGAGTAGCAAAAATAAGTGAGTAAGGAGTGGGTGAATTTTTTAGAAAAGTGAAAACGTCTTGTTGCACGATTTGCGCCTGTTCTTGAAATTTGGTATGTATTAAATTTTGCTTAAGAAAATTGGCAATTTGACGATCGCGTTCGACAAAGGTGATCGATTTTGCTCCACGACTTAATGCTTCGATCCCTAGCGAGCCTACGCCACTAAAAAGATCGAGAATTTTAACATCAAAAATTTTATCGCCGAGCATGGAAAAGAGCGCGCCTTTCACCTTGTCTTGAATGGGGCGCAAAAGAGGCGATTTAGGCGCTTTGAGTTGCAAGCCGCCGGCGGTTCCAGAAATTACGCGCATAAGTTTTTGAAATAGTGTAACCTTGACAAGAAGGAAAGTTTATTCTTTAGTGAAAGTTTAAGAAAAATTTTATGTTAAAACAAATCTTAGTTGCGTGCTTAACCTTTACTTTCATTTCCGGTTTACTAGCCGATTCGGTGGTTTTAAATCCAGTTAAGGATAACGCGATTTACGAGGAGGGCGATTTGAGCAATGGCGCGGGTGATCATCTTTTTGCCGGACAAAATAATAATGGTAACAACCGCCGATCTTTTTTGGCTTTTACTTTTAACGCCCTTCCAACCAATGCCATTGTTACGAATGTTGTTTTGCAAATGACGAATTCGTTGAGTGCTCCGGGAAGTGGAGGACGCAATATTGCCTTGCATCGTTTGACGGGTGATTGGGGTGAGGGAACTTCCGACGCGCTGAATGCTGAAGGACAAGGAGCTGCTGCTGCGATGGGTGATGTGACTTGGACTAATGCCTTTTTTGGCGGTGCGCTTTGGACTACACCGGGTGGCGATTTTGTTGTGGCGCCTAGTGCGGTAGCATTAGTGAATTTGGAAGGCAATTATAGTTGGAGTTCGGTTGGGTTGGTAAATGATGTTAATTTTTGGCTAACTAATGGCAGCGCAAATTTCGGTTGGATTGTGATCGGTGACGAAAGCGCGACTCAAACTGCAAAACGTTTTGATAGTCGCACCAGTGGTAATCCGCCGGTTTTAACCATTGGATTTACGACAAATGCGAATGAAGTGGTGAATCCTATTTTATCGGGTGTCACATTTGAAAAATTGAGACCCAAAACCGGAAAGCGACGTAATTTTGTGGCCTCGAAAGGCATCAAGGTAAAAGGTCGCGTTATTACGACCAATACGATTACAGCGGGCACCGCATTTTTACAATTTGGCGCAAGTAACCAGACGGCTCCCGTTTCGTTGACCTTTAAAGATTTAAAGCAAAAAGGTGTTCTTGTGGGCAAAAAATTCAAAGCCAAAGGTGTCGGAGTTGGTTCGCCAGCCGGTGAGACGGCTTATGATGTGGTCATTACAGTTGGCAACGGATTCGCCAATGCTTCGGTGACCAATACCATTGGGCTTTCTAAGATCAAATAATTTTTTCGTCGACGCGAAGAGGAATTTCGCTAGAAAAGCAAAGTTATGAAAAGAATTTTGCTAGCAGTTAGCCTATTGATTCCTACTTTATTTTTGCAGGCCGCCACGTTGGATTTAGTTCCCACAAAAGACACCACGATTTATCAAGATGGTGAATTAAGTAATGGCGGAGGAAGCCGATTAATTATTGGAGCGGATGGCATGCAAAGTCCGAGGCGCTCTCTGTTACAGTTCGATTTTAGCGCGATCCCTGTTGATGCAGTCATTACGAATGCTGCCTTGAGACTGGATTGTGTGAGTGTGAATATGGTTGGACCGCGAGTGGCTAATTTGCATCGCTTGACACAGGCTTGGGGCGAAGGCATTGCCGTGGCAGTGGATCCGCAAATTAACGGTTCCCCCGCCAACAATGGAGATGCGACTTGGACCAATGCTTTTGTGGGGTCGGTGGCTTGGTTGAATCCGGGAGGCGATTTTGTTCAGGCGCCGAGCGCGACGGTGAATGTGGATGATGTGGGCGCTTATGTTTGGAATTCAGCTCAACTGTTAGCAGATGTGAAAACGTGGGTGACGAATGCGACAGCGAATCAAGGATGGATTGTTATCGGTGACGAAACAGCAGCCAATACTATTAAAAGTTTTGCCAGTCGTTCTTCGACTAATTCGCCTGTATTAACCGTTGGTTTTTCTACGAATGTGATTTTATCAGGCGTTACCTTTGAAAAATTGCGTCCGAAAACGGGTAAGAAAAAGAATTTTCGATCCTCCCGTGGCATTGTTGCTAAGGGGCGCGTGATTACCACAAATCAGTTGGATGGCGGTTTTGCGTTTCTGGTGATGGGTTCCAATCAACCGCGCATGTGCCTTTTTCTAAATTCAAAGATTTGAAGAGGAAAGGCAAAGTGGTGGGCAAAAAATAAAGGCGAAAAAGTAGGGGCAGGTGTCTGGAAAGGTAAAATCGCTTATCAAGTGGTTTACGTTGTGACCAATAGTATTGGAAGTGCGTCGGTCACTAATACTTTAGCCACTTCGAAGATTAAATAATTTTTAGAACCTAAAGCAGTAAATGCGTCTAGGCATAAGGTGTAAAAATTAAATTTATTTTTTCAAAACAATTTGACAAGAAGCATTTTCTGAATTTAGTAACCCAATTATTTATTGTTTTGATTGAATTATGGCTGTAGGTTGTTCGTGGTGTTTTTCGTCGTGCTAGGCGTTATTTTTTGGGAGTTTCTCTCTCTGATGCTGTAGAAGATGCTATTAAATTGAAAATCAAAGTGATTAACAAAAAAATTTGATGATATACATCAAGAAATTGATAAAAAATTGAAAAAAATTTGGGTGAAAGACCTCTTTGGGATGAAAGCAGAGATTCTACTACAATCATTTTAAGGCCTCATAATAAGTTTATTAAAGACGTTGAAACAATCAAGCTCACAACGGGAAAACATTTGTTGGAAGTAAAAGAGATAGAAACGTATTTGCAGTATTTGGCTAAACAATTGAATGAATCAGGAGGTGCTAGTGCAAAGGAAGCGAAAAAGCTTTTAGCAAAAGTGGCTGAATTGCGTAAACACGCAGAAAAAGCTGATCAATCGGCTAAAAGAGCTTTCGATATTGCCAGCAACCATGGTCAACGTTCTCAAGTAGTCAGTATTGTAGCACTTGGTGAGGCAAAAGATCATATAGCACAAGCCCAATCCATTATGTCCCAAATTTCAAATGATCCTTCTTTGAGAAATGCTATATTGGCAGGGGCTGCTGCAAGCTATAGTCCAGGCACTTTAGAAGTGGTGACAGATGGGGTTTTGGATGCGATTGATTATGGCTTGGAAACCGCGGATGCTGTGGAATGTCTTTCTACGTTAGGAGTGAGTTGTGCGGTAGATGCCGGATTGGAGTATGCTTTGGATAAAGCGATTGAAGTTGCTGCCCCCGTTGTAGAGCCTATTGCTAGCGAAGTGATGGACCGAGGAGGTCAGGGCATGGCAACAGTTGTCGGAGGTGCTAGTGCGTTAGTCAATAAAGCAAGTAAACAACTTAACGAAAAGGTGGGAACGAAGTTGGAAGCGGCGTTTCAAGTTCCTCAGAAAGCGGCTTACAACGTTGCGGAGCGTGCCACTGGTGGGTTGTGGCCAAGTTTTTCACCTTAACAGTAAGGGTGGAGCTGGAGTTCCTGAAACATTTTCAAGGCTTGCCAAATTGCTTTGTGATGCGCTTTGATAGCGTGTTATGCGCGAAGCCTCTTTAAATTTTCTTCAAACGTTATTGGAAACTCCATCGCCTTCGGGTTTTGAAACGAAAGGGCAACGGGTTTGGTTGGATTATGTTTCAAAATTCGCTGATGAGGTGGAAACCGATAGTTATGGCAACTGTTTTGCGATTTTGAATCCGAAAGGAACGCCGAAGGTTTTGTTAGGTGGTCATAGTGATGAGTTGGGGTTTATGGTGAATTATATTTCGGATGCGGGATTTATTTATTTTAAAGGAATTGGTGGAGTGGATAATACGTTGATTCGCGGTCAACGTGTCACGGTGCATGGTCGCAAAGGGTCTGTGGCGGGTGTGACGGGTTTATTGGCGATTCATTTGCAAGAGTCGGATGATCGAAAGAAGGTGCCAGGTATTCATGAGATGTATATTGATATCGGAGCAAATTCAAAAAAAGAGGCGGAGGCCCTCGTGCAAGTGGGTGATGCGATTACTTATAGCGCAGGGTTTCAATTTTTGGGAAAAGAAAAAAATCGTATTGCGGCTCGCGGTTGCGATAATCGAATTGGCACTTTTGCTGCTGCGGAGGGTTTGCGGCTGGCATTTGAGAATCGTAAAAATTTGAAAGCGTGTGTGGTGGCAGCTTCAACCATTCAGGAAGAAAATGGTCTTTATGGTGCGAGCATGGCGGGCTATCGGGTGAAACCGGATGTGGCATTGGTGGTGGATGTGACGCATGCCACGGATATTCCCTCCTGTTCCAAAGAAAAATTTGGCGATGTTAAGCTGGGTAAAGGGCCTGTAATAAGTTTTGGAAGTGCGAATCATCCGGTGATTAATGAGCGTTTAGAAAAAGTTGCCGCTCAACATAAGATTGCATTACAGCGAGAAATTAATCCTAGATGGACGGGCACCGATGCTGATGCGATCTTTATTCAACACGGTGGTATTCCAACAACGAGTATTGGGTTGCCGAATCGTTACATGCACTCTCCGGTAGAAGTGATTGAACTGAGTGATTTGGAAGCGGTCGGTAATTTATTGGGACATTTTGTTTTGGACTTGAAATCAGATGAAACGTTCCAAGTTAAAATATAAAGGAAATGATGATCACAAAATTTTTGCACACTCGTTATCGCGTGAGCGATTTGGAAAAAACGATAAACTTTTATCGCGATGTTTTGGGTTTGAAAGAAGTGTCTCGTCACGAATCGCCGCGTGGTTCTAAATTGGTTTTTTTTGCCGTGCCCAATAGCGAAGAGCAGATCGAAATTTCTTATTATCCGCCGAGCGGTCCGGTGCAGGTGCAAGCGGATTTAACGCATCTGGCGTTTGAGGTGGAGGATTTGAATGCTTTTTCAAAAGTGCTAGAGAAAAAGGGTTATCCTTTAAGCGATGGACCCACGGAAACTTCGTCGGGTAATCTCATTGCTTTTATTGATGCGCCGGAAGGATATGAAATTGAATTGATTCAACGAAAAAAATAATATCTTAAAAATCATGGCTCGACCCACCCTCATAGCTCCTTCGATTTTAGCAGGGAACATGGCGCACTTAGGCGCGGAGGCTAAACGTGCCGAGCTGGCGGGCGCGAATTGGTTGCACGTGGATATTATGGATGGCCATTTTGTGCCGAATTTGACGTTTGGCCCGGCAACGGTGGCGGCATTAAAGCGCGAGACGCAGTTGCCTTTGGATGTTCATTTGATGCTGATGCGGCCTGATCTATATGCAGCAGCTTTTTTAAAGGCTGGTGCGGATATTTTAACGGTGCATGTGGAGGCGGAGCATGAGATCGAAAGAACATTGTCTTTTATTCGTGAAAAGGGGGCGCGCTGCGGATTAGCCTTGAATCCAGGAACTCCTTTGGATGAGGTGAAACCTTATCTGCAACAGATCGATTTATTATTATGCATGACGGTAAATCCAGGTTTTGGTGGGCAAAGCTTAATCACAGAAGTGTTTCAGAAAACAAAACAAGCCCAACAATGGCGTGATGAGATGGGATTAGATTTTGAAATCGAGGTAGATGGGGGTGTGAATTTAGAGAATGCTTCGGAATGCGTTGCTCAAGGTGCGAATGTTTTAGTAGCGGGCACTTCACTCTTTGGAGCAGAAGATATGGCCGAAGCCATTGCAAGGATGGCTAAATGTAGTCATGTGGGATGATTTTTTACTTAAAATTTGACAATTATTTTTTGTGGAATTTATTGTTGGGAGTAATATTTTTTATCTAAAGGAATAGACAATAATGAGTGGTTTAGCGACTGGAGCGAGAGTGGTTCGTGGGGTGGGTATTGTTGCGGGTGCTACGAGTCGCGTGAGTCGAGCAAAAAGATCATTAGATTTAGTCTTAAGGCGCATGGTGGATGCGGAAGCTCGAGTAACAAGCGCCAGAATTGCGTTGGCTGGTGTTGATGGCGCAACTTCTACTGGCGCTGGCTATCTTGCTAGACAGCGAGTTGCGGTTGCTTTGGCCAGACGGAATTATTCGAATGTAGCAAAGCGTGGTGCTGTGGCAGCGGAGCGCTTTGCAGAGGCTAAAGAAGCAGAAGCGCTTCGCTTAGCGGAAGCAGCTCGGACAGCTCATCGAACGGGAGCGCCTAGTGATGTTATAGCTCGTTTGGACTGTATTGAAGGGGAAAGAGTAGCCCATGAAAAAGTGGTTAATGCAAGGGAGACAGTGGACAGGGCTCATGGTGATTGGTCAGTAAAAAATAACAGTCCAACTGCTGTTGGGGAGCGTGAAAAGGCTCAAAAAATTTTGGAAAAAGCGGAACGTGATCTTGCAGAAGCAGAGGCTGATTTCGAAATGAAACGTGCTTTAGCGAAACAAGCTCGTCAGCGGCGTTTGGCCTCAGTTCAAGGACGTCGTATTTCAGAAGATTTCGGTATAGCTGAGCCTGCTAATATTTTTGAGAGCGCAGAAGCCGCGGCAGTTGAGGCTGAGGAAGCTAGAAAAATGGCTGATCAATTATTTCGTGAGTCAAGAAGTGCTGAAGCAGCGGTAATAATCGCAGAAAAAGGAATTTTTGATGATTTAGAAGCAGGCGTAATCGAAGGTGTGCTTGGGAGAGCTACTGCTGGTGATGCGGTGGCGCAGCAAGAAGTGAAGCAAATTGCAGGCATCGCGAGGCGCGAAGCAGATAGATTAGTTGCTGAGGCTGATATGCTTCAAGAGAGTCTATTAAGGGCTGAAGCAAATGCTGAACAAGTAACCGCTGACTATAACAGATTAAAAGAAGCTGTTGAAGGATACGAAGCTACTGCGAATTCTACAGGTGAAATACCAACCGATATTAATCAATTCATTGCGCAAGCGGAGGTAGCTAAAGAGGCAGCGGATCAAGCTGCATTTTATCAACTTCAACTCGGAATGAGTGAGGTGTTAGATGAAAAAGCAACATTGGAATTATTTAATGCCCGTATTGCGTTGTCTAATGCTCAAACAAGAGCTGCACGGGCCATTGGGGTTGCTGCTCGGGCTGAATATGTTTCAGCTAGCACGGGAGCAACTTTAGAAGAAGTGAATCAAGCCATGGGACGTTTGTCTAGAGCTCGCTCGGCCCTTAAAAGAGCACGTTTTCAAGCTGATGAAGCTGCTACAAAAGCAAAAAATTTAGATGATTGGGCAGCTAGGCCTGGAGCTACCGAGGCAGATCGTGCAGCAGCCCATGAAGCCAAACAAAAAGCGGGTCAAGCGGCTGAAGCGGCTGGGTTAGCCAAGTTTCAATACGATATGGAACGTCGCGTTGCTAGGGGTTTGACCATTGCGGCAGGTGTAGCAGCTAGCTATTCTATTCCAACAGATGCTGAGGCATTAGTGGAGGATGCTCAATTTGAGTTTAGGGATGCGAGTGTAAAAGCTCGGCTTGCAAACGAGAAGTTTTCAAAAGTAAAGGGATCGGCAGCTTCGGGTGGATCGGTCGATTATGGCATGGCGATGGAAGAGGCGAAAAAGGCTTCTGAAGAAGCTCAGAGAGCCAGGAATGCTTATGTTCAGGCGCGCGTGACCGAGCAACGTCGTAAAGAACTTGGTGAATGGGCTGACACTTATTCTGAGGATGTGCCAAGTGAAGAAGGAGTTTCAGTTTTAGATGGAGAAAGTGGTGCTTCTACAGATTTTTCCGCTGGAACTTTGGATCAGGTAAGTCTTGATGGCACAGGTTTGGTAGCTTTAGGACAGCTGATTTATGAAGTGCCTGGTCTTGTGCAAGCAACTGGCGAAGGTTTGAACGAGTTGAGTAATGGTATAAAAGAAGAACTGCTAAAACGAGAAGTGGCTTATTACAATTTTAAAACAGCCCGAAAAGTTGAGGATGATATCGAGATTGAAGAAAGCAGTGTGCATCCCTCTCCTGTTGTTGTTCCTAATCAAGAGGAGCCTTTGGATCGAAGAACGCTTTTGGCTGAAGCTGGAAGTAAAAAAGATTTGGGTCAAAAAGATAACAGTAGAGTATGGACGGCAATTGAGGAGGCGAACCAATCGGTAGATTCTTCTCTTGAAAACAATATGTGCTCAGCCGATGAACCCAATATGAGTGTTGATCCTTCTTTGCAACCGCAATTATCCATGGCTCCTAAGGTATAATAAATAGTTGTAACGCAGTAATCTTTATTTGTCCCAGAGGCATTTTATTTTTAAAATTTGACAAAGATTTTTTATGAGTTTTATTGCTTTATATAATAAGGAAACTATTTTGTCTTAAATTGGAAGGATAAATCTAATGGCTGTTCCTGCTATTCTTCGTGGTGCTGCGGCAGTTGCCCGCTTGCGCCGTCTTCAAAGAGCCGTTAGCCAAACCGGAGGGCGTGCTATGGTTCTTAACTCACGGGCCTATGCTATTGAAGGTGGGGTCACTGCTTTTCGAACGACGGCATCAGGAAGAGGAGCGATTGCAGCCGTTAATCCTCGTGTGGGCTATGCAATAATGAGACGACGTGAAGCTCTTATGCGAAGAGGTCATGCTACGGTTTCACAACATTATGCGGATGCCCTCGTGGAGCAAGCAAATCGTCTCAGAGAAGCCGCTCAAGCCGTTAAAGTAAGCGCAGATGAGGCGAGACAAGGTCAAAGGTTCTCTGAACAATTGGACCGCGTTGCGCAAGAAACCGCGGAACATGTGCGGCATCCGACAGATGAGATTATTGCTAAATATTCGGCTTATCGTTTTGATCCTGGCACACCTCGTCAAGAGGTAATAGATTTTATCATACAAAAGGCTGAGGCTGATCGAGTTTATGCTGATCAGTTTAGGCGTTATGCTGAAAATTTGGCTATTAAAGCTCGGGAATCAGCTAATAGACTGCGTGAAATTGAGCAAGAAATTGTAGAGGCTCATGGTAGGCCTTTAACTTTGGATGAGCTTGAAGCTTTGGCAATTGAAAAGGCTCAAGACGCTGAAAAGGCAAGAGAAGCAGTGAAAGTTTATAATAAAAAAGCGGATGAAGCTGGAGCCGAAGCACTAGAGGATGCGGATAAAGCGCTTCAAACGGTGGTGGCGAGCGATGCGGCTTTAGCTCAAAGGGAGGCTGAGGCTTTGCTGATATAGCTGGGCGAGGTGCTTCGGTGGAAGAGACAATTTTAGAAGTCCAAATCCGTGACGCTAATCAAAGGGCTACATTACTTGGCTGAGAGAATGCGTGAACATCCGCGTCCGGCATCTGAACTTAGAGCAGAGGTTCAAACAGCTCGTGATGCACTTAGATTAGCGCGGGATCGAGAGAGTTGGGTGCGGGGTGAATTAGCTACCGCTGTGCCTGGTTCGCGGAGAGCTGAGGAATTAACTAAAAAATTGCGTGACCTTGAGATAGAGATTGATACGCATAGTCAAGTAGCAAACTATGCCCAATACGAGGCAGAGGCTGTGGAAGATTTAGCCTATGCGCTAAACAATAAACCATCTTATGTCGATGGTGCGAGGTCTAGAACTGCTTCAGCGTTTGAGTCAGAAGCTCGTATTAAATTGATTGCGAGTGGGCAAACCGATCTCGAAGTTATCAACACTGCTGCTAGGCGTGTGGCTGAAGCGCGTGTGGCGTTAGTCGAAGCGCGGATTGAAGCTGTGCATGCGGCAGAGCGCGCTAAGGAAACTCGAAAGATTGCTAATCGTCCTGGCGCGACTCATCCTCAACGAGCATTAGCTGAAGAGGCAGAAAAAAAAGCTACTGAAAAAGCTCAAGCATTGGAACACGCTAACGAGGCCTACACTAAACAAGTTACAACCATTAGTGTTGGTGGTATTACTTTGGCAACGCTTATTACAGTTCCCAGTAAAGCTGAGGCAGCGCGTGAAGAGGCTCAAAAGGCGGGGGCCGAAGCCAGAATGATTAATGAAAGGCTAGCTCAGGTGCGTGAAGCGGCTGCTCGTCCTGATGCTGGATTGAGTGAACTTGTGACGGTGGTCGGCGCTGCATTTAAAGCGCACGCGGCTAAAGAGAGTGCTGAACGTGCTTATGATAAATATGTAGAGGCTCGTGTGGATGAACAGATCGCAGCCGAGGAGGCTGCCAAAGTAAAAGTAGAACAAGAAGCTGAAGCTAGAGGAGAAGCTTATTTTAAAAGCACTGCAGAAGGCATGGCTTGGGAAGGCATGAAGTGGGTTGGAAAAGGTGTTATGACTGGTCTCCATTATACCGAGGAAGGGTTGGCTTACGCTGTGGATGGGTGGGGCTATATGATGGGAATGCCTAATCCTATAGCTAGTCCCGACACTAGCGTTGACATAGGTCATGGCTTACTCGCAGCTCAAGATGCTATCATAGAACATGTAGCTGCGCCAGTCGCGATCGCAACTTATGAAGGAGCTGTTGCTGAAGCCAATCCTATGGCTCCACTTGAAGAGGCCAGACAACGTGAAGAAAAAGCTGCAGAAAGATTTGCTAGCGCTGCTGAAATCAGGGACGATGATGAAATTGACAAGTCACTCCAAGGTAAGTTTCCTAATGTTATCATCATTCCTGATGCGGAACCTCCAGCACCAACTTTAGTGGCAGAAGCTAAAAGAAAAAAGAGAAGCGATGAAGCATGGGCCAAAATTGAAGAAAAAGCGCAACAGTCCATTGAAAGAAATATGTCTCTAATCGCAGAAGGTGAACCTGAAGGGGAACTTAATATGAGTGTTGATCCTAGTTCGGCTCCTTCGCCTTCAACCTCTGCGCCGAAAGTTTAGAAAAATAATTCAGCGCCTGGAAAAGACCTGCGGCTTTGTGTTCGGTTTCCTGAAATTCTTTCTGCGGATCGGAATCAATTGTAATGCCACTACCCACACCAAAGGAAAAATGGTTCTCACGAATTTCCAAAGTGCGAATGGCAATGTTAAATTGTGATTCTCCATTGAATCCAAAATAGCCAATGGCGCCGGTGTAAAGCCCACGAGGTTGACCTTCTAATTCGCGAATAATTTCCATCGCTCGCTTTTTCGGGGCACCCGTAATGGATCCTCCCGGGAAACAATTTTTCAACGCCTCCATTTGGGAAATTTCAGGTCGTAACCAACCCTGAATCACGCTCATGAGATGATGAACATGCGAGAAAGAGCGGCGGGCGACTAATTCTTCCACTTCAACCGAGCCATATTCACAAATCTTTCCCAAATCGTTTCTTTCCAAATCGGTGATCATAATCAGTTCCGCCAACTCTTTTTCGCTACGAATCAAATCAAACGCCGACTGTTGATCGACCATAGCATCACGAAACCGTGGTCGCGTACCTTTAATCGGGCACGTCGTCACGCGTCTACTGGAAAATCGCAAAAAAAGTTCCGGTGATGCCGATAAAATCGTGCGACTAGGCAATTCCAAATAGGCCGAAAATGGTGCAGGCGAAAAACGCTTCATTTGCGAAAATAAAGTCCGTGTTGAACCTTCAAAGTTTCCTCTGATTTGACGCGTCAAATTGGCTTGATAAATATCGCCCGACTCAATGTAACTCTGCAACGCTTGGACTTTTTCGATATATTCCTTTTCTTCTAAAGAAGAAACGAAACCGGAAGCTTGATAAAAAGTTTTTTCTGAAAAAGGCCAATCCGATGCTGAACATACTTTTAATTCAGGATAAAAACCAAATTCGAAATCGCCTTCATAAGTAATAAAACCTACTGCTGCACCTTCAGGAGCATTAGACTTGGCCTCAGAAACAGTCTGATAACGAGCTAAAGCACGCTCTAACTGAGTCGCATTTTGAAAAAGCGAACCCGTTAAATATTCCACAGGTTCTTTTTGAGAAACAAGTGCCGCCGCCTCACCATTCGGTAAAATGTGATCTGTTTCCAGCCAAAGCATAAAAACTAAAGATTAACTGACCTTACTCTTTTTCAAGTTAAAAAGAAAATTATGAATTTTAAATTTCCATTTTTGAGTTATAGTAATAAGATTATGCAAATAAGATATTATGCATAAATATCTCTGTCTTCTCTTGACTCTTTTTTGCTTAGAAAAAGCGCACGCCACACTTACGGAAACGGTGGATTCTTTTGAAGATGGCGAACTGCTTACCAATCCAACCTGGCAAGGAAATCTTACTAATTACGTGGTTACTAGCTCTGGAGCATTGCATGATGTTCAATCTCTTCGCGTCAACACTTCCAACATTCTTTCCACGCTCACTTTCTCATTTGGAACCCAAACCAACCTGGGAGCAAAACTAACCGAATGGTCTTTTCTTTATCGCGACACGGAAGGAAATCCAAGTGGTGTCGCTAATAATGGTTGGCGACTTTGGTTGGTGTGCGATAGCACGAATTTAACCAGCGCCAATGGCTACGCAATTCGTCATGGCAACACAGGCACTCCTGACAACCTAGTTCTGGTTCGAATGGAAAATGGTGCTGAAATTGTCCCCGCGCTTTTAACGAATACTGTGGATCCGAGCACCACTCTTCATTCTATTCGCGTGACCCGCTCTTACGAAGGATTATGGGAGCTTTTCATCACGCCCAGCATCACAGGCCTCGCTACCAACTCTTTTGGTACAGTCCAAGACACCACTTTTTTCAGCGGCAACGATGAGCTTAACACCAACCTCTTTTTAGCTTTGCAAGCCAGGACAACCTCTGGGGGAAACAACCCTCTCCGATTTATTTTTGATGATGTCCGCTTTGGATTTCCTTCCTATGCTTATTTAACAATAACTACCAACATCTCCGAAGATATCGGCACCTATCAACTTACCGTACAACGACCCACCTCCATCGGCTCACTCACTGTCACGAATGTCATCGTGCAAGGCACGGCTTCCAACAATGTCGACTTTTTCATCAACTCTCTCACCAACAAAATTACCTTTAATCCAGGTGAAACATTGGCTTCACTTCCTATTATTATCACCAACAATGCCATTGAAGATGGCAATCGCACCTTCACCAATTTTTTAACAGGACCTACAGGCGTCCAACTCAAACACATTGTTACCATTATCGATGAAGACCCCGCACGGCTCCAATTTAGCGATCCACTAGGTTTCGTAGGAGAGTCTAACCAAACCGCGATCATCTCTGTTGCGCGCACACAAAGCACCAATCTTCCCATTAGCGTGGATGTGGTAATTACCGGTGGCACCGCAGTCAATGGCGTTCACTATCAAAACACCGGTGTCTCTAATCTTACTTGGTTAGCGGGTGAAAGCGGCACAAAATCCATCACAATTAAAACCATAGATGACGCCAACATTAACGCCGATCGCACTATTATTCTCAGTCTCAGCAATATTATAGTAGCTGCTTACGGCTCACCCACCAATCATACACTTACAATTCTGGACGATGAAACCACTGGCGTTACTAATTTAGCACCTGGCGAGGCAGCGATTATCGCCTACAACTCCGCTAATCCCGATGCTTTTTCCATTTATACATTAACTAACGTGCTGGCTGGCGCTCGACTTCGCTTCGCCGATCAAGGTTGGAGCAGTAGTAGCAGCTCCTGGCGCGTCGGTGGAAAAGAAGGCGCTTTAGAATATGTCGTGCCCGCTTATCTTCCTGCAGGCTCCATCGTTAATTTTACCATTACTAATTTCGGTGGCATTATTGATTCAAACCCTAAAGTCACCAGCATCGGTCCTGCTGTGGGGGGACTCAACATGGATGGCACAGAAAGCGGATTTGCCCTTACTCAACAAGGCGATCAACTTTTTCTCTTCCAAAATTATAACAACCAAACCAATTTCATTTTTGCTTATAACAATGACAGTGCCTGGGATCCTGACTCGGTTAGTTCGACGACTAGCGCATTGCCGCCGCCTTTAATAAATGGTTCCAACGCAGTCGCCGTCGGCGGGACGCTCGGCCAAGTTAGCGCTAAATACAACATGGTCACCAATCTCAGCGCTGGATTTACTCCAAAACAAGTTCTGCTTGCCATTGCCAATAGCAACAACTGGATTCTCGCTTCCACCAATCAACCTCCGCCCGTTATTCCACCCAACATGCTCGTTTTAGGAAATAACCAACCCATTTCCGATGGTGATAACACTCCCAGTGCCAGCGACTTTACTCTGTTCCCTAACACCTTATTGGGGAACAACACGATTCATACATTTGTCATTACCAATTCTGGCGGTTCCACACTCACCATTTCTAGTATTACCGAAGCATCACCTCAATTTGCCATTGGCAATCTTGCGCTACCACTCAACATTCCCACTAACAGCTCAGCAACGTTCCAAGTTCAATTCACCCCATTAAGTGCTGGCGTCTTTTCCACAACCATTTTTTGCACCAACAATTTGCTTGGACCCGCTAACCCGTACGAATTTTTGGTTCAAGGCACCGGTTTCACCAACGCAATTCCCCCTCCACCGCCACAAACTAATATTGTCACCATTACTGCTACAGATCCCGAAGCTTTTGAAGTAAATGCTGATACCGCTACCTTCACCGTCACTCGCAACTTTGCTACCAACACTCCATTAACAATTCTGTACGCGATTGCAGGCACAGCCACGGCCGGAGCTGATTACCAACCGCTCTCAGGCTCAACACAAATTTCTGCTAACGAAACCCAAAGCTCGATTATTCTCACTCCCATTTTCGATCTTCTTGAAGAAGGAACAGAAACCGTAGAGCTTTCACTTCTCCCAAGTCCTAATTATCTCATTGGCTCTCCTTCCAATGCCGTTGCCACGATCGAAGACAACACTTCAAAGATCACGGGTTTAAACGCCCCTTTCAGCGATTATAATAAAGATGGCTATTCCGACATCCTCTGGATGAACCGATCTAAAAAAGGCAGCAATCGTTCCACCCTGTCTCAAGCCTATTACATGTCCAACCTAACACTGCTTGGCATCGGCCCCACCAATGCTACCGAAAGAAAACTTAAAATTGTTGGCTCTGCCGATCTCAATCATGACGATTGGGCTGATCTCATTTTTCAAAAACGCACCCCTAAAGAAAACACCGTTTGGGCGCGTTATGGTGGTCTGGCTCCTGGCCTTTTCTCTAATGCCACACCTCTTGTTACATTACCAAAACCCTTCCGCGTTGTCACAGCAGGAGACTACAATCGAGATGGCTACGCCGATCTCGTTTTGCTGCGTAAAAGTGCCGGCCAAAATCAAATTCATCTTCTCTTACAAGACAGCAACCAAGTTTTCACTTCTCCCACTCTCACAGATCCTCCACTGCTCACCGTAGCCAAACCTTTCAAACCATTTGCCAGCGGTTATTTTAATTCTGATTCCAACATTGATCTGGTTCTTATCCGACGTCATGGAAAATTAAACGATCTTTACCTGGCCTACGGTGATGCCAATGGAGGTTTGCAAGCACCTTCAGGAGCTGCTTTTACCTCAGTTCTCAAGAAATGGAAACCGGCTGCAGTGGGTGATTATGATGGCACCAATTTTACTGATTTCCTTTGGATGAAACGAAATAAAAAAATTCAAGAAATCTGGATAACACGAACGGATCCAACCGGCGCCGCCGCCACGCCCGCTCCAGAAATTGTGCCACAAGCAACCAACGTAAAACCTTGGAAAGCTGTAGCGCCAAAATAACACTTGCTCTTTTTTTCCATCTGCAACTAAATTATATCCCATGAAACCATTCACCCTCTTTTTCTTACTTTTAACTTCTTTAACCTCTTTTGCTTTAGAATTCAAAGTCGACACCTCTAACGAACTGGTTCTCTTGGATTCTCACAACACCGAATTACAACGTTTCAAACCCGGAGTCGTTGATGAAGCAATCGATCTCGACAGCCAAAATTTTCATCTCAGTTACGGCGAAGATATCAACGGACTATTAATGGCCGTGCTTTCTCCCGCTCCTGATAAGCCGCAATCTATTTTTGTCATAGCCAATGCCATCACCCCAGCAGCCGTTGTCGCTATCGAAGCTGGGCTTTTAGGAAAAATTGAAGTGAACAAAAAAACCGTTCCCGGCGGCATGCGATGGAAACCCAATAGCGATTCCAAACCACCTTATCGTATTGAATCCGGAAAAGACTCCATCATTACTATTTACTGGAGAACCTACAACTCGCCTCCCTCTTCGGTACTGGAACAGCCTTCCACTACTAACGCCCCCGCCACAGCTCAACCTTAAGTTTTTTTCCCTTCAGAACCCTCTTCTCCTTCATTGCTATCGCCTGAAAGCGATTGAAGTAATTCGTTCATATCTTCCACTTCATTCCAAACTTCGACATTCACATAAATCGGCGCTCCCGCCTGCATAGCCAAGGCAATGCTGTCACTCGGACGAGCATCGATCTCAATCACTTTATGATGAATTTCACTTTCCACCTTCAAAATTAATCGCGCAAAAAAAGTGCCATCTCGCAAATCATTAATCACCACTCGTTCCAATTTTGCATCTAAAGCATTTAAAATGTGACCAATTAAATCATGAGTCAATGGACGCTCCTTAGTCACATGCTGCAAAAACATAGCAATGGCTTGCCCAATCGTGGCATCAACATAAATAATAAAAGCCTTCGATTCATTACCGACAAAAACTGCGCACCCTTGATTTTTTGTAGGTAAAACAGCTTTGACTTCAATGGGTATGACCGTATTTTTCACACTTTCAATCTAGCAAAGCGCTGTGTAAAAACAAGAGAGGTAAGAGATTTTCACTTTCATCCCTCGACATTCTGTTTGACTTCTTTATTTTGAAACCCACTCATGGATGCTTTGGAACGCTGTTTAAAAATCAAATCGCAATTCCCCAAACAAGGACTTTTTGACAATCACCATTGGCGTTGTTCACCCGATCCTTTCTTTCTGGATGAAAATTCTCTAAATTCCATTCACAGATTTGGTCAAATTTTTCACATTTTTAACCAAGCTTGCAATCGCCTTTATTTTGCAAGCTTAAATGGCAAACAGCCTTCTTGGATTGCTCAATGGCTCGATGCCGGAAAACCCCCCGCCCTTTTAGAGTTGAGTCGTCATAAAATTTTTAAATCTAAAACACCACTCATTATTCGGCCTGATCTACTTCTGACCGATCACGGATTCTCACTTTCCGAGTTAGACTCAGTTCCTGGTGGCATTGGAGCCACAACATGGTTACAGGAAACTTACGCCCTATTTTTTCCTGATATTGCCGGTGGTGCTTCAGGCATGCGACAAGGTTGGCAAACGGTTTTCCCCGAAGGTGATATTGTTATCTCAGAAGAAGCTTCTACTTACCGTCCTGAAATGGAATGGCTTAATCAAAATTCGCCACCAATTCAAATTCATTCTGCGGAAACCTATTTTGCCAAAGAAAAATCTATCTACCGTTTTTTTGAACTTTTTGACATTCCCAATCTCGCCAATGCTCCGCAATGGTTTGAAACACTTTTACAAGGCAACACCCCAATCACTCCTCCCATCAAACCTTTCTTAGAAGAAAAAATGTGGTTCGCTTTTTTCTGGATGAAACCGCTTCAACATTATTGGCGAACAGAACTAGGTGAAAAAAATTTTCTGCTCCTACAGGAAATGATTCCCTACACATGGATTTTAAATCCTGATCCCTTGCCGCCTCAGGCTGTTCATCCCCGTCTAGAAATTCAATCCTGGGAAGAACTTTTTACCTTTTCACAAAAACAACGGCGATTAGTGATTAAAATATCCGGTTTTTCACCTCAAGCGTGGGGCTCACGTGGTGTCACTTTTGGTCACGACCTTTCCGCTGCAGAATGGAAAAACGCATTGCAACAAGCTCTACAATCTTTTCCACACCAACCTTACATTCTACAAGCTTTCGAAAATAGCCAGCTTCACATAACCCATTATCTTGACGAAAAAACAAATACGATCCAATCCATGGATAGCCGTGCGCGTTTGTGCCCTTACTATTTTGTTGATAAAAATGATCAAGCTAAATTAGGCGGTATTCTAACCACTCTTGTGCCTTCTGATAAAAAAGCTATTCACGGTATGCGCGATGCAGTCATGACTACTGTGGCAAAAAAAACTTAAAGTTTTTTTACTAAAACTTTAGAATTTCGCCCGCTCTGTTCCCATTTTTCGCAACGAGCTTTGGGTAAAATTTCTGCTCCTTTTGCTTCGGCAAAACCGCCCTTCTGTTGAAAAAAAGTAAAAGCTTGAGTCGATAAAACAAAAAGTTGTTTTAACCCTTTTCGTTGCGCTTCTTTCTCAATAAATGTCATTAATTTTTGACCAATTCCAGCATTCTCATGAGAAGAATTGACGTACAAACAAGCTAATTCACCCACTTTTTCTTGCGGATAAAGATGTAACGCCACACAACCGATAATATTACGATCAACCTCGAACACATAATAATCTTCTAACTGCTCCGTAATTTGGGTTTTGGTGCGGGGAACGAGTTCTTCGTTTTCTATCGCTCGTTTAATCAAACTATGAATCGCTGGCACATCCTGTTTTCGCGCCAGACGAATGGCTTGATAATCATTTGCATAAATCATCGTGCCCGTGCCTTCGTTTAAAAATATTTCACCTAAAAGCGCCTCGTCCTCAGTGCCATTGACCATATGCACTCGACTGATGCCTTCTTTGCAAGCGCGAATGCCATAATTAATTTTAGATCGCAACACATCAGGAATTTCTGAAACACTTGCTTTCAAAAAATCTTCCGCCTCCGCCACACTTAACTGACCAATGATTTGATTGCCTGCACGTAACTTGCCTTGCGGCGTCACAAAAATAATTTTTGAAGCACTCAACTCTTTTGCCACGGCAAATGCAATCGCATCAGAATTCACACGATAAGTTCGTCCTTCACCATCGAAACCCAACGGTGATAACACAGGAATTGTTCCTTGTTTTAAAGCTTCTTGAATCACCGAACTTTCCACTCGTTCGACCTTGCCAGTAAACTGATAATCTTTCCCTTTCAAAATTCCTACGGGTTGAGCAATGATGCTGTTGGAAGAAATACCGCGCAAATCCACGACCGAAAGCCCTTTCATAACCTCATGCGTGATGCGATTAGCTACCACAATCGCCGCTTCTAAAGTGCTTTCATCCGTAGGACCAGTTCCGTCAGCATTCGAAAGATTGAGTTGGTGTGTCTTTGCCCATGCTTTGAGCTGATGACTCATGCCGTGCACCAAAACCACGCGCACATTTAAATTCCATAGCACGGCAATATCGCGCAAAAGATTGGCAAAATTATCGTGCGCGATCACCTCACCATCGAGAGCGATCACAAATACTTTCATACGATAACGCGGCACATAAGTTAAAATACCGCGCAGATCCGATACTTTCATAATTGCACTGAGATATATGCCGCGTTATTTAGCGTTGGCAAGTTTCCTTCACCCATTTTGCAGCCAATTGAATCGCGGCAATCATGCTCTGGGGATTAGCTCGATTGCAACTCGCTATGTCAAACGCGGTTCCATGATCGGGCGAAGTGCGCAAAAAGGGCAATCCCAGGGTGCAATTCACCCCCGTCTCAAAAGCCACCATTTTAAAAGGAATCAATCCCTGATCGTGATAAAGAGCAATCACTCCATCATACTTTCCTTGAGCCGCTTGATAAAAAAGTGTGTCAGCTGAAAGAAGTGGCAAGGGTAAGCCCAATTTTTTTGATAACGATTTTAGCCAAGGTTGAATTTTTTCTTGCTCTTCCCTGCCAATCAAGCCGCCTTCCCCCGCATGAGGATTCAATCCCGCCACGGTCAATCGCACGGGCGTTTTTTTTATTTTTTTCAAAAAAGATAAGGCGTGACAAATCGTGCGCTCCAATTTTGTTTGGGTAATTAATCCAATCGCTTGCCGCAAACTGACATGTGTCGAAACCAAAAAAACATTCAGCTTCTCACTCACCATCGCCATCGTGACAGCGTCTTCTTTCAGTCCACAACGTTTTGCTAAAAATTCTGTCTGTCCAACAAAAGGAAAACCGCGTTTTGCTAAAGTTTCCTTACAAACTGGCCCCGTGACTAAAGCCTGAAATTTTCCTGACAAACATCCCGCCACACCTTCTTCCAAAGCGTCCCAAGCTATTTGTGCTCCACGGCTAGTTTTTGCTCCAAGCTTAGAAATTTTTCCAAGAACTTTATAATCACAAAAACGTGGTAATTTCCCGGATTGAAGCGCTTTTGCAACCACTTCAGGCCCCACGCCACCGAGATCTCCCAGGGTAATGGCAATAGTCGGCTTCAAAACATTTTAATGTAAGCTTTGCTACGCAGCCGATTTAACCATTGTTCCTGCGTTTTGCGTCGTTCTTCCACCAAAAGTTGACTTTCAATTTCGCTTCGTGCGTCTTCGATAGGTTTAATGCCAGCGCGTTTTCGTTCTTCAACTTTTAAAATATAATAGCCATCGTCGGTTTCGATAACCTGACTGTTTTGTTCCGGATTTAATTTGAAAGCAATATCGGCCAACTCTTTGCGCAACGTGTCTCGCGAAACCCAACCCAAATCTCCTCCATCCGCGCTCGCGGGTCCTTCAGAATAAGTGCTCGCTAAATCGGCGAAGTTTTCGCCCGCTTCTAATTTTAACAATGTTTCCAATGCCAAATCATATTGTGGATCGGAAGGTTTGGAAATCTCACTCGCGTTAGTGTCTGAGTTTTCCGGTGGAGAAGTTCTTTTGAAAAAAATCATACTAAGACGAACTTGATCGGGCGTGGCAAATTTCGAAGCATTTTCAAAGTAATATTCTTCAATTTTAAATGGCGACACGATTACCTCTTCCGATACAAATTTTTGCCGCATAATACGAACCACAAGGCTATCGCGTTGATCCTGTTTGAATTGATCAAGCGTTTTCCCCATCGCTTTTAACGTTTTGATAAAAGCCACACGATCCCCATCAAACTTAGTGCGAACAATATCGTAAACCTGATCTTCAACTACATTATCTGGCAAAAAATAGCCCTTGCTATTAAACTCCTGGATAATCAGCTCGCGTTCAATCAAAGCTCTCAACGCTTCCAAACGAATCTCTTTCACCCGATCCATCAGTTCACCGCCTTGCAAGCCGGAATCACTCAACGCCTGTTCGGCGTCTTGAACTTGTCGTTTTACTTCAGAAAAAGTGATAACCTTACCATTTACCACTGCTGCAATTCCATCGGTATTCTGCGCCACAAGCGGCGCTGCTCCTAAAAGGCATCCCAACACAATCCAGCATTTTTGACACAACTTCATGGCGCTCATTATTAGTGGGTGGCCCCAAATATGACAAGTCGTAACTCACCAACTTAACTGGCACCTGAAAAAACTGGTCGCCTATTGTTACCGATCAAAATAATGCTTGCCTTCCCATGAAACTTCTTCAAGATGTTGCGTTTTCGAAAAATAACTATGAAAACTGAATTTCTACAAACCGCTTTAGGCAACGTTCCTAATTCCCAAGTTTTAATTAATGTAGTCTCACGACGCGTTAAACAATTGGGCCAAGGCTTTCGTCCTTTAGTTGCTGTCGACCCCCGATGGTCTTTTATGGAAGTGGCTCTTAAAGAAATTGCCGATAGCAAATTAACTTTCGAACAACTCGCTCCACAAGAAGTTGCTCCGACTAAAACAAGAAAAAATACCAAGAAAAAACGCAGTTAATCGCGTTTTTTCAAAGTCATCTTTATCATGGCTGAAAGTTCCTCAGCCCCATCCATCGCTACTAATCGTAAGGCTCGACACGATTTTCATATTAAAGAAACCATTGAAGCCGGTCTGGTTTTAACCGGCACGGAAATTAAGTCCATTCGCGCTGGCAAAGTTAATATCGCCGACTCTTTCGCTCGTCTTGAAAAAGGCGAGGCTTACCTTTACCAAATGGATGTTGCACTCTATGACAAAGGGAATATTCATAATCACGATCCGCGACGCATTCGCAAACTACTCCTTCACAAATCCGAAATTCAACGCCTTTTCCAACTCAGCGCTGTGAAGGGAAATATTTTAGTCGGCCTAGAACTTTATTGGAAACGCGGCCATGTCAAAATATTACTCGGCCTCGCTCAAGGCAAAACGCACGGCGACCGAAGACAAACCATCAAACAAACCGAAGCCAAACGTGAAATAGATCGTGCTATTAAGAATCGGTTAAAACGCTAAACTGCATCGCATTTCAGCAAAAACGATCAAGTATTTTCTAAAAAAACGTCCTACTCTGCTTTAAGAAAGACGTTTTAATGAAATCGGCCACCTTAAAATTTTATAAAGAAAAATTGTTGCGAGTATTGATTTATATTCAGCAACAGCTCGATGAGCCATTAACGCTTAAGATTTTAGCCGCTCAAGCTCATTTATCGCCTTACCATTTTCATCGTATTTTCACCGGCATGATTGGTGAATCACTTCATCTTCATATCCGACGTTTACGATTGGAACGCTCTGCGATGCAACTTAAACACAACCAAAAATCCGTGATTCAAATCGCTTTTGAGGCAGGCTATGAAACCCATGAAGCATTTAGTCGCGCTTTTCGAAATGTTTTTCACTTATCTCCTTCACAATTTCGAAAAAAAAATAGATCTATACAGATCTATTCTCGATCCGGCATCCATTACCATCCCAATCACATTTTGAAAAATTTTAAAACTCAACCCAAACAAAAAGGAATCCAAATGAAAGTAAATCTGAAAACTCTTGAACCTCAACTTGTCGCCTTTATACGCCACACAGGACCTTACTCCGAATGCGGCACAGCCTGGGATCGCCTTCTCACACTCCTCGGCAAAGAAGGACTCATTGACAGCAAAACTCAATTCATTGGTCTATGTCATGACGACCCCGAAATCACACCCTCCGATAAAATACGTTACGACGCATGTGTTACAGTAGACAAACATTTCAAACCTGACGGGGAGATTGGCATTCAAACTATTTCGGGTGGAGATTATGCTGTCTTAACCCATTTTGGTTCGTATTCAAAACTGAATGAAAGTTATAAAAAATTGATCGGCACATGGATCCCACGCAGTGGACGTGAATTACGATCTTCACCCTGCTTCGAAATTTATCTCAATTCCCCTGAAAATACAGAGCCCGAAGATTTAATCACCGATATTTATGCTCCTCTCAAATAACCATTCAACAATAAGCATTTTATGGAAAAAATAGATTTATACCGGATTCACAAATCAGAATACATTGCCCCTAAAAAACCAACGCTATTACAGATCGAGCCTGCTTATTATCTTGCCATTAGCGGCCAAGGAAAACCTGGCAATGAAAAGTTTACAACTAAGATTGAAGCATTGTATGGAGTCGCTTTTACATTAAAAATGACGCGTAAATTTAAAGGGCAACAAGATTACACTATAGGCAAATTAGAATGCCTATGGTTCATTGATGGCAAAAAGATTGCTGATCAAACATCGCAAGATCGATGGCGCTGGAAACTACTCATTCGAACTCCTGATTTTGTTACTCAATCCGAATTAGATCATACTATTACCACTCTTTTAAAAAAAGGAAAGGAACCCGCGATTCGTGAGGTTAACCTAGAACTCTTAAACGAGGGTCAGTGCGTGCAAATGCTTCATGTCGGACCTTACGACCAAGAATCAAAAACCATTGCAATCATGAAATCCTTTACCGAAGCTAAGGGATTAAGCTTAAAAGGGCCTCATCACGAAATCTATCTTTCAGATCCTCGCAGAGTTCCTTCTGAACGATTAAAAACTATTCTTCGTGAACCAGTAACAACTCAATAAATTAAAAACAGGGGTTGAAACCCACTTACGGCTTATCGGAATTGACGAAACATTAAATCTGGTGCATGTTATTAGCATGGAGGAGAAGAACGTTAAATACGTTAGCCGCTGCTTTGATTGCAGTATTCGATTAACTGGTTTTTTACTAGGGGCTCTTGCTTTGTTTTTTTTAGAAAATTCGTCACTAGCGGTTAATGCTTTAAACCGCGCACGATTTACGGAAGTAGTCAATCAAGTAGAAGTGATTCCTCCTAATGACGCTCCTAAAAAACAGGCACAAGTTGGCTCTCTTTTTCAAATGCCTGAAATTTTACAAACGGGTAGCCGATCCCGTGCAGAACTGGTTGCAGAAGATAAAACCGTAACGCGTGTGGGAGCCAATACCATTTTTTCCTTTCAACCTCGGGATCGTACGATTCAATTGAAACGTGGCAGCCTGCTTTTTCATGCTCCGAAAGGGCGTGGTGGCGGAACGATTCAAACCGCTGCCGCCACTGCCGCGGTGTTGGGCACAACGATTATTGTTATGACCACCGATGACGGTGGCTTCAAATGTCTCGTATTGGAAGGCCAAGGAGAAGTGACTTTGCCCAATGGATTTCGTCAAAAAAGTTAATGCCGGCGAGTTGGTTTTTATTCGGCCGGGCTCCAAAAAAATTTCCAAACCCTTACCCTACAATCTTTCGCAACAGGTGGAAAATTCCTTGCTCGTTCAAGGTTTTTCACATCCGCTACTTTCTTTAAATAAAATTAGTCATGCGATTAATGCGCAACGACAAAATTTTCCATATCTTGCCTACGAATCTGAAGCTCCATTTATTGCTAATTTTCAACATCAAAAAGATTACGCTTTGGTGGATCCCAATTCGCGAGTTCATTTAAATCCCACTTCTCAAAAAGAGGCGCCAAAACCTGAGCCGCCCACCACTTTGCCTCCACCCACACGCAAAAATCCTCCTCGACTTCCACCCCCTATTCCAGGTTAATATTGGATTTCTATGCGATTTCTTTTTCGCTGTTGCCTGATAGGAATTTTTGGAAGTTTTTTTATTCTATCAATTCAGTGCCAAACTGCAGCGCAACAAATTGAACAAGTCGAACAAGTCAATCGACTCCGTGATTTAAGACGCTCGCTCTTTGATGTGCCCGAAACAATGAATAAGGCGCCCTTAATTTCCGAAGAAGAGTTGGAAGATGTCGGCCCCCAATATTTGCTCCGTTTTAAACCTAAACGAGAATGGTTCGAAGCCTTGTTCGATGTCCAATATTACTACACTTCCAACTTCAATCTAAATGAAGAAAAAAGTGAAAGGAATCCCGTAGGCGAAATTGACACGGGCGTGCTCGTGAGCACAGCTCAATTTGCGTTTGCTCCCAGCCCCTTCCGGGTTTGGGACGGTTGGTTAAGCCCGCGAGTGGGTTACCGTCATCAATGGTATAATTATGGTTTGGATAATACGGACAACCAACTCAACAACTTCGATTTTGATGTGCAAACAGTTTTTGGCGAAGTGAGTTATCAATTTTTAGAAAATTGGAATGCCCGGATTGGGTTAAGTTGGACGCGACTTCTCAACCACGAAGACGTCGGCAATCGAGAAGATTACAGTGAATTTTATAAGGAATTTGTGCCAGAGTGGGAAATTCAACGCTACATCAAAATTAATCCCAACTCTCTCTTCGTGATCGGTTATGAAGGCAACTATCATCATACCGAAGTCGATCCTACCCCCAACGCCTACATTAACGATCGCATGGATCATATCTTAACATTAACTTATCTGCATCAACTCACTTCCCACATTATTTTACAACCGTATTATCGCTTCACCTATACCGATTTTTGGGAAAATGGAGATCGCAACGATTTTCTTCATTCTTTCGGTCTAGTAGCGAGTTATCATTTCAATAAATGGTCCAGCATTCGCCTCTTTTGCAACTACGATAAAAGAGAATCTGACGATCCTTTCGTTCCCGACTATGAAAAAATTGATGCAGGCGGCGGTGCAACTTTAGTTTTTCGATTTTAATTAAAACACTCTTTGAATTAATAAAGATTCTTCCGCTTTTAAATTTTTAGCTTTCGCTGTTAAATCTTCCCAAGGTTGTAGTTGATTTTTTTGAAAAGTCCGGCTCATCACCACATAAATCGATGTTTGATCTCCACCAATTCCTGCCAGTTCAATATTTGACCAGGTTTTCGCTTTGACTTGATCGGTCACAGAAAGTTTATCCTCTTGCCATTCCAAAACTCGTTCAAAAGTGAAAGGAGCGGGCTGCGGGTTAGTAATTAAAATTTTTTGTAAAATACGACGAATTAAATCAGGAAAAAATCGACCCCCTGTTAACATAATAACCCGTAGTGCGATAAGTCGAAAAGGCGTCATTAATTTTTGTTTGGCCCAACCTAAACTTCCTCCAATCGAAACACGATCCGTTTCGACACGAGTTTGATAATTTCCAACTAAATGTGCTACTGCATTTTTATTTTTCTTACCTTCCCACACTAAAAAAGAAAGTTGCGTATCGGAAACTATCAATTTATTACCTCGAAAAAATTTGAAAACTCCTCCTTTATTCAAAGCGAGATAAAGTTCCGCATCTTTCCGACGCTCAATCAAAATTTTAGCCCCAGCTAGCCACGTTCGGCCCTGTCTGCGATCAGGCACTGGGGGACGTTCTTTCACAAAATCTTGCCACGCCAAAAAATAATTCCATGTGTGATGCCCAATAATATGATCATCGGCATAACACGGGGCCATCCCATGTTCGGCGCCTTTTAAAAAAGCATCATTTATTGCAAGCGCTTCTGGCATCCATTTGCCAATCAACTCAAAACCGTTCGGAAAAAAATTATAAGTATTGCGACTCGTATACTCTCCTCCAAATGAGCCATCCGGATGCACAAAAAGGGCCGCTAATTTAACCGCTTTTTCCAATGCTTCCCTCAGCGCAGGAGTGGGATTTTTTTCATACAAACGCGCTAAACAAAAAACAGTTAAAGTATGATAACCCGGATCGCATCCTTCATATTCCGGAAACCAGCCTTCTTCATGTTGCCAGGATAAAATTTTTTCTAATCGTCTATGCTGCGCATTCTTCCAAACATCTGTTTTCAACAACTCACCGCTCGCTTGCAATCCCAACGCTATCAAAGCCTGATGATTTGTTAACTTCCCGCTTTCTTCATGTTCCGCCAACCAATTGGCCCGTTTGCGAAAAAAATGAAGCGCTTCATCATTTTTTAAATTCAAAAGGCGATAACTCTCTATACAGGCTAAAAGTGAAAATGCCGCGGCTCCAGCCGCCTTTTCATAAGGAAAATAATCGTCGCATGAACCATCAGGATGTGCGCTCCGCGCCGCATATAAAATTGCTGCTTCCACCCATTGTTTAAGCGCCGGCTGTTGGTAAAAAGCGTTATTTGGTAAATTAACCTGATAAGCTAAAGCAAGCGGCCAACAAAATTCCTGAGCCATGCCACTCGGAAAATCGATGATCTTATACTGCCAAAAATTTCGATCAAAACAGCCATAAGTTGGGCTGTGAACATTGCGATCGAGTAAGGTTAATAATTTTGGAATTTGCGCCAGCGCTTCTCGAGCAAACCATTCACCATTATTTGTTGTCATACTTTTTTATCACTCGCGCGATAATTCATCTATCTTCTCTAAAAGTTCGTTTTTCGAAAGAATTTTTTTCTTTTTCCCTTCTCCATTATTTTCTTTTTCTAAAACACGTTTAAGCAAGGGTTCAGGAGAGCCAATCAAACGTTCATGATAGAGCGTTTGCCAGGGTTCCGATAATTTAGTTTTAGGCAACCATGCTTCATGTTCCAATAAAATATGTGTCACACCATATTTTTCTAAAAATTGTTGAATTACTTCTTTTTCAGTTGCCGTCCATACTACAAAACTATCATTCAACCGCTCTTTGGCTGCATGATAAAAAGTTTGATGATAAGGCAAAGACAATTCAATCGAAGCGATAATCGGGGTTCGAACTAAAAGAGGTAAAGCGTCACCCAATTGACTTGCCGGAAATGTTGCAACAATCGGTCCAGGAACAGAAACTAACTTTTCTCGAACTAAATCGGCTTCTGACTCCTTATGATAGTTTTGGTTGCTGAAATGATAATTCATTAAAAAAAGCAATATTGGAACCAAACCACATCCTAAAAACAAACGCCGATTCCAAACAGAAACAACTAACAATCCCGAAATGATTGGAACACTATAATAAATATAACGATTGGGATGAAACAAACGAAACCAAAACGCGTGAGCGAGAAAAAACAAAAAAAAGCCACTTGCTAATAAAATAATTAGCCACATCCATTTTCGGCCTAAGAACTCTTCACGAGAAAAAAATCGTGTTTTAAAGCCACACAAAATTCCTAACCCCAAAAATAGCCAGGCCGCTTGGACATCACGCGTCATAAAACCGCTGCGTGTTCCGGTAAACCAAAACTCCCAAGGATTCGAAGAAAAATAAACGGCACGACCGCCTTTGTGAAATTCTGGCAACGTAAGCGCTTGCGATCGAGTAATAGTAGGAGCAAATTCAGCTAAGCGATGAGATTGATAATAAGCGACCCCTAGTAAAACTCCAAAACTTAATCCTACAACTAAACTGATTTTCCAAAATCGCATTTTTTTTTGAAAAAAATTTTCTATTCCCAAAACCGCGAGCAAGACAAATCCTAAAACTGCTAAAGGCGCGTAAAAAGTGCCGTCAAAATAACGACACAAGCTAGTCGAATCAGATGATTGGCTAAGATGGCTTCTAACATCATTAAAACACATAAACCCGCCCAAGCTCGAGGCGTGCTACTGATTAAATCATCACCACTCCACAAAAAAGCCTGGATAAAAGCTACAAGAAAAAGGTTTTGGCAAAAATTTCCTTTTTAAAAAGAGGTTGCTCAAACGAATGACAAAAAAGTAACTAACCAGGCGATGAGAAGCGGTTGCCCCCAACGCGCCCATTGTAAGGGAGAACAAAAAAAAGAAGTGAGCTCATTTAAAAATTTGATTCCTAAAGGAACAGTAAGTTCAAAATAATGGCCAAAAAAATTGTCGACATGTTGCAAACCGAGCACATGTTGCCGCATGTCATCTTGAAATGTGTTCTGAACATCTTCGCTCAAATGCAAAAAAATATGGATCGCATAACCCAGCAAAGCTGGAATATAAAATACCCATTTTTTTTTCATCTTACAATTTCATGCGACGATCGATCAAATCGGCTAGTAATCCGATAAATATCATTTGAATGCCGGTCAATGCCATAGTAATGGAAAGCAATCCCAAATGGCCTTGTCCGGTGTAATCGATGTAACCTTTGATTAAGCCCAAAAAAATAAGCAATAAAGCCGGCGGCATGAAAACATTCAACGGCTTGAAATAAGCACAAATGCGAATGATCAAAATGGTAAAATTAACAAAATCGCGAATCGGATGAATCGAAGAATTGCCCACTCGCTTATGATAATTAATGGGGACAAATTTGACAGGGTAATGATTGGTAAGCAAAGCTAGAGTAATGGTGGTAGTAAAGGAAAAACCATCTGGAAAAAGAGTGAAAAATCTCATGGCTACTTCTTTTTGAAAAACGCGAAATCCGGAGTTTAGATCTGGAATTTTTCGGCCACTCAAATATTCCGCCAGTCGCGTGATTAACCATTTTCCTGGACGACGCAATAAGGGAACCTGTACCACTTTTCCTGTGCGGGCGCCCACTACCATCGCGTATTTTTCTTTATCTTCCAAAAGTTTTGGAATGTCTTCCAAAGGATAGGTGCTATCGGCATCGGCAATTAAAATCCAATCATAACGCGCTTGCAATAAACCTTTTTTTAGCGAAGCGCCATAACCTTGGTTGGTTTCATTTTCCAAAACGATAACGGGAAATTTTTGAGCAATCTCTCGTGTCTTATCTTCGGAACCATCATCGATAACAATAATTTCTGTGCGAGAATCCATTTGCGATAAAAGGGATTGAATTGTTTTGGCAATGCTCTGTTCTTCGTTGTAAGCAGGAATGAGAATGCTTAAACCAGATTCGGTGAAGCTTGAGTTATGATTCATACCAACACTATTTCTCAACTAAATTTCTAATTTTTGGAAGTTTTTTAATTTAGATTCTAGCCAATCTAGGCTTGTTGAAGTAATAAAAATTTGAAAATCAGGGTCTAATAAATTTAACAGAGCCGTGCGACGACGATTGTCCAATTCACCAAAAATATCATCAACCAAAATGATTGGTTTTTTTTCCAAGTAATTTTGAAGAACAGCAATTTCTGCCAGTTTTAAGGCAATAGCTGCGGTGCGATGTTGACCTTCGCTGCCATAAGTTGCCATAGGTTTTTGATTAAGACGCAAAACAATTTGATCTCGATGAAAACCAATAAGTGTCCGTTTATACTGTCTTTCCTCTTCAAAAGAAACTTTCCAAGTAGCGGGAGCATATTGCCAATCTAACGTTTCAGAATTTTTTGAAAGATGTTTGTAAAAAATAGTGGCTATTTTTCCTATTCTTCGAGCTAGCTGTTCATGTGCTTGTTGAAGTGGTTTACCCCACTTTTCCATTTGATAAGTCAATGACTCGAATAAAATTTTATCGAAATTAAGTTGTCGAAGCAAAGCATTGCGATGTTTTAAAATTTTTTGATAATTAAGAAAAGAAATGAGGTGGGATTGGTCGAGTTGAATCAAAATTGAACTAAGAAATTTTCGGCGTTCCGATGAACCTCCTCCACATAGTTCCTTATCCTGCGAAGTCAGTGCTACGCATAAAAAATGATGCAAAAAATCGATGGGTTTTACGGGGTTATCGTTTAAAAAAATTTTCTTTTCTTCAGGTGACCAATCGATACCTAGTTTATCCGTGTCAGTAAAAAGTCGAGTCGCAAACTGTTTTTTGCCGTGTTTAATCAATTCCCGAGTAGTCGCTGTGCGAAAGGAACGAAGTCGACTGACATAATAAATCGCTTCTAATAAAGCGGTTTTTCCTCGTCCATTATTGCCGACAATCAAATTAAAATGGGGAGAAAAACGGGCAGAAAACTGGTGATGACAACGGAATTGACTTAAACGCAGTTCTTGAATGAGCATGCTTTAAGCCACTCGCATCGGCATAATAACGTAAAGGAAAGTGGCTGTGTCGATTCGCATCACGCCTGGGCTCAATTCATCGACAAAATCCATGTGAATTTCGTCGGAAGAAAGATTTTTCAAGGCGTCCATGACGTATTCTGGATTAAATGCGATGGTTAACTCTTTACCGCGATATTTAATCGGCAAAGTCTCACGCGCTTCCCCAATCTCAGGCGTGTTCGCGCTAAGGGTTAAAGTGTCTTTATTAAAATTAAGTTTTACTGAGCTAGATTTCTCACTCGTTAATAAAGAAACGCGTCGCAACGTATTAAAAAAAGTTTCTCTTTCCAACGTAATTCTCTCTTTCGTTTCGTTAGGAATGACTTGGCGATAGTTCGGGTAATTGCCTTCGATTAATTTAGAAACCAGTACAGCCCCATTTAATTCCAATCGAATTTTGTTTTCGGTTAAAGCAAGCGTGATATCACCCTCGTCTTTGAGTAAACGTTGTATTTCATTAAGCGTCTTGGTCGGAATAATAATGTCAATCTCTTGGCTTTTTGCGAATTCCAAATCCGACTCAGTCAGTGCCAAACGCCTACCGTCCGTAGCAACCATGGTTAATTTTTTCTCTTTAAAGCTCATCAGCACGCCGTTGAGAACATAACGTGTTTCATCATGAGAAATAGCGTAAGAAGTCTTTTTAAACATGTCTTTTAATAACGCTTGTTCAATATTAATCTGGCGCGCATTTTCTAGCTTAGGAAAAGGAGGAAATTCCTCTTGGGAAAGACCATTGATTTTAAAGAATGATTGCCCAGAACGGATGGAAGCAATATCTTTACTATCCACTTCTAAATCAATTTCGTGGCTCGGTAATTCTCGAAAAATACTTAAAAGTCGACGCGCTGGTAAAGTTGTGCCTCCTTCTTCAGAAATTTGTGCTTCAATTTGACAAGTAATGCCAACGTCTAAGTCCGTAGTTGAAAGTTCCAATTTACCTTTTTTCGCTTGTAAAAGGACATTTTGAAGAATAGGCAAGGTTGTGCGTGTAGAAATAACACTTTGCACCTGTTGCAAACCCTCTAGCATTTTATCTTTAGCAACGCGAATTTTCATAATTTTTAAAAGTTATTAGACCCTCTGTTTATAAAAGAAAAAATAAAACAAACAACTCTTCTTAGTAATGACGTGAATAAGAGTTCTTATCGTTCTTGTCAAGTGAACCCCAAAGACTTAGCTAGGTTTTTGTTTGGGAATAACTTTAGAATAACTCACTGTTTTTTTGTAAATTTTACAATTATGGAAAAACAGAAAAGAAAATTGCTTTTTTCTAACCAGTTATTCACAGAACTTTATATTATTTATTAATAGAATTTTTTTAAATTTTATGCAAAGGTAATAAAGGTATGGCTGTCGATTTCGTCCCTCAAAAGTTTTCTTCGGACTCCATTTTTTTAAAGAAAATTTTAGTGCCGATCGATTTTTCGCAACCTTGCCTTAAAGCAATGGATTATGCTTTGGTGTTGGCTCAACATTTTGGCAGTCAAATTATTTTGGTTCATGTGATTCGTAAAATAAATCCAGCTACTCGTATTGTTGTTGATCGTCCTAAATTACAAAACCGTTTGAAAGAAGAGGGGCAACGTTTACTCAATACTTTTGTTAAAAAACATATTTGTTTAAAAGTTAGCTTAGATAAAATTATTCGAACAGGAGTTCCGTTTGATGAAATTGTTATGACAGCCAAACGTTACAATGTAGATGCCATTGTAATTGCAACTCATGGTTATTCAGGTTTAAAACACATCACTATGGGTAGCACGGCTGAAAGAGTAGTTCGCTACGCACCTTGCCCTGTTTTGGTTGTTCGAGAAAAAGAACACGAATTCATTATCAAAAAGAAATAAACTTCAGCAAGTTTTTTCGAAACGATTTTTTAAAGTTTGCTCGAGTTGATTGTGAATTCCTCCAAAACCGCCGTTGGAAAAGATGATAATAACATCTTTTTTTTCCAGTAGTGGCACAAGCTTTTTGACGATAGCTGGAGCATCGGTTTCGTAGAATGCAGGCACTCCTTTGGCTTCGATGGACGCGACAACTTTTTCGGGATTCAATCGCTCATTTTCTGGCAATTGCTCCAGACGCGCGACTTGAGAAACAAAAACGCCATCCGCGAGAGCCAAAGCCTCGGGTAAGGAATTTTGAAAAACTGCGCGACGCGTGGTGTTGCTGCGTGGTTCGAATAATGCCCACAATCGTCGACCTTCATAACGTTGTCGCAACCCTTTTAACGTTTCTTTCATGGCTGTGGGATGATGTCCAAAATCATCGACAATCGTAATATCACCCACCGTTGCACGCTCCTCTTGACGACGTTTAACGCCTTTGAATTGTTGGAGCGCTTCGGCAATGGTGGAAAGATCAATTTGATAAAAATGCGCAGCAGCAATAGCCATCGCGGCGTTGCGAACATTAAACTCACCGTGCATTGGTAAGTCGAATTTTTTTCCTAAAACTTCAAACTGTACTCCTAAGCTCGAAGATTGAAAATTTTTAATAGCAATCGCCGCATTGTTCGAAAAACCCACTTCTGTCACAGGCGCTAAAGCGTTTTTAACCACAGCCAGGGAATTGGGATCATCCGCGTTGACCAGAATCATTCCTTGTGTGGGCACGAGATTAACCAAGCGACGAAATGAGAGTTGGATCGACGCGAGATTTTCGTAAATGTCCGCGTGATCAAATTCGACATTATTAATAATCACCAACTCCGGAAGATAATGTAGAAACTTAGAGCGTTTATCAAAAAAAGCGGTGTCGTATTCGTCTCCTTCCAAAATCCAAAAATTACTTTTACCCTTTTTGCAACCGCGATCAAAATTACCGGGCAACCCACCAATTAGAAAACTAGGATCTTTCCCAGCAAATTCAAAAATCCAAGCTAACAACGAACTCGTTGTTGTTTTGCCATGTGTGCCGGTAACAACTAAATTATGAGCGCCTTTCAAAAAAAATTCCTTCAAAACTTCTGGCAAAGATAAGTAGGGCAGTTTTTTGTTCAGAATCGTTTCCACTTCCGGATTACCACGACTTATCGCATTACCAATCACACAAAAATCCGGAGCATTACCTAAATGACTCGCTTCGTAACCCGATTTTAATTCCACGCCACAATTTTCTAAAAATGTCGACATCGGAGGATAAACATTTTGATCCGATCCTGAAACGTGATAACCGCAAGCTTGCATCATCGCAGCCACATTTCCCATAGCCGTTCCGCAAATGCCAACAAAATGAATTCGCTTTTTATCTTTTGTCATGAGAAAGAAAAGTTATCTGAATTTTAAAAATTAGAAAATTGATTATTTTTGCGTGTAAAATATTCATTTCTTGCTACAATCACCCCTTATTGCATGAATTTTCGATTCTCCTGGTTATTACCGGTTATAGCAATGGGATGGTTGGTGGGTTGCGCAAGTTTGGATGAAGCCGACGATTCCGACGATGTTCCGTCTCGAGAAAAATCGAAACCAACACCAAGACCGACGACCGTGGCTTACATTAGTGTCGCGCAACAAATGATGGAAGTAGTTAGAGACGGCGTTCGTATTGCGCGTTATCCCGTTTCCACTTCTAAATATGGTCTAGGTGACGATCCGAATAGTTATAAAACGCCACTTGGAATTTTTGAAATTGCTAAAAAAATTGGTGAAGGCGTGCCGCGTGGTGGCAAGTTTTATAAACGTAAATTTACTGGAGTCGTTTTTGATTTGGATCATTACGATCCTATTCTTCATCCCGCGGAATACGATAGCATTCTCACACGCATTTTATGGTTAAACGGATTGGAATGGCGCAATCGTCGCGCTTACAATCGTGGCATTTATATTCATGGCACTAACCAAGAGCATCTCGTGGGCCGACCAGTGAGTTACGGTTGTATCCGTATGAAGAACAATGATGTTCTTAAGCTTTTTGAATTGTTGGATGAAGGCGCTTATGTTGTTATTCGCCAAGCGCCTTTGCCTAATGGCCCTTCTTACCAAGATTTGATTGCTCTTACCCAACGCGCCAACACTTCGGGCTAAGCAGATTCGGTAATCAACGAATTACCGCCAAATTGCAATTCATTTAATCGTCGATAAAGCACGGATTCGTTCAATAAAAATTCATGAGTGCCTCGTGCTACAACTTGACCTTGGTCTAGCACGATGATTTCATCTGCTCTTTCAATGGTGCTCAAACGGTGTGCGATGGCAATTACTGTGCGGCCAGTGGAAAATTTATCAATTGCATCTTGCACTTTTGCTGCGCTTTCCGCATCCAAAGCGCTTGTCGCCTCATCCAGCAAAAGAATTGGTGCATTTTTCAAAAAAGCGCGAGCCAAACTTAGCCGTTGTTGTTGACCACCTGAAAAACGACAACCTTTATCGCCTACAATGGTATCATATTTTTTAGGGAGTTGCTCAATAAACTCATCAGCATGTGCCAAAGCAGCAGCTCGTTCTATAGATTCCTGGCTGGCTTTAGGTCGGCCATAGAGAATATTTTCCCGAATACTGGCGTGAAAAAGAAAAGTTTCTTGGGAAACCAACCCAATCTGGCGACGCAACGATTCCATCTCAATATCACGAATATCTTTGCCATCGATCAACACCCGACCTTGTTGAGGCTCATAAAAACGCATAATCAAATTGAAAATAGAACTTTTTCCCGCGCCACTCGGGCCGACGAGCGCATAAAATTTGCCTGGTTCAAAGACGAGAGAGACATTCTTTAAAGCGCGGCGTTGTTCCAAAATACGGCCTTCTTGCGGTCCTCCTTCTTCATGAAAACGGCGAATGACATATTTAAATTTTACATTTTCCAACTCTACTCGACCCTGTGATGAATCAATAACCAAAGCATTAGGCACGTTTTCTACACTCGGTTTTGTATCTAAAATGCTAAACAAGCCTTGCAACATGGTAGATACGCGTTGAGCGGTTACATAAATGCGGCTTAAACTTTTAAAAGGGCCATACATTAAAAAAATTCCGGTCGCGACAATGATCAAATCCTTAGCGGCCATGTGAGTATAAATCCCATAAATGATTGCTGCACCAAAACCGATCGAGGCCAGAACTTCTACACTTGGACCCACCAATTCCATTAGCTTGCGATTTCGCATCGAAGCATTGTATTCGTCCAAGCCCGCCTTTTTGAAACGGCGGATTTCGTCTGCGCTTTGGGCGTAAGATTTGACCACACGCATGCCCAGCAGATTTTCTTGCAAAATGGTAACTGTTTCAGCTCCAGAACTTTCCTCTGCTCTGCCTTTACGACGCACGCGGTAACCGATAACTAGGGCAGGAATTAAACTCGCGGGAATAAAAAACAACACCATTAACGTAAATTTGGGATTGTGATGAATCATGTAGCCTATCACCCCGACCAAAGCCATGGGTTGTTTTACCACATCAGCCACCAATTGGGTTAACACCATTTGAGTATTTTTAGTGCGTTGCACGACCTGAAAAATGAGTTTTCCCGATTTTTGATTTGCAAAATAATCCAAAGACAACCGCTGCAAAGCGGAAAAAATTTCCGTTTTTAAATCAAATAAAATCCGCAACCCTACCCACATTGTGCAATAAACACTGAGATAACCCAAAACTGCCCTTACAATAAAATAAAAAGGTACTAAACTACCAGCTAACACAATTTCCCATAGAGAAAGTTGAACCTTCGATTTTTCTAAAGATTCCAAACTCCACTTTAAAAAAGGCAATAGAGCTCCCTCCCAACTTCCTGCCAGACCGCCTAGAGCCAATCCTGCAATCCAACGAAATCGATAAGGTTTTACGTATTGTCCCAACCGTTTAAAATGTGGCCAAACTTCCAAAAAATCTTTCACGGAATGCTGTAAAAATCGCTTTAAACGGTTTTGGGAAATTTCCCGAGTATCATTTTTTTCCATAAATTATCTAACTATATCACATCTTCAAAAAAGAATCCCTATTGCTTTTGTTGTAATAACGATTCTGTAGCAAAATAAAACATTTTCTCAGCTAAGATTTGCGTGCCTTCGTCTAAAGCTTGATTTGCTTTTTTTAACCGTTCCAATTCCTGGTTTTGTAGTGCCTCACTTACTTTTTTGGCGAGTTGTTTGATAGCATCAATTTCTTTTGGCAGCAGGCGATTTTGTAATAGTGACAAAGCCTTGTCCGTTGCTTCCAGCATTTCTTTGGCTTTTAACTCAGCTTCCACCCAACGTCTTTGCGAGACATCTTCAAACGCGTGCGATAAAGAATCTGCAAGCATTTCTTCCACTTTTTGATCGGAAACTTCAATGGCCGACTTAAGTTCTATCACCTCTTCCTGCCCCGTTTTAATATCGCGCGCCAACACTTTCAAAATGCCGTCTGCATCAATCTCAAACTGCACGCCTACTCGTGGCACGCCGCGTGGTGCTGCTTCAAATTCCAATTCTAACTGTCCTAGAGGCCAATTATCTTTAGCAAGTTCGCGTTCCCCTTGAAGAACCAGAATTTTCATCGCGCGCTGGTAATCCACAGCCGTTGTAAACATTTCACCCGCTTTAATTGGAATCGTTGAATTACGCGGGATGATCACATTCATCAACCCGCCAAAAGTTTCGATGCCTAAAGAAAGTGGTGTGACATCCAACAATACCACATGAGAAATGTTTCCTTCCAAAATACCCGCTTGTAATGTTGCGCCCAAAGCTACTGCTTCATCGGGATTCATCGAAATGTTAGGTTCTTTACCAAAAATTTCTTTCACCAAATCGCGAACCAACGGCATTCGTGTTTGCCCTCCCACCAAAATCACTTCATCCAAAAACTCCGGTTTGATTTTGGCATCCAACATGGCTTGAAGACAGTGTTGGCGCGTTTTTTCAATGATGGGTTTGGCCAAGCGATTTAACTCGTCACGTGTTAACACATAAGAAAAATTAAAATTTTCCTCAAGAAAAGGGAGATGAATTTCAGCTGATTCTTCCGTAGATAAAACGATTTTTACTCTTTCGGCTTCTTCACGCAATCGCGTGTTGATGATAACATTGGATTTTCCTGAAAATCCTTTTTCCAACATTTTTTGCCATAAAAATTCGCTGACTTTTTGATCAATATCATCGCCGCCCAAACAGGTATTACCATGCGTCGATCGCACTTCAAAAACACCGAGATTAAGTTCCAAAATAGAAAGATCAAATGTTCCTCCGCCCAAATCATAAACAGCAATCAAAGCACGCTGTTTTTTGTCTAACCCATAAGCTAGAGCGGCAGCAGTGGGTTCGTTAAGAATGCGTTCCACCGTCAAACCTGCCAGCTCGCTAGCGCGTTTGGTGGCATTACGCTGGGCATCATTAAAATAAGCCGGCACAGTAATCACCGCGCGACTGATTGGTTCGCCGCATTCATTTTCCGCATTGGCTTTTAATTTTTTTAAAATTTCCGAGGCAATTTCTTCGGGTGAATAATTTTTATCACCAATGGGAACTGCCACTTGTCCGGAAGCATTTTGGGTTAAAAGATAATTCACCTTTTTTTCCTGATCATTTAACTCAGAGAAACGGCGTCCCATGAATCGTTTCACCGAATAAACCGTTTTTTCAGGGTTCAATGCCTGTTTTCGTTTTGCTGGATGGCCTACTAAAATTTTTTCTGAAGAAAAGTTGACCACGGAAGGCGTGATTCGGTGCCGTTCCGCATCAGCAATCAGAATCGGAAATCCTGAATCCATTCTGCCCACTAAGGAATTCGTAGTTCCAAGATCAACCCCAATAATTTTAGACATAGCTTTAATTAGCAGCATCTTTTGTGAGTTGAAGCGCTAAAACGCGATTTTAACTAAGGAAGAAGGTTAGATTTTGGCTAAATTTTATAAATCGTTTGACTTAATGTCTTACGTGAGCGAAATTTTCTAAATTAAAAGTTATGATTAAAACAAAATCTTTTATAAAGATATCTTATCATATTTTAATCTTTTTTATATTTGTTTTTTTAGTGTTGCCTATTCATGCCAAAAGTGTCTCAGAACGTTTCGAAGAATTATTCCGTAGGTGTCCAATTATAGCTGAAGAAGTTTCACAACCTGATGCGCGTGGCACTTATACACGCGTAAGGTTAGTAGAAACTGAAGAAGCTGGAGCTGAGTGGGTTAGGTTAGAAGCAACGATTCAAAAAGATTTTCAAACTGGGCGTGAGCATTTCCTTTCTTATCGGGCTGATGTGGCTGACGAGGTGATGGTAGAATTGAAGCGGGGTTATGAAAAACCGGCACTAGAAGCATTGTTGCAAAACTTAGGCATCGCAAGATTTCGAATTATTGAAGAAACGCTTTTACCGGGTTACGTCATTAAAATTTTAAATCCTGAACTAAATAGTGTTCCTGAGTTAGTGGAATATTTAAATCGACAACCTCAAGTTGATTTTTCGGAGAGTGATGGGCTTGGATTGTCAGCAGAAGAGGATCCCCCAACGAAAAAGCCTAATGACCCTAAGTATCAAGATAATGAGCAGGACAATTTATATCTCATCGATGCTCCAGAAGCTTGGTATGTTACAACCGGAAGTAAAGACGTTGTCGTTGCTGTGATTGATACGGGAGTGGATTGGAATCATGAAGATTTAAAAGGAAATATATGGGTTAATAGTGATGAAATTCCTAATAATGGTAAGGATGATGATAATAATGGATTTATTGATGACACTCGCGGCTGGGATTTTTTCTTAACGGATAGCAATTCGCCCATGGATCACGAGGGTCATGGAACATCGGTTGCGGGGATTATTGGAGCGGCGGGAAATAATAATAAAGGAATAGCCGGCGTTAACTGGAAGGTTAGTATTATGCCATTAAAATCAGGCAACCATACACATTCGAAAAAAAACATCATTAAATCCATTTACTACGCTTGTAAAATGGGAGCTGATGTCATTAATATTAGTATTTATGGACCACATTCCGTAAAAGAACTCAATGCTGTTAAATATGCTCAAAAACAGGGAATTTTGATCGTGGCTTGTGCAGGAAATGATTCAGAAGAAAACAAGGGTTACGCCAATAGCTACGAGTTTCCTGCCTCATACAATGGATTGGACAACGTCATTAGCGTGGCAGCTGCTCATCAAACCTACAATAATAAATTAGAGGATTACTCCAACTACAGCACAAAATATGTCGATTTAGCAGCTCCCGTTGCTGAAATGACCCTTAATATTGGTAACAGCTACAGATATTTTAATGGAACATCAGCAGCTACTCCCCATGTAGTTGGTGTCGCGGCATTAATTAAATCTGTCCAACCCACATGGAAAGCTAAGGAAATAAAAAATCTTATTTTAGCAACGGTGGATAAAGTCCCTGAATTTGAAGATAAAGTTAAAACCGGTGGACGTTTGAATGCTTACAAGGCCATTCTCAATGCTAATTCTGGCAAGATTCGTATGCTAACGAAATCACCCATAAAAGTTAAAGAGCAGCCAGGTGGTAAACTGGTTGCCATCGAAATGGAACGTGTCGATGGCAATTGCGGCAAAGTAGTGGTAAATTTAAGTAAAGTTGATGGGAGTGCAACGCAAGGTTTGGATTACAAGCCAGAAATTATTGATGCCGTATGGGGTCCAGGAGAAAAGGGTAAAAAGTATTTAACCTTTCGTATTCTTGATGATAATGAGGATGAGTATAGCGAATGGATTTTTGCTCACCTTAAAATTCAAGGAGATGCAGTTTGGGAACATAACGGAGGTGATAAGGATATTGTTAGCATTCAAATCCTTGATAATGAGCCCGTGGGAGTTGTTAGATTTAAGAAGAACCTATATAAGGTCGAAGAATCGGTCGGCACAGTCCAGGTTGAAGTTGAGCGTGTAGGAGGAGCCAGCGGATCTGCTACAGTAAATTATAGACTTTATTCTCTGATAGTTAAAAAAGGTAGTCAAGGGCCGACAGGAGATTTTATTCCTCCATTCGAAGGTAAAGTAAGCTGGGCCAATGGTGAAAGTGGAGTTAAAACTTTTCCCATTCATGTTCGCCAAGATAATGTTAAAGAAGATGAAGAAGACATGTTTCGGCTGAAGTTGACCCCTGTGAATGGAACTGCGGTGCAAAATGGATTAATCCCATTCATTATCAAAGCCAGCGATTACGATAATAAAAAAGCGCCTTAGTTAAAATTAAGAAACAAATTGGCTTTGTCTAATCCGTCATCAAGACAATCAATCTTGCATCCAATTGTTGCGCTGCACGTTCGGTAAAAGCAGTGGCGTGATAAACCTCTTTAATTTGTTGTTCATTTGCTTTGTTGGGTGCCCAAGACTCACTGAATAGCTTACATTGATTTTCCAAATTCTCTAGACTGTTTTCTATCTCCATTTTCAGAGTTTGAAATCGTTGGAGTAAATGGCTTTTTTCTGCTGACAAAAGTGCTTTGGATAAAGCGTTAGTTAACGTTTTTTCTTTGTTTTTCAAAGCATCAATTTCTTGGCATAACTCCCCTATTTTCCAATTTAATTCCATGGCATCTTTTTTGTCTTTAAAAATCGCTTTAACTTCATTGATTTCGTTCTGTGAAACGCCAAATTCCAGTTCCAACAAATGGGCCAGGCGCAATTTGGGTTGCGACAAAATTCGATAAGCCTCATGCATTTGCGAAAATTTTTCTTCCGCTTCCCGATGTTTGTCAGAATCGCGGAATTTGTCAGGGTGACTTTTTTCAGTAAATGCTAAAAATTTTTCTTTTAGTTTATCACGATCTAAAAAAGGTAATCGCTTTTCCTCAAATAAAGCAAAGGCGTCCATCGACTATAAAGTGCGAAATTTTTTCACAAATTTTTTTAATCGGCTGGGCTCTAATTTTCCTAGAAAATCGCCATTTTTGCGAAAGGTTGAGCCAATAATAAATCCGTCAGCTAAAAGAAAATAAGTGCTGATATTTTCGGGAGTCATTCCAGAACCTAAAAAAATCGGGAGTCGAGTTGCTTTGCGAACACGTTTTAGCTCTTTGACATCGGGCGCTTCACCGGTTCGTGGGCCGGTAATGATTAGTCCATCAGCTAAAAAAAATTCGGCTTGTTTCGCTTCATCGGTAATATCTAAATCTGCAGTGAGTGCGTGAGAACAATGTTTCTTTTTGATGTCAGCAAAAACTCGAATAGTTTCACAACCCATTTTTTTGCGTTTTCTTAGTAATTTTCCAGCGCAGCCTTCGATAAGACCTGCGCCGCCAACGTGCGCATATACATAACTTTCGACACGAATAAAATTCAGTTTTGCTTCGGCGGCAATTTCTAATGCGGTTTCATTAGCGGCTTCGAGAAGTTGTAATCCAATTGGACCAGGGAAACGGCGACGTACCTCACGCGCGATTTGTGTCATGAGACCAACAGCTTCCTGAGGCAATGGCGGTTTGATATAAGGTAGATCATAGCTGTTCTCTAGAACGATGGCGTCGACTTTGGCTGACTGGTAAATAGCTAAATCACTGAGAACTTGGCTTAGAATAAGTTTGGAATTATTTTGATAAAGAGGCGATCCCGGTAAAGGTGGCACGGCGATCATGGCTGCGAGGCATTTGGGAGGAAGGCTTGATTTCATGACTGTTAGCTTGAATAATGACAGCAATTGCTAAATTATTGAAGTCTATAAAAATTATGAATTATGTTCACCCAGAAGTTTTAGTGGATGCGGCTTGGATTGAAGCGCATCAAAACGATCCCAAAGTTCGTATTATTGAAAGTAACGAAGATATTTTGCTTTATGATACGGGTCATATTCCTGGTGCGGTCCATATTGATTGGCGGCGCGATCTTCAAGATCCGGTGATGCGCGATTATATTTCGCCGGGCGCTTTTGCCGATCTCTGTCGCAAAAACGGTATTGCTCCGGACACGACGTGCGTTTTTTACGGGGATAAATCCAACTGGTGGGCTTGCTATGCTTTGTGGGCGTTTCGATTGTTTGGTCATGATAAGGTCAAAATTTTAAATGGCGGTCGCGATAAGTGGATTGCAGAAAAGCGACCCTTAACGCGTGAAAAACCGGCTTATCCCCAAACTGATTATCCGACGTCTACCGAACGTAAAGATCATGAAATTCGTGCTTTTGCCCATGAGGCTTTAGCACAGAGCCAGCAAAGAAAACCGCTCATTGATGTGCGTTCGCCCGGAGAGTTTAGCGGTGAGGTTACACACATGCCAGAATATCCGCAAGAAGGCGTGTTGCGCGGTGGTCATATTCCGCATGCATGCAGCGTGCCTTGGAAAACGGCGGTCAATGATGATGGCACCTTTAAATCGGCTGATGCTCTGCAAAAAATTTATGCGGAAGGTTGTCAACTTCAGCCCGATGAAGAAATCGTTGTTTATTGCCGAATTGGTGAGCGTTCTAGCCACACGTGGTTTGTTCTGACCTATTTATTGGGTTACGAAAAGGTTCGTAATTATGATGGTTCCTGGACGGAATGGGGAAATCAGGTGCGAGCTCCGATTGAACGTGGTGCAAGAACTCCATAAAATTTTTTAGCTAACTTTTCATGAGATGTTCTGATATCCCTACGAATCCTGCTCCTTCCCAATATCCTTCCAAGCTTCAACAGATCGTTGATTTTTTTGAAGGATTGTCAGAAGAGGACAAGCGCGAAAACCTCATCGTTTATAGCGATGGCGCGCGCCGTTGTGAGCCGAAAGCGGATGAAGCGTTCGATTTGGAAGATATTCGTAAGGACGAAGAGTGCACCGATACCGTGGGTGTTTTTTTGCGAGTTGATCCTGAAGGTAAAGCTCATTTTCGACTTACTTTGGGGCCGCAGGTGCAAACGCTTACCAAGGCCATGACCGCTATTTTATGTAAAGGTTTAGAAGGCACCACGCCGCAAGAGGTTTTAGCGATTCCTAGCGATTTTGTGCCTCGTATCGTCGGTGGTGAACTGATTCGCGTGCGTAGCCAAACCACTTATTATATTTTGAGCCGAATGAAAGGTATTTGCAAGGTTTGGCTGGATCGACAACGACTAAAATCGGTCGATTAATAAAAAAAGATTGAAAGTATCAATCTTTTTCCTATGCATGTCCTGTAACAAAAAAACTTATGAAATCATTACCTCCTTTTTCACATCAACCCAAACCTTATCAAGGCCCTTCTGCCGAAGAAGTGCTGCGACTCCGCAAGGCGAATCTTTCTCCTTCGTTGATTACTTATTACAAAAACCCTCTCATGTTGGTGGAAGGGTCGATGCAATATTTGTTTGATGAAAAAGGAAAGCGTTATCTGGATGCTTTGGGCGGAATTGTAACGGTCAGTGTGGGGCATTGCCATCCTCATGTATTGAAGGCAATTAATGAACAAAATGCTATACTTCAACATCTCACCACGATTTATTTGCATCCGAACAATGCACTTTACGCTAAAGAACTCACGGATCGCATGCCGGGCAATCTAAAGGTTTGCTACTTTGTGAACTCTGGCTCTGAAGCAAACGACTTGGCTTTGTTGATGGCGCGTATTTACACCGGTAATTATGACGTGATTGCATTGAGAAATTCTTATCATGGTGGTGTGGCTTCCACTATGGCCATTACTTCTCACAGCACATGGAAATATAATTATCCGCACACGTTCGGTGTTCAATTTGCTCAAACACCCGACACTTATCGTGGGCCTTATGGTAAAGATGATGCGGATGCTGGTAAAAAGTATGCTGCGGATGTGCAACAGTTGATTCAATTTGGAACTTCAGGTCGTGTGGCTGCGTTTATTGCAGAATCGATTCAAGGCGTAGGCGGTTTTGTTGTTTTTCCTGACGGTTATTTGAAAGAAGCTTATCAGCACGTTCGTGCAGCAGGTGGAGTTTGTATTGCCGATGAAGTGCAAGCTGGTTTTGGTCGCACGGGCACTAAGTTTTGGGGTTTCGAAAATCAGGGAGTGATTCCTGATATTGTAACCATGGCTAAAGGCATTGGAAACGGTAGCGCTTTAGCTGCTGTAGTCACTACGCCTGAAATTGCGCAAAAACTTACTGAACGCGTTCATTTTAATACCTTCGGTGGTAACCCTGTGGTTATGGCTGCGGGTCGGGCAGTGCTTGAGGTGATTGATAAAGAAAAATTACAGGCAAACAGTTTAGAAATAGGCAATTATCTTATCAAAGGTTTGCAAGAGTTGCAAAAGAAACAAAATCTCATTGGTGATGTGCGTGGTAAGGGTTTGATGTTGGCTTTAGATTTGGTGAAAGATCAAAAAGCTAAAACACCTGCCAAAGAAGAAGCTGCTCACGTCATGGAAAAATGTAAAGAGCTCGGCTTGCTTGTTGGTAAAGGAGGATTGAACGGCAACATTATTCGTATGGCACCACCCATGTGCATTACCAAAGATGACGCCGATTTCCTTATCGATGCGGTTGGAACTGCTATTGCGAGCGTTTAATTTTTAAAGCTCATCAGGGAAATCGGGAACTTTTGCGCGGGATTTTTTGCCGCGCTTAATCCAGGAATCTTTTTCCCACGCTGTTTTTACCACATCACGATTTTGCAATGCTTCTTCGTGAGTGAGTTGCTTCCAAACGATTTTAGCGCGTCCAAGTGATCTTCCCCAGGCTAACCAACGTGAAGCAATAATTTTTTGTAAAAACTTTCGAAAACTTCTTTCCTCATCGAGTTTTTCTCTAAGTTGAAAGAGTTCCGCGCGAGCGCGTTCGGATTTGTAAGCTTGATACACGTCGATTTCTTCACCTTTTTCATCCTGCGATTCGATAAGAAAGCGACTAGGCGGTTCAGAAAATTCCTTAAATTCTTCTGTTTTCATTTCATTGAGAAAATAAACAATGTTTTCTGATGAAACATCACGAAGTGCGTGAGCTAATAGACAGTAGTAGAGTTCACCTCGAAAATCAGAAAAATTGTAGCAAGCCGCTCGGAAATACTGTCCAAAAGCGTGACGTATCTCGGCGTTTCGACTCAAAAGTGGGCTTAATTCTCGAAGTAAATCGATATTCATTTGTAACACTTCTTTCATGACTTGTTCCGAAGAAGATTTAATCGTGTTAGAATCATGAGTGCGATAAGAGAGCAAAGGCTCAAATAAAACACCCAACTTGTTTTCCAATACTGCAATAATAGCAAAAAAATAATCATGTACAAAACGGTAGGGACGGAAAAAGTGAGACTTAAAATAGTCCGATCGAGCCACGAGATTGCTAGTAGTTTTGACGAAATTGGCAACCCCAATCCATTCCGCATTCTCTAAATGGTCTTCTTTAGGTAATTCCCAAATTTTTTGAATGCGTCTCACGCGGCTATCGGTGTCAGAAACAGGATTGCCGCGCTCATCAACCAGTGTTACTTGGGTGCAAACCGCATCGTAAGAACGATTTTGCTCTAGGAAAGCAACGCAATGCTCCAAGCGTTGGGGATGATAAAAATCATCGGAATTAAGGATTGTGATATAATCGAAACCTTTGATCAGAGCAATGGCGCGATTTAGTGTGTTGTGAGCTCCAGCATTGTGTTGCGTGATCAATTCGATACGAGGGTCGGTTATTTTTTTTGCCGCTTCGATGGAATTATCTGTAGACCCATCATCAATAATAAGAATTTTTTCTGGTGGCAATGTTTGTTTGAGTAAAGAATCAACAGCTTGTCCGATATAATCCTCATGATTATAAAGAGGAATCACAGCTGCAACATGTTTCATTTTAGGAGCTGCCATAAACGTTTACTTTATTAATTGACAAAATCGTAAAGGTAAAGATTTTTAACTATATTATGAGCTTTTCGGAATGGTTTTTGGGCACGAGCGCTTGGACTTATGAGGATTGGAAAGATGTTTTTTATCCTAAAAATTTAACTCATAGCCAATGGCTCACTTTTTATTCTCGTTATTTCAATGCTGTTGAGGTTGACTCCACTTTTTATCATGTGCCGGCAGAAAATGTTGTGCTTAATTGGCGTCAAAAAACGCCAGAAAATTTTCTTTTTTGTGCAAAAGTGCCGCGTCGTATTACCCATGAATTGCGTTTAAAACATGCAGAAGCAGAAATTGATTTTTTTCTGCATGCTTTAGCACCTTTAGGAAATAAATTAGGAATGATTTTATTCCAGTTTCCCAGTTCTTTTACTGGCACTTCGAGCCGAGTATTTTTTGAGTTTATTAAAAATTTACCCAAAGCTTTTTCTTATGCTGTGGAGTTTCGACATTTTTCTTGGAATGCTCCTCGTTTTGATGGGTGGCTTCGCGAACACGCCATCACGCGCGTTTGGAATGATGTGGAAAAGCCTGGTGGTGCTGGCGCTTTTCTGCATCGCGAACAAACAGCGTCTGATGTCTATGTTCGGTTGTTAGGGGATATCGCCAATAAATATGATGTTTCGGGTAAAGTGAAGCATACTTATAATCATCTTCAGTGGTCGCGCGATACCGATTTGGAAGCTTGGGTGGCTCGTTTGAAATCGATAGAAAAAGCCCGTCGCCTTTTTATTTTTTCCGCTAACCATTATGAAGGTTTTGCTCCGGCAACCGTGAAGCGACTTGCAGAAAAATTGGGTTATTCTCTTCCACCGTTTCCACCCATTTCAAAATTACCCGACAACGAAGATGTTCCCGTACAAAAAGAGTTTTGGTGAGCGATTTATTCCAAGTTGTTAAAAGCGTTGTAATATCGGCTATAAAAAGCAACGATTTGAATGGCTACGTAGATGACTACGATGAAGTAAATGAATCGTGGCAACCAGCGGCTTAGATTTTTGACATTGTCACGCCATTGCTGAGATAAATCATTTTCCACATAGTTTAGAGTTTCTAAAATTTTTCCTGAAGTTTCGCCTGTGGCAAAAAAGGATTTTAAATAAGGCGAAAAAGTAAAAAAGAGGTTGAAATGCTTCGGTAAGAGATTTGCCTTGTCGGACCTGTTCCATGACTGGTTCTGCTAATGTTTTTAAGGTGGATGGCCACTGGCTTGAAAAAGCCAGGGAAACAGCATCGCGCAATGGGATGGCGGCTTGAAGTTGCAAGCGTAAAGTAAAAATAAAGCGATAAAGCGAATCGGTTAAGAGGCAACTGCGTAATCCTGGAAGTTTGGTGAAAAAAGTTTGCCAGAAAACTTGGCCATAACGAAAGAAAAGGAAAACCACAAAACCTATGGCGTAAAAAATGCCTAAACAACCGATCAGTTGATCAAAAAAACCCAGAGCGTCTTGTTCGGAGTAACGAAGGATGGCACTGACCAAAAAAGCGAGATGAATAAGAAAAAATGGATAGATATTGGCTACAAAAAAATCGTGTTGAACCTTGGCGCGCGCTAACCAAAACTCATTCAATTGACGACAAATCTCGCTGAGTTGTCCTGCTTTTTCGCCAGCTTCAAAAATGGCAATTTCAAAAGGTTCAAACCAATCGGCTTGCCGCCCTAGCGCAAAATAAAATGCTTGGCCTTGTTCGAGATGCAACAAACAGTCGTAAGCTATTTTTCTTAACCGAGCCTTGGGCAAATGTTCCGCTAGCGATTCCATCGCCATGCGTAATCCGACTCCACCTGCCAATAAATTGCCCAGTTGATGATAGAACGAAGCCTTATCGGATGCTCGCGACTTCATTCTATTACTATACTCTAAGGAAAAAACATTGGCCAACGCTAAAAATTTGCTTCAATACTCACTCTATGAAAGAAACGAACTGCGATTGTCATAAAACGGCGGCATTTATGTTGCTACGATTATTTTTAGCAATGTTGTTTATTATTGCTTTTTTGGGAAAGATAAAAGGTGAAGGAAATGATTATGCTCTGGCAAATTTGTCTGGTTTTAGCAAGGGCTTAGTCGAGCAATTTACGCAGGCAACTTTTTTGCCGCGATTTCTTTTAATTCCTTTTTGCTGGGCCTTGCCATGGCTAGAAATTGTTTTTGGAGTCGCATTACTTTTGGGTATTAAGACGCGCTGTGTTTTGGTGTGTTTGGGATTGCTTATGCTCACCTTGTGTTTCGGAATGATGCTTATGAAGCAATCGAATGTTGTTGCGAATAATGCGTTTTATTTATTTTTAGTTGTGGCAGCTCTTTATTTGTCATCCCACAATCGTGGTTGTCTTGTGAAGGATTAATATGAACCATGAAATTGGTTCATTTAGAAACTAAAGGCTCAAAACCACGAGATCTATTGGAAGCCGTTTGTCATGCACGCGGCTGTGAAACGATGGAAGAAATTGAAGAATTTCTTTGTGTTTCCCCTGAGATTTCTAATTCCATCGCTCAACTTCCCGATTATTCCAAAGCAGAAGAACGACTTTTGCGCGCTTTAAAAAATCAGGAACACATTGTTGTCTTTGGTGATTATGATGCAGATGGAATAACAGCTTTGGTGCAAATGCATGATTTATTGAAAGCTGCCGGGCATGATGCATTTCATTGGTTTATTCCCGATCGCATGGAAGATGATTATGGTTTGACGCAAGGCGCAGTGGAAAAATGTCTGGCCGCTTTTCATCCGCAACTCATTATTACCGTGGATTGTGGCTCTTCTTCGCAGGCAGCCATTCGATTTTTGCATGAACACAAAGTGGATTGTATTGTTATCGATCATCACTCGGTAGAACTTTCCTTGGAAAAACACCCGTCTTATGCACATTTGAATCCGAAAGCTTTTACCTTAGACCATTCAACAGAGGCTTTAGCTGAGTTGAGTGCAGCGGGGCTGGTGTTTCTTTTTTGCGAGCAATTTGTTCAAGCTGCTAAAATTCAAAATTGGGATCGTGAGCGGGCTTTAATTTTAGCGGGTTTGGGAACAATTGTAGATGTGATGCCTTTACGGCGCATCAATCGAGCTCTGGCAAAACATTCCTTGCATTGTGCCAATCGGCTAGAGATTTTAGAAAAAATTCCTGGTTTACTTGCTTTAAAACAAGTGGTCAAAACGGATCGAGTTACCGTCCAAACTTACTCTTTTCAATGGGGGCCTCGTTTAAATGCCATGGGTCGCTTGGAGGAAGCAAGTTGTTCCGTGCAACTGTTGTTATCAAAAGATATTAAGGAAGCGATGCCTTTGGCACAAAAATGTGATGATTACAATCGGGAACGACAGTTATTGCAACGAAAAATGGAATCGAGCGCATTTGAACAAGCTCAAAGCCTCCTCGAAAAAAATCCCAATGACATTGTTTTATTATTAGCGGATAAGGAATGGCATCCCGGCGTGGTTGGGATTGTGGCTTCGCGCGTGAAGGAGCGTTGGGGACGACCTGCTATTTTATGTGGTTGGCATCAGGGTGCGGGTTATTGGAAAGGGTCCGGGAGAAGTTTGGAACCTTACGATTTGGGTACAGGAATTAAACAAGCTGTGGAAGCGGGCTTGTTGTTAAAAGGTGGCGGTCATCGTGCCGCGGCTGGTTTGACTTTAAAAGCTGAACAATTAGAAGTTTTTCGTCGTTGGTTAAATGAGAATTGCATGCACGCGTTAAAGGATTTTCAGTTGGAACATGAAATTTTAGCAGAAGTCGAAGGCTCTCGAACACCCAATGCTTTAGAGCTTGCGCGAAAGTGGCATACTCTTTTATCGCGCTTAGAGCCTTTTGGTATGGGTAATCCTCTACCCCATCTTTTACTTTCTCGCGCTGAATTGCGATGGGGGCCGGAGCCTAAACTCGCTCGTGAAACAGGAAAAATCTGGGCTTATCGGGCCGGATTTTCTTGGTCGGGTCAGGGACTTTTATTCGTCGACTGGCCCGATCCAGAACGCGCTGCTAACGAATGGAAAAAGGGCGAAAGCTATAATCTTGTCGTGCACGTTAACACTTATCAGGGCATGAGCGAATTAGTTTATGGTTGGCGAGTAAGAGATTGTAGCGGAATTAAATAATTTTCTTTTAACCAACAATCTTATCCACCCAGTCTTGAAAATTTTCTTGGCCGCCGATGATTCCGATTTCAACGCGCAAAAAATAAATAGGAACATCAATTTCTTCTTCCAATAGAACCGGTAAACGCACGGCATCTTTTTCCGTGGTAATAATGGCTTTGGCACGAAATGAGCGACTGCGACGCATCACCGCTAGCACTTCCTGATGCGAAAAACGGTGATGATCGGCAAACTGCTTGCTGTAAATTAAATTCGCTCCCAACTGTTTCAAGAAACCTTCAAAACTTTGAGGCGCAGCAATGCCTGACATGGCTGTGATGCGCAGATCCTTAATAAATTCCAATGGTTTTCTTTCGCCCGTATGAATATTTTGATAATAACGCGGTTCATGACGACATTCCACAATCGCTGCGTGTCGATTCCAGTGACGAATTTTTTCTTTTATTTCCACATTTTCTGTTGATTCGCATTTGGTAATTAAAATCAAATCCGCTCGTCGCAAATGATCGGGAGGTTCTCTTAACGTGCCGCGAGGTAAAAGAAACTGATTTCCAAAAGGAGCCTGACGATCGATCAGCACCACATCCCAACGCTGATTTTGCAAAGGGAAATATTGAAATCCATCATCTAAAATCAACGTGTCCACACCCCATCGCTTAATCGCATAACAAGCTCCCTTAACGCGATCTCGATCTACCACCACGGGCACTTCTTTTAAATTCGTTCCTAACATAAAAGGTTCATCACCTGCTCGGTTGGAATCCAATAATAGCGAGCGCCCATCGCTCACAACACGTGGTGGTACACTTTCCTTGGAAAAAAACTGCAACAACCGCCGTCTCGCAGGGATAGGTTTTGATTTATAACCGCGACTGAGCACTGCCACGCGTCGCCCTTTTTCTTGCAGCATACGAGCTAGTTTTTCTACCACCGGCGTTTTACCTGTTCCGCCTACCGTCAAATTTCCCACACTAATGACCAAGCATCCTACAGGTTGACTTTTCAAAACGCGGTCTTGATACAATTGCCAGCGCCAACGCACCGCTTGTTCATAAACACGAGACAAGCCCAATAAAACCACGCGTAAAATCGACGCCCGCTTTCCGTAACGCCGTTCCAAAATCACATCAATCGCAAACTGCTCTAATCGATCCAAGACTTGTCGCATGGCATTATTTTTTCCAACGCTGTTTTATTCCCGAGTAGATTTCTTCAATTTCTTCAATACGCAATAGTTTAGCGAAGAAAATAAAACTTATCACTCCTAAACCAACTCCCCCTACGACTCTAAGCAAACTTCCCCAATCATAAAAAACTTTTTGCGTGATCCAGACAATGACTCCCATGCCGATCGATGCGGAGATTGTTTTTAATAAAGTTACGGCCAATGATTTTCCTTCCAAACGTTTTAATCGGGTGCGCATCGCGTAAGCCAATTGAAAGAAATTGAGCAGCGCGACACTGGAAGTTGCCAAAGCCAAACCTGCATGACCCCAATGCAAAATTTTTACTGTTAAAGAATTAAGGCCTAAATTTAAAAAAATTCCAAACACACTGACTCTTACTGGCACTTTTGCATCGCCCAAAGCGTAAAATGCTGGAACAATCACTTTAATCGCGGCATAACCCGCCAGGCCTACTGTGTAAGCTTGTAGCGCTAATGCCGTTTGTTGTGTGTCGTGAAAATGAAATTTACCCCGTTGATAAAGTAAAGTAATTAACGATTCGGAAGTGATGGCTAAACCAATCGCTGCAGGAATTGTTAGGGCAAAAGTTAATCGCAGCGATTTTGCTAAATTTTTTCGAAAATTGCTTTGATCGTTTAATGCTGCATTTCTGGCTACTTGCGGTAGAGTGACGGTAGCGATCGCAACACCCAATAAGCCGATAGGAAATTGCATTAAACGAAATGCATATTCCAACCAGGAAATTGCGCCGGGTCCTACCTCCGCAGCAAAGCGTGTATTAATCAGCACATTAATTTGCACAGCCGAAGCCCCCAGCACAGCAGGGCCCAGCAATCGCATGACTTCTAAAAAACGGTTGTCACGAAAATCCCATAACCAATGAAAACGAAATCCTAATCGCCACGCGGCTGGCACTTGCACTCCAAATTGTAATGCGCCACCAATTAAAACTCCCATTGCCATGCCAAAAATCGCTCGCGGACCAAACGAGGGATCCATTACATAAGCCAAACCCACACCTGCTACAATCGAACCTAAGTTAAAAAAAATCGAAGCCGATGCGGGCAACCCGAAACGCCCTTTGGCATTGAGCAGACCCATCATAACTGCCGCTGCAGAAACCAACATAATGAAAGGAAACATGATTCGCGTGAGACTGGTAGCGAGATGTTTTGTATCAGGAGGTAAAGGACCGCCGATTAGCTCCACAATGGCCGGCGCGCAAGCAACCCCGATTAACACAATCAAAAATAGAAAAACAAATTGTGCCGTGAATACTAAATTTGCCAGACGCCACCCTTTCTTGTCTCCTTCCTGTTCCAAAGTTTTTGTGAACGTTGCTACAAATGCGGTGGAAAGCGCGCCTTCGGCAAATAAATCTCGCAGTAAATTAGGAATTTTAAACGCAGCGCGAAATGCGTCACTCGCCATGCCTGCGCCAAAAAAATGAGCAAACACCGATTCCCTGACCAAACCCAGTAAGCGCGATCCAAAAACCGCTACACTAATTTTTCCTGCTTTCAGAGCGGTAGACATGAATTATTTTTCTTTATGACGAAGCTCTTCCAAAAACAAATATTTTAATCGCACCATGCGAGCATTATGCCAGGCAATCACCCATCCTGCGCGACCATCCAAAAAACCGCCACGCAAAAGATAGCCTCGCACCCAACGCCAAACGGCTCGCAAGCAACCTATCCCCTGCCCGCCTCGTTTTCTTGAGTGGTAAGCTTCTTTTGCCCACGTGCGGGCATAGCTATCGCTCTTCTGAAAGAATACACTGACATCAGGATAAGGGAAATGTTTTAAGGTATTTTGACAATCATAAACCTTAAGTTCCTTGCTAATTAAATAAGGATGAGGTTCTTGGCCTTGCCATGTTGTTTGGCCGCGCGGCGCCAAACGCGCAACCCAATCTCTTTTCCAATCCCCGTGACGAACTTCCCTGCCTAAAAACTCGCTTTGTCTTCGCATCCGATAAAGTCGTTGTTCGGCTTGAGGGTGTCGCAATAAATCTGAAATTTCGGCATGAAGCGCTTCGCTGACTCGTTCATCTGCATCCAAAAAAAAGACAAATGGTTTGCTCGCCAGCAACTCAGCCTCCCTTCTTTGCTGCGCGAATCCCTTCCAAGGTTTCACGATCCACTTCGCTCCAAAACTTTTCGCAATGGCTTGTGTGGCATCCGAGCTGCCTGAATCGACAATTATTATTTCGCCGCATCCTTTGACACTCGTTAAACAGTCCGAAAGATTTTTTTCTTCGTTTAGAGTAATCACGCAAACACTGATTTGTGACCAGAAATCCTGCATAAATCTTAAGCTGATCCTCTCATGCCAACATTGGTGGCTAAATTGCGAAGCGAATTTATCATGACTTCCACATGATCTCCGGGTTTTAGCATCGGAGCATTTTCAGACAAAGTTAAGGCTAAGATGTCACCCGGCCACAAAGTCATGGCATCGGAAACTTCTGCGAGCCAATTGGGAACAATTTTTAAAAACGCGGCAAGTTCTGTTTGTTGTTTGAGTTCGCCATTGTGCCATAATTCCATTTTCCCCTCTTGAGCGATTTCTGTTTTAATCGTAGGACCGATTGGCATGAATGTGTCGTAGGAGTGCGCTTGAGTTATTTGAAAATGATCATCTCTGACACTTTGTAGCGCGGTGTAGCCGAATATATAATTTAAGCTTTCTTCTATTTTGATGCGTCGTGCCATTTTTCCTATTACGATTCCGAGACTGGCTTCACAATAATTAGGGTGATCGGGAAAAGGAATGGAAATCATGTTGCGATGAGGTAGTAAAGCACTGGGCGCTCGCAAAAAAAATTCTTTATCTTTTTTCACAATTATTTTGCTGGGTTCGCAAGGTGATAAAATAACAAGTTCGTTCCAAGATTCGATCAATGATGTTGTCTTGAGATTTTCCCAAGGTGAATTTTGCAATTCGCTAACCTGTTCTTTTTTTACCAGGCCATAAAATTTTTTTTGACCTAATTTGAATCGACCCAATTCTTGCATGATTCCAATTTGCTTTTTCTAAAAAAATTGAGAAGCTTATTTATTACCGCGGAGGACGCGGAGATCGCAGAGTTAAAAGTAAGATAGATTAAAAGATCGTTTATTTTCCCTCCGCGCTCTCGGTGATTTTTGCGGTTTAATAGAAGATTATGTTTACTTACCCAAAAGAGTTTGATGTGGCTGTTGTAGGTGCCGGTCATGCGGGTGTTGAAGCCGCATTGGCCTCTGCGCGCATGGGTGCGAGCACTTTGCTTTTGACGATGAATTTGGATTCGATTGGGCAAATGTCGAGCAATCCGGCGATTGGCGGTTTGGGTAAAGGTCATATGGTAAGAGAGATTGATGCTTTGGGAGGGGCAATGGGGTTAAACACCGATGCGACGGGCATACAGTTTCGCATGTTAAACACGAAAAAAGGACCATCTGTGCAAGCACCTCGTGCTCAATGCGATAAGAAGGCTTACCAATTTCGAATGAAATTTATTTGCGAAAATCAGATCAATTTAGATCTTCAACAAGGAACTATCTCAGAAATTTTAGTTTTTAACGATAAAGTTATAGGATTAGAAACGAATTTAGGGGTAAAATATTTAGCTAAAAAGGTTATTGTCACAACTGGGACATTTCTTAAGGGTTTAATGCATGTTGGGATGAAAAATCAGGATGGTTGAAGACTGGGGGAAAGCTCAAGTAGTTTATCTATATCGTTAAATAAACTAGGTTTTAACGTTAAACGTTTTAAAACTGGGACACCACCTAGATTAAATGCCAGATCCATCGATTTTAAGAGATTGGAAATTCAACATGGTGATGAGCCACCTCCCTGCTTTAGTTTTATTTCGGACACGTTGGAAGAGAAAAAAAGCGAATTATTTACATTGAATGGTCATCGAGAAGGCATGTTCCACGTGGAACAAATCCCTTGTTGGATTACTTATTCCAATGACAAAACGGCCGATATTATTCGAGCTAATCTCGACAAGTCACCCATGTTTGCTGGCAAAATCGAAGGGGTTGGTCCGCGTTATTGTCCTTCATTTGAAGATAAAATCTTTCGATTTGCCGATAAGGAGCGTCATCAAATTTTTTTAGAGCCAGAGGGGCGTCATACGCATGAGGTTTATGTGAATGGCTGTTCGACCAGTTTGCCTTATGAGGTACAAATGGCGTTTATTCGAACGATTCCTGGGCTTGAGAAGGCTGAAATTATTCGTCCCGGTTATGCGGTGGAGTATGATTTTTGTCCGCCAACGCAGTTAAATCCGACTTTGGAGACGAAACGGGTCGAAGGTCTTTATTTTGCAGGTCAGCTTAATGGCACGTCGGGTTATGAAGAAGCGGCTGCTCAGGGGCTGGTGGCTGGCGTTAATGCTGCAGCGAGTTTGGCTGCTAAAGAAGCGTTCGTTTTAGGTCGCGACCAAGCCTATATTGGAGTGATGATTGACGATTTGATTACGAAGGAGATTAGTGAGCCTTATCGCATGTTTACGTCACGTGCCGAGTTTCGATTGTTGTTGCGTCAGGATAATGCACAGCAGAGGTTGACGGCAAAAGCGCGTGATTATGGGTTAGTGGATAATTTGCGCTGGGATCGGTTTCAATGGGAGGAGCAAAAACGTCAGGAGTTAGCGGAGGTGCTACAAGTAAATCGTAAAGAGGGAAAATCTTTAGCAGATTGGTTGCGACGAACGGATTTTAGTTATGAAGATCTTTCCGAGGCCCTAAAGAGTGGTTATTCTAAATTGCTTCTTTGGCAAACGGAGATTGAAATTAAGTATGAGGGTTATATTCAAAGGCAAAATGCTGAGGTGGAGCGATTGCAGCGTGCAGAAGGAGCAAAGTTGCCGGAGGGTTTGGATTACTCGCAAATTCCAGGATTGAAAACCGAGGCAAGAATGAAGTTGGATGCGATTCGGCCTCAAACTTTGGGACAAGCTTCACGCATTGCGGGTATTAACCCGAGCGATGTGGCTATTTTATCGGTTTGGTTGAAAAAAGCTGCACATGAAACTAAAAGTTAATTTTGCCCGCTAAATGGGCTATCGATATTCAGTTATTAGCAATAAAGTTCATTATTTTTTCTGTGTAAGCCAATGTTAATTATATGTTTTTTGGCAACAAAAAAAAGCGCAGCGTTTGAATGCTGCGCTTTAACATAAGCTTTGATTTTTATTTGTTTTCCAATATCACGTGGAAAGCGCCTGCTTTGGTTTGGTTAACACTATTCCAAATAATACCTTCACCACTTGCCCCAACAGCTATAGCTTCGTAAGGCGGAAGTGAGCCAAAACGGCCTGTTGCAAGAGCTGAACCAAACCAATCACCCGCTTCACAGCCACCTTCTATTCCTGCGACGTCCTGATGTAAGACTTGTTGAGGGATAGTAGGATCGATTCCCATGCCTTGCCTTCCAAATAGAACTAATACCATTCCAGCTTCTCCGACATTGTTGATAGCAGCTTTCGGAATGCCAATGGCTAGATCTCTTCCAAAATATTGTTGATCATAACCAAAATCACCAGCGGCTAAAACGCTATCAAAAGTGGTATAATCTGGGCTTTGAACTTGAGTTTGATTAGCGGGGGTTGATACGGCTATCTTCTGAAATTTACCAGCACTTTCACTCAAGCCTTGAGGTGATCCAAAGAAAATGTAGATCATAGTCGAATATTTTCCACTTCCGTAACGCCATCGGCTTCCCACCGCCAAATCATCGTAAGTGTCAGAATTAAAATCTGCGACGGCTAAAGAGCAACCTAATTGGTTATCTGCTTTTAAATTAGAAGTGTTATCAAAAGTTTCCTGAGAAAACGCTTTAGAGTTAGCAGTTGTCAAACCATTAGCGCTTCCATAAATGACATGAAAAGCGCCAGCTTTAGCAACGGTATTGTTTTTGATTGATTCGAGAGGTGAGCTTACAATTAAATCATCTTTTCCATCTTTGTTGAAGTCGCCTACTGCCATTTTGGCGCCAAAGAAATCATATTCAAAAGCGCCAGATAGACCGTTAAGGCCCTGACGGAAAATAATTGAATCATTAATATTGGCATCAAAACCCGACTTTCCACCTTTAAAATAAAAAATACCTCCTCCACCTAAATAGCCTGGTGCACCAATGATAAAATCATCTTTCCCTTGGCCATAGGCATCAAAGTTCCCCGCTACACAACTATAACCAAAAAAGCGTTATTAAGTTGTTTTGAAGAAGCATTGCTAGTGCTCTGCACGCAGAAACGCGTATTGATATTGGGCTTACCATCTGAACTAAATGAGACAATGGCTGCCTCTCCAGCATTAAAAACATAGGGATTATTTCCTGAAAAATAAGTTTTGTAAGGGATGCCTACAATGAGTTTATTATTCATTCTGGCTAAAGAAAAACCGAATTGTGAGCCAGAAACTGCACCATGGGTGCCTCCTGGAATCAAGGGGGTCAGCATGTTTTCTGTTAGGTTATAATCAGGGGCCGTATAGGAAGGATTATTGAAATGGAGGAAAACAGATCCCATTTTGTCATAATTTTTCCCATTGATGCTGATGCTTTTGCCGGGTGATCCTACAGCAAGATCATGGCCGGCAGTTGAACTATCTAGAAAATCACCACTTGTCATGGAAAAACCTAAAAGGTCATCTTTTTTGGCGGCTCCAGGAACTCCATCACCTGTGCGATAAAATTCATCACCTGTAGCTGTAAAACCTAAGCCAGCAGAAAAACTGTGATTTAGGGTTAGGCACAAGCTAACTATAGTTAGAATTGATTTAAGTTTATTTTGATTTAATAATTTTATTTTTTTCATATTTCTCCTTGGTTTTTAAGTTTTATTGTATTTTTTACATCTGTCGAAATTGAGTAGCAGAGGAAAAATAAATGACTATACGCCATTGGGCGTATTATCTTCATTTGTTTATATTATTTGTAGAAAGTCACAATCAGTTTAATATATTGACACTTTTTATCTTTTATGACTTTTAATAGGATTAAAATTCTGAGCGAATAAAATCGACGAAAGATAGGTTGAGGATAGCTTTATATTCAGTTTGCCATCAAGTATTTAGCCATAGAGTAGCATAAAGAGTTGATCTCGATACGCTTTTGATCACAATGAGTTAATCGAATTTGCCTACACTTATGAGTGCAAAATGAAATTAAATATTTGCTAATCAGCGGATTGGGAAAAGTAATTAAACGCTATTACCAAAAGACTGACATATCAGGTTCTGTAGCAGCCTTGAAGCAGTGGTATGAGCAAGTCAAAGGACGGTTGGTGTTTGATCCGACAACGCGTCGATTTCTGGTGCGCTGATTTTTGAAGGGATCGCTTACTAAGGTGTTAAGGCAGGAGTTGTTTTTTGAGACTGAGTTTCTGCCGGCGGGGTTGTCATCAGCGAGGATTTTTTGGCAGTTTCGGCTAGTTCTTTAGTCAATTTGCCATTAATTTCAACTTTATTATAGCCCAAGATAGGTTCCACTAACATTTCTGTTAGGATTCGGGAAGCTCCATCTTTAGCCGCAAGGCCAGCACCTATCTCCTGATCGAACTCCAATCGCTTCTCGCTATCAATGAAGAGAGTATTTGCCGCAACTGCTAGTCTTGTTGCATCTGCCGAATTATAAGCGATCGCATCCGAACCGGCTCCTACAATCATCTTGAAGTGAGTAGGTTTTCCTAGGGTGTCTTTGGAAGCGGGATGTTGTTCATCCGCAATAGCCGCTATCATTTCAGGATCGGCAAAGGTTTCGGCACTAGAATAAACACGGGATTTATCAATGTAGAAAGGTCCATTGACTTTAATTTGAACGCCAGCCAGTGCCCATTCTTTTTTCGCATATTCAATTTGGGCTAGGGCTTGTTGTTCTTTTAATGCATTTTCTTTGGGGGCGTTCTTATTATCGATGTCATCATCAACAACAATAAAGATATCCAGTTCGAGCACTTTTTCCACAGGCACTTTTCCCACAGGAGCGGTTACAGTTTTTGATTCAGAAATGGTTGTGCCGTTTTCTTCGCGAGTTGATGGAATATGGCTGGTGTAGGTGACACTTATTTCACTACCAGGCTCTGCCGCTAATTGTCTGCCGTTAGCATGATTATAGTTAGTTAAGAGCAACAAATCGGAACGATAAGTTGCTGGCGGTACATTGGGGTTGTTTTCTTCAAGATGGAGAGTGATCTGATGTTTTTCTGTGGCGCCTGTTTCAGGATGCGTAATATTGAGATCAACTGTAATGGCTTTGGCTTGAGAGCCTGGGTTATAAAGAGAGGGATCGGTTATCTGGACGTAAAAAGCGCGATTTGAGGTGTCGACTTTCAATTCAGTTTTAGTTGGGTCTGCGGTAACATTTTCCGGACCGGGGGTGCGTGAAAATTTATCGATATTTTCTTGTTTTTGAGGGTATAATGCTATAGCTTGATGATTATTAAGCTGGCGAAGCCGCACACCTTCTTCGGTGTAAATTTTATCTGGATTTCTGACATCAATAAAAAAGGAGTCTTTTTTTTCGTATATTACACCATTAATTTCAAAAAATTGATTATTTGCAGTTTTCTTTTTCGAAAAATCCAATTTCGATTTACTAGAATCGGGATAATATAGATTGTTATGGAAGCGGATGATTTGGCTTTGCTCCACTAATCGGTAATTATTTTTATCGTAACTATTGCCATTGCTAGGATCCACATACATTTTCCCATCGTAGTGTCGTTCAGCTAAAGGAATTCTGTCACGAGGTTGCATTTGGTTGGCATCGTAGTCGATGTAGTAAAGTTTATGGCCAAAAATATAAACCGCATCATGTCGTTGTGAGCCATCAAAGGAAAATTTTCCTCCAATTTGAAGTTCGTCAACGTGATTGTATTCTCTATCGAGTAAAGTGAATTTTGGTTCTCTTCCTTTTGCCAAAACTTGTTTTAAATAATTTTCTACAACAGAGTCAGGCTGTTCCGCATCATGTTTTTTCTTCAACATACCGTTAGCAATTAAAAAGGACTAAGATATGTTGTCAACTTTGAAGTATAAAATATGATTAGAATTTAGCGTTTTTGAGCGGCACTAAACTGGTAGTGGATTTGATCCGGGTCGCGGCCGATTTTTCCAACAAGTTTACCCTCTTCGATCCCCAACCAAAAACTATAACCGTGCACTACATAAAAACTAAAAGATTCTTTGCGATCGCGATAAGAGCCATGTGAGGGATCGGTTCGAAGGACCAAAGGGTAAGTGACGTAAAGCTTTCGCTCTGGATCATTTTCCGGTGTCACCATATCATTGACATAATGTGAGCTGATACTGCCGCGCAAAGAGACCCATTCTTTATCATCTTCTGGATTCGATGCGGTGGCAGTCACTAAAGAGCCATCTTCTCGAACCTCATTAAAAGTGATGCGAATTTTTTGAGGTGACTTCGAACTATCGCTGGGGTAGATTGTACCTTCATAAATAGTCCCTGCTTTTACGTAGGGCATAATAGATTTTAAGTGATTTTGTAACCTTTTTTCTTTGTCATGGGCGATATGCGCCAGTCGTTCAAAAGCCGCTTTGGCTTCAGGGGTCCCTGCAATCACATAATCTTTCTAGGAAAAGTGGAAAGTGGCACGCCCGCGATTTTGTTACCATCTTCGAAACCTTCACATTCTATAGCCCAACGGTCGACATATTTTTCAGCATGGCATCTTCCGTAAATCTCTTTTTCGTGGCCTTGCGATGCCACGGGCGACAGAAATCTCAATGGTGTGCCATCAACCGATTTAAGAGACGCACCGTAACCGGGGATTTGATATTTTTCATATTCCGCCCTGAGATCGCCCAGCACATAAAGATCTTCTTTCGCAATTAAACGGCCTTTAAAATTGATTTGATAAGAATTGTTGCCGAGCGTGGTGATGTCAAACTGATCCAATTTAAATTCATAGAATTCAAGTATTTTAGCCTGAATCGCCTTTTGCACTTCAGCATTAGAAGGCTTTTCCGAAGAGCTCGAAGAGGAAGATGATTGAGAAACAACATTTTTCTTAGAAAAATCTTTACCAAAATAAGAACCAAAAATAAAGCCTACAGCGATGCCGAGCAAAGTTAATAAAATAGGAATGGTAAGCTTCATAGACGAACAATTAAACCGATTTATATAAAAATTTAAACTTAAAAATTGTAAAATTAATGTAAACATTAAAACTTTAACGTTAAAATTAACTTTTATTAAATAATTTATGATTTTTAATCCTTCAACTCTTTGTTGTATCCGTCTATGTTTTGTTTCCTGTCATCCTCGGGCTTGACCCGGGGATCCAGTCTTCCTAAGTTTGAAAATATCGCGAAAAAAATTTTAGAGGATTGCTATAATCCTGTATAATACCAATTACATTCATTTATGGATTTTTCTTTTTCACAACGGCGTGCCGGCATTTTGGTTCCCTCCTTTGCTATTGCTCATGAAAAAGATCTGGGCATTGGAGACACGGAAGGTGTTCGTCAAATGATTGATTGGTGCGCTAAAAATAAAATTTCTGTCCTTCAACTTTTGCCCATCAACGAAACGGGTGAAGATAATAGCCCCTATAACACAATTAGTTCTCGAGCGCTTTGTCCTAGCACCTTATTTTTTTCGCCAACGAAAGTTCCTGGTTTGTCGCGCGCTATTTATAGCCAAATCGTGACTTCCGATATCTTAAATTCGATTCGCTCTGGTCCTGTCAACTATCCCAAGGTGAAAGCGTTAAAACGTCATTTACTTTGGGAAGCGTTTCAAAAATTTCGCAAAAAATCGTTGTTAGATGAATTTACTGAGGAAAATAAAAGTTGGTTGGAAAATTATTGTCTCTTTCGATTGGCAATGGAACTCAACGGGAACTCTATCGTTTGGGAAAAATGGCCGGCTTCTTTTTCCACGCCTGAATTGCTAAAAGAAAAAATAGCGACCAGTACCGAAAAAAAGGAGTGGGAAAAAAAACTGCAATTTTATGCCTACGTGCAATGGGTGGCTGATTTGCAATGGAAAGAAACAAGGGCTCATGCAGAAGAACAAAAAGTTTATCTTATGGGCGACATGCCCTATGGCGTGAGCCGCTACAGCGCTGACGTGTGGGGAAATCGCGAAATTTTTAATCTGGATTGGTCAGGCGGCGCACCCGCGGAAGTTTCTTTCCAGCCTGATCCTTTCACGGCGCGTTGGGAGCAAAACTGCTATTTGGGGCATTCCCACTTATCGTTGGGATGTTATCAAAGAACAGGGCTATCGTTGGTGGCACGATCGCGTTAAAGGCATTGCCCAACATTTTCACCTGTGTCGCCTTGATCATGTTCTGGGATTTTATCGCATCTATGCTTTCCCTTGGTTACCCGAGAAAAATGATGAATTCCTTCACCTTTCGAACACGAAGTTTGGGAAAAATGGAAATGCGGTCACCGCATTTTATTCCTGGACCGGATTCTGATCCGCATTGGCACTACTGGAATCGCGTCAATGGAGAAACTCTTCTTAAAGAATTGGTACAACACGCCGCAGGAAATATGAGTTTGATGGCCCGAAGATTTGGGCACCGTTCCCGATTACGTGCCGCAATCCTAGCGGAAAGTTTAGGTATTCCGGTATGAAATTGCCTTATTTCCATCGCAAACCGGATAATACTTACTTGGATGGAAGCGATTACCCTTTTCTTTCGGTTGCAACACTTGGTACGCATGACAATTATCCCATCGCAGCCCAATGGGATGTCTGGACTGAACATCGCCAACAAGGCTTAGACGCTGCACGTTGGGAGCAAACCTGTTTGTTAAAATGGGCGGGTCTGCCCGAAACACCGATCCCGGATGAGCTCACTCCTGACTTGCACGCGGCGATTTGTCGGACGCTCTTTCGCTCCAATTCCTGGCTGGCTTGTCTGCAAATTTCCGATTGGTTTGCTACCAAACAACGCTTTAACGTTCCCGGCTTGGCACTAGCCGGCAACCAATCCGAACGCCTGCCCATCACTGTCAAACGTCTCAGCACCAACGCTCACACTATGCGGCTCTCACCGAACGTCTTCGCGTCCACCTGACTGCTTCGAATCGAGGAGGGGAGTAATTTTAAAACAAATGAATTGATGATGCATATAAATTATGCATATTTATATGCATGAGAACGACTTTGAATTTGGATAATGCTTTAATCGAACAAGCAAAACGTCTTACCGGTATAAAAGAAAAAACAGCTTTAATTCATCAAGGGCTTAACAGTTTAATTCAACACGAATCGGCCCGCAGACTCGCGGCCATGGGTGGAACGGATCGGAAAGCAAAAGTAGGTAGACGTAGACGAACTCATTTTGATAAACGCGGCATATGAAACGCGTGCTTGTTGACACCAGTATTTGGATAGACCACTTGCATCGTAAAAATGATCAACTTGTGAAATGGTTAGAAGCCGATTTGGTTGTAACCCATGACGTGGTCATGGGTGAATTAGCCTGTGGCCATCTTAAGCAACGCAAAACATTTTTAGAAAACCTTTCCCGCCTTCCCCGTTTATCCAGTGCACGCTGGCCAGAGCTCATTGCTCTTATTGAAAATCATCAATTTTACGGTCTTGGATTATCTTGGACGGATATTCATCTGTTGGCAGCGGTTTTATTGGCCGACGCCGAATTATGGACGAAGGATAAGGTTTTGATGAGGGCGGCTCATAAACTTAGAAAATAAATATATGGAAAATAATTTAGTGGTTTCAAATAGGAAATTCGTGCTCGAAATAGTTGTATTCGTCTGCGGAGCAGTCGTGATGATTTTTGAATTGATTGGGTCGCGTGTTATTGGTCCTTATGTGGGTACTTCCATTTATGCCTGGACTAGTTTGATTGGGATAATCCTTTTAAGTTTGAGTGTTGGGTGCTATGCTGGTGGCCGATTGGCAGATAAGAGACCGAGCACTAAGCCGATGGCTTTGATTATTATTTTTTCTGCTCAAGCAATAGCTTTTTCGGCTTTTACTAAAGATGTTTTTTCAGGAATTATTTCGACTTTCCCGATTATTCTAGAGATTAAATGTATTATAATTTCATTAGTGCTCTTTGCACCAGCCAGTTTTCTTTTGGGCATGATTTCTCCCTATGCGGTAAGGCTTAAAATGAGCGATATTACCAAATCGGGAAGAACAGCTGGTAATCTTTACGCTATATCTACAGCTGGCAGTATTTTCGGCACCTTTTTAGCCGGTTTTTATATTATTCCTAATTTCGGTTCAACCAATTCATTGATTATTCTTTCTTTTGTTCTTTTGTCTATGACCGTTTTTTTATTTTTGGGCACCGAAATAGTGAAATCGATTAAAGTAGAGGTTTTTATTTTAATTGTTTTGTGGGGATTAACTTGGATGTTCCCTTTCTTAAAACAAAAAATAATCGTAGCTGATGTTGATACAGCCTATAATCGTATTTTAGTTTTACGCAAAACTGATCCTGCAACAAAAAGACCAATATTGGCTCTTGTAACTGACCCCTATGGTACACAAGCGGCTATGTTTACTGACGGTACGGATGATTTGGTTTTGGGTTACACCAAATTTTATAGACTATTTGCACATTTCGTGCCTAACCCCGCTTATGTTCTAATGATTGGCGGTTGCGCCTATACGTACCCCCGTGATTTTATTAAAAACTATCCAGACGCAAAAATGGACGTGGTTGAAATTGATCCTGGTATGACTGATATTGCCCGAAAGTATTTCGGTTTGAATGACGAAAAGAATCTCACTATTTATCATGAAGATGCGCGTATTTATTTGAACGAAACCCAAAAGAAATACGATGTCATTTTTTGCGATGCATTTAATTCTGCATCGGCAATTCCTTTTCAGTTAACGACAAAAGAAGCCGTGGCCAGACAATACCATGCGCTTAATGACGGTGGAATAATTATGGTTAATATTCTTTCGGCCATTGAAGGGGAGAAGGGAAAATTTGCTAGAGCGGAATACGACACGTACAAAGAAATTTTTCCGCAAGTTTTTTTATTTACAGTCCCAGATATAAAGAAAGTCAATAAAACTCCAAATATCATGCTCGTAGCTTTAAAGTCAGAAAAATTTTTTAAATGGGAAAGTCCTGATAAAGAAATTGAGAAATTTTTGTCTCATGTGTGGAAGAAGCAAATAATCAATGATGTGCCTATATTAACGGACGATTTTGCTCCGGTTGAATACTATAAGCGTATTTCGTTATAGAATTTTAATATAAAAAATGAGTTCGTATCTAATTTAATGGCTCCGGAGGTAGGGCTCGAACCTACGACCAATCGGTTAACAGCCGACCGCTCTACCACTGAGCTACTCCGGAATAGTAGAATGATTTCTTTTAAGCGATCTCGAATAGAATTTCAAACGATTTATCACAATAACTAGCTTTTCGAAGCTAGATAAGGTTTTAAAAATGGGGCTGTTATAGAATGTTTATGTTTTAAAATTTGTTCTGGAGAACCTTGAGCCACAATTCTCCCGCCTCGATCGCCGCCTTCTGGGCCGATTTCGATGATGTGATCGGCTTCGGCAATAACGTCTAAATTGTGTTCGATAATAACAACCGTGTGACCACTTTCGATCAAGCGATGCACGACTTCGAGTAGCCGTTTCACATCGGCTAAATGCAAGCCAATCGTTGGCTCTTCCAAAAGATAAAGACAATGCCCAGAATTATCACGAGCCAATTCTGTGACCAATTTTAGGCGTTGTGCTTCGCCGCCGGATAAAGTTGGACTGCTTTGTCCAAGAGTGAGATAACCGAGGCCCGTTTCTTCTAATAATTTTAAAGCGCGATGAATTTTGGGATGGGCTTGGAAAAAAGTAACCGCTTCTTCCAGGGTCATTGCCAAACAATCAGCGATAGATTTGTCTTTGAACTTCATTTCCAAGGTTTCTCGGTTGTAACGTTTCCCTTCACAAACTTCACACGGCACGTGAAGTGTGGGCAAAAAATTCATTTCGATTTTGCAAGTGCCCTGGCCTTGGCACGCATCGCAACGTCCGCCCTTGCTATTAAACGAAAATCGGCTGCTCGTATATCCGCGCACGCGTGATTCCGGAAGTTGCGAAAAGAGTTCACGAATTAAATCGAAAATGCCTACATAAGTCGCCGGCGTGGAGCGCGAGGTTTTGCCAATGGGAGATTGATCTACTTCAATGACTTTTGTGACAAGTTCAGCACCTTCTAACTTATTCCAAAGTTTTTGACCGGAATTATTTTTTTTCTTTTTCTTTCGATTTTGCACAGTGTCTTGGACGGCTGGCAAAAGGATTTCGCGCATGAGTGTGCTTTTGCCGGAACCGCTAACTCCGCAAAAAACGGTTAAACAATTCAAAGGAATTTTGAGGTCGACCGATTTTAGGTTGTTGGCTCTTGCGCCGAAAATTTTAAGCCAAAACGCGTTTTTAGAATCTCGACGTTTACCGTGAAGTGGATGAAGCAACGGTTCACCTAGTAAAGCGCCTGTTACCGATCGCGTGTTTTTTGCAATTTCTTGCCATGAACCTTGAGCCATGATTTCGCCTCCGCGCGTTCCGGCGCCAGGACCGAGATCAATCAAATGATCCGCTTGACGCATGGTTTCTTCGTCATGTTCCACAATAAGCAGCGAATTTCCTTTTGCTCTGAGTTGCTTAAGAATTTTGAGGAGATCGGCATTATCGCGCGGATGCAAGCCGATCGTGGGTTCATCCAGCACATAAAGCACACCTTCCAAATTCGAACCCAGCTGTGAGGCAAGTCGAATGCGTTGTGATTCTCCGCCAGATAATGTTTTAGCCGAACGCGCGAGTTGTAAGTAATTCAGTCCTACCTGTTCTAAAAAATGGAGTCGCTGCAGAATTTCGGGAACAATATCACGCGCAATTTCTTTAGTGCGACCTTTTAAAGAAAGCGAATCAAAAAAGCGTTTGGCTTCTAAAACTGATAAATGGGAAATTTCGCCAATAGTTTTTCCAGAAAAACGAACTGCGCGTGAAATGGAGTTGAGTCGCTCTCCGTGACATGTGGGACAAATTTTTTGTTCTGAATCCTCGCTCATTTCATATTTGGCTTCGCGCTGCACTTCTCGCTCCAAAGCGCTTTCTGCATCGACTGAACTTTCGAAAATGATTCCAAATCCTTCGCAGGTAGGACACCAACCGTGTGGTGAGTTGTAAGAAAATTGGCGAGGATCTAATTCTTCAAACGAGCGGCCGCTTTTCGGGCAAAAAAGGTGAGTGCTGAGTAGAATTTCCTCTCCTTGAGGTGTGATGACAGAAAATGAGCCACGCCCATATTTTAAAGAATCATGAATGAGTTGAGCGGTTTCGCCGGATTTTTGTTTGCGTAAAAGTGTGCCAGTGAGAACGTCGATAGTGTGCTCGCGATAGCGATCGAGTGCTTTGAATTTGGCCGGTTCAATCCATTTTTTGTCTACGCGCAGTAATCTAAACCCTTTCTTTTCTGCCCACCGCGCAATTTCTGTGTGAAAGCCCTTTCGAGCTTTTATTAAAGGCGCCGTAACATCTAACGTTTTATATTTCTTAAGCAAAGTGTCGATTTGTTTTTGAATTCCAGCGAGGGTTTGTTGCACTGCTTTTTCTCCCGTTTCTGGATCGTGTTGCTCACCTAATTTAGAAAAAAGAAGACGAATAAAATGGTGAATTTCAGTAACCGTTCCGACTGTGCTTTTGCCTCCGCCACGCGTGATATTTTGTTCGATGGCAACTGTGGGAGGAATGCCGGTGATGAGATCGACTTCAGGTTTTTCAAACTGCTGCACAAACTGACGCGCGTAAGTATTGAGACTATCCAGATAGCGACGTTGCCCTTCAGCAAATACAATATCAAAAGCCAGCGTGCTTTTACCAGAACCGCTTAGGCCGGTGATAACTGTCATGTTGTCCAGCGGGAGTTTGAGAGAAATATTTTTAAGATTATGATGGCGAGCGCCGCGAATTTGGATGGCGTTGGGGATTGATTTAAAGTTGAAAGGTGAAGGTGAAAGGTTTTTTTCTTTCAAAATTTTAGAGGAAAAAGTGGATTTTAAAAATTTTCCTGTGTGAGAATTTTTTGTTTCAATAATTTGTTCCGGCGTGCCTTCGAAAATAATTTTGCCTCCTTGCTCGCCCCCTTCGGGGCCCATGTCGATGATCCAATCAGCACTTTTGATCACTTCTAAATTATGTTCAATGACTAGAAGAGAATGGCCAGCATGCACTAAACGTTGCAAAACCGTTAACAAAATTCGGACATCATCGAAGTGCAATCCTGTGGTGGGTTCATCTAAAATGAGTAAGTTGCCTTTACTCTTTTTTTTCTTTCGCGAAATGGCAGCGGAAAGATAACTAACGAGTTTGATGCGTTGTGCTTCGCCACCTGAAAGTTGGTTAAGAGGTTGGCCTAGAGTTAGGTAACCCAAGCCGACATCGCAAAGAAGTTGTAATCCTTCAACAATCGTATGAGCATTGGTTTTGCCGCGTGTTGTAGTTTCATCGGTTTGGCGCGCTTTGAAGAATTCAATCGCTTTATCTAGTGTCATCGAGAGGATGTTCGCAACCGATTTATCATGATAGTGCACGCGAAGCACATGCGGTTGAAAGCGTTGACCGTGGCATTCGGAACAAGGCAAATAAATGTCGCTTAGAAATTGCATTTCAATTTTTTCGTAACCCATGCCTTGACATCGATCGCAGCGGCCTGTGCCTGTGTTAAAAGAAAAAGCACCGGCATTAAGACCTTGACTTTGGGCTGATTCTGTAGCGGCTAACAGTTCGCGAATGGCATCGTAAATGCCAACGTAAAGGGCGGGATTGGAGCGAGGCGTTTTGCTGAGAGGCGATTGATCGACTAGAACGACTTCGTTAATGAGGTCTTGTCCAATAAGTTTTTTTATTTCGCCAACTTCTGAAGCTGCCTCGTTGCGCGCTTTTAAAATATTTTTGTAAAGAATATCAAATGCGAGCGTGCTTTTTCCGGAACCGCTCACCCCGGTGAGACAAACGAGCGCGTTTAAAGGTAGGGTGAAGTCGACATTTTTTAAGTTGTGCGATGCTGCGCCAAAAATGGAGATCGCGTTTTCCGAAGAAATTTTTCTACGACGAGCGGGAGCGGCAATGCGGGTGCGGTAGGAAAGATAATTGGCGGTTAGAGAATCTTTTTGTGATAAAATTTTTTCTGCTGGACCGGAAAAAACCAAATGACCGCCTTGTTGACCGCGGCCTGGACCAAGATCGACTAGATAATCGGCTGAGCGAATGATGCTTTCTTCGTGTTCGACGACAACAACTGTGTTGCCGAGATCGCGTAGATGATAAAGGATGCGGGTAAGTCGATCGGTGTCGCGCGGGTGTAAACCGATGGATGGCTCGTCGAGAATAAAGAGCGTGTTGACGAGTGAGGTGCCTAAGCACGTGGTGAGATTGACGCGTTGAATTTCACCGCCGGAAAGTGTGCGTGTTGCGCGATTGAGTGTGAGATAGCCGAGGCCTACTTCAGTGAGATAAGTTAGGCGCGTTGTGATTTCTTTAATCAACAAGGTGTTAGCGTCATCTAGTTTAGGAAGCAGCGAAAGTTGTTTGAAAAAATCGAGCGCATCATGAATCGATAGAGTATTGATTTGTGCAAGAGATAAAGTGTGCTGTGGAGTGATTAATTTCCAGTTAAGTGTTTCCGGTTGAAAGCGCCCGCTATGGCAGGTGGGACAAGTTTGGTAAGCGCGGTAGCGGGAAAGTAAAACGCGCACATGCATTTTATAGGTTTTTGTTTCGAGCCAATCGAAATAACCTTTTACGCCATACCACCCGCCCTTTTGCCAAATTTCTAAACGTGAAAGGGTGGAGGATTCACCTTCAAGAACGAATTTTTTTTGTTCTGGTTTGAGTTGTTGATAAGGAATATCGGTGGGAATTTTATGTTTTTTGCAAGCGCGCAGGAGGTCGGTTTGGCATTCTTGTGAGTGGCCGGTTCGAAATGGTTTAATCGCGCCTTGTGCAAGAGTTTTTGTTTTGTCGGGAATCACGAGATCGTAATCGATTTCGATGGTGCGACCAAAACCGTGACATGTGGGGCAAGCACCGAGCGGGTTATTGAAAGTGAATAATGCTGGAGTGGGAGCGCGAAAATCGAGATTGTCGTAAGGGCAGTGCCAGCGGTTACTATAAAGGAGGGGCTGATCTTCGACCTGCTGATTATTCAGTCGGTAAATCGTGATTAGACCTTTGCCGAAAGTAAGCGCATGTTCGAGGGCTTCGATTAGGCGGGTGTTGGATAAGCTTTGATCTAGTTTGATGCGGTCTTGGATTAAAATTAGGTTGTTTGTTTCTGGCAGGCGGAGCGCCCGCCCTACAATATCTTCGATGCGAGCTATTTGATTTTCCCAAAAAAGTCGACGGAAACCTTGGGCTTGAACGAAATGAAGTGCTTCGGAAAGTGGAGTGTTTTCTGGAAAGGGTAAGGTGAAGGTGATGAGAATTTCTTGGTTTTTTAGCGCAGGATTAGAAAGTAAATTTTGCGCGATGGTTTGCGCGTTACTCGGTTGGATTTCACGCTGGCATTGTGGGCAATAAAGATGAGCCAGGTTGGGAAAGAGTTGTTTTAAATAATCGGCAATTTCCGTCATGGTGCCGACCGTGCTACGGGTAGTGCGAACGGGATTGCTTTGTTCGATGGCGATGGCAGGTGGAATGCCTTCGATGGATTCGACTTGTGGTTTGTCCATCCTTTCCAAAAATTGTCGTGTGTAAGGCGAGAAGGTTTCGACGTAGCGTCGCTGACCTTCTGCATAAAGCGTTTCAAATGCTAAAGAGGATTTTCCCGAGCCACTCGGTCCGGTAATAACAGTTAAAGTGTGATGAGGAATTTCGAGATCAAAATTTTTGAGATTATTTTGACGAAGGCCTTTAAGATGAATACTAGATCGAAATTTTGAGTTTGGTTTTTTCACATTTTTAAACAGAATCTATAACGTAGGGAAGTTCAAGACTCTGTAAAATAAAAGCGGTAATTTGTGAAAACTTTGTTAAGTTATGAGAGTTATGAAAAAGTTGTTTTTTTTGATGGGAATTATTTCATTTTTTGCCATCACAGTTTTACCTTTGCGAGCGCTTGTTAATCAAAAATTAAATCACCCATTGTTGCCGGGTCAAAAGGTGGCGAATAGTCCTCTATTTACTTCAGCCGACAGGATTGTTTATGGTGTTAATGAAAATGTGAATAATCAATATGTAGGGCTTTTTAGCGTGGATTTTCGTTTGGGCCCGAGTTCCGTGACTAATTTAAATGGACTTATGGTTCCGGGAGGAATCATTGTAGATTTTTTGATGAGTTCCAATGGAAACCAGGTAGTATTTAGGGGGCTTAAAGAGGGGTTGAGTTCATTTGAGCTTTACAGTGTTCCAACGGTTGGTGGTTCAACGATTAAACTAAATGGACCTTTTGCGCCAAGCCAAGATGTGTTGGATTTTTTAATCAGCCCAGATAGTTCGCGCGTGGTTTATCGTGCTGATCAAGATTTGAATAATTTGTTTGAGCTCTATAGTGTTCCGATAACGGGTGGTCCAGCGACTAAGCTAAATGGCCCTATGATGGGTGATGCTCAAGCAGAATTTAGGGTTAGTCCAAACAGCAGTAGAATAGTTTATCTCGCGGATCAGGATGCGAGTGGGGTCTATGAACTTTATAGTGTTCCTTTGACGGGAGGGAGTGTCATCAAGCTAAATGCTCCTTTGGTTTTTAACGGGGATGTTTTAGGTGATGATGCTTCTGGCCCAGGATTTGTAATCAGTCCTGATAGTTCGAGTGTTATTTATCGAGCGGATCAAGAAATTAATACCTTTAACGAATTGTATGTTGTGCCAATTACTGGTGGATTAGTAACTAAGCTAAATGATGCTACAGTAACAAATGTGGCTAATTTTCAAATTAGTCCAAATAGTAGTAGAGTTGTTTATCGTTCTGTCATTTCAACCAATCTTTTCGGATCGGGAAATCTTTATAGTGTTCCAATGGTGGGCGGTGCATCAATAAAAATTGGGACAGCGGTGCTGCCTTTTGTAATCAGTCCCGATAGTAATCGAGTTCTTTATAATGGGGATACTAATAATAATAGCACTTTTGAACTTTACAGTGTGCCAATCCTGGGAGGATCTGCGGTGAAATTAAATGGGCCCATTGTGCCCAGCCCACTTTTTCTTCCTTGTGTCATTAGTTTAGATAGTAGTCGAGTTATTTTTAACACTGACCAAACCGCAGATGATGTATTTGAGCTTTATAGTATTCCTATCGCAGGAGGGCCTACTACGAAGCTAAATGGACCTTTAGTTTCGAGTGGGGATGTATTAACCGGATTTGAAATTAGCCCCGATGGACAGCGAGTTATTTATCGTGCGGATCAAGATACTAATAATGTGATTGAACTTTACAGCGTTCCAATTTTGGGTGGAAATACCACTAAATTAAATGGGCCTTTGGTTGCCGGAGGTTTGGTTTATCCTATTTCGCCTATCCCATATGTTCATCCTGCTGGTGGACCGATTATTTATGTGGCAGAACAAGACACCGATAACGTAAGAGAACTTTATGTGACATTTAATCCGCCAATAATTACTAGTCCGACCAATGCCGTGACATGGGTAGGAAGCAATTTTAACTATACCATTACAGCTGAAAACGGACCGATTCTAGGATGGGGAGTGAGTAATTTGCCGGCTTGGGCTAGTTTTAATAGTAATGTTATTAGCGGAGTGCCTGATATGGTGAGCACTAACTTTATCACCTTAAGCGCGACTAATGTTGATGGAGTGGGTAGTGCTATATTAAGATTAATAGTTAACCCGACCAATGGTGGCACTAATAATATGTTGTCGCCTGTGATTACGAGTGTTTTAAACGTAACCAGTGTGGTAGGAGCCAACTTTCAATATACCATTACTGCTGATAATGGGCCGATTACCGGTTTCGGAGCGGCTAATTTACCAATCTGGGCGAGTTTGAATAGTGACACGATAAGCGGAGTGCCTGATGCAGTGGGCATGTTTGCTATCAATTTATTTGCTACTAACGCGGTGGGATTTGATAATAAAATATTAAATCTAACTATTAATAGTGCGACTATTACTAACCCGCCGCCACAAACCAATAATATTCCCAACAGCATTGTTGAATTTACTGGAGATTTTGATGGCGATGGAACATTGGATTTGTTGGCACAGAAAAAGAAGAAAGTGACCTTAATTACTTTTCCCGGGAGCGAAGTCGATACGACAAAGAATTTAATCCTGGGTAAGAAAGATAAAGTTGCGGCGGCTAATGTGATTCACTCTAACCATGCCTTAATTGTGAAAAACAAGGCAATAGTTAAAGCAGTTTTAGTGAATAGCAATTTTGCAGCGATTGAAACGATAACCCTTGGTAATTTGACCAGCCCAGAGATCAAAGTTAAAGCCAGTGGAGATGTGAATGGTGATGGGCTAACGGATATTATTATCCAACAAGGAAAGGTTATAGGCGCGTTACTGTCACCAAACTATGATGCGGTGACTTTGGTTAATACCAAGAGCGCAGTGCCTAAAGTTGTTGGAGTTCTAGCGAGGATTGGTGATAAGAGTAATGCGGTAAGCTCTTTGTTGTTGTCAAAGGGTAAGAAATTATTTTTTTACGATATTCCAACGAATGCTCCGTTTGTTCCTGGAGAAGATAATGAACCTCAAGTTGGTCCCGTTTTTGATAAGAAATATAAGGTTGGAGGAGTTGTGGCGGGCACGAATGCAGCAACAACTAAACTAATTATCAGCAAAGGCAAGAAGGTAGGAATTGTCAGCTATGGAGCGATGACGATGGGCGCGCCCGTGTTTAAAACGACTAAGAAGTTAGGGAAAATAGTGGCGCCAAAGTAAACTAGGCTTAAAACCTATCTTACGAGTTTATGTTAAAGCGTTATTGGCATGTTTTTTTAATTGGATTTCAGAATGCACTGGTTTATCGCTGGAATTTTCTGTTGCGTTGTTGTTTTTCTTTAGTGCCTTTGCTGGGAACGATTTTCTTTTGGGGCGCGATTTATCAAGGGAAGGGAAATGTGGGCGGTTACTCTTATGAGGGGATGATCAGTTATTTTGTGGCGTTGTTGGTGTTGGACGCTTTGACGTCGCCGACGGAGGATGATTTTCAGATTGCTGCGGATATTCGTGAGGGGATGATGAATCAGGTTTTGTTGAAGCCTGTGAATTATGGAGCGTATCGGCTGGCGCTTTATTTTTCGGGTCGGATGGTTTATGCAATGAGCACGATTGTTCCGGTGGGGGTGGCAGTGTTTTGGTTAAGGAGTCGTTTGAATTGGCCGAAGGAGATCGATGTTTGGTTGTTGACGATTTTAGCGGTTTTAGGATCGGGTTTTTTGCAGTTTGCGATTACGTTTTGCACAGGGCTTTTGGCGTTTTGGTTGTTAGATGTGGGTGGAGTAATTTTTATTTTGTTTGGTTTAGAATATGTGGCGGGAGGGCATGTTTTTCCTTTGAATTTATTGCCTCAACCGCTTTATCAGGTGGCATTGCATTTGCCTTTTGCTTATGAGTATTACTTTCCGATAGCGGTGTTTGGCGGACAGTTGTCGGAAGCTGAGTTGTGGCGAGGATTTTTGTTGCAATGGCTTTGGATTGGATTGATGAGTGGGTTAGGATGGGCGACATGGAGACAAGGGCTAAAAAAATATACGGCTGTAGGGGGATGATATGAGTTGGAGTCGTTATCTCAAGATTTGGTTGGCACAGATTCGTTATTCGCTGGTGCGCGAGATGATGTTTAAGGCGAATTTTTTGCTTTGGTTGGGCACGGAAACGATGTGGTTTTCGTTGCAGTTGATTTTTGTGGAGGTGGTTTATGGGCATGTGGGAGAGGTAGCGGGCTGGAGTCGTTATGAAATGATTTTGTTGGTAGGAGTGAATCATTGGATTCAACAGCTTTTTCAGGCGTTTTTTATGGTGAATTTTTTCAATTTGCCTGAGCTGATTCGGACGGGAAAACTGGATTTTTATTTGGCGCAGCCTGTATCGCCGCAATTTCTGGTTAGCACGCGATTGTTTGAACCGGGAGCGCTCATTAATGGGGCTTTGGGTTTGGGCGTTTGTGGTTACGCAATTTTACATTTAGGATTATCGATTACGCCGTTGGGTGTTGGTTTGTTTATTTTATTAACCGGCTTTGGAGTGATGATTCATTATAGTTTGTTGTTGGCGCTGGTGACGCTTTCTTTTTGGATTGTACGCTCCCAAGGATTGATTTATGGGTATTATAATTTGTTTCAAATTTCACGCTTGCCGCGCCAAGCTTTTAAGGGAATGGTTCGTATTATTTTTACGTTTGCTTTGCCGATGTTGTTAGTAGCGAATGTACCGAGTGAAGCTTTATTGGGTCGAGTGAATTGGAATTTGCTAGGGGTCATGGGAGGCTTGGGCACTTTATTTTTTTTAGCAACTCATTTTCTTTTTAATCGAGGTCTACGCGCTTATGGTAGCGCAAGTTCTTGATTTATCGTGTATCTCTTATTGACATGCTAATTGCTTCATTTCATTATCTTAACATGAAAAAAATAATCATTTTAGGGTTTTTAACCTCTTTTTGGATATTGGAAGCGAATGCAGTTACTAAATTAAATCAAATTTTTTCGGCGAATGGTTTTGCTGGTACTCCCCAATTCGCTAATAGTGATAATAAGAGGGTCGCTTTTTTTGCTGATCCGGGCGCTGTAGCAGTTGTTGAACTTTTTGGCGTGGATTACACTCTTGGTCCGAGTTCGGTAACCAATTTAAGCGCTCCGTTGGTTATGAATGGGAACGTAGTTGATTTTCAAGTTTCTCCCGATGGTAATCGAGTGGTTTTTCGTAGCGATAAAGATACCGATGATGTCTTTGAGCTTTATGGTGTTTCTATGACGGGGGAACTATTACGAAGCTTAATAGTGCTTTAGTAGCCAATGGCGATATACTTGCAAATTATCAAATTAGTCCAGATAGCGCACGAGTGGTTTATCGAGCTGATCAAGACACGGATGGCATTTTTGAGCTATATAGCGCACAGATAGCGGCAACAGGCAGTACAAAATTAAATAACGCTTTAGTAGCTGGTGGAAACGTATTTAGTTTTCAAATCAGTTCTGATAGCGCACGAGTGGTGTATTTAGCAGATCAAGATACCGATACTGTGAATGAGCTTTACAGCGCGCAGATTGCAGCGACCGGTAGTACAAAATTAAATAGCGCTTTAGTAGCCAATGGAGATGTGGCGGGAGGCTTTCAAATTAGTGCAGATAGTGCACGGGTCGTTTACCTGGCTGACCAAGATACCGATACTGTGAATGAGCTTTACAGCGCGCAGATTGCAGCGACCGGTAGTACAAAATTAAATAGCGCTTTAGTAGCCAATGGAGATGTGGCGGGAGGCTTTCAAATTAGTGCAGATAGTGCACGGGTCGTTTACCTGGCTGACCAAGATACTGATACTGTGAATGAACTTTACAGCGCGCAGATTGCAGCGACGGGTAGCACAAAATTAAATAGTGCTTTAGTAGCCAATGGGGATGTAACCGATTTTCAAGTTGCTCCGGATAGCGCACGAGTAGTTTTTCGGGCCGATCAAGATACGGATAATGTTTTTGAACTTTATAGTTCGCAGATTGCGGCAACCGGTAGTACAAAATTAAATAGCGCTTTAGTGGCCAATGGAGATATTGTGTTTCCCAATGGGTTTCAAGTGAGCCCGGATAGCGCTAGAGTGGTCTATCTAGCTGACCAAGATACTGATGCTGTGAATGAACTTTATAGCTCACAAATTGCAGCGACGGGTAGCACGAAGTTAAATGGTGCTTTAATAATGAATGGGAATGTGCAAACAGACTTTCAAATTAGCCCTGATAGTTCACAAGTGGTTTACCGAGCGGATCAAGATACCGATACGGTTTTTGAATTGTATCGAGTTGCTATTACTGGCGGAGCCAATACTAAGCTCAATGAGCCTCTGATAATGAATGGTGATGTTACTGCTTTTGTGATTCATCCAGCGGGCAACCCTTTAATTTATCGTGCCGACCAAGATTTCGATCAAACTTTTGAGTTATATGTTACTGCTATTTTGCCACCAGTTATTACAAGTCCTTTAGTGGCTGCAACAACGATAGGAGTTAGCAATTTTAGTTATACCATTACGGCGACGAATGAACCCATTACCGGCTATGGGGCGAGTGGTTTGCCGGGCTGGGCAACGTTAAATAGCAATGTCATCACAGGTGTGCCCAATGCTATAGGAGTATTTCCGATAACTTTATCTGCTACCAATGATGCGGGTGTGGATACGCAAGTTTTAAATTTAACTGTTGGCCAATCCAATGTCGTAATTGTTACTCCGAGTGCGACGGGTTTTACAGGTGATTTGGATGGTGACGGAACACTGGATTTAGTGGCGCAGAAAAAGAAGACAGCGACGTTAATTGCTTTTCCTGCAGGGGGAGTGGATAGTTCTAAAACAATTGTTTTGAATAAGAAAGATAAAATTGTGGGAGCTAACGTTGTCAATAGCAACAACGCCTTGATTGTTCAAAATAAGGCCTCTGTAAGTGCGTTGTTATTGGATGGTAACTTTACAATTAGCAGCAATATAGCTCTGGGCAGTGTGGCGAGCCCTAAGACTAAAGTAGTAGCTTCTGGAGATGTTAATGGTGATGGATTAGTCGATATTGTTACACAACAAGGTAAGACAATAGGAGCTTTGTTATCACCAAGTTATACCAGCGCAACTTTAGTGAGTACTAAGAAAGCGAATCCTAAGGTAGTGGGATTGATTGCTCGAGTTGGAACAACGAGCAATGCGGTAAGTTCTTTAATTTTGGCCAAAGGTAAAAAACTCTTCTTTTACGATATTCCGACGGACGCTCCATTTATTGCTGGTGAAAATAATGAGCCACAAGCTGGTCCTGTCTTTGATAAGAAGTACAAGGTGAGAGGGGCGATAGCGGGCACGAATGCGGCAACAGCTAAATTGATTATTAGCAAGGGTAAAAATATTGGAATTATAAACTATGGAACAACCACGCTAAGCGAGCCAGTCTTTAAGATGACTAAAAAGTTGGGTAAAGTTGTTGCACCTCAGTAAGTGATTGCATGCTAAATTTTAAAAAACTCAAAGCTTTTGCTTTGAGTTTTTTAAAAACAAATTATTTTCTTTCGCAGTTTGTTTTGTTAGCGCAAGCGCCAGAACTTTTTAATTCTTGGCAAGTGGCGCGAATTTGAACGCTTTTATTTTCTGGCAAGAAACCTAAAGAACGGCTGATTTCATTTTCTCGCTTTTCAATGATAGGATCTTCAAATTCGACAATTTTATCGCAATCCACACAGATAAGGTGGTTATGATTGGGATGAGTGGCGTAGTTAGGATCGTAAAATTTGTAATCTTTTCCAAAATCCATTTCTTTGATGAGGTTGCTTTCTACTAAAAGAGGGAGAGTGCGATAAACAGTGGCGCGTGAAACGCTTGCATCGCGTTCGCGAGCCATGTCGAGAAGTTCCTCTGCCGTGAAGTGGCGGTTCGTGCCAAATGCAGCTTCAATAATGGCTTCGCGTTGAGAGGTGAGACGGATTCCTTTTTCATCAAAAAAAAGTTGAAGCTTCTGTCGTATTTCAGAATCCATAAGACTAAATGTGGGGTGAGTTTCTTGAAGAGTCAACATAGTCTTTTATTTTTTAAATGGTCGAAGTAGAAATGGATGAATTGGCCGAGTCAATAACGTCTCTTGGCATTTTTTCTTCCATTTTACGTTGTTTAAGAAGAGAGGTTATTTTAACATAGAACCACATAGCAGCGACGTAGCCGATGCCAACTACGGGCAAAAGCATTCCTTCCCAAGATGGGTAAAGTCCCAGCCAAACTCCCATCCAGCTTGGAATTTCTAGGTTTGAGATGGGATGAATGGGAAGCCAACCTACTGTTTGAAAGAGTCGAACTGTGGAGCCGACGAAAGTAAGTAAAATGGACACGACGAGGATGCCGGTAAAAACAAGAAGCTTACGGTAAGGCAAATGAGCGCCGATGGCAAAAACAATCCAACCGAGTAGAGCAATGATGCCGCCGCCGATGAGAACACCGATGCCAACGGTGCGCATGCCGGCTTCGAGAATGAGGGATTGGAGGAAGAGTGAGGTTTCAAAGCCTTCACGATAAATGGTCATGAAACCAACACCGACTAAAGCTAAGCTTTCCCAGGATGATCCGCTGCCGTCTTGAACAGCTTTGCTAAGGCTACGTAGTCGTGCGTTCCATTGAACCCAGTAGACTTTATGGAAAACCCAATTGGTTACCATGAGTAAGATGATGACAGCGAGAATTGAAATAACGGCCTCTAACTTTTCTCCGTAGCGGCTTAAGGATTCGATAAGAGAACGTGACAACCAAAGGGTGAGTGCAGTGGTGCCGAGCGCTAACCAGGCACCGTTTATCACGCGATGACGAATACGTTGATTGGCGGGACCGCGTAATCCAGCTAAAAGGGCGGCTAAGATAACGACGGCTTCCAGTCCTTCTCGTGTGATGATGGTGATGGTAGTGTAAATGGCAGCGGTGGGGGATAGATTAACTTTTAATAGGGCGTGACATTCTTCTAAGGCAGCCAAGGTTTTTGCGTAAGCCTTGGTAAGTGCCTCACCGCGTGCTCGGGCGTCGAGGGCGGCTTTAATTCCAGGTTGAGCTGGCGTGCCTTCGAGGAAGCTGTGTTCGGCTCTTAATGCGAGTTCGGGATCGCGCGGTAAAGTGCGTTTTTCGATTTCCAGATCGAAGGTGGTGTAGGCTTCGAGGCGCAGGTTTTTAGCATCGTTCCAGCGCGCGGCTTGAGCGGCTTGGAGGGATTGGGTGAGAAGGGAGCGCACTTCCAATACGGTTTCTTCGATAATATCGGAGGATTTTCCACTTCGAAGTAAGGTGAGTTGAAACTCCTTCTGAAGAAGTTGGCTGATGTTCTTGGCTAAGGTTTCGATTTGTTTGGGATCTTGTTTTTGAGTGATGGCATTTTCTAGAGATTGGAGTGTTTCAGTGAGATGAGTTCCGTATTGGCTGAGCGCTTGAGTTTTGGTATTTCGCCAGGTTGGAAGGAGCTCCTCCAAAATCTGACGGCTTTGTCGAGTAAAGGTTTCAGCCTCCCGATATTCTAAGGGAACTGTGATTTCTCCATTGCGAACGCCCCCTTGATATTCCATGGGGATGAGTCGTAGTAGTTTAAGCAAAAGACGTTCGCGTCGATTAATGTCGTCGGCTGTGAGAAGGTTAGGAAGAGAGGTTTCGATCTCTTTTTTCCATTCAGAAAAAAGTTCGGCGTTGAAAGTTTGTGATAACGGTTTGAGAAAGTGAAGATAAGCAGTTTGTGAAGAAGCAGGTAGGGCTTCATTTTTTTTGAGAAAAGCCCAGTGGTAAAGTTCTGAAGGAAACTGCGAGAGAGTTTGTATTTCGACGGTGCGAGCTTGAAGCAGTTGCAGGTTAAAGGTAGGATGTTGTTGAGTGAGACGATTCAATGCATCGAGCTTTTCTCGAATGCGAGTGGTTTGCCAGGTGAGATATTCTTTGGCAAGGAGTTGGCTGAGGGCGTCTTGGTGGCTGGTTTGATTGCCCATGCGTTTTAAAGAAAGGGCACCTTCTATGGCGTTGGCATATTTGGGCAGTTTGATGAGGGCGCGATATTGTTGAGCGGTAGGGATGTCTCCATTGCGCTGCGCATAGATCATTTCCAAGGCGAGGATATGTTGAAGGTTCGCTTGGATTTGGCCGAGGGTTTGAGCAGAAAGAGGCGAGGTGTTGAGGTCTGCTAAAATTTGATTGGCGAGGTGTTGGGTGGAGGGATGACGAAGTTGTTGAGAGAATTTTTGAAATGAGACGGCAGAAGGAGAGAGAGTTTGTTGGCTGTAAAGGCTTAACAGGGAGTCGTCGAGCTCGGTTTGTAGAGCAAAATAGTTGTCCATGATATCGGCATGAACTATTGCGGTGCTCAGGCTGATCCAAAGGGCGCCGATTTTTAGGAGCCGGAAAATTTGTGATAAACAGGTCATTCGATTATGCTTTGATTTGTATTTCGAGGAGTGCAGCACCTTGTTCGATTTGAGGAAGGAGTTTATCTGTTTTTTCTTTGGCTTGGTTGGCGAGTTCGTCAATTTCTGCGGCAGTAATTTTACCTTGGTTTTCTTTTTGCTGGAGTTTTTCGATAAAATTGAGGATGTCATCAAAACCGATTTTGATCGCTTTGGCTAGGGCTTTGTCTTCGGTGGTTATTTTGTTGTGAACGGCGCTATAGAGAATGGAACAGCTTTGCATGATGCCTTGCATGTCGGATAGGCGGCTTACGGCACTGAATCGACCGGAGGTGGAATCGCTGTAGCGGGATTCTTTCCAGTCTTCGAAGTAGTCGGAAAGGGTGGGTGTCATGAGAACAAGGGCGCTAAAGCAATCTTGTTGGGTAGGTTGCCAGGCACGTGCGTCGCTTAGGAGCGCGGTAATTTTTTGGTCAACATCTTGGGCGACGGCTAGAATGAATTCAGTTTGAGGGAGGCTTTCTCGAGGAGCGATTTTTCCGTCTTGGTTGAGGTCGAGCGGAATGCACCAGCGAGGATTACCGCCCCAGAGAGCAGGTTCGATTAAGTAGGTAAATAAAGAGCCTTCTTGGTCGATGATTTTTCCGTTGCTCAACTTCAAAGTGACAGGAGCGACATTTTCAGGTCCATCGGCTTTAGGCACTCCGGCGTCGAGATAGATATCGTAATCGGCAAGGGTGCTAACACCGGCAACAATGGCTTCGATGGTTTCATAGCCAAAGCTATCCATGGCTTTGTAATTGTCTTGCATGGCTTGAATCAATTTTTGGATTTCAGGTTGCGCTTTTTGGTAGGCGGTTTGGTAGTTACCTTTATAAGTTTGAATAATTTTTTGATAGGCTTCAGCGTTTTTTACAAGGTCTGTTGAAGCAGTTTTTATTTTTTTGACGGTGTCAACGAGGTAAGTTTTAACAGAAGTGACATCGGTAGCTGCTTGTATGGGGTGGAAGCAAGCAACTAAGAGAATCAAAGATAAATATATGTATTTCATGATTTGAGATTTAGTCTCAATATCATTAATTTGTCAATTTTATTTTTCCTCAAAAATTCATTTTAAAATATCTTTACGTTTTTTATTTATTCAGTTACTATGGGCGCAGGAGGATTGGGAGTTAATTAACTACCATATTATTACCCAAAAATTATAGGAGTTCTGTTTATGATCAGATTGAATAAATTAAAATTGTTTTTAGGTTTAGGTTTAGGATTTATTGTCATAGGTGAAATGACGAGTGAAGGAGCGGTTAAAAAACTAAATCAACCTTTTGAAGCAGGAGGTGTTATTCAATCGGCAGAATTTGCTGGAGGGTCGAATGCGACCACCATTGTTTATTTGGCTAAATCTGAAGCACTTAGTCCGGTGTCTCTTTTTGCAGTTCCAATAACGGGTGGTGCATCTGTTGATTTGAGTGGCAATGTAGCAGGTGACGTTTTGAGTTTTAAAGTAACGTCTAGCGGAGATCAGGTCGTTTATCTCGCTAGGAAAGATAATGCTTTGGTGGCAGAACTTTATAGTGTTCCGATTGGTGGGGGAACCTCAGTTAAATTAAATGGAGCTTTGACGGGCAATGGTAATGTGGTGGATTTTCAATTAAGTCGTGATGGAACGCAGGTGGTTTATCGAGCTGATCAGGCTACCGATGAAGTTTTCGAGCTTTTTGTTGCGCCAATTGGAGGTGGAGCAGTGACTCAGGTCAATACGCCTTTAGTAGCCGGTGGGGATGTTGCTGGAAGCTATGGTTTTAGCCCAAGTGGGTTGAATGTGGTTTATGTGGCAGATCAGGATACGGATGATATCATGGAGCTTTACAGTGTGGTGCTTGGCATTCCTGGCTCTTTAAAGATTAGCAATTTTCTTGGTCCTATGGAGGATGTTTTAGATTTTAGGTTTTCCCTACCACGGATCGGGTAGTATATCGCGCCAACCATTTTGCTGGCGCTTTTCGACTGTGGGGAGTGGATGTCGACGGCAATAATTTTACTGGAGCAGGCATTACGCCGACACCTGTGATGGGGGGTAATGTAACGAGCGATTATGTTGTTCTAAGTGATGGAAGTCAAATAGTTTATATTTCAGATCAAGAGGTTGTTGGTCAAAACGAGGTCTATATTATTCCGGCGACAGGCGGCATGGTTTTCACTAAGCTTAATCAGTCTTTAGCTCCGGGTGGTGATGTTAGTGATTTTTCCGTTGTTGATGCAAAGCAGGCGGTTGTTTACCGAGCCGATCAACAATCGTTAAATTTAAAAGAGCTGTTTAGTTCACCTTTGATTGATTTTACAGTTGATAAAGTGCAAAAAATTAATCCCAATATTCCATCGGATCGGTCGATTGTGTCCTTTCAAGTTGCTCCTAGCGGTGAGACAGTGGTTTATCGCTCGAATCAAGACTCTATAGGTGCTATTGAACTTTATCGAGTGGCTTTCAATGGGGAGGATTTTGCGAAAATTAATCCATCTTTAGCGGCTGGTGGTGGTGTTGTGGATTTTCGAGTCAGTCCCGATTCTTCCAAGGTAGTTTATTGGGCGGATCAGGAAATCGCAGGAACTGTTGAATTGTATGTTGCTGACTTGTCGAGTTTAAATGCGGATTATGATCAAGATGGTAAAAATGATATCCTAATTCAAAGCAAGAAGACTTTGCAGCTTTTGACTCGTAAAGGAGGAGACACCTTCCAAACGGTTGATTTTCCCACACTCTTGTCCGGAAAACAAAGAGTGCTTGCTAGTCATGACTTAGATGGTGACGGTAAACCAGAAATTGTTTTTGGACAGGGTAAGTCGATAAGTATCGTGACGGTTCAGTCAGATTTACAACAACAAGCGGCTTCTGTTTCAGCGCCTGTTTTGAGTAAAGGCTTTAAGTTAACAGCCTCGGGCCGTATTGGGGCTAATCCCATTTTTATTTCCTCAAAGGGCAAAAATTTAGAAGTTTTAGTTAATGGTCAAAAAGTAACAGGTGAAGTGGAAAAAGGAAATAAAGTCTTTGGATTTGAAAAGGTTAATGGACAACCCTCCATTTTGTTGAATAAAGGAAGTGCAATCAGTGCTTTGGGTGTAGTGGTGGAATCCAATCAATTTACTTTGGGAGCCTCTTTACAGCTGGGTAATGTCGCCAAAGGTGCTAAACTTTCTGGTGTGACCTCTTTGAGTTCTAATACGGTTGATGTGATTACCAGAAAAGGTAAGGAAGTTCGCACTTTTACTTTGCCAGCATCTGGTGAAGGAACGGTTATTTTTACCGCCCCCAAAAAAGTTAAAGTGCTAGGGCCTCGTTAACGGATTAAAATATTGACAAAAAAAGGTGGATAGGTAAAGTAGACCGTTTAATAAGGTAAACTTGATTTTTTAAATAAATTATATTATGGTTATATAGTTTGTTTACAAACAAGAGGTTTGGAATATTAAAAAAATGGAGGATTAGGAAATGAAATATAAAAGTAAAACTTTGTTTAAACTTGTATCAATAAGCTTTATTTTAAGTGTAAGCTTAGTGGCGCAAGCGGCTGTTTTAAAGCTAAATCAACCCCTTCCTCCTAATTCGCACGTTACTAGCGTAGAATTCGCATTGAATAACACACGTGTGGTTTATACTTTGGACACTAATTTTTTTTCACAAATTTATAGCGTTCCAGTTACAGGAGGAAATCCAATTAACTTGACTCAATTTTCTCCCGGAGTTTTTCTTTCTAGTTCAACCGTAAAAGTTTCACCCGACGGAACACGTGTCTTTTATATTGCGAATGCAACGGTAGCAACTCGATTTGATTTATATAGTGTCCCAGTTGATGGAAGCACTTTGCCGGTACAAGTTAGCAGTATTAGCGTGAATGGTGGTGGGGTAAGAGATTATCAAGCTACAAAAGATGGAAGCCAAGTATTTTACGTTGCCGATGAACTTTCTTTAGGGCAATTTCGTCTTTTTCAAGCGCAAACAGCTCAATTTGGAACGAGCGCTACAATAAGTATCAATGGGCTTTTACCAACTACTGATATTGATTCTTTAGAGCTAACACCTGACGAAGCGGATATTGTTTTCGAAGCCGATCCGACTTTTTTGAACAATAGCGAAATTTTAAAGGTCTCTGTACAAGGTGGCACTCCAGTTTCTCTGAGTGGTCCAGCTGCTCCAGGTGGTGGCAATAGTACCACTACATTTTTTAAGGTTAGCCCTAACGGAAGTCGAGTGGCTTTTCGTTCGGATCATGACACTCCATCGACCAATGAGCTTTATAGTGTTCCAATTAATGGCACGGCATCTGATGTGATTAAACTAAATGGTCCCTTAGAACAAGACGAAGATGTTGCTTTTGGAAGCTTTAAGTTTAGTGCTGATGGCAATCGTATTCTTTACATTAGCCAAGAAATAATCGGAGATGACACGAGAAATCTTTATTATGTGGGAGCTGCCAATCCTGCTGATAGGCGGTTAGTCAATCCAGCGTTACCTAGTAATGGTCCACAGGTTTTGGGTTTTGATTGGAATAAAAAAGGAGATCGAATTGTTTATAATGCTGATCAACAACAGCAAAATATTTTTCGATTATATAGTACACGAGTCAATGGAGGACCTATTACTTCTTTGAATGATGCTTTTATTGTGAACGGTTTTGTAACAGATTTTCAAGTGGTTCCTAATGGGAAAGCCGTCCTCTATAGAGCTAATAAACAAAATGCACTTAAAAGAGAGCTTTATTTTGTGCCTATTAAAGGAGGTGAAAATATTAAGCTTAGCGATGAATTTTCTTATGTGCCCAATTTCCCGTCAGGTATTTTTCTTTATGCCATGAGTAGTGATTCAAAATATGTTGCCTATGCTTCGCAACAAGAGGATCAAACTAAAACAGAGCTTTATATTACAGAAATTCCTATCGTGCGTGATGCTACGGCTGATTTCGATGGGGATAAAGTAAACGATATCCTTCTTAAGAAAGGTAGATCATTGCGCATTTTAACACGTAATAATCCTACTAACACCTTTCAATTCAAAGACTTCTTAACTTTAATGCCTAAGAAACATAAAATTTTAGCAGCTAAAGACTTGAATGCAGATGATTTGCCGGAAATTATCTTTAAAAAAGGCAAAAAACCGCCTTTTGCATTAACTGTTACTACTAATCTTTTGTTAACTAATACAGGCGTTCAATTGCCCACCCTTGCTAAGAAATTTAAAATCAGGGCATCTGGCTATATCGACACTAATACAGTTGTGGTTGCGACTAAGAGAAAGGTTATGAGACTTTATTATACGCCTTTTGGAGGATCGACTAACAATACAAATGTTGTGATAAACACCAATAATTTTATTGAGCGAGTCAATCCGAAAGGATTTAAAGTAGTGGGATTTGGTAGTTTTAATGAAGAGCCGGCCATATTCTTGCGAGGCGCTAAGAAACAGAAAAAACAGTTTAGTGCTATTGCGATTGTCAATTCTGAATCAAACGGCTTTGCTTTTGGCACGATTACGACAAATGTCGGTACACTGCCTAAGAAGTTTAAACCCTTTGCTGCGGCGCCTTATGTCGAAGAGATTAACTCTGATGTTGATGTTGTAATTCGTAAAGGTAAAACGATTCAACTTCTGGATTTATTGCCGACAGGTTCAACCAATACTTATCCAGTGAAAACATTGTTTAAGAAAGAGAAAAGATATAAAATTGTTGGGCCAAAATAAAAAGCTAACCTTTATCAAAAAGAGCCCGTCTATATGACGGGCTTTTTATTTTAGAGATAAAATTATTCTTCTTCGATTTCTTCTTTAATTCGTTTTGAAAGAAAAGGTCGGAAAAAACCATAAAGAAGATAGCTTAAAAAAACGACCGTTAACATCCATTGCCAATAAAGCACAACAAGAATAATCAAAAGAATGATTCCTAAAAAGCGCGGTAAAGAGCGTTCGGTTCTCCAATTTACCGCTTTAAAGCTAGGATAGCGGACTTTGCTAAACATCATAAAAGATAAAAAAACCATCAGAAAGGGCAAAAGCAATTTCCAGTTACCGATTCGATGTTCATTTTCGTAAAGATAAAGTAAAGTTAAAGTGATAGAAGCAATCACACCTGCCGCAGCGGGAATGGGAAAGCCGGTAAAATCCTTACTGGACCCGTTGCCTTGGCTGGCAGCAACATTAAAACGCGCTAATCGCAAAGCGCCACAAGCTAAATAAAAAAAAGCAATCAACCAACCCAAGCGATTAGGAAATTCTGCCAGCACAATTTTAAAAACCAGCAATGCCGGAGCAAATCCAAATGAAACGATGTCGGCTAAAGAATCAAACTCGCGACCGAAAGGGCTCTCATAACCGCCTAATCGAGCAACACGTCCATCTAACATATCAAAAATGAACGCGCCAAGAATAAAAAGTAAGCTTGTGGTATAACGTGTTTCCCAACCTACATCTCCTGTAGTCTGTCGTAAAGTTCCTTCAATGATTTGCAAAACAGCCATGAAACCGCAGAAAAGATTTCCGGCAGTCATTAAATTAGGCAGTAAATAAATTTTAGAAGAATTTTCTTTATTGTCTTCGCTCATAATGATTGAGTCCAATGTGCTATGATAGTGGTGCCACCTTTAACTTTTTGTCCGATTCGAACTTGGATTTCAGTATGAAGAGGGAGATATAAATCGGTGCGCGAGCCGAATTTGATTAGTCCCAAACGTTGGCCAGTTTTAACCTTATCACCTTGCTGAAGCCAGCCAACAATGCGTCGTGCGATTAAACCGGCAATTTGTCTGACGCCTATTGTGCCACGCGAAGTTTCTAATAACCATAACTGATTTTCGTTCAGTCGAGCGGATTCAGCATGGCGCGCATCTAAAAAACGTCCCGGATGATAAGAGATCGATCGAATTTCCCCCTCGTAAGGCACGCGATTAATGTGGACATCTAGAACAGAAAGAAAAATCGAAACTCTTTTGCCAGGGCCTTGTAGCGCTTCGATGTGAGGCAGCTCTTCTATGGCATCTACGGTGCCGTCCGCTGGGGAAACGATAGCCATAGGATTGTCAGGAATCGTTCGACTGGGATCACGAAAAAATAAGGCAACTCCTAAGCTTGCCAAACTCAAGAGAGCCACTCCTGGCCAATATTTCCAAAGAGCAAAAATAAGAATGCCAACCCCTAAAAAAAGGAGAAAAATTTTTGCTTCATTCAAAGCTTTCCATGACATAAGAGTGATTAGTCTTCAGTTCCTAGTTTTCAATTGGTTAGTGATGAGTATTTTAACATCGTTCATTATCGCCAATCTGTGTTAATCTGTGAGTAAAATAGTATATTAAACTATGGATCTCATTCAAGCCCATCTCGATCACCGGCGTAGTTATCAAGATTTTCTTTATGTTTACCCTGTGATTTCGCGACGTTCTCGAGGGGTATCGATTGGTATTAATCTCAACCCCGATAAAATTTGCAATTTTGATTGTGTCTATTGCGAAGTGGATCGCAACGCTTTACCTCGCACACGTAAGGTGGATTTGACCATTTTAGAGCAAGAGTTAGTTGCTATGATTGAAATTTATCAATCTCACGAACTTTTTAAGAGTGAACCTTTTTCATCAGCACCTCAATCGTGGCGACGGTTGAATGACATCGCCTTTAGTGGTGATGGTGAACCGACCACTTATCCGAATTTTGATCAAGCAGTTGAAATCGCTTGGAAAACGCTAAAAAAATTTCATCTTTCTGATGTAAAACTGGTTCTTATTACTGATGCCGCTTGCTTAGATCGGCCTGTGGTGAAACAGGGCATCCAACGAATGACACAAGGTCCTCATGAAATTTGGGCCAAACTAGATGCAGGTACACCGACTTACTATAAAATAGTTAATCGCACGGCTATTCCTTTAGAACGTATTATTAAAAATATCACAGAGACAGCGCGTCAATTTCCAGTTTGGATTCAAACTTTATTCCTTCGAATTCATGGCGAACCTCCTTCTCACAAGGAAGTTTTAGCTTATATCAATCAATTAATAACTATTCAAAAAGACGGTGGAAAAATTCTCGGCATTCAGATTTATACTGTAGCACGATCTACACCGGAAACTTGGGCAACTGCTTTAACTAATGAAGAGCTAGATGCTATTGCATTGCGAGTAGAAAAAGAAAGCGGACTTAAGGTAGAGCGATTTTACGGAAAAAATTGAATTGGCCTACGACAATAAAAAACCGGTCGCTGTGGCGACCGGTTTAAAAATAAGATCAATTCAAACTTTATTTTATTTTCACATCCGTAAAAACAAAGTTGGTGTTCAAACTAGCAGCATTGCTACCTTGAGTGCCACTTGCTCGTACAATTAAGGTAACAGGCGATTCTGTAATGCCTTCGCCGGGTTTATTGCCACTGCCTTTGTGTTTAAACAGATATTTGTAACCTTGTTTAAATTTTTTGCCCTTCTTGAACTCTTTGAGTTTTCCAGCAACTTTGAAAACCGCATTCGTTGGTTCATTGGTTCCACCAAAAGCGAAGTAAGAAACCTCAGAAACAGAATTAGTAGTTTTAATCAAACCTTTAATAGCAAATCCTTTCTTAGGAACCTTTAAAGTTTTGGTTAATTTAGGTTTCCTTAATTCGACTGTGGCATCTAAAGGAAATATCAGAACAAAAGCAGGCCCTTGGAATTCGACAGACAAATTGTCAATGCCTAGACCGTGGTCGCCACCTGCATTAGGATCATTTTGATCATACCAACGTAGCCAAACTTCTTGGCCAGGGGGAACATTCACAGGAATATTAGCGGTAATACCGGCAACCCGATTGGTCGCGTCATTTCCATTGAGAGCTTGAATAGCTCCGAGAAATGTTTGAGGACTATCAAAATTTAAAGCAGAAACTGCAGTCCAACCGACATTATTAGTGTCTGCTAGAAAACCGCTTCCACCAACACGAAAGAAAACCTGTAAGGAATTTGTCGTGGGATTAATATTTCCTTTTGTCCATTGTTCTCCGTCATAAGTAACTACAATATTAGTAATAGTTTGAGATGAAGAATTGGTGAATTGAACCCCATAAAAAGCAGATTCATCTCCTGAAGCAATGGAACCTAAAGTTCTATCTGGATCAGCAGCAACTCCGTAATTATAAACCTCAGAAGCACCACTGCCCCCTGCGCTTGCAATGAGAGTCGTAACACTATTAGTTTCTTTTTCTATAAACCAACCTGGTAATGTAACATTATTTGTCCAATTCACGTTGGCTGTGCCAAACGAATCAAAATTTTGGGTGTAAGTCGTTGGTAATGCGTTAACATTAACTTGTGCTTGTGATTTTTGATAAAAGCCGCCCAGCACAAAAAAAGCAGCAGTTAACGTTAATAACTTTTTCATAATTTAATCTCCTCTTTATTTTTTTAACTTGTGAATAACTTTACATGAAATTTTTACCTATGTCAATAACATCTCAACCAAATCTCGAGAAAATTAAAAGTCCTAAATGTGGCTCCGAGTTGGCTTTTGAACAAATTTAAAGCCTGATTTTTGTATTGTTTCATTTGTTCTGGCTGGCTTAAGCAAAAGGCCACGGCATTTTCTAGTTCTGTCTCGTCTTGAATATTGAGCACAGCTTGATGTTTTAAAAAATCTTGTGCTATTAAGGAGAAGTTTTCCATATGAGGCCCAAAGATAACCGGACACTCAGCTTGCACTGCTTCCAAAAAATTCTGACCCCCTCGGCCTTTTAAGCTCTTTCCAATAAAAGTCGCTGCAGAAAAGGAATAAAAATATTTTAATTCGCCTGTGGAATCCAAAAGTAAAACGCGATTTTTTTCGTAGCGCGGTTGTTTAAGTTTGGAGCGTCTTTTGTGTTCTAAACCGAGATCTTTTAGTAATCGGCTTATCTCTCCACCACGTTCAGCGTGACGCGGAGCCAAAACAAAATAAAGACGTGGAAATTGTTTTGCCAATTTTTGGAAAACCCGAGCGGCAATTAATTCTTCACCCGCATGTGCTGCCTGCCAAAAAAATCGGTTCTCCTTCACTCCAACCCGCTTGATAAAGAATCGATTTTATTTCTTCACTGTTTTTAATTTCCGCACGCGAAACATCATACTTCATGCTGCCTGTGACTTGGATTCGCCTCGGATCAACGCCCAATTGGATAAATCTCTCCTTATCCTCTTCGCACTGCACGCAGACCACCTCAAGCTGTTGCAGCAATGGTTGACAAAACCATGCCCATTTGTGATAACGCGCTTCGGTCTTTTTCGAAAGACGCGCATTAACTATTACAATCGGGACTTTTCTGCGCTTTGCCTCCCAAAAATAATTCGGCCAAATTTCCGATTCGACTAAAATAAGTAATCGAGGCTGAAGCAAACGGAAAAAATTTTTTACACTCCATAAAAAATCGAGGGGATTGTAAATAATAACCACTTCTTTCGGAATTTGTTTCAGGGCCACTGCTTGACCAGTAGGCGTTGTGACGGAAAGAACAATGGGAAGCTGAGGTTGGCGCTGTTGAGTTTCTTTGATAAGCAGAGCCGCTAAATTAACCTCCCCGACACTAACAGCGTGAATCCAAAGCCCACCCTCATAAGCTTGCAAGCGTTTTCGAGTTTTTGGACCATAAATACCAAATCGTTGACCAAATCCGCGTCCCGATTTGCCACGTCTTATCATCTTGATAAGGTAGCTGGGTAAAGCGATCAAAAACCCAATGGCAAACACGACCTGATATAGACTTTTTATTGCCACATTTGTTTTCACTTAAAACTCCTTTGCATGCGGATGCGCTTGATCATAACTTTGGCGCAAACGCTCTAAAGAAACATGAGTATAAACTTGCGTGGTGGACAATGAGGCGTGACCCAACATTTCTTGCACACTTCGCAAATCAGCCCCTCTATTTAACAAATGTGTCGCAAAACTATGTCGCAACTTGTGTGGGGAAAGGTTTCTATCGAGACCACAAAATAATAAATATTTTTTTAATAGTTGTCCCACCGCTGCCACCGTGAGCCGACCTCCACGACTTTTATTCCAGAAAACAGCGCCTTGTCGAGGATGTTGGCAAACTGTCCAGTAACGTTCCAACGCCTCGCATGCAGGCGCCCCTAAAGGGCATAACCGAATTTTATTGCCTTTGCCTCGCACGCGAGCCGTTTCATTGATCAGATCGATATCTTCTGCGTTTAAACCGACCAATTCACTGACTCGAAACCCTGCGCTGTAAGCCATTTCCAATAAGGCCGCGTCTCGCAATTTAATCCACTGAGGGGCTTGCTTGGGTTGCGGCATTTTGAGCGGTGCTTCAAGAAGATCATTCATTTGTTCTTCTGTTAAAAACTGAGGCAACCGCTTTTCTAATTTGGGTAAGCTGATTTTTAAAAAAGGATTATGATCCACCCGTTTTTCGCGCATCAAAAAACGAAAAAATGAGCGCAAACACGAAAAATGTTGGCGAATATGAGACCGAGCATAGCCGAGACGTGTTAATTCATAGAGCCAACGCTTTGCATCTTCTGGTGTTAAATGGGGCCAGGCTTTTTGAAAAAAAATTCCGGCCTCCAACAAGATAGTTTCATACGCTTTTAAAGTAAGAGCGGCGCGCCCTTTCACGCCTTCCAGATAATTGAGAAATGCCATTCCCATTTCATCTGGCTTTTGCAAATCCTGTGTGACAGAACTTAACATGCTATTCTGACGGAGGGTCTTCGTCTTTTTTCTTACTTGTTTTTGAGCGGCCCGCATTTTTAGGTGATTTGGGTGGTCGCGGCGCAAATTCGAATCCCACTTTTCCTTTCTCATCTAACTTAAGGTAAGCCGAAAAAGGGCGGCGAGTGCGTTGCGACCAAAATTTATCGAGTAAATCCGTTTTGCCAGCTTCCAAAAGTTTCTTGGCTTGTTCCAACTCAATATCGCGCGATAAAATTTTCTTGCCGATTTTGAAGGTGCATTCCGGTTTTTCTTCCACCGATTTTTCGCAAAGATAAGCCAGATGTGTTTCAAAAATTCCAGAACCGCAAACAGGACATTTTCCGATCGGAGTCATGGTTGATAGATCCAATTTTTGGCCATCCGCACCGATGGGCGTGCGATCAAAAACCATTTCTACTTTGTTTTCGGGAGACAGACGCAACGTTGCTGAAAATGTTTTTTTCGTTTTTGCGCTAACAAAATTATCCAGAGGTCCAATCATGCGATTTTCGATCAAAGTAATAGCTTCTTGAGGTTCAATTTTTCGGCCAGAAATAACTTTCCAAATCGTAAAATTGCCGTTGACGGATTGATAGTTTTTATAAGTTTCAACCATCGCAGCGCCATCGACAGGACTTTTTGCTGCTAGAGGTTTGGCGCCTAGTTGATTTTCATCGAATGTTTTGGCTTTATGAACAATGTCTTTCGTAATATCCACAATCTCGCTCATAAATTTTTCGCGCGATAATTGTCCGTGCTCCATCAAGCGTAATTTATGTTCCCATTCCCCCGTCATAGCAGGTGAAGTTAACGCCTCCATGTGAATGCCGCGCAAAAGTTCCACCAATGCCATGCCTTTAGCTGTGGCAATTAGCTCGCGACCTTCTCGCCGGATGTAAGCTTCTGCAAGCAAGGATTCGATGATGGCCGCGCGCGTTGCGGGCGTACCCAAGCCTCGTTCTTTCATGGCCTCGCGCAACTCTTCATCTTCGAGCAATTTTCCTGCCGTTTCCATAGCTGTCAACAAAGTGGCTTCCGTAAAACGAGCCGGTGGTCGCGTGACAAGCGAAAGCACATTTACCTCCAGAGTTTGTGCCATTTCTTGTGCTACTACGGCCGGCACACGAACGTCTTCTTGTTGCTCTTCTTTGCCGTAAACAATTAACCAGCCGGCATCTTTTAAAATGCGGCCTTCAGTTTTGAATACTTCTTTTTCCACACGAGTGAGTCGAGTGGTAATTTCAAATTGAGCGGAAGGGAAAAAGATGGCGACAAAACGTTTTGCAATCAGATCAAATAACTTCGCTTCATTTTCATCCAAACCGCTTGCAAATTGGCCCGTAGGAATGATGGCAAAGTGGTCCGACACTTTTGCGTTATTGAAAATGCGCTTGTTCGGTTTTGCCCAACTTTGTTCTAAAACTTTAGCTGCGTGAGTAGATAAATTGCTGTCGGTGCCTGCGATAGATTGCAGCGTGTTTTTTACGGTAGTTAAATAATCTTCTGGCAAACAGCGCGAATCCGTTCGTGGATAAGTAATCATCTTGCGTTTTTCGTAGAGACTTTGCGCAATTTGAAGCGTGCGTGTGGCAGAAAATCCAAAGCGACCGTTGGCTTCGCGTTGCAAGCTGGTAAGATCGTAAAGTAGCGGTGGCGCTTGAGTGGATGGCTTTTTTTCTTCACTAATAACACCCGGTTTTCCTTCGCATTGGCTTTGGATCGCTTGCGCTCGTGTTTCATCCCAAATTCGATCCGCGTGCAAATCAGCGTCTTCTTCGCGATCACTTTTTTGAAATGTTTCATCAATCCACCGTCCGATATATTGGCCATTTTGAATTTCAAAATGCGCTTCAACCTCCCAATAGGGTTTGGATTTAAAATCTTTAATACGTTGTTCGCGCTCACACAAGATAGCCAAAGTCGGCGTTTGCACGCGTCCCACCGTTGCGAGTTGTCGAACTTTTGATCCGTAAAGGCGTCGCGTGAAAGCGCGCGTGCCATTAATGCCAATGAGCCAATCCGATTCGCTGCGACACATTGCAGCATTAGCCAAATTATCAAGCTCGTGTCCGTTGCGAAGATGTTGGAAACCATCGCGAATAGCAGTCGGCGTCATCGAAGAAAGCCACAATCGTTTCATCGGCTTTTCCGTTCCGGTTAGCTGGAGAATATAACGAAAAATAAGTTCTCCTTCGCGTCCTGCATCGCAAGCATTGATGATTTGATCCACATCTTTGCGCTTGATCAATTTTTCCAAAAGTCGGAAGCGATCTTCAGTTTTTTCAATTGGCTTGAGTTGAAATTCCTTAGGCAAAATCGGCAATGCTTCCAAAGTCCAATAGCGCAATTTTTTATCAATATCGTCTGGCATGAAAAGTGTGACCACATGGCCAATGGCGGAGCTAATGATATAATTATCATTTTCAAAGAAATCCCCTTTTTTCGGAAGTTTTCCTAGCGCCTTGGCAATGTCAGCCGCGACACTGGGTTTTTCAGCGATCACAAGTGTTTTCATTTTTTTACAAATAATTTTCCTGGAAGCGATTTAGCAAGTTTTTTAACTTCCAGTCGCAGCAACGTAGAAGAGACCGTGGCAACTGGCAACCCACAATTTTCAATGATTTCATCGATGGATTTCGGTTCTTGTTCCAACGTGCCATAAATTTTTTGTTCTTCGAGCGATAAATCGGATGGAACAAGCGAGGCTTCCAAAGCTGGTGCGGGTAAGAAAAATTCAAAATCAGCGCAAACATCTTCTGCTGACTCGACTAATTTGGCGCCTTGCTTAATCAAAGCATGACACCCTCGTGAATGTGGCACATCCACGCGACCTGGCATGGCAAAAACCTGTCGACCTTGATCCAATGCCATGCGAGCTGTGATTAATGCGCCGCTATTTTTTGCCGCTTCGATAACGACAAGTCCCATTCCGAGACCGCTCACAATTCGATTGCGAATGGGAAACGTTTGACGATCCGGTTGGGTGCCAATCGGAAATTCCGATATCACAGCACCCGATTCAGCGATTTTTTCTGAAAGTAAACGATTTTCGGGGGGATAAACTTGGTCAATACCGCAACCTAACACCGCAATGGTTCTACCCTTAGCGGCCAACGCGCCTTCATGCGAAGCGGTATCAATGCCGCGCGCCAAACCGCTCACCACAGTAAACCCTGCGTAAGCGAGTTGAAACCCCATTTTGCGAGCCATTTCTTTCCCATAATAAGTCGCACTTCTGGAGCCAATAAGAGATAATGCTTTTTTATCTTTTGTTTCGAATTGACCTTTTACATACAAAACCAAAGGAGGATCGTAGAGATTTCTTAAATTTTCAGGATAATTTTCATCGGCTAATGTAATAAGTGTTACGCCCAATTTTTTAATCTGATTTAATTCATGCGCCAAATCCACCTTGCTTTCCCAGTGCGAAATGGTTTCCGCCAACTCCCGTCCGATTCCTTCCACGCGCTGTAATAGATCGGGTGAAGAGGCTAGAATCATTTGCGGTGATTGAAATGCTTCGAGCAATCGCTTTACCCGCACCGGCCCCATGCCTGAGAGCAAATTCAAAGCCACATAAGCTTCTGCATCGGTCATGTCACAAGTGCAAACGAAATTTAAAAAAAGGCAATGGCGAAAAAATACAGTTCAATGTCTTTTCATTTGCTATCAGCTTTGTTAAATTAAAATAATGGTAAGTTGGAAAAAAGTTCTTTTATTCGGATGGGGATTGCTGATGACAGGTTATGTTTCAGCAACTTCCATTGTGCAAGTCAGTCAAGGTGTGAAAGCGGAAAGTGCGCTTTTAGTGGAGGCACGAACGGGTCGCGTTTTGTTTTCGCGCAATATTGATGAACCCTTACCTCCTGCAAGCACCACGAAATTAATGACGGCGCTGCTGACTTATGAGCAAACGGGATTGCGAGGTAGTATAAAAGTGGCTACGCCCGATACAAAGGTGGAACCCACAAAATTGTCTTTGGTGCCAGGTGAAACTGTTTCGGTGATGGGCATGGTGAAATCGCTTTTGGTGGGATCGGCCAACGATTGTGCGATGTCGCTGGCTCGTTATGTGGGTGGTGGCGTGGTTAATTTTTCTGCTATGATGAACCGACGCGCGCGCGAGTTGGGTTGCAGCCGAACGACTTTCAAAAATCCTAATGGTCTTCCCGCTCAAGGCCAGTTGACGACTGCGCGGGATCTTTTGAAAATTTTTCAAGCCGCGATTAGTAAACCAGAATTAAGGCAGATGTGTCAGACGAAAAGTTTTGTAATTCGCACCGCGCGCGGCACGCAAACGGTATCGAATCATAATAAATTATTAGGCGTTTTTCCAGGAATGGGCCCGGCAAAAACAGGATGGACTTATAGTTCCAAGCATACTTATGCGGCTTCTGCTTCGCGTAATGGACGTGAATTGCATCTGATTATTTTGAAAAGTCCGAATAAATGGGTAGATGCGACGCTGCTTTTTAATTACGGCTTTGAAAGATTGGGACAACCTGGTCTGGTTTCGGTCAGGCGCTAAAGAGCAATTCAATCAATTATCATTTTTTAATGTTGCGATAGCATAGTCGCGATTCATTCGCGCGATATAGTTTACACTAATCCCTTTAGGACAAGCGGCTTCGCAAGCATAGGTGTTGGTGCAATTGCCGAAACCTTCGTGATCCATTTGTGCCACCATTTTTAAAACGCGTTGATAACGTTCGGGTTGGCCTTGAGGTAATAAACCCAAGTGGCTGACTTTGGCAGAAACAAAAAGCATAGCAGAAGAATTTTTGCATGCAGCAACGCAAGCTCCGCAACCAATACAAGCGGCCGCATCAAAAGCGGCTTCTGACGCGATCTTAGGAACGGGAGTGGAATTGGCATCGGGTGCAGAACCGGTCGAGGCAGAAATGAAACCGCCAGCTTGAATGATGCGATCAAAAGCGCTGCGATCAATCACAAGGTCTTTAATGATTGGGAAAGAGCGTGCTCGAAACGGTTCGATGGTAATTACGTCTCCGTCCTGGAAATTGCGGAGGTAAACTTGGCAGCTTGCTACCAGATTTTCTGGTCCATGAGGTTCGCCATTGATCATTAGGGAGCAACTGCCGCAGATTCCCTCGCGACAATCGTGATCAAAAGCGATGGGTTCTTGACCTTGAGCAATTAATTTTTCATTTACCACATCCAACATTTCTAAAAAAGACATGTTCGGATTGAGATCGCTTTGTTCATAGGTGACAAAGCGGCCGGGAGCTTGAGCGCTTTTTTGTCGCCAGACTCGTAATGAAAGTTTCATTTATAACTCCTTTGCGCCAATTTTACGGTTTCAAAAGTAAGAGGTTCCTCGTGTCGTTCGGGCGGTTGATTTGGGCCTTTAAATTCCCAGGCAGCAACGTGGGTGAAGTGTGCATCATCGCGTAGCGCTTCGCCATCGGGAGTTTGGTGTTCTTCACGAAAATGGCCGCCGCACGATTCTTTACGAATTAAAGCATCGCGACAAAGTAGTTCGCCCAATTCTAAAAAATCAGCCACGCGCCCTGCCATTTCCAAAGATTGGTTCAAATCATCGTTTTCACCTGGAACATTGACTCCTGTGTTGGGATTCCAAAATTCGGCACGAAGTTCTTGGACCAGTTGCAAGCCCTTTTCCAAACCTGCTTGATTGCGAGCCATTCCGCAATGATCCCAAAGGATTTTTCCTAATTGACGATGAAAAGAGGACACGGTTCGCTTTCCGCGTAGCGCAAGGAGTTGTTGAGTCATTTGGACAATGTCTGACTCCGCTTTTTTAAATTCGGCTTGGTCTGTGGCTGGACGTTTTTCCGTCATGTTCGCAAAATAACTACCGATAGTGTAAGGCAAAACAAAATAGCCATCGGCTAAACCCTGCATCAAAGCACTTGCTCCTAAACGATTGGCTCCGTGATCTGAAAAGTTGGCTTCACCTAGAACAAAAAGACCCGGTAAATTGCTCATCAAATTATAATCCACCCATAGACCGCCCATCGTGTAATGGATGGCGGGATAAATGCGCATCGGTTTTTGGTAAGCATTTTCTCCAGTGATTTCATGATAGATATCAAAGAGATTTCCATAGCGCTCACGAACAGTCTGCTCGCCCAGGCGTTGAATGGCGTCAGAAAAATCTAAATAAACGCCCAATCCGCTGTCTCCCACGCCGCGACCCTCATCGCATACTTGTTTTGCTGCGCGCGAGGCAATATCACGAGGAGCCAGGTTGCCATAGCTCGGATATTTTCGTTCCAAATAATAATCTCTTTCTTCTTCTGGAATTTCTTTCACTGGGCGTTTATCGCCCGCTTTTTTGGGAACCCAAACGCGGCCGTCGTTACGCAGCGATTCGGACATGAGCGTTAGTTTAGATTGATAGTCGCCAGAAACCGGAATGCAGGTGGGATGAATCTGTGTGAAACAAGGATTCGCAAAACAAGCCCCTTTTTTATAAGCGCGCCAAATGGCGGTCGCGTTGGAGTTGCGAGCGTAAGTCGATAGGCAATACGCATTGCCGTAACCGCCTGTGGCTAACACAACGGCATCAGCGCTATGAGAAAAAATTTTGCCCGTTAACAAATTACGCGTGACGATGCCTTTGGCGTGACCGTTAACCACTACCAGGTCGAGCATTTCGTGGCGCGGAAACATTTTCACTTTTCCTGACCCAATTTGCCGACTGAGCGCGGAATAAGCGCCGAGGAGAAGTTGTTGACCGGTTTGTCCTCGAGCATAAAATGTGCGGGAAACTTGTGCGCCGCCAAACGAGCGATTGGCGAGATAGCCTCCATATTCTCGGGCAAAAGGAACGCCCTGCGCAGCGCATTGATCGATGATGTTGACGCTGACTTGGGCTAGACGATAAACATTAGCTTCGCGCGCACGAAAATCGCCGCCTTTTATTGTGTCGTAAAAAAGTCGAAAAACACTATCGCCATCATTTTGATAGTTTTTTGCAGCATTAATACCTCCTTGAGCCGCGATGCTATGAGCGCGACGCGGACTGTCATGAAAACAAAATGCTTTCACGTTGTAACCCAATTCAGCGAGTGTTGCGGCAGCCGATGCGCCTCCTAAACCTGTGCCGACTACGATTACTTCGTATTTTCGTTTATTGTTGGGGCTGACCAATTTGACATCGCGTCGATATTGATCCCATTTCTGAGCAAGCGGACCGGAAGGAATTTTTGAATCGAATTTCATAATGCGATTAAGTGGCGGGTTGAATGACTCCCATTAAAACGGCAATCGGAATACAACTCATTCCAATAAAAATAAGAAACGCAAAAATGCGAGCAAACCAACGCAAAGGAAAATGATAACTGGTTTTTATGATTCCCATCGAGTGAAACATGCTCTCAATTCCATGGCTCAAATGTAAACAAAGCAGTCCCACCCCAATAATATAAAAAATGGAAATGTAAGGAATTTGAAAACTGTAAACTAACATATTGTAAACATCGTGTTGTCCTAAAGAATCTTTTAATGCGTAAAGTTTTGGATGGGTAATTCCCACAGTGAAATGCAGCAGGTGATAAACAATAAAGGCAAAAACAATCAAACCGCTAATCGCCATCGTTCGCGAAGCCAATGTGGCGCCTAGAGATTTTTTTTCTGAATAAGCCGAGTTACCTCGCGCGCGTCGATTTTCTACTGTTAACTGGATCGCTACGATGATGTGAATGATAGCAACTGCCAAGAGGGTCAATCGTGCTGGCCACAATATTTCGGGCAATGATTTTAAAAAATGGGCATAACGATTAACAGCTTCTTGTCCTAAAAAGGTTTGGAGATTGCCGAGCATGTGGAAGACAACAAACCCATAAAGAATGAAGCCCGTAATCGCCATGATATACTTTTTGCCTAGCGATGAACCTAATACTCTTACCAAGACTTTCATGTTTGCCTTAAAACTCAAATGTTTTACCACAATCTATGATTTTTAATAATAATTCAAGGGAAAGTTATTTTATTGCTTGTCATGGGACTGGTGATGAAGCAAAATGAGAGACTATGAAAAATCTACTTTGTAGCATTCTTTTGATGGTGTTTGTCATCTCAGGTTGGGCGCAGAAGTATGATTATGATAAGGCGGGGCGTCTCGTAAAAGTTACTTACGACAGTGGTAAGAAAATTTATTATTATTATGACAAAGCTGGTAATTTAGTTTCTGTCCGAGAAACTAAAAAATCCCGTCGCGAATTACGTTCTCAATCTAAGAAAGATTTGTCGAAAAAATAGTTATTTTATCAGGATTTCCTTTATTTGATCTTGATTTAAGTCTCGAACTAAACCGCTTCTGTTTTTATTCATGATTTGCGAAGTGTCGTAAATTCGGTTATCTTCTACAAGGAGAGGGACGATGAAAGTGGAAACTTGTCGGGCGGCATTTACGGCGGAAGATTTCGATTTTGTTGTTAAAACATTATCGCGCTCACCCAAGGATGCGGTTTCGTTGGTGGATTTATTGAGTGATGAAGAAATGCGCGATGAAATTTTGGATCATGAGCGTCTTTATCAGGAGTTGATCGAAAATGGTAGTTGTTTGAAAGTGTCGCCAGCTTTTTATTTTTATGTGTTAACGCGGCACGTTTTAAAAAAGGCCGGATTAACGGATCGAACGATTTGCGATTATGTGGCTTTGATTTTGGTGAATTTTTCGCGTTGGCAGCGTTTGCCTCATTTTTTTGAATCTTCTCAAGGGGAATCGTTTTATCCCTATTTGTCGGACCTTTTGCAGGCTATTGCTAAAGCGGAGTCGCATCAGGTTTTTATTTTGCGAATTTATTTGGCAAATTATGCGCTGTTTTATAGCGGAATTTTTGTAGAGCGGATTGTGGCGAATCGCAATCGTCGCGGAGGGCCGGACGTTTCTTTTTACGAAGAGGTGGGGCGAACGAATTATCAATTAGCGGCGGAACATCGTTCGGCTCAGAAGCATCATTTGCAGGGAGTTTTGGATGAGTTGGCGCAAGCGTTTCGCCCCACGCGTTTTGCACTGAATGATTTGTCTGAAAATTTATTGCATTTGTCGCCCAATCCAAGTTGGGGGTAGTTAGAATGAGGAATTATGACGCTATTAGCCGAAATCCAACAGGTTTTGGAGCGGACTTATTCGACGGTGGGAATTAATTTAGAAGAGTGTGTGGTAGGGACACAGAGGTTTCGACAATTATCACGTTTAGCGAATGCTTCGAGTGATTTATCCCTTTCGGCTAGAACTTTTATTCGAACTTCTGGTGAAAATTTGTTTATTGCGATTTATTATTCGCCTGAACTGGTTCGATGTTTAGAACAGGAGCATCCGCGCTACGGGTTAAGCGATCGCAATATTGAAGCGCTAATCGCTTTTGTTGAAGAGATCACACATGGTGTGCATGCAGCTTTGGCGTTTCAGCGGGGGAAATTGGAGGTGGAGTCGGAGTTGTTTTGTTGTCAGTTGGAGATGCAGGCGAAAATTGATACTTATTGGTTGTTGATTCGTTTTTTATATTTTTTATGTGAAGGAAAACTTTTTCAAAAGGGGAAATATTGGATTTTTCACACTCTTTTTGAGCGAGAAAATTTTGATTACATTGATCGGAAACTCGCGCATCGTTATCGACTCGCTAATCACATGGCGAGTTCTTTTATTCGAAAGGTTTCTCCATTAACTGGGAAAGAGCGTATTAATAGGTTACGAGTATTTCGTGAAATGAATTTTCGTGAGCAATATCGTTATTGTTTTTATCGTTAACTCGTGTTAGCTCGCTGCCAACGTGAAGACAGTGTTATCAAAAGATGAGTTGCGTTGCTGGGCAGAGATTGACGTCAAGGCGTTGCGACACAACTTTCGTTTTATTCAGGATTATATTGGGCGAAGAGTTGGGATTGTGCCGGTCATTAAGGCAAACGCTTATGGTCATGGTTTGGAGCATGCGGCTTTAGCTTTATCATCGGAAAAAGTGGCTTTGTTTGGGGTAACCGATTGGCGTGAGGCTTTGCTTTTGCGCGCCTTGCGAAAATCGAAATCTAGTTTTAATACAATTTTATTGAGCCCTTGTTTGGTAACTGACGTGTCGGAAGTAGTGCGTCATCAATTCATTCCTGTGATTTCTACGCATCGTGAGGTGCAATGGTTTGAAAAAAGTGTTTCAAAACAAAAATTAGCAAAACCATTTCCCGTGCATGTGAAAATAGACACGGGCATGGGACGAGTAGGGGCGTGGCATGAGGAGGCTTTGATTTTGTTGCGACAAGTTGCCCGATCGCCGCATTTGAAATTGGCGGGAATCGCAACGCATTTTGCCAGTTCGGATGAAGATGCAACTTTCACCAAGCAACAATGGCAACGGTTTCAACGATGTTTGGATCAATTTTGCAAGGAGCATCCTCGGTCTGATTTGAAGATTCACGCAGCCAATAGCGCGGCAATTTTGCGGCATCCTGAAACTTACGCCGATTGGGTTCGTCCGGGGCTTCTTTTGTATGGTGTTTCGCCTGTAAAAGGGTTTCAACGCCATTTAAAACCGGTTTTACAATGGAAAGCCCGAGTCACTTTGACGAGAGAAATTCTGGCGGGTCGAACATTGAGTTACGGGGCGACTTATCGAGCCAAGAAACGGCAACGCATTGCGATTGTTTCTGCGGGTTATGCGGACGGTTATCCTCGTTCTTTGTCGAATCGAGGTTATGTCATGATCCGAGGTAAGCGTTGCGCGATTTTGGGGCGTGTGACGATGGATCAGATGATTGTGGATACGAGTGCGATGCAGAATGTTCGTATTGGAGAAGAGGTTGTTTTGTTGGGAGCGGGAATATCAGCAGAAAAATTAGCGGCATTGACGGGAACAATTAGTTACGAAATTTTTTGTGGGATTGGATGTCGCGTGCCTAGGATTAGAGCGATTTGACTAGGCCTTTAGCTTTTTATAAGCTTGTTTTAGGATTAAAAAATGATAAAGCCTCTGCTATGACTCCGGAGCAAGAAGTTACAGCAAATTATTGGGAAAACTATATTCAAACAAAATCAAATTTTAAAAAAGCTTCTCCTCAATCTGCAGAGGTTATTTTGGATGAAAAAAATAAGACAGTAACTGTAAAAATGAATTTTTACTATTACGGCACTGAAGCTACTGAAAAAATAGCGAAGGCGGCTACTTCTGAAATTAGTGCTATGTATAATGATGCTGCTAAAAAGCATAAGGTTAAGATAGACGGCAAAGAATATACGGCGAAGTTTGATGTGACTTATTCTGTTATAACTGAAGAAGCCGCTAAAAAATTAGCGGCTGCTAATAATGGTCATATAAATAATTTTATTAGAGTTGAGAAAAATAATGAGAGATTGAAAAGGTCTTTTGTAAAGTCCTTGGGCGATAATAGTGGGTTCTTCAATACTGATGATAGTTTAGGTGAATCTACCACAGCGGCTCATGAAATAGGACACGGTTTAGGATTAAATCATAGCGCTTCAGACCAAAGAGGAAAACAGCCTGATATTATGGCTGCGCGAGGTACTGCTGTGGATGCAAAATATACTTGGAATCCTAAATTAGGCGATTCGAAACTTACTAAAGCCAATGATCCTATCCTGGGTGAATACTCGTATTTTACCAACACGGTAAATCCTCAATTACGCCAAGTTACTGAACAAAATTTACAAGATATTTTTAAAGGAATAAAATTTGATAAAAATCTTAAAGCAAATATAGGCACTATTTCTAATACTATCTATGATGCTAAAGGTTATCCCCGACCCTAAAATAATTACTTTATTCTTAATATAGTTTATTAGAGAAAAAGAATCAGGGAGGTTTTATTTTGATTCTTCGGATTTGACTTGGAGCGCGTGGGGCTGATCCTGATCTTTAAGGTTTTGCCATTCTTGTTCCATTTCTTCTATAGAACAATTTTTTAGATCGCCTTTTTTTTGTTTGAGGCGATTTTCCATGAGACGAAATCGCGTTTCGAATTTGGTGTTAGCGGCTTGTAGAGTGGCTTCGGCGTCGCAATGAAGAAAGCGCGATAAATTGACCAAACTGAAAAAGAGGTCGCCGAGTTCTTCTTGAATTTTTTCGGGTTCGTGAGAGTTAATTTCGTGACGTAGTTCTTCGATTTCTTCCTGAATTTTATCAAGAATTTGTTCCACTTTTGACCAGTCGAATCCCACATGAGCTGCTTTTTCTTGGAGTTTATGGGCTTTGAGTAAAGCAGGAAGGGCAGGAGGCACACCATCCAGAGCGCTTTCGCGATCGGCTTTTTCTTTGGCTTTGAGTGCTTGCCAATTTTCTATGACGTCTTCGACTGAGTTGACTTGAATTTTATTTTGTCGCGCATCAACGCTGGGAAAAGGTTCGAAAACATGAGGGTGGCGAGCAATGAGTTTGTTGCAAATGCTGTCGGCAACGGCATCAAAATCGTAAATTTCTTTTTCGTGCGCGACTTGAGCATGGAACATGACATGGAAGAGAATGTCGCCCAGCTCCTCTTTTAAATGATCTGGATTTTCTAAATCAATGGCTTCCAGAACTTCATAACATTCTTCAAGAAAAGCGCGTTTTAGGGAAGCATGGGTTTGTTTACGATCCCAAGGACATCCTTTTTCCGGGTCGCGCAGCGTGGCGACAATGGCTTCTAACTTTTCGATTGGCTTTATCATACTAGCAAACTATCGTGTAACCCAATCATGGCACAAACTAAAAAAATTGCAGTTATTCTTTCGGGTTGCGGAGTGTATGATGGCAGCGAAATTCATGAAGCGGTGTTGACGTTGTTAGCATTGAGTCGTGCGGGGGCAGAAGTTTTTTGTTTTGCGCCGAATATTCCGCAGCATCATGTGGTGAATCATTTGAGTGGGGAAGTGGTTGAGGACGAAGTGAGGAATGTTTTGACGGAAGCCGCTCGGATTGCACGAGGGAAAATTCAGGATGTTGCGAAATGTAAAGTTTCGGAGATAGATGGAGTTATTTTCCCAGGGGGTTATGGTGCAGCAAAAAACTTATGCGATTTTGCAGTGGAAGGTGTCCGATGCGAAGTGGATCCTAACGTGGTAAAATTAATCAGAGGTCTGCATGAAGCAAAAAAGCCGATGGCCTTTTTGTGTATTTCGCCGGTCATTGCAGCAAAAGTTTTGGGTTCGGCAGGTGTTCAGTTAACGATTGGTAATGATCCTGCTACGAAAAAAGCGATTGAAGAAATGGACGCAAAACATGTGGTGAAAGACGTGAAAGATGTTTTAGTGGATGACGTCAATCGTATCGTTTCTACACCCGCTTATATGTATGATGCTTCGATTGCACAGGTGGCAGAAGGCATTGAAAAATGTATGGCAGTTGTGTTGAAATTAATTCCTTAACAGAAATTGTTTCATGGGAGTTTACACGCATTTTAAAACGTTAGATTGGGTAGTTTTGGTGGGTTATTTGCTTTTAACCACGTGGATTGGGCATGCGTTACGGGGAAAACAGTCCACTATTCGTGACTTTTTTTTGGCAGGTCGCTCTTTGCCGTGGCAAGCGGTTTGTGGATCGATTATTGCTACGGAAATTAGTGCATTAACTTTTATTGGCGTGCCGGGCATGGTGTTTGCTGCGGGGGGAAATTGGACTTATTTGCAATGGGCAATTGGGTCGGTGATCGCTCGATTTATTGTTGGGATTTATTTTGCTAAAGTTTTTTTTGAGCGCGAAATTTATAGTCCTTACGATTACATGCAAAATCGGTTGGGAGGCAAGACGCGGGGTTTAACGACCACCTTATTTTTTCTGGGTTCGATTTTGGGGCAGAGCGTGAGATTGCTTGTGACAGCAATTGTTTTGAAAACGGTTACGGGCTTGGATTTTCATCTTTGTATTTTGATCATAGGTTTGTTTGCGATTGTTTGGACATGGATGGGTGGTATGACGACGGTGATTTGGACGGATGTGGTGCAGTTTGGTGTGTTTGTTTTTAGTGGGTTGTTGGCACTGGGTTGGATTGTGCATGCGTTACCGGGCGGTGTGTCGCAGTGGGTAGACGTTGCTTCTACAGCAGGAAAATTTCGCTTGATTGATCTAACAAGAGATCCTTCGGTCGGGTTTACTTTGTGGGTCGGAATTTTAGCCATGCCTTTTCAAAACATGGCGGCGTTTGGCACGGATCAACTTAATGCACAACGCATGTTTTGTTGTCGCTCGGCGCGAGATGCGGGGAAAGCCATGATTTTTAGTTCCTTAGGGCAATTTGTGACGATTTTGATGTTGTGTGTGGGAACGGCATTGTTTGCTTATTACCAACATTTTTCTCCGTCGCCTCAAGAGATTTCTTTGTTTGGATCCGATGCGGATTATGTTTTTCCAGTTTGGATCACGACCGTGTTGCCTCCGGGTATTACGGGTTTAATTTTGGCGGGAGCTTTTGCGGCAGCGATTTCCAGTTTGGATTCGGCGCTAGCGGCTTTGTCGCAAGCGACGTTGGCATTGCGTTTTGATGGAAAGGATTGGTCGCACGAAGGCTCTACTTTTCGTATGTTGCTAGCTTCAAGAATTGCTGTGATTTTTTGGGGAATTACCTTGCCAATTTGCGCGATTGGATTGGACCATGTGCGAGGTAATATCAATCTTGTGAATTTAGCATTTGGCATGGTGAGCTATACTTATGGCCCGATGTTAGGCATTTTTCTTTTGGCTATGTTTCGTAAAAATATTGGCACACGCGGAGTTTGGATTGGTTTGATTATTTCGGTGGGATTAACATTATATGTGAGGCCGGATGTTTATACGGTTTTGAAGAATTTTGCGATTATCACACCAGAACAGGCGCTTGAATGGCAGCCCAAATTACATTATGCGTGGCTTTATCCGATTACGTGTTTGCTTACTTTAGGTTGTGGGTTTCTGTTTTCATCTCATGTTGAGCCAAATATTTTAGAGGAAAAACTCGCCGATGGCGTCAGCTCGTAATTTGCCTTCTTGCGTTAACATCCATCGTCCTTTTGTTTCTTGCGCGTAACCCGCGTCAATGAGTCGTTGAAATTTTTCGGCAAATTTGAAGTTTACAGGAATTCCTTGCCAAGTGCGTAGGCCAAAAATTATTTTTTCTATCTCACGCAGGTTATCACTTAATGTTTCTTGGTTAGTTTTTTGCCACTGATTTTTTTGAGCGCCCTCTAAATAAAGCGTTAAATCCGAAATATTTTGCCAACGCTGATTTTCGATGGTGGACACTGCGCTCGGGCCTAATCCCAGAAAATTAGAGCCTCGCCAGTAAGCCAAGTTGTGTTGCGATTCAAAACCGGGTCGCGAGAAATTGGAAATTTCGTAATGAGCAAAACCTGCTTTTTCTAAAACCTCAATCGTGGTGAGATAAAATTCAGTTTCGACTTGGAGATTCTGTTGCCACTGGCCTTGTTGTAATTTTTCAAAGAAAGGCGTGTCTTCTTCGTAGGTTAAACAGTAAGTGGAAATGTGGTTGGTTTGAATAGAAAGTGTTCTGGTAAGGGTTTCCTGCCAGGATTTTAAACTTTGACCAGGCACGGCAAACATTAAGTCGATATTAAGATTGGGAAAACCGGTTTCACGGAGAATTTCGTAAGAGCGGAAAATTTTTTCTAGAGTGTGTTGACGGCCTAAGATTTGTAATACGGCTTGATCCAAAGATTGTGCACCTAGGCTCACGCGGTTAACGCCCAAATCTAAAAGGATTTCTGCTTTTTCGACAGAAACGGTGCTGGGATTCATTTCTAAAGTAAATTCGGTTGGAGAAAAGTGTTTGGTTAAAACGCTAATGAGTCGCTCTAGCTCAGGTGTAGGAAGGGCGCTAGGGGTTCCTCCACCTAAAAAAATGGTTTGAATTTCTAGCTGATAATGAGAGCGATAATGATGTAGTTCAGCAATGAGCGCGTCGACTAAGGAGGGAATTTTGCGACGGTCTGCGGGTTGAACATAAAAAGAGCAGTAGGGACAAATGCGAGGGCAAAAGGGAATGTGAAGGTAAAGATGACGAGCGCAATCCATTTAATAGTTAAGTTAAGCGACACTATCGATGAGAGCAAAAAATTTATCCGCATTCGAAAAGTCTGAAAAAAATGCTGTGGGTTGGTGTTTTTTTAGTTCCTCCAGGGAGAATCTACCCGTAGCAACGGCGATAGTTTTGGCTCCGATGGTTTTGCCGCAGGCGATGTCGTGGGGTGTGTCGCCGATTACAAAAATGTTTTCTGGAGTAAAATGGGTTTGAAATTTTTCTTCCGCGCGTTGTTTGGCGTAGGCAGGAAGTTGGTTGCGATCGTGATGATCATCGGAAAATGCGCCAAATTCGAAGTAATGCATCATTTGGTAATGTTCCAGTTTGAGATGGGCGCCTTTTTGCAGGTTGCCAGTTAAAAGACCTTGTGCGATATCGGGTCTTTCATGAGCCAGGTCGAGAATGGTTTTTACGCCTTCTAAAATGCGGCCGGTCTCTTGTCGTTTGGGAAGCCAATGTTGAAGTTCTTCAATGTAGCCGTCTAAAAATCGAGTAACATTTTCTAAAGTTTCCGGAAGATCATATTTTCGCAAAATTTCCATGGCGATGCCTTTGTCGGTGCGACCGGCAATTTCGATGCCTTCAAGTTTGGAATCGATTTCAAAATGATTTTTGAGCGCTTGGATTAAAGCATATTCACCCGCCGATCCCGTGGTGAGCAGAGTGCCGTCGATATCCCAAAGCAAAAGTTTATTGGGTTGGCTCATTCGTTTGTTCTCGAACGGCATCGGCATAAATCGGACCAAACCAAGTATCGACCAGGCAAAGTCCAAAAACGGCAGCGAAGGGAATGGTGATAATGAAAGAGCATAAAACTGTATTGAGGCCAGTGAGAAAAAATGAGGCGAGCAAAAACTCTTTTTTTCTGGAGCAAAAGACTTTTAAATTTTTAGGATAGTTCAAAGCGCAGTTGATAACGGAATCGCCATCGAGCCAGCGGCAGCAGGCTACACCGCAAAAGGGAATGACAAAAAGCATGGCAGGCGGATAAAACATGCTTAATAAAGCTGGCGGGAGTCCTAAAATTTGGATGAAAAGAAAATAGCAAATTCCCATCCAAACTCCCACGGGAAGTAAAAGTGTGGTGATGGCGAGGATCAGTTTAACAGCGCCTTCTTTGACGTAGCGTGGTAAAACGCTCATATTCCAATCGGGAAGTTGTGGTGCGGAGCCAGTTCGTGCGCGTCGTAGCACTTCGTAGGTGAAGCCTAGAGGGAACCAAAAGGTAAGAACATTAAAAGCAAGTGTTCCGTAGAAAAGAGGTTTTAATAAAATCGATTTTTCGCCAGGGCTAACCATCCATAATAATAAAATAATCAGGAAAGGGTTGATCAGTAAAAATCCGCCGAAAAGAATTTTGGGAAGCCATTGCGAGTCGGCAAGGATGGTTTGAAAACCTTTTTTGAGATCGGGAAATAAGTTCATAATGCTCTTGATTAGCTAGTATTTCATGTAGGAGTCAAGTTGTATAGCTTTTAGCTTTTAGTGGAGGGTCAATAGCTGATAGCTTTTCTGAATGAGTCATTTTGAAGATTTGGGTTTTGCCAAGGTCGATTTGCATCGCGGGCGACGTCAAGGATTTCCTGAAGTGGTTTTTTGTTTGAGAAAGACGCCGAAACAGGCGGCAGAGATTTTTGGGGTTTTAGCAAAGCGGGAGCCGGTGGTTTTAGCCACGCGCGCGACAGAAGCGCATTTTCGTGCAATTCAGAAAAAGGTGAAAAACGTAAAATATTTTTCCGAATCGCAGTGTGTGGTGAAGTGGAGTAAAGAATTTGAAAGGAAAATGAAAACCTCTTCTTTTTTGGTGGCGGTATTGGCGGCGGGAACTTCGGATATGCCAGTGGCCGAAGAGGCGGCGATTACCGCGATGTGTTTTGGAGCAAAAGTGGAGCGGGCTTATGATGTCGGTGTGGCGGGTTTGCATCGATTGTTGGCACAATGCGAGTTATTAAAGCAGGCGAGTGTGATTATTGTTGTTGCAGGTATGGAGGGTGCGCTTCCAAGTGTGGTGGCTGGTTTGGTGGATAAACCGGTGATTGCGGTGCCGACGAGTGTGGGGTATGGAGCCAATTTTTCGGGTTTGGCTGCTTTATTAGGAATGTTGAATTCTTGTGGAAGTGGTGTGACTGTGGTGAATATTGATAATGGGTTTGGCGCAGGTTTTGCTGCGGGTCAGATTTTAAGATTAACTCATGTATTAAAAGAGAAATAATCTTGGGAGCTTGCACGGTTTAAGAAATGTTTTAGGGTGGGAACTAGCTTTATGAGAAAACCGACGTTGGCAACTATTTTTTTAATTGTTTTTATTGATCTCATTGGATTTGGAATTGTGTTACCGTTGTTGCAATTTTGGGGTCGAGATTTGGGGGCGTCGGGTTTTATGGTGGGGCTGATTATTGCGTCGTTTTCGATTATGCAATTTTTGTTTGCGCCGTTTTGGGGCAAGTTGTCGGATCGATTTGGGCGCAGGCCTATTTTGTTAATTAGTCTTTTGGGTTCGACGCTTTCTTATGTTTTGTTTGCGTCTTCGGCGAGTTGGTGGGGATTATTAATTTCGCGTTCTTTTGCGGGATTTTGTGGGGCGAATATTGCTGTGGCTCAGGCTTATATTGCGGATATTACGCGACCGGATCAACGTTCAAAGGGAATGGGTTTGATTGGGATGGCGTTTGGGTTGGGCTTTATTTTTGGTCCGGTGATTGGCGGGTTGGCAATGGGACACAATCATAATTATGCGTTGGCGGGTTGGATTGCGAGCGGGTTGTGCGGCATTAATTTTGTGATGGCGATTTTTTTGTTGCCGGAATCGTTGAAGACGAAAGGAACGAAAAAGGAGTGGAACCGTTTTCGAAGTGGATTTTCGGGTAAGCATTATTCGGCTTGGGTTTGGCGTTTGTTAGGGGTGGCTTTTTGCACGAATCTGGCGTTTACGATTTGGGAGACGACGTTTGGTATGTGGCTGAAGTTGAATCCGGCTTTTCATTTTAATGGTCGGCAATTCGCTTATTTATTGGCGTGTGTAGGGGTGGTTTCTGCCATGGTGCAAGGTGGGTTGATTGGGCGATTGGTAAAGGCTTTTGGAGAAGAGAAATTGTTGCGATGGAGTAATGGGTTGATGATTGTAGCGAATTTGCTTTTGCCTTTTTGTTTTTCTTTGGGGTGGTTGGTTGTGGTGTTGATCGGGTTGGCTTTGGGGAATGGTATTTGTCGACCGACATTATATGGTTCTATTTCTTTGAGTTATAGCGCGGAAGAGCAGGGCACGATTTTGGGAGCTATGCAGTCGATTAGTAGTTTGGCGCGCATTGTTGGCCCGCTTTTGGGCGGTGTGTTAATTGATCTTCATTTGAATGCACCTTTTTGGTTAAGTGTTGGTGGATTGGTGATTGCGAGTATTTTATTGTTAACAGGAAAAAATTCGGTCGAGAAATCACCTCAGGTTAATTCGGTCAAGATGGCTGAAAATTAGGTCTTTCGATTGCGTTTCATATGGGATGAAAAATAGGCTTCTGCCCATGTGATAGTTTCTTGAACGGCAATCCATCATCCTAAAATGGATCCTCGGGTCAAGTCCGAGGATGACACATCTGAAGCAGGGCATCGAAAATTTTACCTTAAAAAAATTAATGTGAATTGTCATGTTAAAGTGTTAAGGCTATGAGTAGGGGAAGATGAAGCACGTAAAATTATTTATTCCTGGGCCAGTAGAAGTTTCTAAGAAAACGTTTGAGGCGTTTTGTCGGCCAATGATTGGTCATCGTAGCCAGGATTTTAAGGATTTGTATTCCGCAATTCAGCCACAGTTGCAGAAATTATTTTTTACTCAGCAACCTGTTTATTTGAGCACGTCGTCGGCTTGGGGTGTGATGGAGGGTGCGATTCGTAATCTGGTAGCGAAAAAGGTGTTGGTTTGCATGAATGGCGCGTTTTCCGATAAATGGTATGATGTGGCGTCGCGTTGCGGAAAGCAGGCGGAAAAATGTCAGGTGGATTGGGGGCAGCCGATTTTGCCGGAGCAGGTGGAAGCAAAGTTGAAGCAAGGCGGGTTTGATGCGGTGACGTTGATTCATAATGAGACGTCTACGGGAACGATGAGTCCATTGGCCGATATTTGTTCTGTAGTAAAACAGTTTCCTGAAGTTTGTTTGATTGTGGATGCGGTGTCTTCGTTTAGTGCGGTGCCGATTGAATTTGATCAGTTGGGGATGGATGTGTTGTTGACGGGATCGCAAAAGGCGTTGGCTTTGCCTCCCGGTTTGTCGTTGTTTGCTTTGTCGCCACGCGCGTTGGAACGAGCTGCGCAGGTTAAGGAGCGCGGTTATTATTTTGATTTTTTGGAATTTCAAAAAAATGGTGCAGAAAATATGACGCCTTCGACGCCTTCGATCGGCCATATTTATGCGTTGCAAAGCCAGTTAGAAACTATTTTTGAGGAAGGGTTAGAGAATCGTTATGCGCGACATGTTGCGACAAATCGCGTGGTGCGTGAATGGGCTAAGGAAAAAGGTTTTTCTTTATTTCCGCGTGAGGGTTATGAATCGTTTTCTTTGACATGTTTACAAAATAATCGTAATATTGATTTGCCGGTTGTGCTCAAGACATTGCGATCACAATACGGTTTTGTTGTGGATGGTGGTTACGGGAAGGTAAAAGGAAAAACGTTCCGTATTAGTAATATGGGCGATGAAACCGTGGAAACCATGCAAGAATTATTACAAGCATTAAACCAGTTGTTATAAATATAATTTTTCTTGCATATGATAAAAATTAATCTAGGAAGCAAAGTAACCATGAAAAAAATATATTGTTTATTAGTAGCAACTTTAATTTTCGTCTGTGGCAAGGATTTTGTCTTTGCAGGCGAAGATATGAAGGGAACGATTTTAGAAAAAGATATCGCTTATCGTCCGAGAAAAGCACCTCGCGACACGCGTTGGGATCAAGGTAACTGGGAGTTTAGCTTTGTGACAGGTCCTTTTTTTGGTCCGGCAACAGGCGGCGAACGCGATAGAATTAGCTACTACGCAAACAGTCTTCGTGCGGCTTATAATTTGACGGATATTTTGGGCAGCAACGATGCTTGGTATCGCGGCAATGTTCAGTTGGTTGGCGAGTTGTTTATCGCGGAAATTTTTAATACGGTTGGCGGCGGTAGCATTGTCGTGGGGCCTAACGTGTTGGCGCGCTATAATTTTGTTCAACCCGGCTGGAAGATCGTGCCTTTTGTGCAAGCGGGTCCAGGCTTGGTTTATACGGACACGGATAATAACGCGATTGGCTCGCATTATTGTTTCCAATTAAATGGAGGAGCCGGATTGCGTTATTTGATTAATGATGATTGGGCAGTTTCGGTTGAAGGAGACTGGCATCATATGTCCAATGCCGGTTTTGCTAAAAGTAATTTAGGCGCTGACGATCTTGGGGGTCAGGTTGGCGTGTCTTATTTCTTGCATTAAATTATGGGCAACTGGCGCTTGCTAGTTGCTTATGAAGGCACTCGGTTTTGTGGATGGCAACGTCAAAGTCATGGCGTTGCCATTCAAGCTTTAATAGAGGAAGCGTTACTTTCTATTTTGGGTAAAAAGGTAGCTGTTTACGGGGCAAGTCGGACGGATTCGGGGGTGCATGCGTTGGGACAGGTGGCCCATTTTCAACAGCCTGAAGGCACTCGCGAGTTTTCAAGTTATGAATTATTGAAGGGATTGAATGCTAAATTGCCGCCGCAAGTTCGAGTGTTAAGGTTAAAATCGGTGAGTGCTAAGTTTCATGCGCAATTTCATGCTAAGGGAAAGCATTATCGATATCGAATTTATCATGGAAAAATTTTTCCACCTTTGGAACTAAATCGCATGTGGCATTGTGTTTCAGAATTGGATTGGGAAGCAATGCGAACAGCAGCACCGGTGTTTATTGGGAGATATGATTTTTATCCTTTTTCAGCCGCTTCGCGATCGGAAAGAAAAAATAAGGTTCGGGAAATTAAGCGGTTAGATTTGATGAAGAAGGGGGCGGAAATTCGTGTCGATATTGAGGGTGACGGTTTTCTTTATAAAATGGTCCGATTAATTGTGGGAACTTTAGTGCAAGTGGGTCGAGGACGATGTTCCACAGAAGAAATTCAACGACGCCTTAGAAGTCGAGCGCGAGAACAGGATTTATTAGCAGCGCCGCCGCATGGTCTTTATTTGATGAAAGTTTTTTATTAAATCATCGTGATCTATGTTTCATGTAGTCTTAGTTGAGCCAGAGATTCCGCCGAACACAGGTAATGTGGCGCGGTTGTGTGCGGCGACGGGAGCGGTATTACATTTAGTGGGACCTTTGGGATTTGAATTAAATGATACGACTTTAAAGCGAGCAGGCATGGATTATTGGAAGTGGGTGCAATGGCATTATCATGATTCGTTAGAGTCGGTTTTGAAAAATAAATTACCGCAAGCTGCAATTTATTGTGTGGAAACATGGGGAGAGAAAAATTATGGCGATGCAAAATTTCAGCCGGGCGATTATTTTATTTTTGGTCGTGAGACCAAGGGATTGTCAAAAAAAATAGTGGATTCCATGGCGGCGGAAGTTTTGCGAATACCGATTTGGCATGAAAATGCACGCAGTCTCAATTTGTCGAATTGTGTGGCGATTGTTTTGTTTGAAGCGTGGCGACAAAATGGTTTTAGTGCGCCGGCTTAAGTGTTTTAACCGAGGGTTGGCCGGGTGCTGTGGGAGAATCGAGATAGCCGTAAACAAGTTTAGCACCTAATAAAGGGAGAATTTGACGAGACAGTGGAGCGAGTTTTCCCATGCCCATGCAAGCGATTATTTTTTTTGTGAATTGAAGCTGAATTTGTAGCAGTGTGAGTAGTTGAGAGGTGGTGTCGCAACGCGAAGCGATTTTATAAATCGTAGCAGAATTTTTTTGCATGGCGTTCAATCGATTTTTGAGTTCGGAAAAGGTGGGTGATTTTTTAAAAAAATGAGAGGAAAGAATAAGGGCTACTTTTTTCTTTTTAAGATTTTGTAGTAATTTTGAAAAATGACGAATTTCGAGATATTCCAAATCCAAGGCGTCGATAAAGGGCAGAAAATCGACTAAAAATGTTTCTCGTTGAGTAGGGGTTAGTTTTTTTTGACCGCCTTCGCGCGGAGAGCGCAAGGTTAATAGGACGGGATGTTTTCGGGTGCGAAGTTGTTTTTTAAGCTGATCGATTTGAGAAAGAGTTAAGGAAAAATAGTCTAAACGAATTTCAACGAGCTCACACGGCAATGAGGATCGCTGTAGATAAGGGAGTCCAGTTGGAGTGCTAATGACACCAACCCGTAGCCATTTTTTTTTCCAAGGAATTTTACGAACCATCTTTTTTATTATTCCGAATTTTAAAAAAAAGAGCGACTTTTATTTGTTGGTAGAAAAGATGGTTCAATGTGGCCGTTTGAGAATAGGAGTTTCTTCGGACAAATTGAGATTGGGCTCTTTGATGAGAAAAGAAATGAGTCGACGCAAACGCAAACGGACATCCACGGTTTCTAAAAGGCGCTGTTTTTGATAGAGATCATCGACAAAATTGTAACCAATCACATCAGCGAGAATACTGGGATCTTTGATGTCGTTTAAGAAATGTAAAATTTTATGAGGGGTTTCATGAGAGTGTTTAATGCGTTCCACAGCTAATTCGATTGCTTTTATCATGAGTGCTTCAATTTCCAAACCGCTGCGATGAATGTTAGGTAAAATACAAATTTTTGCCATGTGATAAGGCATGATTTGAATCTGTTTTATAATTTCAGCCCGTGCCACGCCTTGAAGAATAAGATGAAAGGTTTCATCTTTATTGTTAACGCAGGCTCGAATTAATCCCACGCCCATAATATGATTGGGTTCGGGATCCTCTTGGTCGAGATGAAGATTTTTTGCAAGTGCGATTCCAAACATGCGATGTTTGGCTAAGCAGTCTCTTAACATTTCACAATATTGTGGTTCAAAAAGATAAAGGGGTAAAAAAGCGTGAGGGAAAAGCAGGGCATTCGGCAGGGTTAAAATAGGCAAAATCACAGGAATGTCTGTTTTACGAGTCACATTAAAAGTTATCCATTTCATCGCAGCTTGCAACTCGAACCATTGTGATTTTAACTTTACTAATCCATGGCTAAAAAATTAGTAGCTCTGATTTTGTCGGTTATTCTCGGTAGTGTTGCGTTCCCGCCTTGGGAATGGAGTGCAGGAGCTTGGTTATTTTTAGTGCCTTTGATGTGGGTTGGCCGTTTACCAGGCAGGGTTGCTGGGATGTATTGGTTGGCTGGTTTTTTGACGTGGTTAATCACGATAGGTTGGGTGCATCATGTGACATGGCCTGGGGCGTTTCTTTTGTGCGCTTATTTAGCCTGTTATGGAATGGTTTGGGGTTGGTTTTGGCAATATTTGTGTCGTGAGGTTCAGGTTTGGAGTTCTTGGCGAAATGTTACGATTTCTTTTTGGGCGGCGACGGGTTGGGTGGCTTTGGATTTTGTGCGGAGCCATTTATTTTCTGGTTTTCCATGGCATAAAATAGGTATTACGCAATATCATCACTTGCCTTTGGTGCAATTGGCTTCTTTGGGAGGAGTGGATTTAATTTCTTGGTTGGTGATTTTTGGAAATGCGATGCTTGCATTGACCGGGATTCGTTTAGTTCGAGAGATTCGACGCGAACAAAAAGTAAAATCGCACTGGGACTTTTCGGTGGCAGCGGTTTTGATAGGTATCAGTTTGGTGTGGGGCACGCAAAAAATGATTCGCAAGCCGGTAGCATCGGAACCTTTGGATGTTGTTTTAGTTCAGGGCAACGTGCCGCAAGACGAAAAATTTTCTCCTCAATGGGAAGCTCAAATCATTTCGCGCTATGTGAATTATACGAAGTTGGCCGAGGCGCAGTCACCTGATTTAATAGTTTGGCCAGAAACCGCTACGGGTTCTACTTTTTTAAGGATATTACTTTTACATCGGAAATCCAAGGTTTGCTCAAGGAAACGAATGTGAGCTTGCTTATGGGCGCTTTGGATTATGATGATGAGAATTATTATAATGCGGCTTTTTTGTTGAATGGGCAGCGGGATGATTATCAGGTTTATCGCAAGCAACATCTGGTTCCGTTTGGAGAATTTCTTCCAGGCAGACGTTGGGCGCCGTGGTTGGAAAATTGGATTCCGATTCCAATGGATTATCACCCGGGCAAAGGTTCCGGGATTTTGACGTGGGTAAAAAAGGATAAAAAAATTCCTTTAGGTATTTTGATTTGTTTCGAGGACACGATGTCTTATTTGGCTAGAGAGCGAGCGAAGGAAGGAGCGCGTTTACTTGTGAATTTGACGAATGACGGGTGGTTTAAAAATTCTTCAGAACCGTGGCAGCATGTTTTGAATGCATTGTTTCGCTGTGTGGAAACGGGTTTGCCAATGATTCGTTGCGCTAACACTGGGGTGAGTTGTGTGATTGATGAAAATGGAAAAGTGGTGCGACTTTTGGCAGACGAACGGGACAAAAAAGTGGAGCTGGAAGGCTTTCTTCACGCTACGATTTGGGTGCCACGCGATCCGCAACCGACCTGGTTTTTGCGAGGGGGGTATTTTTTTCCTTTGTTTTGTTTCATAATTACGGGAGTATTTCTTGCTTATGAGTTTTATCGATTCTACCGAATGGGCGGAGTTGCAGGAGCGTTACGAGCAGCTCAGGAGGTTTCTTTGACGAGCCAACCGCTAAAGCAAGATTGAAGCAGTTGGAAAACCAAATGGCAGAAGCCACTTTTTGGGAAAATAAAAATCAGGCGCAAAAAGTGATTGAAGAGGCGTCTGCCTTGAGAAATCGATTGGAGCCATTTGAGGCGTTGGGGCGGCAATTTAAAGATTTGCCCGTTTTAGCTGAGATGACAGAAGAGGCGAGTGACGAGACCTCTCAACGGGAATTTGCTCAAGAAAAAGATCTGCTAGTAAAAAAATTGGGTGAACTGGAACTGAATTTTTTATTGGGCGAACCGCATGATCGACTCAATGCGATTTGCAGTTTAAATGCAGGCGCCGGCGGCACGGAAAGTTGTGATTGGGCGAATATGCTATTTCGCATGTATCAACGGTGGGCGGAGCGCCGCGGTTTTAAGGTGGAGGTGACGGATTTGATTCCGGGTGAAGGCGCGGGCATTAAGAGTGTTACTTTTATTGTGAAAGGGGCATTAGCCTACGGTTATTTGAAGTGCGAGCGGGGCGTGCATCGTTTAGTGCGAATTTCACCGTTTGATTCGAATGCGCGACGTCATACTTCCTTTGCGGCGTTGGATGTGATTGCAGAAATTGAAGATGATTTGGAAATTGAAGTTGAAGATAAAGATATTCGTGTGGATGTGTATCGCTCACAAGGCGCAGGAGGGCAAGGCGTGAACACAACAGACTCGGCTGTGCGGATTACACATTTACCATCTGGATTGGTAGTAACGTGTCAAAATGAGCGTTCGCAAATCAAAAATCGTGCGACGGCGATGAGAGTTTTGAAGTCGCGATTGTATGAAATGGAAATGGATAAGCGTCGTGCGGAGATGGAAAAATATTATGGTGCGAAAGGCGAGATTGGTTGGGGTAGACAGATTCGCTCTTATGTGTTGCAACCTTATCAAATGGTGAAAGATTTGCGCACGGGCGAAAAAACCAGCGCCACGCAAGGTGTTTTAGATGGAGACATTGATGCGTTTATTGAAGCGAAATTGAGAGGTAAAACGCGAGCGGACGAGAGCGAGGAAGATTTTTAATGGTGGTTTTGGGCTTGGCAGGAGTCTTTCTCTTTCAGACATTATTAGATAAAGAGACATGAAAAATAAATTGGACGAAATTATGATGTGGAAACGCGAGGAGGTGAAGCGTTTAGAAGCGCATGCTGACGAGCTGAAAAAGCTTGCGTTAAAGAGGAATGATTTTCGTGGTTTTCGTCAAGCTTTGCAGCAAGTGGATTTAGGTTTGATTGCGGAAGTTAAAAAAGCGTCACCCTCTGCGGGTGTCATTCAAGCAGAAGTGGATCCGGCGCAGCAGGCGTTCGATTATCAATTTGGAGGGGCGCATGCGATTTCCGTTTTGACAGATGAAAAATATTTTAAGGGACATTTAATGGATTTAAAAGCGGTGCGCGCCAAGGTGAATGTGCCGTTGTTGCGAAAAGATTTTATGGTGCATCGCAATCAGATTTATGAGGCGATTGTGGCGGGGGCTGATGCAATTTTATTAATTGTTGCAGGATTGGGTGCGGACGAATTGAGTGATCTTTATCAGGAAGCGCGCGATTTGCAGTTGGATGTTTTAGTGGAGGTGCACGATTTGAGGGAAATGGATTGCGCGTTGGATTTGGGGGCGGATTTGATTGGGATTAATAATCGCAATTTGCAAACGTTTGATGTTTCGTTAACAACAACATTGGAGTTGGCAGAGGAAGCGCCGTCGGATGTGGTGTTGGTTTCGGAAAGTGGGATTCGATCCCGAGAGGATGTCACGTTTGTGAAGGCGGCGGGAGTGGATGCGATTTTGGTGGGGGAAACGTTGATGCGGGCGACCGATGTGCGAGTAGTAATTCGGGATTTGTTAGGAGAGTTATGACACGAGTGAAAGTGTGTGGCATTACGAATGAACGCGATGCATGGGCGGCGATTGAAGCGGGCGCGGATGCGCTGGGTTTTATTGCTTATCAAAAAAGTCCGCGTTATGTGAATTATGAATCCGTTGCGAACTGGTTAGAAAAATTGCCGCCGTTCGTCACGCGAGTTGGGGTGGTAGTGAATGAAACGTTGCGCCAATTGGAGGATTGGCAGAAACGATTTCCAATCGATGCTTGGCAGTTTCATGGTAGTGAATCGGCAGAGTTTATTGCGCAGGTAAAAGGCATTAAAAAAATTAAAGCTTTTTCGATGAGTCGAGAATTTGCTCACGCGCAAGTGCGGGATTATGAGGTGGACGCATTTTTGTTGGACACGCCGTCGGAAAGTTATGGCGGTTCGGGAAAGACGTTTGATTGGGAGTTGGCCACGAAATTTCGCGATCGTGTGGAGACGCCAATTATTTTATCGGGCGGTTTGAATGCAGAGAATGTGGCTCGAGCTATTGAAGAGGTTCAACCTTATGCGGTAGATGTGAATAGTGGGGTGGAATCTGAGCCTGGTAAAAAGGATGAAGCGAAGTTGAAGGAGTTTTTTAAGGCTTTGTCGAGATGAGGATTAAAAGCCTATAAGGCTTCTTTCTTAATTTCCTAGATTATATAGCTTTTTAAATTAAAGATTAGGCTACATTGAAAAATGGGATCTTTTGGTGTCATCCTTGGGCTTGGCCCGGGTATCCAGAGATATAAAGAATGGATTCCCGATCAAGTCGGGAATGACAAGAGGTTTTTCTTAGTTATGTGAGAGATAATTGAAGCACTTCGGATAGTTATGGTTCAAGCCCGATGATGACATTGCATTGGGTCTGACTTGTTTAACTAGCAGGTGAGAGATCTGTTTTACACCAACCTGCCAAATTCTGTTGTGACTTAAGGGTTTCGATTTCAGTCGATAGTGACTCTACTTTCATTCTGGCACGATCAAAATTGTGTAAAGCGTTTGTCAGTGAGTTTCCTGTTTTTTTCATTCGTTTTTCTGCGATCTTTTTCCTTTTGGTTAATTCGCGTTGTGTTGCTTTGGTTTTGTAAAAGATTTTCTCCCTAAGACTTTTCACTTGATGTTCATGGGTTTTGCATTTTTCTTTTATGGTATAAAGAGTGAGATTCCATTCAGAGATTTTTCCGCGTGTTGCTAAGATTCGATTCGCTTGATTGCGAGTTTGGCTTAAGATGGCATTATTACGATCTAAATCAAACTCCGAAGCCGTCGTTTCGTAATCGCAATAAATTTGCGACAAGGTGCGAGCGGTTTTTATGATTTCATCGCTGTAAGTCATTAGTTCGTGAAGCGTTTTTTGAATGATTGGTTCAATAGCTTGTTCTGATTTGGGCAGTTGCTGAAGAACTGTTTCTGCTTCCGCTCTCATAGCAGTGGCTTCATCATAAATGGCAAGCGCGTCGTCAATGGCTTCGGCGTTTATTTGAGCGATGTCATTTAAAATGCTTTCACGCTCAACTTTTTTGAAGGCGGCGCGATAGTATTTTTGGCTTTTTTTGAGTTGTTTGGTTAAATAACTTACGTCTCTTTTGGGAGAGGTAAATTTCCTAATGAACTGTAGCAAGTAAGATTCCGATGGAATCGTTTTAGCTTCGTTTGATTTCCTAATTCCTCCTATTTCGTTAGTTAAATAACTCATAGTAGGTTTACTTATTGTAATCTAATAGAAAGGTAAGGCAAGGTAATTTTATTGTGGTGTCAGGTCCAGTGGTTATTTACGTGAAATCAATTGCTCACTTGAGCAATTAGCGAAAGTGCGTAACCTAACTAACCTATGATGCCAACACAAGCGGTTCCCGATGAGCAGGGGTTTTTTGGAATTTATGGAGGTATGTATGTTCCGGAAACGTTGATTGAGCCTTTGAGGGAGTTGACGAAAGAATATCGGCGCGCGCAGGCGGATCCTCATTTTCAACAGGAGCTAAATGATTTGTTGAAAAATTATGTGGGTCGACCCACGCCGCTTTATTTTGCGGAAGGGTTAACGCGGCATGTGGGAGGCGCTAAGATTTATTTGAAGCGGGAGGATTTGCTGCATACGGGTGCGCATAAAATTAATAATGCGATTGGCCAAATTCTTTTGGCGAAGCGGATGGGTAAGAAACGGATCATCGCTGAGACGGGTGCGGGTCAGCATGGGGTTGCGACAGCTACGGTGTCGGCGAAGTTTGGGTGCGAGTGTGTGATTTATATGGGTGAGGTGGATATGCAGCGTCAGGCTTTGAATGTGACGCGGATGCGGCTCTTGGGCGCGAAAGTCATGCCGGTGACAGTGGGACAACGCACGTTGAAAGAGGCGGTGAACGAGGCGATGCGGGATTGGGTAACAAATGTTCGGACGACGCACTATATTCTTGGAACGGCTTATGGGTCGCACCCTTATCCGGAGATGGTGCGCGATTTTCAGCGGGTGATTGGTGATGAGGCGCGAGTGCAGATTTTGCAAAAGGAAAATCGTTTACCGGAATATATTGTGGCTTGTGTGGGTGGAGGCAGTAATGCAATTGGTATTTTTACTGCGTTTTTACGGGATGCTGAAGTAAAATTAGTCGGTGTTGAGGCGGGGGGAACGGGAATTCGGCCGGGCAATCATGCGTCGCGATTCCATGGAGGAAGTGTGGGAGTTTTGCAGGGAACGCGCTCTTATATTTTGCAGGATGAAAATGGGCAAATTCTCAATACGCACTCAGTTTCAGCTGGGCTGGATTATGCTGCGGTTGGACCGGAGCATGCTTATTTGCGCGAATTGGGTCGTGCAGAGTATGTGTTTGCGACGGATGAGGAGGCATTGGAAGCGTTTCAATTACTTTCTCAAAAGGAAGGCATTATTCCCGCGCTGGAGTCGGCGCATGCTGTGGCACATGGTATGAAATTGGCGGAAAAACTGTCTCCTAATGAGACGATATTAGTTAATCTTTCCGGTCGTGGCGACAAGGATGTCCAAGAGGTTGCGCGCTATCTCGGTTCAATGTGTTGAGTGAGGTTTGAATTAGGTGAAAACTAAGTTGAAATTTCCAGCCAGGGCAGAAATATTAAGTGTTACATTTTGAATGTCTATTTAACGTCTTGATTTTTTTATTTTTCAAGAGAAAGTAAATTTAAATTAATAATTTATGGGTAAAAAAGAAAAAATAAAATATCGTAACCGATTAGATAAAGTATTCGCTGAGTTTGACACGCCTCCTGTGCAACTCTTGGATAGGCAAGGAAAACCCCTCAAAGCTGGATTGCAGGTAACGAATACAGATTTTGAGCCGGGTGCAGGGCGTTATATATATGCTTATTCTAAATCGGATTATGGAAGCCAGCAGACTATCAAGCAGATTTTCTTTGCTAATTATGACGAGGCGACTCGCCTTTCTCCAGAATTTCTTAAAGAACAGGCGAAATTAGGCTTGGAAGGAGCAATGCAATATGATGATGGTCGTTTTGAATATGGCACTCGTTTTTATGATAGCAGGGGTTACTTGTTAGTTGAAAAAGGAAATATCACCAAAATTGGAGATCAATTTTATTTTAATCAAGGGGAGGGTGAAGCAATCGATTTTGCTAAAAAAGAGCCTTATATGCCTGGCATAGCTCCCAATCTTTATAAAGTTGGGGATAAAATTTTTCAGCAGGAGGGAGAACTTTATTACACCTATCCTAATAAGGATGAGATTTATACTGAAATAAATCGTTACAAAGGATCGATTAGGAAGCAAGAATTGACCATAGAAGGAAAAATAACTGATTTCGAAAGTCTTAAAAACATTAAAATAGTTCAAAAAAATAAAGTGGTAGAAGTAAAAAAGATGGAAGGCTATAGAGTTTTTCCAATAAAAAATCAAGCTGTCGAAGAGCTTTATCCTTTTACCAATCTTGATAAAGTAGGTTGGGATAGAAATCAGGAACCTAACCCTATTAATCCCAGCGATTCTGAGCGGGCCTTTCGTTTACAAATGAAATTTCCCGAGTTGGCTGCGACTAATCAAAAAAGGTTTGAGGTCACTCTGACTAGCACTGATCCGGTAACTCATGAACCGTTGGATAAAATTAAAGTTGTTTTGCGTTTGGATAAAAATGCGAAAGAACCCGGGGTTTACGTTTCAGAGCCTTTGGCATTGAGCTCTCATCGAGACAATAAGTTGAATGGCGCCGTGAATGATCAATTGGTAGCATTAGCCGGTAGCCAACTAGTAGTTTCTTACAATTCGATCGAAGGCAAAGAGGTGCAGATTCCTATTGGTGGACCAAAAGCAGAAGCAACTCAGGAAATTAACTTGGTTGTTTTTAAGGATGGTAATGAAGAGGCCAGCCTAAAATTGGCTCAAGATCAATTATTCAACGATGTCGCATCTCGATTAGCTCCTATGGGGATTGCAGTTAAAGTTAATGTTCATTTTGTCGAGAAGCCGACAGGGCTTAATAACGCTTCCCCAGAAAAGTTAGCCGCGATTGCTAAGGGTTATGCATCGAGTCCTAATGCCATTACGATGATTATGGGCGGAGGCAATCATGGCACTGTGTATCACTCTGTTGATCCTCAAAAAAATGTGAGGAATAGTTTTTTTGTAGATCAAGCAACAGTAAGTAATGGTTTAAATCAAGGGTATAATGTCCATGACACTGAAGAGATGGTGATGAAGATGATGTTAACTTCTTCTGGTTATTTGGAGCCAGGTAAGGAGTATCGCCATGCTGAGCATAGCCCTAACGCAGACCGAGCGAAATATTACTTAGCTTCGCCGACGTTGGATAAAAATCCGACTCCTTCTGTGGTGGTTGATCCTTTTACTGCCAAGCCGGCTTTGGTTCCTTAAGACTGTTTTTTTAGCGCTAGAGTGAGAGAAACAAAGGAACTCTTTGTTTTAAGATTTGTTTTTGTTTGAAAAAGTGAATTCTTTGCTTGCACACTTCTTGAATGGGCGACAAAACTTATCGTGACGCATGAAAAAAATAAAAGTGTTCCTTATGTTTGGTTCGCCTGGTTCTGGAAAAGGAACTCAGGGAAAAATTCTTGGCAATATTCCCGGCTTTTTTCATCTCGCTTGCGGCGACGTGTTTCGTTCGATTGATTTGCGTTCTGATATTGGAAAAGTTTATCTGGAGTATTCCAGTCAAGGTTTGCTCGTGCCGGACGATATTACCATGCGACTTTGGCAGCAACAGATTCATAACATGATTATTCTCGGTCGATTCAAGCCAGAAATTGACCACCTGGTTTTAGACGGGATTCCTCGCAACGTGAACCAAGCTAAAATTTTGGATGAACATGCCGAAGTAAAACGACTTTTTCATCTCAGTTGCCCAGATCGTAGTAAATTGGTAGAGCGTTTGAAACGGCGCGCGCTTAAGGAAAATCGGTTGGATGATGCTAATGAAGAAATTATTCGCAAACGCTTGATGACTTACGAAAAAGAATCCAAACCGGTTTTAGATCATTATGGTGAAGATAAAGTAGTTTCGATTGACGCCACGCAATGGCCTTATCAAGTGCTTCACGATATTCTTGAGCACATTGAAACCGAAGCCATGGTTGCTTAAGTTTTTTAAGCGCTATGGATCAGTTTGACTCATTTACCGCCTCTCAACTTTACTGTCCCAAATGCCAAAAACCCATGCCGGTTCGCGAAAAGCTTCTGCTCGTTTTGCCCGATAAAGAAATTTACGATTATTTATGCAGTGGATGTGCAACTTCTTTGGGGCAACGAGAAATTTCTTTGAGCGAACAACCTTTGCGTTCACTCGTGCGAAAATCGCGTTTAAAAAAGAAAAACTCTTAAAATTTAGTGAGTCTAATTACGACGTCCGCCTCCCAGAAGGGGCAACAAATACCACAGAAAATATACCAGCGACGTGATAAAGGCTGCGACATAAGTCCAACCCGCAGCATTTAAAACGCTATTTACGCCTTGTGCCTCCTTGCCTTCTTGGATAAAACTCATTTTTCCTAAAATAACTTTTGCGCGTCGTGACGCATCGAACTCAACTGGCAAAGTGATTAAATTGAACAACATAATGACGCCAAAAGCCACCGCCATAATTAAAATTCCTGTATAAGGCGAAATTAAATGTGTGGCTACACCCAAAATAGGCACTCCCCATGTAAGTGGACTTACAAAAGTAACTAATCCCACGGATGCCATTCGCCATTTCAATGGAGCGTAAGCGATTTTATGTTGAATGGCATGACCGCATTCATGAGCTGCCACTCCCAATGCGGCGACGGAAGTGCCATGATAATTTTCCGAAGAAAGCACCAAACGTTTATGAATGGGATCATAATGATCGGCTAACGTGCCCTGTTTTTCGCGGATATCCACATCATCAATACCAGCCGCTCGTAAAATTTGATAGGCTGCCTCTGCGCCATTGTAACCCGAACTCGCAGGTACTCGAGAGTAGCGCAAATAAGTCGCCTTGACTCGCATGACAGCGAGAAAAGAAATTGCCATCGTACCAATAAAAATAATCCAAAACATAATAACCTTTAAAATTAAGACTTAAAGAATACTGAGATGATTCATTTTTTCAACATTTAGCGAAATCTTTTGCCTTTTTTTCAGAAAAATCATCATACTTATTAAATAACCGCGGGGTGGAGTCCCGCCTAGGCGGGAGTAGCTCGTTAGTCTAAATCCTTGCTTTTTTTAAAAAATATTCTATCCTTCTAATCTAATCGCGGGGTGGAGCAGCCTGGTAGCTCGTCAGGCTCATAACCTGAAGGTCCCTGGTTCAAATCCAGGCCCCGCAATTTGTTTTAGGCTCATAAATCCCGCATTATTGGTGGGATCCCTGGTTAAAAATCTAAACTCTGTATATTTTACATGTATCAAGTTTATACTCTGCAAAACCCAGAGAATCGTTATTACATTGGCCTTTCAGAAAATATAGAAGTCAGACTTGCCCAACATAATAATCATCAATCACGCTGGACTAAAAATAAAGGTCCATGGCAACTCATTTGGCAAAGTTCATCCATGACTTTATCAGAAGCGAGAAGATTAGAGAATAAATTGAAACGTCAAAAGACAGGAAAAGGCTTTTATCAAATGACTGGGTTAAGCCGAACGCGTTAGTTCATAATCCCGCCTCGGCGGGATCCCAGTCCCAATCCAGGTCCCGCTTTTAGGTTTCATAATTCGGTAGCTGTTGAATCTTTTTTCGAAGTGTAGTCTCCGTTTTGTAGATAAGTTTTTTTGGCATTCACGTAAAAATCAAATCTTTTGCAGATAACGCACGTCAAATCAACAGTTGTGCCGTAACAAAATCTGGCTATACTGCAACCGATGTCAAATTTACCGCCACAGTCTAAACCGCCGAAATTTCCCAAGCCGCCGCGACGCGATCCGAATCGGGGCGATGGCGGGATGAATTGGAGAAGTCTATTGCTTTTTTCGTTGGCGATGCTTCTGATGTTGTTGTTTGTTTATGCGCGTCAGGGGGCGGCTAATCTTACTAAGGAGCTTTCTTATCAACCGGAGTTTTTGACTGCTTTAAAAGAAAATCGCATTAAAAGTGTGGAAGTTATTGTGGACAATTCCACGGGTGAGGAAAAGTTGCGCGGCAAATATGTGGTGGACGGGAAAGAAAGAGATTTTTGGGTGGCGATCAATCTCAATTTTAATCGCGACCTCTATCAGACTCTTAATGAGGCTAAGGTGCCAGTAAAAATGGTTTACACCACCAACTGGTTGGCTTCCGGCCTTTTCAGTTTTTTGCCGATTCTTTTGATTTTGCTCATTTTATATTTCATGTTTCGTCAGCAAATCAAAATGGCGGGTAAAAGCGCATTTAATTTTGGAAAAAGCCGCAGTAAAATGGTGGCGCGGGATAAAAATCGCATTTTCTTTAAAGATGTAGCGGGTGTTGAGGAAGCGAAAGAGGAGGTGCAAGAGATTGTCGAGTTTTTGAAGGATCCTAAAAAGTTTCAGAAGCTGGGCGGTAAAATTCCTAAGGGGGTGCTGATGGTAGGGCCTCCAGGAACGGGTAAAACGTTGCTAGCAAAGGCGATTGCGGGTGAGGCGGATGTTCCTTTTTTTAGTATTAGCGGGTCTGATTTTGTGGAGATGTTTGTCGGGGTGGGCGCGTCGCGTGTGCGCGATCTTTTTGAACAGGGTAAGCGTAATGCACCTTGTTTGATTTTTATTGATGAAATCGATGCGGTGGGACGTTCTCGTGGTCATGGTGTGGGTGGTGGCAATGATGAGCGGGAGCAGACGTTGAATGCTTTGCTCGTGGAGATGGACGGGTTCGATACTCAGGAAGGGATTATTATTATTGCTGCGACAAATCGGAAAGATGTTTTGGATCCTGCATTGTTACGTCCGGGTCGATTCGATCGTGAGGTGCATATTAATTTGCCTGATATTAAAGGGCGCGAAGAAATTCTTAAAGTGCACGCGCAAAAGATTAAACTTTCTGCTGATGTGGATTTGGGTGTGATTGCTCGTGGCACTCCGGGTTATTCTGGTGCGGAATTGGCGAATGTGATTAATGAAGCGGCGCTTTTGGCGGCAAAATATGGCAAGGCTGCGGTGACTCAACCAGAACTTGAGGAGGCCCGTGACAAGGTGCGTTGGGGGCGCGAACGTCGCAGTATGGCAATGACTTTGGAGGAAAAGAAGACGACGGCTTATCACGAAGCGGGTCATGCGATTTTGAATTTGCTTTTGGAACACACCGATCCTTTGCACAAGGTGAGCATTATTCCTCGTGGACCTGCTTTAGGGGTGACCATGATGTTGCCGGAGGCGGATCGTTATAACACGCGCCGTAAAGAATTGATTGATGATCTTTGTGTTACCATGGGTGGACGCGTGGCGGAAGAAATTTTTCTGGGCGATATTTCAAGTGGCGCTAGTGGCGATATTCGACAAGCGACGTGGTATGCGCGCAAGATGGTTTGCGAATGGGGCATGAGTGAGAAGATGGGCATGATTCAATATGATGAGCGTGAAGATCTCGTTTTTTTGGGTCGTGACATTGGCCGTAATCGCAGTTACAGCGAAGAAACACAGCGCGAAATTGATCATGAGGTAAAGAAGTTGATCGATGACGCTTATTCGCGCGCGAAAAAATTAATTTCTGAAAATCGCGATAAACTTGAAGCTATTGCTCAAGCCTTATTGGAATACGAAACGCTTGATGGTCAGCATATCAAAGAGATACTGGAGCATGGACGTCTTATTAATCCTCCTTCAAAACCCACTCCGCCTAAATCGGAATCTTCTTCTTCCAGTTCTTCGGGAGAAAAGAAAGGAGAGAAAGATAAAGGTGATTTTCCATTTCCGGAAGGGCTAAATCCTGCGCCGATTGGGGCTTGAGCCTTAGAATTTGATTCCGCCTCGGTGGGATGAAATTCGTATCATTTCCCTTTCTTGAAAATGGCGTGAATTATGCTAAAAGCTTTTTTTATGTTCCCACTTTTTTTGCCGCTCGCTGAAGTCAACCGTTTGCAGTATGCATTTCAAGCTTCCACGTTCGAAGGTAAAATGGTCATCATTTTTTTATTAATCGGATCCATTTTTAGTTGGTCGGTGATGGTTGCTAAACTTTTGGAAGTGCGAAGGGCGCATCGCAGCAATACTCAATTTCTGAAAGATTTTCGAAGAGATCCTAATCCTTTGACGCTTTTTTCAAAACCATTTCATTATTTGGGTTCTCCATTATTTCAGATTTTTCGTGCGGGTTGTCGGGAACTCGCCTTTCAGAAAACCGGATCAACCGAAGTAGATGACACTTTTATTGATCGGATTCAAAGCACTCATAAAATTTCAACTACTGCCATGAATTCAGTGAAATCGGCTATGGAACGAGCGGTGGGCGAAAGTGCGTTAAAATTGGAAGATAAAATGGTGTTGTTAGCAACCGCAGTGAGCGGAGCACCTTTTTTGGGATTATTGGGAACGGTTTGGGGGGTGATGGATACTTTCACGGGTGTTGCAATGGCAGGCTCTGCTAATTTGGCCGCGATGGCGCCGGGTGTTTCGGGAGCGCTTACGACAACTGTGACCGGTTTGTTGGTCGCAATTCCTGCAATGTTTGGTTACAATTATTTAGTGTCAACCATTCGTGCGCTCACGGTGGGTATGGACAATTTTGCGGGTGAATTAGCTGCAGCATTAGAGCATCATTATCTTGAAATTCGGTCATGAAACGGTTTTCGCAAAAAACGGGTTTTTCTTCTTTGGCAGAATTAAATATCACGCCACTTTTGGATTTGGCTTTTGTTCTTTTAATTATTTTTGTGATTACGACGCCGCTGCTGGAACAAGGTATTTCTGTTGCCACGCCCTCTAGTAGTCCGACACCCGTCGCTTTAGATCTTCAATCGGTAAAAATGGTTTCTATCAATCAACAGGGCGAAATTTTTTTAGAAAAGGAAGCGATTTCTTTGAACAGGCTGGAAGCACGATTGCATCAGCTCAAGGTTCAAGACGAGAAAGTGGCGGTTGGCATTCGCGCTGATAAACATTTGGCTTATGAGAAAATTATTGAAGTATTAGATGCTTTGCAGCGTTCAGGCATTACTCAGTTTGGTCTTATCACGCGAGTGGAAGATTAAAAAATTATGGCAGAGTTTATAAGCGCTCGGGAAAATATTAATTTTAAATCCGTTTTAGGATGGGTCACTGCTTTGCATTGTCTTTTGATTTCATTTATTTTCTTGGGAGGAAAATTTCGTCAGCCCCAAAAAATAGCGCTTCTTCAGCTATTGCCTCAAGGAGCTTTGGTTAAAGGAAATGCAGGGGTTGCTTCACCGGTGCCCTCACCAGTCAAAGCGCCAGTTCCGAAGCCAGAAAAACCTTTGACTGCTCCTGCGCCTAAACCTGTTTCGAAGCCAATGGCAAAACCTTCAACACCCACTCCAAGCAAACCAAATTCTGCGTTTTCGGTTAATCTCAAAGAAGTCAAACGCCTGCCCGTTTCTTCTCCTATAGCCTCTTCCAAAGCCGTTTCTGCGCCGGCTCAAGTTTCTCCAGTCGAAAATTCTGCTATGAATGCGAATGATATTAAAAATCGTCTTCAAGGTAGGGTGGGTAAGGCGGGGGTGGCCAGCGCTTCAGCTGATGGCCAATCTGGCACTTGGAATGGGGTAAAAGAAACTTCTGAGGTTAATGCTTATTTTGTTTTAATTCGCGATGTTTATTACCAATCATGGAGTCAACCCTCTTTGGGAGTGAATAACAAATTGACGGCGATTTTAAAAATTCGATTGGGAAAATCCGGTAATATTTTAAAAACAACTTTGGAACAAAGTTCAGGCAATGTTTTATTTGATCATTCTATTCAAGAAGTGGCTCGTGAGGTGAAATCCGTAGGAGCGCCTTTGCCTGAGGTTTTGGGCACTCAATTTGCTGATATTTCTATTGTTTTTGAATTTTAAAAAAAAGTCGCTATAGGAAAAATTATGCGTTATTTCATTTGTGTTATTTCTCTTTTCTTGCTTGTTGGTGTTCAAGCTCAAGTTGTCATTACTGGTAGTGGTAAAGCGCCTGTTTCCATCGAAAATTTTCAAGTTTCACCTGATGGTAAAAATATTTTGATAAAAGATTTGCAACAATCGGGTGTTATTGAATTGGTTGGTCAAAATCAGGCGCGTTACCGAGTAGAAGGCGCTTTGGAAGGTGGTGCATTAAAAAGTCGTTTAATCGAGATGCGACAAAATCAAGTGATATTTAATCGTTCTTATGTAGGAGCAACTCGTGATATGATCCATCAGTTTGCCGATGATGTCGTGCAGGCGATTACAGGTTATCCGGGTATTGCTACAACTCAAATCACTTTTATTTCCAAAGCGACCGGAGCGAAAGAACTTTATGTGATGAATGTGGATGGCACTTCGGTTCGCCAAATCACTCGTGATCGCAGCATCAGTGGCTCGCCCTCTTTTTCTCCTGATGCTAGCCAAGTGGCTTATACATCTTATAAAAGTGGTTACCCTGATGTTTATGTGGTTAATTTGAAAACAGGTCAACGCGATCGTGTTGCAGGATTTCCTGGATTAAATTCTGGAGCTGCTTTTTCGCCATCGGGCAGCCGTCTTGCATTAACCCTTAGCAAAAGTGGAAATCCTGAAATTTATACCATGAGCGCAAGCGGTGGTTCGTTAGTGCGCGTTACCAAAACTCGCGGTGCTGAAGCCTCGCCCAGTTGGTCGCCGAATGGTAATTCACTCGTTTTTGCTAGTGACGATCGAGGATCTCCTCAAATTTATATTGCTTCGGCTCAGGGTGGTGAGATGAAGCGATTGAACACGGGTTTTCTCTACGCGACTGAACCGGTTTGGTCGCCTGACGGGAAAAAAATTGCTTTCAACGCCCGCATTGGTGGTGCCTTTCAAATTTGTCTTTACGATTTACCAACACAACAAACGCGTCAACTCACTAAGAGTTCTAACAATGAAGATCCGAGTTGGGCTCGTGATTCGCGTCACCTTGTTTTTTCTCGCAATGGCCAGTTAGTTTTGTTAGACACTCTTTCTCTGGAAACTTATGAAATTAAAACCGGGTTAAGTCAATGCACGGAACCCAGTTGCTCCAAATAAATTCTTAAAATAAAAATAAAATGAAAAAAAATCTACTTCTCCTTCTTCCGATGATTGCGTTTCTTTTGCCGGCTTGTAAAAGTTCGAAGCCTTACGATTCTAGCGCTGGCACGGGAACTTATGATGGTGATTACACTGACATGAGCGAATTACCGCAACGCGGTGATTTTAATCCCGATCAAGATGTCGATTATTCTACCTTTCGCGCTGGAGGAAAGGAAAATGGCACGATTTATTTTGCTACGGACAGCAGTACGATTGCCTCTTCAGAGAGAGGTAAGCTGGATCGCATTGCCACCTGGCTTTTTCAGAATACTAGCAAATCTATTTTAATTGCAGGTCATTGCGATGAGCGAGGCACGTTAGAATACAATCGTGCTTTAGGCGAACAACGTGCAACGTCTGTAAGAGCTTATTTGATTGGTTTGGGTGCTGCTGCAAATCGCATTTATACTCATTCCTACGGCGAAGAAAAACCGGCTGTTTCTGGTGCCAATGAAGCCGCTTATCAAAAGAATCGTCGCGCCGAAATTGGTGTTGTAATGAAATAAAAGAACGCTGATTTTAAGCGATCTTCTAATAATTGCCCATGCATGATGAGCCCAAGCCTTTTTTGAGTCATCTAGAGGATTTGAGGTGGATGATTATTAAAAGTGGCATTGCCATTATCGCGGCGATGCTTGTTAGCTTTATTTTTGTTAAAACGATTCTTAAACTTTTTAATCTTCCTTTGATTTGGGCTGGTCTTGATCCCGCTCATTTTCTGAGAGTTTTAGGTGTTGCGGATGCGTTCACATTGAGTTTGCAAGCGGCCTTTTTTTCAGGATTTGTTTTTGCGCTTCCTTTTGTGTTATATTTTTTTGGTAATTTTTTATTGCCAGCGCTTACGTCGCAAGAAAGAAAAATGCTGCTGCCAGCGTTTATAGTGGGTAGCTTGCTTTTTGCTTTAGGTGTTGCCTTCTGTTACTTTTTATTGCTGCCCCAAACTCTACGTTTTTTTCATAATTATAGTGCCAGCATGGGCTATACCACGGAATGGACGGCTAAAAATTATATCGCATTTTGTGTGCAAATGCTTTTGGGGCTCGGGCTATCATTTGAATTGCCCATTGTTATTTTAATTTTAGCTAAGCTAGGGTTTGTGGATGCCGCTTTTTTAAAAAAATATCGGCGTCATGCTATTGTTGTGATTGTTATTGCAGCGGCAATGATTACTCCGACCTCTGATCTTTTTACCTTAAGTGCTATGGCAGTGCCGATGCTGGTTCTTTATGAGATTTGTGTTGTGATTTGTCGTTGGATGGAGCGAAAAAATCCAGCAAGTATTTCTTAAAAAAATCGAAAGTAGAAAAAAATTAAACTGATAATTAAAAGAATCGGTAGCAAAATAGGAACGCTATATTTTAGAAAGTAACCAAAAAAGCTGGGCACTTTTACTTCAGCTGCTTCGGCAATAGATTTGACCATGAAATTCGGACCATTGCCAATATAAGTCATCGCACCAAAAAAAACAGCGCCTAACGAAATGGCCACAAGATGGTGATCATGTTGTGTGATATAAGTCATGACATCATTCGGTTTTTCCATGGATAATCCAAAAGTTCCTAAAGAGGCCGCCAAGAAGGTGAGATAAGTAGGTGCATTATCTAAAATGCCGGAGAGCATTCCAGTCAGCCAATAGTATTGCATTTCTGAATGCAAAGGAATGTTCCCCTGTTGTGCATGAACAGATAAATAATCCAAGGCTGGCATCATTGTGGCGAAAATTCCAATAAACAACCAACCCACTTCTTTGATTGGCGCAAAGGTGAAGTCATTAGCTCGATGCACATAATTTGGTGTCAAATAATAAGAGGCAACAGCCGCTCCTATCATTAAAGCTTCTCTTAAAAAAAGTGGCTGGGAAATAAAAACAGCCACTAAAATAACTCCCAGGAAAAGTAAATTATGCAGTCCGCCAATTTTCCATTCTTCGCTCGCAGTTTCCATTTCTCGCACTTCTTTTGGAGCGCGCAAAAAATTATGACGATCGAAACAATAAAAAATGGCGAGAAGTCCGAAAAGACTGATGAGCCAAGCTTCCCAACAATGTTCTAAAACCCACCAAAAAGGAACGCCTTTCAAGTAACCTAAAAATAAAGGTGGATCGCCAATGGGCGTCAAACATCCGCCCACATTGCTCACAATAAAAATAAAAAAAACAATATGAAAAGTGGTAATGCGATAACGATTGGTTCGAATCCAGGGTCGAATCAGCAACATGGATGCACCCGTGGTGCCAATAAAATTTGCTAAGATGGCGCCAATCAAAAGATAAACGCAGTTGCGAAAGGGCGTGGCTTCTCCTTTCACAACAATATGAATCCCGCCAGCGACAACAAATAAAGAACCGATTAACGCAATGAAACTGACATATTCATGAGCCGTATGAAGAACCCGTGTCCAATTATTCAAAGCAAGTCCATAATAAATAACGCTGATTAGTCCCAAAACCACCGCCACTTTGGGATAATGGTGCTCCCACCAATGTCGATTAACAAAAGGCATTAGGGCAATCATGCCGAGCAATAAAATAAAGGGGCTTAGCGCGAGGGGATGAACAGCACTTAGACTTGATGCTAAAATTAACATAACTTTTACAACCAATGTCCTAACTTATTTTGTTTTGTTTTTAAATATTTTTTATTGTGACGATTGGGTTTGGTTTGAATGGGGACTTGTTCTACAATTTCCATCCCGTAACCGGTTAATCCCACCACTTTTTTAGGATTATTGGTGAGTAAACGAATTTTGCGCACACCCAACTCATACAAAATTTGTGCGCCCAAACCATATTCTCTCAAGTCGGCAGGATAACCCAACTTCACATTGGCTTCTACTGTGTCCAAGCCTTTTTCTTGTAAACGATAGGCGTGTATTTTGGCGGCGAAACCGATTCCGCGTCCTTCTTGGCGCATATAAACCAAAATTCCGTTGCCCGCGTTTTCGATGCAACGTAAAGCATCATGTAATTGATGTCCGCAATCGCATCGCCTGGAGCCAAACACGTCACCTGTTAAACATTCGCTATGCACTCGAACCAAAATGGGTTTTCGACTATCGATTTTTCCTTTCACCAAGGCAAGATGATGCTGACCGTCCAATACCGAATGAAATAAATGCAAAATAAAATTGCCGTAATCCGTTGGCATTTTCACGACCTGCTCCAGTTCAATTAATTTTTCTTTGCGACGTCGAAACTCAATCAAATTGCTAATGGAACAAATCTTTAAATGATGTTTTGCAGCAAAAAGACGCAGCTGCGGTAAGCGTGCCATGCTACCATCTTCATTAAGCACTTCGCAAATCACACCCGTGGGATCGAGACCCGCTAATCGTGCTAAATCTACGGCTGCTTCTGTGTGTCCACTGCGTTGCAACACACCACCTTCTTTCGCCTGCAAAGGGAAAATATGACCCGGTTGCACCAGATCGCGTGGGCTGGATCGTTGACTGGCAAGCAGGCGAATGGTGTGGGCGCGATCCGAAGCGCTAATGCCTGTTGAAATACCACGTGCAGCATCAACCGAAACGGTGAAATCAGTTTTAAATGTTTCGCGATTATCCAAAACCATGCGTTGCAAGCCTAACTGTTTCGCACGAGCTAAGGTGATTGGCGCGCAAATTAAGCCGCGCCCATGCGTTGCCATAAAATTGATAGAGCTTATTGTGGCTTTCGCGCCCGCTCCCACTAAATCTCCTTCGTTTTCGCGATCTTCATCGTCTACGACGATCACTAATTTGCCTGCGCGGATATCTTTAATAACCGATTCGATGGAATCGAAACTTGCTTTGTTCTGAAGCGCTTTTCGTTTCATAAACTTAACTCAACAACTCTTTTGCTTTTTCTAAAGCTGGATTCAAGCCTTCGACTTGATCACCACCACCTTGAGCCAAGTCAGGTCGGCCGCCACCTTTGCCGCCCACGAAAGGTATAATCGTTTGAATTAATTTTCCAGCATGCAACCGATCGACTAATGTTGGCGGCACCCAAACTATGATGTTGGCTCGCCCTTTTTGTTGCGCTCCCAAAACCACGACTTGTTTCATTTTGTTTTTCAAGCCATCGATAATAAATGGTAGCAATTTAACTTCTCGTTCGCCGAGATTTTTTATGTGGGGCTTGTCTTTGTTCTCTATTAAAATTTCTTGAGCGATGGCAAAGGCTTCTTCTTTAAAACGGACGAGCTCCAATTTTTGTTGTTCTTTGACCCATTCGCGTGTTTCAGCCTCCAATTTTAGCAAAATTTCTTCTCGTTTCTCGAATTGTTCCCAGACTTTTTCAGGAGAAAGAGAGGTGGTGAGTGTGAGATTTAATTCGGGCAATGTTTCTGAGAAAACCCGTTTGTGTTGCAATGTGTTAAAACGTTCATTTTGTTTTTTTTCAGCTTCTGTTAAATAATTAAAAATGGCATCCCCTGCGACTGCCTCAATACGTCGCACTCCTGCTGCGATGGCACTTTCGGAAATAATTTTAAAAAAGCCGATCTCTTTTGTATTGCGCACATGTGTGCCGCCACAAAGCTCTTTTGAGTAGCCGCCGATGTCTACGATTCTTACGATCTCACCATATTTTTCGCCGAAAAATTGTAAAATGGTGGGATCATTTTTTACCAAGTCATAACTTTCTTCATACCATTTCACTTCATCGCCTTGCTTGATGCGATCGTTGATTTGCGATTCAATTTCTTTGATTTTTTTATCTTCTACGGCTTGAGGGCAAGAAAAATCAAATCGTAAATGGTCTGGCCCTACGTAAGAGCCTTTTTGTTTTACTGAGGAGCTGAGCGTTTTTCGTAATGCCCAGTTCAAAAGATGTGTGCCGCTGTGATGGCCTTGAATGAGTTGGCGATTTTTTGAATCTACCGTTAATTTTATTTTGTCGCCGATTTGGCAAGGGATCGTTTTTTTTAGCTCATGCCAAAATGTGCCTTGAGCAGATTGGAAAGTGTTAGAGATTTCAAATTTTAAATTGGAGGTTTCACCCAACCCCTTATCTCCTACTTGTCCGCCCATTTCTGCATAAAAAGGTGTTTGCTCCACTGCAATAAGATTATCTTTAATGGCGACAATGTGACTTTCTTCTTTTAGCCGATCATAGCCGACAAAGAGTGTGGCATCCTGGTCTAAAGCTTCAGTAACTTCAATGGTTGTTTTCTTTTGTGCAGCTTGGGATCGTTTACGCTGGATTTCCATGTACGATTCGAAAGCTGTTTTATCCACGGAAACGCCGGCTTCTTGCGTCAAAAGTTCCGTTAAATCGAATGGAAAACCGTAAGTGTCATAAAGTTCAAATGCTACTTCGCCTGGGAAAATTTTTTGACCATGAAGTTGGCTGAGGGCTTGGTGAAACAAAGTCATGCCACGCTCCAAAGTCCGGTGAAAGCTCTCTTCTTCGCCGCGTAAAATGGTTTTGATCTGATTTTGATTATGATGCAGCTCAGGGAATACCGATCGCATTTGTTCAATGAGTACGGGCACAAGTTGAGCGAGAAAAGGCTTTTTAATGTCTAAATTTCTTCCGTAGAGCACTGCACGACGCAAAATTCGGCGCAACACATAGCCGCGTCCTTCGTTGGAGGGCAAAATGCCGTCTGCAATGGAGAAACTCAGTGTTCGTATGTGATCACCGATTACGCGAAAAGCGACATCGACTTTTTCTTGTTCTGTCGCTCCCGGTCCACGAGAAGCGGGCAAGGAACCCGTATATTTTTTATCGCACAATTTTTCTAACGATAAAAAAATGGGTCGAAAAATATCGGTATCATAGTTCGATGCCAAGCGATCAAAATATTGAAAATTCTGCGTGCCTTGTATCAAACTGACAACGCGTTCAAAGCCCATGCCCGTGTCAACGTGACGCGCAGGAAGGGGATGAAGTTGCCCATCGGCGGTTGCATTGTATTGAATGAAAACTAGATTCCAAAATTCGATGCATTGCGCGTCGCCTTGATTGACGAGTTTGCCTTGGGAATCTCCTTTGGGCGTCAAATCGAAATGAATTTCGGAACAAGGACCGCAAGGACCCGTGTCGCCCATCATCCAAAAGTTATCTTTTTCCCTCCATTCACGATATGAATTTTGGGATCCAGTTTGGCTGTATGGAAAATGCGTTCCCAAATGTCATAGGCCTCTTGATCAAATTCGGAGGGGTCGCCACTTGCAGGTTGATAAACGGTGGCGTAAAGTCGTTCGGGAGGGAAATTCCAATGTTTTACAATGATCTCCCAAGACCATTCGATCGCTTCTTTTTTAAAATAATCGCCAAAACTCCAGTTGCCCAACATTTCGAAAAAAGTGTGATGGTAAGTGTCCCATCCCACGTCTTCCAAATCGTTGTGTTTGCCGCCTGCACGAATGCATTTTTGTGTGTCAGCGACACGCGCGGGACGATAAGGGCAATTTTTTTGCCCCAGGAAAAATGGCACGAATTGATTCATGCCCGCATTGGTAAAAAGAAGATTGGGCGAGTCAGGCATGAGACTCGAAGAAGGTACGATGGTGTGTTGCTTCGATTGGAAAAAATCGAGAAAACTTTGACGAATTTGGGCCGAAGTCATCATAAAAAATAAAAGTGTCTTACTCTAACAAGCTTTTCTTGACTCGCAATCGTTGATTTTGTGGGTGGAGAGAACGCCAATGCTCTGTAAATAATTGAGGGAATTGAGTATTAGAATTTAATGTCTGGGATCAAATCCAATAACCCTTTCACCGCTTCCCCAGCTCCGTCGAAGGAAATGACTTGGACTTTGGGATTTTCTGTTGTTCCGGTAACTTTAAAGGGAATGGTGAGCGTGCCTTCTTTGCTTTTAATTTTGACTTTGTTCAGTAGTTGACCAAGTCCTCCAATTAAACCGGAATTCAGTGTGACTGAGCCACTGAAATTTAAATTTCCTTCAAAATCGATTGTGCCTCGGCCTTCCATGAAAGTGGTGTTATTTTTGGGCCGAGTTTCTACTTTTTCGATAACGACCTGTTGATTTTTGATATAAAAATTTCCGATCACCTCATCAAAAGTAATATCAGCCAAACCTGGAACACCAATGATACTTCCTATTTCACGAAAAAATTTTAGACCCTCTGCTCGAAAAGATTTTACGAGAAAATCGCCTTTCCCAGCGATGTTTTTGGCGTCTTCGAAAGCGCCTTGTCCTTCAAAATTAAGATTGCCTTTGCCTTCGATTGGACTTTTTTTGTCGCTGCGTGTTTCTATGAAATTTTTCAAATCAAAGTCTGTGACATTGATTTTGCTACGGAACGGTTTTTGCTCTTTGTCAAAACGCGCGCGAAAACGACCGGAGAGTTTTCCTTTATAGAGATCGCTTTGAAAATTGGGTAAAAGCAAAACTTCGTTGGTATAAATAATAGGTGATTTGAAATGGGTTAATTCGATGTTCGGATCGATAACAATGGTTTGAATTTTTAGCGAGCCTTGGCTTTGCAATTCGTTGGGAGCAGTAAGAAAATCTCCATTGGCTTGAATGCCTTCGCAACGCACTTTCGCTTTTTGTTTGCTATCCCAAAATTGAAACACGCCATCAGCAATTTTCACTTCATCGACATCGAAACGATTTTGTTTGGGAGCGCGAGTGGGTAAGGAAGGCTCTTCAGTTTCGGGAAGCGTGGGTGTTTGGTTTTCTTGTTTGCTTGCTGATTTTTTTCTTCGGCTTTTTTAGGTTTTTTGAAGCTCTATTTTATTGCCTTTTTCCCGTTGAAAATTCTTGGAGCGTTATGCGAGGGGAATCCAAAATAATGGCGTCTAAAACCACTTTTCCTGTCAGTAAACGTAAAAAAGAAAAGGAAAGTCCCAAGTTTTTAACTTGAGCAAAAGGAGTTGGACTTTTGCCGTCGGCATAGGGCAGGGTAAGATTTTTGACTCGGATGCCATCCCAACGGATTTTTAATGCGTCAAATTTCACTGGCATTTTAACCACTTTTGACACCATTTTTTCCACGCGCGTTTTGAAGGCGGGTTGGTTGATATAATAATTGGCTGATCCTACGGCGATGATAAGGAGCAAAAGCAAAGTTCCGACAATCCAAGCGATGCGAGCAATGGTTCGATTCATAATCTTTATCTTAGACGCAATCGAGTTTCATTCAAATCAACGAATGATTACAGGTGTGCCTACGGAAACGAGTCGACTTAACTTTACGGCATCCCAATTGGCTAAACGAATGCAGCCGTGACTTGCTGCTCGTCCAATGGTTTCGGGATTATTCGTGCCATGCAATCCGATGCCTCGACGATTCAAACCCATCCACATCACACCCACAGGACTATTCGGGCCAGGTGGCAACTGATGAAAATTGGTGCTTTGAATGCCTTCATTTAACATTTTTTCGTCATGTCGAAAATAAGGCATTGAAGCCATTACGACAATTTTCCAGTTACCGCGTGGCGCCGGAATGGAGCTGGAGCCGGGAGTAATGGGGAAAGCAGCGATGAGACGCTGTCCTTCGAAAACTTCCAACATGCGCGCATGTAGACTGACTTCGACATGGCGATTGGATAACGCGGGATTGGCTGGAATTAAGTAGCCGTTTTGTCGCAAGGTTTCGACTTGTAAAGGCGCGACATTGGGCACGCGAACTGTGTCACCCACTCGAAGTTGATTTAGGTTTTTGCCAGGATTAATGGCACGTATAAAAGCGCGATCGCTATGATAACGTTCTGCTACAAATTCCAGTAAAGAGGTGTAAGGCAATCCGCGTTGTTTGGCTTGATCTTCTACTTTTTCAGATAAAGAACCGACTCGAGCGGCATCCGCTGGGGTAATTCGGTAAAAAGTGTAAATCGGATTGATTTGGCGAAGCGGCAACTGGCGTTCGATTTGGTCAGGAGAATTAACTTTTAACCCGCGCGAACGAGCAAAACGCGCCAACGCTTTTTCGGTAAATTCGCCGCGTTGCCCATCCAATTTACCCGGACCAAATCCGCTTCGATCCAAGAAAATATGTAATCGAGTTACCTCATCCGCAGGCATCATTCGTTGGTAAGGCAAATTCAACTGTTGCCGAGGCGCTGCACAGCCTGATAAAAAAACCATTAAAAAAGCTAATTTCAAATCTTTTAATTTCATAATTTTTTGTGAGATTACCGATTTTTATTAAAAAGCGCTAGTTCTATCATTGCAGTAAAAATTCTATCGAAGATAATATCATATATGTTTTCATTATTGAGTAGTTTGCAGAATGCGTCGTTTCCGTCTTCAGACGAGGAAGATTTTCGATTTTAAGATGTTGCATTTACTTCAAATGAATCGCGATGCTTTTATCGCGACTGTTTTCCGGCTCATTTCACAGGGAGTGCGTTAATTATCGATCCTGAAAATAAATCTATCTTATTAAATCATCATCGCATCTTAAATAAATGGCTACAATTTGGTGGTCACTGCGATGGCAATGAGAACATTTTGGGGGTGGCTTATCGCGAGGCGCTAGAGGAATCAGGGATGACTTCTTTAAAGTTTTCTCTCAAACTTTTATCGATCTCGATATTCATGAAATTCCTGTGAATGCTAAGCGCCAGGAGCCGGCTCATTTTCATTATGATGTTCGATTTGTTTTTGCGGCTTCGCAACGTGACAATTTGCAGGTCAGCGACGAAAGCCATGAATTAAAATGGTTTTCTTTTGAGGAAACGAGAAATCTTAATTTAGATAAAAACTTGCTTCGATTGATTCATAAGGCGATGAGTTTTAAGTGAGACGAGGTTTCAACCGTTTCCAAATTTCCGGAAGTTCACTTGGGTAAACACGTGTGGCCCCGACTACGGTCATGAAATTATGATCGCCCAACCAGCGTGGCACGATGTGAAGATGCAAATGATTTTCAATGCCTGCGCCTGCTGCAGCGCCTAAATTGACTCCTAGGTTCATGCCATCAGGTTTGAATTCTTGTTGTATGACTTTGATTAGGCGCTGACTTAATGTCATAAGCTCTAGCATTTCGGTTTCAGACAAATCCGTCCAATCTCCGATAACACGATAAGGCACAATCATTGTATGAGCGGTGCTGTAGGGAAATTTATTCAGGAGTGCCAAGCAACTTTTTGCTCTCACTAGGACCAGATTTTTTTCGTCTTCGTTTGATTGGATGATTTCCTGAAAAATCCAACGCCGATCTTCTCCTTTTTGTGTGAGATATTCCATTCGCCAAGGCGCGTGTAGCCATTCCATAGATTCAGAGTTAAGCGCACTTAACTTTAATTTCAAATTTGAAATTTCAAATTTGAAATGATTTATCTAGTCTAATTGTGACATGGTAAACCAATCCGCTTATTTTATTACCGGTTCGGACGAGCTTCAGGTTAAGCAGCGCGCTAAAAAGCTTTGCGAACAGCTTTCACCTCAAAATGAGTGGGCTTTAGAAATTTTAGATGGTTGGGTAGAAACGGCCGACGCCACCATTACGATTTTAGGCAAAACGTTAGAAGCGTTACAAACTTCGAGTTTGTTGGGCGATAAAAGATTAGTTTGGCTAAAGAACGCAACTTTCTTGAGTGATTTGCCTTTCAATCGATCTGATGCGGTGCAAGAGGCTGTGGAGGCGTTGATTGGGCTTTTGGAAAAAAGAGAAAAGGGAATTTTGCCGGGAACCCTTTTTTTACTATCGGCTCCGAAGCCTGATAAGCGTCGCACGACTTTCAAACAGTTAGAGAAATTTTGTCAAACCGAACTGTTCGATCTTCCAGCGACTGGGCAAAAAAGGAATTGGGAAAATCAAGCTGCCCATTTTGTGGAGACACTTTTTAAGAATTGGAGTAAACGCATTGATCCTCGAGCGGTTGATGCGATGGTGCAACTTTGTGGTTCGGATCATCGATTGTTGCAACAGGAAGCGGAAAAGGTTTATTTATATTCCGCACAAAAATCTCAGATTACGTTGAATGATGTGGAGCAAATGATTTCGCCTTCCAGCGAAGAGAGTCTGTGGGCGTGGTGCGATGCAGTGGTGGAAAATCGATTTGATCGCGCCATTGTTTTATTGAGGCAACTTCAATTTCAGGAAGAAAATCCCATGGGACTTTTGGTGAATCTGGCGCATCACATTCGATTGGTTGTGCAATGTCGTATTTTATTGGACAAAAAATGGTTAATGCCGAGTTCCGGTTACACAGTGAAGTGGAAGTCTGAAGCAGAAACGATTTTCACGCGCAATGCAGAAGGGAAATTACCCACGCCTTTTCGGATCGCTCGGGTGGCCCATCAGGCAGCTAAACAGCCGTTTTCGTATTGGTTGGATAATTTAGAAACTATTTTTCAAGCTTATTTCCATTTTTTTGAAGGCGGTACAGAACCTTATCAAAAATTAGAATTGCTCCTGCTGCAACTCGATTTATCCTCAGCTGCTAATGAACTCGCCTGAGCCTTTTCTCACACTGCAATATAACAATCAGCAAGCGCGCATTGCTCCTGCTTGTGGCGGTATTTTATTTTCTTACACGGTGGAAAATCGGCCTGTTATTCATTTTCCGGAAAATGCTTGGTCGCTTTATCCCAAACAAATTTATTTTGGTAGCCCGATTCTTTTTCCCATCGCAGGCAAGGTGAGCCATAATGATCAGCTGCATACTTATCAGCATCAAAATAAATTGTTTGCCCTGCCGCAACACGGCTTTGCTCGTTATCTGCCTTGGAAATTGGTTCATCACACTTCGGATTCGGCAACACTTTTTCTTACTAGTAACTCGTTAACTCAACTTCTTTTTCCGTGGGATTTTGAGTTTCAACTGACTTATACTTTGAGCGAGGCAGGATTAAAAACTGAAGCGCAGATTAAAAATTTATCTTCCGAGCCCATGCCGATTCATTTGGGTTTTCATCCTTATCTTCAATTAGACGCGCCGCAATCGGCTTATCTTCTGCGCGTGCCGGAGGCGGAAGCGCTTTATTTAGTGAGTGGGCCCGCTGCGGATCCGATCAAGCCCGAAGCTAAAGAAATTCTTTTGAACTCTTCTTTGGCGCAGACGCGTTTTTATGAGGGCATTACTCAGTTTCGTTTTGAACTGGTCAATCGTGATTCGGGTGCAACCACAGTCATTGAAGCTGATGGCAATACTTTGCCCTGTTGCGCGCTTTGGACAGCGAAATTGGATTCTCCTTATCTTTGTGTGGAACCTTGGAGTGCGCCGCCGAATGCATTGAATTCGGGAAAAAAGATGACTTATTTGGAGGCACACCAAACCTGGTCGACTTATTATTTAGTCAAAAGAGGTTGAAATTTTTTTGCATCTAAAAAATCACCAGCTTCGATTCCATTCCGTTCAAACCATCCTTGATTCACTTCCAGAGCAAACCAAATATCGCTGCTTAAACTTTGAATTGGCGTGGCATCCAAAGGCTGCATATCATGAATTTCGAGAATTTCGCCTTCGCGATTGATAAAAGCAATGGAAAGTGGCACATAGGTGTTTTGCATCCAAAACGAAGCGCGCCGCGCTTGAGGAAATGCAAAAAGCATGCCTTGATTTTCAGGCAGCGTTTTTCGATACATTAATCCTTTGGCCCATTCTTGTGGTGAATCGGCGAGCTCGATTTTTAACTCTTTTTGATCGATCTTTAAAATTTGTAGTGCTTCTTGATGAGACGAACAGCCTGTGATAGTCCAAAAAATAAAGATACTTACGAATAACCAGCGGCTCATGATTGACGTGATCTTAACAAAAGTTTAATCTTCTGCAATGTCAACTCAACCTGCTAAATCTTCTGGGCCGCTGGGGCGTGGCTTGGACGCGCTCTTGAATGCTAATTCCAATCCGGTTCGCGCGTTGCCTTCGCAAGACACGGTTCAAAAAATTTCTCATCATTTATTGCAACCTTGTCCTTTTCAACCGCGCAAAAATTTTTCTACAGAAAGTCTGGAAGAGCTGGCTGCTAGCATTCGCACCCAAGGCATTTTACAACCTTTATTGGTTCGTAGGAAGGGCGATCATTACGAAATTATTGCTGGGGAACGTCGCTGGCGCGCAGCGCAGTTGGCTCAACTGCAGGAAATTCCCGTGATTGTGCGCTCACCGAATGATGAAGAATTGTTGGAAATTGCGCTTATCGAAAATTTGCAACGGCAAGATCTCAATGCCATTGAAGAAGCAGAAGGCAATGCTCAGTTGCAAGCCCAATATGATCTCACTCAAGACCAAATCGCGCAAAAAGTGGGGAAAGCGCGTGCGAGCGTGGCGAATGCATTGCGACTTTTGGAATTGGAATCAGGCGTTAAAAACTTTGTGGCACAAAATCTTTTGTCTCCAGGTCACGCTAAAGTTTTGTTGGGAGTAAAAGAAGCTTCTTTGCAACGACAAATTGCGGATCGTATCATCAAAGAAAATCTTTCGGTGCGGCAGGTGGAGATTTTGATTCAAGGGTTAGGAAAAACGAAACGTTCGCGAGCGCGTTCTGGTGGTTCTTTAGCTTTTTCGCAACCTGCTTACCTTCGCGATTTAGAAGCGCGACTTCGTCAACATCTCACGACGAACGTGCGTATTGTTCAACATCCCGACAAAAAAGGTAAAGGCCGGGTTGAGCTGGATTATTATAATGCAGATGATTTGACGCGCTTGTTGGAATTGATTGGTCTCAAAAATAGTTGAAGCAAATTTCATGCCTAATCGCATTCAGCTTCTCGATGAATTGGTGGCGAATCAGATTGCTGCCGGCGAAGTGATTGAGCGTCCGGCATCGGTTTTAAAAGAGTTGATCGAAAATAGTATTGATGCGGGGGCAAAAAAGATTGATATCGAAGTGGAAGTGGGAGGGCGTCAACTGGTTCGTGTGACGGATGAGGGGCATGGGATGGATCGTCATGATGCGTTGCTTTGTCTGGAGCGGCATGCCACGAGTAAGGTGCGAACTACGCAAGATATTCAAGCAATTCATACTTTGGGTTTTCGTGGTGAGGCGATTCCGAGTATTGCTTCGATTTCAAGGTTTCGGTTGCGCACAGCAGAACCCGGTGCGGCGAGCGGTACAGAGATTTTTATTGCTGGCGGAAAGATTGAGACGGTGAAGGAGATTGGCGTGCCTGCGGGGACGCAGATCGAGGTGAAAAACCTTTTTTTTAATGTGCCCGGGCGCCGAAAATTTTTGCGTTCCGTGGAAACGGAAGCGGGGCATTTGGAGCAGTTGTTTCGAACTTATGCTTTGGCGCATCCGGATGTGGGATGGACTTATCGAGTCGACAACAAAACGCTTTATCAATTGCCTGCGACTTCTTCGGGAGAGCGACGTTTGGAGGATGTGTTGGGGAGCGAATGGGTGAAGCAATTGGTGCCGGTGAAAGCGCAGGAGCATGGTTTGTGTTTGGAGGGCTGGATTGGGCGAGCGGGGGTGAGTCGTAGTGCGAAGACGGATGAGTATTGGTTTGTGAATGCGCGTCCTGTGGAAAGTCGCACATTGTATTATGCGATTCGCGAGGGTTATCAAAATGCTTTGATGAAAGGGCGACATCCTATTGCGGTTCTTTTTTTGAAGGTTCCTGCGGAAACGGTCGACGTGAATGTGCATCCTGCTAAACGTGAAATTCGGTTTCGCGAAGATTTTCAGATTCGCCAATTTTTAGTGGCTGCTATTCGAAACGCGCTTCAAACGCCTCAGTCTACGCCTTTGGCGGTTTCTTTGAACACTTCTTATGATCAGGTGTCATCTCAAGTGGCATCGCCTGTCGCGGTTATCGCTGAACAGGTTGTTCATTCGTATGCACCGGCTGTTTCTTTAGCGCAAGTTGTGATTCCAGATGCTTTGCCATCGTCGCAAGCAACACCTTTGGATTTGCCTCTGCCTTTGTCTCGAGTGCAACCTCAGACGCAAAATAAGAATTACGAAAATTATGGGCCTTTGCGTTTGCGTTTACTGGGTATTGTAAATCGGCTTTATATTATTGCTGAATCGGAGCAGGGACTGGTTATTATTGATCAGCATGCGGCTCATGAGCGGGTTCTTTTTGAGCGGGTGTTGAAACAGAAAATTGCAGGTGCGGCGGTAAGTCAGCGGTTATTAGTTCCTATTTCATTAGAGCTTTCTCCGTCGCAAACTGCTTTTTTAAAATCGGTCCGAGATTCTTTTGAAAAAGCAGGGTTAGTAATTCAGGAGTTTGGTAAAAATAGTTTTATTATTGAAGCTGTGCCTCCTTTTTTTCCTCACGAAAAAATTGCTTCCTTAGTTCAGGATATTTTGGACGAATTGCAAACTCAAGGTAATGAAACGAAGACAAAACGTCATTTTAGCGAGGAAGTTATCACTCGCACGGTTTGTCGAAAGGCTATTAAAGCTAATGATAAGATTCGCCATGAAGAAGTCGATCGGCTGATTGAGGATCTGCTGGCTTGCGATTTACCTTATACTTGTCCTCATGGTCGACCAACACTTATTCTTTTGAATCATAGCGAGTTAGAAAAGAAATTTGGGCGAATTAATTAATTTGACTTGCAAATTTTTTTTTATTCTCTAACGTAAATTATCTTCAAAAATTAATTCAGGAGAAAAGGAAATTATTTATGAAAAAAATCACACAATTTCTTTGTGTTGCAAGCTTGGTAGGTTTTGCATACTTAGGACAATCACAAATCTCAATTACAGGCAGTTTGCCTCAGAATTATAACCAGGATTTTGATAGCTTGGGAACGAACAATGTTACTTGGACAGATAATTCAACTATTCCAGGTTGGTTTTATGTTCGCACAACGAATACCGTGGATGCAGGACCTGTAGCACAACTTGCCGCAGCCGATGGAACAGTTGATCTTTTCACAGCGGCTGCCCCCCTCAATTTGGGAACTATCGCTGACACTGATAGAGCCTTGGGTGCTCGTCCTGGACTCGGTATATTTGGTTTTCCTCCACTCAGTGAGTTTTTTTACGGCGTCCAATTTGTTAATAACTCTCTAAGTACAATCACCAATGTTAGCATTGCTTATAATGGTGAACAATGGAGAGATAACAATAATATGACTCCTGGAACGCTCGACTTTTTTTATCGCGTAGGTGGTACTGATTTTATCGGAGACACTAATAATGTTGGTTGGACAGCGTTTCCTGCTCTTAATTTTAGCAGTCCTAATAATGCGGCAATGAACATGCCTATTGACGGAAATGCCCCTGGTAATCGTACAGCGCTTAATGGTAATATTTCGGTTAACTTAGCTCCAGGTGAGGCATTTTGGATTCGTTGGTCTGATCTTGCTGATACGGGAAATGGTGATCACTTAGGAGTTGACGATGTTAATATTACCTTTGATGGGATCAATCCACCGCCAGTATTGGGGGGTGTAAAGATTGAGTTGAAAAAGCCGAAGGTGGGTAAGACACTGAAGTTTAAAGGTAGCAAAGGCTTTAAATTGAAAGCATTTGTTTTCTCTGAAAGTAATACAGTGACTAAAGCTTCCTATGCGGCATTTGGTGGAACCAACAGTCCGACCAATTTGGCCTTTATTGATGCGGGTAAATTTAAGGTTTTGACTAAAGGCAAATTATTCAAGAAAAAAGGAGTCAAAGCTATAGTGCAGAGCACGAAAACGACCAAGCCAGGTGTGGGGGTAACTGAAGGGCCTGTGACATTGTTAGTGAGAATCTTTGGTGGTAGTAATGATGCAAGCCAAGTGACTTTCACTAATACATTTAGTGATGTTAAGATAAAATAGATAGTATTTTTAGCTTATTGAAAGGCCGATCCAATGCTTTGGGATCGGCCTTTTTATTTATTTTAAACTTTTTTGTATTGTGTAATTTTTAATTTCTGTTATCAAAGGCTCCTTAATAAAGGAAATTACTATGAAAAAAATAACACAAATTCTTTCTACTGCAGTTTTTTTGAGTTTTATTCACTTGGGACATGCACAAATCTCAATTAGTGGTGACTTGCCGCAAACTTATACTCAAAATTTTGACAATTTTGGTACTAACAGTGTGAATTGGACCAATAATAGCACCCTAACAGGCTGGTTTTATCAAATTACTACTAATGGTGGAGGTAATATTGAAGCTTTTCAATTATTTGCTACGGATGGGTCAGTGACTCCGACGGCATTTACTTATAATTTTGGTTCTGCTAACTCGTCAGATCGTGCCATGGGTAGTATTTCTGGATTATTTGCCGGTGTTGTGGTTTTAGAGCATTTTTACGGTGCTCAATTCATCAATAATAGCAGTGAAACGGTGAATCAAGTGAGTAATTTTCATACGTTTGAGAAACAGTGGGAGGATAACACGCTATTTCCTCATACGCTTTCGAATTTTTATATCGCGTAGGGGGAACCGATTTTATAGCTGATGTTAGTAATGTGGGTTGGACTTCTCAAGATGCATTGGATTTTACTACATTACAGAACTTTGGCTCGGGCGCGCTGGATGGTAATAATCCGGCTAATCGTGTTTTGCTAACTTCTTCGATTGGTGGATTAAATATACCTCCGGGGGAAAGCTTTTGGATTCGATGGGCTGATTTGATGATTTATCGACTACAAACCAAGGTGTTGGAATTGATGATGTGTCGGTGACTTTCAATAAACCTGCTTTGGGTGGGGTAACGATTGAGCTCAAAAAACCTAAAGTAGGTAAGAAATTGAAGTTCAAAGGGCAAAAAGGTTTTAAAGTTAAGGGCTTTATTTTCTCTGAAAGTAATACGGTTGCAAAAGCATCGTATGCGGTATTTGGCGGGACGAACAGCCCGACTAACTTGACCTTTATTGATGCGGGTAAGTTTAAGGTGGCTAAGGGTAAGCTAGCTAAGAAAAAGAATGTAAAAAATATTTTCCAAAGCACTAAGACAACAAAAGCTGGTGTTGGTATTGCTTCGGGATCTAGCCCTGTGACGTTGCTTGTCAAAATAACAGGTGCACACATAATAACAGTTATTTTTACCAACGTATTTACTCGATGTTAAGGTAAAATAATAAATTTTTAAAGCCGATCATTTAAATGATCGGCTTTTTTATTTATTTTAAACTTTTTTGTATTGTATGACTTTTAATTTCTGTTATTAAAGGCTGCTTAATAAAGGAAATTACTATGAAAAAAATAACACAATCTCTTTCTATTATAGCTTTTTTGAGTTTTATTCATTGGGGACATTCGCAAATTTCAATTAGTGGTGATTTGCCTCAGACTTATACTCAAAATTTTGACGATCTAGGAACAACCAATGTGAATTGGGCTAATAATTTAACTCTACCCGGTTGGTTTTACAATCTTGGGGTTAATGGAACGAATGATTTTCCTACTGTAGGACTAGTCACTAATGATGGGGGAAGTGCAATTGCTGGCTTTTTTAATCTTGGTAGCAATAACTCACCAGATAGAGCTTTAGGGAGTAGCGCTGGGCTTATCTTTATTTTCTTAATAGAAGACTACTATGGGGCTATCTTTAAAAATGACTCTAGTAATACTATTACAAAGGTTGATCTCTCTTACAAAGGTGAGCAATGGAGAGATAGTACAAATCTGATCCAATCTTTGCAATTCTTTTATCGCGTGGGAGGGGGAACTAATTTCATAGCAGATCCTGTCCATACAGGTTGGACTCCAGCTCCTAAATTCAATTTTGTTTCTCCTAAAAATGCTGGAATCGGTCAGCTTGATGGAAGCGATCCAGCTAATCAAAAAATCATACAAAATTCTATTGAAGGGTTAAACATTCCCCCAGGAGAAAGTTTTGCAATTCGCTGGTTTGATGTTGATGACGCTGGTTTTAATGTTGAAGATCATATTTTAGGGATAGACGATGTTGCTATTACTTTCAGCGCACCGTTGCCAGGAGTCGCAGTGGATCTCAAGAAGCCCAAGAAAGATAAAAAACTTAAATTTAAAGGCGCTAAGGGCTTTAATCTTAAAGGGTTTGTTTCGTCAGATGTCAATCCTGTGACTAAAGTTTCTTACAAGGCTTTTGGAGGTACCAATGAACCGACTAATTTAGTTTTTACAACGGCCGGAAAATTTAAAGCTGCTAAAGGTAAGTTAGCGAAGAAAGGGGTCGATTTTATCTTCCAAAGTACCAAAACCACCCGAGCAGGTGTTGGTATTTCTGCTGGAGCCTCTCCTGTGACATTAATTATCAAAGTGGAAGGAACAGTAAGCAATACTCCTGGCTTTGCTTTTTTCACCAATATTTTTAATGAAGTGACAGCAAAATAGTTGGCCCTTTGAGCTATTTAAAAATCCGATCAGTTTAGCTCGATCGGATTTTTATTTTTTTTTCACTAAACAATAAAAACCATTTGCGCTTCAAGCTAAAATTAGGCATATAAATAACGTTATATAACTGACCCTATCGTCTAGAGGCCTAGGACACCGCCCTTTCACGGCAGTAACACGGGTTCGAATCCCGTTAGGGTCGTTTTTCGAGTTTTTCCATGTCTACTTCTGATGAACTCTTCGAAGCTGCCAACGGTGAACTGGCTATCGGCGAACTGGAAAAAGCGGTGGAGCTTTATCAACAATGTGTCGATCAAGATCCGAAATTTGTGGACGGCTGGCACGCTCTTGGCATGGCGCTAATGAAGTTGGGTCGTTACGAAGCGGCTATTCAAGCGGGAAAGGAAGCCACGAAACTTAATCCCAATGATCAAATTCTTTGGACTAGTCTTTCTTTAGCCTATGTTCGCAACAACCAAATCGCCGAAGCGGAAGCGGCTGGTGCTAAAGCCAAAATCCTTTCTTGGGGTGGTAAAATGAAGACGGATTAGAAACCCGGCACGATCTATCATGAGAAATTGCTTCCAATTACTATTTTTCCTCACGCTATTAGGATTTTATGAGAAGAGTTATACTCAAGTTTTGATTACTAACTTGGCAGAGCATTATACCCAAAATTTTGATAGTCTTGGCACTCGCGATACTAATCCCTGGATCAATAACAAAACTTTGCCTGGTTGGTATTATGTCATGGCCGAGAATCGTGAAAAAACTAAAACACCTCGTTTTATCGCGGCCTCCGATGGTTCGTTAGCAACACCTTTCCCTTACCATTTTGGCAAGCTTGATTCTTCGGATCGTGCTTTAGGGAGCATCGCAGGCAAGCTCCTAGGAGATAAAATAGAAAATTTTTTTGGCGTTTATTTTATCAATCGCACTTCCAAAACCATTACTTCAATTACCATTTCTTATACGGGTGAACAATGGCGCGATAACGACACACACAAAACTTTTCTTCAATGTTATTATCGGGTTGGTGGTGAAGACTTTACGGCCGACACTGAAAATGCGGGATGGTCTTATGGCTATGACTACCTAGGTTTTACTGGGCCACAATCTGTTAAAGCCGGTCCAATCAATGGTAACGATCCTGCTAATCAAGTGAGCGTTTACTATCAAATCCAAAACCTTAAAATTCTGCCAGGTGAAAGCTTTTGGATTCGTTGGTTCGATCGTGATGATGAGGAAATCAACGATCATGGTTTGGCCATTGATGATTTAACGGTTTTATTTGATGCAACAGCGGCATCTCGCTATTAAGTTTTTGTATTTCACTTGACACTTTTGCGCTGAGAGATAATTTTTGTATCCATGGACGGGGAAAAAGAGCAGCAAGAAGTCCAGCAAAAATCATCGTTTTCTTTTGGAGTCGCGGAGGAGTTTAAAAAAGAAACCGATCAAGATTTAACTTTCCTTGGACAGAAACTCCAGTTTGCCAAAGATTTAAATTTTAATCAACCCACTCAATTTGAAAAAGATCGTCAAATGCTGGAAACGGTGTATGGAACTCCCATTGGGTTTCAAGCTTATGAATATTGGAAGAGCCGATCGGAAAAATTGGCGCAAGAAGGAAAGGCAGCGGAGATCCCAAAACTTAAAAATCCTTTATCATTTGAAGCACAGGATGGAACAAAAGTTGAATTTGAGCCTCATGTTAAATTGAAAAAAGGAAAGATTGAAGAGGTTGGCCTTAAAATTAAGGGGAAATTTGATTGGCAAAAAATCCATGCTCACGACAAACCTAAAGAGGTTGGAGCATCAAAACTTGATTGGAATAAGGTGGGGAGTAGGACCTGAACCTATCCCAGCTGATTTATTAAAGCCCGGAGTAACCAAGGTCCAAGGATTTTAGTGTATGGAAGAAGAAAAACAGCAAACCGGTTCTCAAGAGTTGGATTTAACTTATCATCCCAAAGATAATAGTCCGTTTGAAAAATCCATTGCAGAAATTCTTAACGGATCTTCTGGACAGAAACCAGGAGTGCCAATGACAGAAGCGGAATTGCGACACGCCCTCATGGAAGCGCAGCCTGATAATCCTCTCCAGGCCAATGCTGTGAATAATATGAAAGGGATTTCAGACACATTTCATACTTCCCAGCAAAATAAGTTTAAAAATCCATTATCTTTTAAAGTGGGAAAGGACGCGGAAATTGAACCCATCATTAAACCAGGCTTGAATCACGGTAAACCTGAGATTAAAGAATTGGGTGTAAGAGGGAAATTTGATTGGGGTCAGGTTGAAGCCACAAGCCAATTTAAAGAAGGACACTTACAACAAGCAGGAATTAAGATTTCGGGCAGTTTTTAATTTTTAGATGTAACTTTTATGGAAGAAGAAGAACAGATTGAACAAACGGAAGAGTCCAGTGAAGAAACTCAAGAATTTGGTGATCAAGAACAATCTGTTCAAGACGAACCCACTGAAGAAATTGAGCCAGTTGATTAGACTCAAAACGAAGCTGTTGGAAATGTCATAGACCCAAGCCAAGCTCTTAATCGGGTTGAGGCTTCTGATTTAGAAAAAGCGGAAACAGCTCCTACTGATGTAAATCAAAATTCAAATTCCCATTTTTCCTTGGGTGCTACAAAATCTAAATCTCCTTTTTCCTTCAAAGGAGATGGCATTGATGAAGCCAGAGAAGAGTATAATGATACTGTTCAGAGAGCTAGGGGTGACTATCACGATTTGTCTAAAGAAGTGGGCGATTTTTCAAAAAAAATCGATAGTTTATCCGAGACGAGAGAGAGTCAAAGAGATTCAGCTCATGAAGAAGAGCCTGATGCTCCAGAGCAAACTGAAACCACACCAGTAGAACCAGCAATGATCCAAGAACGTCCTGGAGAATGGGAGCATGTACAAACTAAAGATGGAAAAAATAGGGCGTTTGTTGGAAATTATAGAGATCCTCAAGATCCTAACGCGCCAAAATTAGGTAATTGGGATTTAAATATTCCTGGAATGAAAGTTCAAGCCAGAAGCAATGACTATAAAAACGACATGGAATTAATTTGGGAACAGGCTGCTTTGCCAACTACTTCAAATACGCCACCTGCACCAGCAAAGATAATTAAATCCGAATGTGTTGTGCAAGAAACAGATAAAACTTCCAAAATAAGTTGTGTTTTCCCAAAACCCGATAAAAATTTAGATAATATTAAGTTAGGTTACACTCACTTTTTATCGGTAGATATTAAAAATGAAGCGGGTGGCAGAACTCGTATGGATGTCATTTGGGATAAAGCGGCATCATCTGCTCCACAGAATGCTAATCCAGCTCCCAATGTCGCTCCGGTTGTTCATTAAATAAAGTATTTTTCAAAAAACAGTTGCTATAGCTTATATAGCGAATGGATAAATTTTTCTCTAATTAAAGTTTCTTGGCAAAAGAATTTATGAGCCTTATTATTATAAGGTTTTTGTTGCCAAATTTATCATAATACTTTGATTTTAAAAGATTTTTTAAAAATTTAACTAAAATTCAACCGTTTTTCTGATATTAAGATTTTTCTTTTGTTATAGGGCTCACAAAAAAATTATTAATAAAACATAAACTTTGTAATTTTTAAAACTTGTGTTTTATTGTTAGAATTATGACTAAAGCAAAAGATGCTCCAGAAACTAAAGTGAAGCGTACGGCTAAAGTTTTTGGACAAATTTCTTCTCAAGATTCTCGATACCAGTTTGTTGATAAAAATTTTAGACAAGTTTCGGATTTACAAGTTACCAGTCCTGTTTTTGAACCAGGCATAGAACGTTACGTTGCTTACGTCGATGGACAATATAAAGAGGCATATTTTGTTAATTATGATCCCGAACAACGGATTATGCCTGATGAAATTCGTAGGAGAATAGCTTTAGAGCAGATGAAATATGTTGATAAGGAAAAAGGTTTTACGACGGATGAAAAAGGTAATTATTACGATAAACAAGGCTATTTAATTGTTGCACAAAAAAATATTATAAAAATAGGTGAGCAATTTTATTATATTAACCCTAAAGAACAAAAATTAAGTCCTAAAAAAGTGGAAACTGATTTCACTACGGGACTTGTCACTGCCGATGGAAAATCTTATGAGGCCAAAGGCGATTATATTTACGATTTTTGGGATAAAAATAAAGTTTATAATCAAGATGGCCAGCCTCTTCATTCTTTTAAAAATCCGTTTATTCATGAACATTTTCCGATAAAAAAATGGATCAATACTAAAGGACTAACCTATATTTCTTTTCCTCCAGATTTATCGATGGAGGTAACGCAATCTGAACGAGTTTTCTATATTCAGTTCACGGAGGGAAATTGGTCGGATCAGGTAAAAACATGTAAACGCTTGCTAACGAGTTATGATCCCGTGACGCATGAACCTATGGATGTGGTTGCAATCGAATTTCATCGTGTAGAAGATGGAAAAAAGCCAGCGACATTTCGTTCAATGCCTTTAGTTTTCAATGCGTTAAAAGATACAACCACAAGTCGGATTGTCAGTGATCAGATTAAGGCGTTCCCAGGAAGCGAACTTCAAATTGCCCATCCAACAATTAGTGGTAATACAGAAAGAGTTTCAATGGGCAAAGTGTATTCTCGAGGGGTTATCGAAATTGATATCGTTATTTATAAAGACGGTAATGAAAAAGCAAACTTAGAGGTGGCTAAAGCTCAAATGGCGGTTCTTAAAGAAGATTTGGCTGCTGCGGGCATTGAAGTTAAAGTTGTCACAAAATTAATTGATAAGACAGGCGACCTTGAGTTTGCTAATCCAGAAACTTTGGCTATTCATGCGCGAAAACAATTTTCCAATTCTAAGGGTATCACCATGATTATGGGTGGAGGAAATCATGAAAAATATTTTACAACGAAGGGAAATGATTTTTCCAGAAATGCTGGCAACGGTTTTTTTGTTTCAGATATTAACGATAAAAATGCTGCATCGGTTTTAACACTTCATATTTTAGAAATTGCTTCTGGTGATAAATCCCCTGATGCTTCAATACAACTCAATGCATCTGAGAGCGCTGCGAACCTCCAGCTCATTCATCATCCACTTATACAAAACCCTCGGATAACAGAATCGGTCAGGACGCCAGCATCCCAACCGGTTCTTGTTCCTTAATGATGCAATAATAGGAGTTGGCTTTAAATTGTAGTTTGTTGGCGTCTGCTGCTTGACAGCGTGTTAAGCATGCTGGCTAATATAATCAAACTTCCACCTAGGTAACCTATGAAATTCAGTTTTTCTCCTAAATAAATGGCGGCGATGATTGTTCCCCAGATCGGTTCTAAAATAAAAATGAAAGCGACTGAAATGGGAGAAAGATATTTTTGTAGCAAAGTCGAAACAATTACGGGGAATAAAGTTGTTAACAGACCCACATAGCCGATGACATAAAAATCTTTAGGAAAATCGGGATCAAAATGTGACCAATCACTAAAGAAAAAAGCGGTAATTCCGCAAAGAAAGCAAAGAGTAATTAATTCAATGCCAATGAGAGGCCATAGCGTTTGGGTGGAGCCACGGGTATCGTAATCGATTCGAAAAATATAGCAGGCATAAAAAAGGGGAGCGAGAAGAGCGATCAAATCGCCGCGCCATTGTCCATGAAAACTGGAGTGACTCGTAATGAGCAAAATCGTGCCTAGCAATGAAAAAAGCCCTGCCACCCAAGTTGCTAAAGAAATATTATTTTTTTTCATTAGCCAGGCCATTACCGTAACAATAATGCCATTAATCGAAGGAAAAAAAGCCGTGTTGGTTGCAGTCGTGTGAGCTAACGCGATCGCTGCGGTGAGAAGATTAAGATAAAGAAGAAAACCTAAAACAATGCCGCTTTTCCAGAGCTCGTAAAAAAGTTTTTTACGATTCCATATTAAAACACCGATGGCAAAAGGCAAAGTCATGCTGGTTTCAAGAAAGGCAAAAATAATGGGATCAATTCGTTCCAGGGCTTCTTTGGTTACGGAATAAAAAGTGCCCCAAAGAAAAGTTACTAATAAAAAGCAGAAACCTGCTAATAATTGCATGCAAAAAGAGAATCTCGACAACCGCAATAAACTGTCAATGACGAAAAAAGTTGTGACGATTGCATAAAAATAGCGTAATTTGGAAAAGAATGAAACTCACCTTTCTAGGCACGGCTTGTGGGCATCCCTCTTCCTCGCGCCAGCATACTGCAGTGTTGGTCAAGAGTGAATCGGGCACGTTGCTTCTGGATTGTGGCGCTGAAGTGAATCGATTTTTAAAGCAACAGGGTTTATCAGTGGATGCAGTGGATGGGGTTTGGTTAAGCCATGCGCATAGTGATCATGTAGGGAATTTTAGCCATTGGGTTCAGGCGCTCTGGTTGCAAAAACGCAAACGAGAATTAGCTATTTATGCGCCATCCGGATTGGTTAAAATTTTGCGAAAAGAATTGGAAAATCGTTTATTGTTTTCTGAGTTATTAGGCTTTTCTTTGCAATGGCATGAGCTTGCAGAAGGAGAGGCTTTGGCCTGTGGGACGCTTCAATTAAAGGGTTTTGCTACGACACATCTCAATCGACTACGCGAAAGATTTTTGCTGGATTATCCTGAAGTTTGCTTTGATTGTTATGGTGCTATTTTAGAGGGGGAAGGAAAACGACTGGCTTATTCTGCTGACATGGCGAAACCTGATGATTTAGGAAAAATTTGGGATCAACCCGTAGACGAATTAATTTGTGAGATGGCTCATTTTTCGCCTGAATCGTTATTCCAATATTTAGCTGATAAGCCTCTTAACAAAATATGGTTGATTCATCATGGCGATAATTGGGCGGAACAAGAAAGTCAGTTACAGAATTTGGCTAAAAAAAATCGATTCACTGCTGAAGTGAAACTTGCTCGAGAGGGGCAGAGTGTTACTATTTAAAAAATATGCCCTCCTTTGATATTGTTTCCGAAGTCGATGCTCAAGAAGTGGACAACGCTTTAAATCAAGCGCGCAAAGAAATTGTAACTCGATTTGATTTTAAAAATTCTTTGTGTGAAATTCTTGTTGAAAAAGAAAAAATTAAATTGCGTGCGGATAACGCTACGCTGATGCGTAGTTTGCAAGAGATTGTGATTAGTAAGTTGGCGCGGCGCAATGTTCCTTTGCAAAATATTGATCGGAGCGAAGTTCAAATTTCTTCCACGGGTCACGCAGCTATGGAACTAACCGTAAAACGCGGTATTGAACATGAAAAAGCCAAAGAAATTAATCAAGCCATTCGCGATTCTAAATTAAAAGTGACGACGCAACAGCAAGAAAAGAAGATTCGAGTGACTGGAAAATCGCGTGATGAATTGCAAGCTGTGATTACTTTGGTGCGATCCAAAGATTTTGGTGTGGCTCTCTCCTTTGAAAATTTTAGAAATTAGCTGGTAGCTTGGGTTAAAAGTTGTGCGACTTCCGTTTGCACTTCGAAGAGTTGATCGAGTCGCAATTGAGGATCAATAATAAGAAATGTTTCACCTGTGGTGGCGTGCTCGTAAACCAAAACTTTTTTGTCGTTTTCCTGAATTTTTTCGATTTGTTTGAGAATGCGTTTGCGTTCCAGCATGGCAGCTAAAATATAACGAGTGTTTAAAGTTGTTGGCTCATCTTTTTTTACGAGATTGCGCAATAGAGACTCCGCATCATTCTTTTTAAGCGTCTCTTCCTGAACTGGTGCGGGGGGGTTAAAAGCTGTTTTCCAAAAGCAAAGCGGTTTGAAATCGGGAGCATGTTCGATCCAGGTTTTTTCGCTAAAATCGCGTCGCTGAAAAACTTGACCCACTCGTTCCAAAATGGAATAAACCATCTCGCCTTCAGCAAAAGGTTGCTGAGTAAGAGAGCACTCCGAATTCGGAGCTTGGATCATCCATTCTCGAGTTAACATAATCTTTTCCTTTCTTTAAAAGAAGTTGATTTTTAGGCAATGGAAAAGAAGCTTGCCAAATGAGAAGGTCTTGCCAAGAGTCAGATCATTGCATTATGAGTCAAAAAATTGCTTTGCTGTTTTCTGGACAGGGCGCGCAAAAGGTGGGCATGGGCGCGGACTTGATGGATCAACCGATTTGTCGCGAGATTTTTGAAGAGGCGAATCGAATTTTGGGTTATGAATTGACTGAAGTTTGTTTCCAAGGACCAGAAACTAAACTCACCGAAACGCGTTATTGTCAGCCCGCACTATATGTTCATGGCTTGGCTTGTTGGGCGGCGCTTCGGTCGAAAGTCAAGATAACTCCAAGTTTTGCTGCGGGATTGTCTTTGGGTGAATTTACTGCGCATGCGGCTGCGGGCAGTTTTAGTTTTTCGGAAGGGTTGAAATTAGTTTCTATTCGCGGTGCGGCGATGCAAAAAGCGTGTGAACAAAGTGCAGGAGGCATGGTTTCTTTAATTGGAGCGACTTCGGAACAAGCTCAGGAGATGGCTAAAAAATCGGATGTGGATGTTGCGAATTATAATTGTCCCGGCCAAATTGTTTTATCTGGATTAAGTTCGAATTTGGAAGTTGTTCCAGCTTTAGCCAAGGAAATGGGGATTAAACGAGCATTACCCTTAAAAGTAGCGGGCGCTTACCACTCTCGTTTGATGCAACCGGCTCGTGAAGAATTAGCCCAAGCTTTGGCGGGTGTGTCTTGGGAAGAGCTACAGTTTCCTGTGGTAGCAAACTACACCGCACAATCGGTTTCCGATTCTCAAGCGATTGCCTCGTTGCTCTTAGAACAAGTGACAGGAAGCGTGCGTTGGGAGGAAAGCATTCGCTATTTGAAAGCACAAGGGGTGTCTCATTTTATTGAATTGGGGCCTGGTGAGGTCATAGCAGGATTGTTAAAGCGCATTGATCCCGAGCTTCAAATCACTAGCATTTCGGATGCCGTGTCGCTTGAAAAAGGAATCGTTTGGGTAAAAGAAAATGTAGAAAAATTGGAAAAAGTTTAGGAGAAATCATGAGATTAGCAGGAAAGACAGCGATTGTAACCGGAGCAGGACGAGGTATTGGCGCGGCGATTGCGAAAATTTTTGCTCAAGAAGGGGCAGATGTCGCTTGTGTGAGTCGCACGTTGGCCAATGCTGAAAAATCGGCTGATGAAATTCGCGCTTTAGGGCGAAAAGCGATTGCCTATGGGGTGGATGTTGCTAATTTAGCTGAATCTGAAGTTGTCATAAGTAATATTCTCAAAGATTTTCCTACAGTAGATATTTTGGTCAATAACGCTGGGGTGACGCGGGATAAGCTTTTGATGCGAATGAGCGAGGAGGATTGGGATACCGTGCTTAATACGAATCTCAAAGGCGCTTTTTTTTGGACCCGCGCAATTAGTCAGGTTATGGCGAAGCAACGTTCCGGTCGATTGATTCATGTTTCGTCGGTTATCGCTTTGCGAGGCAATGCTGGGCAAGCGAATTATGCCGCATCCAAAGCGGGTTTGATCGGTTTTTCGAAATCGGTGGCTCGCGAATTTGCGGGACGCAGCATTACGTGTAATGTAATTGCGCCTGGCTTTATTGTGAGCGATATGACAGATGCCTTACCCGAAGGGATTCGCAATAAAATTAAGGAAACCATTCCGCTTGGATTTTTCGGAGAGCCAAAAGACATCGCAGAAGCGGCGCTTTATTTGGCTTCCGAAGCAGGTCGGTATGTGACGGGGCAGGTGTTAACGGTGGATGGTGGCATGGTGATGTAAAAACTTTTTTTAAAAAAAATGAAAAAAACGATTGCCAAATCCATTGAAAAGACGCAATAACCCGCTAAGTAAAAACTAGGAGATAACTATGGCAGATAAGACACTCGAAGAAAGAGTTAAAGAAATTATTGTAGAACAGCTTGGCGTGAATGCTGAGCAGGTCGTTCCCGAAGCGAAGTTCATTGAGGATTTGGGCGCGGATTCTTTGGACACCGTTGAATTGGTAATGGCGTTCGAAGAAGAGTTTGGCGTGGAAGTGCCTGATGAAGACGCTGAAAAATTGCAAACCGTAGGTAACGTAGTGGATTACTTGCGAGATAAAGCGGAAAAATAATTGCCCTTAGCAATTTTCAAAATTTCAACCCTTTTATCCGTTAGACTCTCATCATGAGTGGAAGACGTGTTGTTGTGACGGGACTTGGTGCGGTAACGCCTCTGGGCAATACTGTTGCTGAGTTTTGGTCTGCATTAGCTCAAGGCAAAAGTGGGATTGATAAAATCCAGGCTTTTGATGTTTCGGCTTATGATTGTCAAATCGCTGGTGAGATAAAAGGGTTTAATCCTGTTGCTGCTTTTAAAAATCCTAAAGAAGTCAAACGCACCGATCGCTATACTCAAGTGGCGATGGCTGCTGCAAAAGAAGCGGTGCAAGAAGCGGGTTTATTAAGCGGCAATTTGAATTTGGATCGCATCGGTGTTTTGGTAGGTTCTGGTATTGGTGGCTTAGGAACTTTGGAGGCTCAGCATACCGTGCTCATGCAAAAGGGGCCTGGTCGATTATCGCCTTTTTTGATTCCGATGCTAATTAGCAACATCGCCTCCGGATTGATCTCGATGGAATACGGATTTCGTGGTCCTAATTTTGCGGTGGTTACGGCTTGTGCAACTTCGGGTCAGTCAGTCGGTGAAGCATGGCGCGTGATTCGAGATGATGATGCGGATGTGATTGTGGCAGGTGGTAGCGAATCGACTATTTGTCCCATGGCGGTAGGCGGATTTGGTGCGATGCGTGCATTAAGCACTCGCAATGATGAACCGCAACGGGCTTCGCGACCTTTTGATAAAGCGCGAGACGGTTTTGTCATGGCTGAGGGAGCCGGGGTGATGGTTTTAGAAGAGTTGGAACATGCTAAACGACGTGGCGCATAAATTTATGGTGAAATTATTGGCTATGGACAGAGTGCTGATGCGCACCATATGACAGCTCCTTCGCCGGAAGGTGCGGGCGCTGCGTTAGCCATGCAAAATGCTTTGAAACGCGCTCAGATCAATCCAGAAGCTGTCGACTATATTAATGCTCATGGCACATCGACGCCGCAAGGCGATGTTTGTGAAACTCAAGCTGTGAAAAAAGTTTTTGGCGAGCATGCCAAAAAAGTGATGGTCTCTTCGACCAAATCGATGACGGGCCATCTTTTGGGTGCTGCAGGAGCGGTAGAGTTGGCGATTTGCGTGAAAGCAATTGAAACAGGAATCGTTCCTCCTACAATTAATTTGGACGATCCCGATCCTGAATGCGATTTGGATTATGTTCCTCACAAAGCTAGAGAGGCTAAAATCGATGTGGCGATGAGCAATTCGTTTGGATTTGGGGGTCATAATTGTTCGCTTTTAGTCAAACGTTACGCTTAAAATTAAAAATTCGCTTGTTTCTCAATTAAAAGCGCGCAAAATAAAAGAATCATTCGCGGGCGTAACTCAGTTGGTAGAGTGCAACCTTGCCAAGGTTGATGTCGCGAGTTCGAATCTCGTCGCCCGCTCCAATTTATCAATTTAATTTGTTTATCCATGCTCACGCTTTCTCAAGTTTCTAAGTCTTTTGGCGCGCGCACTCTGTTTGAAGAGGTTTCTTTGACAGTAAATGATGGGGATCGCTTTGCGTTAGTGGGCGCAAATGGCGCTGGAAAATCCACACTTTTTTCTATTATTCTACAAAATCAAGAGCCTGACTCGGGGGCCGTTATTTTAGATCGTAATGCTAATTTGGGTTACCTTCCGCAAGAAACTGCAGTGGCGACGGATGAAACGGTTTTAGAACTCGCTACGGCTATTACACCAGAACACGGTCGTTTGCGGAGAATTTTAAATGAAGGCGATCGCACGGGACAGATCGACACCGAAGAATATCATAATGCTCAAGGCGCTTACGCCGAAATAGGCGGATTTCAACTAGATCCTAAAGCTAAACGTATTTTGAAAGGCTTGGCTTTTCGGGAGAGTGATTTTGATCGTCTTGCGCGCACAATGAGCGGAGGGTGGGTGATGCGGGCGCATTTGGCTCGTTTACTAGTCATGGAACCAAGTTTACTTATGCTCGATGAACCGACTAACCATCTCGATCTTGAATCGCTCGGTTGGTTTCAAAATTATCTTCAAACTTATCCCGGTGCTATCCTCATGATTTCGCACGATCGCGCTTTTATTAATGCTTTGGTGGATGGCATTCTTGAACTGCGAAATCGCAAACTAAATAAATATCGCGGAAACTACGATGATTACTTAACCGAACGCGCTGCGCGCGAAGCTCAACAACTAGCGGCTTATAAAAATCAACAAGACGAAATTCAGCGTTTGCAACAATTTGCCGATCGGTTCCGCGCGAAAGCCAGCAAAGCCTCTCAGGCTCAAAGCAAACTGAAACAGATCGAGCGCATGGAGAAAATTGAAGCGCCTGAATCAGCCGATAGACGCGTCAAAATCAAATTTCCACAGCCCCCACGCAGTGGCCAACATGTTATCACTTTGGAAAATATTCACTTTGCTTACGGCGATTTAAAAGTTTATCAAGACATCCATTTTGAAGCGGAACGCGGTCAACGCACTGTATTTGTTGGTCCAAATGGAGCAGGCAAATCAACCTTACTTAAAATTTTAGGTGGTCAACTGACGCCTCAACAAGGCACACGCAAATTAGGACACAACACTCATGTTGGTTATTTTTCACAAAATCGCGTTGAGATGTTGAACCCTAAAAAAACGGTTTTGGAAGAAGTGATGAGCATTCCTCATCCTGTGCCCGAAGTTCAAGCTCGCACGGTGCTCGGCTCATTTCTCTTTTCCGGTGACGACGCTTATAAAAAAACTAGCGTGTTATCGGGTGGAGAAAAATCGCGCCTCGCTTTGGTAAAACTTTTATTAAACCCACCCAATCTTTTGCTGATGGACGAGCCAACCACTCACTTGGATATGGCGAGTATTGATTCTTTGATTGATGCCCTTCACCAATTTCAAGGAACGCTCCTTTTTATTAGCCACGATGTTCACTTTATTCGTTCCATTGCTAAAACTGTTTTGCATATTAGCGCTGGTGTGCCCACTTTCTATGCTGGCAACTACGATTATTTCTTGGAAAAAACCAAAGCAGTTTCAGAGCGTCATGCCTTAGTGGCTGGCGAAAAATTGAGCGATTCGCGTCCGGATGAAGTTGTTGCTGAACCCAAACCCAAAACTTCTCTGTTCAAAACCAAAGAACAAAAACGTCAAGAAGCTCAAGAACGACAAGCGCGTGCCGCTGAACGCAAAAAAGCTCAAGCCGACTTTAACCGTTTAGAACAAGAAATTGCCCAGCACGAAACGCGCCAAAAAGAAATCACTGTTCTTTTAGAAAAACCAGAAACTTACGCTGACAAGAACGAATTCATGAAACTTAATCGTGAACTTGTTAGTATAGCAGAAAAATTAGAAACTCTTCATCAGCAGTGGAACGAAGCGGCTGTAGCCGTGGAAACGAACGTCTAGGAAGTTTTAGAATTTAGCCTCGGCAAAGTTGTAGTTATGTTGTTTTAAAAGTTTTTGTAAGCTATACTCGCCAACCAAATGTGAATGCGCCGATTGTAATAAGAGAGTTAACTGCGTTTAATAATTATGTAAAATTTTGGTTAACTTTTGAACGATCTTTAATATGTAAATGAAATGTTACTGCGTAATACAGATAGTAATGCATTTTAAGCACATCTTCCAATGAATCTTAATATTTTTAATTTCCACGCTTCATAAAGCTGATTGAAAATCTTAATAGGACGTCTGGGATCGAAATAATAAATTCGAGTTGAAATTTGTTCTGAAATTGGTATTAATCAAAACCTAGGTCTTCCATTGATCAAGAAAGGCATAGACTTGCTATTTTTGTTTTGCGACATTTTGCAGTTGAAGATCTATGCCTATTTCGGCAAATTGCCATCATTCTTAGCATTAAGTAATTGACTGAGTAATTGTGATACTCGCCAAATCTTTAAAGGAAGTAAAAGTTTGTATGCAATCCCAGTATTTTTACAAAGACAAGCAAGCGCATTTAGTAATGATATAGGAACATGTTGCTCAAGTGTTTCATTGTTTGGATAACGAAAAAAATTTGGTTCAGTGAAATTATCTGAATTAGACTCAAAGACACAATTATCAGAAACCTCTAAAATATTGTTGATGTATGAAGGTAAAGCGGCTGCATCTTTGGGTAACATGTGTATTGAACCACAAATAAATACTTTAGTATTTAGGATATTGTATAACATTTATTGATAATACGGCGAAATCATCAAATAAACGATGACACCGGTGATGCTAACGTAGAGCCAAAGGGGCATGGTCCAGTGAGCGATTGTGCGATGTTTTTCGACTTGGTTATGAATGCCGCGAAAGAAGGTAACGAGGGCCAGGGGGACAATCACCATGGCGAGAATGACGTGGGTAATGAGAATAAAATAGTAAAGGGTTGCCATGATACCCGTACCGCCGTAACGAGTGGTTTCCGCTAAAAAATGATAAACTAAATAAGTGATGAGAAAAAGTGCCGTGGTGATGAAAGCGCCGATGATAAAGTAGAAGTGAAGTCGGACTTGTTTTTTGAGGATGGCAAATAAAGCAGCGAATAAAAAAACGGTGGTGAAGCTGTTAAGGATGGCATTAATTTTAGGAAGAATTCGAAGATCAAAGCCAACCTTTCCTTGATAACCTTCAGTAAAGAAGAGGTAGGCTACTGCACCATTAATGATTAAAGTGAGAAGAATTACCCAGCGTCCGTAAGCGGGACCCGGTTTAGTGTTTTCCATCATAGATCAACTATATTTGAAATTATTTTTAAAATCCAATCTCTTTGCAAAATTTAGTGGAATGAGAAAAAAATGACTATTTTTTTCTAGGTAAAAAAATGTTGCCGATGATCGCGCCTTTTTGCTTTTCGAAAATTACAAAAATAATAGAAAAAGGGCCTGTATTGATGACGCTGTCTTCGTACGAGGGAGCATTTTTATAGAGCACGACAGTTTCGGGTGTGTTAGGAGTTTTTTGTCGGTAAATTCCAGAGGCAAGAAAATCGGATGTTTTGAGTGAAAGATCGGTTACTTTTTGTTCGAAATTAACGGTTAAAACTCCTTCTGTGTCGCCGCCTACATCGCCGGAATAGGTGCCATTATATTTTTTTCGATCGTTTTCTTTCCATAATTTAAAATCTTTTGCGGAGACGATATCCGTTGCTACGAGCACTTCCGAAGGAATGGGTGATTGAGGTTCGGCCAAAGCGCTGAGGGTTAAGCCAAGTAAACAAAATAGAAATGTTTTCATGATTTTAAAATTGTTATTTTTATCTCAAGGGTAGTAACACATTGGCGCCACCTTGAGAAACCACAACGCTTTGAGGCGATTGACCGTTCCAGCGTTTGGCAATTTCTAGATCAACCACGCGAGGGCTATTTGCTAATGCTTCGCCTTTGATACGAACCGCTTCAGCCTCAGCTTTGGCATTGACGATGGTAATTTCAGCATCGCGTTGTGCTTTTTGGAGTTCGTAAACTTTGGCGAGTGCTTGTTGTTCGGTGACTTGTTTTAATTCGATAGCGCGTTCTAATTCATCAGTAAGATCGATGTTGGTAATGGGAACATCTCTCACATCGACCAATCCGGCCAATTCTTGTTGTAGTTTGAGTAGGGCGGTTTGCTTTATTTTTTCACGATTTTTTACGACGTCTTCTGCGCGAAATTGTGCCGTGACTTGTTTGATGGCTTCTTGCAACCGAGGTTCAACCAGGGTGTGATAAGGATCGCCTGCGAATTGTTGGTAAAGTTCGACGACTTTACTTTCAGGTAAGCGATAAAGAACTGAGTAAGCAATGTTAACCGTTTGTAAATCGGAGGAAAAACAGCTTGTTGTTCCGCTCACGGTAAGTTGTTGAATGGGCACCTTAATAATCGTTTCAACAAACGGTCGTTTAAAAGTAAATCCCTCAGGTAGAGCGCTAGGATTCACTTTACCTAGAATGACTGAAACTCCGCGATGGCCTGGAGGAATAATTGCCCAACAACTTAATAAAAAGCCAAGAGCCGCTAGCAATACAATAATTGAAAAAATAGTAATGATAATAAATTTAGCACTGCTATTTTGATTTTGAGTATATTCCATAAGTTTTTTCCTGGTTGGTTTAACGACTTTTATTTATTATCGGAATACTGGATTTAGTCACGTGTGATTCAATAAAAAAGGCGCATTTAAAAAATGCGCCCTTTTTTCGAAAGGTTGCTTGATATTAGTTGGTTGGGATAGAATTAGTATAAGTATTGGTGTGAGTGTTGGTGGAATGAATGATAATTTTAGGATATTTAATCTCAATTGATTTCAGATTTTTTTTAAGTTCTTCATACTCGCGTTTGGTGGGTTCGAGCAGATTTTCATCGGCAGCCTTTTGTAATTTGATCGCTGATTTTTCAATGTCATTCAAAGCTTCTTCGAAGTTTTTGCTTTGTTCTTGAGCGATTTGGACGCTGTTGGTGCGCAAATAAATAAGACCTGAATTGATTTCGCGGTGTAAATCTTTAATGGGGGTGAAATTAGTGGAAGTAATAAAATCGCCAATTTTATCGGCGGCGTTTTGTACAGATTGCCACGCTTGGTAGAGCGCGGGATAGACGATTACGTGATTAGTGGATTCGGAATAGGAATCGGGTTTGTCGTATTCATCCGGTGCGCCTAAAACTGGATGAGACGGGAATAAAAACGCGAACAACGACAAACTGACAATAGCGAGGGAGATTTTCATAGGATGTTTCTTGGAGTTATTCATGGTTGATGTTTTGTTTCTTTATTTTCAACATGCATCAAATCGCTTTAAACGCAAACTGTTGACGATAACCGACACGCTACTAAGAGCCATGGCAGCGCTTGCAAACATGGGGTTCAGTAATAACCCAAATTTAGGATAAAGCACACCCGCTGCGAGGGGAATGCCAAGGGCATTATAAATGAAAGCAAAGATGAGATTTTGTCGGATATTGCGCATGGTCATGCGACTTAAAGCAATCGCTTGAGAAATTTTTTGCAAATCACCTTTTACTAAGGTGACACCTGCGCTTTCAATTGCGACATCTGTGCCGGTTCCCATAGCAATGCCCACATCAGCTGAGGCGAGTGCAGGAGCATCATTCACGCCATCGCCGGCCATGGCCACGCATTCGCCTCTTGCTTTTAACGCCTGTATTTTATCTTGTTTGTCGCGTGGGCTGATGTCTGCGATCACCTCATTAATGTTGAGTTGTTTGGCCACTTGTTGAGCTGCTTGCACATTGTCACCTGTAAGCATGACAATTTTCAAATTCAGATCATGCAAAGCTTCAATAGCAGATTGCGTGGTGGATTTTAGCGAATCGTTTAAAGCGATCGCTCCTTTAATGTGATCTTGGGTTCCGACAAAGATAATCGTGCTCCCTTGTTTTTGTAATGAACGGATTGTTTCGTTATCAAAATTTTTTGTGAAAAGAGACATTTTGCCTACTCGGATAAGTTGTCCTTGAATATTTCCCTCAACACCACTACCCGAGATTGATTGAAATTTGCTGACCGATGCTAAGGCGAGACTTTTTTCTTTAGCGGCTTGAACGATAGCGCCTGCTAGCGGATGTTCGCTATGGATTTCAAGTGAGGCAGCCCATGTTAAAATTTCTTGTTCTGTAGCGCCCTCGAAAGGAATAATCTGAGTCACACTCGGCTTGCCTTCTGTTAATGTGCCAGTTTTATCAATCACTAGCGTTTTTACTTTTTCCAATGTTTCTAAGGACTCCGCATTTTTAATTAAGATGCCAAGTTGTGCGCCGCGTCCCACGCCCACCATAATGGACATCGGAGTTGCTAAACCTAAAGCGCAAGGGCAAGCAATAATTAAAACGGCCACGGCATTAATTAACCCATAAGCTAAACGCGGCTCCGGTCCCCAAAGAAACCAAGCCACAAATGTGATGGCGGCAATAAACATCACAGTTGGCACGAACCAGGAAGCCACAATATCGGCCAATCGTTGAATGGGAGCGCGACTTCGCTGTGCCTCAGAAACCATTTTTATAATTTGTGCTAATAGAGTTTCGCTGCCCACGCGTTTGGCTTTCATTACAAAACTTCCTGAGCCATTAACTGTGCCTGCGGTTACAGAATTTCCGGTTTCCTTTAAAACAGGAATGGGTTCGCCTGTTATCATTGATTCATCAACCGAGCTGGCGCCGTTTGTGACCTCTCCATCTACGGGAATTTTTTCACCGGGTTTGACTCGCAAAAGATCGCCCACTTTAACTTGTTCTAAAGCAATATTTTTTTCATGATCTTCTTGAAGGCGATGAGCAATTAATGGGGCAAGATTGAGCAAGGCTCGAATAGCGGCTCCAGTTCCTGCGCGCGCTTTCAATTCCAAGACTTGACCCAACAAAACTAAAACTGTTATTACCGCTGCGGCTTCGAAATAAAGGGCGATTTCACCTTGGTGCTGAAATGATTCTGGGAGTAAATCGGAAGCAAAAAAGGCAACCGCGCTGTAGCTATATGCCGCACTGACTCCTAAAGCGATTAAGGTAAACATGTTTAAACTGCGATGAATTAAGGATTGCCAAGCGCGAACAAAAAAAGGCCAGCCAGCCCAAAAAACAACAGGCGTGCTGAGAAGAAATTGAATCCCATGCGAAACAGGTTTGGGAATCATCGGTAGCCAGTGTGATCCCATTGCTAAAACGAAAACAGGAATGGTCAACATGGCTCCAATCCAGAAACGGCGAGACATTTCTTTTGCCTCTTGATTGTTTTCTTCAGAGGGAGGCGAGGGAGACATGGGCTCCAAAGCCATGCCGCATTTGGGACAAGAACCGGGATGATCCTGTTGCACTTCGGGATGCATGGGACAAGTCCAGATTGAGTCTAACAAATGAGTGGGAGGGTGCGATTTTTTTTCGTGCGAATGACAACAGGAATGTGACATGAACAATAAATTATAGCACTTTATTTTGAGCGCAATTGATTAGCCAGGGCTCGCACGCGATTTACTTCGACGGGTTCAAATAATTGGCCTTTGCGTTTTAATGATGTGCCAACAATAAAGCCGTTCGCATAAGGGAGGTAGGTTTTGATGTTTTGCAGTGTCACGCCGCTGCCCAAAGCGATAAAAGCTTTTGGGCAACTTTTTCGCACGCGTTGAAGTTCGTCTAAATTAACGGGATCTCCTGTGCTGTGACCGGAAAGAATGATGGCATCAACTTTACCGCGTTCGAGTGTGTCGTGAGCGGTTTCTTCGATAGGGAAAGGCGCTAAGGGTAAAGCATGTTTGACATGGACATCGGCCCAAATTTGGATGTTGGGATTTAACGCTTTTTTCAATCGCAAGGTGTGATAGGCGTCGCCTTCGATGATGCCTTGATCGGTGAGCATCGCGCCTGTGTGAACGTTAACACGAATGAAATCACCTCCACACGCTGTGGCAATGGCGAGTGCTGCGTGAGCGTCGTTGCGAAGGACGTTGATGCCGAGAGGAAGCGAAGTTTCTTGTCGAATGGCGTAAGCGATAGTGGACATGGCGGCAACGGTTTCGGGTGCAACAGAGCTTTTAGTAAAAGGCGCATCGCCAAAATTTTCCATGATGAGGGCGTGCGCCCCACCTTTTTCGTAAGCTTTAGCATCGCGAATGGCGTGCGCGATGAGGATAGGAAGATTGTGCGACCAATCGGGTGATCCGGGTAAGGGACCGAGATGGATGACGCCGATTAATCGTTTTTGATTTAAAGTTAAGTTCATCATTGTGATTTAATTTGTTTTTATTTCTATTTTTTTGTCGAGCTCCATTTTTCACCTAATTGCGGGAATCGACATTGTTGACAATTACTACGATCTTGTGCGCAAAACGAGTGAAAGATTTGCAGTAGTCCCTGTTGCTCCAAAGCGGTGCGAGGTTTGAAGGAGTTGTTTGGAAAAAGTCTTTGAGCGGTTAAGCGAACGAGAAGATTGGAAGAAGAAGTTTTTAATTTTTCAATAGGGTTTATGTTTCGGTAATCATGGGCCATGAACCAGGGGAAGACAAGGTTGATTAAAATTTCGTGGATGCGATCTTTGCCAATCAACGCAATCGGTGAGGGCAATGTTTTTGATTTTAAGGTGGCATGGTAAGAAAAGAAAGGGTGTCGAAGCGAAGCTAAAATTTTTGCAAATGCGTCTGAGGACTGTTTTTCCAGAGCGGTTTTTAGCGAGTTAAAGTGGTGAGCGATTTCGGCCAAGGCGGCTAAGCGTCGTTGGGGATGGTTAATAGGACGCGTTTTTTGAAAGTGCCAAAGGTGCGAGGGCAGGGTTTGGATTTTTAAAGCCCACCAACGTCGCCAAAGTGATTGGATGTAGCGTTTGTTTTCATTTTTCCAGGAAGTGGTTTCGATTGTTGGCAAAAAACCGGCTGTGCCAAAGAGCATGGCTTCTCGGTCGCGTGGTGACAATTTTTTTAATTTTGAGATGGGACAAAGGCGGGCTAGTAGCCGAAAAGGAATTTTATTTTCTTTGTAGCCCAAGGTTTCGGCGAGATGTTCCCAAAGTGTTTGAGAAGTGCCGTCGTGTTGGATTTGAGCAAAAATTTTATTCGCTTTGAGATGAAGTCGATGCCAACCGGCTTCTTGAAGTATTTGGCGAACGTGTGTTGGGGGTAGATTTTTTAGCGCGTGAGAACAGATGCCTGGGGTTGCTAGGGGTAAGGGAGCGGTTGCCATTTCAGGCAGTTGATGGAGTAAAGAAGGGAAATCAACGGGCAGTTGATCGCTGAGGCAGAGGGTGGGAATGTGTCGACCATTCTCTAGCTGAATCGGTTCTTTTCCATGCCAAGTGATGTGTAGAATGAGTTGGTTGTAACGCGGATCGATATGATGCCGATGTTGTTTCCAATCGGAGGCGTGGATATGAAATTCAATATCACCATGATGAATGGTTCCAGTGGAATCTTGAAACGAGGCATCGCGAAAATCGGGACCTGGTTCATGATTCCACCATCCGGTTTGAAGAATTTGGATGGGTTGACCGTCTGAAGTAGTAAGTTGGTGAGGCAGTTGATGTTCGAACCAAAGATGTTGCAGCTGTAGTTCGGTAATCATTTTTTCTTCAAAGAAGTGATGAAGACAACGAGAGAAAAAAGTGGAAGAAAAATTGGGAAGCGAATAGTGTTTCGCCATATTCAGAATTGTAGTCCAAAGAAAAATGATTTAACAAGAGATTAAGTTAAAAATATCATGCGATTTTATTTTTTTATTCTCAGTTTTATTTTAGTTGGCTTTCAGACGATAGCTGTGTCTGAGACCCGAACGCCTTCTCATTTGGTAAATAACGATTTGGCTGATCCAGCCAATGAGCCAATTGTCAAAGTGGTTAAAAAAATGATTCCGGTGGTGGTTAATCTTAGCACGGAAAAATTGGTGGTGCGCGCGTTTGTGGATCCGTTGGATGATGTTTTTAATCAGTTTTTTAATGGGCCGGTTTTTAATCGAAAAAATCCATCTACCATTAAAATTTTGGGTAGCGGTTTTTTGATTGATGAAGAGGGTTATTTGTTAACGAATGAGCAGGTGGCGGAGCGCGCAGCGGATTTAAAGATGAAGGTGACCACGGCGAATGGGAAAACTTATGATGGGAAGTATATTTATGGAGATGCGGATCGCGATTTGGCGTTGATTAAAATAGTTCGCGAAGAAAAAGTGGAAAAAGAAAAATTTCCTTTTTTCGATTTGCAACAGTTGTCTTCAAATTATTTAGGGCAGACGGTGATTGCTTTGGGTAATCCGTTGGGTGATCAAAGTTCGATTCGGGCCGGTATTTTGAGCGGAAAAGGTCGCACGGTGGGCTCGATTTCGGGATTGTTGCAAACGGAGGCAATCGTCAATCCGGGAAATAGCGGCGGGCCGTTGGTCGATATTGCTGGAAAGTTGGTGGGGATGAGTTCGATGAAGGTTGGCTATACGCAAAATGGTGTGACGGAAAATCGAAGTTTTGCCATTCCAGGGGATGTGGTGGCCGATTGGGCGAAGAATGCTTTGGCGATTGCGCGAGGCGAGAAAAAACCGGCTCAGCCAGTGAGTCCCCGAGATGTGTTAAAGGAAAGATTTGGGTTAGAGGTTCAGGATTTAACGCCGGATTTGGCCAAGACTTTGGGATTTAGTAAGGTGGATGGAGTTTTGATTACTAACGTGCAAAAAGAAAGTCCGGCTGAAAAAGAGGGCATAACTAAAGGAATGGTTTTGCAGGGAGTGGGGCGTTATTTGACGCCGGCGGTTCATGCAATTCCTCAGGAAATCACTTTTATTAAGCCGGGAAATCCCATCTCTTTAGTGGTGGCGAAACCGATCAAGCAAGGATCAGTTTTAGTTCAGCAAAATGTCGAAGTGCAATTAGTGGCGCGTTAAGCGGTAATTTTGCCAACAACACATTTTTCTTTAGTGGAAAATTGCTGTCAATTGATGCTGAGAATTTATTAAAAACTTATAGGTGGAACTATAATTTCCGTTCCTTTTGACTCTAAGCCGTCTGGTGAGATAGCACGGTTTGGAGTTTGTTTTGAAGCCGCCGCCGCTTGATCAAGTTTTTCTTGTTCTCTAAATTCTTTGCCATATTCACCTTCTGGATCGCAAATTAGCTCTGAATCTTGGCAATAAGGCTCTAATAATGTTTCTAATGTATCTCTACGCTGAAGAGCGGGATCTGGTTCAATCGGTAAACCGGTTTGAGGATCTATAATGCCGCTTGTTTTGCCCTGTGGGTCTCCCTTTGATATACTCATAAAGGGAGTTTACACCATTTTTTAGAAAAAGCAATAGATACCCACGGGTAAACCCGTGGTTCTTTGGGAAATTACAGCTCCAAACGGAGCTGACCTGAATCCTGGCGGCCTTGATGTTCCACATATCGTTTAATTGTTTGTTCATCGATGCCTACGCTGCTGACGAAGTAGCCTGGCGACCAGACCACATTTTCTTGCCAATATACCTTTTGGAGCCATTCAAAAGCTTTTCTCATTTTGCTCGCCGATTGGCTTTTCAATTGAGCCATCACTACCGCAATACTATACTTAGGTGCTATGATCATCACCATATATAAATGATCTTGATCAAAGCCAATCGTCTCCACCTCTACGCCAGGCATACTCCGTAGCAGCTTGGGCATTACTTTTCTCAAATACTCACAGACCCCAGGCTTCAGGATCCGTCGGCGATATTTGCATACCCATACCACGTGATATTTCAACCCATAAACACTATGCCCAGTCTTAACATATTCCATCCCTACATTATATCGCCGACGGGCTCATTCACCCACGCTTAAAAGCGTGGTGCTCTGTCTGCGATCGCATAGATATTCCACAGTTAGTTTAATTTTCTATTTCCCCAAAAACACATTTTCCTTGATGCACGGTGGCTAATAAGTGGGGGTGGGGTTGATCGGTAACAAGGCAAAAATTGGCTTCGTTATTTTTCTCAATGGCGTGAGAATTTAATCCCAACCATTGCGCCGGCCGCGTGGAGTAAGCGTCCCACATTTCTTGCCAGGGTTTGTTTGATAATTGTGCCGCGCGAAAAACGGTTTCAAAGGGGGTTAAGGTGGAACCGGCCAGTTTTTGAGTTTTAGTTTGTCGTGCTTGCCCTTCTTTACTGCGGGTGATTTCAATTTCGCCGAGGGTGTAATGACCTGCCGCTGCGCCTGCTGCGGCTGTGGCATCAGTGGTAAGGAGCAAACGGTTCTTTAGCGCTTTCGCTAAAACGGAAAAAACGTGGGGTGGCAAGTGGATGCCGTCAGGAATTAAAGAGCAAAATAATTCGGGTTGTGCCAAAGCGTGAAAAATGGGGTTTTCAAATTTGTGAATTTTTTGAGGTAACCCGTTTCCTAAATGGGTCCAACCTGTTGCGCCGGCTTTGATGGCTTGTTGTAAAAGAGTGTCGGTGGCGGATGAATGGCCGATGGCGACACGGATATTTTGTTGAGTGAGGTATCGGATAAAAGGGAGCGATTTTTGGGGTTCGATTTCAGGCGCAAGGGTGATCAAACGGATTGCGTTATTAGACACCGATTGCCATTTTTTGAAAAGGCTAAGATTACAGGGTTTCATCCATGCGGGATTGTGAACTCCGTGATAATCAGTATGGGGATTTAAAAAAGGGCCTTCCAAATGGAAGCCCATGCAATTATAAGAATTTTGCTGAAAAAGTTTTTCTAAATTTTTTAATAAAATTTCTAAACTTTCAGTGCTGTTAGTGATTAGGGTTGCAAGAAAATGAGTGCAACCTTGTTTATAAAGTATCTGACAAACCTTTTGCCAATCTTGTTCAGAGATAGGCCGGTTAAAATCCATTCCACCAAATCCATTGATCTGAATATCAACTAAACTGGGAGCAATCCAAGGTATTGTTCTGGATGAAGAGGTTAAAATTTTTAGGCGAGAATATTTTTTTTCTTTAATTTCAATTTGTAGCAATTGTTGAGTTTTATAGTGGCGCGCAATGAATTTCACCGGAAGCTGAACCTTATTTAGCCAAGTTTTTAAGTCAACTCTTCTTATTGAGTCGGCTTGACAACGTTATCTTAAAGTGTTGATATAAGTTTTAAATATAAAATATTATTATGAATGCATTAGCTCGTTTTCTTGCCAAGTTAGCTGCTCGCGCCCCTAAAGGTGGTCGTATTTTATTAACTCCTGCGGAAATTAATGCTGCGGCAGCAAAAAATCTGGTCGAAGCAAAAGAAGCTTTGAGACAGGCTGAGGAGGCCTTGAGGAAATTTCAAGCAGGATCAGAAATAGTGGTGGATTCGGAGCAATTTGGAAAACTGGTGGTTGAAATAGAACGAGCCGATGCGCTTGTTGCTGATGCTGATGCTGCTTTCACTGCAGCTAAGGAACTTGAAGAAGCTGTTAAAACAGGAGATAGTATTTTTCGTCTTGGGGGCTCGGGTATGGGTATTAATGATATTCATGAGCAACAACATGCTGTACCGGCTAATCATGATCTGGCTCCTGGAACTTATGAACAGGTTAGTCTTGATGGGATTGGGCTTGGTGCACTAGCCACTCTTGCTATTTACTACGGTTCCGAGGCTCTAAACGCTGTCAATAAACCCATGACTGATAAAATAATAGAGGAACTTCAACAACCTAGCGCCAAACTTAACCAAGCGATGAGAGCGGCTGACGATTCAGAAACTGAAAGGTTAAGTGGTAGCATTTGGAATAGAGTAACGATTCCTTCAGTGCCCAGCGCAGTAGCTGCTGCATTGAAGCCGTAATGGTCAATTTTTTTGGATTTTTTAATAATTTAATCTTGTTTTGAAGGCGTTATTTTTTAAAAATAACTTAGCTGCTTTATGAGTGCTGTTATTATTACTCGAGTTGCAGAAAAGGTTCTTGAGCGTGCTGTGGCTTCACGGGTTGCAGCAGGCGCAACGGTAAGCGCTGTTGCCCGAGCGGCTGCACAAAGAACAGCAACGATTGCTGCTTCAGCAGCGAATGAAGTAGTAGGAAAATTAATCGCTTCTGGTAGTAGGAGGGCCATGGTTGAGGCATTGGCCCAAAGGTCTGCAATAATTGATAGAATGGTGACGAATGCTTCTAAAAAAGCTGCTGCGCAAGGTGCTAGTTACACAGAAATTCGAGAGATAGAACGTGTTACAAGAGAGGCAGCGACCAAGGCGTTCCAGGAAGCTAATACTTTTATCACCAATAATACCGCAGAGTCGGTGCCGCTAGAATTACTGAGGAAACATCAGGAGAGAATCGTTGAAATTGCTGCAGAAGGGGCGGTTGAGAGTTCTTTATCACCTGCCCATCTTGTTGGAGGAGTTATTGGATTTGTTCCTTTGCCAGGGTGGGATATTCTTGAATCGAAGGTTATTGAACCTGCTATTGATAACATTTTAATTCCTGCTGCTTTAGCTGTGGTTCCGGGCTCTGGAGCTGCTAACGAAATGCTAACCAATCATCAAGAAGTAGAATCCATTCTTAAAGATCTTCGCAGGACAGATGATGAAGAGATTGATGCTGGGCTTCGTGAAAGAAATATGACTGATGTTTGGGCTGCTGCGGGTGGTAATACGCCTTCTGTCAATCAGTCAGCGCCTTCTCAAAATGGAGTTTCTCCAGGGATATAAGAAGTTTTATTGGCAAAAAATACTGCCTATTGCTCGTGAAATAGGCTTGGAAAAATACGAGCTGGTAAAAGTCATCAATTCAAGTTAGGACGAGTTTTGAAATAATATTCACTCTCAAATTTGACAAATTTCAATTGTGTGGTTCATTGCCTTTAAATTGGTTTTAAAATTAGTTTTATTATTAAAACATAAATTAAGTGTGTTAAATTTGTATGTCGATTTTCGTTTATATTAGAATATTGGCTCAAGGATTAGTAAAATTGAGTTGGCATGCTGGTGAATGCGTGTAACACATTATTATTAAATATTTTATGTCTTATGAATTTTGGTGCCCTAAAGCTTCTTTTCTAAAAGAAACAAGTGATGTCACGAGAAGAGTACAAGAAAAAATCCGATTGGGTGAAGTTAGCCACCGGGGAAAGACGGTTGGTCACAAGTGCTATTTTGGAAGGTTAGAAATTCCATGGCATAAATAATTAGTAATAATTTTTAATCTTTAATATTTTTATTTGAATTTTTAGAAAGTAATATTTAATTAAACTTATGTCTGTTCCTAAACAACAAATGAAAGAAATGGTAATGATTTCTCCCTTAACAGTTGTTGCGGGAGTTACGGCGGCTGCGACGGCAATTCGTGGAGCGCTTGGTATTCGACAGGCTTGGACGGCATTTCGTTTAAGTGCTGCAACTCGAACGAGAATGTTGGAAACAGCAAGTCGCGGAGGGGAAGCTTCTAATTTGGCTGTGGGAACGATACGAATGGGAAGCCTGGGTAAGGAAAAGGCGATTTCCGCAGCAGGTTACTCAATTGCTGCGGCTGTAACGGGTAGTGTAGCGGCTATTACGGCGATTAATGATAATAAGGATAGTATTATGCCTGGGGTTCAGGCGCGTGCGGAAGTGGCTTTTAGTAATGCAGAAAATCGGACGATGGATAACGCAGAAATCAATCGTGGAAACATGGAAGGAATCTGGAAAGCGGCTGCTAATGGTTCTCCAGCTCCTGTGACCTCACCAACGCCTCAACAGAGTTCTCCAACTCCTTAGCGTTTTGGAAACAAACAAAAAGTTTGAGGGTTGACTAAGTTTTTCATTCAAAGTTAATCTTGTTTCGTGCTACGAAACATCAAGCGATTGTTTTTCGGCAAGAACTCCAACTCTCATTATAAAAAAGAATCGAAGGAGGAGATTTGGAAGGAGATCGCCAAAAAAAAGCGATGTTTTGCTTCTTATCATTATATTCGAGGAGAAGGCATTGAGATTGGCGGGTTGCATCAGCCCTTAAAAACTTATCATGGAGCCAAAGTGTGCTATGTCGATCGACTTAGCACGAAGGAGGTACAGCAATTCTATTCGGATGTCGTTGATCAACCTAAGGTGACTGTGGATTTGGTAGATGATGGTGAACGTTTGGCGAAAGTGGCAGATGAGAGTTGCGATTTCGTGATTGCGAATCATGTGATAGAACATTGTCGCAACCCGATTGGTGCCATTTTTCACATGTTGCGCGTTTTAAAACCGGAAGGCGTTTTATATTTGGCGATTCCTGATAAGCGTTTCACGTTTGATAGAGATCGAAAAATTACGCCATTTGAACATTTGAAACGGGATTATGAAGAAGGCCCCGAAGTTTCGGATCGTGAACATTATGAAGAATGGTTGCGAGTGATCGAGCGAGTGAAAGATCACGAAAAATTACAGCGTCGCATTGAAAAATATATTGAAAAACAGGTTAATATTCATTTTCATGTCTGGACCCAATGCGAAATTTTGGAAATGTTTTTGCGAATGAAACAGGATTACCATTTCCCGATTGAAATGGAGTTCATTGAGAAAAATGGATTAGAAATTATTGTCGTAGTTCGCAAGGCAGCGATTAGCAATTAGCCGTTAGTTAGTAGCTTTAGCTTTTCCTAAAGTTCACCCCGTGCAATGGCTGCTTGCCGCGCTTGTTCAGCTTCCGCAGTGCGTTCCGAAGCTTTTTTGGTCATCCAAGCTTCCCAAGATTTTCCGTTCGCGGTGTCTTCGCCCGTGAAAGCGATGCCTACGATTTGAGAGTAATTCAAGGTAAGTGGCGTGGAATTGCCTTTTACAAAAACTTCGACTTGTTGCTGGTCTGTGTCTCGATTGAAAAGGTAGCCTTCCATGACCTGATTGTCTTTCAAAGTTAAAGTGACATCGCCGCGATAATCAAAGGCTTGATCAATAGCTTCTGAAGTTTCTTGAAGGGAGGCGGGTTGAAAATTTCTGCCTTGAAGCGATGCTTCACGATGGCCGTGGGTTTTAATATCTTGTGGCATAAACTCAATAAAAGAAAATGGGTGAAAAGCACTAGCTATAAGCGATGGTGGATTTCACCGTGCGAACGAAACCGGAAAGCGATCCAAAGGTGTCATTGACTGAAGTGGCTTCGTAGCCGCAATGCACCATGCAGTCGCGACATTTTGCGTTGCCACTGTGTTGACCGTATTGGCTCCAATCGGTTTTTTCGATGAGCTCCTTAAAGGTTTTTACGTAACCTTCCTGCAAGAGATAGCAAGGTCGTTGCCAACCGAAAATGTTGTAAGTTGGATTGCCCCAAGGCGTGCAATCGTAGTCAATTTTGCCTTGCAGAAATTCAATGAAATTGGGGGAAAGATTAAAACGCCAGGAACGCTTCCTGTTTTTGAAAATTTCGCTGAAAAGTTTTTTTGTCTTATCGCGATGTAAGAAATGCTCTTGATCGGGCGCTTTTTGGTAGCTGTAACCCGGAGAAAGCATCATGCCTTCGACATTCAACTTCATCATTTCATCGAAGAATTTTTGCACATGTTCGGGGTTGGCTCCATCAAATAACGTGGTGTTGGTGGTGACACGAAAGCCGCGTTTGAGCGCTTCTTTCATGGCTTCGTAGGCAATTTCATACGTGCCATCGCGGCATACGGCCATGTCGTGTTCTTCCTTGAGACCGTCCATGTGAACGCTGAAGGTGAGATATTTGCTGGGCTTGAAAAGGTCAAGTTTACGCTTCAAAAGCAGCGCATTAGTGCAAAGATAAATATATTTTTTGCGTTCGATAAGGCCTTCGACGATTTTGTCGATTTCAGGATGAATGAGCGGTTCACCGCCCGGGATGGAAACCATTGGTGCTCCGCATTCTTCAGCGGCTGCCCAGCATTGTTCGGGCGTGAGGCGTTTGTTGAGAATGTGATCGGGATATTGAATCTTTCCGCAACCGGCACAGGACAGGTTGCAGCGAAAAAGCGGTTCTAACATCAGAACCAGGGGGTAATGCTTATTGCGCTTAAGCTTTTGCTTGATCACATAAGAACTTACCGCCCACATTTGTGAGAGAGGTACTGCCATAGTGCGTCAAACTATAGATAAGCTTGAAGACGTGTCAATGGTGATTGGTAGTGGTAAGGCAACGAGTAACAGGTTTGAGAGGATGGAATGAAAGCTGAAAGTTAAAGCGGCATTTGACACAAGGAAACATCGGTGTTTAATTGCCTTTCATTTATTGTTAGGAAGTTTGAGACAATAGTAAGCAGTAGAAAAGGAATGTGAATTTATGACGCCAGCAGCTAGATTGTTAGCTCGAGTTATTGCAGAACGCGCGGCAGGCCGCGTGCTCATAGCTAAGGATTTCGCGCGCGATGCCAGAGCTGCACTTGAAACATTTAAGAAGGGACAAGAAACGTTAGATGCTGCCAGACTACTTTCTAGAGATCCTGCAAATTTGAGGTTGCAGAGCCAAAATTTTGATAAATTAGTGCAATTTTCGACAAATGCAGAATCTGGTATTTTGGAAGGAGGAGAGGCATTTGGAGCTCTTTTAGAAGCCATGCAAGCTGGACATGGTGAATTTTCGTTATTTTTGGATAAGGTTTCTAAAATATCTGGGATGCCTGACGAAGTTTATGAAGTTATCAAGAAAGAGCTTGCCACTTTTGAAGCTGTTGCCGATGTGATTCATAAATATCAAAACGGTGCAATGCGTGGGTTGGATTCGTATGAGGGAGTCATGCAAGCCATTAAAAATAAAAAAATTGATGATCTTCCGAAATTATTAGAGCAAGCGGTTAAAGATTGCGATGACATAATCCGCGCTACGGAACATGCTGTAGCCGCGTTAGAAAGAGCTAACGCGCTATTTGAGCAGCAAGCAGCTCGTATTGTAGCAATCGTGGGTGGAACAGGAGCAACACTTGTGGCTTTGAGACCAGAGGAAGTTCAAGCTGCTGAGGATTTGGTTGAGGATGCTGTTTTGCATGAAAGAGTGATTTGCGAAGTTGAGAAAAAAGCTAGAAGGAAGGAATCCTCCTTTGGGCAAAAAGTTTGGGTGAGTCTCAAAGAAGGACCCGATACAACCATGATGGGATTATCACCCGATGTGTTAGATTGGTCAGGAGCTGGAGCGATGACAGAAGCAGGAATGGCGGGCTATCAGTACGCTAACATGCCCAATCAACCGAAGTGTGATGACCCGATTCCTCAAGCGGTGACACGAGCCGAAATTTCCCGGATGCGAGCAAATGTGGAAGCGGCATGGAAAGCTTTAGATGAGCAACAGGCTGCTGCTGCGAAACAAACATCGAATGGTGCGACTCCGAATTCGCTAATGGCTTCTGATCCAGCCTCTAAACTTTCCCCTTAAGCGAATCAAGAATAGAAACAGTTGCTTAAATTATTAATCCGAAACTGCTGCCCACTTGTTTATAAAGCAACTGGTGGATTTTAATAATTAAGCGTGATATAAAATTTGACAGAGAGCGATTCTAATGTTTCTTTTTTATTAAAATAAGGGAAAGCAATTTTATGTTTAAAGTGATAACTCGTTTATTAAGGCGTGCGGCGTTGAGAGCTGGCGGTAAACAGGTGAGTCTAACGAATTTGTCTCAACTAGTTAGAGAAGAGATTTCTGCACTGGGAAGAGAATTAGCTAAAATTGAAACTCATATCGAAGCACTTAAAGGTGGCAGAATTCCTGAGGAATTGATGGCGTGGACAGATGTTGCTCCCAGAATTCGGGCTATCGAAAAATTGCCGGCCTATCAAAGACCAATAGAGATGCAGAATTTAGCGAATGAAATTAAGACCCAGCTAGTAGCGGATCATGCAGAGCTGTGGCGCGAAATGAATAAGGCTGAGGAATTTTGGGAAATAGGATTAGGGGAAGGAACGCTGCCTTCTTTGAAACCCGGTGAATGGGTAAATGGCGTGCTTCCGATTGGAGCTATGGAATACGTTTATACTGAGCCAAGTGATGTTATGGTTGGTCTTCAAAAAGGAGAAATGCCTTCCACGGCGGGGGCGGCTGGAGCTTTAAGCAAAGCGATTGTGGATCCGGGTAGCGCTATGGTTGATGTTGCCTGTGAGACCATTCCAGGTTGTAGTGAAACGATTCGCGAAGGAGAGTCAAAGATTGTAAGAACCATTAGTGAAACGGTTAGCGGAGCTTACGATGCGATAGTGGGAAATAATAAGCCATCGGGAGTTGTTTCGGCGGCCAAGGAACGAGTGGAACAAGCAACGGCAGCAGTTTGGCAAGCTGTGGAAGCAGGAAATCCAACAGTTCCTCCCAAACAGCCTTCAATCGGACCAGGAATTTCTACTGGTGGATAACTAAAAGTTATTATAAAATTTGACGGGACTTTTATTAATGGTTTAATAGATCGACTCATTTATAAGGGAAATATTAATTTAAACTTTAATAGAAGAAACTAATATGGCTAAAGGTAAAGTTATACAATGGGTTGGCCGTTTGTTTGGAATAGCTCCCGAAGCGGATGCCGCAGCTGAAGCGGCGAGATTAGCTAAATTAGCTGAAACGGCAGAATTGGCCAAAGCAGCACAGGCGGCACAAGCTGTAGCAAGAACAGCGCGTTTGGCAGCAATAACTGAAGCGAATGCAGCTGTTAGAGGTATTCATGAGGAAATGAGCCTAGCGAATGGCCTTATTACTGGAGGGAGAGCATCTTCGGTAACGCTTTCTTCTATTCTAGGAAGGACAGGACTTGCTAGCACGAATTCAAAAAGACTCTGTGAAGCAATGAGAGCAATGGCGGCTTCTGCAGAAGGGACTTCCTATGCGAAATCAGCTGCAAATTTAGCTGAACTTGCAGGTAAAATTGATAGAGCTGTTGCCGGTGCCCAAGTAAGGGCAATGGAAGTTGTCTCACATATAAGACGCGGTTCCGATGCAAAAGTCGTTGCTGAAGCGGTTGCTAAATGGACTACCGCTCAGGGAGATGTAAGTGTCCTCATGACAGAATTTGAGAATGCGGCGGTGGCTTTTGAAGCTGAAGTGGGTAAAGAGGTGATAGCTGGAGGTAGTCTTATAGTGGCGCCTGGAATCGCAGGTAGTGATCCCAGTCAAGGTCGGCTTCCAGAACATCCTATGTATTCTTATTTTAGGCCTATTATTAATGGTGGAGCTGCTGTAGCTGATGGGATTGATACTTTGGTTTTTGGCACTGTTGATTTGGGAGCAACTGTTGTTGGCCAATCCATTGATTCGCGCGCCAGCTTGGAAAATGCTATGGAGACAGGCGCTGAAAAACTGGATCGGGTTTTTGATCAATTAGAACAAGAAACACAAAGCGGCTTTAGAAAAGTAGAGAATTCTATTATAAATAATTCAGGTTGGGGAATGTAGATTTTAGTCGATTTGCAGCATTCGCTAACTTGACCGAATCTAGGTATTTTTTTTAATTAAGCCATCGATTGCCTGTCGGTTGACGGATTGCCCTATTTTCGATTACACTAGTGTCATGGCAGGACATTCACATTGGGCAAAAATCAAACGGGCGAAAGGTGCATCGGATGCGAAGAAAGGAAAACTCTTTGGCCGATTAGCTCGGGAAATTTCGATGGCAACCAAATTGGGGGGGGCCGATCCGGGATTTAATCCGCGATTGCGACAAGCCATTGCCAATGCCAAAGCTGAGTCGATGACGAATGATACCATTAATCGCGCGATTAAAAAAGGTTCAGGCGAATTAGGTGGGGAAAGTTATGAGGAAATGACTTACGAAGGCTATGGTCCTAGTGGAGTTGCTTTGCTCGTGGAAGCGACTACGGATAATAAAAATCGAACTGCGGCCGAAATTCGTAGTCTTTTTACAAAAAACGCAGGGAATATGAGTGCTCCGGGAAGTGTGGCATGGATGTTTCAACGTAAAGGGCTGATTTTAATTCCGCAAAAATCGGTAACGGAAGAGCAAGTCGTGAATGCTGTATTGGAGGCGGGCGCTGAGGATGTGCAGTTGGGCGATGAAAATTTCGAAGTGACAACGTTGCCGGAAAAATTGTATGCGGTAGAGGCCGAGTTGAGAAAAGCCAATTTGCCTGTGGAAAAAAGTCAATTCACTTATCTTTCTACCAATCCGATGACGGTGAGCGATGAACAAGTTGCTCAACAAGTTTTACAATTGGTCGAGGCATTGGAAGATCATGACGATGTGCAAGCGGTTTATGCCAATAGCGAAATTGCTGATGAAGTTTTAGCGAGGTTGGTTTAAGGGTTGGCGACTCCTGATTAATTTGCCTTTACGTTCTGAAAATTCTCGTCAATCTGCTGACACTTATGATTATCGGCGTCCCTAAAGAAATTAAAGCACAAGAAAATCGAGTCGCCTTACTTCCCTCAGCGGCTTATCAACTCATTAAACGTGGCCATCAAGTTTTGGTAGAGCGCAATGCCGGTGCTGGCTCAGGTTATCCGGATGAAGAATATGTGCGAGCTGGAGCCCAAATCATTGAGGAACATGCCACTGTTTTTGAAAAGGCGGAGATGATTGTCAAAGTTAAGGAGCCGCTCATTTCGGAATATAGTTTGTTGAGAAAAGGTCAGTTACTTTTTACTTATTTGCATTTAGCTGCGGCGCGACCGTTAACCGAAGCGTTAATAAAATCGGGATGCACGGCAGTAGCTTACGAAACGATTGAAGTCAATCGTCGTTTGCCTTTATTGGAACCGATGAGCGAAATTGCTGGACGCATGTCGATTATTGTGGGCGGCTATTTTTTGGCCAAGCATCAGAGTGGCAAGGGTGTTTTACTCGGTGGCGTTCCGGGTGTATTACCGGGCAAAGTCGTGGTGATTGGTGGTGGCAGCTCGGGGATTAACGCAGCGCGTATGGCAACCGGGTTGGGTGCGGATGTTACCATTTTGGAAGTGGACGCCGAACGCATGCGCTTTTTAGATATCACTCTTCACACGGCTCACACGCTTTATTCGAGTGAAGCGCATGTGGAAGAATTGTTGCCTACGGTGGATTTGTTAGTGGGTGCGGTTTTAGTGCCAGGCGCACGAGCTCCTAAGTTGATTACTCGTGATATGTTGAAACTTATGAAGCCTGGAACGGTACTGGTGGATATTGCGATTGATCAAGGTGGTTGCGTTGAAACTTCACGACCTACGACGCACGAAGAGCCGGTTTATATGGAAGAAGGTGTTGTGCATTATTGTGTCGCCAACATGCCGGGTGCTTATGCTCGCACGGCGACTCAAGCTTTGACCAATGCCACTTATCCTTACATTGAAAACTTAGCCGATAATGGATTAGCTAAAGCCTGTCAACGTCAACCTCAGCTAGTTGGTGGTGTTAATGTGCAAGACGGCAAAGTGACTTGTAAACCTGTTGCTGAAGCGTTTGGCATGACTTACGAAGTGCCGAAAGTTTAAAGATTTTTTAGCAGCTTTGAGTCAACAGAAATTTTGCGATATTTTTAATTAGGCCAGTAAAGAAAACGACCACAGTTTTCGCAACTTACCATTTTATTTTGCGTTTTGCAGTCAAGCAACGTTTGGCTCATGAGAGTTAAATGGCATCCACCGCAAACGGTTCGATGTTCTATAGGCACAATGGCGTCGTCTTTGCTTTGAAGTAAACGCTCATAACGATTCAGAATATCTTCAGGAATATTTTTAAGATAAGCACTTCTTTCGGCGAGTAATTGGGTTAACTCTTTTTCTACACCTTCCAGCTGATCTTTCATTTGATTGATTTGTTCCTGAAAAATTTTTTCTTTGGTGTTATTTTTTTTTGCTTCTTCATTCCAATGTGCTGTGGCTTGTTCGTATTGTTCCATCAGAACCAGTTCTTCGTCCTCTAAAGTGACAATGGATTTTTCTGCCTGCTCAATTTCGTGCAGTAGCGCGCTATATTCTTCATTCTTTCGAGTCTGTTGCAATTGTGTGCGTAATTTAAAAATGTGTTGCTGTTGGGTTTGTGCTTCGAGATCGAGTTTTTTTCGATTTGCTTCAATTTTTTGTGCCTCTAATTTTTGAGATTGTAGGCTTTGTTGTTGATGAGTGAGTTGTTGTTGGAGGCGAGTTTGTTCCAAAGGTAAATTTTGTTTTTGACGCTGCAACGCACGAATTTTTTTATCGTGTTGTTGTAGGAGAAGAAGATGGTTTAGGGTTTCGAGCATGCAGTGTGTGAGGTTAATATTTTTTCGGCATATTTGGCTAAAAGATCAAACTCTAAATTTACCTGATCTTTTATCTTTCGATAAGCTAAATTGGTGTGATTCCAAGTGTGGGGCACAATGCTCATTCGAATTTTTTCTGGCGATGTTTCGGCGATGGTGAGACTGATGCCATCTATGGCGATGCAACCTTGATTAGCCGTGTAACGTTCGTAATTTTGAGGGATCGCAATTTCCAGATTCCATTCGGTGGCCTGTTTTTCTAGCGCTAGAATACAGGCTGTTGTGTCCACATGGCCACTGACAAAGTGTCCTCCTAGATGAGTTGTAGGTTTAACCGCAGTTTCTAGGTTAACTCGGTGACCTGTTTCTAATTGTGAAAAATTGGTGCGAACCAAGGTTTCGTTTAGTAAATCAAAGGTGATTTGTTGATGATCTTGAATTTTTATTGCAGTTAAACAGCAGCCGTTTACGGCAACGCTGTCACCGATATTGAGTAAAGGAGCCATTTGAGGTGCTTGGATTACAAAATGAATTTGTGAAACCTCTTTTTTAAGGGCGATGACTTGGCCAACTTCTTCAATGAGTCCGGTGAACATAACCTTTTAATAATAGATCAGGGCCAATTTTTTCGCAGGAAAAATTTTTTAATGCGAGGCCTTTTTTTCCGAAATAGTGATTGGTGAAGAGAGCCAGCGTTTTGCCGCCGATCAGTTTGGGTGCGACAAAAAAAGCAATTTCATGAACTAAATTAGCTTCGAAAGCGCTTGCAAGAAGTCGGCCGCCTCCTTCGAGCAAAACGCATGTAACTCCTTTTTTTCCGAGTTGTTTGAGAACATGGTTAAGAGATTGCTTTGTGAAAATAAGAGTGCGATCGCGATAGTGGTCGGTGAGAAGGTGAGCTTGAGCTGGGACGCGACCCGTGCGAGTCACTATCACGCGCCAAGGTTGAATTTTTTTTTGTGAAAGTTTTCCCAAACGTACGGTGAGTTGTGGATTGTCTGAGCGCACGGTTTCAGCGCCGACCATGATGGCATCGGCTCTGAGGCGATAAAAATGAGAGCGACGAATGGCTTCTGGGGAAGTAATCCGGCGAGAGTGATGTTTCGGGTGTGGTGCAATTCTTCCGTCTAAACTCATCGCAATTTTAGCGATGATCCAGGGTTGTCCAGTGGTGATCCAATGATTAAAAGCGTGATTTATCTCTGTGCATTCTTTAGCTAAAATGCCACGAGTAACTGAAATGCCATGTGCGCGAAGTTTTCGAAAGGCGCGACCAGCATGCAGCGGATTAGGATCGGTGGCGCCGATAACCACTCGAGCGATGCCACTTTGAATTATGGCATCGACGCAAGGTGGAGTTTTGCCGTGGGTGGAGCAAGGTTCCAAGGTGACATAAAGAGTGCTATGGCGAACCGTTTTTTTCCGTTTTTTTGCATGGGCAATCGCTAAAATTTCAGCATGATCTTTTCCTGCTTGTTGATGAAATCCTCTTCCAATTTCTCGATTGTTACTAACTAAAATGGCTCCCACGCAAGGATTGGGGTTGGTGAAACCCATGCCTTTTTTTGCTAGGACAATCGCACGACGCATCCAAATGGTGTCTTGGATTAAGGTTGGCGAGTTCATTCCAATCAAAGTTCGCCTCATGAATTATTGCAACATCTTTTCCAGATTTTTATCGGCTTTGACGCCCAAGTCGAGAGCTTGCTGGTAATGTTGATTAGCAATTTCTTTAGCGGGCGGTTTTTGTGAGGCATAAATAACGGCAAGATTAAAATGGGCTTCACCATAGTTGGGGTTAATCTCTAGTGCCTTGCGAATTTCTTGTTCCGCAACGGATAGCCAACCTTTTTGAGAGCAAGCGATGCCAAGATAGTTGCGGGTTTGAGGATCTTTGGGATCTAAGGTGACGGCACGTGTTAAGGTGTTGATGGCGTCGTCGTAACGTTGGGTCATGTAATAAACGATGCCTAGGATCGAGTGGGAAAAGCCGTCATTGGGTTCGTATTTCACAGCTTTGCTTAAAGTGGCTTCTGCTTCTTTATATTTTGCTTGTTGGAAATAGACAACACCGAGGTTGGAAAGCGCGTAAACGTTGTCGGGATAGCGATCGAGAATTTCCTGAAATTTTTCTTCCGCTTTTTCATAGTTTTTTGTGTTGAAAAAGGCTTTGGCTTCTTTGGCAGTGGCTTCCATGGTGCGAGGAGGGAGTAGGGTGGGCCGAATTTCTTCATCGAGGTCTGGGGTATTATGGTTGCTGGCAATGGGCGTAGGCGCTGGTTGTTGAAGTAAAGAGAGTTCATTTTCTGAAAGCATCAAAGTGGGAGAAGCTAAAATTTCTATTTGTTTAGTAAGGACTTGAGATTGAACTTTGAGTTGTTTTAATTCTTCGAGAGCAATTTTTTTGGCCGCTTCACGACGGGCTGCTTCTTTCATTTGGCGATCGATAATGTTGCGTAAAACTTCATTTTCCTGTTGGAGCGAGTTGGCTTGAGCCGATAAGGTGTTGTTGCTGCTGGTTTGTTGGAGGGTGAGTTCCATGGTGAGGAATTTTTCTTTTTGGGCGTTGAGTTGTTCGCGCAGGGAAGAAACTGTTTTTTCGTATTCAGCATTTTGTGTTTCGGCACTAATTAATTGTTGTTTAATGCTTTCAAGCTGATTTTTTAAGGCGTCGACATCGGGATTGACAAGAGTGTTGGTATTGGGAGTGAGTTGAGCAGCAGTGGCTTTTAGTTTTTCATTGAGTTGTGCATTTTCTTCCAAGAGTTGTGTGACGCGTTGATCCATTTCTCCAGCGTGCAGGGTAGCGATTTCTTGCTGTGATTCTTCCAAAGTTTTTTTGGTGGTTTCGAGTTGTTCTTGAAGTTCAGCGAGCTGTTTTTCTTTAGCTGCCAAGGTTTCTTTTAAAGCGGCCAGATCGGTTTGGTCGGCTTCCTTACTGACTTGCGATCCGGTTTTGAGAGCAGCGATCTCTTTTTCGGCTAAGGCGATTTTTTCTAAGAGACTTGCTTGTTCTTCTTGGTTTTGTTGATTTTCTTTTTTCGCCTCTTCAAGTTGTGTCGTTAATTTTTCGACACGTGAATCGGTAGTTTGTGAGGAAAGTTCTTGAAAATCTTTTTTGGCTTTGGTGAGTTGGCTCTGCAGAGTTTCGCGTTCGGCTTGATTGTCTTGCAATTGTTTTTGCAGTGTTGCTTGGTTGGTGCGATTTTCATTAAGCTCTTTTTGCAAATCGGCTAGGGAGGCGCGCGTTTGTTCAAGAGTTTTGCGCGTTTCTGCCAGTTGATTTTCCTGGCTCATAAGGGTTTCTCTTAAGTTTCTGACTTCTTCTGAGGAGCCGTTGGAGGGCACCAAACTAGGGGTAAGTGCGTTAGATTTGCCGCGCAAGGCATTGATTCGTTCACGACAAAATCGGCCGCGATAGTTGATTAAATCAGGTCGCCAGTCAGGGTAATCTTCTTTAATGCGATTGAGCAGGCTGTAGGAAAGTTGGTAGAGACGCAGGGCGTTGGAGGTGTCGCCACTTTTTTCGGATTTTTGAGCTTCTTGCAGTTGAAAATAGAATTGCAGGTAAAGATCGCCCGGATCGGCTGCCGTAAGCGTGCTTATTCCCAGGCTAAGCCATAAGCCAATGAAACAAGCAAGTCGATGAAAGTAACGCACTTTCTAATTTTAAGAGTAGTTGAGACGACCTGCAATGAGAAAAATTTTTTTGGCCCACGAAAAATAGAGTAGTGGTATCGTTTGGGTAACTATTTACTAAGCAATCCGTCAGCTGACGGATTGCGAAGGAGTAGCACAGCCTTCTAGGCTGTTACGGGCAAGATGCCCGTGCTACTTAATTTACCCAAACGATATCACTAAAAAAAACAGTTTGCCAAATGGCGATGAATTTCGTGTCATAGCAGTTGCATGTCGCAACGTGTTTGTTCGTGGTGGTGGTTGGGGTTAGCCCCAGTGTTGGCAATTGTTTTGTCACCTTGGGTTTATCAAGGAGTACAAGGAATCAATGCTATATGGGAAGGGCCACAATGGTTGGAGGAGGTTTCGTTTCGTCGAGTTTTTAATCGAATTTTGTTGATTTTGGTGCTTTTTATTTTGATTCCTCTTTTGATTAAAAAAGGTTATCGGCGAGGAGCGGATTTTGGATTTCAGGGTAAGGATGGGAAGCAAAAATTGGGTTTCGGATTTTTGTTGGGTCTTGGATGCGTAGGGCTTTTGTTAGGGTGGCAGATGGTTTTTGGGATTCGAGAATGGGATTTTGATTTGAAATGGGGTCAAGTTTTTAGCTTTTTCTTTTCAGCGATAATAGTGGCTTTTTTAGAAGAGCCTTTGTTTCGGGGGGTTTTTTTAAGGGAATTACGATTGCGTTTATCGGTAAGATGGGCGATTGGTGTGAGTGCTTTTGTTTTTGCTTCGCTGCATTTTTTGTCAACGGAAGGATTTAGTGAGGGTTATCGGGTGAGTTGGTATTCGGGTTGGGATTATGTATTGAGTGTGCCGGGTCATTTTTTTTCTGATTCTCGAAATGGGTTGCGTTGGATGATTCTTTTTATGATTGGGCTTATTTTGGCGATGGGGGTTGTGTTGTTTCGTTCGATTTGGTGGGGGCTTGGGTTGCATGCGGGTTGGGTATTATCAATCAAAAGTGCTCCGGATTTGGTAAATTATATAAAAGGGCCTTGGAAGGGGTGGCTTCCTAAAAATTTATTAGATGGTGTGGATTGTTTGGTTTTGTTAGTTATTTTGTTTCTGGGTTTATTGTTATATGGCAAAAAAACTCGAAATACTTTGGGAACCGATCGTTGATCTGTTTTTTCCTAGGCCGCAAGTAAGGGAGGGTTGCTATGTTTTGCAGGCGCCTTTTTGCGATTGTTGTGGTCAGCCATTTGCTTGTTCCGAGACAAGTGGTTGGACGTGTTCGAATTGTTCGTCGATGGTTTGTTATTTTGATCGGGCGCGCGCTTTTTATTTAAGTCGGGGTGCGGTGCGTGAGGCGATTCATCATTTTAAGTATGAAAGTCGATTTTGGTTAAGGATTGCTTTGGCGGAATGGTTGACGGAAGGTTTTTTTCGGTTTTTTAAAGATTCTCAATATCAAGCTTTGGTGCCGGTGCCTTTGTTTGGTCGGCGTAAACGATGGCGAGGATTTAATCAGGCTGAAATTTTGGCTCAAGGCCTTGCTAGAAAATCTAACCTGTGTATTTGGAATTGCTTACAAAGAATTCGAGAGACGGAAACGCAGACGCATTTGGATCGACGTGAGCGTCAAAAGAATGTGCATAATGCTTTTCGCTTGGCAAAAGGCTATGAAGTTCGCGATAATGATTATCTGATGATTGATGACGTGTTTACAACCGGTAGCACGGTCAACGAATGTGCGCGAGTGTTGAAAGAGCACGGCGCAAGAAAGGTAGATGTATTAACGATAGCACGCGGATGAAAACTTCCACTATTTTTAAAAAACCAACGTATCAAACGCCATTGGTAACAGTTGCTAAGAAGAAAGAAATTCCCGAAGGGCTTTGCACGAAATGTTCTTCGTGTGGGGAAATGATTTTTAATCAGCAGTTGGAAGAGAATTTTTTTGTTTGTCCGAAGTGTGATTATCATTTTGCGATGGATCCTTATTTGCGTTTGGAAAGTTTGTTGGATCCCGGGACGTTTGAGCAGTGCGATAGTAATTTGCGTGCTGCCAATGCATTGGAGTTCCCCAATTATTCGGAGCGTTTGGATGCGGAATGGAAAAAGGGCAGGCGCTCGGATTCCGTAATTGCAGGGGTGGGGATGTTGGAGAACCAGGAGGTTTCGGTTGACGTGATGGATTTTTCTTTTTTGGGTGGAAGCATGGGTGTGGTGGCGGGTGAAAAATTGACACGCGCAGTGGAGCGTGGTTTGGAAAAGAAAGTGCCAGTGATTATTTTTTCATGTTCGGGCGGGGCGCGAATGCATGAAGGGTGTTTTAGTTTGATGCAGATGGCAAAGGTGAGTGGGGCCTTGTTGAGATTGTCGCAAGCTCAATTGCCTTATATTTCTGTTTTGCTGAATCCGACAACAGGTGGGGTGACAGCGAGTTATGCTACGTTGGGAGATTTGATTATTTCGGAGCCGGGCGCGATGATTGGTTTTGCTGGACCGCGCGTGATTAAGGAGACGACGAGGCAAGATTTGCCGAAAGGGTTTCAAACCGCTGAATTTCTTTTGGCGCACGGCTTGGTTGATAAAATTGTGCCTCGAAAACAGATGCGTAGTATGTTGGCAAAGTTTTTACGTTATTTTTTAGTCCACGCGTAATTCGTTTTTTTCTTTTTTAAATTCATGTCGACATTCCTTTTGGAAGAGCTTTTTGCTCGAAAACAGTTTGGTGTAAAGCTGGGTTTGGAAACGATGCAGGTGTTGGCTTGTGAGATGGGAGAGCCGCAAAAGGATTTGAGGTTTATTCATATTGCTGGGACAAATGGGAAGGGTTCTACGGCAGCGATGCTAGCAGCGATTTTGCAAAAGGCGGGGTATAAAGTGGGTCTTTTTACTTCGCCGCATTTGGTTTCGTTTGGGGAACGGATTCAGGTTGATGGAGTAAAACTTAGCGATGAAAAGCTCGTTGCGTTTTATGAAAAAATTCGATCTGCTATAGTGCGTGTGGAAAGTGATCCACATTTGCATGTGCCGACTTTTTTTGAGATAACAACACTCTTGGGTTTGTTGGTTTTTCAGGAAGCCAAGGTGGATTGGGTGGTTTGGGAAACGGGAATGGGTGGCCGGTTGGATGCGACGAATATTGTGATGCCGCATTTGTCGATTATAACGTCGATTTCTTGGGATCATCAGCAATGGCTAGGATCGACTCTGGAGCAAATTGCAGGCGAAAAAGCAGGCATTATTAAATCTCAGGTACCAGTGGTAAGCGCAAATCAAGTGGAGGAAGTCCGAAAAGTTATTATTGCAACTGCGGAGGAAAAAAATTCGCGTTATGCTTTTGTGGATGAGGCAAAAATTATTTTGAAAGAAGAATCGCTATTGGGACAACGGTTTGTTTATCGAGGCAGTTCTTATTTTTTAAAATTGTTGGGAGATCACCAAAGGCAGAATGCTGCATCGGTTTTGGAGGCTATCAATGAGTTGCGGGAACAGGGTGTTACGGTTTCTCAAGAAGCGGTGAAACTAGGGTTGAGCACAGTAATTTGGCCGGCACGATTTCAAATTTTGCGTGAGAAGCCTTTGACGATTTTGGATGGTGCTCATAATGAGGCGGGGGTGGAGGCGTTGGTAAGGCAGTATAGTTCATTATTTGGCGAAAATAAAATTAATCTCATTTTTGGTATGTTATCAGATAAAAATATTGAAGCGGTAGTGAATCGTTTGTTACCGATTGTAAAAAAAGTGGGTCTGGTTATGCCTAAGAGCTCTCGTGCATTGCAACCGAAAGTTGTGGCTTCTTATTTTGCTGTTCATTATGGTCAGACACAAATTTTTTCTGATTTTCAGGATGCTTGGGATGTTTTTCAAAGCGAGCCAGTTCTTATTACGGGTTCGCTTTATTTGGCGGGCGAGGTTTTGAGTTGCTTGAAAACATGACTATAATTAGCTTGCTCCTTGGCCGACACTTTTTTAGTTTAACGTTTGCGATTTCAAGGCTGGGTAGCTCAGTTGGTAGAGCAGCGGACTGAAAATCCGCGTGTCGCCGGTTCAATCCCGGCCCCAGCCAGTTTCTTTAGATATGAGAGAGATTTTACCTCGCTTTCTTTTATTTTTTGATGGGGAGTGTGGATTGTGTCATCGCGCTGTGCGGTTTTTTCTTTTGCAGGATAAGAATCGAGTTTTTTATTTTGCATCTTTACAGGGAGCAACAGCGCATCAGGTCCGAGAAAGACACAAGAACGATTGGGATGAGGAATTGAAATCCATGGTTTTGGTTGAAGATTATGACACATCTCAAGAAAAAATTTATCGGAAATCGCAAGCGGTAATAAGGGCGTTAGGTTTTTTGGGTGGTTTTTGGAGAATGATTTCTGGTTTGCTGAGAATGGTGCCTCGATGGGTGGCTGACAGGGTTTACGATAAAATAGCCAAGAATCGTTATAACTGGTTTGAGGTAACGTCGGTTTGCGATCGAATAGTTGATGGAGTTTTAAAAGAACGTTTTTTGAGTTGATGGTTTAGAATAAATAACTGATGAAAAGCTGGAATGGGAAATCCAAGCTAATTTAATCTGCTATTTGCAAAAAATCAGAAACTTGATAATAAATGAAGCCTTAACTAACGACTTAGACTTTCACAAGTGGTTTTGGTTTTTTTTTGAGGCGAATCCAATTACTCCACGTTTTTTTAAAAGCTTCTCTCACGGTAAGATAATTTTGTTTTAATTCGCTTTCTTGTTTGATTGCTTGAAGAATGCCAGAGACAGAAAAATCGTTGGTTTGATAAGTTCCATAAGCCGTGCCAACTGCTTCGGGATGATGCGCATCGCTCGCGGCAGTCATCGGCAAGCCTCTTTTTTTTGCGTAATCAAATGCGCGACGATTATAACGCTTAAAAGTGGTAGCAGCGTTAAATACTTCCAAGGCATCAAAATGCAATGTTTCCAGAACATTTTCTCGAATGCCTGCGCGAAAAAGATCGTAAGGGTGAGGAGGAACGGCTAACCCGCCTTTTTCATGAATCAATTTGATGGCTTCTTGAGGTGAAATGCCTTTTAGGTTATTAGGCAATGCAACACCCAGAGCCAGAAGATGCCCTTCCGAAGTGGTAATTTCCTGACCGGGCAAAATTAAGAAATCATCTACCGGATGCCCATCCGCTCGCATCAGGCCTTTTTGCAAGAGATAGTCAACACATTCACTGGTATTATGATCGGTAATGGCAATGCCATTCAGGCCTTTGCTTTTAGCCACAGCGATAATCTCTTCAGGAACTGCCACACTATCGGCACTGAAGTGAGAATGGACATGTAGGTCCAGCTTTAATTTTTTTATCATGAACTGAAAAAAGTATACTTAAAAACTGGTTTTGGACAAAAGTTTTTGTCGAAAGCTGGCGCTAAACAATAAGCGTAGCATTTTTTAGGAATTAAATTTCAAAGCAATGCCTTGATCCCCAATTTTACTGAGCGATAAATTTGCTAACACAGGATAAGTTGCTGCCATGGTTTTAAAAACTTCGTCGATCGAAGAAAACGATGCGCCACCTAAATGAGTGATAAGCTGGTTCAAAATTTCCCAATCTTCCTTGGCACTGCCCGCTGTTGCAATCGCTTTATTGAGTCTTTGCAAGCGACCTTTGACATTAATCATCGAACCCCGCTTTTCGGCAAATCCTGCACCAGGTAGAATAAAACGGGAAATATTAGTCATTTCATTTGATAAAAGACTTAAGCTGATTAAAGACTCGATTTTATTTAAATTTTCAACAGAAATTCCAAGTATTGTTAAATCTTCATGCAAAGCCAGCACGACTCGATATTTACCCGACGCGATTCCTTGGCGCAAAGTTTCCAGTTTTTCGCCTTTTTGCGAAACGCCAAGTAATTGAGCCCCTTGAGAATTTGGATTGCCATCATCACACACCAAAAGGTGATCCGCCTTTTGAGGTCGCGGTAATACATCCAACAAAACTGCATCACCGCCTAACTGTTTTTGTAACTGCTTTACCAAAAACAACTCTTCATTGGTCATTCGCGCAGAAGCCAAAATCGCAATTTCAGATGGAGAAACATTTTTGAAACTATTGGCTGCTTGCGATAGAACATCCTCCCAATCTGTTGGAAATAAATCCTGTTTCACGCGAACCTGAGGTTGAGTTAAACGTTTTCCGTCATTCAAATAATGAAAATTTAATCGACCATAATCGCACATCCAACATTCATTTACCGCTTCATTGTCGCGCGGCGTTTGGCGATGCACCACATTTTCTCGAGAACCAATAATCGTGTTGCAACCCGTTCCGCAACTGGTACAAATGCTGGGCGTCTCTTTCAAAAACCAAACCCGCATTTTGAATCGAAAATCCTTACTGGTCAACGCGCCCACAGGACAAATATCTACTGTGTTGAGCGAGTAATTATTGTTAAACGGTTTATCGGGATGCGCAGTAAGCACCGTGTGACTGCCGCGCGAAACAAAACCCAGACAATCATCTTTGGCAACATCACGTGTAAAACGAATGCATCGCGAACAAAGAATGCACCGTTCATCATCCAAAACAATGCGTTCACCCAAATCTACACGCTTCGGTTTCTTAACTTTATTTTCGACAAATCGACTTTTTTCGCCACCAAACTCTACAGAAAATTCTTGCAACTGGCATTCTCCCGCTTGGTCGCAGATCGGACAATCAAGCGGATGATTAATCAATAAAAACTCCATCACGCCTTTGCGACATTCTTCAATCAGCGGACTTGTCGTGCGAAACGCCATGCCCTCCGCGGCATTCGTCGCACAACCAATTTGCGGCCGCGGCATCCAAGCAATTTCCGGTCGGCCATCGGTACCCAGAATCGGTTTTCGATCTGGCCCCATCTTAGGTGTGCCCATTTCGATCAAACACATCCGACAATTTCCCACCACTTGCAATTTTGGATGATAACAATAATGCGGAATCAACTTCCCAAACGCTTTCGCCGCTTCAATCGCATTCATGCCCTTGGGCACTTGCACCCATTGGCCATCCAGTTGGATGTTTACAAGTTCTTTAGTAGTTTCGGTTGGAGCGATCATAAATCAAGCAGCAGTTCGAATCGGTTCCGATGAAGTTTCAGGTTTCGCTTTGTTTTCAAATTCTTCAGGAAATTTCGCAATAAAACTTTGAGTTGGCCAGGAACAAGCCTCGCCAAAAGCGCAAATGGTTCGGCCTGCAATGTTGTCAGCGACATTTTTAAGTAAGCCCAAATCTTCCTTGCGAGCGCCGCCGTGTGTCATGCGCGTGGTGATTTTTTTCATCCAGAGCGAACCTTCACGACACGGTGTGCATTGGCCACAGGATTCGTGAGCGTAAAATTCGTTAATATTTGCTAGTGCCTCGACCATGTCGCGTGTGTGATCCATCACAATCACACCGCCAGAACCCGCCATGGAACCCGCCGCAGCCATGGTGTCAAAGTCCATTGGAATGTCGTTGATCGTGATAGATTTTTCTATTATCGATCCGTCTGCCTGTTTTTGTTTGATTTTGAATGTTTCATCCGCGCGCAAAACTTTAGCTGATGATCCGCCAGGAATAATCGCTTTGAGTTGATTGCCATTTTGAATGCCGCCACAGACGTCATAAATCAATTCGCCCAATGTAACTTTACCAACTTCAAATTCATAATAACCCGGTTTATTGACATCGCCACTCACACAAAGAATGCGCGTGCCGGTGTTGTTCGGCGTGCCGAGTTTGGTGTATTCTGCGCCGCCCATAGCCATGATATGTTTCACATGACAAAGTGTTTCAACGTTATTGACGATAGTTGGGCATTGATAAAGCCCTAACACCGCAGGAAAATAAGGGGGTTTAATGCGCGGGTAAGCACGCTTTCCTTCTAACGATTCAATGAGACCCGTTTCTTCACCACAAATATAAGCGCCCGCGCCACGATGGACATAAATTTCCAACGAGTATTCGCTGCCTAAAATATTTTTGCCTAAAAAATTGCGTTTACGCGCCTCTTCGATGGCATGTTCCAATATTTTGGCTCCGTCTGGAAATTCGCCCCGAATATAAATGTAAGCAAGAGAAACACGATTGGCATAACACGAAATGAGCATGCCTTCCAAAAGTTGATGCGGATCTTTATAAATAATCTGACGATCTTTGAACGTGCCTGGCTCGGATTCATCCGCGTTACAAATCAAATAAACCGGTTTCGTGTTGGTAGGAGGAATAAAACTCCATTTTAATCCACAACCAAAACCCGCTCCGCCGCGTCCGCGCAAACCTGAAGCTTTTACTTCGTTGATAATATCGGCTTGTTTTAAGGTTAACGCTTTTTTAGCCGTTTCGTAACCGCCATGTTTTAAGTAGCAGTCAATATCAATCGTATAACCCGGTTGATCGATATGCTTAAAAATTAATCTTTTTTCTTCTGCTGCCATATTAATTACATTTCGCAAGAAGGGCGTTTACCTTTTCTTGAGAATCTACTTTCTCATGAAAATCGTCGTTAATCATGCAAACGGGTGCCGTTCCGCAACTGGCTAAACATTCCACAAATTCCAAAGTATATTTCCCATCGGGCGAATGAATCGGCCCATGAGCATCGCCATCAACTTGTAATGTTTTTTTAAAGCACTCGTGCAGTTCGTAGCCTCCACCCAGAGCGCAGGATAACGTGCGACAAACTTTGATGTGATATTTGCCAAAAGGTTTTTGGCGAAACATCGGATAAAAAGTTACTAACTCTAAAATCTGAATCGGTTGCAAACTCAACTTTTCCGCTATCCAATGAATGGCTTCGTCTGAAATATGGCCAAATTCTTCCTGCCAGAGATGCAAAAGAGGAAGCGAAGCGCTGCGCTTTGAAACGGGATAATGCGCGATCGTTTCATCCACTTTAGCTAAAAATTCAGGTCGAAATGGTGACATGTTTGATATCTGTTTTACAAACTTCCTTCTTTGGCAAAAACTTTACCATTCACAAATGAAATTTTTACTTCTTTATCCTTCTTTTGATAAAGGTAGGTAGTGCCTGTAACTCCGAGAAAACTGCCTGATTCCATTTTTGTGGGTTTGCCAAGAATTTTAATAACTTCTTCCTCGGTCTGATTATTTTGAATTTTTGCATAATTTTCAGAAGTTAATTTGGAGCAAGCTACCAAACTTAACATCATGACAACCGCACTTAAGGTAGTTAGTAATTTTGTATGTTTCATAATTTTTAATATATAACCTTAACGATCGCATTCGCCCATCACAAAGTCTAAAGAACCTAAAATGGCCGAGACGTCACTAATCATATTGCCCGGAAGTAGTTTCGATAAGATACTTAAATTTACAAACGATGGTGCGCGAATTTTAAGGCGATAAGGCACACCGCCACCGCGACTGTTAATATAGAAGCCGAGTTCGCCTTTGGGATTTTCTGCTGCAAAATAAATTTCTCCAGGAGGTGCATTGGGGCCTTCTGTTACCACGATAAAATGATGAATCAACTCCTCCATTTTCGTGAGCACTTTTTCTTTAGCAGGAAGTGCGCTTTTGTGGTTTTCCACATTGATAGGGCCTGAAGGCAGTTTTTTAATCACCTGCTGTAGAATTTTGATGCTTTCCCGAATCTCTTGCAACCGACAAAAATAGCGATCGTAACAATCGCCAACGGAGCCAATCGGCACATCAAACTCAAATTGTTCGTAACCCAGATAGGGTTGTTTTTTTCTTAAATCGAAATTGAATCCGGAAGCCCGCAAATTGGGTCCAGTTAAACCAAAATCAATGGCATCTTTTTTTGAAATTACGCCAATATCTTTCGTTCGATCCACAAAAATGCGATTGCGCGAAATTAATTTATCAATGTCGTCAATGCGCTTGGGAAGCTCATCAAGAAACTTTTTCAGTTCACCGATAAATCCGTCCGGCAAATCGCGTGTCATGCCGCCAATGCGCGTGTAGCTTGTGGTAAAGCGAGCGCCAGTTAATTTTTCAATTAGAGTGTAAAGTTTTTCGCGTTCGGTAAAGGTATAAAGAAAAATGGTCATTGCACCGCAATCCATTGCAAAAACGCCTACACCCAAAAGGTGCGAGGAAATCCGCGCTATTTCGCAGCAGATCAAGCGGATGGCTTGCCCACGTGGCGGCAAAGTCCAGTCTAACAATTTTTCCACTGCACAAGCGTAAGCCACATTATTGGATAGAGGAGCGATATAATCCAAGCGATCGGTGTAAGGCACGAATTGATTGTAATTCATGTTTTCAGCGATTTTTTCATCGCCGCGATGCAAAAAACCTATGTCAGGCACGGCTTTGGTGATCACTTCTCCATCTAACTCTACCACTAATCGCAAAACTCCGTGTGTGCTGGGATGGGAGGGGCCCATATTCAAAATCAATCTTTCACCTTCGGGTGCGGTTTGGTTATAAGTTTCCGCATGAAGCGCGTAACGAGAAGCCAGATCGGAAGTTTCAAATGAAGTTTTCATGGGGAATCAAGATTGAGGCAAAGGCGATTTCGAGCGGGGTTCTCGTTCTGAAGTGTGAGCGGCAGGTTCCGTAACAAAGGGCCCGCCTTCCATTGGGGCGGGTGCGGTAAAAGTACCATTAGGAATTTCACTGGATAAGCCTTCCAGAGGAAAATCTTTGCGCAAAGGAAAATAAGGGTAACCATCCCACATTAAGATGCGGCGCAAATCGGGATGACCCGTAAATTGAATGCCCATCATGTCGTAAATTTCGCGCTCGTGCCAATTGGCCGTGGCGTAAACCGTGGTGAGGGTAGGTAATTGAATATCCTCTTCGCTGACGACAGTTTTTACCCTGAGATAATAACCATTTTTATAGGAATAAAATTCGTAAACGATTTCATAGCGAGGTTCTTGCCCAAAGTTGTCGATACTCGAAATATCGACTAGATAATCGAAGCCGTGTTGCATTTTTAATTGCATAGCCAAATCTGCGATCCGGTTTTTATTGGTAAGAATCAATGTGGTTTCTCCACGAAATTCGGGCAGTAACGTAAGACAATCTGGAAATTGAGCGCTTAAAGTTTCTAAAACAGTTTTTAAGGTCATGGATTTGAATCAGTTATTTTTTCTGAGCCAGAAAAGAACGTTCGGTTCCAATTTTACTTTGTAATCGCATGAGTCCGTCTAATAACGCCTCCGGTCGTGGAGGACACCCAGAAATATAAACATCCACAGGCAATAAACGATCGATGCCTTGCAAGACGGCATAGCTTCGATACATGCCACCCGAAGAAGCGCAAGCTCCCATAGCGATGACCCATTTGGGGTTAGGCATTTGATCGTAAATCCGTTTAACCGCAAGCGCCATTTTATAGGTTACCGTTCCAGCGACGACCAAAAGATCAGACTGGCGAGGCGAAAATCGCATGACTTCTGCGCCAAATCGAGAAATATCAAATCGCGAAGAAGCCGCAGCCATTAATTCAATCGCGCAACAAGCCAAACCCATGGGCATGGGCCAAAGAGAATTTTTATGGATCCAGTTAATCGCGGCATCCATTGTGGTCATGACGACATTGCCTTCTATTTTGGAGTTGTAGCCGATAACCTGATTTTCTCGATTGTGAACCATGCTATGAACGTATCGCGTCAGCTTCGGCTTGCAAGTGGATTTTATTCGCGATTTCGCGATTTTTCTTTTTTCTTTTTAAGTTTCAATTTTTCTTCGTCAATGCGGAGACGCAATGGCTCAGGTTCAGCCATTTGATAAGTTTCAGGACTGATAAAGGGCGCACGAGCTTTTTCTTCTTGGTTAGCTTCGGCGAGATCTTGTCCATCTTGGATGACGGTGGGTTGGATAAGGATAATTAGCTCGGAACGAACATTTTCTTTTCGAGTTTCGCGAAAAAGCGCTCCTAGCACAGGAATTTTGCTCAACAATGGAATACCTGTTGTATCTCGTCTTGCTTCTTCGCGGATTAAACCGCCCAAAACGATTACCGATTTGTTAGAAACAGTAACAGAAGTGTTCAGTTCTTGCTTGGCAATAGTTGGCACTTGAATGCCCGCGACGTTAGCAGAGCCGCTGCGAACGTTGTTAATTTGAGCAATTTGAAGGGTTACCTCTTTTTCGGAATTAATTAATGGAATGACTTCAAGTTTCAATGCGACATCTTTGAATTGAATGGACGCATTTAATGCTTGGTTATTCGTGGAGTCTACCAAAGAGCCAACCGTGGCGGTAGGAACGGGCACTTCTTCACCTGAGAGAATTGTCGCTTTTTTATTATTTGAAGTGAAAATGAAAGGACGTTGAATAACCTTAAAACGACCTGTGCCCTGTAAAGCTTTCACATAAGCATTTAAACTTGAGCCAATGGCGGCATACACATTAAGACCGGCTAAAGCAGAAAATGCGCCATTATTTACTAGGCTCAAAGGGTTCGCAATAGAAGATAAAGGACGTTCAAGAGTGGGCACCGTTCGATCTAATGAACTTGCCGCTAAGCCACCACTTTCTTTTCCGAATGATTCAAATTTTTGTAAAATATCGAAACCGAGTTCCATAGTATCGTTCAAAGCAAGCTGACCAATCACCGTGGCTAAATAAACCTGCAAAGGTCGACGATCCAATTTTTCTACAACGCTTTGGATTTTGTCGAGACTTCCGGGAGGTCCGAGCACGAGTAAAGTATTTTGGCGATTGTCAGCGATGATGCGAGTTTTGCCAACGGTAATAGCTTCCGGGGCTTGATTTTCTGTGGGCGCGGACAGACGGTCGCTGAGATTGAGGCTGCCTTCTCCGGAAGAGCCGATGGATGTAGGGTTTTGCTGTTGTCGATCGGCTGCATTACGATTGCCTGCGCTGGCAGTTTGAGTGGCATTTTGTTTTTCGTCTTCTTTCAAGAGGTCTTGCAAGATGGGAAGGAGTTCTGAGGCGGAAATGTATTTTAATTGAAGCTCTAAAGGATCGGCTAACTCGGTTGCACTATCAAATTCTTCAATAAGATTTTTGATGTAAGCAAAGTTGGAGACTTTTGTGATGACGAGGATGCGATTGGTTCGAGGATCGGGAACAAGTTTTACGTCGCCGTCTGATAAAGTAGGATTTTTTTCAGATTGAGTCTTTTGATCGAAAAGCGCTTCTACTGCAGCGGGTGTGCCACCGGCAGGTGCGCCAGGTTGAGCGGCGCCCGCTTTACGAGTTTCTAATAATTTTGTGATGGCTTCGGCCACCGTTGTCGCATCGGTGCGTGTTAATGTGACAAATTTAGAAACCATTTTTGTGGGCGGCACATCAATCAATTCCTTCATGGCGATGAGTTGGCGGATCACAGCAGAACTTTCTGTAATAATGACCGCTTGTGCGTTGGCTACGGGCACATACACGCCATAGGCATGAGGAGGAATAGCTTGTTGAAAAATGGGTACGACTTCCGCCGGGGTTAAATGATTGAGCGGCATGAAATAGCTAACAACTTTTTCGCCCAAAGGAAGATCATCAGCGTTGGCATAAATCGGTGCTCCTTCATTACGCGGCTGTTTACCTGCTAAATTTAAGACTTTAATACTATTATCAGGCGCAGGGACGATCGCGTAATTATTCAGCAGCATGGCCGATTCAATGAGCCGAATGGCTTCACTTTTTGGAATTTGATTGGCCATAATGCTAAAATTAAGACCAGCGAGATTAGGATCTTTAATCACACGTTTACCGGTAAGTTGCTCGTAAATAGCAATAATATCTTGAATGGGGTTATTAGGATATTGTAAATCGACTAAGGGTTCATTAACGGAAAAATCGGTTGGGGTCGATTCGCCTTGGTCTAAGGCAGGAATTTCCTCGGCATTAGGGAAAAGATTTGTCTCTGTGCTGATGTTATTAGTTTGGGCATTTAGCGAAACGGCTAAGAATAGAAAAAAGATAAAAGCAATTTGTTTCATGATTAATTATTCCTCTGTTTGTTTTTCCTGAGCTTCTTTTATTTTTTGATCTTTTGTTTCGCTATCAGGAGATTCTCCAGGAATTGGGAATCGTTTGCGAATAAATTTTTTAGGATCGACCGGATTCATGGATGGAATGACATTGGGTGTTGTGTTGGTCATGTTAGGGGGCATGTTTAGCATGTTGAGTGGACGATTAGTCATGATGGGTGGGGGTTTGGGCATGCTGTTTAAAGCGGCTGGATCAAATTTAATCATCGAAGTTTCGGCTCCTTTTTTTAGCGTGGCGTTGACCTTGGTGGGATCGTCATCTCGCTGAATTGAGACGAGAGAAATGCCTTTGTGATTCAGGGTTTCCGAGACCAGAAAACGTTCGGAGGTCTTCTTGTCTAACAGCATCACATAATTATTCGTGCCAACCACTGAAGTGCCGACTAAAGAGAGGTCATTTGCAAATCCTTTTTGTAATTCAGGAATCACCGATTCCAAGGTAAAAGGAGAACGTTTCCAAATGTTTTCATAACGTTTAACTTCAAATCCTTGAGGGATGACGGATTCGGAAGAGTTGGCGTGGGTTGGAATAAAAATAAAAATGCCCATCAAAAATAAAAAAACGAGTTTCACAAGATTCATGAAACTTGTTTCTGTTATGGTTGGTGAATGTGTTTTAAGGAGCATAACGACGAGATAATTGAAGTTCGCAACGGACTTTCGTAGTGTCAGAATCACTGCGAAGATTAAAACTGGAAATGGCTTGAAAATTGGTTGGTTGTTGAAGTTTCACGAGCCAATCGATTAAATTTTGTAAAGTTCCTACAACTTTGAGGCGAACGGTAGCTTCTTTATAATAGGCGGTAGGAGTAATGCCAACGAGTTGTTGTTCTTGAATTTCCAGATTTTTTTCGCGCGCGCCAGAAACAATTTGAGTTAATAATTTGGTGTCTTCCTGAGGCGCGGCTACGGGCTGGTTTTTTTCGAGCCATTGCTGGCGAGTTTGCCATAGTTCTTTTTCTTTTAACCAAAGTTGCGTGTCTTTTTGTTCTGCTTGAGCTTGGGCCAGTGTGATGTGCGAACCTTTTTGTTTTTTAAAAAGGAAAGACAGCAGGAGCCCATTGGCCACAATCACCAGAGCGAGTGAGGCTACAGCGACTAATTTTTGTTCATTGGGGTTGAGTTGGCGCATTGAAAGAATTTCCAGTAATTTGAAATTGTGCTGTGTCATTGGGTAAAATGACGGGAGTCGGCATTTGCCATTGATAAGCAAGTAATTGATCGTTCTTGTTTAACTTTTCAAAAAAATCTGAGGCTGCAGCAATGCTAGTGGCTTCTCCTCGTAGGACGACTCCAGATTCATTAGCTTCGAACAGAGTAAAGCGCACTCCGTCTTGTGGCAAAAGTCGGGCGCATTGATACAAGACTTCGACTGCATAATGATCGGGTTGCAGTGCGGTTCCCAAAGCGTTCCAACGAGCGGCGGTTTCTTTTAGCGATTGCACTAAGGCAGCATCTTTTTGGACTTCGCGATGGATCAAATAGGTGCGGCCATAAAAAAAGAGCAGTTGCAAAATCCATAATCCTAAAAAGAGTCCGTAACCCGCCAACGCCATTTTGATAATTTTTTGATTTCTCTCTTCTTTGGCATGAAGCGTTTGAATTTTCGAATGGCGTGCGGTGTTAGAGAAAAAATTGTTCTGGAAGACGGGGCACAGGCATGGCGTGACGTGGGGAGTGATATGAAAAGTGGTTTGAATTTGCTGAATTTCTTCGCTGGAAAAATTGCCCCACAACGTGATGCCATGCATTTCTGATATGATTTGTTGCGATTCCAACTCCAAATAAAGACAAAGTATTTCTTGAATAGTCGCTGCATTAATTTCTGAAGCACTCAGAGTTTGAAAATAAACTAATTCGGTTTCGCGGGTGAAAGCAATGACTAGCTGGCTCTGTTCGCGCCAGAGAGTTAAATGATTATTTTCCAAAGGATAAAAACGAGCGGAAATATCGTAGTTGTCCGTGGTGTTTTTAAGATAAGGTTCTGTTAATTGGCTGGGTAAAATGGCGACTAATACTAAAGATCTTCCGGCTTCGGTGGTAATGAGTCGATAATCAAAAATGGTTTCTTCGCGCGAATGGGTAACTAAAGCGCGCCGCTCTAATTGGGTAAAAATTAAGTCTGGTAACAATGTTTTATCTTCAGTGCTTAGCCAAAGAGGGAGACAAAAAACCTGTCTTACAGGGAGCCCTAAAATGGTTTTGATAGTTTTATCCGATTTTTCTTGATCGGTTAATTCACCGAGTTCAGCGGTGGTTTGTTTGAGGGCGGGGGGATGTTGAGCGGAAAACTCCCAAAGCGTCCAACCTTCTACGGCTGGTAAAAGCAAGTTTTTGCTTTCCACTTTTTTGGTTTTGGCTCGTTGTTTCATGATTTTCTGAATTCCCCTTTGGTTTTATCAATAACTAATATTCCTGCCACTCTAAAAATTGGCGTGGTCCATCGGAAGTGCGCCACACGACTTCGATCGATCGTAAATAGTCGCCTACGTAACCTTTACTAATGATGCGTTTGGTAGAACCGCGCGCGGTGAGGCGGTCGGCTACAGTTTTACGCAAAATTTCTGGCACGCCCATGATGATACAGGCTTGTTTGCCATCTTTGATTTCCACGTCGTCCAAAGTGTTGAGTTTGCGATCCGCTCCACTTCGAAATTTGATAAGGGTGTTGGCTTGGGTTGCGGAAACTTCGCACACGATCCGTAGCAGTTCTTCAGAAGCCTCGTTGACATCCAACTTGCCTGCTCCCCAGATCGTGAAGTAAGAGGCCCAATCGGGTTTTGCTTTAGCAACCAAATCCATGCCTTTCACTAATTCCATTTCAGAGATGGAAAGAAAACTTCTGTTGGGAGGATAGCCATCGTAACCTAGCTCTTCATAATAATCTTTTTCTGCTCCGTTTATTTGGCGTAAATCATCTTTATCAACCCAATCTTTTAAGCAGTCGATAACGGCTACACTTTCTTTATCGCTCAATCCCCAGTCTTCAAAAAGTCGTTGAAGAATACCGCTATCAGTTTTTTCTTTTAGAAGTCGATTGATATTGAGTTTACTTTCTTCTGTGCTCACTTGAACTTCAAATCGTTCTAGGGGTCCTACTTTTTGTCTTAGAAGCGGATCATTGCGCCGGATTTGGGTGTGCATCGCAAAAGCCAATCCGCTTTCGGCAAGTTGTCGGGCGCGGAAATCTTTGCTGCGAACGGAGCCTTCGTTAAGATCCAATTTTACAAATTCTACAACACCAAAAATTGCAACCGACATGGTAACAATAGCCCAAATCACTAGCAATAAAGCGATGCCTCGTTGAGATGAGTTGTGTTTCAATAATTTCATATCGCGACCTGTCGTTTTACAGATGGCACCCAAAAGACAGCGCGAATGGGAGTTTCCTCACCGGCGGGCGTCACACTTAATTCTACTAAACTTGGACGCAGGTCGCGATAGGTCCATTCATTTATCCATTGACTGGTTGGTGCGTAGAAAAAGCGCCAGGCAATTTCTGAAAGATCGCGAATTAAGACAAGGCTTTGTTGTTCAGGTTTTTCATTGGGATTGGCGCTAAGTTTGGATTTTTGCGTTTTTTCTCGAATTAAAACCAAAGAAAAAAGTCCGCCGGGTTGAGGTTGGATGGAAAGAATACTGTTGCCATAAACGCTTTTATTGCCCCAGGCAAAGGCACGTGGTGCATCGACAAACAGAAGCTCGAATTGGCCTTCTTGTGAGCGCCGTGTTTCGAAAAAAGCGTTACCCGGAAGACTGCGAAAATTTTCATTGCACAGTTCAATTAAACCCATGACTTGCTGGCGATGAGCTTGAGTTTCTGCGAGACTGGCACTCGCTTGTAAAGCAGCACGGGTAATGGCAAAAACCGCACTCGTAATCAAAGCCAAGATCAGAAGCGCGGCCATGATTTCGACCAGTGTAAAAGCGCGAGTGTCTGTGCGCTTGGCTATTTTTATTTTTTTATTGCAGTGCATAAATTTCGGCAAAAGCTTCCTGTTCTTGCTCATTCTCTTTCCAACGAGCTCGCACCGTAAGACGATAAAAACCGCTCAAGAGAAGGTCTTTTTCATTTCGAACTTGCATGGTTTGCACTTCCGTTTCGTAAACGACGCCTCGAGCATCAGGAGGATCGGTAATTTTGGCGACTTGCAAAGGTTTCGCTTTAAGTTCGGCCAATTTACTTTCTAGACCTAAACGCACTTCGGCTTCTCGTTGTAAAACGAGTGCTGAATCGATGGTTTTATTGATAGTGTTGGCTAATCCCAACGCTGCAAAAGCAAAAACAGTCACCGCAACCATGACCTCGAAAAGCATAAATCCTTTTTCTTTTTGAGGTGTTATTATTTTGGAGTGAACGAAAAGTTTCATTAAGGAAAATAGTAAGATTCATTTTGCGTGTTGGCAGTGAGAGGATTGAACTCCATTTCATACCAAGCTTTGTCTTTACTGAAACGAACTCGGATCGGCTCGCATAAGCCAGTGGGTTGAAATATCCACTCAAATTTTTCTGCTTTGCTCCATTTTTCTTCTTCCCAGGATCGAAACTGGCAAAGAATTTCTTTGGACAACTTATAGCTTTCTGTGATGCCTGGATGAGGGTCTCCTTTTTTTGGGGGTGTTAAGGGGCTAATTGTGAAAGTGTTTTTTTCAAAAATGATTTGATAAGGTTGTTGTTCTGTGAGTGCTTGGGTTCTTGCGGTTTTAGCAAACAGAGAAATTTTTCTGGCCGTGCCCCGCACTTGTTCTTGCAATAATAAATTGCTGGCGCTGGGAATGACTGCCGCAAATATAAGTGAAGCAATGAAAAGAACGACAAGGATTTCGATGAGGGTAAATCCTTGTGGATTTTTCGACTTAAATAAACATGAGATTGATTTTACCAAATTTATTTCCAATTTCCGATATCGTCCGAGGGATCTTCGGGATTAGGGCCTTGGGAGTAGAGATCAAAACTGGAGGGATTTTTTGCGCCCGGATAGCGATATTGATAGGGTCTACCCCAAGGATCTAAGGGGACTTCTTGAAGTAGTTGTTGCCAGCGGCGTGGCACAGGTTCGGCAGTGGGTCGTGTGACTAATGCTTGAATACCTTGTTGTGAAGTGGGGAAAAATAGATTAAGCATTTCGTAAGTTTTTAACTGAGTGCTAATCGTGGTAATATCGGCATCAGCCCGTTGCAATTTAGCGGCCTCGACGTTTCCCACAATTTTATTAATCGCCAATCCCGCAAGAACAGCGATAATGCCCATGACCACCATAATTTCTACGAGAGTGAAAGCAGCTTGGCGAGCGGATCGGTTAATGGAATGAATTTTCATAAAAATTATCGAGTCAGTTGAGGGTTAATTTGGAAAGACGGTGCGGTTGGCTTCGTCGTTGGTGCTTGGATGGGTTGTGTTGTCGTTGGCATCGTTGCCGGATTAGACGTCGCGACTTTATATTTTATTTGTAAAATTGTGTTTTTTATTGCTAGCGGCTGTGAAATTTTTAATGGTGAATTAGCCCAGCGCACCAATTGGAGTTGATTTTCCCCGACGATTAATTGATCAGGAGGAAAGAAAAAACTGCCTCGTCGCCAACCAATATAAGTTAAATCTCCTGCTTCATCGCGTTGATAGCCAGGATCGGCTAAGTCTGGAACTTGAGTTGCCATTTCGCCCAAATAACGGCGATTGAGCCAAACTCCTATTTTTTCTTCCGGAGCAAGTCCAGCAATTTGAGTTTCGAGTCGTGCAATATCGGCAGGAGATTGAATTTCAAAATCTAATGCAGCCCCTTCTTCAATGCGCTCCGCTTTTTCGATCAACATAGCGTTAACAATAGAGCTTCGCCAAAAATCGCCTGTTGTGCCTGTTTCAAACTGATAAACTTCGGCATCACTATAAGAACGTCCAAAGCCGTCTACATAAGCTACGCCCAAAGACAAATCATGACTCATGGGAATGGTTTGGCTTTTGACCCATTCCCAATGAATGCGTCGGATATTCATGGTAGATTCGGTGGTTTGAAAAACCAATTTTCCCGGGCTGGAAAGTGTGGAGCGCCGGATTAACAACGTTTTTTGGTTCGGCATGCCAATGTTGTCATAAAGATTAGGTGCCAGCATTTCGGTATTGTTGTTGAGGCCTTCCCAAAAGACGCGTAAAAAACCACCTGATCCTTCATTAAAAAAAATCGTGATAACCAAATCAGTATCGGCATTAGCCTGAGGGCGAATTCCAAAACTTTGCGACGTCAAGTAACGTGGCGATTTAGGTTCTTTCACTACACTAAGCCAACGAGGAATATTGCGATCCCCTCGATAAGGAAAATCTAAGGTATAACTTTTCGCATAACGATCGGCATGCGAAAAATTTGCCAGGCTTATGCCAAACAAAAGCAACCCCATTACCTTAAATTTCATGTCAAAATCATTATCAAAATCGAGTTCGAGTGTAAATGAGTAAAAGGTCTATCAAAAATAATCCACTCTTGATATTTATCGTCCTCCGCGCATTCCGGAAACTGCGTCAAAAATGCCAGTGATCATTGACACTGCTACTGCGCCAACCACCAACGCGAGCACGATGATAATGACTGGAGGAATGATGGCGGCAATGCGTTCAGTATTTTTTTTGAGTTCTTTATCGTAACGTGTGCCCACTTTATTTAATGCCACGCCAAGATCGCCCGTCTGCTCGCCCACCACAATCATGTCAATCATCATGGGTGGGAAATGTCCTACTTTTCGCATCGCGCGCGACAAGCTTCCGCCTTCACCCACAATTTCAATAATATTTCCCAATAAACTATTCAAAAAAACGTTAGCCGTGGCATCGCGCATGAGACGTAATCCGTTCAAAAGCGGAATGCCATTGCTTACCATCGTTGCCAGGGTTTGAGAAAATTGCGTATAAAACTTGGCACGCAACACATCGCCGATGACAGGAGTTTTCAAACGAAACTCGTCCCACCACCGCTTCCCAGCGGGTTTTTGAATCGTTTGCCAAAATGCCAATCCCAGCAAAAAAACCAGCGCGCCAATTGCCCACCAATAGTGAGCGAGAAAGTCACTAGTGCTGATGAGTAATTGAGTGGTTAAAGGCAGTTTTTTTTGTGTTCTTTGAAAAAGTGAAGTGAGTTGTGGCACTAAAAAAGTCATGAAAACAAAAAGCAAACCCACACCTGCCACAAAAATAAAAGCCGGATAAATTAAAGATTGCGCGACGCGTCCTTGCAACTCTTGCATGGCCACCAGATGCATTTGTTCACGTCGTAAAATTTGCGGCAACGCGCCGCTCAATTCTCCTGCTTGAGCTAGGTTGCAATAAAGATCGTCAAAACTTTTGCTGGAAGCGCGCAACGCTTTGGAAAAGCTGATACCTTCGCGCAACTGTTGACGCAAAGCGATCGTTAAATCTTTCAAGGAAGAAAGTTCGTCGCGCTGTTCCATAATTTTAAGCGCAGGCTCTAATTGCAGTCCTGCGTCCAATAAATCGCTCAACTCTTCTGTAAAAGTAATAATTTGAGAGCGTTTTAGTTTCAGGGAACCCAACGGAACCGTTTTGGCATCGGCTGCAGATAGAGAAGCGCCACCACTTTTTAAAGTCAGAGAAAGGGGTTGAAGCTGCTCTTTATCAAGTTGACGATACGCTTCGGTTTTTGTGGTAGCCACTAATTCGCCCGTGCGCGTTTTGCCGCTTTTATCCAGAGCGCGATAGGTAAAGGTGTTCATTCACAAAAATTTTTACTCATCCTGAGCTTCAACATCCGCTGTTGTGACTCGCAATACTTCTTCAATGGTGGTTTTGCCATGAATCACTTTTTTCCAACCTGCCGCGCGCAACGTTTGCATGCCTTCTTGTAAGGCGGTTTCCACCAATTCCGAAGTAGGACGCCGCCCCACTACAAGATCCTGCATGCGAGTGGACATCGTGCAGACTTCCATAATGGCAGTGCGGCCCACATAACCGGTGTTATGACAATGTTCGCAACCCGCAGCTTTTCGAATTTTTGAAACATGCTCTTTAGGAAAACCGATTTGATGCAGGTAATTTTCATCATAATCGCCAGAAGTTCGACACATCGGACACAGCACACGCACGAGACGTTGCGCAATAAACGCGCGCACTGACGAAGCAACGAGAAAAGGTTCGATGCCCATATCAATGAGACGCGTGATGGCGCCAATCGCGTCGTTGGTGTGTAAAGTGCTTAAAACCAAGTGACCCGTGAGCGCTGCGCGAATCGCAATTTCTGCCGTTTCCAAATCGCGCATTTCTCCCACCATCACCACATTCGGATCACCACGAAGAATACTGCGCAACCCGCGCGCAAAAGTGAGGTCGATCTCCGGTTTCACCGCAATTTGAATGACGCCTGGAATTTTATGTTCTACCGGATCTTCAATCGTAACAATACGACGATCCGTCGTGTTCAAACTCGAGAGAAATGTATAAAGCGTTGTTGATTTACCGGCGCCAGTGGGACCCGTTACGAGAATAATACCATTTGGCAATTTCAGAAGACTCTTTACTTTTGCTTCATCTTCTTCTTCTAAACCTAAGCCTTGAAAATCGAAATGCATCTGTCCCAACAAACGCAAGCTTACCGATTCTCCTGTAACAGATGGAATTGTCGCGACGCGCACGTCGATCGGTTTGCCTTCCAACTCTAAATTAATGCGACCATCCTGAGGCATGCGTCGCTCGGCAATATCCAAATGCGCCATGATTTTTAATCGAGAAATCACCGACGCTTGCAAAAGTTTAATCTGCGGTGGAACGGGCACATCATGCAAAACGCCGTCAATACGATAACGAATACGAAGATCATCTTCCAAAGGCTCAACATGAATATCCGTAGCGCGTTGCTCCAGCGCTTCGCGCATAATTTGGTTTACAAACTTTACTACAGACGCCTCGGGATCTTCCGCATCCAACACATTGGTTTCTTGTTTTAAATTATCCAACGCATCGTCATTAATGCGACCTTCTAACAACTGTTCAAACACATCGGCGCCAATCCCGTAACCTTGACGAAGCGCTTGCTGAATCAATTTGCGCGGTGCAATAGACCAATTCACTTTTTCCGGCACGGCTTGATTGACAGCTTGTCGCGCAATGAAATTAAACGGATCAAAAGTGAGAATGGAAAGCGTGTTGTCATGCGATTCTACCGGCAAGACTTGATGTCGCAACGCAATGCGAGCCGGCACTTTTTCGCGCAACGGCGCCGCGATGGCTGTTACCGGGGTTTGCCAGTAAGTTAATCCCAACCATTCGCAAATCGCTTGAAGAAATTTATTTTCCTCGACCAAATTTTCATCCAAAACTGCTCCCACCAAAGAACGCTGTTGTTCTGCGGCAAGCTTTAATGCTTTTTCGCATTCTTCCGTGCTACGGCAATTGGCTTGTTGCGCCAACGTCAGCAACTCATTGACAAGAGGCATAAAGGTAAGATGTCGCTTAATTAACAAAACTTCAAGCTTTAGCGGGAAATAAAATTGACATAAATTAAATGGTGATCTAAAAAATATTCAGTTTATGACGAATCAAGCAAATAAACTTGGTGGTCTTATTACAAGAAAAGATTTTATCTTTTATTCTCTTAGCGGATTTCTTTTTGCCTCTCTTCCTGCTTTTTTGAAACAGTCGTCGCGTTTCGAAGCAAAGCAATATTTTTCAATTAAACCGATTCCGGGTGTTCATTATAAACCTTCTTTTCTGGCTTTCTGCAAAAAAGCAAGATTTGCATCGGCACAACAAGCGATTGCTTCGGTGAAAGACCCTCATATTCCTTATGCGATTGGCTATGAAGCTTGAAAAATTTTTGACCTGTAGACCCGTTTCACTGAAGCGTTTTTTTAGCTCTTAAACGGATTATAGGCTGCTCCCTGGGGGAAACTCCGGGGAGAATATTTTAAAAAATGAAAACTTATACTCCTTTTCGAAAACGGCGAGGGAAACTTTCTTATCCGAAAAGTGAAATAGGGAAAACGCTTCAAGCCATTACCGCTTTGATTAAAAGTAATGAAATAGCGGAGGCGTTGGCGGAGCTTGATTCCTTAGCTCAACAAAGTGCAACTCAGGAGATTAAGTCTCAAATTTTATCTTTAGTGGGCGATTGCGAGTTTAAGCGTAGCAAATATGAAGCAGCTCAAAAGGTTTATGAGTCAGCGTTTCATTTGGTTTCTGAAACTTATTATGAGTGGTTGCGACCGGCTTTAGGCAAACTCAGGGCTTTTTTGATGAGTTATCAAATTGAGGAGGCTTATGTTTACGCTCAAAAAATATTTTCTTTAGCACAAGAAAAAAACCAGGCATTTCAGTCTTATGTCAGTCAGATCACATCGACTTCCCAAGCTATTACTGTTCCACTTCGTCCTGTAAGCCCGGCTGAGTGTTGCTTATCCGAATCGGTTGTTATTTTCGGGAAAAGGGTGACAATGAAAAAGCAAAAGAATTTTCACAAGAGCAGGTGAAATTAACCCTAACCAGGCCATTCCATCTCAAATTCAATTAGCTGAAATTGAGTTGAGAAATAATCCTCAATCGGCTTTGGATTTGGCTCTGGTTGCTATTAAATCAGGTCAAGGGAGCAAAGCCAAACGATCGCTGCATGGCCCATTTTGATTCGTGCCTTGGTCAAATTGAATCAACCTTTTACCGATTCTTATCTTAATGTTTTGGTACAAAAAAGCCGCCCACGTTGCGATCGCGCGCGATGTTGATAATTGTGCGAGAGTTGCGCCGTTTTTTCAACGACGAGAATGGCAGGTTTGGCCACGGTAGTTGGTTGCAGAAGATGGGGCGCAAGACTCCAGCGTGGCAGCGGAGATGCGAGGAAATGATTTTGTCCACAGAAAAACAAACTGTGGATGTGAGCGCGCAACGGGTTGAAAAAGCCAAAGCATTGTTGCAAACACCGGATCTTTGTCCGCGCGAATGGATTACTGCCTCAAAAACGGTTATCGAAACGTCTTGTCGCTTGAATTTGGCATTTGATCTGGAAGGTTTAATAGGGCAAGCCGCGTCCTTGTTGATTCGGAAAAAATGTCTATTGTTCGACATAGCATTGCGCGCTCCTGTTTTTGGGAGATCGGGCAGGTTGGCCAAACCTTTATTGGAACAAAATTAGCTACTATTTCACCGCAACATTCGCTCTGGGGCAAAACCGTTTTGGTCACTGACTCAATTATCGGAAGCGGCCGAAGATTATTCGTTAGCGGCTCATTATTATCTCAAACTGGCTCAGGAACCTTCGCAAGCACTTCGCTTTCGTCTCATGGCGCGTTTAAGCTGGTGCGAGTGTTTGATTGAAACGGGCGATTCTGTGGCGTTGCAAGCAGCTCAACCCGAAATTGAAAATTTGCTGGCCCAAACCCAAGACTTCAGTTTGCTCATGGATTTTGCGAGAAAACTTCGTTTTGTGCGAGGCCCGCTGCAAAATTTGGCCAAACCATTTTTTCTGAAAGGGGAAGCGATGGCTAGAGAAACGTTTCAGAAAAGTTCTTCGCCAAACTATGCCGTGAAAATTTTGAATCATCTCACGCGTCGGCAAGTGGATTTCAACCACTTTGACCAAACCCTTGCACTTTGGCATTCCTTAACGCCAGAAAAGAAACAATGGCTTTGGAGCGATAAAATCGAATATTGGGATTATCTCTCTTACGTTTTTCGGCTTACGTCGTGACCAAACAAGCCAAACTTGGAAGGCTTTAGCTCAGAACTATCTCGAAAATCCTTCCACACCTGTTAACATCGGATCTTTAGGAGTTTCTTATGGTCTTTATCAACTCAATCAAGGTAACCAGCAAGAAGCTTTCCTATGGTTTGAAAAAGTTGTCGCTTCGGGTTTTAGTGCAGGTCAGACGGCTATGCCCACTACTGGTTGGCTTTGCGAGCGTTCAAACAAAACAATTTGGCTGAAACCAATCGACAAAGTCAGCGATTGCTTGCGATTTTGCCGCCGCGGCAGGCAACTCAAAAGAAAAAGCCCTAGGCGCCTGCGCGCTTTTGATTCAAAAACAACTCAATCGCGAAGCCGCTATTTTAGCTGCACCCGATCAGGAAAAATATATTCAAGCCCAATGGTATCGGGTGACATCGGATTTAGAACGACTATGAAAATTAATGGTTTATTTTTCTGTTAATAAGCTGGCTTTTGCCCACTTAACACTTCAAGCTGGACGGGGTGATGTTCCGATCACAGCCACCGATACGAGTAGCGATGCTGGCACACGAGAAAACACCAAAACTTTGAAAATGGTTTATAAAGGCGAAGCTCGAACGGCTAGCTCGAAATCGCAGATGGCGGTTACGAAGAAAATGAGCCTCACTGGTATGGAGATGGCGTTGATGGCTCGCCCAGATCTTTAATCGCCACCTTCGAAGGCAGCAGTAGCACAACCGCTATGATCCATAGCGACGACCCCACGCGATGGCGAGGTTAATATTGAACTGGTGCCGGAAGATCCTAAATGATCCTGTGCCTATAGAAGGGGTCATTGGTGCCCATGGGGAATGGTTTAAAAATGGTTTTGCTCAAATTGGGCTTGGCGTGGAGATAGGAAAGTCAGGAGACTTTAAATTAGAGCAAAAATGGGCGGATAAATACGATAATCCAGATGTTGCTGTTAATAAACGTCTCTATGGCACTGGAGAATTTCATTTTACTATTAACGGTTACATAGCGAAAAACTTCTCCGTCTTTGGCGTTGAAATTCAAACTCAAATTAAGTCGGAAGGCAGCGTCAATCTGGAAGTAAAAGTGGTAAATTATATGAAGAAGAATGGGATAAGCCTCCTGGCCCTTTATTAACAGGATATGGAACGGTAAGTGGTCAGGTGGCACCATATTTACATTAAGCGCGACAATTCCGGTAAATAGTAGTAACATTGTTAGCATTACGGCAAGTGGTAAACCAAGATGATAGTTGGAATTCAAGGGTGAACTCGAGGCTGTCTCTGGTAAATTTACAGTAAAGGCATCTGCTGTGACACCTTCCTTAATCGCAAGCTGCTCTGCAGGAAACTCCGAATGATAAAGTGCAATTTGCTGATATAGAGTTAGATTTACCGACAATTAATATCCCTGTTTTACTTATTATACAAAGGTAGTGAAAGATAACTAATTGAAATATGATTTTATGAAAAAAATTTTACTTTTAGCATTAAATCTTTTATTAAGCGGCAATGTGGCCATCACCCAAACCATTATCTATCCAAAACCTGTCATCGTTTTTTTTGATCCTCCACTGGTGATAGACCCGTCAAATCCCAAAGATAGAACAGTGCCGCTTGTTGAATTATACGATAAATATAGGCTCGCCAAAACTTGGGAGGAGGTATTGGCGATTCATACGCCCCCTTCACAAAGATTGATTGAAAAAGCAGGAATGAAGGAAATGTTTTCATATCCTAATCCAAAGCGTGAAAATTATCCAGAAAGATATACTGCTTATGTTCAGACAATTGAGTCCACCCCTGTCATTTACGCGCAACAAATTGCACCTAATCAGAAAGATTCTAATTCTGATGATATATACTTTTTAACTACCCTTCGTCAGTTAGGAGGAAAATGGTATTATGATCAAACGATGACAGGTCATAAGCCATCGCCTTTGGCTACGATCATGATGATAACCAAACCCAAGGATTTAAAAGAGAAACTGGAGCTTTGGTTTGAAAAGGGCGATTACCAATCGGCAATTAAGTGGGAAGCTTTAAAAGATGTTAAAAAGTAAATAGTTTGTGAATTGGATTAGTAGGTGAACTGTGCTCTTTTAATAGGCCTCATTTTTTTATTAGTAGGCATTTCAATGGTTATTCAATCATTGATTTATTTTTTTACAAGTGGGCTAGCGAGTTTTCATTGGAATCAAATTCAAGGGAGAATAACTCGATCCAAAATTATCATTGAACAGCCTAGCGCTCGAAAGCGCCAAGTTACCGATGGGATTGAGAGTATTCTTATGAAGTGAGTGGTAAAACTTATTTTGCTAAAAATTATCGTCAAAATCCAAATGTTATTTCTTCTATTAATTTCTATCAAAAATTGGTTGATGCGAACCCTGTTAATGCGTTGGTCCAAGTTTTTTACCAACCAAGTTATCCTCAAAAAGCGGTTTAAAGCCAGGATTGGATTGGCAATGGTTTGTTTATTTTATTTCGTCTTTTATTTGTGTTGCGTTGGGTATATTTTTATTAATGCAAACTGCTTCCCTGAAAAATGCTAGCTTTCAAATCAGCTTTTGATTTATTGGATTTGAAATATGAATTTGAAATTTATATTGTTTCTTTTTTTTAGTTGTTTTGGGTTTTGGGGACAAAAACCTTGGCGAGTGATCCAAACAAATCTCTGGAATCTTTTAAGTTTTGCGGTTACTCATAGTAATTTCAGTTGTGAGATAGGACTACGAGTTTTCGAGCCACCGATCAAAATACAAGGCTCTAAAATCATTAACTCTGTTCCACCTCCTGAATGGTTTCCAACTATGCAAATAATAGATAACGCCACTGATGAAAAATTTTTAACTTTGGTAACGTCTGATTTTGTAAGAATTAACCAATACGATGAAAAAGCACTTGAAGAAGTTTTAAAATTCGAACGCAATATGAAACCCGATAAGCGACCCTATAATACAACTATTTTTTATGAAGTGCGCATAAGAAAAAGTGGAAAAGAAATCAGTGTTATTGCTTCTATTGCCGGTTTGCTTGATTCGCTTGATGAAACGCCTTATTCAGTTGCTTTAGAAATTTATCTCAAAGAAAAAGGAAAATGGTTAGTGCATGATTTCGTGGCTGAAAAAGATTGGCTTTTAAAATTTCCTCTATCCAATTTAGAAAAAATGAAGCAGATTACCTCAAAAGATCAGGAATTAAAACTTGATGTAAATGGCAATTTTGAACCTGGTTTATGATCTTAGGTAGTTCAACTCAAAATCCAATTTGGTTTATCGCGGTTGTCTTGGCGGTAATCGGGCTTTTTATTTGGAACGCGATTAGTGCACCCAAACAAGGTTGGAACGTGTTAGCAGAAAAATTTAGGGCGGGGATGAAACCGGATGGGGCTAAAATTACGCAAATCACCGGTGTGATGAATGGTCGGAAACTTTATCCTAAAGGATTGACGGCTCTTATTTCCGAAGAGGGCATTTATTTAACAACGGGTTTTCCTTTTAGTTGGACTCATCCACCGCTTTTTATTAAGTGGTCAGATATGACAAATTTTAAAGAAAATCGCGTGGGCGAAGTGGGCTTTAATCTTCAGGCGACGGTGCAATATACGGATAAAAAATTGGAATTAGAGCTGCCGATTAAGTTAAGTGATGAGTTTAAGCAGAAGGTCGGAATTTGTCTTTCAACATTTTAAAATCGTAGAAATAATTCCATCTAGTGAAGGTTCTTGGCTTTGAAGAATGGGGCTATAACCCAGTTGTTGGAGTTTTTGGGTTGTGATAGGGCCGATGCTGACGGCTTGCCAAGGTTCGGGAAGTTTGAGTTGGAGTTGATGCCAATGTTCGACGGCTGAGGCGCTGGTAAATACGATGCAGTCGACACCTTCGGTTTCTAAACGCGGACGGGTTTGAAACAGGTCGCGTGTTTCCAATTCGGTGCGATAAGCTTCTACTCGATTGACTCGAGCGCCGTGTTGAGTGAGATTATTGTGAAGTTCGGGCGCGGCGCGGTTGCCTTGTATGAGAAGAATTTTTTTGTCGCGAAGATCGAGTTGGGTTAATGCATGGCTTAAACTTTGCGAAGTGGATTGTGGTGCGATGAGATCGGCTTGCAAATGATAATGTTGGAGCTAAAATTTTGGCCGATTCTTTTCCCACTACGGCAATTTTAAGAGGCGCTAGTTGTCGAATATCTAAAGAAAGTTTTTGAAATTGTTGAAAGAAAGTTTCGATGCCATTGAGGCTGGTAAAAACTAGCCAATCATAATGCGCGCATGTGGTGACGGCGTTTTGTAGGGGTTCGGAGTCAATAAGAGGAGTGATTTTGATTAGGGGTAATTCCAAAACGTCGGCGCCAAGTAGGCGTAGTTTTTGGGCTAATTTTCCGGCTTGAGTTCGTGCGCGGGTGATGAGGATTTTTTTTCCGAAAAGCGGCTTTTTTTCAAACCAGTTTAATGTTTCTCTGAGGTTCACGACATCGCCCAGGATAATGACGGCAGGAGCAGTGAGTTGTTGGGCTTCGACTTGATCCGCGAGTTTTTTTAATGTTGCAGAAACGGTTTTTTGGCGGCCATGCGTGCCCCATTGGATCACGGCGGACGGGGTTTTAGGATTAGCGCCTGCTTCCTTAAGTTTCTTGGTGATTTCTCGCAATTTGCCAACGCCCATCAGAAGAATGCGCGTGCCAGTGAAGTTGGCGATGAGGGAGTAATCTAAAAGGGTTTCTCCTTTTTTGGGGTCGACATGGCCCGTTGCGACAAGAAATGAAGAGCAATAATCGCGATGGGTGATGGGAATGCCTGCATAAGCGGCCACAGCGTTAATGGAGGAAATGCCAGGAACGACTTCGAACGGGACTTGCGCTTGGATGAGTTCTGTTGCTTCTTCTCCGCCGCGTCCAAAGATATAGGGATCGCCACCTTTCAGGCGTGCTACGATTTTGCCTGCTTTGGCTTTTTCGATGAGAAGTTGATTAGTTTCTTCTTGTTTGAGTGTGGGATTTCCAGAAAGTTTCCCAGCAAAAATAAGTTCCGCATCGGGTTTTGCCCAACGCAACAAGGAAGGATGACAAAGGTAATCGTAAACGATGACGTCTGCTTTTTGTAAGATGGCTTGGGCGCGAAGGGTAAGTAATTCAGGATCGCCTGGACCGGCGCCGATCAGATAGCAATGGCCGGGAATTGCGATTTCAAATTTTGAATTTGAGATTGGCCATCCCATTAAGTAGCCCATTTGATTAGGCGCAATTCATGTTTTTGCACCAGGAGCGGATGGTGAGGCAGCACACGAATGTTGTAACGATATTGTCCACTTTCTTTGGCTTCGATTACTCCCTCGTAACGGTTATCACCTTGATGTGTCATAGGAAAAACGTGGGTGTGATAGCCATCGATGGATTCTACATAAGCTTCTACTATCACGTTGTCGTGGGTTAAGGGACCGAGTTCCACTTTAGCGCTAAGAGTGAAATTTTCGCCTACTGTGAAATTTTGAACAGGAGAAGGAGTGGAAAGTTTGATTTGTGTGATTTTAATTTGTGGCCAGGCATGTCGCATTTGCGCTTTCCATTCAGCTAAAGCTTTGGCGCCTTCGTAATGATTGGCCTCAAAAGCGACTCCTTTTTGATGAGAGGGAACATAATAAAAGTTGGTGTAATCCTGGACTTGTCGGAATGTGCTATAGGTAGGAGTGATGGTGGCGATGGAATTCTTCATCAGTTGCAGCCAGGTTTTGGGAACATCATTTTGACGCTGGTAATAAAGCGGTGCGATTTCGTGTTCGAGCAAGGCGTATAATGCTTCGACGTCGGAATCGTTTTGCACTTCGGGGTCGTGAGTGTGGAGGGGTTCGCCAATGGCCCAGCCGTTTACGTAACGTTGCCAGGCTTCTGCCCACCAACCGTCGAGAACGCTGCAATTGACGACGCCATTGGGTGCCACTTTTTCGCCGCTTGTTCCACTAGCTTCTAATGGGGGAACGGGATTGTTTAGCCAAACATCGACACCGTGGTAGATGTGGCGTGCGACGTTGATATCGTAATTTTCTAAAAATACAATGCGACCACGAAACTCGGGACGATTAGCGATTTGATAAATAGCTTGGATCAAACGTTTGCCGCCTTCATCAGCGGGATGCGCTTTGCCGGCAAAAACAAATTGAATGGGATAATTAGGATGATTAACGAGGCGTGCCAAGCGTTCTGTGTCGCGGAAAAGAAGTGTGGCACGCTTGTAAGTAGCGAATCGACGCGCAAAACCTATGGTGAGACAGTTTGGATCGAGAAATGTCGCAATTTCACGAACGGAACGCGCATTTTCTTGAATTCGAATTTTTTGGTTACGGATGTTTTTGCGAGCAAATTCGACGAATCGTTGTTTAAGTTGCAAGTGTGTTTTCCAGAGTGTTTCATCGGGAATTTGATAAATTGAATTCCAAATTTCAGGATTGGAGAGATTGCATTCCCAACAGTTACCTAGTTGTTTTTCAATGAGTTCTTTTAATTCGTGTGCAATCCAGGTTTGCGTATGGATGCCATTAGTAATATGGCCGATAGGAATCTCATTTACAGGCACGCCAAACCAAACATTTTGCCACATTTCGCGAGATACACCGCCATGAATTTTGCTTACGCCATTGCAGAATCGTGAAAGGCGCAGAGCGAGAATGGTCATGCTGAAAGGTTGGTGCGATTCCGCTAGCCAAGGACGACCGAATTTTAAAAATTCTTCAAAATCAATTTTCAAATCTCGCGCATAATCGGCAAAGTAAATCTGCATGAGTTGCGACGAAAAAGCGTCATTGCCAGCAGGAACTGGAGTATGGGTGGTGAAAAGTGTGCTAGCGGCTACGGCTTGCAACGCGGTATAAAAATCTATTTGATCATCAAGCATGCGTTGGCGGATGCGTTCGAGCGCCAGAAAAGCGGCATGACCCTCGTTCATATGGAAGACGGTAGGACGAAGTCCCATTGCCTTTAAAAAGCGTCTGCCGCCGATGCCCAGAACAATTTCTTGTTGGATTCGCATTTCATGGTCGCCACCATAAAGTTGATTGGTGATTTTGCGATCCGCATCGGTATTTTCCGGGAGATCAGTATCGAGGAAAAAAACGCGCACATTGCCAATCGTCGCTTGCCATGCACCGATTTGCACTTGGCGACCTGGCAAATCTACGGTTACGCGTGTTGGTTTTCCTTCTGCGTTGGTAGCTTCCACAACAGGAAGATCGTGGAAATCCAAATTTTTATAAAACGCTTCTTGCCAACCTTCTTTGTTAAGTTGCTGAACAAAGTAACCCTGACGATACATCAAACCCACGCCAACGAGTGGCACGCCTAAATCCGAAGCTGATTTGCAATGGTCGCCAGCGAGGATGCCGAGACCGCCGGAATAATTTTGCAGTGATTCATGGAAACCAAATTCTGCTGAAAAATAGGCCACTAAAAAATCTTTTTGTTCGGGATAAGTTTGCGTAAACCAACGATCTTGACGCGCTAAGTAATTTTGCAATCGTTCCGAAACGGCATTGAGCTGTTGCAAGTAGCCCTCATCCTTAGCAAATCGCAGTAATTTATTTTGCTTAATTTTTCGTAGCAAGGTAGCAGGGCTGTGACCTGAATTTTTCCAAAGTTCCGGGTCTAACTCTTCGAAAAGTGCGCGCGCATCGGTATTCCAAGACCACCACATATTGTAAGCAAGTTGGCGAAGAGGTTCGAGCTTTTCGGGAAGTTTGGGATTAACAGAAAAAGAAAACGGTAAATTCATAAGACAAAAAACTAAAAATTAATATAAACGATTAAGTGCACGTTTAACGCCATCAAATAAATAATCAATTTCTTCTTTTGAAATAATCAAGGGCGGTGCAATGGCTACTAAATTGCGAATGCCGCGAACGATGACGCCTTCTTCACGAGACAACGCAGCAACTTTAACCCCTAAATTGGCAGTTGGCGAAAGAGCGGCTTTGCCTTCTTTAGGAATGATTTCTAGAGCTGCGATGAGACCGTAACCTCGCGTTTCGCCAACGGCTTTATGCTCTGCGAATTCTGATAAACGTTTTTGGAAGTAAGGACCTGTCTCTTGTTCGACGCGTGGGATAATTTTTTCTTTATCTAACACATCTAAATTGGCTAAAGCCGCCGCGCAGGAAGTGGTGTGACCGCTATAAGTATAACCATGAGCGAAGTAGCCATTGCGATAAATGAGATTAATGATCTCATCACTTACGAGTGTTGCTCCAAGTGGTAAATAACCGCTTGTGATACCTTTCGCCATGGTGATCATATCAGGATCCAAATCCCAAATTTTACTAAGGAACCAGCACCCCATTCGACCAAAGGCTGTAATCACTTCATCAGCGACAAAAAGGATGTCATATTTTCGACACAATTCTCGTAATCCTTTAAGTAACCCGGTGGAGGCACGATGACGCCGCCAGCGCCTTGAATAGGCTCTGCAAAACAAGCGGCAATCGTTTCAGGATTTTCTTTAAGAATAATTTTTTCCGTTTCCTCCAGACACCATTGGCCATACGCTTCGGGATTGAGCGGTGTGTTGGCGAGGTAATGATAGGGGCCTGGCGCGTGAATGAAACCTGCCAAGGGTAAGCCAAAAGGGTCTGAGCAAGAGGCAAGGCCTGTCATGCTAGTGGTCGCGAGAGTGACGCCATGATAAGCAAAAGTGCGTGTGAGAATTTTTGTTTTCTTCGGGTGTCCGCGCAAACGTTGATAATTTAAAATAATTTTTAAAGCAGTTTCATTAGCTTCTGATCCCGATTCAGAAAAGATCGTGTGTTTTAAGCGAGGGGTAGGGGCTAGTTGAGCGATGCGATTGGCCAATTGAATCGCTGGTTCGGTTGCGGTATTAAAAAAGGAAGGATAATAAGCTAGCTTTTGCATTTGCTGGTTTACCGCTTCAATAATTTCTTTACAGCCGTAGCCAACGTTGACGCACCATAGCCCTGCGAGTCCGTCTAAGAGACGACGATTATTTTGATCGATTAAAAAACAACCTTCCCCAGATTGGATGAGATGAGTGCCCATTTGGTGCATGGGCAAATGATCGGTAAAAGGATGAATGTAATACGACTGATCAAGTTTTTGGAGTTCGGCAATGTTTAATGACATAAAAGTAATGAAGCAAATTTTTGCAAAATTGCCAGCTTAGCATTTATGGCTGTATCAAATTAAGGGGACAATGTCTTGCAAAGGACGACTGGTTTCAAAGGCTCTTAAATGATTAGTAAAATGTTCAACTAATCGCTCCTCTTCGTTGGAATGGCCGCCTCCGGTGTGAGGAGTGATAAAAAGGTTCGGAGTTTGCCACAGGGGATGATCAGGCGGTAAGGGTTCGGGTTCAGTGACATCAATAAAAGCTGCATTCAAGTGGTCGCTTTTTAATGCGTGCATCAGCGCCTCTTGGTTCACTGTGGGGCCGCGTCCGATGTTGTAAAAACGTGCACCCTTTTTCATTTGCGAAAAACGGTCTGTATTCATGAAATGATAAGTGGAAGCGCTGTCTGGCAGTGCGTTAATGACATGATCGGCTTGTTTCAAGGCAAAAGGTAAATTTTCTAAAGTGGTAAAGGTAATTGATGGATAAGTCATAGCATTGCGTTTCAAAGCTATGAATTTAACATGAAGCGGGGTTAATAGTTCAACGAGACGTTTGGGAATGGCGCCGAATCCTAAAAAAAGAACGATTTGTCCATTCAGTAAATGAGAGTTAGCACGAATTGGGTGAAACGGCCAACCGTGTGCACCGCGTTGGTTTTCGTGAGCTGCGGGTAATTGTCGATTGAGAGAAAGCATCATGGCCAGAACGTGCTGTGCGCAAGGCTCCGAGTAAACGTGAGAACTATTGGTAAAAAGAATATGATTATCTCGCAAAAATTTTTTGAAAGTTGGGTTATCGTAACGTGTGTAGCTTGCGGTGCTAAGATGAATCCATCGCAACTGAGTTGTTTTTAGCACGGCATCGGGATCGGGTTGACCAAAAAGAATTTGTGCTTGATAAAAATTAGCGTCTGCTGGTGTAGCCTCGACCACAGTTGCTGCGTGATGTTGCGAAAGTAATAGCCGATGTTCGCCAAGCGATTGAGTTAAAAGTTGAGTGGCTGAATTCTTCAGAGTCGCGTTGCACCAGATCGTGAGAGGCGTCATAAAGCATTCACTTTTTTGCGATCTTGCAAAGCGCGTTTTAGGGTTAAACTATCAGCCAAATCGAGCGAACTGCCTAAAGGCAGACCATGCGCGGGTTGAGTAATGGTGATGGATTGATCGCGAAGTTGTTCGAGCAAATAAAGTGCGGTCATTTCTCCTTCGACATCGGTGCCTAAGGCTAAAATGATTTCTTGCGTTGGCGTTTTTTTTAAGCGTTGAAATAACATGTCGAAATGTAGCATTTCTGGCCCTTTTCCTTCGATGGGGGAAAGTTTTCCGCCCAAACAATGATAAAGACCCCGATAAATATGAGATCGTTCTATGGGTAAAATATCATGCGGCGTTTCAACGACACATAATAATGTCGTATCGCGTTGAGGGTCGCGACAGATTTCGCATAAATCATGTTCTTCCGAAAAAAAGCCGCATTGTTTGCAAGGTTTTATTTTTTGACGCGCCGATATTAAATTTTCTGCCAAAGTTTCTGGCCAGGTTTGCGGAGTTTGCAACAAAGCCAACGCCATGCGTTCTGCGCTTTTCGTGCCGATTCCCGGCAAATGTCGCAATGCATGGATTAACTGTTTTAAAGTTGGCGGTAGATCGATCACGTGAAGGAAGGGGTGAGAAGTCAGAAGTAAAAAGTTTTTTCTCTGTGTTCTCTATGGCTAATGTTTAAAATCCTGGCAAACCGAGACCCGCAGTTAAAGAGGACATGCGTTGAGCGGCGTGATCTTTCCCTTTTTTAATGGCCGCATTGGCCGCAGTTAGAATAAGATCTTCTAAAATTTCAGTATCATTTTGCGATAGCACATCGGGCGACACTTTAATTTCCAGAAGTTGTCCTTCGCCATTGGCTTTGGCTTTTACCGCGCCTCCGCCACTATCGGCTTCGAAATGTTGGGCGGCAATTTCTTCCTGAATTTTTTGCATTTTATCCTGCATATCGCGGGCTTGTTTCATCATTTTTGCGATGTTCATGATGTTTTTCCTTTCTTAATCTCTATAATTCGAGCGCCGAACCGTTCGAGCGCTTCTTTTATGAGAGGATCATTTTTAAATTCTTCTTCAGTTAAAGTTTGAGGTTGAGGGTCTGGAGATAAAATTTTCTGAGGCGCCGGCGAAGTCGGGCGCAGAGCGGGCGCACTTTCTTTTAATTCTACAACAATGGTTTTATTGGTGAGTTCATTGAGGCGCACTTGCAAATGCTGATCTTGTTTGGAGCCTTTTAGTAAACTTAGAGTAGAAGCTGGCGCTTCAATCAGCAATTGATCTTGAGAAGAGGTAATGGATAAGCTGTTTCGCACTAAGGGTGTCAATTCTTGAGCAACCTGTTTCCAGGCTTCTTCTAAAGAAACTGTTTGAGGGGTGGTAGAAGCTGAGTTCGTAGCAAGCGGTAAATGGGATTCAGGCAAGGCAGAGAAATTATTATTTTTGATTTGGGCAATCAAAGTGTCGATTTCAATTTCGCGAGGAATTTCGCAAGCAGAAGCGATTGCCACTTCTAGCTGAATTTTGGGAGTGAGCGCATAACGAAGTTTGGGTTCCAAATGGGTTAAAAATTCAACCAACCGCAATAATTTAGCAGGTGAAAGTAGTTTTTTCTGTTTTTCAAAAACTTTCTTTTGTTCGTCATTTAATTCTTTTTCATTGAGCGTCGGAGCGCGTTGGTAAATGAGCAAAGAACGTAAATGCGAAACGCAATCGTTTAAGATGCGTGTAAGATCTTTGCCTTGTTGTTCGAGTTCTGCAATCAAACGCCAAGCGGGCTCCGCTTCGCCTTTCAAAAGATTTTCTGCCAAGGCGATCACTGCACTTTGGGGTGGAAGGCCGAAAACTTCCAATACGTCAGACTCTTTGATGGTTTTGCCGCAAAAAGCGATGAGTTGATCCAAAGCAGATTGGGCATCGCGCATACCACCTTCCGCAAATCGCGCTAGGGCATCCAAGGCGGCTGGTTCGGCTTGGATTTTTTCTTGTTCACAGATCCATTGTAAGTGGTGAGCAATGAGTTCGGAAGGGATGCGACGAAGATCGAACCGTTGACAACGCGAGAGAATCGTAGGCAAAACTTTTTGCACTTCGGTTGTGGCGAATATAAATTTCACATGTTCTGGAGGTTCTTCCAGCGTTTTGAGAAGCGCGTTGAAGGCTGCAGCAGTTAGCATGTGCACTTCATCAATGATATAAATTTTATAACGACTGTTCTGCGGAAGATATCGCACATCATCGCGCAATTCGCGCACCTGCTCTACGCCATTATTGCTAGCGCCGTCAATTTCTCGCACATCTAAACTTCGCCCTTCTGCAATTTCTCGGCAGTGGGAATCGTTAGGATCAAAGTCGATTTTAGGTCCGTCAGCGCAATTTAAAGCCATTGCCATAATGCGGGCGGTAGAGGTTTTGCCTGTGCCACGGGGGCCGACAAAGAGGTAGGCATGAGCGATTCGCTTGAGCTCAATGGCATTTTTCAGTGCGCGAACGATATGGTCTTGACCTAAAATTTGGTCAAACGTTTGCGGGCGATATTTTCGCGCTAAAACAAGGTAGTTGGAAGAGGTTGCAGCCACGTTGGTTAAATTAAGTGAGTATTTACTTTCAAGCAAGTTAGGAAGGACATGGAATTTTGTCCAGGCAAAGGACTCAACCTGGGCTTAGTCAGTTAATTTTCACTTCCATTGGTGTGATTCATAGTAAAACCCGGTGGACTTGTCCTATTAACCTCGCCCATACATTGACGCAAATCTCTGACAATCGATGGAATCTGTGAAGCAAATTCGCTTATATTTACTTTCTAAACCTTTAAAATGTGTTTCCGTGTTGATGAAAAAGAGGTTAAAGGCTAAAAACTTTAATTTTCTTACTTAAGAATTTTCCTTTTATATTTTTCGGTGTCCTCTGTGGCAAATTCCTAGCTAAAGGTTAATTTTTTTGTCAGGATGAAGGGGATGGTTTCCATTCAAATGGTTAATGTGAGTAAGCGTTACACTACGAGTTGGCGTGGGGCAAAGGTGGAGGCGTTGCGCGATTTGAATTTGGAGGTGAGGGCAGGCGAGGTGTTTGGGTTGTTGGGGCCAAATGGTTCGGGAAAAAGCACGACGTTAAAAATTATTCTGGGTTTGGTTGAGGCGACTTCGGGTCAGGTTCAAGTGTTGGGAAGTTCGATTCGGCGTCTTGCTACGCGGCAACGCATTGGATTTTTGCCGGAAAGTCCTTATTTTTATCGTTTTTTAACAGGTGAAGAATTGCTTTATTTTTGTGGACGATTGTGTGGGGTTCCCAAAACAAAACTATCGCAAAGGGTGGATGAGTTACTGGTTTTAGTGGGTTTAGAAAAGGGAGCTAAGCGCGCGCTGAATACTTATTCTAAAGGCATGTTGCAGCGCATCGGTTTGGCTCAAGCTTTGGTGCATGATCCGGAGTTGGTGTTGTTGGATGAACCAACGGCTGGCGTGGATCCGTTGGGGTCGCGTGATATCAAAGATTTGATTTTAAGATTAAAACAAGCGGGCAAAACGGTTGTGTTATCGTCGCATTGGTTGGATCAAGTGGAGGAGGTTTGTGATCGGGTGGCGATTTTGCATGAAGGTCAAAAGGTTTTGGAAGGTGAGTTGAAAGATTTGTTGGCAATCAAGGATGAGACGCAGTTGGTTGTTAAGCATTTTCAAAGGGAACAGGAGTCAGAAGTGCGTCGTGCGCTGGAACAGTTGCATTTAGAATGGGTCGAATCCAAAAGTGTAAGGCGCGATTTGGAAAGTCTATTTATAGAGAGGGTGTCAAAGTGATGACGCGTGTTTGGTTGCTGGCGAAGGTGACGCTTTGGGAGGCGCTTCGACATCGTGTGCTGAATGTTTTGTTGCTGTTTGCGTTGGCTATTATTGGGACGGCCAATTTTTTTAGTCAGTTAAGTTTCGATGAACAGCTTAAGTTTGTGAAAGATTTTTCTTTTGGTGCGATGACGCTCATTGGCGTGTTGATGGCTGTGGTGTCAATGGCTCAGTTGTTGCCGCAGGAGGTTGAAAATCGCACGTTGTTTACCATTCTTTCTAAACCGGTTCGACGATGGGAGTTTTTAGCGGGAAAATGTTTAGGCATGGCGTTGACGTTGTTGCTGGCGTTGGTGATGATGGCTTTGGTGTTTGGTGTGGTTTTGAAATTACAGGAAAAGAATTTGGAACAGCAAATTTTGCAGCAAATGCAAGAGACGGTTTCTTTGGAGGAAAAAGCGGAAGCGCACGAAACTTTACAGAAAATTCAGGCCGAAGTGCGCGATCCTTATTTGTTCATGGCGTTTGGAATCATTTATGGGCGCTGGTTATTGGTGGCAGCGGTGGCGTTGTTGATTTCGACTTTTTCCACTTCGATGTTGTTTACGGTGGTGATGACGATGATGGTTTATGTGATTGGTCATTTGCAGTCGACGGCTCGAGAGATGTGGTGGCATGTGTCAGCTGGGGTAAGCACAATCACGAAAGGAATCCTTGTTGTTGTGAGCCTATGTTTTCCTGACTTTCAGATGTTGAGTGGTGTGGATAATATTGTGGTGGGTGCGGCGCCAAGTGGTTTGGATTTGTTTTATATTTTGGGCTATGTGGTTCTGTATGTTGGTGTGGCTGTGGGAGCGGCTTGTTTGATTTTTTCTCAACGGGAGTGGTGAGATGAAGGAAATCTCGCACAAGATTTTTTATAAAAAAAGCTATTGGTTGGTTGCTATTTTACTGTGGATTTCGTGGGGTGTCGGAAAACTGTTTTTAGAAAAAAAAGTGGCGCATGAGTTGACGCCTTCGCTGAATTTGCGAGTGAGTGAACAGATGGGACAGGATGCGGTTTTGGCGTTGTTTAGCGGGTTTCGAAGTGTGTTAGCGGATGGACTTTGGTTGCGAGCCAATTATCAATTTGAGCAGCAACAATGGTTGCCTATGCGAGAAGACATGGAGTTGGTTTGTTTGTTGCAACCGCGCTCTGTCTTTTTTTGGGAAATGGCGGTTTGGCATTTGGCATGGAATATGAGTCATGCTGCGCGTTATGATTTGAAGGAGCCTAGCTTGGCAAAGCGATTGAAGGCGGAGCAATCTTATATTCTTGCGGGACGAAAATTATTGGATCGGGGATTAGAAAATATTCCAGATCGTTACGAATTGTGGGTGGCGCGAGGTTTTTTACGAGCGGAAAAGCAAAAGGATTACGAAGGCGCTGCGGAGGATTTTTTAAAAGCCACAACTTTTCCCGATGCGCCCGCTTATGTCTTTCGGCAGGTAGCATATCATTTGGAGCGGGCAAAAAAATGGCAGGAAGCTTATGCTTTTTGGTTAAAAATTTGGCGTTCCTTTCCCGATAAAAATGCGACACCGGAAATGCGTTGGGATCGGGTGCAAGCGCATATCGAGCGTTTGGAAGAAAAGTTGAACATCCCTCAGCAGCAAAAATTATTCCCTGGAAATTAAAAAATCTTTTCAAGGTCGCAAAATGAGAAGATAATAGCATTTGAGCTATGAGATATGGCATTTTTGGGGATATCCACGGAAATTTAGAGGCTTTAGAAGCCGTTTTGTTTGATATGCAAGATCAAGGCGTAACGCATCCGCTATGCTTGGGGGATATCGTAGGTTATGGTGCGGATCCTGTGGCGTGTATGGAGTGGGTGCAACAGTTGAATTGCCCGATTGTAAGGGAAATCACGATGAAGAGGCTGCCAATGAAGGGTCGTTGATCATTTTAGCGAGCGGGCGGCTGTCGCGATGCAATGGACACGCGAACAGTTATCATCGGAACAACGAAAATTTTTGAAAGAGTTGCGTTATCGTCGTCAGATGGGAGATTTTATTTTAGTGCACGCGTCTTTGGATTCACCAGGGCAATGGAGTTATATTAATAACGCGTTGGAAGCAGCGGCTAGTTTTAATTATCAAATTGATCCGCTTTGTTTTATTGGTCACACGCATGTGCCACAAGTTTTTGTGAAAAATACGGAAATTGATGCGATGGAATTTTCTACGTTTACAGTAGAACCCAAACGCAAATATTTGGTGAATGCGGGCAGTGTTGGACAGCCGCGCGATGGCGATTGGCGAGCGTCTTATGTGATTTATGACGAGGAAGCGCGCACGGTTGAGTTGCGTCGAGTGCCTTATGATTTGGCTAAATCTCAAGCAAAAATTATTGCTGTGGGCTTACCAAAAAGTTTGGCGGATCGTTTAGCTGAAGGGAGATAGATGCGAGTTTTGCTCATTAAACCGAGCAGTTTTGGTGATGTGATCCATGCGCTCCCAATTGCAGCGGCTTTAGCGCGTCATCCTGGGGTTGAAGCTGTGGATTGGGTGATTAATCGGGAGTATGCGAGTTTGCTGAAAAATAATCCTTATGTGCGAAGGGTTATTGTTTTTCCTCGTAAGGAATGGGGGGGCGGGACGTTGCGAAATTTTTTATTGCAACTGCGACAGGATTCTTACGAGTGGGTGATTGATTTGCAAGGGCTTTTACGCTCGGGTTTTATCGCTGGAGCAGCACGAGGACGCCGCAAAATTGGCATGAGCGATTGTCGCGAAGGCGCAGGATTTTTCTATCGAGATAAAGCGCCGATTTCCGAAAGCCACGCCATCGCCCGTTATCGTCAAGTGCTTGATTTTTTAGGTGTAGCTTGTGAAACGTTGGAGTTTCCTTTGCCTGAAGGCGTTGAGGTCATGAAAAATGTTCCAGATTCTTTTATTCTTGTTCATCCGTTTTCGCGTTGGTCAACAAAGGCATTGCCGAAGGATTTGATTTTGTCTTTAGCTAGGCGATTGGTATCGCAGAAATTAGTTGTTGTGGGTCAAGGTGAACCTTTTGATATTGCTGAAACTTTGGATTTAACGAATCAAACGAATTTTGAACAATTACTTGATTTGATGCGACGAGCGCAGGCGGTGATTTCTTCGGATTCCGGTCCGATGCATGTTGCCGCGGCGCTGGGAAAACCTTTAGTTGCTTTGTTTGGGCCAACAAGCCCGAAAAGACAGGGCCTTGGACGAAGAATTCGCGAGTATTACAACTGGATTTGCCGTGTATTCCTTGTTTGTCACGAAAGTGCCAGATTGTTGAGACTCAAGCATGCTTACGCCAAGTTTCAGTAGAACAGCTCATGGAAGCTTTGAATCAGGTATTTTCAGAAGGTCTAAGCATTGAAAGCTTGTTGGTTAAGGCAACCTAGGATAAAAAGCAAAGTATGAAGTATTGGGTTTGGATTTTTAGTTGTATTGGTTTCACACTCACGGCACAAAGTCAGGTGCAATTGCAGATCGTGCGACCGCGAGTGAATTATCTTTTGTATGAGCCGATTGTTTTGGAGATCGTGGTCAAAAACGAAAGTGGAAAAACTTTAAAGTTTCAGGAACAAGGCGGACAGAGTTGGCTGCGATTTTTAGTGAAACGCTCCAATGGACTGTTGGCACGTCAAGCGCGCGATTTTTCGTTGCCTCCTTTAATTCTTGAGCCTGGTGATATGGCAAAATTTAAATTCGATTTGGTGCCTTATTACCAAATTCGCGAAATTGACTCTTATGAAGTTTCAGCTGTTTTACAATCGCCCGATGGTGAGGGCGATTTGATTTCTCCGAAGGTTGTTTTTAGCGTGATTAAAGGGCGAGCGATTTGGTCAGAACAACGCGGTATGCCGGGTTCTAATGAGCGTAGAACTTTTAGTCTGATTGCTAATTTGATAGAGGATCGGGTGACGCTGTATGCACAAATAGAGAGTGAAGATAATAATTCTGTGTTGATGTGTAAACCGTTGGGTTTTTTGATGTCGGGTCAAGATCCGGAAACTGAGATAGAAGAGGGCAAAAAATGGCATATTTTATTTCGAACGGGAGCAGAGCAGTTTCGCTATTTTGAATTTGGGGTGGACGGAGAGATGTTACATCAAGAAGATTATGCGAGTATTGAAACGCGACCGCGTTTAGTCAATGTTGATGGTGTATTTCGTGTGATTGGAGGCGTGAACGCGGAGCAAATGCGCGGGGAAACCTTGTCTGAGGCTCAACCGGCTGCTGTGACTCGTCCTGGGGGGTGAGCTTCATGAAATGCTACACCTCCGAAACAATAAGACCGAACGGAAATACATTCGAATCCAGCCTCTGATAGTTCTTGGCTTAATTCTGATTTATTAGGAAATTGAGAAATGGATTCGCTTAAATAGCGATAGGCTTCGGCGTCTGCTCCCAATGCATTGGCGAATCGAGGAAGGATTTGGTTGAGATAAAGAAAATAAAATGGGGCAAGGAGTCGAAAGGGTTGAGAAAATTCTAGGATTAATAATTTTCCAGTGTTTTTCAATACACGTAGAGCTTCTAAGAAAAATTTTTTTCTATCATCCAAATTTCTTAATCCGAATGCTATGGTGATGACGTCTACAGAATGATCGCGGCATGGCAATTCCATGGCATTGGCTAAGCAAAGATTCGAAAGGCCTTTCTTTTTAGCTTGTTCTAGCATGGGCTGACTAAAATCTACACCCCAAGCTATACCTCCATAAGGAGTTGAAGCTTCTTGAAGGGCTTGGAGGACGTCGCCTGTTCCGGTGGCTAAATCTAAAATAATCGCAGGTTTTTCGCGAATAGCGGATCGGACCAAATGTTTTCGCCATCGAACGTCTTGTCCAAAACTGAGGAAACGATTAAAAAAATCGTAGCGCGGAGCGATTCTTCCAAACATCGTTTGAATTTGGTTGGGTGTTTGGAGACAGTCCGAAGATTCTTCGGATGGCAAAGAGGGGGGATTGGGATTCAAGAAGATTTTTGATAGAAATTTTCTACTCGTTGCGCGACGTCGCGATAACCATAATCCACTTCGTAGATTTGTTTGAAAGCTTCGATTGATTTTTCTGGTTGCTTCATTTCTTCGTAGATTAAGCCGAGATGATAAAGAATATTTTTCTTCATATCGTCCATGCTCAGAACTTCTGAAGACGCTTCCTCCAAACGCTTTGCTGCGATATCGAGTTGTCCTTTGGTTTTAAAACAAAGACTTAATAAAAACATGGCGTTTAAACGTGCATTAGGTTGGCGCAATGCGGCTTGAAGTTCAGGAATAGCGCCTCCCACATCGCCCGCGTGATAAAGCGCTTCGCCCAGTTCAAATCGGAATTGAAGATCGTTAGGATATTTCACAACGCGATTACGTGCCTCCTGCAACACCAAATCAGCTCGTTGTTTTTCACAGGTTTCCAAAGTGGTTTGATGCGTTTTGATTTCGGGATCATTCGGATTAGCGGCAACAAACGTTTTCCATTGCTGAATTAAATCATCATATTGTTTTAAACGCACTTCATACATGATTTTTTCTAACCCCGGATCGGTTTTACCTGAAATATCATAAGCATATTGATAGTAGGCGAGAGCGTTGGTGTAATCATTTTTTTGGCGATAAAGATCAGCAATACGACGGGCGTGGAGAATGTTTTTGGGTTCCGCTTGGTGTTTGGCGTAATGTTCTGCAATCAACTGGTCGATGGCTTCTTCCGATTTCGTAATTTTGCTTTCTTGCTCCAATTTCAACGCTGTGTCTTTGTCCGCCAAGACATCTCGATAGGAGCCCGCGCTAGCCCAGCCTTTTTGTAAGGTTCCAATGGCTTCTGCATTTTTTAAATTGCTCAGAGCTTCTCCATCATTGGGTTTGATATTTAAAATGGCGGCATACACATCTCGCGCTTTGGGATTTTTCGATTCCAAATAAAGTCGTCCTAAAGCATGAAGATTTTTAATATCCTGAGGATTGGCGCGCTGTAAGGTTTCATGAGCCAAACAAGCCACTTCGGACATGTCCATGGTTTTGGCGATTTGGCTGAGAAGTTCATTGGCCTGTTTATTAAAAGGGTCGGTAGATAAAACCTGTTCCACAGCTGCTAGGGCTTCTTCCGGATTTTTTTTGGCAGCAGATTGCGCCTTTAATAACTGAGGCGCTGCAGCAACCGAACCCAATCCCATAAAGCTACCTTTTCCGCTACCATGTTTTTTAATGCTGATATCTCGAAGCAGCTGTCGTCCGGCCAAATAGCGTGGCGCCTCTTTGACAAGTTGTAGCAACAACGTAATCGCATACTCCAGATTATTGCGTTCGTGCGCAACACGAGCGCGTTTCAAAGTTTCTAACTGACCTGCATTAAGTTCGGTTTCTTGGACAACTGCCATAATAATATATTTTGTTTTGATTTTTTCCGTGGTCAATACCTTTTCGACATGAAGATTGACTTGTTCCTTGAAATGTTTACAGCGAAATAGATGGGCAAGCAAATCATTGTTTCAGATAAAGTCATGCCTGCCGTAGGGCCTTATTCTCAAGGCGTGGCATGGGATAAACTCATTTTTTTAGCCGGACAAATCCCCGTAAGCAAAGAAACGGGAAAATTAGTGGAGGGCGATATTCGGACGCAAACGCGTCAAGTTTTAGAAAACATCACCTCTTTGCTTCAAAGCGCCGGCTCTTCGACGGAGCGCGTTTTAAAAGCTACGGTTTTTTTAACTGATCTCGCTCAATTCGCTGCCATGAACGAAGTGTATCGGGATTATTTTTCCAAAGAACCGCCTGCCCGTTCTACTATTCAAGTGGTTGCTTTGCCTTTAGGCGCTCAAGTGGAAATTGAAGTCATCGCTTATCGAGATTGAAGTTTTTCCCATAAAAATTCAGCAATATCAAGTGACGCTCGAGGTCGGCTTAAACGACTAATGTTTTGACGCAGCTCTTGCCAGCGTTGAGCATGATTGGCGAATATTTCATTTACCCACTTGCTAATGGCTTCGGGTTGAGTTGCAAAATGGCCTGCATCATAACGTCGTAATAGCTCAAAATTGCCTTCCTCCTGTCCCGGCACTACTTGGTTGACAATCATGGGACATTGCGCCGCGATAGCCTCTTGAGTTGTTGCCCCACCTGCTTTGCTTAGGACGACATGGTGGGTTCGCAACAAACGCGGAATTTCTGGTGTCCAACCTAAAATTTGGCAACGATTGTCGTGGTCTTCACAAAGTTTTTGTAGTGATCGAAATAGAGATAAATGCCTGCCACAGGTAATCGTCATTTCTAAATCGTCATGTTCTAGTAATTTTTGAACAACCCGCAATGCTTGGCGGTGACGAGAGTTAATCATGAAAAGTAACCGTTTTTTGTTCGAAGGAGGTTCAAGATTTTGTAATTGTGAAAAAAACAGTGAGACTGGAAAACCCAATGCTTGTAGCGACTCGATTTTTATACCGCGCCGTTGTAATAAATCAGCTGTGATAGAATTCGGCACAAAAAAATAATCGCAAGGTGCTTGATGCCAGATGGAATTAACCGTAATGGAATCGGTCACAATGGTAACATTCAAAAAAGGAAATGGTTTTGAATCCCAACAATCCCGCAAGAGTATGGGATAAGTGGGATAAACCGAGATAATCAAGTCTGGCTTTATGGTATCTAAAATTTTTTTAAAGGCGCGGCGCATAATTCCCGGGGAGGCCATAAAATTTTGCAAAGAGGAAGAGCGATCTAGCCAATGATATAAAACATCCCAAACTTGGGGCAAATCATTCACGATAGATAGATAGGCGTTTCTTGTTATGTCATTTAAAAATCCGTAGCAGCTCGCAAACAAGTCGTGCACGATAACTTGAGCTTGATTCGGATAGAGATGTTCAAAAGCCGCTTGCAAATTGCGCGCTGCAGCATTGTGTCCTTCGCCAAACGCAGCGGTTAAAATTAAAATGCGTTTCACAATGTTATTTTGCTTTAAGATTTCAGCAATGTTTCTGCCAAAGCGCGTGATGAGGCATGGCTGCCACCTAACATGCGAGCAAGTTCTTCGATCCGCTCTTTATCATTTAAGATTTGCAGTTCTGTAACGGTTCGTTGTTGGCGAGTTTGCTTAGAAATCGCAATATGTTGATCGCCTAGCGCTGCGACCTGAGGGAGGTGGGTAATGCAAAAAATTTGGTGATGCGCGCTCAGTATTTTTAGTTTTTGTCCCACGCGTGTGCCAATTTCTCCACCCACATTGGCATCCACTTCATCGAAAATTAACAGCGGTACTTGATCTTGTTCCGCTAATGAGGTTTTAATCGCCAACATCACCCGTGCCATTTCTCCGCTTGAAGCGATTGTGCGCAAGGGTTTTGCGCCCTCTCCAATGTTGGGAGCAAATAAAAATTCTATAGCATCCAAACCGTGTGAAGCAGGATGATCAGCGGGTGTGGAGGTGACTGTAAAAAGCGCTTTTTTGAAACCAAGCTCTTGCAACTGTTTGGTAATAGCTTGACTCAATTTCTCTGCCGCTTTTTTGCGAGCTTGACTAAGTTTTTTAGCTGAAGCGCGATAGGCAGCTTCTGTTTCATCCACTTGTTTTTTAGATTTCTCCAAAATTTCATCCCGTTGTGTGACACGATTCAAACGTTCGCGCCCCTCTCGAGCGCGGGTCAACACTTCGATTAAACTCCCACCATATTTTCGTTTTAGAGATTGAATTAAATTGTAGCGCGATTCCATTTCTGCTGCTTGTTGAGGATCTAAATCTAATCGATCTTGATAAGAACTCAACTCGCGTGCCCATTCTTGCAAAGCGCTTTGAGCAGTGTGAGCGTAATCTTGAAGATTCTGAGTTTCGCCATCCAACGCTATCAACTGTGAAAGCAATCGCTCAGCTTGGCCGAGTTGATTGATCGCGCTATTTTCGTTTTCATCTAAAATAATTTGCAGTTGTTGCGTGAGTTCTAATAGTTTTTGAAAATTATGAATGCGATCCATTTGTGGAGCCAAAATTTCTTCCTCATTTTCTTGCAAGTGCGCTTTTTCGATTTCTTCCACTTGAAAAGTTAAAAGAGAGATTTCTTGATCCGAAGTTTGTATTTCTTGTTTTAATTGTTCATAAGTTTTCACAGCATCACTCCAGCACTGCCAAGTTTGCTGGGTGCTAGAGGTAAGTGAATTCAAATGCCCGTAGGCATCTAGCAATTCGCGTTGTGTATCGTTGGAAAGTAGAGATTGATGATCGTGTGGGCCATGCATGTCAGCGAGATGATCGCCGATTTGTTTTAATAATTGTAATGAAACAGCCGAATGATTGATAAATTGGCGATTTTGGCCATTGGCTAGAAGCGAGCGTTTCATGGTTAAAACTCCTTCTTCGCAAAGTTCAACTCCGGATTTTTCCAGTAAACGATTAATCGTTTCCAATAAATCGGGATTGGTAGTGAGATCCCAAACCGCTTCCACCGTGGCTGATTCCGTGCCAGAACGAATTAATGTTTTATCAGCGCGTTCGCCAAGCACGAGTGAAATGGCATCAATCACAATCGATTTGCCAGCGCCTGTTTCGCCTGTCAAAGCGGTAAAGCCCATAGGAACTTCCCACAGAATCGATTCGATCAAAGCCAGATTTTTAATGTGCAAGGTTTGCAGCATGACGGTTAGCTTGGTTTTAACAGAAGCGTGGAAATTTTTCCACTTTTCACTTTCAGAATAGTAATTAATTATCATTCTCGGGCTTGACCCGGGAATCTAGTCTTCTTTTAATCATAGCATGAAGCTAACGTTTCTTGGCACAGGCACTTCTCAGGGCGTTCCAATGATTGGATGCGATTGTCCCGTTTGCATCTCAAACGATCCCTGCGATAAACGCACGCGTTCTTCCATTTATTTGGAAACGGCGCAAGGTTGCGTATTGGTCGATACGACGCCTGATTTACGTCAACAGCTTTTGCGAGAGAAAATTAATCGAGTCGATGCGGTAGTTTACACGCATGCTCATGCTGATCATATTTTGGGCATGGACGATCTTCGCCGTTTTTGCGAAATGGAAAATCGTGCAATGCCATTGTATGGTAGTTCCGAAGCTTTAGAAACGTTGAGTCGCGTTTTCTTTTACGCATTCAATGGAGAAAATCGCTTTAAAGGTTACGTGCATCCCGAACCGCATACGGTTCAAGGCCCGTTTGAATTGTGTGGCTTAACATGGAATCCGTTGGAGGTGCCGCATGGCAAGGTTCGCACTTGGGGATATCGCATAGATTATCATGGTGTGCCAAAATTGGCTTATTTTAGTGATTGCAAATTTCTCCCAGAATCGGTGATTTCCCAAGTTCGACAAATTCCTTATTTAATTTTGGATGGATTGCGTTTTAAATCGCATCCGACTCATTTAAGTTTGCCGGAAGCAATTGAAACGGCACATGAAGTGAGTGCTCATGCTACTTATTTTACTCATTTGGCTCACGCTATTTCTCACGCAGAAGTGGGAGAAACTTTGCCGCCAAAAATGTTTTTAGCTTATGATGGATTGAAACTGGAAATTTCCTAATATGGCTCATTTAATTGGACTCACAGGCGGATTAGGATGCGGCAAAAGCACGGCAGCCAAGTTGTTGAGTGAAATGGGTTGGCGTGTGATCGACACCGATGAAATTGCTCGTGAAATTGTCATGCCAGGAAAACCGGCCTGGGAAAAGATGAGAAAACTGTTTGGTCTGGATTATTTTTATAAGGATGGAACGGTGAATCGCGCCAAACTTGCTGAAACGGTATTTCATGATGCGAAGCGGTTGTCGGAGCTTAATGCTATTTTGCATCCCATTATTCGCGAAGAATGGAAAAGACAATCAGAAAAATTGTTAGCGCAAGGCCAGAATGTGCTAGTGGTGATTCCTTTGCTTTATGAAACTGGTGCGGAAACGGAATTTGAAAAAGTTGTTGCGATTGGCTGTTCCGAAAGTGTGATTCGATCTCGTATTGGTGTGCGTGGCTGGAGTGAAGAGCAGATCACGGCGCGGTTGAACGCTCAATGGGCACTTGAGAAAAAAATGCAAAAAGCTGATATTGTGATTTGGAATGATGGGGATACTGAATTATTGAAAAAACAGCTTTTCGCAGCAACAAAGAAATTTCAGTAAAAAGTCTTCAAGAGCCTATTCATAAGTGGATTCTGTTTGAATGTGCCCATTGGCTTTTTTAATGATGAGTCGGCTATGGCCCAAATCACGAGCAGTTTGTCGCGCGACAGATATGACTTTTGCTTTGTTGTTGTTGACAATAACAAACTTCCCGTTTTCTCGTATTTTTGCCTGCCAACCCCCTCCCTTGCTGGGTTTGACTTCAATGACTGACCTTTTCATAATTATAAAATAAAAAGCGTCAACCTTTCGTCAATATCGGCATATCAAAATAGAGGTTTGCTTAAGTGAGTTTCCTTATCTATTTTTAATCATATCATAAACGGGCTGTAGCGTAGCTTGGCTAGCGCGCGTGGTTCGGGTCCACGAGGTCGTGAGTTCAAATCTCACCAGCCCGATCTGATGACACGCAAAAACATCCATTAGAAAAATTTTCAAAAAAACTTGCGTAGTTAAATGGCTACATATATATTTGTAGTTAAATAACTACACAATGAACTTAAGACGAGACGTATTTCAAGCCATCGCAGACCCGACAAGAAGGGCGATACTTCTGTTGGTTGCTTCGCAATCCATGACCGCTGGAGCTATTGCGGCAAACTTTGACACAGCGAGGCCGACTGTTTCAAAACATTTGCAAATTCTCACCGAGTGCCAATTACTAAAACAAGAGCAAAGTGGTCGGGAAATTTACTATCATTTTAATGCTAAAAAAATGAAAGAGGTGGCCAACTTTATTGAGCCATTCCGCAAGATGTGGGAGGATCGTTTTAATAAATTAGAAACAGTCATGAAAAAATATCAAAACAAATAATATGGAACAAAAAACAAAAATTTATATCGAAGAAGGCAAACAGGACTTGGTGATAACAAGGGAATTTGATTTGCCATTAGAACTACTTTTTAAAGCCTATATAGAGCCTGAAATTGTTGAGCAATGGATGGGAACGAAAGTGTTGAAACTTGAAAATAAAAAGCATGGCAGCTACCAATTTGAAACGACTGATCCTCATGGAAGCAAACATAGATTCAACGGGACGATCCACGAGTTTGATCCGAATCAAAAAATCACTCGGACATTTGAAATGGAAAACACGCCTTTTGAGGTTCAACTTGAGTTTTTAGAGTTTGAAAAGCTCACTGACAGCACCAGTCAACTCACTATGCATATTGTATATCGATCCATTGCGCTTCGAGACAAGATGTTGCAGTTACCTTTTTCTCAAGGCATCAATATGGCACATAACCGTCTACAAGACATAGTAAGTAAATTAAGATAAAACACATTATGACAAATGCGATTCGACGTTCGATTTTACGATGGATTCATCTCATCTTAAGTATTCCGATACTAGGCTATATTTATGAACCGGCTTCGGAAGTTCAACCGTATGCTGGCGGTGTTCGATTTATTTTTGTTCCTGTCATGCTCTTTTCTGGATATTGCATGTATGCTGGTGTGTTTTTCGCTATCATTAGTGTTGCAGCGTGGCTTGGTGCCTACTACTTTTTGGGATTTGGACCGGCTCTCTTGAGCCAGGTTGTATTATTTATCGCAAGAAAGATTGGATTAATTATTCTTGCGCGACGTTCCAAGCGCGCGAGTTGAACTATTTAAAACTATAAAAATATGAAGAATAATAAAAAAGAATTACCGTCAAAAGAACGTGAAGAACTTCTTAAGACATTAAAAACTCGTTTTGAGAAAAACATGAATCGCCATAAAGGTTTGGAATGGGCTAAGGTACAAACAAGATTGGAGACCCATTCCCAAAAATTGTGGTCGCTTAATGAAATGGAGCAGACTGGCGGTGAACCCGATGTAGTTGGTTACGATAAAAAAACGGATGAATATATCTTTTTTGATTGTTCACCGGAAAGCCCGAAAGGTCGTACTAGTATTTGCTACGATCGTGAAGCGTTGGAATCTAGGAAAGAACATAAACCAGAAAATAGTGTTATGGATATGGCAGAGGCGATGGGTGTTGAACTTTTAACCGAAGAACAATATTTAAGTCTACAAAAGCTTGGGAATTTCGATATGAAGACATCGAGTTGGGTAAAAACACCTGATGATATCAGAAAACTTGGTGGCGCGCTCTATTGTGATCGTCGTTACGGGCGTGTCTTTGTGGGCCACAATGGTGCGCAATCTTACTATAGTGCTCGGGGATTTCGTGGAGCGCTACGGGTTTAAATTTTAAGCTATTTTGCCTTGCTTCGCATTCATTTATTTTCTTCAAGTAATTGTTCCGCCCAATAAAAAATTTCTTTGAACCGTTTTTTAAAATTTTTTTCAGTTAATCGCGGAAATTTGGAATCGATTAAAATGTAATCGCCACCTTTTTTGATTCGAACTTGATCTCCTACGATTTCCAAGCTGCTTGCGAGGTGTTCGCTACAGAGAATTTTTAAGCGTGTATATTGCAATAAATTTTCTACAGCCTCAGGCAATCTTCCAAAACGATCCTCCCATGCTTTTCGGGTGGTTTTCCATTCTTGTAGGGTCGAAATTTCGGCTAATTCGCGGTAAGCTTCGATGCGGAGGCCGGGTTCGGGTAAAAAAGAGATGGGCAGGTAGGCGGGTAGTTGATTCGACGATTTTTCGGATTCGTTGAGATTGAGAAAATCAATAGTGATTGATACATCGCGTCGAAAAATGGGCTTACCGGTTTTGAGTTGTTCGATCGCCATTTTCAAAAGTTGGCAATATAACTCAAATCCAATGGCGGCAATGTGACCGCTTTGTTGCGTCCCCAAAAGATTGCCCGCGCCCCGAATTTCTAAATCGCGCATGGCGATTTTGAATCCTGCACCGAGATGAGAATACTGTTTGATCGCGCTAGTTCTGCGACGCGCCTCGCCTGTTATCAAAAGTTCGCGTGGCAACAAAAGATAGGCGTATGCTTTGTGTTGACCGCGTCCCACACGCCCGCGAAGTTGGTAAAGATCAGCTAAACCGAATCGATCCGCTCGATCGATAATAATGGTGTTGGCATTAGGAATATCTAATCCACTTTCGATAATAGTGGTGGAAACAAGCACGTCGGCTTTGCCTTCAACAAAAGCGAGCATGACTTGTTCCAGCTCATTTTCTTTCATCTGACCGTGTCCAACAATAACTCTAATTCCAGGAATCAGTCGTTGTATTTTTAATGCCATGCGTTCGATGCTTTCCACACGGTTGTGAAGAAAGAAAACTTGTCCATCTCTAGCTATTTCTCGCTGAATGGCGTCACGAATGAGTCGTTCATCATAAGGTGCGATGGCGGTTTCCACGGGCACGCGACCGGGCGGCGGTGTTTCAATTGTGCTCATATCACGCGCTCCCATAAGCGCCAAATAAAGCGTGCGCGGAATGGGAGTTGCCGAAAGTGTTAAAATATCAACCTGCCGAAATCGTTCTTTCAACACCTCTTTATGTTTCACGCCAAACCGTTGCTCTTCATCGACCACGAGCAAGCCTATGTCTTTGAATTTCACATCGGGAGATAGCAAACGATGTGTGCCGACTGCGATATCGACTTCGCCTTTTGCTAAATCATTTACTATTTTTTTCTGATCAGCCAATGAAGTGAAGCGACTTAAGACTTCAATTCTTACGGGATAATCCGCCATGCGTTCACGTAAAGTGTTACCATGTTGCTGCGCTAAAACTGTGGTGGGACAAAGAAACGCAACTTGTTTACCCGACATCACGGCTTTAAATGCTGCACGAATCGCCACCTCCGTTTTTCCAAAACCGACATCGCCACAAATCAAGCGATCCATCGGTGTCGCATTTTCCATGTCCTGTTTACTCGCTTCAATTGCCAGCAGTTGATCGGAAGTTTCTTGATAAATGAAACTGGTTTCAAACTCACGTTGCCATTCGGTATCAGGAGGGAAACCATAGCTGGGATGAATGTGCCGTTCTGCCTGGATTTGTAAAAGTCTAGCAGCGTAATCAAAAATGGCGCGATTCGCAGCGATTTTGGCTCGCTCCCAGCGATTGCCACCTAAGCTGTCCAGAGTGGGTTTTTTTCGGCTTACTCCCACGTAGCGACTAATCAAGTAAGCTTGGTTCAAAGGAACATAAAGCTTCGCGCTTTCTGCATATTCTAAAATGATGACTTCTTGTTCTTGGTTTTCCTGTAAAGCAAAATGTTTTAGTCCGCAAAAGCGACCGATGCCATGTTGCGCGTGAACCACATAATCGCCAATTTCCCACTCTTCAGGAGTTGTGTGTCGCGACTGCGCCAACAAACTCGTGCGCTCTCGCAAACGAAAAGAACGAACCTGACGATAACGACCAAAAATTTCGGCATCGGTCAAAATCGCCAGCTTTGCTTCGGGCACCGTAAAACCTTGATTAAGGTGGCCGATCGAAAAAATAATAGCGTGTGTGATTGATTTTTTTTGTTCCTCTAAAATTTCTTTAAGCCGCTGGGCTTCACCTTCGTTGTGGCAAAAGATAATCATTCGCCAATCCTCACTTATCCATTGTTGCAAATGTTGCAAAAGATTGGCGCGGCGCTGTTCTTGCAAGAGAAGATCGGAGCTGCTTTTTTTTAGAAAGTCATGAGAAAAACCGGTGGGAGGTGGAGAGGTAGGTGGTGTTTCTTGTGTGCTATCGAGAATAAAACTTTTTTTATTTTCCTCGAATAAATAGTCATAAAGTGTAGCTTCTGCTGGCGCTTCTTGAAGATTGGCCAGGAAAAAATTGAGTGAACTGATGTCGCGCAGTTTTAATTGATCGTGGATTGAAAACTCACGCATCGAATCGATTTCGTCACTAAAAAATTCAATGCGAACAGGATCTTCTGAATGGTAAGGGTAAATATCCAAAATGCCGCCACGTTGCGCAAATTGGCCTTGTTGATCGATACGAGTCACCCGCAAAAACCCGGTTTGTGTTAATTGCTCTTGTAAATGGGTTAAAGAAAGTGATTGGCCGACTTTCAAAATTTGTTGTTGTTCTTTTAACCAGGTGGGCGAAGGAAGTTTTTGTTCGAGTGCTTCGGTTAATGTTAAAATAATTAAAGGTTCCGATGAGGAACTGGAGCGCATCAGCAACCTTTGCAAGGTGCGATAACGTTGCGCGATAAAGTCAGGGTCAGGTGTGACCGATTCTCGGATCTCCAACCAGGGAAAAAGTTGCACGACTCGTTTATTCAACCAAACCTCTAAATTGGCGGCTAACTCCTCCATCTCTTTAAACCTACGACAAATCACTAAGCAAACTTGCGGTCGATAAGTTACCAACGAAGCAATCAAATAGGCTTGATAAGCCAACGGTTCATAGCCTAAGGGATAGACCTCCCCCGCCAACACCGTGTGAGTCCATTCCTTCAATCTCGGGTTGTGAAGCAAAGTCGAATCTTGATTAGCTAGCACGTCAATCGGAAAGGTAGCAAATTTTCATGAAAAGAAAAATCGGATAAATCATTTGATAGACTTGGTTGCATAGGGACAAAGCAACCTCAGATTGATATGGCTAGGTTTAATTCTGGAGCATTTTCATTGCAAGATGAGGTTGATTATGCAAATTTTTTCGATCGAAAGCATTAAATTTTATGGCAAATTCTTATCAAGTTACAGTCATCGGAGGTGGTCCTGGGGGTTATGTTGCAGCGATTCGCGCGGCACAACTCGGTTTTAAAACGGCGCTTATTGAAAAGTCAAAAACACTGGGAGGCACTTGTCTGAATATTGGTTGTATTCCGAGTAAGGCTTTGTTGGCTTCGACGGAGCATTTTCATTTTGCGCAACATCGCTTTGCGGCGCATGGTATTCAGAGCTCGGGTTTGAAAATGGAAATTCCTGCTTTGATGAAACGCAAAGAAGAGGTGGTGAAAAATTTAACTAAGGGCATCGATTTTTTGATGAAGAAAAATAAAATCGATCGAATTTCGGGCTTTGGTCGATTGGTGAATGGCACGACGATTGAGGTGGATGAGGATGGAAAAAAATCGCAAATTACTTCGGATAAAATTATTTTGGCCACGGGGAGCGAGCCGATTGAGTTGCCATTTTTGAAATTTGACGGAAATCGTGTGTTAAATAGCACTCATGCGTTGGCTTTGGATGAAGCGCCAAAATCATTATTGGTGATTGGAGGGGGTGCGATTGGATTGGAGTTGGGTTTAGTGTGGAGTCGGTTGGGCACAAAGGTGACGGTGGTTGAGTTTTTGCCGAGAATTGCTTCCGGATTTGATCATGAGGCGTCGGCTTTGTTGCAACGCATTTTTACTAAGCAAGGGTTTACGTTTCATTTAGAAACGAAGGTGACCCAGGCCACAGTTGCTAAAGATAAAGTGGTTTTGGATGCGGAGCAAAAAGGTAAAGCGCTGAAGTTGGAAGCGGAAAAGGTTTTGGTTGCTGTGGGACGCAGGCCTTATGTGGAAGGACTTGGTTTGGATAAAGCGGGCGTCGCATTGACAGAAAAAGGGCGGGTGAAAGTCAATGAGCATTGGCAAACGTCGGTGCCGAGTGTTTATGCGATTGGGGATATGATTGATGGGCCCATGTTGGCGCACAAAGCTGAGGATGAAGGTGTGGCTGTTGCAGAACATTTGGCCGGTAAGCCAGGTCATGTGAATTATGATTTCATTCCCGGAGTGATTTATACTTCGCCCGAAGTCGCGAGTGTTGGGTTAACTGAAGAGCAGGCGAAAGAGAAAAAAATTGAGTATCGCGTCGGGAAATTTCCTTTTATGGCCAATGGTCGGGCATTGGCAAGTGACACGACGGATGGATTTGCAAAAATTATTGCGGATGCAAAAACGGATCGCGTTTTAGGGGTTCACATTGTGGCTTCCAATGCTTCCGAGCTAATTGCTTCGGCTGTGTTGTTGATGGAGTTTGGCGGTAGTTCAGAAGATTTGGCGCGCACAATACATGCTCATCCGAGTATGTCTGAAGCAGTTAAAGAAGCGGCTTTGGGCGTGGCGGGCAGGGCGATTCATGCTTAATTAAGTAATTGTTATACAAATTATTATAATTTTGTTAAAAGTATTTAAATGCTTTACTTTACACAAATTAATTTGTTTATAGTTTACTTAATACAAATATGAAACCATTTATTCCTCAAAGACTTCCATTAGAAAAAATTGATTGGCATTTATTATTACCAAGGATTAGCCAAGCTAATCGAGCCATTGCAGAATATCGAGGTTCTTTGTTTCGGTTGCGTAACCCTGAAATTTTGATGTCGCCACTTACTGGACAGGAGGCGGTGCTTTCTTCTCAAATTGAGGGGACCCAAGCGACTTTAAGTGAAGTATTGAAGTTTGAAGCCGGAGATGAAGCAGTGAGTGAAACCAAGCGAAACGATATTCAGGAAATTTTAAATTATCGTGCTGCTTTGCAGGCGGCTCAAGAAAGATTGAAGACACATCCTTTTTCTTTGAATTTATTATTACGTTTGCATGAGATTCTTTTGAATAGCGTAAGAGGATATAACAAAAACCGGGGTTATTTTCGTAAAACGCAAAATTGGATTGGTCGACCGGGAAGCACTCAGGAAAATGCTCAGTTCGTGCCGCCAGCAGCTCATTTGCTTCCAGAATATTTGGATAATTGGGAAAAATATTATCATGCTGATGAAAGTGATGCATTGGTGCAACTGGCTATTATCCATGCTCAGTTTGAATTGTTGCATCCTTTTTTAGATGGTAACGGTCGGTTGGGGCGCATTTTGATTCCTTTATTTCTTTATGAGAAAAAGATTCTTTTTCAACCTGTGTTTTATCTTTCAAGTTATTTAGAAAGGTATCGTGAAATTTATATTGAACAACTTCATAAGCTTGGCGAAACGAAACAATGGGAAACGTGGATCACTTTTTTCTTAGAAGCTTTGGCTCAGCAGGCACGGAATAATTTTATAAAAATCCAAAAAATTATGGAACTTTACGAGGAATTTCAAAATGTGATTTTACTCACTCGTTCACAATGGGCAATTCCTTTATTGGATCAAATTTTTAAACGCCCACTTTTTGCTGGCAGCCATTTAAAATGGGAAAAAAATCATCCCAGTGCTCCAGCCATTTTGGCTTTGCTTAAAAAATTGGTAGATCGAAATATTTTGACAATTTTACAGCAAGGTAGAGGCAGCAAAAGCGCTATATATATTTGTCCGCGGTTGATTAATCTATGTGAAGATAAAACTGTTTTTTAAGACATGTTTACGTTTATTGTTTCGCAAGTTAATCGGCTTATTGAAGAGGGAATTGAAAAAGGTCATCATCTCGGTGCCCAGTTTTATATTTCTTGTCGTGGCGAGACGGTTGCGGATTTTGCGGTGGGAGAACGAAGTGAGGGAATGGCTTTGCAGGCACAGGACAAGATGTTGTGGTTATCATCGGGCAAGCCGATTCTGGCGGTTGCGATTGCGCAGTTATGGGAAAAGGGAGAAATGGATTTAGATGAACCGATTGCGAAAAGTTGGTCAGAATTTGGCGAAGGCGGTAAGGAATCTTTAACGGTGCGAAATCTTTTGACGCACACCGGAGGTATGCGCGGTGCGGATTTAATCGCGTTTGAAAATTTATCTTGGACGCAGGCGTTGGGAAAAATTTGTCATATTCCGCGTGAACCCAACTGGGTTCCTAGTGAGAAGGCGGGTTATCATCGTTCGGGAAGTTGGATGGTTTTGGCTGGGTTGTTGGAGCGCGCGGTGAACCAAAACTGGCAAGATTATATTCGAGAAAATATTTTTGTGCCGGCAGGGATGTTTCATAGTCACATGGGTTTATTTCGACAAGAGTGGGAGAAGGAAAAAGTGGGTGAGATGTTTGACATGAGTTTGCAGCCGCCTCAAGTTCACGCCAATCATTCCGTTGAGAAAATAGCGTTGAGCTATAAGCCAGGTAGTAACGCATTGGGGCCAATTCGAGAGTTGGGGTTTTTCTATCAAGCTTTAGTGCAAAATAAAATTTTGAAAAAGGAAACTTTAGATTATTTCATCGCTCGACATCGGAAGGGAATGTGGGATTATACATTTCGACAAAATATGGATTGGGGATTAGGTTTTATGTTGAACACGGTTGAAGCCGAGTTTGTGGACAAATCTTATCATTTTGGTCGTTACGCTTCAGAAAAAGCTTGGGGTCATGCCGGTGCGCAATCTTCTTTTGGATTTGTGGATCCGGCTTATGATTTAATTGTGAGTTGGGTTTTTAACGGAATGCCTGGTGAAAAGGTGCATCATGAGCGAACCACAAAAATGAATGAAGCCATTTATCAGGATTTAGGTTTAGATAAAAAATGAATCCGTCACCTCCTCGTCCAACCGATTCTTCTCCCGAAGAAATCGAAAAAGTGCTCGCGAACAAACAAGGTGTGGTGAGTGCACACGTGGATGTGCCAGGCGAAAAAGTGGAATTGGATTATGATCCGCAAATGATTTCGGATGCGGAAGTGGAGGCGCTCATTAATCATGTGGCTCCTGCTGTTCAAAAACATTTTAAAAAATATATCATGCGTTTGACTGGGAGGGCTGCTGAAGCCACGGCGATGCGTTTGGAGGATAAAGCTAAAAAAATTCCTGGGATCAAGCGGGCTACAGCAACTTTTTTGGGAGGGGTCATGAATGTGACTTATGACACTTCGATTTTGCAACCTTCGGAAGTGATTGAAAAAGTTAAAAAAATTGGCGCACCAGTTAAGCCGTATGAATCTTTTATTACGGAAGAAAAGGTTTGGTGGAAAAAATTTTTTCATCGCGAAAATGTAGAAATTTTTTTCACCTTTGGCACTTTGATTTCATTGGGGTTGGGGTGGCTTGCCCCGCGAATCGGCTGGTCTTCATTAGCGCAAAGCGGGTGTTATGGATTGGCTTATGTGTTTGGCGGCTATTTTGGAATTCAAGCGAGTTGGCAGTCGTTAAAAGAAAAAACGGTTAATGTCGATTTGCTCATGCTTTTGGCGGCGTTGGGTGCGGCTTATGTTGGGGCGCCAATGGAAGGGGCTGTTTTGCTTTTTTTATTTTCTTTTTCCAATGTGTTACAGGGTTACGCCATGGATCGCACACGTAAAGCGATTCAATCCTTGATGCAACTGCGTCCTGAAACAGCTTTGGTTCGTCGCAATGGGAAAACGGAGGTGTTGCCTATTGAGTCTTTGCAAGTGGGGGATCGCGTGATTGTTCGGCCTGGAGAAAGTGTTCCTTTGGATGGCACGATTGTTGAGGGATCAAGCGATTTTGATGAATCTTCGCTCACGGGCGAGTCGATGCCAGTTTATAAGGAAATGGGACAGCACGTTTTTGCAGGTTCAATTAATCAAACTGGAGCGATTGAGTTTCATGTTACGCGTTTAGCCAAGGATTCGACTTTGGCTCGTTTAATTCAACTGGTTGAGGAAGCGCAAAGTGAACGAGCTAAGACGCAACGATTTTTAGATAAGGCGGAACAATTTTATGCGTTGGGTGTGATTGCGTTTACCATTGCTTTGATTGTGATTCCGACATGGTTTTTGAAAGAGAACTTTTCTTCTGCTTTTTATCGTGCGATGACGGTCATGGTCGTGGCTTCGCCTTGTGCTTTGATTATTAGCACGCCGGCATCGATTTTGTCAGCGATCGGGTGTGCGGCAAGAAAAGGAGTTTTGTTTAAGGGCGGCGCGCATTTGGAGCGTTGTGCGGAAATTAAAATTGTTGCTTTGGATAAGACGGGCACGTTAACGGAAGGCAAACCGCGTGTCACCGATGTGGCGACAGTCGGAAAAACTTTGAATTTTCCTGGTGCAAAAAGTTGTGATGAAGTTCGTTTGTTATCTCTGGCAGCTTCTGTGGAGGCGAAATCGGAACATCCTTTGGGACAAGCTATTCTTAAGGAAGCGCAACGACGTTCTTTGCAATTATTTGATGCAACCCATTTTCAATCCATTTCTGGAAAGGGTGCGAATGCCACAGTGAATGGAGAACGTATTGCTGTGGGAAGTCCACGATTTTTTGAACAGTTTCATTGTCCGGAGCGCGAAGTGGCGCTCAAAGAAGTAGCGCGTTTTCAGGATGAAGGAAAAACAGCAGTGTTGGTGGGGAAAATTTCTGAAGATGGCGCAGTGGTTTCTTTATTGGGTGCGATAGCGATAGCGGATGTTTTGCGCGAAGACGCGCCCAAAGTGGTGCAACAATTAAAGGCGTTGGGTATCAAACAAGTGGTGATGGTAACGGGAGATAATCCACGCGTTGCGGCAGCGATTGCGCGTCAGGCGGGAGTGGATGAATTTTACGCAGATCTTTTGCCGCAGGATAAAGTTTTAGTTTTGCGTGATCTGAGAAAAATGGGTGAGGTGGCGATGGTTGGCGATGGGGTTAACGATGCACCGGCGCTAGCTTCGGCATCGATTGGTGTCGCAATGGGTGCTGCGGGAACCGATGTGGCGATGGAAACCGCAGATGTGGTGTTGATGAGTGACAATTTAAAAAATATTCCTTTTGCTATTCAATTGAGTCGTCAGGCTAAAAAAATTGTATATCAAAACCTCACTTTTGCGTTGGGTGTCATTGTTGTTCTCGTGATTTCTGCACTAGGCTTTCAGTTGCCTTTGCCTTTGGGAGTGGTTGGACATGAAGGCAGCACGGTTTTAGTCTGTTTGAATGGATTGCGTTTGCTGGCGTTTCGAGTCAAAGATTAATTTTTTTTGTGGTTGGGATAAGCTTTCAAAATTTTATTGGCCACGATTTTTCCACTGAGCAAAGCCAGTGGCATGCCACCGCCCGGATGGACGGTGCCGCCGACGAAGAAGAGATTTTTTTGTTTAGGATGGCGAAGGTAAGGTCGAAATAGTGCGGTGCGAATGGAGTGGCTGGCCCAGCCGTAAAGTGAACCTTGCCAGGCGTTGTCACGTTGGATGAAGTCGTGAATGGTAAAACTTTCTTGGTAGAGAATATCTTCTGTTTTCAGTTCGAGACCAAATTTTTTGAGGCGCTGCAGAATCACTGTTTCGTAGCCGCTAGTGGTTAAGCGATCGTAAGCCGGTGAATTAACGAGTAAAAACCAATTTTCGCATCCTGAAGGGGCGTCTTGAGAATCTGTTTTGGAGGTTATGGAAAGGTAAATGGTGGGTTCTTGAGGGAGTTGCTTTTCTTGAGTGATCGCATGGAATTCATTGCGGTAATCATCGCTGAAAAAAATATTGTGATGTGCTAGTTGAGGAAAAGTTTTTTTCACAGCGAGCCAGACGATAAAACCGGAGCAAGCCAAGGGTTTGTTTTGTAGGGTTTGTTTTTGAGTGTGAGAAAAAAATGGATCGTGAGAGTGAGTGTGAATGATGTCGCCGTTATGGACGATGATATCGCTTTTTATTTTTGAAATGGATTTGATTTCTTGATTAAAATGAAAGGTGACGCCTAATTGATGAGCTAATCGATAAAGGGCTTCCGCGATGCGTGCCATGCCGCCTTTGGGATGCCAGCCGCCGAAGGTGGCTTCGACATAAGGGATGATAGCAAAAGTGGCAGGTGTTTGATAAGGCGAAGAACCGTTATAAGTAGCAAAGCGATTAAAGAGTTGTTGTAGATAACGATCGGAAAAGAATTTTTCGTGTAATTGTGCTAAATTTTTAAAGTTAGCAATTTTAGTAAAATGTTTCAGGGCGTGCCAGCGTTTCGGATGAAGCGCGCGCCACCATTCGTTGGGAGCATGGTTCAGATAGGTTTCGCCGGATAATTCGTAAATGCCTTTAGCGTAATTCAAATAAGCGGCAACGTCAGGTTGTTGCCAAAAGGTTTCATCTTCATTTATGATTGTGCCATCACTCCAAAAATAGCGGCAAATGGGCTGTGTGGGAACGAGGTGTAGATGATCTTCGAGTGCTTGATTGCAATAGGCAAAAAGTTCTTTGAAAACGTGTGGCAAGGTGAGAAGTGAAGGACCGCAATCCCATCGAAAATTGCCTTGAGAAGTGGTGATTTTTTTTTCGCAAACTTTGCCGCCGTAATGCGCATTTTTTTCAACCACTTCGACACTGTAGCCGCGATGAGCTAGACGGATGGCGGTTGCTAAGCCTCCTAGACCGGCTCCAATGATAGTAACGCGCATAATAAGTGATGTAGCACAATTATCTTGTTTATTAACTCTAATTAGAAAAACTTTTAGGCAAGCGGAGCGCTTGCCCTACAAGGGCTAATTTGATAACAACCTAACAACTTTTTATGAGCTGGCGTCGCAAATGGAATAGGGGTGTGTCCTATATTGTGGATGAGGTGACGATTTATTTAGTGAATCGCTTTCAGCATCGTCATTATGAGCAAGCGAGTTCTGCAGAAGAAGTAAAAGCTTATTTGGGAAATTGGGTCGGGAAAAGTCATGACGCTTTTTATTGTCCTGCGGAAGTTGATTTGGTTTTGAATCTTAAAAAGGGTGTCGAACAACGTTTTTCATTTTTAACGCCGTTACCTTGTGAGTTTGAAGCGAATCATCGGGTTGTGGCTGATTTTTTTTGTGGAGGTGAGGATTGGCATAGGCCGGTGATGTTTCTTTGGCATGGGTTGATGTCGGCGAGTGATCGTGGTTATCGCAAGTGGGCGCGACGGATGGCGCAGCGTGGATGGCATGTGATTTTTTTTCATCTGCCTTATCATTATCAACGCAAGCCGCGGGGTTATTTTAATGGCGAGTTGGCTGTAGGGCCTAATGGCATTCGTACGGTGCAAACGATTCGGCAAGCGGTGACGGAGGCGCGCTCTTTAGCGCTTTGGCTGAAGAAACAAGGTGTCACAAAAATCGGATGTTGGGGCATGAGTTATGGCGGATGGGTGGCGGGATTAATGGCGGCGGTGGAGCCAATGGTGCATTGTGCTTTATTATTGGAACCGATTACAGATTTTGAGCATGCGATTTGGGAGTCGCCTGTTTCGGCTGCGTTGCGGCATCACATGGGGCAACGTGGTGTAACGCGGGAAATGGCGAAGGTATTGGATCATTTGGTTTCGCCACGATTTATGAAGCCGTTATGTCCGCCAGAAAATTTGGTTTTATTGGCTGCGGAATGGGATCGTATTACTCCAGCTTCGCACATCGAAGCTTTGGCTAAGGTTTGGGATTGTCCGAATTATATTTGTTGTCCACAAGGGCATGTGGGGTATCAATTAATGCCGGAGGCGTTTTGTCAGTGGGAAAAGCGTTTTGCTTAAAAAAGCAATTTCTCGCTTGAATTCTTCGCTCAGAACGAAAAGCATAAAGAAAAGGTAAATTATGGAAAAAGAAAAGCTTTGGTCACGTTTTCAAAAATATTTTCTCGCTTACGACGATATCGGATTTTCTTTGGATGTGAGTCGAATGAATTTTGAAGATTCGTTTTTTGAGTGTATGGAATCACAGGTTTCTCGAGCTTATGAGCAGATGAAGGAATTAGAAGCAGGAGGTGTGGCGAATCCTGATGAAAATCGCGCGGTGGGACATTATTGGTTGAGGAATTCTAGTTTAGCGCCCGATGCAACGATTAAAAAGAATATTGAAGAAACAAAAAAGGCGATTGAAGATTTTGCGGATAAAATTCATCGAGGTGAAATTAAAAGTTCTGCGGGGCTGGCATTTCAAAACATTTTGCTCGTTGGTATTGGCGGTTCCGCTTTGGGACCGCAATTGGTGGCGGACGCTTTGGGATCGCATCGGGACGCGCTTGAGATTTATTTTATGGATAACACCGATCCCGATGGATTTGACCGTATTTTTCATCGCTTGGAAAATCGTTTGAAAGAAACGTTGGTGATTGTGATTTCTAAATCGGGTGGCACGAAGGAAACGCGTAATGGGATGTTGGAAACGCAGTCTTTTTTTCAAAGAAAGGGTGTGGCGTTTGCTCCCCAAGCGGTTGCGGTGACGGGTGAGGGAAGTGAATTGGATGAGGTGGCAAAAAAGGAAAAATGGTTGGCGCGTTTTCCGATGTGGGATTGGGTGGGGGGGCGCACGTCGGTGATGAGTGCGGTCGGGTTGTTACCTGCGGCGCTACAGGGTTTTTCGATTCAGGAATTTTTGGCGGGCGCTGCTAAGATGGATGCTTACACGCGCGTTTCTGAGACGAAAAAAAATGCGGCGATGTTGTTGGCGCTGATGTGGCATAATGCAGGCAAAGGTCGTGGTGAGAAGGATATGGTGATTTTGCCTTATTGCGATCGGTTGATGCTTTTTAGTAAATATTTGCAACAGTTGGTTATGGAATCTTTGGGTAAGGAAAAGGATTTGAATGGTGAAATCGTGCATCAAGGAATTGCGGTTTATGGCAATAAGGGCTCTACGGATCAACATGCTTATGTGCAGCAGTTGCGAGATGGATTGAATAATTTTTTTGTAATATTTATTGAGGTTAGAAAAAAACGTTCTGTGTCATCTCCAGAAATGGAGCCTGGAGTAGTCAGTGGCGATTATCTCAATGGATTTTTGCGTGGCACACGTCAAGCGCTTTATGAGAATGGTCGCGAATCGATGACGATTAGTATTCCTGAGTTAAATGCTTTTTATTTGGGTGCTTTGATTGCGTTATTTGAAAGGGCGGTTGGGTTTTACGCGTCGTTAGTCAATATTAATGCTTATCATCAACCGGGGGTCGAAGCTGGAAAGAAGGTGGCATCAGTCTTATTGCAGCTTCAACAAAAAATTTATGCGGGATTGCAGAGTGGCCAAAAATTCACTGTTGCCGCTCTTTCGGACAAGTTGCAGGTGGAGCCCGAGGCTGTTTATTCTCTTTTAGTTCATTTAGCTTCGAATTGTTCGGAAGTTAAAGCCGCCAATTTACTGGAGCCTGCTAGAGCGACATTTTGTTGGATAAAAGAAAGCGCTTTAAAATAAGTTTTTATAATGCTAGGTTTTTTAAATTATTTTTAACTGGAGAATTTTCATGATGAAAAAGGTAGGGTTAACATTTGTTTTATTAGGATTAGGATTTCATTTTTCATTAGCTATTACGAAATTAAATCAACCTCTGGCAGCCAATGGTACGGTGCAGTCAGCTTTATTTGCGAAGAGCGTGAATAGTGATAGAATTGTTTATGTAGCGGATGTCAATGGAATGGGGCAATTTGATATCTTTAGTGTTAATGCTTTAAATAAAGTGGTTACTAATCTTAGTGGCGGTTTAGTGCCAGGCGGTGATATTGCAGATTATAAAATCAGTCCAGACGGTTTGAGAGTGGTATTTTTGGCTGATAAAAATGTTGACGATAAGGTAGAGCTTTTCAGTGTGCTAGCTAGCGGTGGGGCTCCTTTAAAGCTTAATCCTAATTTCGCTGATGACCGAGATGTTCTTGACTTTCAAATTGCTCCTGACAGTCAAAAAGTTATTTATCGAGCAAATGTAGATAATGTGGATATTTATGATATTTATGTAAATTCTATTACAAGTACTAACACGCTTAATTTAACAGGGGGGCTTTATAACGTGGATGGAATGAAGATTACGGATAACGCGTTGACTCTTGTGTTTACGGCAAAAGTGATTCCTCAATTTTTTTCAGAAATTTTTTCTGTTCAACTAAGTGGGGGGCTCATCACTAAATTGTGTCCAGACTATATGCCAGGACAACAGGTGTTTGATTTTAAATTTTTATCCGATAATCAAGTGATTTACCGTGCGTTTCAAGATACAACAGAAACTGAACTTTATCAGGTTAATTTAAATGGTGGCAACTTACAAAAAATTAGTCTGCCTTTGCCCAATGGAGGAGCTATTTTTTCTAATTACGAATTGTCACCGGATAAATCGAACTTAGTTTATATTGCGAGCCAGGTTCAACCTGGAGATTTTAATATTATTTCTTATGCAATTGATGCTCAGGTTTCCACTGTTTTGAATGGACCTCTTCCTCCACAGGGAGATGTTTATGACCTTGTGATTAGTCCCAATTCGCAAACTGTCGTATATCGAGCCGATCAAAACATGAATGATAAGCTTGAAATTTTTGGTGTTCCCATTTCTGGTGGAATGAACACGGTTTTGAATGGCATTATGCAAAATCAGGGAAATATTTTTAAATATGAAGTTACAGATGAGAATGCGCGTATTGTTTATATGGGCGATGCTCTTTCTCCTAATGTTACCGAGATTTTTAGTGCTCCGTTAGACGCCAATCAGCCGCCTGTTCGACTTAATCCTAATCTAGCGATTGGTGGAGACGTGGATCGATTTCTTTTAGATGGCGTTCATAAGAGAGTTGTTTATCTCGCGGATCAAATTATGAATAATCAAGATGAACTTTTTTCTGTTCCACAGGATGGTTCGAGCCCAGCGTTAAGAGTAAATGCGAATTTGGTATCGGGTGGGAATGTGGTGGATTTTAATATTAATGATAAAAGTACGCGCCTTTATTATTTGGCCGATCAAGAAACAGATGGACAGGTTGAGCTCTATTCAGCTGTGATAGCTCCCCCTTTTATTACAAGTTCGACCAATGTAACAACTCCATTAGGTCAACCTTTTAACTATGTTATTACTGCAGTTAATGGGCCTTTTTCGGGTTATAATGTTACAGGATTACCTGACTGGGCAACTTTGAATACTAACCAAATTTCCGGTGTTCCGAATCTTCCTCTTGAGTATACGATGACATTGCTCGTAACCAACGAGGCTGGTGTTGCTTCTACCAACCTTACGATTAAAGTTGAAGCGCCGATTGTTCCTCCTGTGACTAATTCGACTTATTTCACTGGTGATTTTGATCAAGACGGGTCTCCTGATTTGTTGGCTCAGAAGAAACAAGTGGTTACTTTGATTCGTTATCTTACCAACGGCACATTTAGTCCTGAAAAAACTTTGGAACTTCCATCAAAAAAACATCGTGTGGTTGCTGCTAATTTAATTAAAGGAACCAACGCTATTATTGTTCGTGAAGGCACAGCTCTTTCTGCCTTGCAAGTAGATTCTAATTTTACAGCGCTGGCGACAATTGGTATTGGTTCGTTACCCGATAAAAAAACTAAAGTGCGTGCTTCCGGCGATATCAATAACGATGGCTTAGCTGACATTATTACGCAAAAAGGCAAAACATTAGGCGCATTACTTTCGCCAGGCTACAGTTTCTTTGCTTTGGGCGACTTGCAAAAGGCTTTTCCTCCCATTGTGGCATTACTCGATGGGGTAAGCTCGAACACAAATTCCTCGAAAACTTTCTTGATGGCAAAAAAGAAAAAACTTTTCACTTACGATTTGCCTTCTTCGTTACCGTGGACGAATTTATCTAGTGCGCAACCTGTTACGGGTCCTATCTTAGATAAGAAATATAAAATTGCTGGTGCGTTGCCAAATCCTGAGGCGTTGAGCACTAATGCACCTCGTATCATTCTTCAAAAAGGCAAAAAAGCAGGAGTGATCACTTATGGGGGAACCACATTGGCTGAACCAATCCTCGATACTAAACCTCTTGGAAAAATTGTGGGACCGAAATAATTGGAATTAATTGAGCTTTCCCGATAACCAAACCCAGACGATACTGGCGTAGCCGGAAAGATTTAATCCATACCCTAAAAGATTGAATTCTTTTCGAGTATAATTTCTGTCTTGATACAAAACTAAAACGTCAAGCAGCAGCCAAACGACGCCTAGTAATAAAAATAAACTTAACACCGTTTCTTTAAAAAAATGCCAGAGCCAAAAACTTTCAATAGCAACCAAGATAATGATAATACATTTAGTTGTTTTAACTCCTAAAAAAACAGCCGATGTTTTTCGTCCGGTGCGTTTGTCAGGAACGACATCCATGATTTCGCCCATTAAATGGGCATGGGTGCAAAAAAGTACGAGATATAAAATAGTTGGCCATGGCAAAAAAGCAGTTTGATTGAGCAGTATGGAAAAAGGCAGCACTAATAAATAACCCAACTGGTTAAAGAGTTCAAAAGGAGGATGAGCCCGCAAGCCCCATTTGGGGAGATTGTAAAGTATGTTAACTCCAAAGATAGCAACTAACACATGCCACAACCTTTCTTGTCTTAATAGTAATAGAATTCCAAAAAGAATTTGAGTCAGCGCTATTGCCCATATTAAAAATTTAAAATCAGGAGGCTGAATTTTTGCTCCAAATAAATAACTGTTTTTGCGTGGATTGTATTGATCGATTTTCCAATCTGCCAAATCGTTTAGTCCATAAACTAAAAAATTTAAAGGAAAGAGCACGTAAATCAAACCCAGCCAGAAGTTGTAACTCCCAAAATAAGAAGGATTTTGAGCTGTTGGTAAAAGATAAAGCCATAACGTTTGAAACCAAAGCCCAGGCCTAGACACTTTTAGGCTTAATAATAACTTTTTGAGCATAATTCATTTTTATAGAGTTTGAAAAACAAATAACCATTGTTAATATTGAAATCAAATCGCAATTGGCATGTCAACCCGCTATCAATCTTTTGATTATCTTATTTTAGGAAGCGGTATTGCCGGATTATCTTTAGCGCTAGATTTAGCAAAATTGGGGTCAGTAGCGATTGTTACAAAAAAAGATCGTGCGGAATCTAATACTAACTATGCCCAAGGCGGCATTGCGTGTGTGACTTCTTCTGAGGATTCTTTTGCGCTTCATATGCAAGACACATTGGAAGCGGGTGCTGGGTTGTGCAAAGAAGAAGTGGTGCATGCCATTGTGCAAGAGGGTCCTGCTTGTGTAAAAAAATTGATTGAATTAGGAATGTCTTTTGCTGAAAGAAATTCGTTCGAAGCTTCCAATAAACGCGAATTTGATCTTGGTAAAGAAGGTGGACATTCTAAAAGGCGTGTCCTTCATGCTAAGGATATCACGGGTCGTGAAATTGAAAAAGCACTTCTTCACGCGATTGAAAATCATGCCAACATTAAAATTTTTGAAAATCATCTCGCTATTAATCTGATTACTACGAAAGATTTAAAACTAATTGGCGACAACCAATGTTTAGGTGCTTATGTTTTTGATCGCGATACTCAAGAAGTTATCACCTTTCAAGCCACTGCCACGATTTTGGCTACAGGAGGTTGCGGGAAAGTTTATCTTTATACTACCAATCCCGATATTGCGACTGGCGATGGTGTGGCGATGGCTTATCGCAGTGGGGCAAAAATTGCCAACATGGAGTTTATTCAATTTCATCCTACTTGCCTTTACCATCCTAAAGCGAAATCCTTTCTCATTAGCGAAGCAGTGCGAGGGGAAGGGGGGCGCCTTATGTTACAAAACGGCGAGGCTTTCATGGAGCGTTACGATGCCAAAAAAGAGTTAGCGCCTCGCGACATTGTGGCGCGAGCTATTGATGCTGAAATGAAACGCACGGGCGATGATTGTGTTTACTTGGATATTAGCCACAAAGGAAAAGATTTTATTTTTGATCGGTTTCCTAATATTTATCACACCTGTTTAAAATATGGCATTGATATCACTCGACAACCCATTCCCGTAGTGCCTGCGGCCCATTATCAATGCGGTGGTGTTGTAACCGAATTGGACGGCTCCACAAATATTTCCCATCTTTTTGCCATTGGTGAAGTGGCTTGCACCGGTTTGCATGGCGCCAATCGTTTAGCGAGTAATTCACTTCTTGAAGCTCTGGTTGTAGCTCATAAAGCGGCCCAGACTTTATCCAAATTGATTCCTTTTGCAGAAAAAATTGATATTCCTGCTTGGGAATCGGAAAATGTTTCTGATCCTGATGAACTGGTTGTTGTGAGCCATAACTGGGACGAAATTCGTCGACTCATGTGGGATTACGTGGGCATTGTGCGCACCAACAAACGTTTGCAACGCGCCGCTTCACGACTTAAAAATTTAGATCGCGAAATTCAGGAATTTTATTGGAACTTTAAACTAACCAGCGATCTTTTGGAATTGCGCAATTTGGTTTTGGTTGCGCAACTGATTGTTCAATGCGCGTTAAAACGCAAAGAAAGTCGTGGCCTTCATTATACGTTGGATTATCCCCAAACAAAAACTGCGGCAAAAGACACCATTGTTATTTCAGAAACGAGTTAAATAAAAACTCTCTAGCGCCTTATCTTTAGTATTTTAGCCAATGCGAAATTTTGGGCGTGCCTAATTCCGTAAGAGGATTTTTCTTTTGATTTTCCAAAACCTGTTGATAAGGCAGACATAATTCCAATAATTCGCCGACTTCAAAATTCAAATAACGTGGACGAAATGGCAAAAGATAGCGCCGACTTGATCGAAACAAAGCGGCTGCGGGATTTAAACGCTCCTTTTGCAAATGCACAAAGGCGCCTGCAACCTGAATCAACCCTTTATAATAGAAATAATCGCCACCGAGTGAACCGAGCCATAACTCTTCCAAAACGTCGTGCGCTTCATAATAAAGACTAGCATCAAAACATTTAAAATAACCCAGATAATGGGCTGGCATCGATTGACCTTGGCAGTCTGCAATTAACTTTTCAATGCGTGGACTTTTGTGCGTTACCTTCATAATTCCGCTAATTTTTTCTTCAATGTGGCAACATCCGTAATGGGAAGTTCACATTGAAAGTCATGACATAAATAAGCGGTTACCTGATTTTTATCCAATTTAAACTCTTTAGGGGCCGATTCTGCGTGGAGTAAAAAAAGATTGGGTAGAAATTGTTTTCTTGCTTCTCGCAGCATTTTTTGTCCGATTGGATTTTTTAAATCTCCAGAAAAAATGAGTTGATGGGGTGGATTTAACCATGCTTCCAGTGCCGAAGCAAAATGGGGAACTGCTTCCGGTACTTTTAACAAGCGTGACCAAAAAAAACGTAATATTTTTTCTGCGGATTGTAAAAAATCATCACGTTGCAACATTCTTCCGAGTTTGATTAAAACCAATGCTGCAACAGAATTGCCTGAGGGTTCTGCGCCATCGTAATCTTCTTTGATGCGAATCAATAAGGAATCGTCTTGGCCATCGGTCATAAAAAAACCGCCTAGCTCCTTGTCTTCAAATCGCTGAAGAATCGTTTCAGCGAGTTCGTTCGCCCAATCCAACCATTTTCTTTCAAAAGTGGCTTCATACAAATCGATCAATCCTTGCGCGAGAAAAACATAATCGTCGAGCATGCCTTTTTTATCGGAAACGCCATCGCGATAGCTGTGATACAAATTGCGCGAAGCGGCTTCATATTGATGCGTTTGAAAAAAACGTGCGGCTCGAATGGCAACCTCGAGATATTTTGGTTTCGGTTCTTTCAAAATGGCTCCTGCGCGAGCCAAGGCACTAATTAACAAACCATTCCATGAGGTTAAGATTTTATCGTCGCGATGTGGACGCGGTCGTTTTTCGCGGTGAACCCAAAGTTTTTGTCGAATCATGAACCAGCGTTGAGCTTCATCAGGATTAAGCGCAGTGACTTGACTTAAAACATTCTGCGAAGGCGGATTTTTTTCTGATGCGCTATGATCTTCAAAGTTTCCCATTTGAGTCACGCCTAAAAAACGAATCGCTAGTTCTGCCTCTTTTTCATCCAACACTTCGCGAATTTGTGTGGGTGACCATACATAAAATGCACCTTCACGACCTTCACTGTCGGCATCCTCGGCCGAATAAAAAGCTCCTTCAGGTGAAGACATATCGCGAGATAAATAATTAATCGTGTCGTGCACGACAAAAGCAAAAAATTCTTTAATTGGGGATCTTCCGTTAATTGATAAGCATCTAGATAACTGTTAATTAATTGAGCGTTGTCATAAAGCATTTTTTCAAAATGGGGAACGAGCCATTTTTCATCGACTGAATAACGCGAAAAACCGCCACCAATTTGATCGTAAATGCCGCCTTTTGCCATCATGGTCAGAGTATGAAATAGCATCGCTTTGGCTTCTTCATTTTGGTAGTGTTTGGCATAACGCGCTAAAAAATGAAGTGTAACCGGTCGCGGAAATTTTGGAGCGCTTCCGAAACCGCCATAGCACACATCGTAAGAAAATCGAAATTGGTCCACAGTAAGTTTAAGAGGTTGATCATTGATGGAATCGACTGAAGTTTCACCCGAAGCGGCATAGCGTTTAAGATGGTTTGCAATTTCTTGTGCTGACTGAAAAACGTTATCGTGTTCTTGTTGCCAAACGGTATTGAGTTTGTTGAGAAGTTCAATGAAACCAATGCGACCATGGCGGTTGGTGGGAGGAAAATAAGTGCCGCCGAAAAAAGGTTTCAAATCAGGCGTTAGCCAAACGGAAAGTGGCCAGCCACCACCTTGGCCGAGCAATTGCACCGCGGTCATATAAATTTTGTCGATATCGGGGCGTTCTTCACGATCCACTTTGATGGAAACAAAATGTTCATTAAGCACATTTGCGACATCATGATTTTCAAACGATTCTCGCTCCATGACATGACACCAGTGGCAAGTGGAGTAGCCGATGCTCAAAAAAATCGGTTTATTTTCTTTTTTTGCTTTTTGAAAGGCTTCTTTTCCCCAAGGAAACCAATCCACTGGATTATAAGCGTGCTGCAAAAGATAAGGGCTTTTTTCTTTGGCTAAATGATTGGAATGAGAGTGTGTCATTAATTCATAAAGTGGCAGAATTTAGTTTAAAAACAAGCAGCTGTAGCCATAGGTTTACACGGTGGACAAATTGACTTTCTCCTATGTCATCTTCGGGCTTGAGCCACAACTGTCCGAAGTACTTCAATTATCTTTCATATAGCTAAGAAGAATCTTTTGTCATTCCCGACTCGATCGGGAATCCATTTTTTTTATTCCTCTGGATCCCCGGGGCAAGCCCGAGGATGACATAGAGTTGGGGTAACATTCTAGGAAAACATTGAGCATTTTCTGTGGGGGCGAGGATTCTACGAACAGCCCAAACTTGCGCCGCACTTTAAACAGGTGGCGCAGGTGCCAGTGTGCTTGATTTTGCTGCTGCCACACTCGGGACAGACCATGCCATCACGAAAGCGGATGGTAAGTTCGTGAGAATCTGAAGTGTTTGTTCCTGAGTCGTCAGCAGTTCGTTCCAGAGTGGAAACGGTTTTGTTTACCACTTTTTTTTCAATGTCTTGAATGCCAGGAAGTGGCAGTTCGGGTTGGTTGCGATTGGGCGAGTTGGCTTCGCGATAGCCGGAAACAAATTGGTTTCCTAGCCATCGGAAAATGTAGTCAGGAATTGATTTTGCGACGGGGATGTCGGGATTTTTGGTGAATCCGCTTGGCTCAAATCGAGAATGAGCAAATTTTTTCACCATCGCTTCGATGGGCACGCCATATTGAAGCGCTAAAGAGGCCAGTGTTCCGATAGTGTCCATGAGGCCGCCTATGGTGGAACCTTCCTTGGCCATGGTAATGAAAAGTTCGCCTGGCTGTTTGTCATCGAATAGGCCAACCGTTAGATAACCTTCGTGACCGGCGATGTCGAATTTATGAGTGAGCGACCAGCGTGTATCGCTCATGCGACGACGCGCATTTAAACTTTCAGCTGCCGCTTGTGCCGCTCCCATATCTTTGGTTTTTGCAGTGTTTAAGGGAGCAGAACGTTTTGAGCCGTCGCGATAAATGGCAATGGCTTTTAGTCCTAGTCGCCATCCTTCGATGTAGGTGTTTATGATATCTTCGATCGTAGCGTGGTTGGGAAGGTTGACCGTTTTGGAAATAGCGCCAGAAAGAAAAGGTTGGCAAGCAGCCATCATTTGAATGTGAGCGCGATAATGAAGCGAACGTTTTCCATTAGCCGGTTTGAAAGCGCAGTCAAAAACAGAAAGGTGATCCGGTTTTAAGCCACTGGGAATTTTTGTTCCATTTTCTTCAATATCTTCAATGGTGTCGTAATGGTCAATATGTTGAACGATGCTAGCAATTTGAGTTTCTGTGTAAGCCAAGGCGCGCAACGCTAGTGGAACAGTTTGGTTAACAATTTTAAGCATGCCTCCGCCGGCGAGGAGTTTATATTTAACTAAGGCGATATCCGGTTCGATGCCTGTGGTGTCGCAATCCATTAAAAAGCCAATGGTGCCAGTGGGCGCGAGAACAGTGACTTGAGCATTGCGATAACCGTGACGTTGGCCAAGTTGCAACGCATGATCCCAACAATAGCGCGCCTCTTCCACGAGCTCTTTAGGGCAAGAAGAGTCAATTTTTTCAACGTAAGAACGATGCAAGCGAATGACTTCAAGCATGGATTCGACATTGTTCGGTTGAAGTGTTTTACTGACACCGTTACATCGCGCATCGTGATAACCAGGAAAAGGGCCAATGGCTGCGGCAATTTCCGCGCTCACTTCGTAAGCGTGTCCGGTTAAGATGGAGGTGATGGCGCCAGCGAGTCCGCGCGCTTGATTGGAGTCGTAACCGTAGCCGTAGCTCATGGTTAAAGCGCCAAGATTAGCATAGCCTAATCCCAGGGTTCGAAAGATATGAGAATTTTCTGCAATGGAAGCTGTAGGATAACTCGCATTGTCGACGAGAATTTCTTGAGCGGTAATGAAAAGACGAATAGCAGCTTTGAATTTTTTGATGTCAAAAGAACCGTTTGGTTTTTTAAATTTCAAAAGATTTAAAGAAGCCAGGTTACAAGCGGTGTCGTTAAGAAAGAGATATTCGGAACATGGGTTGGTGCTGTGTTGACGATCCGTGCCTTTGCAAGTGTGCCAGCGATGGATCGTGTCATCAAATTGCAGACCCGGATCGCCGCAAAGCCAGGTGCCTTCTGCTATTTTATGTAGTAGATTGTGGGCATCTTTTTTCTCGCATGGTTTTCCATCTTTTGCATGGCGTGTCCAAAACTCTTTTTTATCTATGGCCGCTTGCATGAAAGTATCGCTAGCGCGCACGGAAAGATTTTCGTTTTGAAACATGACGGAGCCATAAGCTTCGCCGTTATAACTGCCGTCGTAACCTTGTTCGATTAATGCCCAGGCCTTTTTTTCTTCTTTGGGTTTTGCTTCGATAAATTCTTCGATGTCAGGATGCCAATCTTTTAGCGTGTTCATTTTGGCAGCGCGCCGAGTTTTTCCGCCCGATTTTACGACGTTAGCAATTTGATCATAAACTTTGAGGAAAGAAAGAGGGCCGCTAGGTTTTCCGCCACCGCTGAGTTTTTCGCGAGTGGATCGTAAGGGGCTAAGATCGGTTCCGGTGCCGGAACCAAATTTGAAAAGCATCGCTTCACTGCGAGCCAATTCCATGATGGACTCCATATTGTCTTGCACGGTTTGAATGAAACAGGCGCTGCATTGCGGGTATTCATATTGTGTACTGGCGCGCTCCGCTTTACCCGTAGTGCGATTGTAGAAATAGTTGCCCAGATCGCCGTCAGTGCCGATATGATATTGATGCCATAACCCTACGTTGAACCAGACGGGGCTATTGAAGGCGCCGTATTGGTTGACGCAAAGCCAAGTGAGATCGCGATAAAAATTCTCGGCATCTTCGGAAGTTTGAAAATAGCCGTCTTGAATTCCCCAATCAGCGATGGTGCGAGTCACACGATGGACGAGTTGTCGAATGGAGGTTTCGCGACCATTTTGTTTGGGATCGGTGCCTGCTTGAATGTCGCCATAAAAATATTTTGAAACGGCGATTTTGGTTGCAAGTGTGCTCCAAGATTTGGGCACTTCTACATTTTCTTGTTTAAAAATAATTTTACCGCTGTCATCAGTGATTTCTGCGGTGCGTTTTTCCCATTCGATTTCATCAAAAGGATGTTTTGATGATGTGGTAAATGTCGGAGAAAAAGTAAGTTTGGGATTAATATTTTTTTTGGCTTTTTTTAAAGTTTTAGAAAGAGGATTTGGCAATTTAATTTTTTCGTTGTAAGTATTTGATTTTAAATTATTTTTGACTGCTATCATGGGAGTTTGAGGTAAAGGTTTTTAACAAAAAAATTCATTTCGTATAAAAATTCTAACGCTGTTGTAAGCAGCGTCAAAATAAATTTAAAAAAAATATTTTTTTTAAATGGCTTGACTCTTTGAATTTGTTAACAACTTTTAGCGATTGTGAATTTTCCAAACCCAAGGTAGTTGAGTGATTAAAGCGGAAGCTTTCGTAACAGTGTTAGTCTTCACGAAATCGATTGCTCGTGTATTGGGTAGAAAATTGAGTTGGAATACTAAATCGTCGTGTCCGTCTTGGTTGAAGTCTCCAGAACCGGCTGCTTCCCAAACTGGATTGAGCGAAACATTTTTTAGCAGTGCAGGATTATTAGAAGTGTTTTTGAGTTTATAATTTTCTAAAAAATGGATGTAAACATCGCCAGTGTCCTGATTTTGAACAACTAAATCGGTATACCCATCACGATCAAAATCGCCACAAGCTTTGACAAATTGATTGGCCGGTAGGGAATCAAGCAGTTGTTGAGTTAATGATATGTTAAGATTGTTCATGTAGTTGATTTGGTATTGGTGCGTGTCGCGATTGTGCCAAAGAATGTCGGATTGAGTGTCGCCATCAAAATCTCCGATACAAGCCAGTTCCCAAACAGGAGAGACTTCTTTAATGACATGGCTACTGGGTTGAAATCCATTCATGAAAGAGACAGCCCAAAAATTTTTCTTATCGATACGGCGACTTGTCCACCAGACAATATCAGGTTGAGCATCGCTATTAAAGTCGCCACTGCCGAATAAACTCCAATTGTTAGTTGCATCGGGTGGTGTTAGTGGAAGACCGATAACGTACTTGGGCGTGTTGTTATTGGCGTCATAAGTCATGAGATCTATTTGAGCTGCATAATTGGTTTGGTTTTGCCAAAGGATTTCAGAATTGTGATCACCACTGATGTCATGGGCCGGGCGCATGAGATAACCATTTTTATTAAGTTCCATGGCAAAGGAGCAGAAAACAGGGATTTCATTATATCCGAGTAATAAGCTGCCACCACTAGGTGAAGGATCGAAATCCGTTTTGCCTTTGAAAGTTCCGCCAAAAGCCACGAAATTTGCAGGGTCAACAGCGATGTTAGGTGGACTGAATACGCCGCCTGTATCAAAAACTTCAATGCCTCTTCCCCAGATATAAGTGCCGTTGTTGGAAAATTTGGATGTGAAGAGGTAAGGAGATTTAATGGTAAAATAGCTTGTGTTGATAAGGTCAGGATCAAGATCAATTTTAGTGGAATTGGCAAAGACAGGAGCTGATATGCTGACGCTTAAAATGTTATTTTGCTTATCAACGGCTAAATCATATATGGCAGTTGTACTTTGAGGACCGCCAAAAGTTTTGGTCCAGTTATAAGCGCCATTGAGACTAAACTGACTGAGGAAAGCATCTTTAAAACCAGAAGCTGTACGTAAATCTGTTCCGAGAGCTGGATTAAAATCTACACTTCCACTAAATTCACCGCCAATGAGAAGTTTGTAGTTTTTATCAATTGTGATGGATTTAATCGCATCATCACCACTTCCGCCGATTCGTTTCAGCCAGATAAAGTCGCCATTGGCACTTAATCGACAAAGGAAACCATCATATCCTGTGCTTTTCAGTTCAAATTTGCCGTTGCCAGGATCAAAATCAGCAGTGCTTCTGAAATTGCCTCCCAGATAAATATTATTATTGCTATCGACAGTGAGTGCTTCTGCGATGACGGTTCTTTTTATGGTGTTGTCAATCGAAGCATTGGCAAAAATAGTTTTTGTCCAAAGTGTGTTACCTTGACTATTGAATTTCTTAATAAACGTGTGATTGATGAGATTGGGGTCTTTGATATCGCCTTGTAATCCGGTAATAATGATATTGTTTTGTTTATCTAACGTGATGTCGTTGGGGATTAGGTTTACAAAATCCTTGCCGGCGCTAGCGGTTTTGACCCAAAGAAAATTACCGTCTTGATTTAATTTTAGTAAAAACAAGTCGTTATCGTCATAAGCATTTTCCTTAATCGTGCTAAGTGAATAAACGCCCGCTCCTGGATCAAAATCTACAATGCGACTAAAGTTGCCTGTAATAAAAATTTCATCACTAGCATTTAATATAATGGCTTGGGCGCGGATGGTGGGTGTGAGACCAAGATCGCCAACATGTGTCCAAGTTTTGAGCCAAAGTAATTTTCCGGCGCGATTGTATTTTGCGACAAACGCTTGCATGGGGTTTTGGAAGCTTAATTTTTTCTTGTCGGAACCTGTTTCAAATTGAAACATCGTTGCACCGAGGGCAGTTCCTGTCACAAGCATATTGCCTTGCGAATCGTAGGTAATTCCACCAATTTCTGTGCGAGTTGTAGTGGGAGCCTGATTGAAAGGAAAAATAGTGTTCACATAAGTGCGTGCTGAGATTAAAAAAGTGGATAGAACAAAATAAGTAATTGTTGCGAGAAAACGGGGCGTTCGTTGAAGAAAAGGCTGAAAAGGGGGAGGATATTTTCATAGTTTTAAATGAAGCAATATTTATTTAAAGCGTAAGAAAAGCAGTAACTATTTGCAATATTTGCTTAAAATAAATTGTAGCGCGATAGTTCAGTTTCAGTAATAGTGTAAATAGGGAGTAACAATGGCATGCTTGAGCACGCGTTGGCATTTGCAACTGGATTCGTGTGGCATTTTTTCAATCGCACGAATCAAGATTTGCTGAGCACGCAAAATATTTTTTTTCAAAAGTTCCATGACCATTGCCGCAGTAACGGCTGCGTGGCTTTCATGCCAACAATCATAATCGGTTACCATGGCCAAGGTGGCATAACATATTTCGGCTTCACGCGCGCATTTGGCTTCGCCTAAATTCGTCATTCCAATGACATCAAAACCGGCTTGATGATAGGTTTGTGATTCAGCGCGTGTCGAAAAGGCGGGGCCTTCGATATTGACATAAATACCGCCTAGGGAGGCGGGTCCGGTTGTGGCGGCGGCTTCATGGAGCAGGGTTTGGAGTTGCGAGCAAACGGGCTGTGCAAAAGTGATGTGGGCGACAATACCATTGCCAAAAAAAGTGTGTTCTTGAGAGCGTTTGGCGCGATCGAAAAATTGACTGGGAGCAACAAATGTGCCAGGTGATAGTGCTTCTTTTAAAGAGCCTACGGCGCTGACACTGAGAATGCGCGTTACACCAAGAGTTTTCATTGCATAAATATTGGCACGATGATTGATTTCGCTTGGTAGCAAATGATGATGTCGCCCATGACGTGGCAGAAAAGCGACTTGGCGACCTGTAATTTCACCGATTAAAAATTCGTCGGAAGGCTTGCCCCAAGGTGTTTCAAGATTGAACCAGCGAAAATTTTTTAAAGCATCGATTTGATAAAGTCCGGTGCCGCCGATGACGCCGATTTCTGCTGAGGGCTGGGTCGCCATGAAATTTATTCGACTGTCACACTTTTTGCTAAGTTGCGCGGTTTGTCGACGTCGCGTCCCAAATGGACGGCGGTGTAGTAAGCTAAAAGTTGTAGCGGAATAACATTTAAAATAGGTTGCAGTAAAGGGTGTGTGGGAGGAAGTTCAATCACGTCATCAGCCAATTTCTTTAACTCTTTATCGTCTTGTGTGCCAATAGCGATGACAGGGCCTTTGCGAGCTTTAATTTCTTGGATGTTGCTCAAATTTTTTTCGTAAACGCCGTCTTGCGGACAAATCACCAGGCTGGGCAATTTTTCTGTGATGAGAGCAATCACGCCATGTTTCAATTCGGCGGAGGGATAACCTTCAGCATGAATGTAAGAAACCTCTTTCATTTTCAAGGCGCCTTCGAGCGCTACGGGATAGTTGGCTTGACGTCCAAAGAAGAGCATGCTTTGTGAAGAAGCATATTTTTTTGCTAAAGTTTGAATGCGATAATGCTGTTCCAAAATTTCTGCCGTTTGTTCCGGTAATTTTTTTAATGCGTTGAGAAATTCGCGTCCTTGCACAGAAGAGAGATGACGGAGTCGACCAAAAAAGAGCGCGAGCAAAGCCATCACAAGAGTTTGGGAAGTGAACGATTTGGTAGCCGCGACACCAATTTCTGGACCGGCGTGAAGAAAGATTCCGCCATCACTTTCTCGCGCAATGGTGCTTCCTACGACATTACAAATGCCTAATGCACGAAATCCTTTACGTTGCACTTCTCGCATGGCGGCCAGAGTATCAGCAGTTTCGCCGGATTGGCTGATGGCGAAAGCCAGGGTGTGATTGTCCAAGGGTGAATTGCGATAACGAAATTCGCTAGCGATTTCGATTTCTACGGGAATGCGCGCTAATTCTTCAATGATATATTCGCCAACCATGCCGGCGTGCAAGGCGGTGCCACATCCTGTGATGATTAAGCGATCAATGGTGCGTAGGGCGTGCACTTCCAAGTTCAAGCCACCAAATTTAGCTGTCGCTTGTTCCAAATCCAGACGCCCGCGCATGGCGTTTTCCATGGACGCCGGTTGCTCAAAAATTTCTTTAAGCATGAAATGGTCATGTTCGCCTTTGTCAGTGGATTCGGGATCCCAGTCGATACTGCAAATTTCACGATCGATCGAGCTTTGGTTAAGGGACTCCAGCGTGTAATTTTTGCCCAGGATTTGGACAATATCAAAATCGTTGAGATAAATCACACGTTGTGTGTAAGCGCCAAGGGCAGTGACGTCGCTTGCTAAAAATAATTCTTTTTCGCCAATGCCCAAAATTAAAGGGCTACCTCGTCGCGCGCCAATGATTTCGCCAGGACGATCGGTGTGGAGTACAGCAATGCCGTAAGTACCGGTGACTTCAAGAAGCGCTTTTTTAACGGCATTAAGCAAACGTTCGGGCGATTCGGGTATGGAATCGTAATGATAGCCGATTAAGTGCGCTAAAACTTCCGTGTCCGTTTGTGAGTGAAAGGTGTGCCCTTTTGCGAGCAGTTTATCTTTTAAAGTTTGATAGTTTTCGATAACGCCGTTGTGAACTAATGCCAATTTTCCAGATTGATCCAAGTGAGGGTGCGCGTTGTCATTAGTGGGTTCGCCATGTGTGGCCCATCGAGTGTGACTGATGCCGCATACACCTTGGGGCGGCTTTTTTTTCACGAGTTGCGCGAGAGCGTCGATACGACCAGCTTTTTTTTGGATATCGAAATGATCTCCATTAAGCGTGCAAATGCCCGCGGAGTCGTAACCACGATATTCCAGGCGATATAATCCCTGGAGCAGGATGTCATACGCCTTTTTATCGCCTGAATATGCTACAATGCCACACATAATCGATGATTTATTATTAGCGAATTTCATTTAAGAAAGCAAAAGCGAAAATTTTGAGAAAATGTAGGGAAAAATAGCAAGTTCATTTGACACACGACCATTTTGGGGTTTAATTCTTGGCAGTAAATTGTGGTAGATAAATTATTGAAATTATACCAATTATGAGTGTTGCTACTGTTTTTTTGCGAGTGGCTAGGCTTTTTAGTGAGGTTCGTAGAATTGGGCGAGTGTCTGAACAGGCAGCCGCTAATGTTAGTCGCGTTGCCAATCGGGCTTCTAAAATGCCACGTTATGCAGGGAAAAGTATCCAAAACACGCTTGCTCTAGCAGAACGGGATATTGAGTTGGCTAGAGACGCTGTGGTTAAAGCTAAAGAAATAAGAATAGAAGCTTACCAAACACTTACTGATGCACAATTGTCGGGCGATCCTGTTGCCATAGAAGCCGCTTCAAACCTAACTGCATTAGCCAATCAGTTAGTTAATCAAACAACTCGTAGATTAGGACAAGTTGAGATTGGCATACAAGCAGCTAAGGATATTCATCGTGGTGGCGGAGCTGCGGCCTTAATTGGCGGTCCTTTTGCGTTGGAAAATCAAGAAGAGCCTGTCGATGTGCGGGATGTGATGGAAGTGCTATCTCCTGTTTCTGCTCAGGAAGTGTTAACGGGTATAGTGACTGGCCAACCCACACCTCTTATTAATACAGCAAATGCTGGGCTTCATTTTCTGGAAAATCCTCTCAGTCCCGTAATGGATACAGTAATTGAGATGGGGAGTGAGATCATAAAAGAGCATCAACCAACGGTAGCCGGAGATGCTGCTGTCAGAGGGAAGTTTGTTCAAGAGGTGACAAATCAAGCTGCTGAAGCTGAATCCGCAAAGGCTTCAGTTTGGGATTTAGCGGAAGGCAATGGTTCAATTACCTCACAAAATGCCATACTGCAGAGGCCGTAAAGAGTTTACAGTGGTTAGCTTTCAGTTTTTAGACCCTTTTTTAGAATTAAATGGGGCCAACGTTTTCGCCAAGCTTCAGGGGAGGCACAGGGACGGCCGGTTTTTAATTGGATGGTGGCTAGGGTTTGTTGACAGCGGGTCATGAGTGTTTGGTCAGAGAGACGGGTTAGGGTGAAAGCAATTTGGAAGCTGGCGCGCTTGAGTTGAATGAGTTGGCTATGGATTTGAAGGGTGTCACCTAAACGAGCAGGGCGGATATAGTCGATTTCGGTTCGCGCGACAACGGGAACTTCTTCGCCTTGGGCCATTGTTTCCAAAGACCAGCCCAAATGTTCTGCTAGACGAGTGCGGGCTTCTTCGATCCATCGTAAATAGGCAATGTTGTGAACGACTCCGCCTGCGTCGGTATCATAATAATAGGCTCGCACGGAAATGGTAAGTTCGGGAGTTTCGGGTAGTGAATTAAGATCCATTGGCGAAAATTTAATCCAAGATTTTCAGTAAGCCAATGGAAATAGTATAGCCTTTGGTGAGCTGGTCCTTTATTATTTTTTAAAGATATGGTCTTGACAAATGAAAGATTAAAAGCTAACAGCTAATAAAAAGGCGACTCCTCCGAAGAGAAGCCGCCCTGATGGTTAGGTAGGATTAGGAAATTATCGTAAGATGCAAATAGTCAGATCTTTAGGAGCTACATTAAGAATATTCAAGAGGTTTAGGTTCTTAATGCCGATTTGAAGATCGCCTTGAGCATTGATGCTCGCGCTTGGCAATAAGTTATCGAGAACTCCCCAGCCGTTGACACTTACAATCATGTCGCCTGGCTGAGTTAACCCGACAACATTAGTAGACCATAGTGCTCCGCCCACGAGTTGAGGGGGTGCTACATTGACTTCGAATTTTATCAATCGGTCCGAGGAGGAATTAGAATTGCTGAAAGGGTTGATCACATTATTGTCATTGCCGCAAAACTCAAGTTGAGCACCTAAACCCGATTCTCGAGCCATAATTTGTAAAGTGCCATGATCTAATGATAGGGCGAGGTTGATGCTCGCTTTGCCGGCGGCAGCTTGAGATTTGACTAGATCGGTGACATCTAATTTAAGTAGACCTTGCTTAGGCATAGGAACTGCGACGCTTCTAACTGGTCCGACCCCATGAGGCTCAACTAAAGTGCGTTCATTCCAATCACCCGTGATTTCTGAAGCTGTCAAATTTCTTGCCCCACGACTCCCTTTAGTTTGTAAAATAAGATTAATTTTTGAGGCAGATGCAATAGCATGATTAATAGGAAATCCTAAAAGGCATGACTTTTATGAGCAACAATTTTTACCGTAGGAGAAGCTCCTTGGATAAAGGTGCTTTTCTTACTTTTGCTCAGTGAAGTGTCTTTAAGACATGAAACTATCTCATAAGCTTGACTTGATGCTGTTATCATAGTTATGGCTAGAATTAATGTTATTAAGGGGAGGTATTTTATGGGTTTCATAGTTTTCCTTTTCTTTCTGTTGGGGTTTTATTTTTAAATTTTATATTACGAGGCAATGCATTATCCCAATAACTTCCTACCCATTTCGTGTCTGTTTCATTTTTGTTCATTTATAATAAAAATATATTAAAATGTTTATTTTTTAAAAAATTATCTTAAATAAACAATTTTGTCAAATAAAAATCAAAAAAATATTTATAGTTTTTTTAAGTTATTTATAATTAAATACTTAATATTTAATATTTATTTTGAAATTATTCCCATTTTGCATGGAAAAAGCCGGATTGATCCACTCTTTCGAAGGTATGTGCTCCGAAAAAGTCACGTTGGGCTTGGATTAAGTTCGCAGGTAAACGCTCCCGTGTATAGCTTTCAAAATAATTCAAAGAAGCGGAGATAGCGGGAACGGAAATTCTATGATCAATAGCTATTTTTACTACGTTTTGCCAGGCTGCGAGACCTGTTTTCAATTCTTCTTGGAAAGTTCTGGCGACTAAAAGATTGGGGAGATTGGTTTCTTCTTGAAAGGTTTGGCGTAGTCGATCGAGAAAAATGGCTCGAATGATGCAGCCACCTTTCCAAATTCTAGCAATTTCTGATAAATCTAATTGATACTGAAACTGTTCGGAAGCAGCTTTGAGCATGCTAAAGCCCTGCGCATAGGAACAAATTTTGGATAGATAAAGTGCAGCCTCAATTTGAGGAATCCACTCTTTAGCATTTTCGCAGTTTTCGATTTTACGAGGATAGCATTGCGCTGCTTTTTGTCTTTCTTCTCTTCTTGCCGAAATCAATCGGGCATCAACCGCTGCGGTAATGGTGGGAATCGATATGCCTAAATCCAAAGCGCTTATAGTAGTCCATTTGCCCGTGCCCTTTTGTCCTGCAGAATCCACAATCAAATCTATCAGTGGTTTTCCTGAGCCTAAATCATCTTTTGCGTTAACGACCCGGGCAGTGATTTCGATCAAATAAGAAGAGAGTCGGCCTTGATTCCATTTTTCAAAAAGTTGTTGAATATTATCTAATGATAACCCTAAAGCGTGGCGCAAAAGATCGTAACACTCAGCAATGAGCTGCATATCGCCATATTCAATGCCATTATGGACCATCTTTACGAAATGGCCTGCGCTTTTGGCTCCTACATAAGTGACACACGGCCCGGAATCGGTTTTGGCGGCAATTTTTTCTAAAATCGGTCGCAGCGATTCATAAGCAGTGCGATCTCCTCCGGGCATTAGACTAGGGCCATTGAGTGCTCCTTCTTCGCCTCCGCTGACACCCATGCCAAAAAAGTGAATACCATATTTTTTCCACGTTTCATAACGTCTATCCGTATCGGTATAAAGCGAATTGCCGCCATCAATCACCACATCGCCCGGTGAAAGCAAAGGCACCAACTCTTCCAGAACGGCATCCACTGCACGCCCGGCTTTTACCATAAGCAAAATACGACGTGGTGCACTAAGGGATTTTACTAATTCTTGTAACGTTGATGCGCCAGAAATGGCTTTACCCTTAGCGCGACCCTGTAAAAAATCCTCTACTTTGGAATATGACCGATTGTAAACGGCAACCGAAATTCCGTTACGCTCCAAATTTAAAATCAGGTTTTCACCCATTACTCCTAAACCAACCACAGCAAAATCTTTCATGTTTTCCTTTTTTAATTTATCGCAGGATAATAAAAATTGTTTATCTAGCAAGGCCGTGTTTACAGAAACTAAAAATTTGTTATCAACATACTCATGAAGAAAACCATTGCCCTGGTCGGTCGCCCGAATGTGGGCAAGTCTCTGCTCTTTAATCGGCTCGTGCGAAGAAACCTTTCCCTCGTTCACGATCGACCCGGCGTCACTCGCGATCGGCTTGTGGCAGATTGTCTTTGGCAAGGGCACCCTTTGACTTTGGTTGATACAGGGGGGATTGGGCTCGAAGACACTTCTGGTTTTTCCGAAGCCATCCAGCAAGAAGCTGAATTAGCGATTGCCATGGCCGACCTGATTTTTTGGGTGGTAGATGGTCGGGCGGGTTTGACGCCGCTGGATCAGGAAATTGCTGAGATTTTACGAAGAGAAGAAAAGCCCGTTTTTTTGGTAGTTAATAAAATGGATGATCCTAAGCAAAATTTTTATGAAAATGATTTTTTATCATTAGGTTTCTCCCCCATGATTGCCATTTCTGCCGCTCACGGTCGGGGAATTTCTGAATTAATGGCAAAAGCTCTCCACACTTTTCCTGAAAATGAAGATAATGAGAAAAAAGTTCTTCTGATTTTCGTGATGCGATCAAAATTGCTTTCGTCGGACGTCCCAACGTTGGTAAATCATCATTAATTAACGCTACACTGAAAGATAGTCGCACGCTAGTGAGCGAAATTCCAGGCACGACACGAGACGCGGTTGAAGTGCCTTATTTTAGAAACAATCGACCACAACAACCTTATCTCTTGATTGACACCGCGGGTATGCGACAGAAACGTCATCTTTCTGATGAATTGGAGCGGCAAATGACCGCGCGCACCGCTCACACCATTCAACGAACCGATTTATGTTTGCTAGTGATCGATGCCGATCGAGGAATCACCGAACAAGATAAAAAAATTGCTGGTCTCATTCAAAAAGCCAAAAAACCTTGTCTCATTATTGTTAATAAATGGGATTTAACACGCGGCATAAAATGGGAGGATCCTTCTTTAGTTTCGCAAGGTCGCGCTCCTAAAAAAACGTTAACTTTCCCAGAAGCCTTTCAGCAAGCCATTTATCAACAACTTTTCTTTCTTTACGACGCTCCGATTATTTTTGTGAGCGCCTTAGAGAAAAAAGGATTGAACCAATTATTTGCGGCGATTGATGATTTAATCAAGCGCTCGCAAGCGCCCATTCCCACGGGACCTTTAAATCGGACCCTTCAAAAATTAGTCCAACGTCATCCCCCGCCGCTGCGTCAGGGTAAACGATTTAAAATTTTATATGCCACTGCGTTAAATTCAAGCGCAGCCATGAAGCCGCCCACCTTTTTAGGATTTTGCAACGACCCTCACTTGCTTCTGCCGAGTTGGTTAACCTTTCTGGAAACTCATCTTCGAAAAACATTTCATCTTGATGGTTTACCTTTGATTTGGCAGTGGAAAAGTCGCAAGAGCCATGCTAGCGTCGCCCCACAAACCAAAAAGATGAGGAAAAAGAATGAACGCTTGTGAACTGTTTCAATGGATGCCAGCGAGCAAGGCATCAGAAATTTTGGATTATTTGCATCAAAATAATAAATCGCTTTATCGCGAATTGCTTCATTTCTTGACCCAGGCGAATCGGACCCGATTACCCGTCATTCAACAAATGCCTCGGACGGAGCGTAATCCTAAAATCATTACTTTATTGCAATTACCTACCTCGTTGCCGCTTTCCTTTCGCTGTTTGTCCGATTGGTTGCTCGGCGAAAAAAATGGGTTGCTCACCGATTTTTTGAATGAACTTCATATTGAACATCAAGCCGGATGCGTCGAAAATTTTCCTGCCGAACCGGAAAAAGCGATTTTAGAAAAAGCGATGAACAACCTTTTTGCTGGCCATCCTAAAATTGATGTTTTGATTTATCTTCACGCTTTTAATTCCATGCCAGAAACGCAATGGAAAAAGTTGGATGAACTTTTGGCGGAACAAACAGTTTCAGAATCAGCTGCCTAAAGCGCCACCGAACCAACGATTGATATTTTTCAAAATCCAAAATCCCAAGCCCACGAGCAAAATGACGCCGAGAATTATCCAGGTTTTATAAGAAACCGGTTGAGGAAGAGAAGCTGGGGTCGCAATGAAGAAGGAGCTACTTTTGCCGAGCACATGGCCAGCATCATCCACTTGCCAAATAGAAAAAGTATAGTTCCATTTTGGACGCAAACGATCCACAAAAAATCCTAGCGAATCGGAGTCTAAACGTTGGCAAGGCACATCTTCCAGCCATTGCCATTGTTCGATCACACGGCTCTTATCTGCGTTCCATTGCCATTTATTTTGATAAAGACGAAAGAGAGCGGGATCTTCGCGGGATTTCCATTTGATCAACGCTTTTTCCGGTTCCACCATTTTCTGATAAAGACCTGTTAATAATAATATGGGCCCTGCAGGAATGGTGTTTTTTTGAAAAGGAAGTGTTGCGATTGAGGAAAAAGAATGGTTAGAAAGGGGTGAAGCTTGATTCGTGCTATGGGGTAAAAAACTTTCCGCAAGCAAGGGGAAGGATTGAATGCGTCCCGCTTTTTCTTCAGTAAAAATTATTTTTTCCTGAAACTTTTTTTGATTCAGAGGACGAAAAATCACAGCGACAACTTGTGTTTCACCCGCGCCAATTTCAAAATGATGAGAAGGCAAATAAAAAGGATCGCGCGCTTTGACTTCTCCCAGCCAAGTCACCTCTCCACGATTAGCAATCAAAAGATTGTTGGTGAAAATTTTTTGGTCGAGATTTCTTTTCCCAAAATCAGACGATGAGACCATTTCCAATTTTGTTTCACGCAAGCTTTTCAACTGAATTTGCGCTGTAGCATGATGAGGAGCGGATTGGGCGATGATTTTGCCTTGAAAAAAACCGTGATTGGGAGGAGTGGCTTGAATAGTGAGTTCCTTAGCACTTTCGCCCGCTATTGTCTCAAACTCTTTTCCCGTGCGAAAAGGAGGATCTAGCGTTAAAAAAACGCGCTTAGTTTTTTTTCCGCGATTAAAAATTTTTATTTTTCCAGTGAATGGCTCATTTTGTGCGTGAGTTCCTAAGTCCAATATTTCAGGAAAAAAAGCCAAAGGTGAAAGGGCGGTTGCTTCCAAGCGATAATGAAGTTGTGGGGAAGAGCTGAGTTGCAGTTGAGCTTGATAAGAACCTGCTTTGGGAGGTTGGCATAGAATGATGATTTTTTTGCGTTCGTTGGGATACAATGAGTAAAGGGAGTCTGACAACGAAAAGGGAGGCCCAACCGTTAGCACGCCTTGCACGGGGACTTCACCGGAGTTAAAAAGAAAAATTTCTCGGGAAGAAGATTGTTCAGCGATAATAGAACCAAAATTCAATTCAATTTTAGGTTCGATGAGTAATTGAGGTTGCAGAATTTCAATTTTAGCCACCCCTGAGATAGCAGCGTCATCACTTCGCGCTTCGAACACAAAGGTGTCGGCTAAGGAATCACTATCGCCCGAGTGCGTGTAAACTACCATTGCGCGATCGAACTGGGCTTGTCTGGGAAATTGTTGCAGTTGGGTTAGCACGCCATGTTGAGGAGGAGCAGTGATGGCAAAGTAAAATTCTTTTTTGGAAAAAGAGAAAGGACGACTTTTTCGCTGATCTTGAAGGGTTAAAGTGATGGCGACCGAGCCATTTACCGGCACTTTAGCAGGAGAAGCTGAAGCCAATAAAATCTCGGGCTGTTTCAACTCCGCAACTGCCTGAGCTGCAATCAAAAAGTAAAAAATAAAAATTAATCGCATCGATTGCACTGTAGGGCAAACGCTATACTTGCCAAGTTTTTGAGAAAAATAGGCAACTTAAGATTGGCAAGAATTTGACAAAGGCTGATAATAGGGTTTTATTACTTAAATTTTTAAAGGGAAAAAATTATGGCGAACTTTGTTAGTGGTAAACAAATCAGGTTATTTAGGGTTATCGAGGCAACTCGTAAGGCGAAAGCAGCAGCTCTTGCCATGAGTGAAGCGGTGGGTATAGTCGGCGCAGTCCGCAGAGCAAAAGGTATTATTGCTGTTGTTACACGCAGTAGAAAAACTAAGGAAGCGTGTGAAAAGGCTTCTCAAACTTTTGACGATTTGGTTAAAAAATTGGATGAAGCCAAAACAAAGGCCGGAGCTGTTTTTGACGACGTTTTAGCTGAAGCTTCTACAGTTGCTGATATAAGAAGAGCGCCTGACGATGAAATGGTTGCTTTTCGACGAGGATTCGATTTGAGTGAGCAGGCTCAAATGGCTCGAGGTCAAATTTCAGCAGCCGCTCAAAGCGGGCAAGATGCCATAAATCAGATTGAGCGAGCAAGAGCTTTTGCTTTAGATGCCGCTGCAAAACTTGAAAAAGCGGCTAAAAGTGGACTTGCAGAGGATTTTGCTGAGGCTGAAGCAGCAGCAGTAGTGGCCATGCAAGAAGCGGAATGGGCTGAGACATATGTTGAATCTGCTGCCAGAGCTGTGCCAATGGGTGCAGGTATAGCAGGTTTTACGATGGGGGATAATCGCGAACTAAAAGAAGCAGCCGAAATTGTGAATCCTTTTGCCCCTGTAGTTTCTCCTGAAAAACAAGATCAATGGATCGATGAACTGCTTGTGCCTGCAGCGGTTGGAGTTATTACAAAGTTTGATGCTGCGACCGATCAGGTTAAAGCTGGCGATGATGGAAGGGGAAACACAAAATTAAAAGCGCCACCACAACGTGAACCACTTCCTGAAATATGTCGTCCCTTGCCTTCTTTAACTTCCGAAAGTCCAGAAAAACCTTCTGTTCCAGGCGAAGGCACTAGTGATGAAGTGTGGGCAGCGGCTGCGGGGAAACAGCAGTCGGTGGAAGCTTTTACCGAGGATCGTTCTATTGGCACAGAACCTGCTATGTCTATTGGAGGATAAAAATAATAAGATTTTGGCGATACCCATTCCGTGGTTTATCCCAATCAAAAGGGCAATTCCAAGTTGTTTCGGAATTGCCTTTATTGTTTTAATGGCTTAAAAAGTTGAAAACTGACTTGTTTTTGTTACTGACGGTGTAAGCATACTTATAAATTTTTGTGCAGGAAAGAGGGATTTAGGATAGCTGATGATTCAGGCTAAACTTAATTTGACAAAAGCTTCCACTCAGGTTTTATTACTTTAATCTTTATGAAAATTAAAAATCAAGGGAACAATTATGGGCGGGAAAAATAGAGTTCTAAAAGCGCTAGGCGATTGGTTGGAGGCTCGGCGTCAAGCTCAGCGTCAAATTCGTGCAGAACGATTAGCAACTGTGAATCAAGAGCGCCGATTGTTAGCCTCACAAAGTCTTCCTCACGCGTCTGAGGCAGCTGCTGAAGCTGCAAATTTTGCTTCTACTTTGACTCAGAGTTTTGAATCTTTATTAGGCAGGCTAAAGCCATTAGTTGAAAATCGTCATTATAGATTGGCAGATAACATTAAAGGCAATAAAGCCCTTCAAATAGAAATCGATCGATCCCTCGATTCTTTGCAACAAGTGGCTCAAAGTTCCGTGGATGCTTCTAAAAATTTATTAGAGCTTGCAAAAAGAACAACTGAAATTCCTGAAGTGATTGAAGCGGCTACTCAAGCGAAAAGAGCAGCAGATAATGCTTGGCAGGCAGTGGCTGACGCCAGAGTTAAATTTCAGGATGTGTTGAGTGCGGAGAGGGAGCTAAATCCTGAAGATTTTATTCGATCTGCAGAACGAGCTGTGGCTGAACTTAAAGAGGCTGAAAGAGTGGTGAGGGAAGCCAATCAGAAAATTATGACAGATCCTAGATTACTGGCTGGTTTTGCTGTACCTGTTTTGAATGGAGATGATAGTGAAAAAAAAGCAACTTCTGGAGAAGCTACTTGGAATGCCATAGCGGATACGACTTCTTTAGCGGCTGAAACGGTTGTTATGCCGGTTTTGGACACAGCGGCGCCTGTTCTTGATGCGGTCGATGCCGTTAAAATTGGAGCATTGAATAGAGTGGGTGCTTTGGCTACTGGTGGTCAGATTGCGAATGCGGGTGAAATTGTGGATAAAGCGGAAGGGGATGCTATTGAAAAAGGGGTGATAAAGCCTTTAAGCGTTGTAGTTGATAAGGGGATTAAACCTGCGGTAGTGACTACAGTAGATCATGCGATCAATCCTATTACTAAAATTCCAGGCCAAGTTGTCAATCCTATCATTAATTTAGTGAACCCAACTCCAGGGAAAATTGTCATTGAAGATAAGCCTGCTCGAGAATTAAAGTTTCCTTCTTATTCCCATGTTCCCGATCAGAAATCTTCTATTTCACGCGAAGGTACCAGTGATGAAGTGTGGGCGGCGGCTGCGGGGAAACAGCAGTCGGTGGAGGCTTTTACCGAGGATCATTCTATTGGCACAGAACCTCCTATGTCTATTGGAGGATAAAAATAATAAGATTTTGGCGATACCTATTCCGTGGTTAATCCTCAATCAAAAGGGCAATTCCAAGTTGTTTCGGAGTTGCCTTTACACTTTTAACCGAATGTGGTGACTTATTGAAATTGAAGGTTAAAATTGATAAGCCATGTTGAATGACAACGTGTGTTGTGTGCTTTGATCGTTATTGAAAGCGTTGTTAGCGTCATCGGCGCTTGCAACATCTAAACGGTATTCGATACGGGTTAAAAGATTTTCCCAAATATCGAATCCAGCGGTGAGGGTCCAGCTATACAGATCGGTTTGTGAGGTGTAGATAGGGGAATCACGGAAATCGAAACCGTTTTCAAACGAATCAGTCACTTTGGCTGTGCCGTCGCTATCATGAAGATATTCCGCGCGTCCTGCTAAGCTGAAAACTTTGGTAAATTGGTATTTGGCATAAAGTCCGATGCCCCAGAATGAGGCGTTATTTTCGGAGCTGTCTGCAGCGAGATAATTGTCTTGAGTGAAGCCGATGACGGAATCGAACGCGAGTTTCAATTTGTCGTTGAACATTTTGGGTTTCCAACTTCCAAACATGTTGAAGATAAGCGCTTGATCATTTTCGACAAATGTTTCCTCACCATCCACTCGCACGGGAATGCCGTAATTAGCTGTGCCTTCTGGTGCGTAGTAAAAGCCTAATGCTAAATCGGCATTTTCTCCTGGAGAAGTTATGCAAATTTGGCCAGAAATCGATTTTGAAACATCGGAGTTGTCGTAAAATCCGCTATCATCCCCATCGGTGTTGGCAAATCGTAAAGTGGCGCATAGCCAGTCGGTGAAGGCATAAGAAATATCGATACCCGTATCAGGACCCGTGTAGGCATAGGTGTAAAGGAGGCCGTAAGAAAAGTTGTCGTTGGCGGGCCGCTCATCTAGTTCGTAGCCTAGTAGGGCGACCATTTTTCCAAAGCGAAAGTCGAGACCATTACCAATGGGGGCACGAAATTGTACGTAAGCTTGTTGCACATTGACGCCGCTGAACTCCGTGTCGTCCTGCCAATCTTCACCCATCAACAGATCGATGCGGAAACCTGCAGCGAGTTCGTTTTCATCCGGAAGCGCTTTTTCTAAAGCGAGTTTGACTGCATTAACGCTGAAGTCTTGGCTGTCGCTACCGACTCCAGAAACGTCAGTGATGGGTCGACCTGTTCCGGAAGATGGTGCCGCCACCGTTGAAATTATATGTAACTAGTATCAACATAACCACTCAAGATGCCTTTTTGGGAGGTTTCAACGTAGATGCCTTGATCTTCAATTGCGCTTCAAGTTCTTTTAATTCTTTTATCAGCAGGTTTTTCTGCAGCATAAGTAAAATTAATAATGAGGGTTAAAACAACTAAGTTGAGAATGAGTCTTAATTTCATATTGCTGATTTGTTATGGAGTTTTGTATTTCTGTCAATACTTAAAGTTATTAGCAGGCACAGCTGCACATCGGCAAAAATGCAACGGTGGGTAAAATAATAAAAGAGTAAAATAAAATTGGATGTTAGCTAAATGCTAACATCCAATTATCTAATGATTAGATGAGTTTCTCCGTTAAGCTCTATAGTTGATCCATAGAAAACCTAAGAACTAAAAGCTTATTCAAATTTAGCTGACAGCGAAACTATTTTAAAATTGATAAGCCATGTTGAATGACAACGTGTGTTGCGTGCTCTGATCGTTGTTAAACGCATTGTTGGCATCATCGGAGCTTGCCACATCCAAACGATATTCAATACGGGTTAAGAGATTTTCCCAGATATCGAATCCTGCGGTGAGGGTCCAGCTATACAGATCGGTTTGTGAAGTGTAGATAGGGGAATCACGAAAATCAAAACCATCTTCGAAAGAATCGGCTGCTTTGGCTGTGCCGTCGCTATCATGAAGATATTCGGCGCGTCCTGCTAAGCTGAAGATTTTGGTAAATTGGTATTTGGCATAGAGCCCGATGCCCCAGAATGAAGCGTTGTTTTCGGAGCTGTCCGCAGCGAGATAGTTGTCTTGGGTAAAACCAATAACAGCATCGAAAGCTAGCTTCAATTTGTCATTAAACATCTTGGGTTTCCAACTGCCATACATGTTAAAAATAACGGCTTGATCGTTTTCAATGAGAGTTTCTTCGCCATCAACTCGGGTAGGAATTCCATAGTTTGCAGTGCCTTCTGGGGCATAATAGAAAAGCAATGCGAGATCAGCATTTTCGCCAGGAGAAGTAAAGTTGAGAGAACCGGAAATGGCTTTGGAAGTATCGGAATTATCGTAAAATCCACTATCATCCACATCGGTATTGGCAAATCGTAAAGTGGCACTGAGCCAGTCGGTGAAAGCGTAAGTCATATCAATACCTACTTCATGGCCAGTGTAAGCATGAGTATAAAGAAGGCCATAGCTAAAGTTATCATTAGCAGGTCTTTCATCAACTTCATAACCTAACATGCCAACCATTTTTCCAAATCGAAAGTCCAAGCCATTTCCTACTGGAACTCTGAACTGAACATAAGCTTGTTGCACATTAACGCCTCCAAATTCGGTATCATCTTGCCAATCTTCACCCATTAAAAGGTCGATACGGAAACCCGCGGCGAGTTCATTTTCATCTGGAAGCGCTTTTTCCAAGGCAAGTTTAACTGCATTGACGCTGAAATCTTGACTGTCATTACCCACTCCAGAAACGTCAGTGATTTCTTTTCCTCCAGCAGAAGTGCCGCCTCCATTAAAATTGTAGGTGTAGCTAGTGTCAACATAACCGCTCAACACAATGCCTTTTTGCGAAGTTTCGACGTAGATACCTTGATCTTCAATTGCGGCTTCGAGCTCTTTGATTTTTTTATCTGTGGCCTCTTCGCCTGCATTAAGTAATGGGTTTGAAAGGGCGAAGAGCAAAGCTCCGCCGAGGAGATTTTTTAGTTTCATGAGATTTTCCTTATTTTTCCTTATCCTTAATTGAGTAATTTACTCTGCGCAAGGGTTAAAATAACATTTTTGTTTTGTCAACTAATTTTTCTTAATTAGTTGGCAGTTTTTTGAGTTGTCAGCTTTCGCAACATTTTTCTTGTCTTTTTCTCCAATATAATCGAGCTATCAATCAACAGTTGTTGGTTACCATTTTTAGCTTGAACAATTAACAAAACTCCCCATTGTCCTGCCTCAATTTAGTGAATGAAATATAAATGAAGGTAAAATTCCCATGAAAGAGATTTTGATTCAACACCCGATGACAATTGCTTTAGCCCTTGGAGGCGTAAGTCTTTTAGCAGCGCTTGTTTTAATTCGTATGATCTTGGGCGCCGATAGTGGCAATGCGCGCATGCAAGAAATTGCCAAGGCGATTCAGGAAGGTGCCTCGGCTTATTTACACCGTCAAGTGATGACCATTAGCGTGATTGCCATTTTAATTTTTGTTTTAGTATGGAATTTTCGTAACATGCAAACGGCTATTGGATTTTTGATTGGTGCAGTTTGTTCTTTGGTGGCCGGTTATATCGGTATGACGATTGCGGTGCGCGCGAATGTGCGAACAACGCAAGCGGCTTCGAAATCGATTCATTCTGCTTTGAAAGTTTCTTTTAATGGTGGTGCGATTACGGGTTTGCTAGTGGTGGGTTTGGCGCTTTTGTCTGTGGGAATTTTTTATCATTTCATGTTGCAAAAAACGGGTGAAGTGAAATTGGCTTTGGACGCTTTAGTGGGTTTGGCGCTGGGCAGCAGCTTGATCTCGGTTTTCGCCAGGTTAGGTGGCGGCATTTACACCAAAGCTGCGGATGTGGGTGCGGATTTGGTCGGAAAGATCGAGAGTAAATTAGAAGAAGATGATCCTCGTAATCCTGCCACGATCGCGGATAACGTGGGCGATAATGTAGGCGATTGCGCGGGCATGGCAGCAGACGTTTTTGAAACGTATGCAGTAAGTTTGATTGGTGCAGTTCTCATCGGATTTCTGACTGTGGATAATCCGGCGGCTTTGATGTTTCCGTTTTTGTTAAGTGGTCTTTCCATCATTGGTTCCATTTTAGGCATAGTTTTTATTAATTTGTTTAAAGGAAAACCCGCTTCTCTTTTAACTGGCGGTGTTTTAATTAGCGGACTATTTTCTGCGATTCTCTTTTGGCCGATTACGCACTATCTTTTTCCGAATGGTTTAGCGATTAATGGAACGGTAAAAAGTGCAACTTCACTTTATTATGCTTCGTTGGTCGGTATTGTGATGACGTATGTTGTGGTTTTGATAACGAACTATTATACTTCCACGCAATATGATCCTGTGCGTCGCATTGCGCGTTCTTCGGAAACGGGTCATGCTACGAATATCATTACGGGTTTGAGTGTTGGTCAACATGCTACAGCGTTGCCAGTGGGATTTATTGGTATTGCGATTTTGTTTTCCTATCATTTTGCAGGTCTTTATGGCATTGCGATTGCGGTTGTGGCGATGTTGAGTTTGGCAGGTATTATTATTTCATTGGACGCTTTCGGTCCGATTACGGATAATGCGGGTGGTATTGCGGTGATGGCGGCTTTGCCTAGCGAGGTAAGAACTGTGACGGATGAACTGGATGCCATTGGTAATACCATGAAAGCCGTAACCAAAGGTTATGCGATCGCTTCAGCAGGTTTGGCGGCTTTGGTTTTATTTGGTTCTTATGTGGAAGAGTTAAAAGCAGTGCTTTCTGGGAATGCTCATTTTATGGATACACTGCAATTTTCATTGAAAGAGCCGCAGGTAATTATTGGTTTATTTATCGGTGGATTGCTGCCTTTTATGTTTACGGCTTACAGCATGGATGCTGTGAGCAGTGCAGCTGGGGCAGTCGTGCGTGAAGTGCGTCGTCAGATCGGAGCGAAACCCGGCATTTTAACAGGTGAGGAAAAACCTGAATATGGTCAATGCGTTGACATTGTAACCAAAGCTGCTTTGCGTCAGATGATTTTGCCCGCTTTATTGCCGCTTATTTTTGTTATTGGAGTAGCAGCGATTCCAGCGTTGGGGCCAGTGGTTCTCGGTGGTGTTTTGGTTGGCACGATCGTCACGGGATTGTTTATTGGTATTGCCATGACTTCTAGCGGTGGCGCATGGGATAATGCTAAAAAATATATCGAACTTGGCAATTACGGCGGGAAACATTCTCCTGCTCACGCAGCTAGTGTGACGGGTGACACGGTTGGTGATCCTTATAAAGACACAGCTGGACCCGCTGTGAATCCAATGATTAAAGTCGTTAATATTGTCGCAATTTTAATTATTCCGATTTTCTTTAAGTAAAAAACGAATATCTAGTTAAGAGCGATTTAAAATAAGTTTAGGTTTCTGAGACAGAGAACTAAATCGGCCAACTAAATTCCTAAATGAACTGTTGGCTTTTCTTGCCAGGAGGTATCAACACATTTTTGAGTTTTCTGTAGCACAGCATCAATTCTTTTTCTTGTATTGTTAATAGTGGAAGGAGCCTCATTGTTGTTGTCTAACGCTTTGCCTAAACTTTTAACTCCTTTAACGCCTATATCAATAGTAGCATCGATAGAGCGAGTTGCTTTACTCAAAGTTTCTATTACTTCCATCCCATCTCTCGTTCTCAAAACGGGTACGACAGTATTTTCCATTACAAATTTAGCAGCTCGCTCTTCGTTAGCTAGGGCTTGATGGCCGGTGTCTCGGAGCCGGTCGCCAGTTAATAAAGCGTCTTTGGTTGAGACTACTGTAGCAAGACCTTTATCTATAGTGTCCATAGCATCTCCAACAGCCCCCAATCCTGTAGCCACATATGGAGGAGGCTCTTCAGGCTTTTCTGATGTGGAACCGCTAACTTGAGTTCCAATTCCTGCTGCAATACCCGCACCCTTATATATTTGATCTTCCCCCTCGATAACAACCTGTGTCATAATTCGAGTGTTATAAACAACAAGTTCTTTTGTTGACTCCTGAGCGGCTAATCCAAGTTCGTTAGCTTGATCCATTTTGGTGAGTAAACTATTTATGATAGCCTCGGCCTGTTCAATATTTGCAGGAGAGTTTAAATCCATTTTCGCAACAGCATCAAATGCACGACGAGCTTCTGCTTGAACTGCTAAAACTGCGTTATCATAGGATGCATATATATTGAATGAATCATCAATTTCCTTTAAGGCTTTATATTTTAAAAGGGGGTCTGTTAAGGGGACGTCTAAATTTTCTTCCCAAAATTGTTTAAGAGCTGTATGAGCATCATTAGAATTCGCACTGATATTTCCACGGTGATAGGGATTTCCTTTTTCTATTTCTTGTATGGTTTTTAGCAGCTCATCTTTTAAAGACCCTATATCAACTTCGCGAAAGGAAGTGCTTTTTTCCCTGGATCTTACGGCCTTAAAAAAATCTTCTGATGCACGCCACAAGGAGTCATGGGCGGCTCGGGCGGCTTTAACTGCTTTTGCGTGGATTATCTCAAGGCGATCCCCATAGTAGGCACTTCGAACGATTGGGTTGATCTTTCCTAAAGAGCGCTCTGTTTCGGCAGAAATCCTAGATGCAGCTTTTAAATCCCATCTTACTGTACTAAACTTTGCCCTGTGCCCCTCTAATACTTGATCAATAGCGGCATAGCCTTCTGTCCGAAAAGTTGTTACGCGAGCTGTAAGTGCCGTCGGGGAGAGTCTCATGATACGACCCCGTTTGAAAACTGTTTTAATTAAATCCTTGAAAAGACCCATATAGCTTAAAGTTAATTAATAATAACTCTTAATTAAATCTATTAAACAGGCTTTGTCAAATGATGATTAGGCTGTTATTTAGTCTTAAAACACTTCCGGCAAGCCTTCGTTTAACATTCGAATTTGAGAAAGAGCGCCTTGTTTCACGGCCGCTCGCAATAAACGCTCGGGCGGCTCATGAAAAGGTTCATAACTCATGCGATAAGTCCCAAAATGCATGGGAATTAAGAGTTTTGCTTTTAAATCATCCAAGGCTTCGATTGCTTGCTCAGGAGAAATATGAACGTCGCGACCGGAGGGTGGATCGTAAGCGCCAATGGGCATGAGAACAATCTCCGGCTTTAATCGCTCGCCAATTTCTTTAAAGCCTTCAAAATAGGCCGAATCCCCCACATGATAAATGGAGCGGTCATGATAACGAATGACATAGCCGCCAAAGCCTCGATGAGTATCTGCTAAGAATCGCGCCCCCCAATGTTTCGCTGGAGTAAAAGTAATTTCTAACCCGTCATGTTGCCAGGTGTCCCACCATTTCATTTGGTGAATGAAATGGAAACCCATATTTTCTACTAAACCGCTTACGCCTGCTGGAACGACAATAGGTTGTTGGTCTGCAATTTGTCGCAAACTTCGACGATTCAAATGATCAAAATGAGCGTGGGTAATTAAAACTAAATCAATATTAGGCAAATCATCGATATGAAATCCGGCATGACGCAAACGACGGATCACAGCCAACCAATTGGCCCAATTCGGGTCAATGAGCAAATTGTGTTGGGGTGTTTGAATTAAAAAAGAGGCGTGCCCAATCCAAGTAATCCCAATTTGGCCTGTTTTTAGTTTAGGAAAAATAGGTTTTTGTTTTTCACCTAAGCGACGTGTGAATAAAGACGGCAACAAAACTTCGGTAATGAAACTGCGTTGTTTCTTTTTTCTAACAGTCATGGTTATAATGCTAGCATGAGAATTCGCGGCTTGCGTAAAGTTTTTTTTCGCGACAACTTTATAATAATCTATGATTAATGCCAAACCAGAATTGCGCCAGCACCTGCGCCAAACCCTGCAAGGTGTTACCATCGAGCAACGTCAACAATGGTCGCAGCAAGTTGCCAGACGACTCTTTGACTTGCCCGAAGTTCGGAAAGCTAACCAATTTCTTCTTTTCGCGCCTTTACCGGAGGAAATTGATACGCAACCTATGTTCCTTCAACTACGCGAAATGAACAAACAAGTGGCTTTCCCTTTTGTTGGTCAGCAACAGGTTGACATGCGTTGTATGTGGGTGAAAGCATGGGAAGAGTTGGTGCCTAACTCGATTGGTTTTCCCGAGCCGCCTTTCAATCAGGAAAAAGAAGCAGCGCCGGAAACTCTGGAAATTATTTTAACACCTGGTTTGGCATTTGATCGTCGAGGACATCGCTTGGGACGGGGTAAAGGGCATTTTGACCGTTTTTTTGCTAGTCAAGCCCCCAAGCATTTCGCATTGGTCTTTTTATTCGGTGCAAGAGGTTGATCTTTTGCCCGTAGACAATTGGGATTTTCCTTTGGATATGATTCTAACTGACAAGGAAATCATTAGGATTATTCACATTCATGAGACTGCTACTGGTTGATGGTCATTACTATGCTTATCGCGCTTTTTATGCGATTGCGCACTTGCATAATTCCAAAGGAGAAGCGACTAATGCCATTTTTGGTTTTATTAAAGCCATTCGGCGTATGACTCAGGAATTAAAACCTGATCTGGGAGCGATTGTGTTTGATTGTGGCGTGCCAGAATGGCGTTTGAAAATCCAGCCGGAATATAAAGCCAATCGCAAAGAAACGCCGGAAAGTTTGGAGGCGCAATTGCCAGCTATCTATCAACTCACTGAGCTTTTAGGTTATCATATGCTTTCCATTCCGAATCAAGAAGCTGATGATGCGATTGCGACTTTGACGCGTCAGGTGGCAACGGAAGCGGAGGTGATTTTGGCGACCAATGATAAAGATCTCATGCAGCTTGTTGATGGGTCGGTTTCGATTTATAATCCGACAAAATCGGCTACGGGCGAAGCTTATCAAATTCTTAAATCGCCCGAAGTTACCGCTAAATGGGGAGTGGCTCCAGAAAGGATTGGCGATTTACTGGCTTTAACTGGCGATGTTTCTGATAATATTCCAGGAGTGCCTGGGGTGGGGCCGAAAACGGCTGCGGGTTTGATTTTGCAATTTGGCAGTTTAGAAAATTTGTTGCAAAATATCTCACAAATTAAATCGGAAAAAGTGCGTAATTTAGTCGAGCAACATCGCGCTCAAATTCTTGCTAATCGCGAAATGGTGCGACTGGATCATGCCGTGCAAATTCCAACCGATTGGCGCACCTGGAAAATTCAACCGCGTTGGGAACAACTCATTGAAAGATTAAGAACATTGGAATTTCGCACCTTGCTGAAAGAATACGAGCAAGAATTTGCTCAACAAAAAGTTTTAGTGCAAAAAGAATTATTCTAATCCTTTTCTGCTTTCCATCGTTGCACGAGATCATGTTTCACATCTAAATGATCTAAAACTCTCGCTACGACTGTATCAATTACTTCCAAAACCGTTTGTGGTTTTCCATAAAATGATGGAATCGCCGGTAACATGATTGCGCCTGCTTCCATAACCGTGACAACGTTGCGAGCATGGATTAAATTCCACGGTGTTTCGCGCGGAACCAAAATAAGTTTTCGTTTTTCTTTCAAAAAAACATCCGCCGCCCGAGCAATGGTGCTGTCGGAATAGCCGAAAGCAATGCGACCTAAAGTCCCCATGGAGCAAGGAATAATTACCATGGCTTCATAGGGAGCTGAGCCACTGACGAAAGGCACTTGCATGGTGCGATCATTGTGGATCGAAAATTTTTTAGGAATTTCTAATTGCCCAACTTCTGCTAACGCCACTTCTTCAGCGTGTGAGCTTAAGATCACATCCACTTCACATCGGCTTTCCGCCAGGCATGCCAGGAGACGTTGCGCATAAAGCGAACCGCTTGCTCCAGTGATGGAAACGACGATTTTCATGTGAGTAGCGCCAAGTTGGGAATGCGTTGGAAATCGGAATCGCGCGTGTAAAGAACCATTCGATGTTGAATGGTTAATGCGGCGATCCACACATCGTTAATCGGAATCATTTGTTTCGTGGCTTGTAAATGTGCGGCAATCCGACCGTAGTGATGAGTCGTATCTTCATTGGGTGAGGCGACTTCCACACGTCGTTGATTAAGAAATAAAGCTAAATTGCGTTCATTTTGTGCGCTTCGTGAAGTGCGATAAAATCCAGCGCGTAATTCGGCCAATACAATCAAAGGGACGACAATGACCTCAGCGCTTTCCAATCGCTCGACTGCTTCACTTACACCGCGTGCAAAGTCGATGTAACGATTTGTGTCTAGTGCCAAAATCATTGCCAATCCCGTGGATCTACTACGCGTTGTGCGGCTAACACCTCATCAAACTCGGGATCCTCTTGCCACTTGCCAGCAAGTGGTCGCAGATCACGATATTTGACAGACTGAGTGCCAGCTTTGAGAGTAGCTTCGGACAGTGCCGCTAATGCAGTTTCATTTAAGCTCATACCAGTTATCTCCGCAGTTTCTCGCAACACATGATCCACTTCGGGGGGAATGCCGCGGATGGTGTATTGTTGTGAGGATTTATGGAGTTTTTGTTTTCCTTTCTTTTTCATGCCTACACTATAATGCATTCATGTAGGCATGTCAATAGGCATTATTTGTTTTTAAGCTTTTTTAATAATTGGGCTGCTTTTTCTTCGATTTCTTGGGGTAGACGACATTTTTCTGGCCAACCTCTCGAATAACCTTCAGCCGGTAGTTTCGTAGTGGCATCAAACCCTATGTGCGATCCAATATTCGCAACCGTCGGCGCATGATCCAAACTATCCGAAGGATTTTTTGTGATTAAACTGTCGCGTTCGGGATCGACATTGGCCATCCAATGAAAAAGGACGTCTGACGTATTATGAACATCGACGTCATGATCTACCAAGAAAATAAATTTGCTAAACATCATCTGACCCATCCCCCAAAGCCCATGCATGATTTTATAAGCTTGGTGCGGATATTGTTTTTTAATGCTGACAAAAACTAAATTATGAAACACACCTTCTGCGGGTAAAGCAATATCGACAATTTCAGGGAAATTCATTTTTAAAATCGGCAACAAAATGCGCACGCTTGCCGTGCCCAAATAAAAATCTTCCATCGGAGGCTTGCCAACAATGGTCGCAGGATAAACGGCGTCGTTGCGATGCGTAATCGCTGTAACATGAAAAACTGAGTAGCGATCAATCGGTGTATAAAATCCGGTATGATCGCCAAAAGGTCCTTCATCACGCAGTGGCTCTTTAGGGTCCACATAACCTTCAATCACGAAATCCGAATCTGCCGGCACTTCCAAATCATTGGTTTCACATTTGATCATTGGCACCGATTTCTGTCGTAAAAAACCAGCGAGTAAAATTTCATCCAAACCATCGGGCAGGGGCATCGTCGCGGCAAACGTATAAATCGGATCGCCTCCTAAGCAAACCGTTACGGGCATACGCTCACTACGTTCGAAATAACGTTTTCCATGACGTGCAGCCACTTTATGTAGTTGCCAATGCATGCCAGTGGTTACGCCATCAAAAACCTGCATGCGATACATGCCAATATTGCGATCGCCCGTGTCAGGATCCTGTGTGTAAACGGTTGGAAGCGTAATAAAAGGTCCACCATCTTGCGGCCAACATTTTAAAATAGGCAAATGGGTTAAATTAAATCGTTTCAAATCTTCATTACGATAAATCACATCTTTGCAAGCGCCCTTCGAAACGTGGTTTGGTTTTGCATGTAAAACGCGAATGCCGCGCTTAATCAATTCCCACGTTTCCTGCCAACTTTTAGGCGGTTTTGCTTTTAATAAAAATGCGATCTCGTCTGCAATCGCATCGGGCTGCTTTCCGTCCAAAGCTAAAACCATGCGTGCGTCTGAGCCAAAACTGTTAATCGCAACAGGAAACTGCGATTTTTCGCCACTACTTAATTTTACATTTTCTAAAAACAACGCTTTGCCGCCCGAAGGTTGTTTCATTTCATGATTCGCTAGAGCCGTAATTTCCAACTCGCAAGACACTGACTCGCTAACGCGCAACAATTCCTTTTTTTGTTCGAGCGTTTCCAGAAAACTGCGCATGCCATCGAAAGCCATAAGTTGTGGGTTAATTATGCGATAACTCGAAGTGTAGGGCAATCCCGAACGCTTCCGGGATTGCCGATCTCTAATTAATTAGGTGCTACTATTTTTAACTTTGGAAAATATCGACGATAACGCGTGGCATCGCGCGTTAGCAGAGTTAACCCTTTAACTTGAGCATGAGCGCCAATATAAAAATCAGGCAATGGTGAACGCCGTGTTCCACCGCGTCGACGGTAAGTGACAAATGCTTTCCCAGCTAAGAAAGCGGCTTCCCAAGGCAGATCTAATCTTGAAAAAGTGGAGAGAGACAAATTTTCATCCACTTCGCGAGGTGTGTTATAGGCCGCTGAAATTTCGGCATAGATAATTGGATTGATAGCTAGCAAGCCATGGCGGGCGGCCTCTTCCAAAGCGCTGGAGGACCAAGGGTCCCACACTGGATCATGGGAAAGAAGATCAATCAGGACATTTGAATCGACCAATGTCATTAATCTTCGCCTCGAGTCATTCGCATGATTTCATCTGTCGTATATCCACTTGTGGCGCTACCTCTAGCCTTTTCAATCCATTCTCGAATTTGAGAGCGACGACTTGATGTTTTTTCAATAACCACTTTGTTCCCCATTTTTTTGAATCTCACTTCTGTGTGCGGTAAAAACCCACATTCTTCCCGCAAGTTTTGAGGGATCGTGACTTGGCCTTTAGTAGTAATTCTCATAGTATTACTCTTACTTAAAAAAGTCTTACTTTCAAGTTGAATTTAGCTATTAGCCTTTAGCTGTAAGCTAATGGCTGAAAAGCTAATAGCTTCTAAGCCTTCTAATTCCCTCTTGCTTCCCTAAACGTTGCGCTATATTTAGGAATTACTCAGGAAGGGTGGCAGAGTGGTCGAATGCGCACGCCTGGAAAGTGTGTTTACCCAAAAGGTAACAAGGGTTCGAATCCCTTCCCTTCCGCCAGTTTAAAATTATGACAACGATTGAAGCTCAAAAAATAATAGGAGACTTTCATAAAACCATAAAGGATTCGCGTCCCGATGCTATTGTTCAATCTATTAAAGAACTTCCTTATAGTCCTGCTAGAATTAAGTATGCGCATTTCGTATATGGAGAAGAACTAATAAAAACTGTTCAGATTACAGAAGAAATTTTGCAAGAAATGATGGAATCTTATGGGATAATTGACTCTTTTTTTGTTGAAAATCCTGAGCCAATAAATGTTGAATACAGGGAGTATGTGGATGGGTTAAAAAAAGGAATAATTACTGATTTTCGCGTGCCTAACCCTTTTGGTGAATGCGAGCCAGTAAACCAATTCCGTAATTTTTTAGGTGAGTGTTGGTTTCTTGAACACCATACAAATTTGTTTAAAGACAATCATGTTTTAGGGGCTTTTATATATGATGTGATTCGAAATAAAGCTGTGAAAGAAAAAGATATAAAATTACTTGTAGAAATGACTGATACTAATCTTACAAGAGCTGTCTGCTATCCTGGGAAAAGGTAATTTGAATAAATTATTTCTCAGGAATCAATTTCTCAAAATCAGCCACAGTTCCTTTATCTAAGCAACATTGAATGATGGTTTTTCCTAAAGGATTAAGATCCGGTTCCAAAAAATCTTTAAGATGTTGCTCAAAGAAATTTCGTAATTGATTTGCACCAATATCGTAAGCGGTTTCGCCGACTTCGGGTTGTGTATCGACTTGTAAAAACCAGCGAGGAATCATAATGCCTTCGACATGGAGTTCATGAAGCGCATAGCCCAAGAGAGAGCATCGCGCAGCTCGAACTTTGTCAGATCGAAATGGGGCATGGCCGCGACGGGCTAAATATTCGCGAGCGATCCATTGCGGAACAAAACCGACTCGCCAAGCGCCAACATGTTGATTGGGACAAAGAATATGTAGCATGTTAGTGTGCGTGCAAAATTGGTCCAATAACAAATTGGCATGATTTACTTTTCGTCCAGTCGCAAAAGACCAGTAAGAACCGACCCCTTCACTGCTCATACCTTCGGTTTGAACAATGCTAGGGTTTGCATAACCTCGCGGCGCAACTAATCGCCACAACCAACTGAGAGCCGGTGGCAAAATATGAAAAAAACCAAGAATGCCGTAACTGGGTTTTTCGCGAGTGCACGGAGGTGTTCGAACTCCGAAACTTCGGATGTCTACACTAACAGGTTGATTGACAACTCCGGGATAAATTTCACGCGGAATAATAACTCGCGGATTGGGACAGGGTTGATCCGGTGCATCAAAAATTGGTTCCCACAACATGGCGCGAGAATCGGGCACGGCATCAATATTTAAAAATAAAAGAGGAACGGGCGGTTGAGTGGTTAACCGTTCGAGCGGTAAATCGGTTCCATATTGATCGATATGATTCACTCGGACAAACCAAGCATTTTCTGCATCTTGCACCACAAGTTTGCCTTTATCCGATTGCAATGAAGGATGGCACAGTGCCATGTCATCGGTTACGGGCATGAGATCGCAAGATCGCGCTATGGTTAAATAGCGACGTTCTGAAGTCATGATATTTTTCCCAAGCAATAGTCGACCGTCAGCCTCACGGTGAGCTTGTTCCAACATCTCACTTTTACCACCGCCACTGGCGCCTTCATGCATGAAAGTGACCACATTATCATAAGGCGTCACGACTTGAACGGTTGAGCAATGTGCCGTGACCCACTGTTCGCGTTCGCCCAAGCCTAATAAAGCGCCATAGACACCTTTTTTAGCACTGGGACCAGGATAAAGATTATAAGAAAAAAGTTCATGTAAATCAGAAGTGCGATTATGAACTACAACTTGCTGTCCTTCAAAATGAGTGTGACGAAAAGGAGGCGCTACATAAATTACGCATTGAGGGGAAAAATTTGGCGGAATTTTTTCGTAAGGCACAATGCCTTGTAAAAGAGCCAGACCGAAAGCAAAAAAGCCGGCATTTTCAGGCATTATGACAAGCGCGTTCATCCCAATCCCTTCACCCCCTGCGACAAATCCAAATAAAATAAGAGGCTGCGTTTTGAGCCAGGCAAAAGTTTGTTCACGAACAGAAGAAAAATCTTTTCCCCATTTTTCGTGAAAAGTTGGTTTATCGGTGGGTTGATTATCACCAATGACGAGGCACTCTGGTTCGCGTCGCCGCATGTAAGGTTCGGCATAATTAGCGCTTAACCCGTTGCGGACGCGCGCTACCGTTGCTTCAACGATTCGTCCTTTTCCTTCTACTTCATATGCAACTTCAAATTGATTGTTAGTCCCGTTGCCACATGCTAAATCGAGAAGTTCCGAAGGTGAGCTGGCAATGGTTAATCGCGGACAGGTTTTTAGTATGATTGCAGCATCGGATGGAGGATGATAACGACTCCAATCAGGTTTGGTTTTAAAATCGGTCATAATAAATAGTTTATTAACTTTCCAAGCCTGGCAACAATTCTTCAACCGATTTAGGAGGGTGAGGTTTAATTTTTTTCTCCGATTTTTTAAGATGATTGGGCAGTAAATTAGGTTCTGTAATCTGATTTTCTTCGAGTTCTTGTAATAAAATTTTGGCTCTTTCCAAAACGGGTTTAGGCAAGCCGGCCAAGCGCGCGACTTGGATTCCATAACTTTTATCAGCGCTGCCTTCGACAATTTTTCGCAGGAAAATCACTTGATCGTTCCACTCGCGCACAGCGACATTCATGAGTTTAGTAGCAGCAAGATTTTGCGAAAGGCTGCTGGTTTCGTGATAGTGCGTGGCAAAAAGAGTGAGAGCTTTAATTTCGTTATGCAGAAATTCTGCAACTGACCAAGCAATGGAAAGTCCATCAAAGGTGCTGGTGCCACGACCAATTTCGTCGAGCACCACTAAGCTGCGTGAGGTGGCATGATGCAAAATATTTGCCGTTTCATTCATTTCGACCATGAAAGTGCTTTGGCCGCGCGATAAATCATCGGACGCTCCCACTCGCGTGAAAATGCGATCGACCAAACCGATGCGAGCATTTTTGGCCGGGACGTAAGATCCGAGATGAGCCATTAAGGTTAAGAGCGCAACTTGACGCAAATAAGTGCTTTTTCCCGCCATGTTAGGGCCGGGGAGAATGATGAGCCGTTGCGTTTGCGAGTTGAGAAATGTGTCATTGGGAACAAATCTTTCCTCGAGCGTTAATTGTTCTAAAACCGGATGGCGACCTTCGGAAATTTCCAGGCAAGATTCTTCGAGAATTTCCGGACGTTGATAAGCTTGGAGTCGGGCGACTTGGGTTAAACTGGTTAGCGCATCCAAAACGCCGAGTTGTTCTGCGGTCTGTTGCAAGGGTTGAATAAATTGCAAAATGAATTGTCTGACTTCCTGAAAAATTTCTTGTTCCAGAGCTTTGGCTTTTTCTTCAGCGCCCAAAATTTTGGATTCCATTTCTTTGAGTTCGGGCGTGATAAAACGTTCGGCATTTACGGTAGTTTGTTTGCGATGATAATCCGTCGGCACGCTATTTAAATTGGCTTTGGTGACTTCGATGTAATAACCAAACACTGAATTGTAACGAACTTTCAACGACTTAATTCCTGTGCGATCTTGTTCTTTTTGTTGCAGCTGAAGAATCCATTGTTTGCCTTCCGTGGATGCAGAGCGAAGTTCGTCCAAGTGGGAGTTAAAGCCTGAAGCGATAACGCCACCGTCGCGCAAAATAGGCGGGCATTCCTCATGAATCGCTTTTTTAATTTTTTCCACCACTTCGGGCAAGGGGTGAAGGGATTGCTTGATGTTTTGTAGCAAGGAAGGCAAAGGATCCTGGAAAAAATCTTGAATAAGAGGAATTTTTTCGAGCGAAAATCGGAGCGCGAGCAAATCTCGACCCGATCCTGAACCTTGAGTCAAACGACCAATGCAACGTTCTATGTCACGAATTTCAGATAAAAGATCGCGCAAAGATTTGAGCGGAAAAGAATCTTTTAATAAAAAAGTAATCGCATCTTGTCGCGCGAGGATCGCTTGTTTTTCTCTTAAAGGATGCAAAACCCAATCTCGCAAACGCCGTCCGCCAAGTGGTGAACAGGTATGATCCAAAACGCCCAGCAGCGTTGTTTCATAAGGCGCATTAGCGCGGGCGGGCTCCACCAATTCTAAAGTGCGACGCGTGGTTTCATCTAAAACCATAAAGGCTTCGCTTTGATAAACGCGCAACGTTTGAATATGAGCTAAAGAGCGACGCAAAATAGTTGTAGCATAATGTAAAAGAGCTCCGGCAGCTGAGATGCCTGCGGATAAATTTTGACAACCGAAGCCGTCGAGCGACTGGGTTTTAAAATGATCGCGCAACGTTTGATAAGCCGTCTCATATTGAAAAGACCAAGGTTCATGTTTGGAAAAAACAGTGGGCAATTCTTTGAGAAAAGTGAAATGGTCCGATTCGTCAGGGATAATAATTTCCGAAGGTAAAATTTTTGCAATTTCGCTTTGGAGCTTGGATTGATCCAGGCATTCGGTGACGCGAAAATCGCCAGTAGTTGTATCTAAAAAAGCAAAGCCATAATTTTTTTCTCGCTCAAAAATAGCAGCTAAATAATTCGGCTTTTTACCATCCAAAGTTTCCGATTCCACGACGCTACCAGGTGAAAGCACTTGAGTGATTTCGCGTTTGACCACTTGACCAGGTCGAGGGGCTTCCATTTGATCGCAAATCGCGACGCGTTTTCCTGCGGTAATGAGTTTGGTGATATAAGCATTGGCAGCATGATAAGGCATGCCGCACATTGGGGTGCCGTTGCGTTGAGTAAGGGCCAGATTTAAAATTTTAGAGCCTTGCTGAGCATCTTCAAAAAAAAGCTCATAAAAATCGCCCAATCTAAAAAGCAGCAGTGTGTTAGAGGGCAATTGTTTTTTCATTTGCCAATATTGCTTCATCATGGGTGTCAGCGATCCCTCAGGCATGAGTTCGAGGTTAAGGCAAAAGAGTTGGGAAGTCAAAAAGAGAGCAATTTTTTCGTTTTGAGCTTTTAAAAGCTCGCTAGTTTGGGTTTTATTAAGTGTTTATGAAGATTGGTATAGTTCAATTTCCGGGTTCCACGTGCGATCGCGATGTTTTTGAGGTGGTAACGCGAGAGCTAGGTGCGCATGCGGATTATCTTTGGTATGATGTTTCCGAATGTAAGAATTATGATTTAATTGTTTTGCCCGGAGGATTTTCTTATGGAGATTCTTTGAGGCCGGGGGCGATTGCTGCAACGACTCCCATTATGTCTGAAATCAAAAAATTTGCTGAGAAAGGTGGTTTGATTTTGGGAATTTGCAATGGATTTCAAATTTTGTGTGAGTGTCAGTTATTGCCAGGAATTTTACGTGAAAATCAGTATGGGAAATTTATTTGTCACTCGGCTAAAGTAAAAGTGGAAAAAAATCGATCTTATTTTATGAATTTTCTGGCTGTTGGAGATATTTTAGATTTATCGATTGCGCATGCAGCAGGATGTTATTGGGCAGAGGAAGAAATTTTGCGGGATTTAGAAGAAAAAGAACAAATTGTTTTTCGTTATTGTGATGCCCTAGAGAATGGTTCTGTGAATCAAATTGCGGGCGTTTGCAATGCAAAGGGTAATGTAGTGGGAATGATGCCACATCCCGAACGGACGTTAGGATTTTCTGATGGGCAGCATTTTTGGAAAAATTTAATGACTCAAGTTTTGGAAGGGAAATTGTGAAACCAACAAATGTTTCCCTTTCTCAGGATGAGTGTGAAAAAATTTGTCACGCTCTCGCTCGTGAACCGAACGAAGTGGAGTGGCAACTGTTTTCTGCATTATGGAGTGAGCATTGTTCTTACAAAAGTTCGAAAAAAATTTTAGAACAGTTGCCGCGGGGCCAGGAATCCGTTTTAGTTAAAGCAGGTGACGGAAATGCGGGCGTTGTTGATGTTGGTAATGGGTTGGCGATTGTTTTTAAAATGGAATCTCACAATCATCCAAGCGCTGTAGAACCTTTTCAGGGAGCTGCAACGGGAGTCGGAGGTATTTTACGCGATATTTTAGCGATGGGTGCGAGGCCTGTGTTTTTGATGGATTCGTTGCGTGTGGGTAATTTGACCTCACCTCGAGCGCGAAATCATTTGAGTGAAATGGTTAAAGGTATTTCGCATTATGGAAATTGTGTGGGCGTGCCAACGATTGGTGGAGAATTTTTTGCAGAAGATTGTTATGAGCATAATCCTTTAGTGAATGCTTTATGCTTGGGAGTTGTGAGGAAAAACTTGATCCAAAAAAGTTCTGTCGATCAAGTGGGTGACGCGATTGTTTATGTGGGTGCGAAGACAGGACGAGAAGGATTGGCTGGCGCCAGTTTTGCTTCGCAAGTTTTGGAGGAAGACGAGAAAAATTTATCATCAGTTCAAAGAGGTAATCCTTTTAAGGGAAAATGTTTAATTGAAGCGTGTTTAGAAATTTTTGAGCAGTGTGATGTCGTGGCGGTTCAAGACATGGGCGCTGCGGGTTTAGCGAATGCCGTGGCAGAATTGGCGGCGCGAGGAAATCAAGGTGCGAAGTTGCATTTAAATCGAGTTCCTATTTCTGATGAAAAACTTTTACCTCACGAGATTTTGTTGAGTGAATCTCAAGAGCGTATGGTTTTTGTTGTGAAACAAAATGAAGTAAAAAAAATTGAAACGATTAGCAAACGTTGGGGATTAGAAGCGACGATAGTGGGCGAAGTCATCGCAGAAGATGAATTTCAAGCATATTTTGAAAAAGATCTAGTGGTAAAGCTGCCCATAAAATTTTTGGTAAAAGGATTTTCTTTAAAAGAAAAAGTTTCTTTAAATTTTTCTCCTAAAAAGCAGGTTTTTCGACAAAAACGTAAATCTTTGGATTGTCATGCAACACTTTTGAAAATGTTGGCATTGCCTTCGATCGCTTCGAAACGTTGGATTTTTGAGCAGTTTGATTATTGTGTGGGCAATGCGACTAAGGTAATTCCGGGAAGCGATGCTGCGGTGGTGCGGCTGCGATTGGATCGGGATGAAATTTTTTTGGCGGCAACCATGGATGGAAATGGTTGGTATTGTCATTTGGATCCTTTTGAAGGAACGCAGTTATTGGTGGCAGAAAGCGCGAGAAATTTGTGTTGTGTCGGTGCTAGGCCGCTAGCTGTGACGAATAATTTAAATTTTGGAAATCCGCAAAATCTTGATCGATTTCTCGAGTTTCAAGAATCGGTAAAAGGTTTAGCCAAAGCGTGCTGCGCGTTGGATATTCCGGTGATCAGTGGGAATGTTAGTTTTTATAATGAATCTTCTCAGGGCGGAATTTTTCCAACGCCCGTTATCGGTATGGTTGGAAGGATTGAGAAGGAAAAAGATGTGACGACGAGTGGCTTTAAAAAAGCGGGAGATAGCATTGCGCTAATGGGAGGTTGGGGTGAGGTGCTAGAGAGTTCTTATTGTGATTTTAAATTGCAAAGTTTGGCTTCTGGGCAATGTCCAAAAGTTTTTTGGAAAAAAGAAAAAGCGGTGCAAAGCGCAGTTCTTGAGGCGATTCAAAATGGTTTAATAAAAAGCGCGCATGATTGTGCGGAAGGCGGTTTAGCTGTGGCGCTAGCGGAATGTTGTTTGACGGGAGAGAAATTGGGAGCGTCGATTGAAATCGATGAGGAGGATATCGAAGCTGTTTTGTTCAACGAAAGTCCTTCACGTGTGGTGATTAGTTTCGATCCGACTTATGAAAAAATGATTGAAAAATTATGTGGGGAGCAAAATGTGCCAATTATTTTATTGGGTGAGGTAGGTGGTGAGTCTTTGAAGGTTTGTTCATCAAAGCATTTTTTTGAATGGTCTGTAGTGGAATTATCAATAGGTTGGCAACAAGCTTTGCCTCGCAGCTTTTCTTACGGCGAGGAAGTGTTGAGTTGAACATTTTGCATCTGTGATTGTGTGCAGGCGTTCAGCACATCGATGATGCGTTGGTAGGGCACACTGGCTTCGGGAAGGATGAGAATGGGGTGTTGAGCGCCATAAAGTTTTGCAATGGTGCTCAATCGTTTTTTAAGTGCCGGTAGTTCATGACTAGAAATTGAGTCGATTGGATTTTCGTTAAAATCAATTTGCCAGTTTGAATGGATTTTTAAAAAAATAGGAACCGTGGGTTTATCTTGATTGTAAACGGTGCCGGTTGAGGTGAGCTGCAGTTTGAGTCCTTGCTCGATTTTTTGCGAGGCGGCCATGACCATGAAAAAGAGTAGTAGAACAAAAAGGATATCGAGCAGTGGCGCAATTTGAAGCCCGTGCTCTTCCGATTCAACGCCTAAGCCGCCAATTGCCATAGTTTTAATTTGCTACGGGTTCAGGGATGGCAGCAAAGGTGATTTGATGAAATCCACTTTTTTGGCAAAGCTGTAGAATGTTTTGAAGGAAATGGTAAGGCAGTTTTTCTTCAGCGCGAATTATAATTTCGTAAGATTTTTCCGGATGAACTTTTTGAAAAGCGCGATAGTTTTGGTTAAGCATTGCATTGAGTTCTGGCAAAGTGCGAGCGGGAATTTGGTCGATAGAAAAAGTGGGTTCTTCTTCGTTTTCTCGCCAGGCAATATTAATCACGCATTGACCTATTTGCTCATTTTCTGCTTGGGATGGGTTTGTGGTAATATGAGGTAATTGTAGCGAGGTGTCGTTTCTTAAAATTTTTGTAGTGGTAATTGCCATAAAAAAAATAAGAAGAACGAGCAGTAAATCGATCATGGGTGTGATTTGAAATTCCAAATCCGTTTCTTCTTCGATGAATGTGAGAAAGGGAGAGTGACGAAATTTCATGCAGAAAAAGTGAATTCGGTTTTGGCATGATTCATGATTTCCAATGGAATGAGATCGATGAGATCATTGGTGGCTGCGTCTGCAAGAGTTAAAACTGTGATGAGCCGATTTTTCAAAAGGTAAAAAAAGATGAAGGCGGGGATAGCAATTACCAGACCTCCGGCGGTTGCGGTTAACACTTCAGCGATTCGCGCTGAGAGTGCGCCGGGATCGGCGATGCCCGCGGAGCCTAACACGGCGAAGGCTTTGATCATTCCGATAACTGTTCCAGTCAGTCCGATCATAGGAGTGACGACGCCGATGGCGGAGAGATAAGAAATGCGGGATTTTAAAAGTGTGGCTTGTCGTAAAGCGGCCATTTGTGTGGCGTGTTCTACCACATCATGCCCGCGTCCCAATCGGCTTAAGGCAGCTTTTAATAACGAGCTAAGATAACTGGGTTGTCCCTGACATTGATTCCATAATTCTTGAAATCGATTTTGGAGAATTAACGTTTTACTGTTTTGGATTTGTTCTGGAGGACAAAGCTTTTTGAAACGCAAAAGAAAAAAACCTTCCGCAACTAGCGCGATGGTAAAAATAGAGGCCAGCGCTAGCAAATACATAACAGGCCCTCCTTGTTGCCATACTTCACGGAATGTTTTTTGTGAGGTGTGAGAAAGTTCCGCAGGTTGTCCTAAAAGCTGAAATAGTGGGCTGAAAAAGATTAAAAAACTGATGATAGGATAAATCCTTTTGGGAATGCGCTTGATTTTGTGCCAACTCCCAGCATCATCGCAGGGTAAGTGATGCTCTTTTGTCTTAGCCATACAGCTTATCGCTATAACGGAGTCTGGGCAAAGGGTCAACGCTGTTAATAGGAGAGTATAAGTTATGATTCGTTTGATGCGTGAACGTTCCAAATTTTTATTATGGATTTTGGTGATTATTGTTGTGGTCTCTTTTTCTCTATGGGGCACTTATAGTTTTCGAGATGGTTATTCTCATGGCGCCGATTCCAAAATAGGTCGAATTGGTGGTCGAGAGATTTCTTTGCAGGAATATCAAAAAGTCATGCAAAGAATGTATTACTATCTTCTTTTAACGAGTGGTCATGATATTCCCATTAGTGAGCAGCTCAACCAGCATTTGCAAACTATGGCTTGGCAGCAATTGTTGTTAATTGAAAAAGCCAATCAGCTTGGAATCGATGTTTCGGATCAGCAAATTGCCGACTCCATTCGTCGGATGCCTATTTTTTGGGATGAAAAAACTGGCACTTACCAACCTGAAAAATACATGGAATTTGTGCAAAAACGGTTGCCCGCGATGGGACTCAATGAAGTGCAGTTTCATGAGATGGTGCGCGATCATGTTTTAAACGAACGAATGACAGCTTTGATTGTTTCTTCGGCGCGAGTAGCTCCTGCTGAAGTGAAGCATTACGCCGAAAAATTATACGGAAAAACTGAGCTAGTTTCTGTTGAGTTTGATCGATCGGATTATATTGCTGGAATCGTGCCGCGTGAAGAAGAGTTAAAAAAAGCTTATTCAGAAAATTTGCAAATGTATAGCACACCTGAAGAGCGAAAAGTGAAATATGTTCAATTTCGGTTGCCCGATATTGCGAGTAAATTGCCAAAAGAAAAAAAACAAGAAGCATTGAATAAGCTGGGTGAAGTTGCGGTTAATTTTACGGTTGCCTTATTGGGAGATGAAGAGAAAAAGGCGCCTTCTTTTGAAGCCCTGGCTAAAGAAAATGGCTACGAGATTAAAGAGACAGAATTTTTCACTTATCAAAGCCCGCCAAAAGATTTTGCTGAGGATTCGGAATTTGTGGTTACAGCGTTTGGATTGAACAATGAACAACCGGATAGTGAAGTGGTGCAAGTAGATGATAGTTTTTATGTTCTACATCTCAGTGGACTGCGTCCGTCTCAACCTCAATCCTTTGAAAAAGTCAGGGGTAAAGTGGTTAATGATTGGATTAAGCAGCGCTCTTTAGAGGCCACTTTGAAAGCCACCAATGAGATGCGTCAAAAAATGGCTAACCTGATGCAAACCGGAAAAAGTTTCGATCAGGCTGTGACTGAATTGAAATTAAAAACTCGTATGATTCCGGCATTTGTTCCTTTAGAAGAAGAAAAAGAAGAGAAAGAAAAAAAGAATAAAACAAAAGAAGATAGAGAACTGGAACGTTTTAAAAATGTTGCGGTTCAACTTGAACCAGGCGAAGTTAGCGCACCTCAGCGCAAGGAAGATGGTGCATTTTTTGTTTATCTCGTATCGCGTCAAGAACCCAAAGTAGATGCGGAAAAACAAGAGGAGATTAAACAACAACTTTTAGATCAGAAAAGGCAGTTGCAATTTCAAGAATGGGTGGTTACTGCAATGCGCCAAAAGGGCAACGAAATTTATTCACAATCCCAATCGGGTTAAAAAGGAAAGAATTTGAAGACCTTACCGCTTGCGCTTAGTCCAGTAAAATGGATAAACTAAGACTATGAAAGTTGCTTTTCTTGGTGCCGGGCGCATGGCTACGGCTTTGGCTCAAGGATTGATCGAAAAAAAAGTTCTAACCAAAGAACATATTTTTGCTTCTGATCCTTCTGATGCAGCGCGAGCGAGTTTTGAGAAACGAATTGGTGCAAAAACTTTTTCTGACAATGTTCAATTGCTGGAGCAAGCAGAGATTGTGATTTTGGCGGTGAAACCGCAGCAGGTAAAAATGCTTTTGGAAAATATTGGATCATGGTTAAAGGGTAAACTTTTCATTTCCATTGCTGCAGGGGTTACTTTGGCGCGTTTAGAAAGTTTGGTGGATGCGACTACGCGGCTGATACGAGTTATGCCTAATACGCCTGCTTTGGTGGGAGCGGGAGCGTCTGTTTTTTCTTTGGGAGCACGAGCCACAGAGAAAGATGCAATGGTGGTGAAAGGACTTTTTAGTGCCGTGGGCATTGTTGAGCAGGTGCCGGAGATGTGGTTAGATGAAGTCACCGCTTTAAGTGGTAGTGGGCCGGCCTATTTCTTTGCTATTTTAGAAGCTTTATTGGATCGTGCAGCCATTCAACAATTGCCGCAAGATTTGGCATTGCGATTAGCGACACACACCATGTTGGGAGCGGCAAAAATGGTTTTGGAAACAGAAAAACCTTTAAGTGAGTTGCGAGAGGCAGTAACCAGTCCGAGAGGCACGACATTTGAGGCATTACAGGTTTTGAAAAAACGAGAAATGCATCAAGCTTTTGTTGAAGCGGTTCAAGCTGCAGCGCGTCGTTCAAAAGAGCTTTCTGCTTTGGTCTAATAAAAGCTATGTCACAACTTTGGAAACAGTGGCAGAAAACTGCCGAGAAATTTCCTGAAAAAAATGTTGTGATTGATGCTTCAATGAATCAAACCGTTGCGGCTCGAGAATTGAGTCGAAAAGCTCAACAATTTGCTGAGGAGATGTTGGTAAAGTGTAAAAACCGTATTATTGCTTTTTGTCTACCGAACGGGATTGAGTGGGTAACACTTTTTTTAGCGATTCAAAAAGTCGGCGCAATTGCGCTTCCTCTAGACAATACTTTGTCTGGGGCAATGCAATGGAATATGGCGAGGCAATTGGGAGCTCATTTTTTGTGGCAGGATGATCGCTTACATAATTTTAAGAAAAGAAAATTTCCCAATAAAAATAGTTGTCTGATTAAATTAACCTCTGGCACTTCGGGTAAGGCTAAAAAAGTTTATTGTTCTGCGCAAAACATGATTGCCGACGGGCAGCAAATTATTTTTACGATGAAAATTAAAAGTAGCGATATCAATTTAGGCCTGATTCCTTTTGGCCATTCGTATGGATTGGGAAATTTAATTATGCCATTGATTTTGCAAGGAACGCCAATTGTAAGTGCGCCAACATTTTTGCCTGCTCAAATTTCTCCATGGATTAAACAATTTGGTGTTACTGTTTTTCCTTCTGTGCCAACCATTTTTCAATTGCTAAATGAATTGCCGTCTGTGCGATCTTTGGCGCCGCTGCGTTTGGTTATTTCAGCAGGAGCGCGTCTTTCTTCTGGTGTGGCTCAACATTTTTTTAAGAAATTTCATTTAAAACTCCATAATTTCTATGGTTCCTCCGAAACTGGCGGCATTTGCTATGACAAAACGGGAATAGCTTCTTTATTGGGTCGTTCCGTTGGCAAACCGTTGGATCAAGTGAAAATTATAATAACATCCCAGGGTCGAATCCAAGTCAAAGGCCGCGCAGTTTTTAATCAATCTTTTTTGCTTCCCGATTTAGGAAAATGGATCCGCTGGGGAGAACTTGAATTATTGGGGCGTCGGCAACCTTTAGTTAATGTGGGTGGGAAAAAAGTTAGCCCTCAAGAAATTGAACTTTTATTGCGTGCGGAAAAAACATTTCAGAAGTTTGGACTGCATCTTTAAACGAAAAGGGCAGAGAAACTTTGTCGTGATTGTAGAGACCTTGAAAAAGAAAAAGAAATTTGGAATCTCCTGCATCAAAAATTGCCACCTTGGAAAATGCCTAGAAAGATAATCGTAACCCTCCAAATGCCGAGGACGGAGCGCGGGAAATTAGATATTCATCAATTGAAAAAACTTTTACGTTGAATTCAGTGAAGCGCTGAGTATTAACTTTCCTTCAGCGACGATTTGGTTTTCAACTTTAAGTGTGGCTTGAAATTGGGCTAAAGCACCAAAATCTTTTTCTAATTTTACTTCTGTCAATAAGGTTTGATTGGGGAAAACAGGTTTGATGAAACGAAATTGTAACACTTGAGCGAGGGCGTAAGGAGTGGGTTGATTTAATTTTTGTTGTGCACCCACAAAACGCCCGCTGTCTGAGCGGCACATTCCACCAATAAAACGCCTGGCATTAAGGGTTTTTCAGGAAAATGATCGGCAAAAAAAGAAAGTTTGGGGTCAAGCCATTTCTTGGCGGTTAATTGTTTTTGAGAATCATCCCAAACGAAGGAGTCAACAAACGAAAAACCTGGACCGTGAGGGGTAAGTGACTTCATGAAGCATCAGGTGGCTCGAAAAGTTGTGAGGGCAAGGCAGTATTGCGTTGGGGCTGAGTGAATTCGTAAGTGATTTCATTTTTGCCTTCGAAAACCAGATGAATTTGTTGGGGGAGAAAGGTTTGTCGATTGACGCAGGTTTGAATTATGAGCGGTAAAGTCTTGGTCGTCTTCTTAGGAGTCAGTGAAATGACTAAACTTTTTTCATTTTCAGACATGGTAACGTCAAAATCTTTTTTCCAGGATTGTGCGTCTTCTTGAAAAAAGCGACGCATCATAGCGAAACTATTTTCGTGATTGATGGATTGGACTTTTAATGGCTTATCTTTTTTTTGCAGATAAAGTTTACTATCTCGCAATAAAACGAATTCTTCGGCTGGCTTGCTATAGCGAATGAAAAGCCAGCCTTGCGGATTTTGAAAATAAATTTTTCCCAAACTCAACACAGGTTTTTTCATGCCGCTTAAATGAAGAATTTGGCGCACAGCCGCGGTGAAATTTTTTGTGGCATGCTGGTATTGTGTAAATTGTTTTTCGTAGTGAGCTTGATCTGTATCAGACACAGGATTTTGCGCTGCACAGGAAAGGCCGCCGACTAAACAGAGGATAAAGATACGAATTGGAACCATTGGTCGTAATGATGGCATATTGTGGGCAAAAGAACATCGGCAATTTTTTGTGTGTAATAAGTAATAGTTTCTTCACGAGAGCCTTGGTTTTCGATGCGGAAAGGTTCAAAAGCTTCCATTTCATAAAAACCGTTTTCTTGTGCTACAGCTATGGCTGGTATGATGGGGCATTGTGCTAATAAGGCGATGAGCAAAATATTGCCGGAAAAGAAAGCTTCGCCATAAGGCAAGCGAACAGGGATATTTTTTTGCGACGAAGGACGATCAATCAGCGCAGCGACAAAATTCCCGGCTTTCAAATAGTTCAATACTTTCAGAAAGGAAAAGGGATCGTGGCCAACAGTAATGGTTTCTGCATTCCATAGTTTTCGATAATTGGTGCGCCATTGGGTGAGTGCTTCGTTGGGTTCAGGTAAAGTTAGCACTGCCATGGGAAAGCCAAGTTCATTCATGACGACTCCGCCAAGCTCGAACAATCCCAAGTGGGCTGTCACTAAAATGGCACCTCGTTTTTTTTGATAAGCTGCTACGAGATGTTCATAGCCTCTTTTTTTCTGGATTAATTCAACTTTTTTATCATTAGCATATTGGCTCAAATAAAAATAGTCGGCTAAACAAGCTCCGAATTTTCCAAAACCTTTCGAGCGTTTTGGGAAGTTGCGGAGGCGTGAATAAGCGTCAGATTTTTTACCACTTGCACTTTGGCAGGATGAAAGTGTGCGTAAATGAGTCCTGCTTGATGGGCAACCCATCGAAATAATCGCCGCGGAATAAAAGTTGCTAATCCTTTCGCCAAATGAAACCAGAAGGCTTGATAGAATGTGCGAGAGTAATGCGGACGGCTCATGAAGATTGTTTATGGTAAAGTCTTTCATAAAACACTGGCAATAGAATCAAACCAGTTATTACGGCAGCTAAAATTCCGAGATCCATGACCATGCCAAAATTTTGCAGGACGGGTTGACTACTTAAGAGCGGGGCAGAAAAACCGATGAGTGACGATAAGCCGGTGAGAGTGACAGGAACCGCTAAATGTAGATAGGTCATGGTAAAACTACCTTGATATTGTTCTAAGGCGAGCAAAATGTGTAAACTGTAATCTATTGTTAAACCGATTAATAATGGAATAGTAAGTAAAGAAACCAAGGTCATAGAAATTTGAGTCACAAACAAAAAAACTGCCAATAACAAAAGTGCGGTGACTAAAGTAAAAAGATTTAAAAAAACTAGTTTAACCTTTCGATGTGCGATAGCGCAAAGTGTTACCAAAATGGCAAACATGGCTAGTGATAATCGTTTGAAATCTTGAACCGCGACATGGTTTAAATCACGTTGTAATTGGGGCCATGCGGTCGCGCTACGAATCAGAGCAGAAAGTTGAGGATCGCCGGCATGCCATTGATTGAGTTGTTTAATGACTTGCCATGTTAATTCTCCCCAGGAACGATCCAGACCATTTTCTTCAAGGGTGGTAAAAAAGGAGGTTTCAGTGATGGGAATCCAATGACCGCGATTTTGTTCTAAGGAAATCATAGACGAAGTTTGAGTGGGCAGAGTGGGTAATTGGGAGGATAAGAGTTGTTGTCCACGATAAGCTTCTAAGTGAGTAGATTGCAATTGCGTCAGATCACTTTGATAAAAGGGATAGTGTCGCAACCATAAAAAACTGATGCCGCATAGTAATAGAAACAGATAAAATGCGATACGAATGGACTGTGTATGTTGTTTTAAAATGTGAGAGCTTTTTTTGCTCGTTCGGGTTAACCAGTCAGGCGCATTAAAATGTTTTTTTTCTAACCAAACACTCAAAAATTCTGTTGCGAAACCGGCAGTGGTAATTAATCCAATGGCGACCAATACTGCTAATTGTTGTAAACCAGGAAAATGAGAGGCGTAAAGCACAGCAAAAGCACCAGCCGTGGTTAGAGCGCTTAACCAAATTCCGTGTCGCAGCAATTTCCAAGAAAAAGAATCGCGAGAATGGCCTGTGGCAAAATGGTGATAAACTAAAATACAATAATCCATGCCTACCCCGAGTAAGATAGAGGCAAAACCTAGGCTGAGGACATTCAACTCGCCAAAGATGAATCGACCGGCAATAAAACCGCATAATAACGCCAGTGCCTGTAAAAGCAGGATCCAAGCTAAAGGTTTTATGGAGCGATAAAAAACGAGAAAAGCCAGGGATACTAAAACTAAAGTGAACGTTAACATAATGATCATATCGCGTTGCATGGCTTGAGAAATTTCAGCCACAAAAGCGGGGCGGCCCGTAAGAAATGCGTGCGAGGAAAACTCGGGAAGGTTTTGTTGTAATGCAGATTTGATTTCATTACGAAATTGGCGTGCAGCGCCAAAATTTTTTAAATTTTTTTGAGCGATGACTTTTAACAACAGAGGTCGATTTTCTTGAAATTGATATTGTTTTTCAAAAAAATCGCTTAAACGAAGAGGATCGAAACGTAGTCGGGCTAACTCACTTTCTTCCAAGCCTCCGGAGAATTGTTCTAACGTTTCGGCCAAACGCTGTGAACGATGAGAAGGTTGTAAAGCTTGGACCAGTTCGTGAAATGATGAATAGGGTAGTAAAACCGTGGCTAAAGCGAGTTGGGTGCTAATGGGAAGTGGACCTTCGAACGATTCCTCGGCCGATTTGATAGAGTGTGATTGTTGTAAGAATTCCAGAAGGCTGGGGATTTTTTTTTCTAAGGCTTTTTTATCGATTGCGGTATCGAAAACTATCCATAACACATTGTCGGATTCCAGACTTTCTTGAACTTCTTGCAATTGTTGCACGGAAGCCAGGTGGGGCGGAAATAGAGGAAGTAATTCCGTTTGGAACCGTAGCGTGCTGATAGCCCACGATCCCAATCCCAAAATAAGAAAAATGATGCCCCAACGAATTTTCCAAGATTTCATGAATGAAAATCAAGGGTTAGTTGTCCTAGAAAAATTCAAACGAGGAACCAGTGGGAACAAACGTTGCAAACGACCTAGAAAATAAAAAATTTTCAAACGCCACCAAAAGCCAAACGAAAAATCGGTGCGACCGCCTAATACGGCCAAAACTGCTTGAGGGATTTGCAGTCGTGAAGTGGGATGCATGAAAACCTCGAAGGCGTCTTGATCGTAGAAAGCATTAATCATGTCGATGTAAATTTCCATCATTTGACATACTTGATGAGTGTATTTTTGTTGGGTTGCGGTCGAGAGAGCACATTTTTTGCTTTCTGCTTTTAAAAGGGTTTTTACGGCTAATTGAGCTGATTTCAAAGCGATCATAACGCCAGAAGAAAAAATCGGATCTACAAATCCCGCGGCATCGCCGATCATCAAAGCGCGGGGCTGCGCAAGCGAGGTAAAACGATAACTGTAATCGCTTGTGACATAAAATTCGCTCACACGTTTAGCGTGTCGAAGTCGCATGTTTAACTCTTTTTCTTTTTGAATGATTTGTTGAAAGCTTTCCTCGGGTTTTAGGCGACTTTCTTTGAAATCGTTCAAAGCTTGGATGTAGCCCACCGACGTTTTGGTTTCGGTAAGAGGAATAAACCAAAACCAACCGTTAGCGAGTCGAACAATCGTGATATGGCCTGAGGCTTTTCCTTCATTTCGGAAGACATTTTCAAAATGGGCAAAAATAGCGATGCGTTTGGAAGATTGTGTTTCTTGTTTGGGAAGTTGAAGTTGTTTTCCTAGAAAACTTTCGCGACCGGAAGCGTCAATGAGCCAACGGGCAGTAATATGATGCGAGCTTTTTTCATCGTTGTAGTCCAGATCGACTTGATCATTGTGACATTGCACGTGGGTTGCTTGGGCTTTTTGTTGGATTTCGCATCCAAAACTTTGCGCATGTTCCAAAAGAATTTTATCAAACTGGCTTCGATCGACTTGAAAAGTTTTAGAATAACGCTCACCTAAACTGTTGCCGAACCAAAATTGTTGAAATTTGGAGCTGTTTCCTAAGCAAAATTCTGCGCCCCATTTGGGCATAAAACCTGCTTTTTCAATTTTTTCCCACACTCCTAATTCTTTTAAAATATCGTTACCGTAAGGAATTAAAGATTCGCCGACATGAAATCGTGGAAATGTTTCTTTTTCTAAAATCAGAACTTTTTTGCCGGCTTGGGAAAGCAAGGTTCCAGCGCAACTGCCGCCCGGGCCACCACCGATGATTACGACATCATAATGATTGGAAGCATGAGTCATATCTTTAAACTTGTCGTCTTAACCAGTCGCGCAAAGTGCCAAGGGTTTGAAAAATTTCACGCGCAAGATTGGGATCTTGTATGGATATGCCATATTTTTTTTCAAGTGCTACGGTTAATTGCAAAGCGTCAATGGAATCGAGTCCAAGACTTTCTGGGCCAAACAAAGGTGTTTCCTCTTGGACCGTGGCAAGATCGTTTTTTAGCATGCAATTTTCTGCCAAAAGCTGTTTTAATTCATCGAGACTGACTTGAAGCATTTTCCAATCTATCACAACTCAGAGCAAATTCCAAAGCCGAAATCTGTTGATTTAATCCCCAGATAGGCTGAAAAAGTGAAGGGGTTTTGGGGGTGAGATGGGTGATGGCTCGTAAACTATGCCAGGCTGCGGAAGCGGTAAATCCTTCTCCGCAATAGGCATGAGATGGAGTTAAGATTTGTGAGCTTTTGCAGGAAGCCGTTTCGATAGAATGAAACCAGTTGCGTTGTGCGCTGGTTAAAATTTTGTGATGTGGCCAACATTTTTCTAAAAGAGCTTGAGCTTGTTGCTTGGCTTGCTGGCGATTTCGGTAGGGATAACCTTCATGAATTTGGGTGATGCAAATTTTATCAGAAACAGAAGCCCGTTTTAATAACAGTGCCCCGGCGCCTTCTGCAGGAACCCATCCTTTTTTAAACCAGCCTGCTAAATGATAAGCTTCACAAGCGATGGGATCCAGTTCTTCAGCGCCTAAGACGAGAACTTTCTCCATTTTTTCTTTATCATAGGATTGGAGCCAAGTTTTTGCGATCTGTATAGCGGTGGCCCAGGCTGTATGATCGCCAACAATGGAATAGCAAGCGCCTTTTACCCCGAGCACAGCGGCTACATGACTTAAGGGCGAATTAAACACCGTTTCAGGAAAAAGTGCTGGACTGGCAAAACGTTGGCCTTGTTCTAAAATTCCTTGAAAAAATCGGCGACTATAATAAATACAACCTGTGTTCAAAGCAGCCACCAAACCTATTTTTTTGCGAGAGATATCGTTTTCATGAGAAAGTGCTTGATGAGCGGCTTCCATCATAAAAAAAGATAAAGGACTTGCGCGTCGCAAACGCGGCTCTTGTTGCCATGGTTTCCAATGTTCTTCTTTCAAATTGACTGAGTAAACCGGAAATGTTTTGTCAGGGTTGGTAAGAGAAACTATTTTTTGCAAAGGCCAAGGATCCGATTGAAGAAGTGAAGACACACCTAGACCATTCGGGGTAACTGCGCCTTGGCCACAAACGGCTAGAGAAAAAGAGTTAGTTAACATAACTTCGAAAAATGAGTGCAGCATTCGAGCCGCCAAATCCTAAATTAACGCTCATGGTAGTATGAACGGTTTGTGAGCAGCGAGAAGATGTTGCTAAACTCGAGGCAATTTCTGGAATGGGATTTTTTAAATTAATTTGGGTCGGAAGCTGTTGATGCATTAAAGTTTTTGTAGCAAAAATAGCTTCTATGGCGCCCGCAGCACCTAAGGTGTGACCGATTTGAGCTTTGGTAGAGCTGATTTTTGTTTGAGCCAATGTTTGACCGAAAAAATTTGTGAAAGAAGCGGTTTCTGCAGCGTCATTTAAAGGTGTGCCTGTGCCATGAGCATTGATGTAATGAATTTCTTGTGGATTAATTTTGGCAGATTCACAAGCGCTTTGCATGGCTTGAACCAGAGCATGTCCTTGAGGCGCGGGCTGGGTTAGGTGATGAACGTCAGTGCTGTGACCGTAACCGATTATTTCTGCTAAAATTTTAGCGCCTCTTTTTTGTGCATAAGCTTCGGATTCCAAAACTAAAAAGGCTGCGGCTTCTCCCAGGATGAGGCCGGAACGATTTTTGTCGAATGGACGACAGGCTTCGGTTGAGGCGGCCTGTAAACAATCAAAACCCACAAAAATTAGTTCTGTTAACGCCTCGGCACCGCCAGTTAAAACATAGTCTGTTTGACCGGTTTGAATCATGTCATAAGCATGGCCTATGGCATTGGCGCCACTGGCACAAGCATTGGCTACGATCATGGAAGGACCCGAGACACGAAGTTGTTCCTGAAGATCGAGTAATTGTTGTTGAGGTTGGTAGCGAGCCACTAGCCCTAAAAGATTTCCTTTTTTATGGGTTAAAACTTTTTTCAGAAAAGTTTCTCCAAGCGTCATCCCACCACCTGTGGTGCTTAAGCTAATAGGCAAAAATGAGACAGAAGAAAGACCGGCTTGTGCGAGAGCTTCTTGCGCGGCTGGAATGGTTAAGCGAGAGGCGCGAGAAAGTCGGGACATTGTTTTGCTGTTAACCGGGAGCGAGGGGAGTTGAGCTTCGCAAGCGCTTTGGCAACGACATTGTGAAACGTCAAAAAGCGTAACGGGTCGCTGTGAGCTTTTCCCATGAATTAACTCTGTCCAAGTGGTGGATAAATCGTTTCCTAACGGGGTAACTGCTCCCATGCCAGTGATTACAACTTTTATTTTGGACATAGCATTTATTGGAACGGACTCAAGTAAACAGGTCGAGCTTGAACTTTGCCACCTCGAAAATAAAAAGTTTTTTCAAAATTAAATTGATGCACATCAGGATGGTAAGAAAGTGTTAAGGGTCGCTGCGGTGTGTTAGGATCGTAAACTAAGTAATCATATTGGGTTTGTTGGGTTGTGACATGGAAAACAACAACGGCGTGATTGATGCTTAGAGAAGGAAAATTAATCAGCCAAACGATTACAGGTTGATTTTTCTGTAATGAGGTTTGAAGGAAGTTGTGGAGTTTAGCTTGTTGAAAATGGCTTGGGGGCAAAACAATGGGAAAATTTCCTGGTCGAAAATAAGTGGGCCAACCCAGGCCAATATTCTGTTGAAAGATGACGGGTTCTTTTTGGCTGGCTTCGTTTAAATTGGCATAGCCTGGGATTTCAATTTTTTCTGAAATGGGGAAGGCCGATTTCCAAACGGGAGTGCGCGTAATTTGGCGAATGCGTTCGACTAATTTATCTTGAGTGAGCTTGGGTTTTTGTGGTGTAAATTTTGCAAATTTCCAGAATTGTAATGCTGCGCGCGCCACAACAAAACAACGTCGTGTATAATGTTTTTCATTTTTCTTTCTAAGCGATGGTTTTCCTGATTCGTAGTTCCAAACCGTTTCGTTTGCGAATGCGAAGTGATCTTTTTCAAAATCAAAGGGGTTCGACATTTTTTCTGTTTGAGCAAGATGCGAACAGCCGAAAAACGTTAAACTAAGGAGCAAGAGCGTAAGGCGAGTAAACATTCGGTGTCTAAATCATTACGGATTTTACGAGGATGAAAAATAAATTCGTGCAATCCATCGCCGAGACTAACAATGGTTTGACGAATTTCATCAGGATTCATGCAAAAAGTGCGATCCACACCCCACAAAGTATTGGTCATACGAAAAGAATGAAATTTTTTATAGAGTCGAAAAAAATGGTTCATTAGGATTGTGGGGAGATTCGTTTTATTTTTAAAGGTTTGAGTTTTTCCCAGACGAATCCAGCCTTGAAATTGATAGGATATCGTTTGCAGCAAGGTGTAATAAACGTAGGGATGGGCATGAATGTGATGATGAGCATTGATAAAAGCACAGGGCAGATCAGTTGCTTGAAAAGCTTGCCATTGCTGTTGGATTTCGCGACGAGCCAGTTCGCGAGCTTGTGAAGAAAAGCCGATGGCAAATCCTGCTTGGGTTGGTGATTGGTCCCATGGCCAACGTTGCATGGTTAAGGGTTGAGAGTCGTTAAGATGAAGATGAAGGCCGATTTGTAGTGAAGGGGTTTTGCGAGCGAGAGTGATGGCTTCTTCTGTTGCGGGTTGGCCCATCATGAGGGCGGCTCCGTGAAGTTTACCATGGTGATGAGCATGGATAATGGCAGCGTTGACTTCAGAAGTTAATCCAAAATCGTCCGCTGTAAAAAAGATTTCTCTCGCCATAAAGGTAATCTAAGATGCCAAATCATTTATGGCAGAGCAAGTTCTCGTAACCGGTGGCACAGGCTTTATTGGTCGGCATTTAGTGCGTCGATTGATAGAGAAGGGTTTTGCGGTGCGTATTTTTGTGCGTTCTTCTCAAAAGGCGGCTTCTCTTTTTGATGGGGAGGTTGATGTGGTGGAGGGTAATTTGGAGTCGGGCGTGGGGATGGATCGAGCTTGTAAAGATGTGGCTACGATTTTTCATGTGGGTGGTATTTATCGATTTGGGTTGGGAGGTCGCAAAGAAGTTTTAGCCGTGAATGTGGGGGGAACGGAGCATGTGATGGGTGCGGCTTGGCGAGCGCGTGTGAATCAAGTGGTTTATTTAAGTTCGGCAAGTATTTTAAGTGGCCCTGCACGCGCGTTAACGGAAAAAGATTATCCTTATCAAGTTTCGAAATGGTCAGTGTATAAATTTTCAAAATGGCAAGCGGAACAAATGGCGCTGACATGGGCGAAGCGCGGGCTTCCGGTGACCATTGCTAGCTCGACTTCTTTGTTAGGTGCTGAAGATGAAAGGCCGACGCCGACGGGTCAAATCATTCGCGATTTTTTGTTGCGTCGTTTTCCTTGTTCCTGTCGTGTGGGGCTGAATTTTTTGGATGTTGAAGATTTAGCAGATGGCATGATTGCAGTTGGTAAGAAGGGTAGAAGCGGCGAACGCTATGTTTTGGCAGGGGAAAATTTGTGGTTGCAAGAGTTTTTGGAGTTGTTGGCGAAAATGACGGGCTTAGCAGCGCCAAGATGGGTTTTGCCGTGGAGTTTGATTATGTTGGGAGGTGTCGTGGGAGAGGCAGCAGGTTTAGTTACGAAAAAGGGTTTGCGACTGAATTTGGAAACGGCGTGGCAGGCAAAAAACATTCAATTTTTTAAAACGCGAAAAGCGTATGATGAGTTGGGATGGAAACCTCAAATAACTATAGAAGAAAGTGTCAAAAGAACGGTTGCTTGGTTTCAACAACGTTTAGCGGAAGAATTTTCAAGTCCGAGCAACTGGGTGGTGGATCGTCATGCTAGTTGAGGGATGGTTTTGGGGGTGGACTTTGCTGGCATTTGTCTGGTGGTGTATGGCACTTGGGCTCGTGAAACGAAAAAAAATGGAATTACCCGAAAGTGGTAAAGGTAAAAAGATTGCGTTTTTAACCATTTTTAAACCTGTGCCTTTGACTTCTGATTGTCAAAATATAGCCAGAATTGAAAAAGCGTTAGAATCTTTTTTATCTCAATTGGATGAAGGATGCGAGGTGTTGCTTGGGTTTTGGGAAGGTGAACGCAAATTGTGGCAACCTATTTTGGATAAGTGGACATTAAGTTTTTCTCATGTCTGGAAACAAGTTAAAATCGTTTGGCGAACGGAACCGGATCGATTTCCTAATCCTAAAATTTCGTGGCAACGGATTTTGTCCCGTTATGCTCAAGGAGAATGGTGGTTATGGAGTGATGTGGATATTGTCGCGCCACCAGGTTTTATACGAAGAGCGCGAGAAGAATTTGCTCAAGGGAATGGGCGGCTTTTAACGCATGCTTATGTGATTAGACATTTTGATTCGGTTCCGGCGATGTTGGAAACGCTTTTTGTGAATGTGGAACTTTTTCCTGGCATTATGGCGTTGACGCAAAAAAAAAGGAAGGATTTGGGTTTTGGCGCGAGTTTGCTTTTTCATGCTGATGAGGTAAAAAATTCTATTTTTTGGGAAACGCTAGGATGTTCCTTGGCGGACGATTTTGTGTTGGGGAAAAGGTTGGGAAATTCACAAGTTGGTGAAGATATTTTGGAAACTACCGCAGAGGAAAAGGGGTGGGGAAAGGCGCTTTTACACTATTTGCGTTGGCAAAAGACGATTCGATGGTGTCAGCCCGTGGGTTTTGCGGCACAAGTTATTCTTTTTCCATTGTTGGGTTGGTTTCTTTTTTTGGGTTTGGATCATAGGTGGGGGGTGGGGTTATTGGGGATATTAATAACATTGCTGATGGAGCTTATTTTTGCCAAAACGTTATGTAGGAAAGTAAATTGTATTATGCTATGGCGCCATTCTTGGGGTATAGTAGCGTGGAGTTTGATTCGAGTTATGGGTTGGCTGATTTGTTGGTTGCCCTGGCCGGTCAAATGGGGCCGAAAAAAATGGTGGAAAGATAAAATGACACACGCTGTATGAAGGAAAGAAAAGTTTTGAGAGATCGAAATGCTCATTTCGAAAATAATGCTTTCGAAGTGCAATCTATTGCTCAGGGAGGAGCCTTACGCAATGAGATTTTCGGGAATAAAGTTTTTGTGCGTGGCGTGATAGAGGTTTCTAATTTTTGCCGGCAAAATTGTTGTTATTGTGGTATGCGACGCGAAAATCAGGGATTAAGTCGTTATCGTCTTTCTTTGGAACAATTAAAAGAGGTTATTCTTGAGCAACTTCCGGCAAGTGTTACTGATATTAATTTGCAAGCAGGCGAAGATCCAGTTGCGGTTCGCGAAATTGTTCTTCCGTTGATTCATGCGATCAAACGAGAAACTTCTTTAGGGATTAGCGTTTGTTTGGGTACTTTGGATAAGAGTCTTTACGCCGCATTAAAAGAAGCGGGAGCAAGTTATTATATTTTAAAATTGGAAACGGGCAATGCTTGGCATTATCAACAAGTGCAAGCGCCGGGCAATTTTCAACGACGTTTGGAAACAATTCGATTTTTGGCGGAAACAGGCTGGTTTGTTTCTTCTGGCTTTATTTTGGGGTTGCCTCAACAAACACAAGCCCATGTCGAGGAAACGCTTCATTTACTTTCTGATTGCTGGTGGGAGGTAGTGTCAGCCCTTTTATTCCAGGTGATCAAACACCTTATCGCGAAGAGCCTATAGCAAGTTTAGAATCAGTTTTGAAATGTTTGGTTTGGATGCGATTAAAAAATCCGCATTGGATTATTCCTGCAGTCAGTGCCATGAACCTCGTTGGGGATCGAGGTTATCCCGACTTTGGAAGCAGGCGCGAATTTGGTGACTATTAATTTAACGCCGGAAACGCAAAGGAATGATTATCTGCTTTATAAACGCAATCGCTTTATCATGAGTGAAGCCCGTGTGTTGAAAACAATCGAACAGGCGCAATGTGAACCAAAAATACGAAAGCTTAACTCAATTTTTAAAAACAAAATCCAGTTTTCGAAGTTGTCGCTGCTTGATTTTGAACTTTGCTTAAGGACCTTTAGCACCTTTTTTCTTTATCATTTTTTGGGTGAGCACGCGATTGACTGCATTTAAATAGCGCGAACACTAGCTTCAATAACGTCCGTGCTGGCTCCTTTGCCTGTGACAAGTTCGTTATTGCCAAAATCAATTTTTATTGTGACTTCGCCAACAGCGTCCTTGCCTCCAGTAACTGCATGCAACTGGTAATCTTTTAATGCCCCACGTTTACCCGTGATGCGATCGATTGTTTTTAAAGCGGCATCAACGGGACCATCACCGTGCTTGCATCCTGTTTAATTTCGTTGCCTGTTTTTAATCGGACGGTAGCAGTGGCGATAGTTTTATTTCCTGTGGTGACGTTCAAATAGTCTAAAGTATAAGTTTCGTGTGTTTCTAAAACTTGATCGTCGATCAATGCTGCCAAATCATCGTCGTAAACAAATTTTTGCGATCGCCGATTTCTTTAAATCATACAAACACCGCATCCATTTCTTTTTCTGTGAGTTGATAGCCCAAATGTTTTAATCGTATTGCCATAGTGACGACCGCTGTGTTTAGTTAATGGCAATTCTGTGTCGCCCCATCCTACATCGTGCGGGTCCATAATTTCATACGTTTCTCGCTTTTCAAAATACCGTCTTGATGAATGCCAGAGCTGTGAGCAAAAGCGTTTTCGCCTACGATCGCTTTATTGCGTTGCACTAAAAAGCTGCATGCGCGAAACTAAGCGAGACAATTTTACAATTTCTCGTGTGCGAATGTTGGTTTTGATGCCTTGATAAATATCCGGGCGCGTTTGGATTGCCATGACCACCTTCTTCCAAAGCGGCATTGCCTGCGCGTTCACCAATTCAGTCAATAGTGCATTCCACCTGACGCGCTCCCGCCTGCACGGCGGCTAAAGAATTGGCTACCGCCAATCCTAAATCGTTATGACAGTGTGTGCTGAAAATAGCATTTTTTGCGCCTTTAGCATTTTCTATCACGTAACGAAACATGTGCGCGTAAGCTTCCGGAGTGGAATAACCCACGGTGTCTGGCATGTTAATTGTCGTAGCGCCTGCAGAAATGGCCGCCTCCACAATTTTCACGAGAAAATCTAATTCTGTTCGAGAAGCGTCTTCCGGTGAAAATTCAATATCTTTGACATGAGTGCGCGCGCGTTTCACGCCTTCCACGGCCAAACGTAAAATTTCGTTTTGTGCTTTGCCAAATTTAAATTCGCGATGAATCTTGGAAGTGCCGAGAAAGACATGAATGCGCCCGCGTTTTCCGGCTGCTTTCAAAGCGGCGCCCGCAGCATCGATATCTTTGGGAACGCAACGTGCTAATCCCGTAATAATGGGAGTTCGAATTTCTTTAGCAATTTGAGAAACGGACGCGAAATCTCCGTCACTAATGACTGGAAAACCTGCTTCGATAATGTCTACGCCTAAGCGCTCGAGTTGTCGCGCTACTTCCATTTTTTCACGGTTATTCATGCTTGCGCCCGGGCATTGCTCGCCATCGCGCAAGGTGGTATCAAAAATTCTAACTTTTTCGCTCATAACTTTTCTTTCTCATTTTTTCCATAAAAAAACCCCACTTACCAGTGGGGTTAAACCAAAAATTCTTCTTTTCAGGTTAACACCCCGCCATCACGTTGCTCAATAGTAGCAGCGCTTTTTCACTTAAGATGGCAGGAAAATTAACCATAATATAATAATTTAACAGGCTTAATTTTGTCCGTCAATTTTATTATTTTTTTGTTCTTTCTTAAGTAACTCTCGAAGAAAAACTAGATCCATTTCATCTTTGGCGCGGTGGGTTTTTCTCTTATTTCTTCGTCCAAGTTAGCATTTCTAGTCACCGTTGATCACTTTTCTTCAAAGTTTAAGCTCGACTCATATAGGAGCCGGTGCGCGTGTCGATCTTGAGTGATTCGCCTTCCTTGATGAAAAGAGGCACTTGCACTTGAAGGCCGGTTTCCATAGTGGCTGTTTTCATGACGTTATTGGCAGAATCGCCTCGAATGCCTTCTGGTGATTCAGTCACTTTTAAAACAACGCTTGAGGGTAATTCTAAAGAGACGGCTTTGTCTTCAATAAAAAGCACTTCAACACTCAAATTTTCCACCAGGTAATCTTTGGCCTCGCTGATTAAATCTTCCTGTAACGTGTAAGTATCATAGGATTGCGGATCGATAAAATGATAGCCATTTTGATCTTTGTAACTGAATTCTAATTTGCTTCGGTTCAACATAACTTCTTCGACTTTTTCTGTGCTGCCGAAAAGTTGCACTAAAGATTTTCCCGTATTGACACTGCGAAGCGTGGCTTGCACAAAAGCGCGAAGATTGCCGGGAGTGCGATAGGAAACTTCCAACACCACACAAGTATCATTATTATGTTTGATTGCCATACCTTTACGAAGGTCGTTTGCGTTAACTGCCATAGGATTTCTTTCTTCTTTTCGATTATACTAATTTATGTTTAGCCAAATCTTGCGCATCCACAAGACCGACAGGGTTACTTTTGTGGTCGATAACAACTAAATCGTCAATATTATGTTTTTCAAAAAATTTTTAAAGCTACCGCCAGCTTGTCTTTACCGACAGTGATGGTGTGATGTCATAACTTTTTTAATTTTTTCCTGACCAATTTGTGAATTGGTTTGATAGTAACGGGCAAAATCGCCTGAGTAAAAATACCGGCCAGTTTACCTCGAGAATCGACGACGATCGCAGCTCCCGCGCGAGCTTTTGTTGTGGCTGCCAAGGCTTGCATGACCGTTGCAGTTTCTGAAACCAGTGCCATTTGGTCGGGTGGACGCATGACATCGGAGACACGGAGTAGTAAATTTTTTCCAATGGTTCCACCAGGATGGAATTTCGCGAAATCTTCTTTTTAAATCCCGTGCTTCTAATAAAACCATCGCTGAGGGCGTCGCCTAGAGCTAGCATGGCGGTTGTGCTAGAGGTAGGAGCTAAATTCAGCGGACAAGCTTCGCGTTTCACTTTCACATCTAAATGAATGTGCGCGCTGCGGGCTAATGTGATTTGGCATTGCCTGTCATGGCAATCATTTGAATGCGATGTCGAGCAAGTGCTGGCAGAGCTTGTAGCACCTCCTGAGTTTCGCCGCTATAACTGAAAATGAGAAGTGTGTCTCCTTCTGAAAGAATCCCTAAGTCGCCATGCAAAGCATTCACACAATTCAAATAAATACAAGGTGCTCCCGTGCTGGTTAACGTGGCGGCAATTTTTTCTGCGATATGTCCTGATTTGCCAATGCCGGTAGCAATGATTTTATTGCCCTTTTGCAAGCTTTGCAGCATTTGCTTAACCGTATTGGTAAAGGAAATGCCCAAACGCTTTTTTAAATCGTTCAATGCGGAAATTTCTAAATCAATTACCGCGCGCGCTTTTTTAAGGTAGTCCATGAAATAAGAAAAATAGCTTATCGAATTGTGCTAAGGCGTCAATGGATGTAATACAAATATCAATTATGCCAAAAATAGTGGGGTATACCAAAATTATTTCCAGTTTAGGTGCTCATGTTTCTATCGCGGGCGGCTTTGATTTGTCAATTGATCGGGCTTTATCCGTGGGATGTGGCGTGATGCAGATTTTTGTAAAAAGCAATCGTCAATGGTTTGCGCCTCCTTTGAGGCAAGAAATGTGTCGTCCTTTTCTGGAGCATCCTCGTCGAAAAGAGTTACAATGTGTTTTTGCGCATAGCGGTTATCTTATTAATCCTGCAGCTCCTGAGGGGGATGTGAGAAAGAAATCGATTCATGCTCTCGTTGAAGAATTGCAGCGGGCGGATCAATTACAGCTGCCCTTTTTGGTATTGCATCCTGGCGCTCATTTGGGTGTGGGTGTGGAAGCGGGAATACGTCGGGTTGTTAAAGCGTTGAACGAGGTGATTGAGAAGACCTCGCATTTAAAAACGTGCATTGCTTTGGAAACCACTGCGGGTCAGGGAACCTCAATTGGGCATGAGTTGGAGCATTTGGCTTCTATTTTAGGAAAGGTGAAAAAGCCAAAACGATTTTGTGTTTGTGTTGATACTGCGCATCTTTTTGCTGCGGGTTATGAGATTCATATAGAAAAGGGTTATGAAAAAACGGTTTCGCGATTGGATGAATTAATCGGTCTAAGGCAAATTGCGGCTTTTCATTTGAACGATTCCAAGACAGCTTTGGGATCGCGAGTGGATCGACACGAGCATATTGGCAAAGGGAAGATTGGGTTGTCGACGTTTCGATGGTTGCTGAATGATAAGCGTTTTTTTGCTGTTCCCAAAGTTTTAGAAACTCCGAAGAGTGAGGATATGCATGAAGATCGTGAAAATCTTCAGAGACTTTATCAGTTGTTGAAGTAAGACAGTTTTTTACTAAGGATGGATGCAATAGAGTCAGAGGATAATGCGTGAAAACATTTGCCGCTCACACCTTCAGGACACAGTTTTTGCTTTGTCTTTAAACAGTCACAAGAGGAAATTATGATATCGGCCTGAGGATTTAAAGGGTGCCACTGAGGAGCATTCGAAGGGCCGTAATGAACGAGCATGGGTTTTTGTAAGTCAGAGGCAAGATGAGTGGGAGCGGTGTCAACACCCCAATAAACATCACTTTTTGAGACGAGGGCAATCAGCTCACCCCAACTGAGTGCGGGCATCATTTTGAGATGGGCTGTTGGAAAATTTTGGATGCATTAGGTTACATAATCTTTTTCTTGCAGTGCTGTGCCGTGTGTAAAAATGATCGCGCAATTTTGTTTTATTAAATGGGCTATCACTTCGCGAACTAGAGAAATGGGTAGGCTTTTTGCATGTCGCGCGAGGTCAGATGGGCTAGCAATATTTTTTATCAGAATAAAGTGCTGAAGAGTGATGAGATAGAAAGTCTTGAGCTTTTTGGCTTGCTTTGAGTTCTAGAGAAATGCCTTGGAATGAAACATCGCAAGTTTCGAGGAGTTTTTGATGTTGATATAAGATGTGCGGTTTCTTTTTTCGTGAGAGATGCGGATGTTGTAAGTTGACTGCGCCATCGTTGCTGCGCGGCTTTTTCTTTTCGTAACTGATTCGATGTTTGGCATGCGAAAGTAGGGTTAAAAATGCGGTGCGATCGTTGCCGCAAGATCAATTGTCCAATCGTAATGTTGGTTAAAAATGTGAAAAAGTATAGGAAGCGTCGCAGATTGAGAGCGAGCCATTTTAAAATATGGAATGAATAAGGAAAGTGTTCTAAAAGCAACTTCGGTTCCTTGAGGAATGAGAATGTCGATTTGGGCTTGAGGGAACCGTTTGGCTAGTGCGTAAAACGGGTCGAGTTAAAAGTGTGTCCCCTAAATAGCGGAGGCATAACACTAAAATTTTTTTAGGTTTCACGCGCTAACGTCGGGTTGAATGGTCGATTTGGTAGACGGTTTTATTTTGGCTTTCGTAATAAATGCGCACGAGCAATTCGCTAATTAATCCTAGCATAATGAGTTGTAAGCCAACGATGATCAGGAGAATACCTAAAAATAAAAGTGGGCGTTGGCCAATGTTTTCATGAGCGAAAAATTTTAGGCCTGTGAGGTAAAGACTAATGGCCACTCCCAGGCCGGTGAAACAAAAGCCGGCTGTGCCAAAGACGCGCATGGGTTTGGTAGAATATTCCAAAAGAAATTTTACAGTGAGCAGGTCAAGCAGAACGCGAAAAGTGCGATTCAAACCATATTTGGAAACGCCTTGCGTGCGCGGCCGATGATTGACTGGAATTTCAGCGACTTTGGCTCCTCGCCATGTGCAAAGCGCTGGTAAAAAACGGTGCATTTCGCCGTATAATCGAAAACTGGAAATAGTTTCTCGGGTGTAGACTTTTAAGGAGCAGCCGTAATCGTGTAATGGCACGCCAGTAAAAAAGGAAATTAATTTATTGGCTATGCGAGAAGGTAAAGTGCGAGTTAAAAAGTGGTCTTGACGCGCTTTTCGCCATCCGCTTACGACATCGTAGCCTTCCGCCATTTTGTTGAGTAATGCCATGATGTCGGCAGGATCAGTTTGGCGATCGGCATCCATCGTGACAATGACTTCTCCAGTGCTGATATCAATGCCGGCGGAAAGGGCAGCAGTCTGGCCAAAATTACGTTTTAAAAATAGCGGTTTGAGACGCGGTGAAGCTTTAGTAATGTTTGTATTTTTCGCGATTCATCGGTGCTGCCATCGTCGACTAAAATGATTTCCCATGTGGCAGAATAACTTTGTAGTGCAGTTTCGATTTCTTGGATCAAAGGCGCGAGATTGCCGCTTTCATTATAAATCGGCGCTACGATGCTCAAAGTAGGAAAATGAGTCATGAAGGTGATATGTTACTGAACTACGGGTTGGCATCCAGCAAATTTAATGGATCAAAAAATTAATAAGCCCGCAGTGAAGTGAGATAGTCGCGTGTATGAAAGAGATGACGTTTTAAGCGACCCACGTCTTGAGTGGTTTTCATTAAGAGAAGAGCTCCTTGCAAGTCGCCAACTAAAAAATCAGCAAGTGCTTTGCAATCCACAGCTTCGTAAAGCTCACCTATCGCCTTGGCTTCTTCTAAAAGTTTTTGCCAAAGGCCGCTAGACTCGTCGAAAATTTCAGCTAATCTCAAACGAAATCCGGGATGTCTTTCACTTAGTTCCTGAGCTAACATCCCGAATGGACAACCGGTGGGACATTCATGTTGACTGAAATCGTTAATGAGATTTTCGAAGTGTAAATTGAGCCGTTCCATAGGCGATTTATTAACCTGACCTAGAGACAAACTAGTGAAATTCATAAGACGTTCGCGAAAACGTTCAATCACTGCGTAGCCTAAAGCTTCTTTAGATTTAAAATAATAGAAAAAAGAGCCTTTGCTCATGCCTAATTCTTTTAAAATATCGTCCAAAGTGGTTGCATGAAACCCTTTTTTACGCATCAAAGTGCAAGCAATCTCGACGATTTTTTCTCGCGTGGGATAATGCTTGCCTATAATTAAATTCGACATTACCAATAGTTTAGCAAAATTTTAGACAATGGTCAAATCAAAGCAAACGATGGTAGTGTCCTAATTTGGATTTAGTTTTTAATAGCCATTTGAGTGTTCCTGTATAAACCTCTACAAGGTATAACAGTCCTTTCAAAGAACATAAGATGAATGAAATGAAAAATATACAGCTAATTTTAATAGATAGAATTTTTCTTGATCTCGAAAATCCAAGACATGAACCTTATGAAAACCAGGCTGAGGTAATTGAATATTTGTGTAAAGAGGAATACGTTTATCAACTTGCCAAGGATATAGTAAAACAAGAACAGCTAAATCCATTAGAAGTTTTTGCCTTAATTCCTACAGAAGGAAATAAAAGAGGAAAAAAGGAAAATTTGTCATATACAGTTGTAGAGGGCAATCGCCGAATGTGTGCAATCATGTTGCTTAATGACCCAGATTTGGCGCCCCCAAATCAACGTAAAGATTTTAAGAAGCTTTCTGAAGAGAATCCAAAAATATCAGAAGTGCCTGCTGTTATATTTGATAATAAACAATCGGTCGCTACATGGCTTGAAAGAATACATGGTGGACTTCAAGGTGGTATCGGGAGGAAGCAGTGGAGTTCTGAACAAAAAACACGTCATATTGGGGATAAAAAAAATATACTTGCTCAGTCTGTTTTAGATTACGCTGAAAAAAATAAGTTTATCTCAGCAAATGCTCGCAAAGGTAAGTTGACAACAGTTCAAAGATACCTTGGCAACCCTATGTTGCGTGAAGTGCTTGGCATCGATAATAGTAATATAGAAGATATTTCTAGGAACCGACCAAAATCTGATTTTGACCAATTATTAAAACAATTCATTGAAGATTTGCTTAATGGGGCTGTTAGCTCAAGAGCTAATGCCCCTAAAATTATAGATTACTCCCGTTCGCTTGGAACCTTAGAAGGTATTACGGGTAAGCGAATTGTTCCAGAATCGCTTTCACAAGAACAATATATAGGAGAAAAGAAAAAACGAAAAATACCACCGAAAAATCCTGTCAAACCTAAATACATTACCTATGAATCAGATGTTCGTGACAAATTAAAAGCTATACCCAGTTTTAAACTGGAACAAATATACTGGTCGCTCTGTTCAATAGAGTTAGAAAAACATACTCCTCTTATTTCTGTGGGAACATGGGTATTTTTTGAATCTTTAACCGCGAAGGTTGGGCGGCCCTCTGGTACAGATTTTTATAGTTTTCTGAGCAAGAATCACCTTCAATCCATGGGATTTAATAATAAAGATGATAATTACTCAATAAGGCAAGCTTTGGAACGCATCTCTCATTATGGCAATACAACGAAACACCATAAAAAATCTGCCAACTTTAATGGAGTTCAGCTTCATAATGATATGGATACGTTGAAAGAATTAATTTGTAAATTAGCTGAGGAAGCCCAAAAAACAAACCTGTAAAAAGTTCTGGCCGGATGAATTAATGAATGATATTTTACTTTGAAAGTTAAAGCATTCAAAGTATGGCAAAAACAATATCTCCTCTTAGGTATCCCGGCGGTAAATCTTGTTTATACGATCTTGTTTCAACCATTCTTCGTAAAAATCGTTTAGAGAGAGGTCATTATGTTGAACCTTATGCAGGTGGAGCTGGATTAGCATTATCATTACTTTATGAAGGACACGTAAGCGATATACATATTAATGACTTAGATATTTCCATATGGTCATTTTGGGAATGTGTATTAAATCGGACAGAAGAACTAGTTGAATTAGTAGAAAAAACACCGATTACAATAAAAGAATGGCACAGACAAAAACAAATTCATGCCACACCAAGCAAAAGCAATATTCTTCAATTGGCATTTGCAACGTTTTTTTTAAATAGAACAAACCGTTCTGGAATTATTAAAGGTGCTGGTGTTATAGGAGGAAAATCACAAACGGGTAATTATAAGCTCGATTGTCGCTTTAATCGCCAAAATCTGGTGCAACGCATTAGACGAATAGCCAAGTATCGTAATCGAATCCATCTTACCAATCTTGATGCAATCAATTTTATGCAGAAAAAGCAAAAAATTCTTACTGAAAAAACCTTTTTTTGTATTGATCCTCCTTATTTTAATAAAGGTTCATATTTATATACAAATTACTACAGTCGTGATGAACACAAGGATGTTGCTAAGGCTGTTTTGAATTTGCGACAACCTTGGATAGTAACATATGATTATACAAAAGAAATTAAAGCTCTTTATCTACAGCGTCGCCAATTTTTATTTGACATAAATTATTCTATTCAAACAAAACGAGTTGGAACTGAAATATTGATAGCATCTAAAGGCTTGCTTTTACCTGAAGTAATAAAACATCGAAAGGCAACTCATCCTCCTTTAGTTTTAGCAGCTTGAATTAGCACATTTCTCGCCCATTTACTTGGTTTTTCCCTATTAGTTTTTGCAGCTATTTCAATTATACGTCTTTCCTCATCGGATAAGCGTATAGGAAAAACTTTTTTTATTTTGGATTTCGGTTTTTTAGGTCTTCCAACTTTTTTCTTAGACATATTTTCGTATTACAAAAATTATGTTGACAATATTTAATTTTCGTATTACATTAATTCATATTTAAGAATATGGCAAACATTTTACAAAAAGAAAAACGGGTTTTAGCAATTAACGCTTTGGCAGAGGGTAACAGCATCCGATCTATTGAACGAATTACAGGCGTTCATCGTGACACAATTATGCGTTTAGGCGTTCGGGTTGGACAAGCTTGTGAAAATTTACTCGATGAAAAAATGCGTAATCTTAATTCTACGAACGTTCAGGTTGATGAATTGTGGGGATTCATTGGAAAAAAACAAAAAAACGCTTCTCAAGAAGATTATAAAGAAGGATTAGGCGATGTTTGGACGTTTGTTGGGATTGATGCGGAAACTAAAATCGTTCCTTGTTACATGGTGGGTAAACGTGATTCTTATCATGCTAAAGCATTTTTATCTGATTTGGCCTCTCGCCTCACTAATCGCATTCAACTTAGCTCTGATTCATTGCGGGCTTATATTGAAGCCGTGGAAGTGGGTTTCGGCTCAGATGTTGATTATGGACAGATAGTAAAAACCTACTCAGTCACAGACCTTACAAATCAAGGTAGGTATAGCCCTGCGGAAGTGGTCAAAACCGAGCGTTCTTGTATCGTTGGAAAACCACAATATGACAAAATCTCAACATCAATTGTTGAACGTCAAAATCTGACCATGCGAATGCACTGCCGACGCTTAACCCGTTTAACAAATGCTTTCAGTAAAAAGCTAGAGAATTTTAAAGCGGCGATTGGTCTGCATTTTGCCTATTATAATTTCGTTAAAATTCATGGTTCTTTACGCACTACACCAGCAATGGCAGCAGGCGTCACTGATCGTTTATGGACTGTTGAGGATTTAATTGGTATGAGTGAATAGAATGCAGCCACAAGAAATTGAAAAAGCCATAGCCTCTAAAGAAGGCTGTGTTTGCTCGTTTTCTCATGCCGTAAATGTCACTGAAAAATTTAAAGGTCAAACGGTATGGGATGGTAGTGTCTTAGTTTATAATTTGTCCGGCCATAAGGCTAAACATTGCTACGCTTGGGTTGATCCGTCCAATAACCAACTTGTAACCGTGCTTGAATTTTATCCTGTACAATCACCCGAAACGGCAGTCAGGGCTTATATTGCTTCTCGTGCTAAACCTAAACTTTAAAATTCGTGATCAAATTAGGACACTACCCAAACGATAAAGCGCTTCAAAAAGATCGGGTCGTTGCGAGAAAAAAATGGGGTCTTTATCTTTTTGACAAAGCGCAAACCCTGTTCCGAAAAGAGGTCCATTAACCACGCAAGCATCTGTAGAAGCAGTAAGAATTTGCTCGCGGCCTTTGGCTAGAGCTGATTCTTGATCGCCTTCCACTTCGTATTTCCAACCGACTAGCAAAGCTTTAGGAAACCATTCGCGCAACGAGCGAATAATTTTTGTCGTTGGTTTAAGGTGCATAATAATTTCACCTTCGGATGTGGTAATTTTTTTGGTTGCAATGGATTGACCTGCAGAAGAGTAAACGCCAACGACTTGGTAATCACTCACTCCAGCTGCATGAAAGACTGCGTTGATTTCGTTGTCTTTAGCAATTCTTTGGAGTTGATGAGCCAGATTGTCTGAGGTGGAGAAAGAAATGAGTTGAGTGGCAGCATTGTTCCCGAAATAAGTGCTACCCAAACCTTTTAAACAAATGACATCATCTCCTTTTGCTCGTAAAAAATTGGTCAGTTCAGTGCCGAGTTGTGAAGTAGAAAAATTCGTGATTAACCGCACTTCATCAATAGGCTCATAACTTGGGCCGCAGGTAACAATAAATTTCATGGGAGTTAATTTTGCTAAAATTAAAAAGTGTCATTGCACATGAGAAAAAATAAGGTAATTTCCGACTTTGTCATATGGCTTTGGAAGAAATCATTCAAGCAAAACTTAAACAGGTGAAATATCCGGGTTTTAGCCGGGATATTGTTTCTTTTGGGTTAGTTCAATCGGTTCAAATTGAAAAAGGGGTGGCTGTCATTACTTTATCCCTCTCAACGAACGAAGAAGCGGTAGTGGACAAGTTGCGAAACGACATTCAGGTTGCTTTAGAAGATATTCAAGAGATTGAACGTTTTGATATTCATATTCTTCGTCAGGCAGTTGCGACTCCAGCAAAAACATCGCCGAGCGATTCTCAATTTTCCATTCCTGGCGTGAAACATATTATTGCCGTTGCCAGCGGTAAAGGTGGGGTGGGTAAATCCACAGTTGCTGCCAACTTAGCATGCGCCTTTGAACAAATGAATTTGAAAACGGGCCTTTGCGATTGCGATATGTATGGTCCGAGCATGGCATTGATGTTTGGCACGACAGAAAATCCGCAAGCAACTGAAGATGAAAAAATCGTTCCCATTGAGCGTTACGGGCTAAAATTAATGAGCATGGGTTTTTTGGTCGATGCTGCTGCCCCGGCAGTTTTACGCGGCCCTATGGTAACACGTTTTACTCAACAATTTTTACGTGGCGTTGTCTGGGGTGATTTGGATGTTTTGATTTTGGATTTGCCACCAGGCACAGGCGATATTCAACTGACGGTTGTGCAAAATGTAGTGTTAACAGGCGCTGTCATTGTCACCACACCACAAGAAGTAGCACTCATTGATGCGCGAAAAGCGGTTGGCATGTTTGGCAAAGTGAATGTCAAAATCCTCGGCTTGATCGAAAACATGAGTTATTTTTTGTGTCCCAGCGATGGCAAGCGTTACGATATTTTTGGGAGTGGAGGAGGTAAGGCGGAAGCAGAAAAATTGGAGGTTCCCTTGCTGGCGCAGATTCCTATTGATATGGCAACGCGAGAAGCGGGCGATCAAGGAAAACCTGTCGTTTTACGCTATCCGGATATGCCAGTTAGCCGGGCATTTCGAGAGGCGGCTGAGAAGATTTGGACAGACTTTAAAAATTAGGTTTGAGTTGTTTGTTTCTTGTGAAGCACTCGAACGCTTATTGAAAACTGTGTCTGATCGCGAACTGATAGAAAATTTAGTAATCATTGATGCTCAAAAAATACGGATAAGGAAAAAGGCTTAATTTTATACAAACTTGCCTGGGTTTAATAAATCATAAGGATCCAATACTTTTTTAATTTTAGCATGGAGTGCGCGCAATTCACGAGAGGCTGCTTTGGGCCACCACCGTTTTTTGGCAAGGCCGATGCCGTGTTCACCTGTGATAACGCCATCCCACGCGAGAACTTGATGGAACAGTTCATCCAGTGCTTGATTCATTTTTTTAGAAATACCACGGGTTGATAAATCAACCATGAGATTAACATGAATATTGCCATCACCAGCGTGACCAAAACAGGCGACTGGGATTTGGTAGCGACGATGCAATTTCTCGGCAAAAGCAAATAAATCGATCAAACGACTTCGTGGAATGGCAATATCTTCGTTTAGTTTGGTGAGACCGGTCGCTTTGAGTGACTGTGAAAATTGTCGACGCAATTCCCAAAGTTTTTCGCATTCTTGTTCGGTTTCTGCCGTAATAATCTGTAGTGCTTGGCATTGTTTTACTATTTGTGTTAATCGTTTTAAATCATTTTGCACACTGGCTCGATTGCCGTCCACTTCGATGAGAAGATGTGCTTTGCCAGGAGGAATGAGTTTATTTTTTCCTAAATGGCTGCGTGCAGCTTCCAAAGTAAAACGATCAGCAATTTCCAATGCGGAAGGTAAAATGCCTTTTTGCAAAATCGTTTGCACAGCTTTGGCGGCATGTTGTGCCGTGGTAAAGCTTGCGGAAAGTGCGCCGCGATGCGTGGGGAGTGGCAAGAGTCGGACAGTTATTTCCGAAACAATTCCTAACATTCCTTCACTTCCCACAAAAAGGCCAACGAGGTCGAAGCCGCTTTTATTTTTCATTGTGCGACTGCCCACTTTTACAACCGAACCATCAGCTAAAACGATGGTTAGGCCTAATATGTAATGTCGAGTGACACCATATTTTAAACAGCGCGGACCACCCGCATTGGTTGCGAGATTTCCGCCCAGGGTGCATTCTTTTAAACTGGCGGGGTCGGGTGGATAAAAGAGACCTTTCTTTTTTGCGGCTTCTTGCAAATCGCCCGTAATGACGCCCGGTTCTACCACAGCAATGCCATCTTCAACGTGTAGTTCTTTAATGCGGTTCATGCGCGCTAAGGAAAGCACGATGCCGCCTCGTTGAGGCACGCAACCGCCCACATAACCGCGTCCCGCGCCACGTGCGGTGACAGGAATTTTGTGTCGGTTCGCAAATTGTAATGTTTTACTAATGGTGGCTGTGGAATCGGCAAATACGACGGCCTCGGGTCGATGTGAAGCGAACCAGGCGTCTTTTGCGTGAATTTCAAGAATTTTCGGATCAATCGAAACGCGCGATTTTCCCAATTTTTGAATTAATATTTTCAACCACGTCGCCATCATGGACCTAGCGTAAGCGGTTTTATTATTTTGCGCGATGAATTTGAGAAGCCACTTTTAAACGCAATCCATTTAATCGAATGAAGCCGGTGGCGTCATCTTGATTGTAAGCTTGTGTGGGATCTTCTTCCATCGTGGCAATATGCGGATTATAAAGCGAAAAAGGCGATTTGCGTCCGGCGGTGATTAAGTTTCCTTTATAAAGTTTGAGGCGCACGGTGCCGGTCACATTTTTTTGAGATTCGGTGACGGCCGCTTGTAAAAAGTTTCGTTCTGGGGAAAACCAGAAACCGTAATAAACCAGTTCACTATATTTAGGAATCAAGCTATCGCGCAAATGCATGACTTCGCGATCCATGGTTAATGTTTCGAGTTGTCGATGCGCAAAATGGAGAATAGCGCCGCCTGGAGTTTCATAAATGCCGCGCGATTTCATGCCGACAAATCGATTTTCGACTAGATCAACGCGACCGATGCCATGTTTGCCGCCGAGTTGGTTCAGAGTTTTCATAACCTGGAGGGGTGATAATTTTTTTCCATTTACGGCAATGCAATTGCCTCGCTCGAATTCCAACTCAACATATTCCGGTTGATCAGGCGCTTCTTCGGGTGAAACGGAAAGTTTATACATGGCGCGATGGTCGGGTGTGGAGGCGTCGAGCCATGGATCCTCTAAGATTCCGGCTTCATAAGAGATATGAAGCAGGTTACGATCCATGGAGTAAGGTTTTTTAGCGCTGGCCTCTACGTTAATTTTATGTTTTGCCGCATAAGCAATCATTTCGGTTCGACCTGGAAAAGTTTCACGAAAAGTTTGATCGCGCCAAGGAGCGATAACTTCAAGTTCAGGCGCTAGTGCTGCTACAGTTAATTCAAAGCGGACTTGATCGTTGCCCTTGCCTGTAGCGCCGTGAGCAATGTGGCTGGCGCCTTCTTTTCTGGCAATTTCGATCATTTTTTTTGCAATGAGCGGTCGTGCAATGCTGGTGCCTAAGAAATATTGATTCTCATAAATCGCGCTAGCTTGAAGCATGGGAAAAATAAAATCTTGCGCGAACTCTTCTTGTAAATCGCTGATATAACATTTTGAGGCGCCGGTTTGAAGGGCTTTTGCTTCCAGGCCGTCGAGTTCTTCTTCTTGTCCAATATTGGCACAAAAGGCGATGATTTCGGCGTGATATTTTTCTTTGAGCCAGGTTAAAATGACCGAGGTGTCAAGCCCCCCGGAATAAGCTAAAACAATTTTCATGAATTTAAGTAGTCGATTCGCGATTCGAAAAGGTCAAAAATTGGAAGTGGCGATGTTGGAAAAGGGAAAGTAAAGCCACGTACAGAAAACCAAAAAAGAAAAGTGAAGGCATGCAAGCACCCAAGTAAGCACCATTCTTTATCGCGCGCACGATAAATTGACCAAAATATAGCGCCATCAAAATTTCGACTAAGGGTAAGAAGTTTTTGAAAGCGAGATATTTTTTCTTTTGCCATTGTTCTCTAGGTTTTTGGATGCCGTATTTAGGAGTGCGCGCAAAACCGGTTTGATAATTGAAAATGGCTTCCAAAACGGCCTTAGCGTTATTCACGGACATGCCGATACCAGTAGCGATGAGAAAAGGGACGCACCACAACTCGCGCCACCAATCTTTATGAAGTTCTTTGAGAGCGCAAAGATAAAAGATAATAACGGAAAGCGAAGCAAAAGAGAAAATGGGGATATGCATATAAAGCATTTCGCTCCAGTTCAAAGCTTTGGTGGGAGCGAGTGAAGGGTTAATGAGAAGACACATAGCAAAAAGTAACAGGTAAGCGAAATTACTGGTTAAGTGAAGGGTGGCTTCGAGTTTGATGCGAAAAGGGAAGTTGCCGCGCCAAATTTTGGGTAAAAGTTTTTTGCAGGTTTGCACGCTGCCTTTGGCCCAGCGATGTTGCTGGCTTTTGAAAGCGTTCATTTCTACTGGCAACTCAGCGGGAGTGATGAGGTGGGGAAGAAAAATGAATTTCCATCCTTTCATTTGCGCGCGATAACTCAAATCTAAATCTTCAGTAAGCGTGTCGTGCTGCCAACCGCCGGCGGCTTCAATGCAGCTTTTGCGCCAGATGCCAGCGGTTCCGTTAAAATTAAAAAAGCGTCCGGACATGTTGCGGGCGGTTTGTTCGATGAGTAAATGACCATCGAGAAACAGGGCTTGGATACGCGTGAGTAAGGAATAATGGCGATTGAGATGTCCCCAACGCGTTTGGATCATGCCAATGTTAGGATTAGTAAAGAAGTGGATGGTTTCCTGAAGCAGGTTGGGAGTCGGCATGAAATCAGCATCAAAAATGGCGAGAAATTCGCCACGCGCTTGTTGTAAACCCAGAGCGAGAGCGCCTGCCTTGAACCCTTTGCGATTGGTTCGGACGATATGTTTGATGTCAAACCCTTCTGCTTGAATTAATTTAATCTGTTCAGCAGCAATATCCCGACTTTCGACGGTGGAATCGTCTAAAACCTGAATTTCGAGTTTTTCCTTGGGATAATTAAGTTTAGCAACAGATTGAATGAGTCGTTCCACCACATACATTTCATTGTAAACGGGAATTTGAACAGTTACGATAGGTAGGTCGTCGAAATGAGACAGGGGGTTTTGGGCTTTATGACGATTTTTATAATATAAAAAAAGCATGAAATAGCGGTGAAGCCCAAAAAGTGCTAGGCCAACGGTAACAATTAAATAGCTGACGAGCCAGAAAAGATCGATCATACTTAAAATGAATTTTTAAAAAAGTTGATGTTGCGAGTTAAGTTAAAATGGTCAAGAGTAAAACCAATGCAAGCGAGAAACCTAAAATTAGTGCCTTTTGAAGAAATTGAGTTATTCAGAAACCAGTGCCGAGCGAAAAAGCAGCGGGTTGTCATGACCAATGGCTGTTTTGATTTGCTGCATGTTGGTCATGTTCGTTACTTGCAGCAAGCCAAGGCCTTAGGTGATATATTGTGGATAGGTCTCAATAGCGACAGTTCCGTCAAAGCCTTGAAAGGCGAAAAAAGACCCCTTAACAGTCAGGAAGATCGCGCGGAAGTTTTATCGGCTTTGGCGTGTGTTGATGGGGTGACTATTTTTGAAGAAGTGCGCTGCGATCGACTTATTCGAGCGATTGCGCCTGATATTTATGCTAAGGGCGGCGACTACAAGCCGGACACCCTCGATCCGGAAGAATTGAAAGCGTTGCAGCAAGTTGGAGCGGAAATTAAGATTTTACCCTTAGTGCCCGGGCGTTCTACGACAACACTCATTCAGCAAATGGGCGCATGAGGCGACCTTTTTTAGGAATTTTGGGTTCAGGCAAGGGATCGAATTTTGAAGCGATTTATCACGCCATTCAACAAAACCAATTAAAAGCGGAAATTAAACTTGTCATTAGCGACATCGCAGAAGCGGGCGTTTTGCAAAAAGCGAAGCAGTTTCAAGTGCCCCATTTTTTTATTAATCGCGAAAAGTTTGAGACCGAGACGATTGCTTTGCTGAAACAGCATCAAGTGGATCTGGTAATTTTGGCCGGTTTTATGCGAATTTTAAGCGCTGATTTTGTGAATACATTTCCTAATCACATTTTAAACATTCATCCTTCTTTATTGCCTAAATTTCGGGGTAAAAAAGCTTGGGAGCAAGCCTGGCAAAGTGGCGAGAAAGAAACCGGTTGCACCGTGCATATTGTCACAAAAGAACTCGATAGCGGCACAATTTTAGCTCAAAGACGCGTGACCATTTTACCTCAAGATAGTGTGGAAACTTTATACGAACGCATTCGACAACAGGAGCATCAACTTTATCCAGTGGCTATACAGACTTATTGGGAGCAAATCAATTGCTTGCGCCGGTAAATTATTCAAACTCATAAAATATTAAACCTTTTTAAGCATTATTGTTTGACGGGTTTATGTGGGAAAGTTAATTTTTGCGAATTATGAACCTAAACGACGCAATTACCCGAAAAAAGTTCATAGGATTAACAAGTTTAGCGTTATTAGGAGTAAGCGCGAGTAGTGTTAAGTTTTTGAATCGCGGCAAAATTTGTATCAAGCCAATACCCGGAAAAAAATATAGCCCTTCTTTTTTGAAATTATGTGAAAGAGCGCGATTTCACACAGTTCAGGAAGCTATTAAAAGTGTGAGAGATCAAGTGACCGAATTTGAAGTGGTATCGGAGGCATGACTGGGTAAAAAGTCATGAAACTATTTTCGAGTGAACTCAAAACAAATAATAATCACGAACGAACCCGAAAGGGTTCATTCGTAGTTTTGCTCACTCTGCAACATGGGCTGGTGTCTGATAAGCAAGACACCAGCCCTTTTTATTTCTGTGAACTCTGTGGTTAAGAAATTATGAGCAATCGAAAACGAAAACGAAATCATCAAGAAGTCAAAGATGGAATGAGCGGCGTTTTAAAAGGAGCCTCTCAACGAATCGGAAAAAAGAAATTTGCTGAAGCCCTAGCCTTGATGGATAAAACCGCTGCGCACGAAGAACTTTCCAGTAGTCGACAATGTCAACTAGCCGCTTTAGCGGGTGATATTGAGTTTAAGCAGGGAAAATTTGCCAGTGCTTTTGAGATTTATAACAGGGCAGAAGTCCTTGCGGACGGCAACTTTGCAGGGCACAACAATCAGCGCATTTGGTTTCGAGCTGTTATAGGGCAAATAAGAAGTTTGCTCAAAGAAGTCAGGGTGCCGGAAGCTTATGATGTTGCTGTGAAGGCTTGGGCAAACGCCGTGGAAAAGTATGAAGCGCATCAACAGGAAATTAAAGAAGCGCAAATAAAAATCCAACAAGGCGGAGTTTTGACGGTAAAAGAACGTCCGCATCGACCGAGTGTGGTGGGTGGACGTTTGGGGCAGCTCTTTTTGCAAGAAGGCGAACTCGAAAGCGCTAAGGAGTTCTTTCTAAAAGCCATTGATTATAATCCCAATGGCGGTTGTCGGGCGCGAATTGGTCTAGCGCAAATCGCTTTGCGAGAAAATAATTTCATCGAAGCTTTGCTTCGTGCCAATCAGGCGTTGGTTATGGGCAAGCTTAGCGCAAAAACTTTAGCTGCTTGGCCGCTTTATCTGACTGCTCGGCAACGCTTGGACCAAAAGAGTATAGAAATTGATCTGCTTAACACGCTCAATAAAAGTAAGCTCAAAGGGGTGAGAGCGCGGGCGATTCTTTCGATCGCCAGGACTTTGCGCAGTTATCATGATGAGAGTTGGAAAGCGATTGCAAAAAATTGGTCAGATGAAGAAGGAAAAACTCAGCCCATTATTGCGGCGGAGTTGAGAAAACTTTTTTTGAGCGAAGCAAAATTAAACAATCAAAATCAACAACCTGCTGCGGAAGCTTTATTGAAGACGGAGAAATTGAGTGCGAATGAGTATTTATCTGCAGTCAAAGCTCGGTTGAAAGCACAACTGCAACAAGGCGAAGTTTCCGAAGTTAACGAATGGATCGATCAAGGCACAAAACTTTATGGGAACTATTTTGCTGGTAAATTGCGTCATGGATTGGCTTTAATTTTTTGGCGCGCGCATAAAGAAGAGTTCGCTAGCACTTTACTGGAACAAAATATCGCCACATTGCAAAAGACAAATTCGCAGTGGGGAAAATCGGTCTGGGCATTGGCGCAACTCAAGCAGGATGAAAAGGATTATATCAAAGCATCCGAATATTTTGATGCGATTACAAAAGAAGAAAGTGTGCCATTGCGATTTCGTCTGCAGGCAAAAATCAATTGGGTGAGTTGCTTGGTGGCTTCAGGGCAAACCGAGGTGATCGTGCAAGCGAAAGAAGAAATTTTGGCCGCCATTAATCAAGTGCAAGATTGGGAATTGCTCCTTAATTTTGCCCGACAACTTTTGAAAATTTCGCATGATGCAAAAATCTTTTCACTGCGTCGCGAGATTGTGAAGCAAGGTGAAGCACTGGCTTGGAAAGCCTTCAATGACGCAACCCATCCCAGTTTGGCTTTAGACATTCTATTCAAATTGACCCGACGACAAGTTATCGATCTGCAACGTGTCGTGCACGCTGTCGAGCAATGGGAAAGTCTGCCCGAAAATAAACGAAACTGGCTTTGGAGCGAGAAAGCGATCTATTGGGAATATCTTTCCCTAATTTATCGTGCACTGGTGCGTTTGAAACGCGACGCAGAAGCTGAAAAATTGGCTTTGAACTATTTGCAAGATCCCGCAATACCAAGCGTAGGAGTGGTTATACTCGGCATCGCTCATGCAAAAACGTTGATCAAAAAAGAAGGCAGGCAAAAAGAAGCGCTTACTTGGTTTACCCAAATTAGTCAGGAAGCGCCGACCCATTGGCAATGCGCGCATGCCTATTACTGGCTCGCTTTGGTTGCTTGGAAAAAGGGTGATATCGTGCAAGCGCAAACCCAAGCCAAACGCATCCAACAAGCCTTGGGCACACATCAGCTTGGATTGGCTGAAGAATGGAACCTTTTTTGCCGTGCGGAATTGGTGTTAAGCGGCTTGGATATTGAAAAGGTGTTTCAAAAGCAAAGCTTATCTTATCGCAAAGAATTTGTCGAATGGGCGGCAAAATCGATTCAAGAGGATTTGGAGGTGTTGCCATGAAAAAAACTATTTTAATTTTAAGCGTTTTGTCTTTCTTTGTTGCCCAAGCGGAAGAACCAGGCGGTCATTTTATTTGTGATGGTATTATAGAACCCGGTTTAAGTGTGAATGTGGACGGAAACATTACCCTTTGTCCTGGTGAGAGTGTTACTATTATTCCGCAAGTTACCACTTCAGATGGCACGAAATATGGTCATTATGAGGATACCGATGAACAAGATAGCTTTGCTTTAAATTTTGATGATGTGGATGTGATTCCAGAGGAACTCACTTTTACCGCACCACAAAATAATACGCTTTTTTGGATTAAGTCGGCTACTTTTAATGCTTATGGGCATTATGAGGATTGTAATGGTGGGATGCAAACGATTAAAGCTTATGACATGACACAGATAACTTGCAAACCCTGTAAACCTGGAAAGTCAAAAGGCTCTGCTGGAAGTAATGGAGGCGGTGGAGGTGGGGGTGGCGGCGGAGGGGGAAATGGTGGGGGTGGAGGAAATGGTGGGTTAGGTGGTGGAGAGGAAAAGAAAGAAGAGGATTGTGATGCCCCTTCTCAACCTGATGAAGGCGTGGCAGAATTTATGGGTGGTGATGAGGGATGGATTGTTTGGCCAGCGCCTAACGGAGCCTGGAGCGAAGAAGAGAAAAATTCATCGACCTGGTTTTTGGCGACTCATCGTATTGTGACGATTAACACACCGAAAGCACGCGATCTAACGGGAATCATCGCACTCAATAAAATTTCTGGTGACGAAAGTTGTATCAAACTGCTTTCGGTAAAAGATGATGTGGAGTCGCCTTACAATTTAGGTAAACTGCTTCCGATTGTAGAGCCGGAACATAGCGGCTGTGGTATTCACGACTGGCATGCTGGAGGACAAACTTTTGGTTTTATTCCGGTGAAAGCGGGTCAGGTGGTTTTGGAGGCGGTAGTGGATCCCGATGAAGGATCACCCAAGAAAAATGCAAAATTGACGATTACGATTGCGGAAGTAGACAAGATTATTGTTAACTCGGAAAAATCGGGCAATGGAACGCAAGAGTTTGAAGGAAATAAAAAATGGGGGTTTGTGCCCGAGAAAAATCCTGACCCCGGCAAGCATTTGGTAGTTTTTTATAAGGATGTGATTAATGGTAATTTTGAAGTTCAAGATTTTGATGTCAACTTAGAGGCAAAGATAAATCCACCCAATTTATCTGAAGACCAAGTGAATGAGAGTTGGTCTAAAATTTCAGGAGATTCTGGCCAACTTGATAAAAACGAAACCTTTAAGGTAAAATTGCAAAATCTTCAAAAGGGAGGTGTTTACAAAGTTCAATTTGATTTGGGTATGGTTACGCTCCTCCCGAAGAGTGAAGCTAATATTGTGCTGCCTTTGGCCGGGGCAGAAGTAAAGGATATCGTGGAGGCTGATTTGGTAAAAGCGGATGCTTTTGCTGAGAAAGTGCTGGCAAATTATACTCCTGTTCAAATAAATAATCCTTTTAATGGCCTTAAATGGTTTAATAATAATGGTGCGGGAGATTATTTGGGGAGACCTGATAACAACTCCAATCCAACTGTGTGGCTTTATAATCAAGTGGATAATAATGGGATGGGTTGTGTAGCGACTTGGTTTGAGGTTCCGGTTAGGACGGCTAAAATGAGCAATTTTATGGTGGCTTATGGGGCTCATAAGATTGGTGTAAATCCCGTATTGGCTTGGATGGCACAGGTAATTGGAACGTTTAATGACTCAGCTGCCTCGAAAAGTTGGGACGCAGGATGGGAAGTAGCCGAAGGCGCTAATTATGCGACTACTGCCCAGGCTTTGGTAAAGGATATTTTTGATGAAGCTGATATAAAAAATCAAAAAATATGGCCAAATCTGAGTCCTGTTTCGAATTATGTGCTACACAATGCGGTATCAAATGTTAACAAAGAATTCTGTTCACCAGGCTTTACCGAAATGGAGAATCCTTAATGAAAAAGTGGATGATTTTACATTATTTTTTTATTTTTTGGTGCCCTGTAGCCAAATTAAATGCTCAGGATAAAAAATTTTCTGAGTATATTTCTGAGTTATGGCTTACAGGTAAGAAGCAAGAGGCTTTGTATATTGCTAACCAAAGGCTGCATAAAAATTCAAATGATCTAAGTGCTTGGCTTGTTAAACTAGATTATGAAATGGAGTTTTCTAAACTAGGCACACTTCCAGAAACGTTAGATAGATCAGCTAATTTGGCGGGGGCTACAACAACAACTAATTTTATAAAATATCAATCAATTATTGAATCAATGCCGGAAGTTATTAAGCCTTTAATTAAAACAATGCGGGAAATGAGCCCAGAAGACTTTGTGAAAGAACAAACAAAAGGTTTTATCACGAATAAGTCGCTATCTACTTTAATGGCTATTGAGGCCCTAGAAGCTGATGGGTTAGTAGCGCCGATTAGTAAAGAGGAAATGAAATTGCCAGATTTTCCAGAGCAAGAGGCGAGGGTAAGAGAAGTTAACGAAGTTCGAACGCAGACAAAAAAGAATAAGGCAACAAGTTTTGAGACAAATAAGGTCAGTTCACTCCCGTCAACTAATTTAATTCAATCGAAAACTAATCAAGCTATTAAAGAAAATAGCGCCACTGAAGAACTTAAGGAGAAAGTGAATTGGCTAAAATGGCCTCTAATTGTCATAGGATTAGGCTTGATAGGATTTTTGTTGTTTCGTTTGGTTAAAAAATCAAAATAAAGGAAGATAAAATGAAAAAGTGGAAAATAATGTTTTTAAGTTGGATGGTGGGAAATTTATTTTTGATTGCTACATGGGCGCAATCGATTGAGTTTGAAAAATGGGTAAAGTCGTTACCCGAAGATTCTAAAACTTTGATTGGAAAGGAGGAAACGGGCACGCATTATTTTGCTTTTTTTCGTTTGCCAGACAATATTTTTGCCATTTATTCCTGCGATGATAAGCGAGCTAAAGAGCGTCTTCGAATGGGAAAGAGTATAGTAAAAGACGAGCTTGGTTATAATGGTAAATTGATTGATAAAAGGGGCAATCCTGTCGTAGACGAAGAAGCGAGTATGACGGATGGCTATCACGTTTTGAAAGATAAGATGCTTAAATTGATGAGGGAAAATAATTCTTGGTATGTGAATTATATTCCCATTCAAAAAAACTTTCATGGGGTTATGAAATATTTTTATCAGGAAGAATTGAAATACCAAGGAGAGGTTGAACCCATTTCTTTAGAGTGGCAAACAAATCTGAAATGGGCTCGTTAGATTTTACTCATTAAATGTTCAAAGCATCTCGCGTTTTTTTTGTTTGTTCAGTGCGGTTTCGTAAGCTTCGGTGAGAAGAGGTTTGATGGTTTGATCGAATGTGGTTGGGCTGGGGTTGAGGATGCAAACCCAAAAAAGATGGCCGTAGATAGGGTGGGGTAAGAGTTGATCGAGAACGGTGAAGTCGTGTTCTGTAGTCGTGACATCGTCCGAGCTGGGAGGAGCAGGAGGTTGGCCGAGTAAGGAGTGATAGGTGGTTTTACTGATTCCGATGTTTAAACGGAAAACGTCAGGCCGATTTAGAAGGGAAACTTTGTCATAATCGTCATTGGTGACCAGTGTAGCAAAAGGCATAGCGTGTTCGGGCAATGTGCCGTCTGGACTGTAGAAAAAGAAGTGGTTGCCATTTGAAGTGACAATGTGAATGTTTTCAAAGGTGTTTTTGAGAAATTGAAGAATCGAAGTTTCGTCCATGTTATTGAAAATAAAGGGATATGATTCTAAGTCAAAAGGGATATTGGGATGTTCTTCATCGACATTGCGCTTTCCAGCGGAGCCAGTGGTCGATGAGGATGAGATTTGTCATGGCTTCGACAATAGGAACGGCGCGCGGAAGGACGCAGGGATCGTGGCGACCGCGTGCTTTGAGGATAGCATTTTTGTGTTGGGTGCTGACGGTTTTTTGTGCGGATGCGATGGTGGCAGTGGGTTTGAAAGCGATGCGAAAAATAATCGGTTCGCCGTTGGTGATGCCGCCTTGCACGCCGCCGCTGCGATTGGTGGCGGTGTGAACGTTGCCCTGGCGCATGAGAAAAGCGTCGTTGTGTTGGGAGCCGCGAAGTAGAACGCTCGAAAAGCCGGAGCCAATTTCGAATCCTTTTGTTGCGGGCAGACTCAGCATGGCTTTAGCGAGGTCAGCTTCGAAGCGATCAAACACGGGTTCACCCAAACCGGCGGGCGCATTTTTGATGACGCATTCGATAATGCCGCCAACGGAATCGCCTTGTTTGCGAACGGTTTCGATGAGGCGAATCATTTTTTTTGCCAGCGTTTCGTTGGGGCAACGCACGGGATTGGCTTCGATTTGGCGAAAGGTAATTTTTAGTGGATCAAATTCGCCACGAAGAGTGTGAATTTGTTTTACATAAGCTAGCACTTCCAGTTTGGGAAATTCTTTTTTGAGCGCAATTTTTGCTACGGCAGCTGCAGCGACGCGTCCAATGGTTTCGCGCGCGGAGGAGCGTCCGCCGCCTTCCCAGTTGCGAAGGCCGTATTTAGTTTGATAAGTGTAATCGGCATGGGAAGGGCGAAAGAGGGTTTCCATTTCGCGATAGGCTTCGGGTCGGGCATCGGTATTTTTGACCCAGACAGAAATGGGTGTGCCGAGAGTTTTATTACGAAAAACTCCGGAAAGAATTTCGCAGGTGTCGGGCTCTTTGCGTGGGGTGACAATGCTGCTTTGGCCGGGGCGTCGACGGTCGAGATCTTTTTGGATGTCGGCAGGAGTTAAGGAAAGTTTTGGTGGGCAACCGTCAATGACAACGCCTACACCCCCGCCATGGGATTCGCCCCATGTGGTGATGCGAAAGAGATGACCAAAACTATTGCCAGGCATGAAGGCATGTTACTTATTTTAAGGGGAAGAAGAAGAAAAAACATTAATGATAGATGGCAAGCGAAGCGCTTGCCCTACAATAATTGAAATGAATCGAATGGTTGTATTTGCGCAATTATTATAGTTTAGCTGAAAATGCTTATGAATAAAAAATTACGTTTTTAGGGATTTTTATTATTGCTGTGGGTTTTGCGGGAGTCACAAGCGCTTTGATTTTTGGTCGAAATTGAAGCAGCCGTCAGCAGCAGCGAGCAATCCCAAACCACGATTCAAGTCGATGATGGTGAAATCAATCGAGGTCAAGGAATGGTGACCAGTTATGCGCCGATTGTGAAAAAAGTGTCGCAAAGTGTGGTGAATATTTTTACGACAACAACGATTCATGAAACGGATCAGGGGTCTCCATTTAGCGATCCTTTTTTTCAACAATTTTTTGGTTTTGATCCGTTTGGAGGGCAGCCACGAGAGCGGATTCGTAAGGAACAAAATCTAGGTTCCGGAGTGATTGTTTCAAAAGATGGATATATTTTGACGAATAATCATGTGGTGGATCGCGCGGATGAGATTCAAGTGGCCTTGCCCAATGTGAAAAAAACTGTGGACGCGAAATTGGTAGGAAAAGATCCCAAGACGGATATTGCGGTTTTAAAGGTGGATGCACCGGATTTAGTGCCGATTCATTTAGGGAATAGTGATAAAATTGAAGTGGGCGATGTGGTGTTGGCGATTGGTAATCCGTTTAACATTGGTCAAACGGTAACGATGGGAATTGTGAGCGCTTTGGGAAGGCGAAATGTGTTGGATATGAATACTTATGAAGATTTTATTCAGACGGATGCTGCCATTAATCCGGGTAATTCGGGTGGGGCTTTGGTGGATGCCGCAGGAAGGTTGATTGGTATTAATAGTGCGATTTTAAGTCGCACGGGAGGGAATCAAGGCATTGGATTTGCCGTGCCGATTAATTTGGCGCAAAATGTGATGAGTCAAATTTTGAAGGAGGGTCGTGTTATACGCGGTTTCTTGGGAGTGGGTATTCAAGAAATTGCTACTGATTTGGCGCAGGCTTTAAATCTTCCTTCAGAAGAAGGTGTGGTGATTACAAGTGTGGAGCCGCAAAGCGCTGCTGCGGAAGCAGGCTTGAAAGAGGGTGATGTGATTTTAAAAATGGATGGAAAGCCGATAGAAGACACGCAACAATTTCGTTTTACTGTTGGTCAGAAGGCGCCCAATGCGAAGATCAATCTTACGGTTTTTAGTAATGGAAAAGAAAAAAATGTGGATGTGATTTTGAAAGAGTTAAAAGAAGGTCCTGCGATCGCCAATGTACCAGCAAGAGTTCCAGAGAAAAGTTTTCTAGAGGGTGTGGTGATTGGCGATTTAAATGATGAGATAAGACGTAAATTGCAAGTGCCCCTGAATTTACAGGGTGCGGTGGTGATGAGTATCGATGAAGATGCTATTGCGGCGCAAGGAGGGAATGGATTACATAGAGGTGATGTGATTTTGGAGTTAAATCAACAATCGGTTAGTAGTGCGAATGATTTGGTTAAGCTGAGTTCCGATTTGGAAAAAAGGAAGCTGGTGCTGTTGCGAGTGTGGCGTCAAGGAGCGACACTCTTTATTACGGTTAATCTTGAATCCTAATCTTGAAGTTATATGGCGACTTATTTTTTGATAGGCTTGGGAAGCGCTTTGGGAGGAATGAGTCGGCATTTGGTTTCGGTTTGGTCGGTGAAACATTGGGGCATGGCTTTTCCTTGGGGTACTTTAATGGTTAATGTGTTGGGATCATTTTTGATCGGTCTGGTTTCAGTTTGGGTCACGAACGAAAAACGATTGTGGTTAGGTATCGAAATGCAACAGTTTTTGATGATTGGATTTTTCGGAGGGTTTACCACATTTTCTTCGTTCAGTTTGCAAAATTTAAATCTTTTGCAAGCCGGCCAATGGCAGCGTGCGTTAGTTAATATTTTTTTGAGTTTAACGTTATGTTTGTTGAGTGTGTGGCTGGGTTGGGGCTTGGGAAAATTAATTGGGTTTCGTTAGAGGGTTTCGTCACAAAAAACTTTTGTGCATTGTTCTAAACTATTGACAGCGCGGTGGAGGCATCGATCTTCGTCTGCCACGGCGAGTCGAGGATGACATTGGAGGTGAGCCATATTTCAGAAGAACATTTGGCAATTTTATGCCAGCGTTAAATCATTAAAAGAAATGATATTAGTGCTTGTTAATAGAGTTTGATTCTTTTTGTATCCATTTTCCTTCACCGTTTTGGATCCATTCTCCAGGAAAGGAGGAGGCCTGAAAACGTTGTGCGGATTCTTTTTCTACTGTAGCAAGCAACTGGCTTGTGCGCCGACTTTCCATGGTGTTAATGAATTGGCGATCGGTGTTTTCAGCTTTCACGAGCGATTGAATGTAGTCTTCTTGATCTTGCCAAGTGGGTGGAACATTGAGCACGGTTAAGTAGCCATTTTGATTTTCGCCGACAATGCGATTGTCTTTGAGATTTTGAATTTGAGCCATGCGATTGCGACGCGTAGTCGCGACAGGCGGGAGATTGGTTTCGCTGGCGGTGCTGGGTTTTTGGACGACTTCCACCTTCATATTAACATCAATTTTTACGGGTTCTGGAGTGGAAAGACGCACGTTGGGCGTGCAACCGATAAGGAAAAAAATGGAAGGAATAAGGAGAAAAAACAGTGGCATAATCTTGTTACGGTTTAGTTGGGGTGTCAGGGAGGTGGTGGTAGCGGAGATTAAAATTGCGTTGGCCTTCTTGTCCATCGAAATTGATTTGAATTGAGCTGAGTGGTAGTTCATAGGCAAATGTGGCTTGTCCTTTAGAATAATGATAATCACGAAAAGCTTGGAGTAAAATCTTTGTTAAATCCTGTTTGGTGTCATTCCAGGAAGAAGGCAGTTTTTTGATGAGTTCGTCGATAGAAATGATTTCGAATTTGCCAGCTGCTTCCATACTAAAAACTCCTTCTGTTTTTTGAACGATTTTATTTTGGCCGTGTGCCACAACTTTACCATTAGCCTTGCCTCGAATGAGAATCTGGTCAGGAGAAAGGGTTTGGGTGATGGGCAAAAGATTGATGTGCGTGGCGGCTAGAGATAATGTCCATTGAAAATTATTGGTGAAAAATAAAGAGGCTTGGCCATTGAGATAGCCGTTGTAAGTGTTGCCACCGAATCCGCCGTAGATTCCGTTTTCATCGAAGGTAACGGAGAGCCAGAGATCGTTAGCCTTTAAATCTTTCCAGGTAATTTCTCGAATGGTGAGTTGATTAACGATGTTGTTGGCGTCGAGAACATTTCGAGGTAACGCGAAATCCAATTCGCCTTCCAAGTCTTTGATAAAAACTCCATATTGTTGTCGATAGTCTAAAGTAACTTTAGGAACGTGAATGCTACTTTTTAAGTGCAGATCAGAAAGGGCGGTGAGAATCATATTAGTTTGTTCGGCTTCGAAGACTAAGGGTAAACGAAAATTGGGTTGGCCGAGACTGGCAACGGTAACGGCGCCTCCGCGGATTTCGAAGTTGCCGAGAGTCCAAGGAGCGCTCGCTTCTTTTTCTTTTGGTAAACGTTGAAATTGGTCTCCTAAATATTTGGTGACCCAGAAAAGGTCTTGGCCAATGAAAATTTCGGGCGCGAGAAAGGAGAGTTCTTCTACGCGTTGATTGAGGAGGCCGGAAGGGGTGAAAGCAACGCGAAGTAGTTCGAAAGAAAAAATGCGCGCTTGAGGATCGAAAGGGGAATACAAAGAGAAATTAGGAATTTCTACAACTTGCAAGCTTTCTTGGGTCGAGTTGAGGTTGAAATTTTTTAGGTTGATGTTGAGCGGAATAAGGAGAGGGGGAATGCCAGGGCCCAGATCATCAATTTGGATAAGTCCATGTTGGATAGTGAGATTTTTAAAAGCGATGGGGAAAGTATTTTTTTTCCGTTTCGAAAGGGTAGGCGAGTTAGGGGTTTTAGACGATTTTAGAGAGCGGCGAAATTCATGTCGCGCTTTTTTAGCTTTGTGCTTTTGATCTTCTACGATTTGTTCCCAGGAAATGTGCCAGGTAGGGTTGGTAAGAGTTAGTGAATCAATAGATCCTCGTGAGATTTTATTGAGATCACCTTTGATGATAGCGGTTTTAATCGTGAGATCTTTATCGATTTTGAGATCGTGAATTTCTAATGTTTTCCGGTCTTGCCAACGGGCTGAGCCGATTTCTATTTTGATGGGCAAAAATTTTCCTGCCCATAGCAACCAGCTTTTAGGAAAAAGAGCAAGAGAGCCAACACCCAAAATGCATGCTAGTAAAGAAATACTTAAGACTAAAATGATTCCATATTTTAATTTTTTCAAGTGGCGCGATTTTTTTGGAGTAATAGGTGAAGTCATGGGGTGGCAGGAAGGAGCGAGCTTTTTTCCAGAGCATAGCGAGCGATTTGGGCAGGGATTTCGCTAAAGTGATGGAGATGATAAAAATAATGAGGTTGATCATCGAGCGGATAAGTGACGGGTTGGGGATTGGAAGATTGACTGTAATCGTAATAAATAATCTTTGGTAAGAAGAATTCAACGGTTTGGATGTCGATAAAACTTTTGGAAAAGGAGGAGGAAGGGAGAGTGGCGAGTCGTGTGACATTAATACCTGATGAAGGAGTTTTGGTGATAACGAGTTCTTCGAGGGTTATGGATATTTTAGCGATTTGAAGTTGGTTTTGTTCCCAGACTTTTTCTGCTGTCACTAAGTCGAGTTGGGAAATGGTAGCTGCTTCGGGTCGAGGGAAGTCGATGGGGTTGGTAAGAAAAAGTTTTTGAGCGGTGAGTTGAATGGGAAGTTGAGCCGGCATTTTGACTTGGTCGATTTGTAAAGCAAATGAGGTAAAGTGTCGGATGCTCCATTCTAAAAGGTATTTGCCTAGCGATTCGCGAAAGAAATAGAGACCAAAAAGTAACAGGACAAGAAATCCAATTACATTGCACAGGCTGCGAAAGAGTCGAAACATGATAGAATTAGTTTAGAACGAGTCGGGGAATTGGAAAGGAGGAATGTAAAATCGCTTGTGCTTTTTCTTTTTCTCTTTTGAAATAGGATAATGAAACATTCTCAAGAGTTTTTACAGTTGGTAGAACGGGTGAAACCTCAAATTAAAGAATTGACGATGGCTGAGGTAAGAGTTCATTTGGAAAGAAATCCGCAAGCTCGATTAATTGATGTGCGAGAAGATCACGAATGGAAAGAGAGTCATGCTGAGAGGGCCATGCACTTGGGAAGAGGTATTATTGAACGCGATATTGTAGCGCAGGTGCCAGATAAAACTATGGAGTTAATTTTGTATTGCGGTGGAGGTTATCGCTCCGCTTTAGTGGCAGCGAATTTGCAAATGATGGGTTATCAGAAAGTTTTTTCGTTGGTGGGAGGTTTTCGCGCGATTCAGGAATCGGGTTATCCGGTTGTGGTTTAGTTTTCTTCAATAAGAAAAGCGGCGCAAGCGGTGTAACCGTGAGTGTAGATGCGATTGCCGATGGGGCCAATTTCACCATTGCAAAAAAAGCCGACTAAAGGCAAAGGGCCCAATTCTTTTTCCAGGTATCGGATGTCGTTGTGAGGTTTTCCATAGAGGGTTTTGCCGCGACCATTACACAGGCAGAGAAGGGCGGCTTTAATTTGAGAAGGGTGAATTTGGGATTTGAGTTGGTTCAGAGAAAAGTCCAGTTGTTGTATGGCTACATTCGGATCGCGCATATGAAATTGCACCATTTGATTGTTTCGAGGACGCATTCCGATTACTAATGATCCAATCTCTTCATTAATCCCGATAATGTTGTGGATTAAAAAATCTCCCAGTTGAAAATTTTTTCGGTAATCATGAATAGCGAGTCCGAGGTAGAGATTGTTTCGGATTTGTTTTCGAGTGGTATCATCAATCTGGGTAAAAAGTTGAGTCAAGGCGATTAGCGCGCTATTATCGTCCAAGCGGTGAATGACATTTTCTGTAGCTTGAGTAATAGCGTAGGGTTTGCCAATCGGTTTGCATCCTTGCGAGACTAAGGTTCGGACTTGGTAAGGCCCCTCTAAAAACACGACTAAAGCGCCTGTTGTTAAGATGTCTTGATTGTGGAAAAGAAAGGTTTGATATTCCCCACTACCACTAGTAGCCATGCCGCCAATCATGGGAACGTCTGGATAGGCATTGCTTAATTGTTCGGTTAATTGTTGAACACGCATGGTGAAGGGATCGGCAAAAATAAAAACTCCTTGGACAGATTCTGGTGAGCATTCGGTTTCGTAATGCCAAAATCCTGGACCAGAAGATTCATCTAAAAAATTTTGTGTAACAGTCTGAATAGTAGCCTTGAGTTTGGGAAAGGGTAATAATAAAACACTGATGGCCGTCTCATCTTCGTATTCTTTATGATTTCCGATAACGCCACTACTGGAACAGCCTACGAATTGCTGCGGGTGAAAAATTTCATCAATTAACGTTAAAATTTCTCTGTAGGCTTTTTGATGTTTTCCAGAAATAAAAACTAAAGCGAGCGAAATAGGCTGAGAAACCAGCTTGTTATTTTTTTGAAAATCATAACGAATGTCTTCCAATGAAAGAGATTTTGTTATAAATGCAATAGCCTCATCCATACCATGACCCATTATTTTAACATATTTTATATGATTCTTGGCCGAAGCAATCCTCTATTTTATTATTTTTATGATGTAGATTATTATTCATTCCTTAAAAAGTCTTTTTATCGGGTCTTTTAATATTACACTGAAATCTTATGTTACAAGTAGGAATTGTAGGATTACCGAATGTTGGAAAAAGTACACTCTTTAATGCGGTGACTAAAACGCGCAATGCACAAGCGGCTAATTACCCTTTTTGCACCATTGATCCCAACACGGGCATGGTTACTGTGCCCGATGTGCGATTGGAGCGGTTGAGCCAACTTTCGCATTCTCAAAAAGTGATTCCGGCGGCCATTGAGTTTATCGATATTGCAGGTTTGGTGAAAGGTGCTAGCCAAGGTGAAGGATTAGGTAATCAGTTTTTGGCTCATATTCGACAAGGCGATGCCATAGTTCAGGTTGTGCGCTGTTTTGAGGATGAAAATATTCATCACGTGAGCGGTAGAATTGATCCTTTAAGCGATATTGAAGTGATTAACACGGAGTTAGTGCTAGCTGATTTAGCGACCCTTCAAAAACGGAGTGAACGTTTACAGAAACAGGTGCGTGCGGGGGATCGGGAGGCTAAAAAGGAATTGGATTTGCTGCAGAAACTAGAGCCTCACTTGAATCAAAATCTTCCAGCTCGGACGTTTTCTTTTACTGACGATGAGAAAAAAATAGCGGCCTCGCTTCATTTTTTGAGCATGAAACCCACACTATTTGCCTGTAATGTAGCAGAAAAAGATTTGGCTGTAGCTTCTCAGAATGCTTTTGTTAAACAAGTTCAGGATTATGTCGCAAAACATTTAGATGCTGAAGTGGTAGTCATTTCAGCTCAAATTGAAGCGGATTTAGTTGATCTATCGGCTGAAGATGCTGGCGCCTATCTCAAAGAGCTTGGAGTGGAAGAATCAGGAGTGGGTGCATTAATTCGCGGGGCTTACCATCTTTTAGGTTTGCAGACCTATTTTACTACCGGCGAGAAAGAGACGCGCGCTTGGACCATTCACAAAGGAGACACGGCACCTCGCGCAGCAGGAGTGATTCATACCGATTTTGAACGAGGTTTTATTGCAGCCGAAACTGTAGCTTACGATGATTTGATGACTCTAGGTTCTTTTGCAAAGGCAAGAGAAATGGGTAAACTTCGTCTTGAAGGCAAAGAATATATTGTCAAAGATGGTGATGTGATGGAATTTCGTTTTAATGTATAAAATTGCGTCATTTTGACACATTCTTGATTTAAGCTTTTTGTAATCAAAGAGAGGGTGGTTCTTTATTTATCCTCTGATTTGCTAGGGGATTGGATTTGGAAAAAGATTGGCATAAAATTTGTTAGTAAAGAATTATGGACTTTAGCAAATTTACTGAAAAAGCGTCGGGCGCTTTAATGGAAGCCCAAACCGTTGCAACTCAATTGGGCCATCAAGCGGTTGACGTAGAACATCTCCTAAAAGCATTGCTTCAACAACCTGAAGGTTTGGCGCCGCGTTTATTGGAGCGTGTGCCGGTTTCGCTCGACTTATTGAAAAGCCAGTTAGACGAAGCTTTGGCAAAACAACCCTCTGTTAAAAGCGGCAGCACACAACCGATGGGTGGAGTTTATGTCACGCAGCGTTTGAATCAGTTATTAGCGAGTGCCCAAGAAGAAGCCAAACGGCTCAAAGATGACTACACGAGTGTAGAGCATTTATTATTAGCCATGTTGAGCGAGTCGGAAACTACTACGATTCAAAAAATTTTCAAAAAGATAGGGCTTAATAAAAATAATTTTCTTGCAGCCATGACCGCTGTGCGCGGAAATCAACGTGTGACAACTCAAAATCCTGAAGGAACATATGAAGCGCTAGAAAAATATGGTCGCGATCTCACGCGGGCAGCGCAGCAAAACAAACTTGATCCCGTGATAGGTCGCGACACAGAAATTCGTCGCGCCATCCAAGTGCTTTCGCGTCGCACCAAGAATAATCCCGTGCTCATTGGCGAGCCAGGTGTGGGTAAAACTGCGATTGTGGAAGGCCTTGCGCGTCGAATTGTTTCTGGCGATGTGCCCGAGAGTTTAAAAAATAAAAAGATTATTGCTTTGGATATGGGCGCTTTGATTGCAGGGGCCAAATATCGCGGTGAATTCGAAGAACGTTTGAAAGCAGTATTGCAAGAGGTAACCAAAGCGGAGGGAGAAATTATTCTTTTTATTGACGAAATTCATACCGTAGTGGGAGCGGGAAAAACCGAAGGCTCCATGGATGCGGGCAATATGTTAAAACCCATGTTGGCACGTGGCGAATTGCATTGTATTGGAGCGACCACTTTGGACGAATATCGTCAATACATTGAAAAAGATGCTGCTTTAGAACGACGTTTTCAGCCTGTTATGGTGGATGAGCCAAACGTCGAAGACACCATTTCTATTTTGCGCGGGTTGCGTCAGCGTTACGAAGTGCATCACGGTGTTCGCATTCAGGACAGTGCTCTAGTTGCTGCTGCGACACTTTCGCATCGTTATATTTCAGACCGATTTTTACCAGATAAGGCGATTGATCTCATGGACGAAGCGGCTGCCAAACTTCGCACCGAAATTGAAAGTATGCCGGAAGAGTTGGAAACCTTGGAACGGCGACTCATGCAGCTGGAAATCGAGCGGGAGGCGTTGCGACGCGAAAAAGATTCCGCTTCGCAAGAGCGTTTGACTAATTTAGAAAAAGAAATTGCCAATCAAAAATCCAAACGCGACACCCTAAAAGCTCAGTGGGAAAATGAAAAACAATCGGTTGAGAAAGTTCGAGCTTTGCGTCGTGATATTGAACAAATTCGCAACCAAATAGAAATAGCGCAACGTCAACAAGATTATAATAAAGCGGCCGAGCTGCAATATGGTAAACTTCCTACCTTGGAAAAGGAGCTTCAAGAGAAAGAAAAAGCCATTCTCTCAACAAAAGAAAATAAGCCTTTAATCCAAGAAGAAGTCACTGCGGAAGAAATTGCCGAAGTCGTTTCGCGTTGGAGCGGCATTCCCGTTTCGCGATTGATGGAAGGAGAAAAAGCTAAGCTTTTAGTTTTGGATGAGATTTTGCATGAACGTGTCATTGGCCAGGACGAAGCGGTGCAAGCCGTTTCCGATGCGGTCATTCGCGCGCGCAGTGGATTGAAGGATCCGAAGCGTCCGATCGGTTCTTTCATTTTTTTGGGACCGACAGGTGTAGGTAAAACAGAGTTGGCCCGCGCTTTGGCGGAAAGTCTTTTTGATAGTGAAGAAAATATGATTCGTATCGACATGAGCGAATATATGGAAAAGCACACGGTGGCTCGGTTGATTGGTGCGCCTCCGGGGTATATTGGTTACGAAGAAGGAGGGCAACTAACCGAAGCCGTGCGACGCAAACCGTATTGCGTGATTCTTTTTGATGAGATCGAAAAAGCGCATCACGACGTTTTTAATGTTTTCTTGCAAATTCTGGACGATGGTCGTTTGACCGATAGCCAAGGTCGCACAGTAGATTTTAAAAACACCCTGATCATTATGACTTCTAATATTGGTAGCCCGATTTTGATGGAAGGTGTTACGGAAAAAGGAGAAATTGCCGAATCGGCTCGCAAGCAAATCATGGACGAAATGCGTCGCCATTTTCGTCCTGAATTTTTGAATCGTGTGGATGAAATTGTTTTATTTAAACCGCTTACTTTGCAGGAGATTAAACGCATTGTGGATTTGCAACTGGATTTGTTGCGAAAACGTTTAGCGGATCGTTTTATTCAGCTTGAACTTACTGAAGCAGCGAAAGAGTTTATTGCGCGCGAAGGGTATGATCCCGTTTATGGCGCACGCCCTTTAAAACGCTTTTTACAGCGCGAAGTGGAAACGGCACTTTCTCGAAAAATGTTGCAGGGCGAAATTCCAGAACATTCGGGTGTGAAAGTGGATTTTCGAACTGGTAAATTAGAGTTTATGGTAAAACCTTTGAAGTATTGATAAGATTGTGAAATGTTTTAAAAAGAATTTATATTTAGCCCGGAAAATTTTAAGGATGTTATTAAAAGAAAAAATTAGTAATCGAAACAGTAGCTTTGCCAGATTAAATCATTGTCAAATTTAGTAAACTTGACAAAAATATGCCTATAAAAAAACAAAATAACGATATTTTTAAAATTGATGAACCAGCTTTAAATCAACTTAAGCCCGAGGGGATTATTAAAGTTAAAGATCTAGTTAAAATGCTTGGAGTAGATGAAAAAGAATTCGAGCGTCTCAATCCTAAACTTGCCAATACAGATATTCAAATAAAATGTGTAGGCAATAAAACTATCGGCACTTTTCCAATTTCTGAGGGAGAGAAGCTTGAAGTAGGAGATATTTCTATTCCTGCTAACACAACTGGAACCATTACTGTGGATGATAAGGGAATTAAAATAGAAACTTCCAATAAAATCTCTTATGATGCTCCAGGACCTATTAATCCTAAAATATCACAAGTCACGTTTGACAAAAAAGGAGTTTTTCAAGACTCTGATATTAATATTGGAGAAGGCAAATTAGAAAAATTGCTTAATGAGCATTCCAATAAAATTGCTGATGTTCCTAAAATCATGCAAAAAAATTGTTTATAGTTGATCCTTTATAAAAATTCTTTTTGTTAAGATTAGTTTTTCGTCATTGGCTCGATAAGGTTAATGCTGTTTATAAATTATAGCACTTGATCCTTAAAGTGTTTTTTGCAGCGCGAAGTGCAAGCAGCTTTGTCTTGAAAAATGTTGCAGGGCGAAATTCCGGAGCATTCTGGCGTCAAAGTTGACTTTCGAGCGGGCAAGCTTGAGTTTGATATTAAAAATCTTTAATCCTTAATAATGGTAAAATTAGTTGCTATATTATCTATATTGGGCGTCACAAGATTTATCATTCACTCCCAGAACTTAGTTGAAAACGGCGGTTTTGATCAGGGATTGCGTGGTTGGAAGATTAAAGGCGGAAACATTAAATTGGCCAATGAAATTAATGGTTCTAAAAAGAACCCCATTTTAATGGTTGAACTTAATAAAAAGAAACAAAGCTTTTATCGAGAGTATGAATTCAAAGAGGGAATGGAATTTGTTAAAATCACATTTAAAGTAAAAACGAGCGAAGATTTTGCGATATGCGAAGGAACTCAAAATTTTTTAGAGCTAGAGTTTTTAAATAAATTAACTTGTGATGAATATGCTTATTGGTCTCCTGAAATAAAACGTTCCATGAATTGGGTTGAAAAAAGTGATATTTTTAAGATTAATAAACTCTATTTTGAGTCGGAATCTCAGACAAAACCACAGTTTGGAATTATCCTTCATGCAGGAGTAGGAAAAATTTATTTTGATGATTTTAGAGTGGAGCCAGCGAGTCGTGGCCCTTATTGACAGGGTTAAAAAAAACTTTAAAACTCATTTATGAATAAAATTTATTTCAGCCTTTTTCTCTTTTTAATTTTGTCTCAACTTCAGGGACAAGTTTTAAGCCCCAACGTTTTAGCGAATGGTGATTTTACTAAGGGTAAAGCAGGTTGGCAAGGCGAGGGAAGAATAGTCAAAATAAAAGAGGGCAAAGAAAATACAGAAGGCAATCCTGCTCTGGTTATTAATTTAGACAAAAAGAAAGAACAAAGTTTTCATTGTTTGGCGGAGATTCCTAAAGGCACAAAATCAGTTAAACTTAGTTTTAAAATATTAACGAGTGAAGATTATGAAGTTCAAGAATCGCAGCCACTCATTACTATTCTCCGAGCAGGCACAGCCCAATATGATGCTTTGATTCGCCGGCAAGCTTTGGAAAAGCAAGTAGAATGGCAGGAAAAACGCGCTTCTATTTCGCCTATTGCAACTGAGCGCATGGGAATTGTAGTCACCATTCGTCCGGGTAAAGGCAAGGTTTACTTCGATGATTTAGTGGCAGAAGCCAGGGCAGATTAATCGCCACGACAAATTTCCAGTGCGCGTTGACAATCGGGAAGCGTGACTTGATCCGAGACAAAAGCGGAACCTAACCCCGAAGTTAAAACAAATCGAATTTTGCCCTCCTTGAATTTTTTATCGCGTTGTAAAAGTTCTATCGTTTCAGTAACATCCAGATCGGGGTGTCGAATCGGTAGTTGATATTGTGCGAGAAGTTGAGTGATGCGATTGGCTTCTTCCGATAAAAGATCGGCGTGTTTCATGCTGAGATAACTTGCACCGACCATGCCTAAGCTAATGGCTTCGCCATGTAACAGTCCGCCAAAACCGGCTTGCGCTTCAATCGCGTGACCTAGTGTGTGACCAAAGTTTAACAAGGCTCGCACGTCTTTGGTTTCGAATTCGTCTTCTTCCACAATGCGCGCTTTGATTTCGCAACAACGTTTAATGATAGGTGTCCAATCTTGGGGCATGCCTTTTTCTAACTTTTCAAAAAGCGCCGCATTCCGAATAATGCCATATTTAATAATTTCCGCTGTTGAGGCGTAGAGTTGTCGAAGTGGCAGGGTCTTTAAAACGTTCGGATCGATCAAAACGAGAGAGGGTTGATGAAACGTGCCTACGAGATTTTTGCCTTCTGGCAGGTTGATCCCAGTTTTCCCACCAACCGAGCTATCGACCATGGCCAAGAGAGTCGTGGGAATTTGCACGAGCGGAATACCGCGCATGTAAAGACTCGCGATGAGTCCCGCCGCATCGCCAATCGCGCCTCCGCCTAGAGCAACAATAAAAGAATGACGATCCAAATTTAATTTGGCGAGTTCCGATAAAACGCGACCCACTTCTGACCAGCTTTTGGAAAGTTCGCCATCGCTCATGGTGATGAGATGGCTCGAAATATTTTGAGAGCTGAGCGATTGCAAAAGCGGTTCCGCATAGTATTGCGCGACTTCTGCTGAGGACAAAATTGCAGCTTTTTTTCCACCAATTCGAGAAGCAATCATTTCACCTGCTCGCGACAAAAGTCCTGCTTCGATCTGAATCGAATAACTTCGCGAATCTAAAGCGACTTCTACGTTTTCCATTTTTAATGATGTTAAAGATTAAGTCTTAGCTTTAGCTTTTGACGCACTAAAGAAAATTCCATTTCGTTTAATTGGCCAAGCTTTTTTAGAAAAACGCTTCGTGACAAGGTTTGAATTTGTTGCAAGTGAAATGCGCCTTCTTTTAAAAAAGGTTTTTGGATTTTTAATTCCCAAGGATTATTGCGGAGGCTTGTGGTGTGGGCGAGGACTGTATAAAGATCCAACTCTTGATCCGAGGGACATGATGTTAAAACCAAAACCGGCCGCACTTTGCCGGTCATGCCCAAATCCACACGCCAAACTTCAGCGATTTGAGGTTTTTCCAGCATCCTGTGCTTCTAAATGATCTAAAAGAGAAAAACTTTGTCGTGCCGCTTCATGACAAAAGGCAATATCTTCACTATCCCATTCTAAAGCTAAAATGGCTAATTTTTGCCTTTCCTCAGGCGATAACTTCGGTAATTCAGCAACCATTTCGTTGAAACTCATACTTTAATATAGAAGACATATTATTTTTCTACAAGATTTAATACTGCATTCGAATAACCTCTCGAACCTCCACTGGTTCCATCGCTCACTAGCCAACATACAACATCAAACATCACGAAGTAGAAAGCCAGAAGTAGATGAGTTAGGGAGTGGGAGCAGGAGTTTGTTGAATAGTTTGAGTGGGTTGTGGAAGATCTTGAAGAATGGGATTAGCTAAAATGGCGTCGATTTGGTCTTGAGTTAGCGAGATGACATGATTGCCTACAGAGTGAGGGCTTTTCCCGTCAGAGTTATCTTCCATTAAATTCTGAACAACAGAATCTTTGGGGGAAGTGACGTGGCCCTGATTATCGTGATTGGTAGGGGATCTTCCGGTTTGTTTATTATATGTGAGATGATGAACCACTTCATGAGTGATGGTGTGCTTATTAGCGTTGTGTACAATGAAAGAGGTATTACTGTTATTATTAACAAAGGCTCTTCCCACTGCTGTTTCTTCAAGGTCGACAGTATAATCTCCAACAGGAACAAAGCGAAGCCCTTGAAAATCGGGATCATTATTAGCTGTGATTCCAGTTAAGAGTGTCTGTTGTGCGAGGGTTAATTTTTTGCTAGTATCAATATGAAGCGGATGATCCAAAATAACGGTGGGTTCAGCTTTCACTAAAATTCCGTAAGGAGCTAAGTCTTTTTGAAGTTGTGTTATTTGTTTGTCCGCCCATTTTTGATCGGTAACGGGTTGGCCGTTATTATCTTTGTAAACATAAAATTTGACTGGCAATACTTTTTTAATGGGAACTTCTGCTGAAACTGTTTTTTTGCCGTAAGAAATCGAAACTCGATCACCAGGCATAGCGAGAACAGTTGGATCACCTGGTTTTTTATCGGCAATGCCATGGGCAGCATATTGATCGACTTCAGGATAAGAAGTCAGCATAAGAGAGGCTGAACGATAAAGACCGGGTTGACCTTCAACCGGATAAAGAAACACGGTAGTGGAGTCTTTGGTTTGATTGGAATTAGCACTTTGAGTCTTGAGTTTAGCTCGAACAGGTTTATCTGTGCTTAAAGAAGGGTCATAAATTTGAACGTGAAACCGATCAGAAGAAAGAGCGGGGTCAACATTTTCGGCAACATAATTTTTAGGAATAAAACTAATACGCTGCCCATCAATTTTTATATTTAAATTCTCAAACTTTTCAATTCTAAGTGTTTGGGAACGATATCGGTAAGGATTTTTAGGGTCTTGTGTCAAAGTGAGAGTAAAGGGCTTGCCATGAACCTTAGGATCATAAGAATCGACTTCTATTGTTCTGATTAGCTTGCCTTGTCTTAAACTTGCCATGTTCTGGGCTTCTTCCGAGTCGTGTTCTTTTAAAAATTTCTTTTCTTGCACGGGTGAGCTCGAGGCAAATTCTAGAGATTGATGGTTCTTTATTTTGGGAACAAAATTGAATTAGAGTTCGATTTTTTTATGGTTTGTTATGGTGTCTAAAATGAAGCTGGGAGAAAGGGAATGCAAATTTACTGACTCATCGGTCACAGTATCTCGAAAAGCGATTTCCGCATACAAAGGAAGTTTAGGATTTTCTGATGCTTGAATATCCTGAGGTATTAGTCTACCGAGTTCAAAATGTAAGCTAAGAGTAGTTAGAGTGTTGTAACCGTCGTAAACCCAAGCAATCTCTTGAGCTTCTGGACTTAAATATCCTGATTCTGGAACTAAACTGGAATCCCCTGGGGAAATATTTATCGTGTTAATGGGATTAAAATTTTTATCGACAAATTCAACTCTAAGCTGATTTGCAGCTTGTTGATCAAAAGCTGTCTTTAATCGTCCGCCCCGCTTTTTTGCTAAATCATCTTTGCCCATATCAATAATTTAATACTAAAATCGAGAAATTAGCTTTTGTCAAATGCTTGTTAGGCGTTATTAACTAAGGGGTTTTCGTTTGTCACCTGACAGATTGACTTGGGGGGATCTATGCTCTTTTTCATGTCATCCTCGTCCCGCCTAGGCGGGACGAGGATCCAGAGCAATAAAGAAATGCGGATTCCCGATCGAGTCGGGAATGACAAGAGGTGTAGTTGGTGTTGTATGATAGCACTTAGCGTTCTTTGGCACTTCGGACAATTATGGGTCAAGCCCGAGGATGACAGCGTTCAGTGGTGTGTGTTTAGTATTTCAGGGGTATAGTTGACATTTTTCTGTAAGCTCGATGATGATAAAAACGGGTATTGGCCTCCTGTGTTTTAGAAAAATGGTTATGACTGCGTCAAAATGTCTCGATTTGTGTGTCATGTCATCTCGCTATGGCAGTTTTTTGCTAAAAATAAGGGCAATAAGCCTAGGTGAATTTGATTTGGCATGGAAATTGCTAATATAACGGTATGGCAAAGATATTAGGCATAGATTTAGGAACGACGAACTCTTGTATGGCAGTTATGGACGGGGGAGAACCGAATGTTTTGGAAAATTCGGAGGGAGCGCGCACGACGCCTTCGATTGTGGCGTTTACGAAAACTGGTGAGCGTTTGGTGGGGCAAGCTGCAAAACGTCAAGCGGTTACCAATTCGCAAAACACGATTTTTTCTGTGAAACGGTTTATGGGGCGCAAATTTGCTGAAGTTCAAGATGAGCTTAAACGCGTTCCTTATCAAGTGGTGCAAGCTTCCAACGGTGATGCGCATATCGAAGTGACGGTTAACGGTGAAAAAAAACAATTTAGCCCGCCCGAAATATCAGCGATGATTTTAGGCAAACTCAAAGCGGATGCGGAAGCGAAGCTAGGCGAAAAAATCACTCAAGCGGTTATTACGGTTCCCGCTTATTTTAATGACTCACAACGTCAAGCGACCAAAGATGCGGGGAAAATTGCTGGTCTCGAAGTGCTTCGTATCGTGAATGAACCCACAGCGGCATCATTGGCTTACGGTTTGGATAAAAAGAAAGATGAGAAGATTGCAGTTTACGATTTAGGTGGTGGAACATTTGATATTTCAGTTTTAGAAATTGGCGATGGCGTTTTTGAAGTTAAAGCCACCAATGGTGACACTCACTTGGGCGGTGATGATTGGGATCACGCGATTGTGGATTGGTTGTTAAAAGAATTTCAGACCGACACCGGTATTGATTTGGCTAAGCAACCGGATGCGCTCCAGCGTTTAAAAGAAGAAGCAGAAAAATCTAAAATTGCTCTGTCTTCTGCTCAGCAGTATGAAATTAATTTGCCCTTTATCACGGCTGATCAAACGGGCCCGAAACATATTCAGAAGACTTTAACTCGCGCTAAATTGGAGCAATTAACCGATTCGTTGGCAGAACGAACTATCGCGCCTGTTAAGAACTGTTTGGCGGACGCTAAATTGAGCACCAATGAAATTAATGAACTTGTTCTAGTTGGTGGTATGACACGCATGCCGAAGATTATCGAAACAGCGCGTAAAATGGTCGGCAAAGAACCGCATAAAGGCGTAAATCCAGATGAGGTGGTTGCGATTGGCGCGGCAATTCAAGGTGGCGTGTTAAAGGGTGATGTGAAGGATGTTTTGTTGCTGGATGTTACGCCCTTGTCTTTAGCGATTGAAACTTTAGGTAGCGTAGCGACTCCGATGATTCCTCGAAACACCACGATTCCTACTCGCAAAACACAAACTTTCTCAACCGCTGCTGATAATCAACCTGGCGTTGAAATCAAAGTGCTCCAGGGTGAACGTCCGATGGCGAATGACAACAAGCAACTTGGCATTTTTCATTTAGATGGCATTCCTCCTGCGCCTCGTGGTGTGCCACAAATTGAGGTGACATTTGATATTGATGCAAACGGAATTTTGCATGTTTCCGCAAAAGATTTGGGAACGGGCAAGGAACAAAAAATTTCTATTACTGGTTCTTCAGGACTTTCCAAGGATGAGGTCGAGAAAATGAAGCAGGACGCGGAGTCGCATGCGGCTGAGGATCAAAAAGTCAAAGAACGCATCGAAGTTCGCAACCAAACTGACAACGCGGCTTATTCTGCAGAAAAATTATTACGCGATTTAGGTGATAAAGTTTCGGCGGATGTGAAGGGTCGCATTGAAAAGAAAATCGAAAAAGTAAAAGAAACGCTCAAAGGCGAAGATACTGCGGCAATGAAGGCGGCAGCAGACGAGCTGAATAAAGAAGTTCAGGAAGTTTCTGCGGAACTTTATCGCAAGGCTTCCACGGAAGCTTCAGCAGCAGGCGCGGCAGGAGCAGGACAAACCTCGCCTAATGGAGAGGGTCAAACCTCTGAATCCAGTAATGAAGGCGTGATTGATGCTGAAATTGTGGACGATAAAAAATAATTTTTCAAAAAAATCAAAAACACTTAACGAAAGGAAGATACTATGGCAAAACCAAACATTAAACCAATCGGAGATCGGGTGCTAGTGCAGCCGGTTGAAGAAAAGGAAACTAAAAAAGGCGGAATTATTATTCCCGATTCTGCTAAAGAAAAACCAACCGAAGGCAAAATTGTTGCTCTCGGAACCGGGAAACTTGATGAAAGCGGAAAGAAAATTCCATTTGAAGTCAAAGTTGGCGACACTGTGTTAATCAGCAAATATGGTGGCACAGAAGTGAAATTTGATGATGTGAATTATCTCATCATGCGTGAAGATGATATTTTAGGCATCGTGGCGTAAGTAAAGTTAAACAAAGGAGTAAAATTATATGGCAGCTAAACAAATGTTATTTGATGAAAATGCGCGTCACGCTGTTTTGCGTGGTGTAGAAAAATTGTCCAAAGCCGTGAAGGCAACCCTGGGACCCAAAGGTCGCAATGTGGTGTTGGATAAAAAATTTGGATCGCCCACGATCACCAAAGACGGTGTAACGGTGGCGAAAGAAATTGAATTGGAGGACCCTTATGAAAATATGGGCGCTCAACTGGTTCGTGAAGTGGCCAGTAAAACCAGTGATGTGGCAGGTGATGGCACCACGACCGCTACCGTTTTGGCGGAAGCGATTTATCGTGAAGGTTTGCGCAATGTGACAGCGGGTGCGAATCCGACTGATATTCAGCGCGGCATTCAAAAAGCGGTGGATGCAATTGTGGACGAACTCGGCAATATCAGTAAGAAAGTCAAAGATAAATCCGAAATTCAACAAGTCGCTACGGTTTCTGCAAACTGGGATAGCACCATTGGTGAAATTATTGCTGATGCGATTGAAAAAGTAGGTAAAGATGGAACGGTAACCGTTGAAGAAGCAAAATCCATTGAAACCACGCTCGATGTGGTGGAGGGCATGCAATTTGATAAAGGTTATCTCTCACCTTACTTCGTTACCAATCCTGAAGAGTTGGAAGCGCAATTGGATAGTCCTTATATTCTCATTTACGAGAAAAAGATTTCCAACTTGAAAGATCTCTTACCGATTCTTGAAAAAGTGGCAAAGGGTGGACGTCCGCTTCTCATTATTGCTGAAGATGTGGAAGGCGAAGCGTTGGCAACGTTGGTTGTCAATAAATTGCGTGGCACTTTGCAAGTTTGTGCAGTGAAAGCTCCGGGCTTTGGCGATCGTCGCAAAGCGATGTTGGAAGATATCGCGGTTTTGACTGGCGGTAGATGCATCACGGAAGATCTCGGCATTAAACTCGAAAGTATTTCATTGGAAGATCTCGGACGCGCAAAACGCGTGACGATTGATAAAGAAAACACCACTATCATCGAAGGTGAAGGTAAAAATTCTGATATCAAAGGACGTTGCGAACAGATTCGTCGTCAAATCGAAGAAACCACTTCCGATTACGATCGCGAAAAATTGCAAGAACGCTTAGCAAAATTGGCGGGTGGCGTTGCTGTCATCAATGTTGGTGCAGCAACCGAAACCGAGTTGAAAGAAAAGAAAGCTCGTGTGGAAGATGCGCTTCATGCGACTCGCGCTGCAGTGGAAGAAGGCATTGTTCCAGGCGGTGGTGTGGCTTTAATTCGTGCTCAAAAAGCTTTAGACTCCTTGAAAATCAAGGGTGACGAAGCGGTGGGTGTTGAAATTATCCGTCGTGCGATTGAACAACCTTTGCGCGCCTTGGCGAATAATGCTGGAGTGGAAGGTTCCATTATTGTTGCCGAAGTGAAATCTCGCAAAGGTAATGAAGGCTACAATGTAGCAACGGGCGAGTATTCCGACCTGGTGAAAGCCGGTGTTGTGGATCCTACGAAAGTTACCCGTAGCGCGCTACAAAATGCTTCTTCGATTGCTGGACTCTTACTCACCACTGAATGTTTGGTGACCGAAGTGCCAGAAAAAGAAAAGCCAGCTCCTATGCCACCAGGCGGTCCAGGCATGGGCGGTATGGATTACTAAGAAAATTTTACCTTTAGGTAAAAAGGAGAAAGAGCGGATTTTTCAAATCCGCTCTTTTCTTTAATACAATTAGTAAGATTTTTTAGGGAAATCTAGAAGTCAATAAATGTTTAAAAATGTTTGACAACGCCGACACCAACCGAAGGTTCTAATTTTTCTGTGGTGCCATTCCTAATGTAGCCTCCTTTGATAAAGGTTTCCATGTCTTTTATTTTATAATCGAGTTTTCCCGTGATTTCATTGGTTCGACCTTTGTTAATATCGTAGATATGTTCAATAGCCATATTAAAACTTTTGTTAGGATTTTTTATGAAATTTACATTAGCAGTCTGAGTTGTATTCCAAGAATCTCCAGGGCCTGGTGGATTGGAATATTTAAGTTTTCCGGCAAAATCCCAAACATCATTTGGTTTATATTTGCCTTCAATAGTATTTTCAATGGTATTGCCTTTTTCTTCGTTAGTTTTAAATCCTGTTGAGTTTTTTACTGTCCATTCATCAGAAAATTTGCGTTCACCATCCAATTTGAAATCAGCTTCTTTCCCTATAAAACTATAACCTGCCGAACCGCTAATTTTTGTTTCTTTATCGATTTGCCAACTTGCATTAACATTCGTGTTATCAGTAACAGTGCCTTTGGCTTGATCAAAGGCTAATTTTTCTCCAACGCCAATTTTGACATCGGGAGAAGCGGCATAAGTAGCCTGTCCATCTAGCTTAACTTGTTGCTTTCCTGAATCAAAGGCCGCGGAACCAATAACTTCAGCTTTAGGAGTTATTTTATCCGTGGCTTTAATGGAACCATACCCTGAAATTTCAGCATCCTTGCTGTAGTTAAGCTTTTTGCCTCCTTCAACTTCTACTTTGGTATCGCCAGAGGTCGAAACGCTTTTCCAGCCGGTTTTAATTTCTTTGTCTTTAGGATTAACATCAACCGAGGGAGTTGTTGTGGGTTTATCTGATTGAGGCGGTTTTGGAATATCTTGTGATTTTGTTTCTTCTGCTTTTGCTTGTTTATCTTTATCTTCTTCCATACTTACCTCGTTTGCTAAGATTGGTGTAAACAACTTTATAAAAAAATATTAACGAAGATATCGAGAAATTCAATACATTTTGATCTATGTTGAACGGAATTTGATAAAAAGATGAATATTTAAAATTTTTATGATGATTTTAATATTTAAAAGGTGTGATTTTGTGCTTTAATTTTTATTTAACTTAATGAAAGAAAGTGATTTAGCCTACGAAGAGCTAAGAAAGCGTTATTTGGAGAAAATTTCAAAGCTACGCAAAATTCAGAATCGCTATGAAGCTGTTGTAAAGAGTCCCGCATATAAATTGGGACTCTTTTTATTAAAGCCATTTTATTTTATTCAAAGGACTTATCAACGATTGGTTAACTCTTTCCTCAAAAGAATCTATTCCAAATTTCAAAGACCGTTTACTCGCGTTAGTGCTACATCCGGAACCTATCATCGTTGGTGGCTGAAACATCAACCCACTTTGTTGGAACTGGCACGTTACGAAAAAGAGTCGCGGCACTTTTCTTATCGGCCGAAAATAAGCATTCTTTTGCCAGTTTATCGGACGCCTATCCAGGATTTGAGAGCGGCTTTAAATTCGGTGCATCATCAAATCTATGATAATTGGGAATTGGTCATTGTGGATGATGCTTCGGAGGATGAAAAATTGTCTCAGGAGTTAAAGTTATGGCTAGAGAAAGAGTCACGGTTCCGTTTAGAAAACTTGGAAAAAAATGCAGGAATTGCACAAGCCTCGCAACAGGCGCTTAATTTGGCAACGGGAGAATTTATTGGATTATTGGATCATGATGATGTGCTCGAGCCACATGCATTGTATGAAGTTGTGAAATTGCTTAATCGCGAGTCGAGGGCGGATATCATTTATTCGGACGAAGATAAAATTAATGAACAAAATGAATTAGAAAAACCGCATTGGAAACCCGATTGGTCACCGGACACTTTGCTTTCCTGTAATTATCTTTGTCATTTTACGGTGTTGCGAAAAAGTTTACTAAACGAAATAGAAGGATTTCGTAGCGGCTTTGATGGCGCACAAGATTACGATCTTTTTTTAAGGGCCACGGAAAAAACTTCTCAAATTTTTCATATTCCAAAAATTCTTTATCATTGGCGCATTAGCCCTAATTCAACTGCGAGTGACGCCGAATCTAAACCTTATGCTGCGTTGGCAGGCCAACGCGCTTTAACTGAAGCTTGTGCGAGAAGACAAATTGCGTGCAACGTGGAAATTGATTTTGGAACGGTTTATCGCGTGCGTCGAGAGGTGAGTCCTTTAAAAAAAATCGTGATCATTATTCCTATGCGAGATGGTGTGGCGTTAACGCGCCGATGCGTGGAAAGTTTAACGCAAAAAACCAATTATCCGAATTACGAAATTGTGATTGTAGATAATGGAAGTGAAACAACCGAAGCGAAGCAGTGGTTAAAGGGCGTTCCTCATCGTGTCTTGCACTATGAAAAGCCGTTTAATTATTCAGCCATTAATAACTATGCAGTGGAACAAACTGATGGTGAGTGGTTGCTTTTTCTAAATAATGACACGGAAATTATCGATCCCGATTGGTTAATGGCGATGGCGGAACAAGTTCAACGACCAGAAATCGGTGCAGTGGGGGCGCAACTTTTATTTCCTAATGGCACGATTCAGCATGCGGGAATTGTATTAGGTTTGGCGGGTGCGGCGAATCATCCCTTTGCTCAGGAAAAACCAAACTATGCTCGAGAAATTCGTATGATTCGTAATTGGAGTGCTGTGACGGGAGCTTGTTTGATGATGCGTCGTGAAGTATTTCAAAAGGTGGGAGGATTTGATGCGCAGAATTTTCCCATTCATTATAGTGATGTCGATTTGTGTTTGCGTATCAGGCAAGCGGGCTATTGGATTGTCTACACGCCTTATGCAAGATTAATGCATCATGAATCGGCCTCACGCGGTTATGGTGCTTTAAAAAATATTTCGCAGGGATTTATTCAAAAATGGCAAGCGCTAGTTGAAAATGATCCTTTTTATAATCCCAATTTATCCCGACAAAAACTGGATTGGAGTTTAAAAGAGAACGAGTAGGATATATTTTTCATGAAATTTCAGTTTTTTATTACTCGTTCCGGCAATCATTTCATGCAGGAAATTGCCGAGTTTTATGTGCGTGGATTGCAGATAGCGGGCTATGATGCGGAGTTGATTTGGGATCAATTACCGCAGGATAATTCGGAGATAACTTCTATTGTCGTAGCGCCGCATGAATTTTTTCCGCTCTTTTTAGAAAAGCAAATGGATGAAGCCGGAGTGAAAGCGATTGCGAGTCGAGTCATTCTACTCAACACGGAACAGCCGAGCACTTCGTGGTTTAAAAAAGCAGTGCAAATTGCGGCACAATCGCGAGGGGTTATTGATTTTAATCGACTGGGCATAGAGGCATTTCAAGATTATGGGATGTCTGCCTTACATTGGCCGATTCCTTATACGGATTTATTGGAATGCTCGGAGAATTGCGCCAAAGAGATCGATTTTGTGTTTTTGGGATATGCTTCTTCGCGCAGGAATAAATTTTTTGCAAGACACGCAGAATTTTTTTCGCAGTTTGAAAATCGCTTTATTTTTTCAACATTGCAAGAGGTTCGTACTCAAACGACGCCGGGATGTTGTTTTGGTGAAGCGAGAAATCGGCTTTTGCGGCAAAGTAAAATTTTAATTAATATTCATAGTTCAGAGAACCGTTATTTTGAGTGGCACCGCGCTTTGGTTGCGATAGCGAATGGATGTGTTTTTGTGACGGACGAATCGGAGCGTTATGAGCCTTTAATAAATGGTGAGCATTTATTGGTTGCGCCTTATGATCGCTTGCAGGAAGTTTGCTCTGAATTGATTGCTAATGATAAAAAACGCGAAGCTATTGCACAAGCCGCCTTGGCGAAAGTGAGGGAAGTTTTCTCGCCGAAAATGATATTTAATTCTGTAGCGTTGCAGATTAAGGATTTGATGGCGAAACATTATCAGCAACGAAAAAAATTTATTTTATCAAAACCCGTTAAAAAAAGTATTTTCCCTCAAAAAAAGATTGTTGAAGAAATAAAACTGCTTCCCAAGCGTGATATCAAAACGACAGAGAAAACTTTTTTGAGTGTGGGTGAGGATCCGCAGTTTCGTTTGCAAAAAAGTGAAGGAAAATGGGAGGAAGGATGGCATGTTTTATCGTTTCAGATGAAGGCTCTCGAAGGGCGCGTTTCTCCAGAGGTTTATGTAACAGCGCGGGGAGATTTTCGCGATAGCACACCTATTGCGGTTCGGGAAATTGCTAAGGGTAAATTTCGTCAGTTGATTCGTTTAACTTCTAAAACGAAAGAGGTGCGTTTGGATCCGATGTCGGAGGAGGGAGAGTTTGAGTTGTCTCGGGTTGATTTAGAGCCTTTAGAAAAAAATGAGAAGGCAGCTTCGTTATTATTAGATTATTGCGAGCATGAATTTACGCAATCGTTGCAATCGCACGATCAATTGCAGGCGCAACGTTTCCATTTTTTGTTGCAGCAGAAATTAAGTCGCATGGCCGCCTTGCAGGGATTGCAAGGGTGGGAAATTGAAAAGAATGCTGCATTTGATTCAGTGAATCCGGTTTTATCGGTGGTGGTGACGCTTTATAACTATGAGGCTTATATTGAAACATGTTTAACCAGTGTGGATCGATCAGCTTGGGAGGGCTTGGAAGTTATTGTGGTAGATGACGCTTCTCAAGATGGGGGTGCGGGGCGAGTGGTTGAGTGCATGAAACAGGTAAAAGTAGCGTGCGCGTTAGTAAGAAAAAATTTTAATACCGGTTTGGCGGAGAGTCGAAATTTGGGAATTGAGTTAAGTCGCGCTCCTTATGTTTTTATTTTGGATGCGGATAATTATGTTTTTCCGAAAGGATTAGAAAACCTTTATCGTTGGGTGAAGGGAAAGAATTGGGATTTTGGATTTGGTATTTTGCAGCGTTTTGATTCGGAAAAGAAGCAGGGAATTGGTTTGTTGTCGAATTATGAATGGAATGAAAAACATCTTTTGCAAGAGCCTTATATTGACGCGATGGCTTTATTTAAAAAGGAAGCGCTTTTAGCGTGTGAGGGTTATCAAATTCATTTAGCTTCGCAAGCGGTGATGGGTTGGGAGGATTATGATTTGTGGCTTCGTCTTTTGGAAAAAGGTTTCAGGGCGGACTTTATCCTAATTTTGTGGGAGGATATCGCGTGCATGCAGCTTCGATGATTCGCAAGGCTTCTGTTCATGTGTCTGAGATCGGAAACTATTTTCAAAAGCGTTACGCAACATTGGTTGAACGTTGTGGTTTGGAAGGAAAGGCGTTTGGTTGGATAATGGGTTAACTATGCAAGTGATGGTTTTAGGCATGCATCGGTCGGGCACTTCGGTGTTGGGCGCTATTTTAGAGTTATTGGGATTGCGTTGGGGGCGATCTGAAGATGGATTGCCTGCTGATGAAGATAATCCCCGCGGTTACTGGGAGCGTCAGGACATTGTTGCTTTGAATGATTTTTTACTAGAGAGCTGTGAGGCGCGTTGGGATAAGGTTTCTCGTTTTTCTCTTGAGAGATTAAATGAAAAAGATCGTGAGGTTTTTCGTCAACGTGCTGAAACTATTCTTAAGCAATTTCAGACTAGTCCTGCTTATTTTATTAAAGATCCGCGTTTGTGTTTAACGTGGCCAGAGTGGCTGCCTTTGCTGTCTAAACCGGTGGGAGTGTTGGTTTATCGTGATCCTTTGCAGGTAGCGCAATCTTTAGCAAAGCGCAATGGCATGCCTTTGCCTGTGGGACTGGCGCTCTGGCAATTTTACTGGCTGCAAATGGTGTCGGCTTTATCTCATATGCCTTGTTTTTTGGTGTATCATGATGAGCTGATGAGCAAACCAGTTGAGGTGGTGCATCAACTTTTTCATTTTTTTCAAAACAAAGGCTTTTCAGAGTTAAAGTTGCCCGAAAAAGAAATGATATTGAAATTGATTGATCCCTCGCTTTTTCGTCATCGCGAGAGCAATGAATCGCAAACGCGACTTCTCAATAGTCAGCAGATTCACTTGAGACAAGATTTTGAGCAGAGAAAAAGTATAACAGATATTTCTATCCCAAGTTTGTCCGAATGCTCTTGCGAGTGGCTAAAATTTTATGAAGAAACGAGTGGAATTCGAGAAAATTTGGAGAGTCAATTGTGTCAATTGAAAGAGGAAAATAGTGGTGCAAAGAAAAAGTTGGCACGTGTTTTAAGAAAGAATGAAGCATGGCTTGAGTCGTTATACGAGGAAGCGGATCGACTTTTGGATTCTTTGGAGTATCGACTGGGGAGTGCGATGCTGCTGAAAAGATTGCGTTTAAAAAAGAGAAAAAAAGGTCATTCCATAGATCAGGTCATGGCTAAATTTCAGGCTTTGAAGCGAGAATTTGAGAAAAGGGATTAAAGATTTTGGTAGTAAGCAATTTCTTTTTTAAAAATAAATTGCAGTATTTTTTTAAAACAAGGATTGATAGAAATTTCTTGATCGTGGGAAAAAATAATTTCTGATTTTGGGATGAAAGAGTCATCTTTCACTGCTAAAAAATGGTAGATTTTTTTTAAAATAATATCGTGATGATTTAGTAAATCTTCATTTTTTAAGATTAAAATTTGCGAATCGGGAAAAAGGCGGCGAAATTGCTCAACTTGTTTGCGATAAAAACCTCGATGCAAATAAGAATGGCGTCGAAGCGAAGAAGTTTCTGAAAGATTGTTGCGATCTTGAAAAAGTCGAAATGGTTCAGTGAAACAAGCTTGGCCGAACGATAGGGTTTCGTTGCCGCGTTGGGATTCCATGCGATAATGTGAAATGGCGCGCTCGATGGGGTTTCGTAGTAGAAAAATAAGTTTCATGTTGGAATTATAACGATGAATGCGTTGTGCGATTTGAGGCCAATACATGTAGATGGGTGTGGCTTCACCGATTAAGGTCTGATTTTGATAATTGGGGAATGCTTGACTATAGTTCTTTTGCCATTCTTCCACAGTCGTAGAATCTTGGAATTGTGGTGAGTCAAAAAAATGAACTTCTTTTTGAGGCGCGAAACAGATTTCAGGATGTTGAGAAAGAAAATTGGCCAGTGCGGTAGTGCCTCCTTTTTGTGTGCCCACAATTAAAAAATTAACGCGGGTGGTGAGCAATGACATAGATTGTAAATCAATATTGTTTCAGTAAGGTTTCGACACTTTCTTTGGAGTAGAAATCCCAATAAGCTCCAGGCGTAGCCAGTAAGCGTTTTGCGATATTTTGCATAGTGTCTGAGTCGTAGAGAGGATTTTTATTTTTACTTTGTAGAGGCTCACTGAGATTTTTAGCTTCGGGCACTATTTTTTTTAAAGATTTTCCTTGTGAGGAAACGGTTTCTTCATAACGCAGGATGGCTTCTTGTGGTAGATGGGTTGCATATTGTTCATAAAACCAGGAGAGAAGAAAAAGTTGTCGATCCAAACAATCCTCTCTTTGACTTAAGTCATGGGCCAGTTGAGCATTGAGTCCTTCGGCAGCGGGGGCGTGTCCGGTGTTTACGGGAAGATTAACGCTGTTCCAAGAAGCGAGTACAGAAAGTGGGTTTCGCATGACAGCAAAGCAAGCAAAGTTTTTTTTAAGATGGGGCAACAGGGCGGTAAAAGCGGCAGGATGTTTGATAATAAGATAAAAGTTGGCGTTCAAGTTTTTTTCAATGGGGATTTCGCCTCTTTCTGCAATGCTTTGACGAAGCTCGTTTCCCTTTTTTTCCGAAGCAATTGGATTATCGGGCACTTTTTGATTGTGATGTTTAGTAATGGCTTTGCCTTCAGTGAGAATGGATTGGCGAGTATCGAGAAAAAATTTTTCAATGCTATCACAAATAGCTTGAGGCTGTTGTAGTTTGGAAAATTCAAAAACGTCCATGGGTTCGTGAAGGGCCACGGTATTGCTAACTTTATTGAGTAAATGGCAGGTAAGAGTGGTGCCGGATCGTGGAATTCCAGTTAGAGTGATGTTGTTCATGATTGGTTCCATAATTGAGGGATTTGATTTAGAATATTTAAAAAGGCTTCACGCTCTTTAGCAAGGTCATATTGAGTTGCGGTAGTAGCGGCGTGATAAAGCATTTTATTTTTTTGGTCGAGGGCTAGAGATTGAGCTTGGGAAACGCAGTTTTCTAGGATTTCTTCTTGATAAGGTGGGCAAAAACAGTTTTGAGTATCGTGACAAAAAGAGCGATTGCCGACGCAATCGGGGCAAATGACTAGGGTTTGTAATTTCATGCCTTCGAGAGCAGGCAAATAAAAACCTTCTTCTGAGGTTGGTAAAAATAAAGTGATTTGTGAACGATTGAGGTAATTCAAGAATTCTTCTCGTTTGATCGGTTGCGTTAATAGTTCGATCGTGGGGAATTTTTTTTCTAACTTTTTTTTGAGACGAATGCCCAAGGGGGCTTGTTTTAAAGCGGCAATGCAAAGAGAAATATCTTTTTTTTCAGATGGGAGAGGTTGGGGCATTTGGTCGAAATCGAGTCCATTGGGAATGGTAAAGCAGGGGCCTTGGATTTGTTGAGTGAGTTGGATGGCTTTTTCAACTTCAGGACTCACACAAATACGAATGGCTTTACGATTTAAGAATCGAAAGCGTGGATCAGATGAGTGAGCGTGCCGTGTGTGTTGAATCAAATTAACTATGGGCAAAGAGTTTTTAAAAATAGGAGAAAATTGGTCTAAAATTTCCCAATCGAGACCGGCTAAAAATAAGGCATCGGGTTTGATTTGAGCCAGTGATTCCATGAGGCTTTCTCGTGATTTTTTCCAGGGATTCGTTTCATTCCAAAGGCTATGAGGGGTAAAATAAATGTAAGGTTTCCAGGTCTGGCTATGGTGGACGTGGTTAAAATAGTGCCAGACCTTGAGGTGGCCCCCTGAAAAAGCCTGAAAATCACGAAAAAAGAGCATTTTTTTCATTATTTGTCATCATGGCATTGCAACCTGAATTGAAAAGCGTTACTTAAAGAAGAAAATATGCCTATTAAAAATTTGATTTTGGATTGGTCTGGCACGGTGGTGGATGATTTGGAGCCGGTTTGGAAAGCGACGAATGAGATTTTTTTACATTATCAACAGCCGATTTGGTCCAAGGAAAAGTTTAAAGAAAAATTTTATCTTCCTTTTACCGAATTTTATAAAGAGTATTTACCACAGGCGACCTTGCCAGAATTAGATTTTCATTATCATCGCGCGTTTCGTTCGTTGGAGGATGAAATTCCTTTATTGCCTTTTGCGAAGGAGGTTTTGGATTATGCACAGGTCCAAAATATGAAGATTTTTCTTTTAAGCACGGTGCATCATGAGTTTTGGGAAAAGCAGTCGGAGGCGCTACAGGTAAGAGAATATTTTACTCATCCTTATACGAATGCGATCGATAAGCGTGAAACGATCATGGTTTTATTGAAAGATCACGGTTTAGAAGCGCGTGAAACGCTTTATGTCGGGGATATGCAGCATGATATTGAGACGGCACATTATGCCGGCGTAGTTTCTTGTGGGGTGTTAACGGGCTACGATTCCGTAGAAAAATTGAAGAAGATGAAGCCAGAGCTTCTTTTTAATGATATGGCAGGCGTTTTGGGTTATCTCAAACGACATCGATTGGATGAGGTGGATCATCCTGTGGCGACGGTGGGCGCTTTGATTTTTAATGAAAAAAATGAGGTCCTCATGATTCAGACTTATAAATGGTCTAATCTTTGGGGAATTCCGGGTGGCAAAATTAAGCGAGGCGAAACGGCTGAAGAGGCTTTAATTCGTGAGGTGAAAGAGGAAACGGGTCTTTTTATTGATGAAATTTCTTATATTCACACCCAAGATTGTATTGATTGTGAGGAATTTTTTAAGCCGGCGCACTTTTTATTGATGAATTATACGGCTAAAACTCGTGAGAAAAATGTTGTATTAAATGATGAGGGATTGGCTTATCAATGGATTCCTTTTGATCAGGTTTTGAGCACATCGGCTATTGTGTTGAATTCTCCGACTCGCTTGCTCATTGAAACTGTAAAAAACTTAGGAAGCCGCTCGATAAAGTGAGATGAGTTGTTGGACAATTTCGGTAGGCGTCAAATTTTCTACGTTTAAGCTGTAATCGGCTTTTTCGTAATCAGCTTGTCTTTTTTTTATGAGATTTTTGAGGGTGGCTAAGGGGTTTTCAGTTTGAAGCAAGGGCCGATGAGTGGTTTGTCGAGTGCGCTCGAATAAGGTTTCTGCTGATGCACTCAAGTAGAAGGTAATGCAGCTTTTTTTTAGAAGATCGCGATTGCGTTTTTCGCAAAAAGCGCCGCCGCCTGTGGCAATAACACAAAGCTTTTGCTGTAAGAGTTCTTGCAAGGTTTCATATTCCAATTCTCGGAATGTAGTTTCGCCTTCTTGTTGAAAAATTTCAGCGATGGTGCAATGGGCTTTTTTTTCAATTTCTTTGTCTAAATCATAAAAAGGAAGGCTCAACTCCTGCGCAGTCCGATAGCCGATTGTGCTTTTGCCGCTGCCCATCATTCCGATGAGCGCTAGATTTTTTTTTGTTGTCGACATAGTTTTAAGGAGGAAGATTTAACCAATAACGGCCTAAGGGCGTGAGTTGGGATTGATTGCGATTTGCCCATTGTCGCCAGGGTTCGGGAAAACTCTGAAAAGCGTCATGTGTTTCTTTGCGAACATTCCAATCAGGATCATTAAAATAAGAAAATAAAATTTGATGTCGATCGGAGAGTTCGGATTGAGCAATGATTTTTATCGCTAGGGCGCGTTCGAGTTCCCGATCACTTTTGAGGTAGGGAAGAACTCTTTTTGCCGTTTGAGATGATATTATTTTTTGTTTGGAAAGCGCCAGTAAAGCACTGGGACGAGTAAGATGATTTTTAAGTAATGGGAAGAAGAGCGGAACGTCCAGTGAATTGCCTTTTTCGCCAAGCCAGTAAGCGGCTAAATTTTGAATAGGCGCGTAAGGAGAGTGAATGGCTTGTCGCAGGTAAGGCAACCAATCGTCTGGATTATCTAGGATGAATTCGTCCAGTAAAACACGCGCCATCACATCGCTTTGCAAAACCCAAGGAATTAATTTGGGATAAAATCGTGCGGCGAGTTTTTTTAATTTGGTTTTGGCTTGTTTGCGCTTTCTAACTTTTTGAGAAGTATCACCATAGCTTGTTGCAGTTTTTAGCCAGTCGCCCAGTTTGGGATCGCCGCCTGCTTTAAGAATATCGCGTGTATTAAAAATTTGGCCTGCAGGTCGCGATTGCTTGAGTTGACCGAGTTGGAATGGGTTAAAAAGAGAATAGGCATTGGAGTTTGAGGATCGGGATGCGGAGAGCAGGATGAGACCTAATCTGCCTTGAGTGAAATAGGGTTGTGTTGCATCGAATTGTGAAAATGTGTTATCCCCAAAAGCATCAAATAGTAGGCCAATGCTACCGATGCCGCGTTGTGGAGAAAATCCGCCATAGCCTTGGCCGACTGCTTGTTTTTGATTATGTAGCCAATAACGATCGTGGCCTTCATGATCGTGAAGAATGCCTACAGCATTATTAATGGCGCAACCTTGTGAACTGTCGCGCGATTCATAATTATCATCACCGCGACCATCCCAAAGCATGCCTACAGCAAAATCATGAGCGCAACCTTGTGCTAGACCGTTATGATTTTTGTAACGATCGTTTCCTTCTTTGTCTTTTAACAAGCCGGTGCTGAGATGAATGCCAGCCCCTTGAGCATATTGATAAGACTCATAACTATCGTCGCCTTGCTCATCGATTAATGCGCCGCAACTATACCAATAACTACAGCCTTGGCCGAAAACATCGCACCAATACTGATCATTACCAGATTGATCGTAAAGAATACCAAGTCCTCCTGGGGCAAAGGGACGATAACCCATACTAAAACCTTGGCTAAGTGAAAGGGTGCGACTTGGGAAACGATCATAATCAGGGTATTTGCCACCTGCTTTATAATAATCATCGCCCTCATAATCTAGCAGCATGCCTAGACCATTGATGCCTGCAAAACCTTGTCCTTGTAGCGCAACCTGATAGCGATCGTTCCCCGATTCATCTAAGAGTAGTCCATAGCCAAAGACTCCCGCTCCTTGAGAGAGAGTGTCACCGCGGTAAAAATCGTCTCCTGCACGGTCGACTAATAATCCCGCACCAAACAAGCCACATCCTAACGAGGCATTAAAGCCATAATAATGATCGTTGCCTGATTCATCCCAAACCATTCCCGCACCAAAAATGCCACTTGCAGTTTGACCTTGATAAAGATCGTCACCCTGCAAATCGATGACTAGTCGAAACGGTTGATTGGCTAAACCTTGAGCATAACCGGCATCGACATAAGTGTCATTGCCGCCAAAGTCGATGAGAATGGCCGCCTCGTTATTATGTTGATGAGGGCCATTGCCCGCTAAATAAAGTGGGCCGATTGGAGTGCGAAAACGTAAGATATCAAAATCGGCCAGGGTCGGATTTTTTTTAAGTAAAAGATTAACCGTTTGCGTGAAATGGTGAATAGCGATTAAAACTGCACGACTTTGTTTGCGTAGCAAAATAGGATTAATAGAAAAAGCTGCAGTAAGCTGGCGTTGAATCAAAGAGGTTTCTTCCAACTCTTGAGCATCGATTTGTTCGAGGAGGTGAGAAATTTTTTGATCTTTGATTGTTTGTGACCAGATTTTTTTTTGTGCCGGATTTTTTTCTAAATGAAAATTTTCCACAGCGAAGGCAGCTAAAGCATTTTGTTTTTGGGTTTCAGGAATGGAGTTAAACAAGGCTTCCCACTGCTTTTGATAGGGCCATAATTCGTTGAGCAGTTGCACTAAGGGTTTTACGAGTTTGGGTGATAAAGTTTTTTTGAATTGAGCGGGCAAGCGAAAAGGAAGCGACGTGGTGTGAGAAGAAAGAGGACCGGTTTTCCAGGGAGGTAGTTGCAACTTATTTTCCAAAGATTCTGCCAAAATAGGAAGTTGTAGCGGATTATCTAATAAAGTTTTGACTAAAGGAGAGAGATTGGGGTCGGGAACAATATCTTTTTTAAAACTGAAATCAGTTTCTGTAAGTCCTACTTGAGGCAACGTGCGATGCAATTGTTGTTGAAACGATAAAGCAGTTTCAGATGGGGTCGTGACTGGTAAAAGAAAGTAGAAAATCAGTAGGCTAAGTTTGAGGCCAGTTTTTATCCGATTCACAAACATAGACCTTAAGCTTAGTCAAAGGTGTTCATGTGTAAAGGGAGTGTTTAATTTAAATTTTAACCTCCTTTGAATTTTTGCGTGCTTCGCGTGCTTAGCAGGTTTTTAGGTTGAGTGGGCTCTTTGGTAATAAGGCATGACTTCGGGAAGGATTAGGTGGATTTGTTCAATGCGTTTTTCGTCTGCGGGATGGGTGGAAAGCAAGTCGGGGATTTGATTATTTTTTGAAGATTGCTGCATGCGATTCCAAAATTTTTCGGCTTCTCGAGGATCATAACCCGCGCGCGCCATGAAAAGCAGTCCCATACGATCGGCTTCCATTTCGTGTGAGCGGCTGTAAGGAAGAGCAAATCCGTAAACGGCAATGTTTTGATAAAGTCCAGAAGACAGATTGGAAAATTCTGGGGCTGCCACACCCACAGCAACTCCTAGTGCCATGCCTAAACCTTGCAAGATGCCGCGTTGAGTTTGGGCGCGAGCGTGATGACGCGCAACGACATGAGCCATTTCGTGACTTAGCACAGCGGCCAGAGCGGTATCGGTTTGTGCGATACGAAACATGCCTTCGTGCACACCGACTTTGCCTCCGGGCAAGGCAAAAGCGTTGGGTGAAGCATCGCGAATAACGGCAAATTCCCAGCTATCAATGCCGTTGGGGTTGGCGCGTAAGAGTCGATTCATGACGCGTCGGACAGTGGCTTGTTTAGCGCTATCTGAGCTCATGCCCACTTTTTGTTTAACGGCTTGAAAAATAGCTTCTCCTTGTTGTTCTTCCTGAGGGGTAGCGTGAACTTCGGTGTAATCCTTTCTGCAACAGCACCGAGTTTCTTAGGCCCTGTGGAAGCACAACCAACGATAAGAAATGCGCTTGTTACTGAAATAAAAATGGAATAAAAAAATTGTCGAAACATATTAAGTTAATTTAAAGTCAAAACTTTAAAAAGAAATGACTATTTTGTAAAAAAATTGTGCGCGATTAAAATAAAAGTATGAATTCAAGGGGTAAGCTTAAAAAAGTTTTGGAAGAGTTAATGGAGGCGATTCGTAAACATGAAAATTGTTTGCCTTATCTTTCCGAACTGGATCGGTTGGCGAGAGAAACAGATTGGGATCCGCGTTTGGCGCATTTTTTAGAAAAACGCAGTTATGAAAAAGCGTTGATGTTTTTAAATGAGGAAAAAGCTTTACGAGGTTCTTGCGGAAAATAAATAGCAATGATTCTATGCGAATTTTAGTTACGGGTCTGATTGGTCAATATGCGTTTGGTGGGGTGACGTGGGATTATTTGCAGTATGTTTTAGGATTTCAAAAACTGGGTCATGAGGTTTGGTATTTAGAGGACACGGCAACGTGGGCTTATGATCCGATCAAGCAAGAGCCTTCAGCAGATTGTTCTTATAATGTGAATTATCTTTCTCGAATTATGAGCGAGTTTGGGTTGGGCGATCGCTGGATTTATCGTAATGAGGCAGATGGCAGTTATCATGGAGTTAGCGATTTGCAGCAAGCGGAAAAAATCATTCGAGAGTCGGATGTGTTGGCAAATGTGTCGGGCGCGTGTTGGTTGAGAGAGGTTACGGCTTCCCTTCCGCACAAATTATTTTTGGATGGTGATCCGATGTTTACGCACATTGGGTTGGCTTTGGGAACAAAGAAGGATTATATGGATCGCGTGCGAGCGCACACGGATCATTTTTCTTTTGGATTAAATATTGGTGCAAAAAATTGTTTGGTCCCGATGGCGGGTTTGCATTGGAAGCCGACAGTTCAACCGATTGCTTTGGAGCATTGGGGATCGAAAGAAGAAAATAAAGATCATCCGGCTTATGGCGCTTTTACCACGGTGATGAATTGGGCGAGTTATAAGCCTCAAGAATTTCAAGGCGAAAACTATGGGCAAAAGGATATGGAGTTTTTGCGGTTTATGGATTTACCGAAGAAAATAGATCCGGAGCGGATGGTTCTTGCGATGGGGCAGGGTGTGGGGCAGAAGAGGCCGACAGCAGAATTGGAGGAAAAAGGTTGGAAAATTTTGGAGCCGGATCAAGTGTTGCCGGATTATCAAACTTATCGCGAATTTTTGCGAAATTCTAAGGCAGAGTGGAGTATTGCAAAAAATGGTTATGTGAAGTCGTGGAGCGGTTGGTTTAGTTGTCGGAGCGCGTGTTATTTGGCGTTGAGCCGGCCGGTGGTAGTGCAGGACACGGGTTGGAGCGAGCATTTGCCTGCGGGTAAGGGTGTGTTAAAGTTTACGACTTTGGAGGAAGCGGTTGCTGGGATTCGAGAAGTTAGCAAAAATTATGCGGAGCATTCACGCGCAGCACGAAATTTTGCTGAAAAATATTTTGAGGCAGGGAAAGTGTGTGAGCAATTGTTAAAAGATGCTAGAATTGTTTAATTCTGTTGCGGTGTTTTTAATTTTTTTATAAAAAGAAGCGCGATGTTTTCTATTTTACGTCTTTCTCGACATGTTTTGTTGTGGGGCTTGTTATTTTTATTAGGTGGTGGGCATCATTGTATTGTTCAGGGTGTTGCATGGGGTAAGATGGTGATCATTCGGACTGGTCAAAATTCTTTATGGCGCTTAGCAGAACGGACTTTTAGCGGGAAAGAATCTTGTTCTTTATGTCGTAAAGCTGCCGAGGCGCGAGACAAAGAGCATCGACAGGATAATCCTTATAATATGGAAAGTTTGCAAGTTAAGGTTTCTTTATTTGCTTTTTTAACGGAAAAATTGTTGGCGCCACATCGTGAGTGCCTCGGTAATCGGATGGATGAAAATAAGGTATGGCATGCAGAAGAGTATGCTCCTGCCACGCCGCCTCCTAAATTAATTAGTTAATTCTCAGTTCAAAATTAACGGAACGAATCGTGCGCGGAAAGTGTGCGGTTTGATCTTCGCTAAAACCCTTAGAGGAATCGGTTTTGGCGAGTTATAAAAAGTTAAATTTAGGAATTTAAATGAAGAAAAATATTTTTACTGCTATAGGTTTGTTGTTGGGAATTTCCGCTTGGGCTCATAATCCCGGCCATGTTTCTCAAGTTTTAGTTACTCAAGAAGAAGATGAAAAAGTTAGGCGATTGGAAACTTATTTGGAAGATCAGGGAATTTATTCGGAGATATCACAGCCGGGAATTAAGTTGGGAGGATATGTTGATGTTTCTTATGTCTACAACTTTAATGGGGGTGGTGTTAGTGATCTCGGTGAGGCGAATGCGATAACCGGCGAGGATTCGCAAGATTTTAATTTGAATCAAATTAATTTGACGTTATCGAAGGCGTTGCCGGCAGACAATAAGTGGGCGGCGGGTTTTGCCATTTCGCTGAATTGGGGGGAGGATGTGGAATCGCATCATGGCGGGGGTGATGAGCACGGGCATGCTGATGCTCTTAGCACGGTTCATGAGGCGATTGTGCAGTTTCGTGTTCCGGTGGGACGTGGGTTGGATTTTAGTTTGGGTAAATGGCATTCGTTAATGAGTTATGAGTCGCACGATCGGGAGCCTATAATATTAACTATACGCATGGTTTGTTAGCGCATTATTTGGATCCGGGAGAGCATGTAGGTCTGGTGATGAGTTATCCCGCTACGGATTGGCTGACGTTGGATTTAGGTTTGGCGAATGGTTGGCATAGACCTGATAGCGCATTTTGGATGACTCGGATTTTTCAAAGTTAATCACAAGTGCTGTGACGCTGCAAAATTTAGAGAAAAATGCTTGGTTGCGAGGTGCGTTACTTATTCGCCTTGTAGAGGGTGAATTGCCTTTAGTCGTGCCGATACGGCTAATCATTCGGACCATATTCACAGGATGGTCATACGACTCATTTGCAGGAAAATGGTGCGTTGTGGGCTTTTACGCCGTGGCGGCACGGTCACCAAAATGTTTTAAAGATCGTTGGCTTTTGGGTTTCAACACTATCCTGGTTTCGGTGGATGATAATTTGAAACATGTGGAATTATCGAGACACGAACATGAAGGACATGAATTCATTATGGAAATGTGGGTCTTGATAAAAATGGCGCGACTGCGTGGGGTGTTGGTCTATATAGCAAATATCAATTTAATTCATGGTTTAGTTTGGCAGGGCGCTTGGAATATTTGCATGCCGATGATGGGACGTTGGGTTTTGTAGATGGTGTGATAAAAGAAGGGAAAAATATTTCCAAAGATGAAAATGAGGTTTATGTCAGTCAAACGGATCTTTACTCCGCGACATTAACTGCGGGTTTTGATTTTTGGAGGAATGTAGGATGTCGTTTAGAATATCGAGCTGATATGGTTTCGAGCTGTGGACAGGAAAGTGTTTTGGGTAATGGTAGTAATCATCAGCACACGCTAGCGCTTAATCTGTTTTATTTATTTTAGATGTTTCGAGGGCTTTAGCCAGTTGCTTTAAGTTGTGAGACCAAAATTTTTTCATGCGATTGGCTAAAGCTGCGGTTTTCAGTTTGCGGTGTTGGATGGTGAGTTGAGTTTTATTTTTGGTTTTAGAATAAAGTTGAACGTCGATATGGGTTTGATCTTGGTCCCAGGTCATACGGAGGGTTTTATTGCGTGTGGATTTTCGAATGGTGATGGGATAAGGGAGCCAGGTCTTGCGATTTTTGTCTTGCCAGATTTGGTAGAGTTTCGAGGGCGCTAGAGGATAGCTTTTGCTAACGCTGATTTGGTAGCCGTCGGGGGTTTGATGTTTTTCGCGTAGGCCACGAGCTTGTTCGTAGGTGACGGTGATCATTTGTTGCCACCAGCTATTTAAATGGGAAAATTCTTTTTTGAGGAGGGCGACAATTTTTTTGTGGTCGAGTTGGTGGGCATTTGCTTTATCCAATAGTTGGAACCATTGGGACCAGGTTTTACCGGTTCGTTTTTGGACTGCTTGATCGCTCGTGGTAGGTTTGAGAATTGTTTTCATGAATGGAATTGAGTTGCGGTTGTGTTTGGCACAGAGTGTTGTTAAGTAAAAGACAAAATGAGTTTGATTCGCTCTAATTTTCGAGAGGTTTTACGTAATCGAAATTTTTTTCGGTTGTGGTGGGGGCAGATTATTTCTTCGATTGGAGATCGTTTTTATCAGTTTGCGATTTTATATGTGTTGTTGCGTTTGACGCCGGAGCAAGGCATGTGGGTGGGAAAGGAGAGTGCGCGAGTTTTATTTTGTGGGATGCTGTTAACGGTGGTTTTGGCGCCTTGGATTGGACGGGTGGTGGATCGTTGGGATCGTAAGTGGGTGATGATTGGTGCAGATTTGTCGCGCGTTGTTCTGGTTTTAGTTATGTTGGGAGCGTGGGTGGCATGGAAGTCGCCGGCGTTGATGTTGGTGTTTGTGGCTTTGACTGGCTTGATGAATGGGGTGTTTATTCCTGCGCGTCAAGCGGCGGTGCCGTTGTTGGTGGAGAGTCGGCAGTTGGTGACGGCGAATGCTTTGATTACGGTGGTGGGGGTGGTGGCGAGTTTGGTGGGTTCGGGAGTTGGGTTTGTGGTGGCAATTTTTGGTGAAAAGAGCAGTTTTATTATTACGGCTCTAGGTTTTTTGGTTTCGGCAATTTTGGTAGGACGCATTAAGGGGCAATTAAAGCCGACGCATTCGGAGAGTCGTGCGGTGAGTTGGTCGGAGATGGGGAATACGTTTTTGGAGGTTTTGCGAGATAAAGTGGTGCGCCAGGTTTTTTTAGTGAATGGGGGGATTCAGTTTGTTTCAGGTCTTTTTGCGGTGTTTATTTTGGAATATGTGGTGCAAAGTTTGGATATGACGGATTTGCGCGTTGTTTTGGATTATTTTTCGAAGGGTGTGATGGCGCTGGGATTTCGTGAGCCGGTGATGGAGGAGCATTTGGTGGCGGTGATTTTTTTATTGTTGAGTACTGGGATGGGATTGGTTTTTGGGATTGGGTTTTCGGGTCGGTTTGTGCGATTGGGACATTATGAGGGATTGCCTATGTTAATGTTCGGAATGTTGGGTTTGGTTTTTTATGGGTTAAGTTATGCGCATAGTTTGGAGGGGGTGATGGGGTTGTGCGTGTTGGTGGGATTGGCGAGTGCGTTATTGATTGTGCCAATGGATGCGCGATTGCAATTTCATGTTCCGAGCGGAAGACATGGTGAGTTCTTTGCTGTGCGTTCGGCTTGGGGATGCAGTTGTTTTTTATTGGCGCTGGGTTTGAATCTAGATGGCCGTCTTTTGGCTTGGCGCGGTGCGGATCAAATGATTCGCGATTTAAGCGTGTTTTGTGTGGTGCTAGCCGGGATAATGAGTTTAATGGATAAGAACGCTTTTAAGAGGTTTTGGGGGGAGTCGTTGGTTGAGTTGTAGAGACTGTGTTAGAAGAATTGCGGGTTTCAATTTGGCTTGCTTTTTCTATTTCATTGGTGAATTCGTCTTTGGCTTTTTTGAATTCACCAATACTCCTACCTAGACCACGGGCAAGCTCAAAGTCTTTTTGCACCAAATAACAGTAAGACGACGAAAAATGATAGCAAGCCATTCGGCCGCCAGGCCAAGAGCAAGAGGAAAAAGAGTAATCATATAACTTTAAAGTTAAAGGGAAAATAAAAAAAGTTTGCAACTTCTTTGTTTTTTGGGTTATATTATTAAGTGTCCTAATGGGGGGTATAAAACTTAAGTCTGGTAGAATTAGGGGAATTATCGGGCTGGTGGAATAAAGTTAATTCTTATTAAAAGGATAAGCCAGTGATCAAGCAAACTTGAAAAAAAGAGTAGGCTGGGTGTCTTGTCACTAGTTATACGGCATTATTTTTGTATGGCTTTCATGTTTTTGAGGTTTATTATTTGAGGGATTTATCGTGGGGTCTACGTGGTTTTATTTATTTTATCGTAGCAGCTTGATTTGGTAAATTTACTCGATTAATGAGTTAAGGCGCGGGTTGGGGTTGATGAGCGTTGAACGCCAAATATTGCAAAAGCAATGGCGATCTTTTACTCGGGTGACGCACGCTATTTTTCATGCTCAGGGGAAATTAAGGAAATTTTTGAGTCAATTTACAGGTTTGACTCAAGAGGAGATGAAGGTGGAGTGGGTGAGGATCTTTTGTTCCGTGGCGAAGTAGGCTGTTGTGTGATTGGAGCACCTGATTTTTGGAGCGATGAAGTAATAGAGTTATCGGATGATTTACCTCAGATGGTGCAACGTTGCAAACAGCCTTTGGATCATGAGCAGATCGATGTTTTTTTGTCTGAAACAAAGGGGGTTAATGGAGAATTGTTGTTTGGCACCCCCGTTGGTGGTGGGAATGTTTATTCAAGAAAAATTAGCAGGCTTATTTTTTTAAGTCTTGTGAAAAGCTCGAAAATCCGTCTTATCTTTCTTTTGAAAAGATGGGTTTGCAGGTTTTAGCGAATCAACTACAATGGTTTTAGAGGTAACCTTGCTGTCCTTGAGTTGTGTCAGGAGCAATGTTTATCACATGAAGTTGTTGGAGGTTTTATTGGATCAGTTGGGTAGTGGAGTGATTATTGTGGATCCGCACGGATTTGTTTTGGTTTGTAATCAGGAGGCGCGTCGTTTGATGCATTGGGATAAAGGGGAAAATACTCCCACTTCTCTAGCCGGGTTGCCTCAGGAATTGAGTGTGGCTTTGCACCAGGCTTTGATGCAGGCGCGGGAAGGGGAAGTGCAAGAGAGTAAGATTTTGGTGAGACTGGGTGAGGAGGTGGAGTTGTTTATTCAATTTGGGTGTCGTTGTATTCAGGATGAGGTAGGAAAGGTTTTAGGAGCGCAGTTGGTATTTCAGGACGTGTCGCAGGTAAAACATTTGGAAAAGCAGTTGCATCATGCTAATCGGCTTGCGAATTTGGGGGCGCTTTCGGCCAGTATGGTGCATGAGATTAAAAATCCGTTAGTAGCAATTAAAACGTTTGTACAATTGTTGCCGGAACGAATGAATGATGAGGAGTTTTTGCAGAAATTTTCACGTTTGATTGGGCATGAGGTGGGGCGCATTGATCAAATTGTGAGTCAATTGCTTCATTTAGCGCGACCTTCTTCGATTTCTTTTATTTCCTTTCGTTTGCATGAGATAATTGAGACAACCTTAGCTTTGTATCAGCCCGACTTGAATCATCGAAAGATTAAGGTGAGTAAAGATTTGGAAGCGGAAAATGATTTTATTCGAGGGGATCGACAAAAAATTCAGCAAATTTTAATGAATTTAGTGGTTAATGCAGAAGAAGCCATGAAGCAGGGAGGGGTATTGAGGGTTCAGACTAAGGTGGTGAAGCGCCCGGTGATTTTAGGCAGTTCAGCGGTGGTAAAGGAAAATGGGGTAATGCGATCTTATATTTGTTTGACGATTCAAGACACGGGGCATGGCATGATGCCTAAAGTGTTGAAGAGGGTGTTTGAGCCTTTTTATTCTACGAAACAAGAGGGAAATGGTTTGGGGCTTTCGATTGTTATGGGAATCATGGAAGATCATCAGGGAGCAATCGAAGTGCAAAGTGAATTAAAGCAAGGAACTTGTTTTCATCTTTATTTTCCGTTGCAATCTCAGGAAAGTTGTGTTTAAGTCTTAACTTAAAAAGATTTTTGGAAATTTTAAAACAGGGGTTGATTCCTTAAAAAATATACGCATATTGTTATTAGTTAATCAATTTAAGTTAAATTTAACAAAAGAGAACAAATTTAGAATAAAATTATGAAACATATTTTAGCGGTTGATGACGAATTTGGAACGCGAGAGTCCATTAAAGCTATTTTCTTTAAGCTGTATGAGGTTTCTGTTGCTGCCAATGCGCGTGAGGCAATGGATATTCTTTCTAAGCAGAGAATTGATCTTGTTATTCTCGACCAAATTATGCCGGATACCGATGGTATTACTTTGATGCGTGATATTAAATCTATTTATCCCGAAATGCCGGTTATTCTGGTAACGGCGGTGGGTTCAGAAAAGACATTGGCTCAAGCACTTCGTTTGGGAGCGGTCGGTTACATTAGGAAACCTTTTGATGTGGATGAATTGCGTCATACGGTTATTCAATCGATTGATGCTGCAATTACTCCCCGAGCTCGGGAAATTTTCCAAAAAGAAGTAAACCGCGAATTTTCTATGCATACTCTAGTGGGCGAAGCGCCCATTTTTCGCAAAGCCATTAGCGATGCTAGGAATGCTTCGGCAGAAGCTGTGAATGCACCGCTTTTGATTACTGGTGAAAGTGGTACAGGTAAGGAATTTTTAGCGCGTCAAATTCACTCTTGGAGTGCACAAAGGTTGGAACCTTTTATTTATGTGCGTTGTTTTGGTCAGCCTGATTCTATTTTGGAAGCAGAACTTTTTGGTTTTGAACCCCAGCGACCAGTTCAAGATGGAGTCACAGGACGAGGTGCTTTTGATTTAGCCGGTTCGGGCACGGTATATTTGGATGAAGTCGATCAAGTTCCATCTGCGACTCAAGAAAAGATTGTGAAACTGTTAGAGACTCGAAAATTTAACCGTATAGGATCTTCTTTTTCGGTACCCATTGGGGCGAGAGTTATTTTGGGATCGAGCAAAGCTGCTGATCAAATTCAATCGGCTCTCAAACCTGAATTAATCAATATTATTGGCAATAAATCTATTCATCTTCCGCCTTTGCGCGAGCGTCCTGAAGATGTGGCATTGTTGGCTTATCATTTCTTGAATCAACTACGCCGTTGCATGCATGCAGAAGTTAAGGATATTGCTCCTGAAGCTTTGGATTTGATGCGTAAATATCAATGGCCGGGCAATGTTCGCGAGTTGCGCAGTATGATGGAGCGTCTTTTAGTGGTTTATAGTCAGGAAACTTGTATTCGGGAAGAGCATTTGCCCAAAGAACTTTTAGCGCCTGGTCATCGAGGTCGTATTGATACTTATACCAACAATTTTGAAGAGACGGTTAACGCATTTGAGCGAGAAATTATCGTGAATGCTTTAACTCGTGCCAATGGTAATATCAACAAAGCAGCTTCCTTATTAGGCACGACGCGACGTATTGTGCTTTATCGCATCGATAAGCTTAATATCAAAAAGGTGGCAAAATAATTTCACGATTCCAAATTCTCCTCATTCTTCGCAAAAGGCCTCTCCCGAAAGAGGCCTTTTCCATTTCAACAGAAATCTATTAGAGCGGTCGGAGTTCTTGACCTTTTGGCGTGTCTTTAACTATCCAACCTAAAGATTTGATTTGATCCCGTAGCAAGTCTGACTTTTTAAAATCTTTCGTTTCACGCACCAATTTTCGTTCTTCTAAAAGTTTTTGAACAGCCTCAGGAATGGTTAATGTTCCGGTTATCGTTTTGATGGCTAAAACTTGGTTAATGGCTTCCCAGGCTTTCCAATGTGCATTGGCCTCTTGTTGAGAGAGCGAATTTTGATCCATGGCGCGATGCGTTTCGCGAATGACATCAAACAGCACAGCTAAAGCTTTAGAAATATTAAGATCATCGGCCAACGCTTCCAAAAAGTTTTTTTGCCAAGGAGCAGCTTCTGCTTTTTCTGATGGATCAAAATTTAACGATAGTAAACGTTTTTTCCATTCATCAATGCGAGCTAGCGCCTGTTTAGCTGCTTCCAAGCCTTCTAAAGTAAAATTGAGAGGAATGCGATAATGTACAGAAAGTAAGGCGTAACGAACTTGATCTCCTGTAAAGCCTTTCTCCAACAAATCGCGTAAAGTATAAAAATTGCCCAATGACTTGGCCATTTTCTGATTATTAACCCGTAGGTGCTCACAATGCATCCAAAGTTTTACAAAGCAGTGGCCGCTGCACGCTTCGCTTTGTGCAATTTCTGCTTCGTGATGAGGAAAAATATTATCAATACCGCCGCAATGAATATCGATTGTCTCTCCTAATAAAGCGGTGGCCATGGCAGAACATTCAATGTGCCATCCCGGTCGACCTCGCCCCCAAGGCGATTCCCATCCCACTTCGCCATCTTCTGGCGTGACGGCTTTCCATAGAGCAAAATCGCCGAGATTTTCTTTTTCGTATTCATCTGAATTGATCCGCCCTGAAGGCCGTAACGCTTCCAAATCGAGATGCGCTAATTTTCCATAATCCGAAAATTTTGAAATTCGGTAATAAACGGACCCATCTTCCGCTTGATAAGCGATGCCTTTTTGTTCCAGCGTTTGAATCATCTGAATCATTTGTGGAATATAATCCGTAGCGCTTGGCATATAGCTTGGCATTTGGATGCGCAAAGTTTTTAGATCTTCCAAAAACGCTTTTTTATAAATGGCGGTGAACTCAGAGAGAGGAATATTTTGTTTGCGTGAATTGCGAATGGTTTTGTCATCCACATCCGTGAAATTCATCACGCGTTTGACGCGATAACCGGTCGCTTCCAAAAATCGTTGCAAAAGATCTTCAAAGATATAAGCGCGAAAATTTCCAATGTGCGCGTAATCATAAACAGTAGGACCACACGTATAGAGTTTTATTTCCTCACCATGAGAAAAAGGCAAAGATTCGATTTGGCGTGATAACGTATTGTAAAACTGTGGCATTTTCATGAAGAAAAACTAGCCTGGCATAACACTAGCAATCGCCAAAGCCGCAATGCCTTCCCCTCGACCTAAAAATCCCATTTTTTCATTGGTAGTGGCCTTGAGATTAATTTGCCGCGGTTCGATCGCAAGCGCGCGAGCTAACTTTTCTTTCATGGCTTCGGTGTGAGGCAAAACTTTCGGTGCTTCAGCGATGATGGTGGCGTCTACATTGATTAACACCATTTTTTGAGTTTGTAACATTTCTTGAATTTTTTCGAGAAAGACGAGGCTGGAAACATTTTTCCATTGAGCATCGGAATTCGGAAAATGTTTGCCGATATCGCCTTCGCCTAAAGCGCCCAAGATGGCATCAGCAATGGCATGAATCAAAACGTCTGCATCCGAATGACCTTCTAATCCTTTATCATGCTCGAGAGTTACCCCGCCTAGAATGCAGGGCCTGCCTTCCACTAATGCATGCACATCATAACCTATACCGACTCGATTCATATTATTTTAATAATGTTAAATAATTGTCTATCATGGCTTCCACGGAATAACAAGCGATACGCTTGCAGCGTTGCTCGAAAGTTAAGAGGGGACGACTTTGTGGAAAACTTTGAATGATGGCGTTTGCCAAAGCCGTTTCATCACCAGGTTCTACTAAAATTCCGCTTTGTGTTTTTTGCACAATTTCAATTGAGCCTCCTGTGCGCGTTGCGACCACGCGATTGCCTGCTGCGATAGCTTCCAAAAGAGCATTGGAAAAAGGTTCGCGACGCGCGCTGCTAATATAAAGTTGGCTGGCTTGTAATAGTCGAATTTTATCTTCGCCTCGAACTTGGCCTTGGATCGTTACGACATCTTCTACGCAAAGTTCGTGAATCAGGTTTTTAATTTGAATTCGTCCGGGCCATGGCCAGCGATTTTTAATTTGGCTTGCGGCAATTGCTTGACCACTTGCGCCCAAGCCCGGATAAAATATCCAAACCCTTTTGGAATAAAAATTACTAAGGGTAAGAGCAAAAGGTGTTTGATCACAATAAGCGTTGGGTAAAATTTCTTTAGCGTATAATTCGATTTCAACGCCATTAGCTAATTGAAAAACATGGTTTGGGTGGCCACTGAGTTGGCTGAGCAATTCTTTTAATTCATGATTTTGTGCGATTAAAAGTTGGGCGCTTGCTACGGTTTTTTTAAGCGACGATTTAACCACCATGAAGAAGCGATAGCTTCGCCAGGCAACACATCGCCGCCATAAGCGCGAATGATTAAAGGCACGGCATGGCGCTTGGCAAATGCACTGGCCATATAGCCTGCAGGATAAGCGCCTTGAGAATGAATCAGTCGAATGAATATTTTTTGTGGAGTTGAGAAAGAAATCGGGCATGCCATCGAAGGCCCCATCGTTTGGAGCGAATTCGAGGATAACGATAAATCGGATAGGCGCTTTGATTTTATTATTTTTCCTGGCACCCACGGTGCAATGACGAGTGGCGAATGGCCGCGAGCTAAAAGGCCGCGAGCTAATAAATCCAACTGTTTTTCAGCACCTCCGACAATTGGAAAAAAAGTTGTGGTGAAGAGCGCAAAATTCATGAAAAATTAACAAACCATTTGTCTCATTGCCAAAGTTAGCATAGTATGAGATAAAGAAACGAGTAGATTTGTACTAATGGCTGAAGAAAATTCAGAAACAGGATCCCAATCTCGTTATTCGATTCTTGAATCGTTAGGAGAGGGAGGTGAAGGCTCGGTCTTTCGAGCCTGGGATAACCAATTGGGGCGTGTAGTTGCCTTAAAACGCTTGAAAGCTGATGCCGATGCGATGAGTGCGCTATGGCAGGAAACTCAGATTCTTGTCAGTTTGCATCATCCCAATATTGTTACATTGTTTGATTTTGGCAGCGATGCCGAAGGGCCTTTCGTTGTCATGGAATTGTTGGAGGGGAAGACATTGGATCAAGTTGTTACGGAATTTCATATTAGTGTTCCGTTTTTTCAACAGCTTGCGCGACAGGTGTTAAGTGGTTTGTCGGCTGCTCATGCTAAGCAAGTGGTGCATCGCGATTTAAAACCTTCTAATATTTTTTTACAATTTCATGAGGATCAATCGTTCACGGCTAAGATTCTTGATTTCGGGTTGGCCAAGGCTGTTGAAGCGCCCCAGGAGCAAACTTCCGATCAGGATCAGAGTGTGATGGGATCCATTTATACGATGTCGCCGGAACAGCTGTCGCGACAACCTATTGATGCGCGATCCGATATTTATTCTTTAGGTTGCGTTTTTTATTTTTGTTTGGCGCGCCGTTTCCCTTACACAGGCGATTCCATTGCGCAAGTTATGCACGGTCATTTGAGTGGGAAAGCCACGCCTTTAATTGGAGTGCGACCTGAAATTCCGCCTCCGCTTTCTAACATCGTCATGAAGATGTTGTCGGTGAGACCGGAAAATCGACCGACTATAGAAACGATTCGAACGACAATTCGTGATGTTGTTTCCAGCTCGAATCGTCAAACGCCCCACGTTGATATCGAGCTTAAAAAGAACACACCGGTTGGATTGATAGTGCTCATTATTGCTGTGGTTTTAGCTTTAGCCGGGGGTGCAATCTGGTTTTTAAAGCGTCCGAAAGAATCTGCTCAGCCTTTAGTAACTACGAATCAAATTACTACAACTAACCTAGCTTCGGTTCCGCCGCCAGCAACAAATCCAGTCACTCCTCCGCCAGAAGAAGTCATTAAAAAAGAGGAGGGGCCGAGCTCAGTGGATCCTTTAAATCTGCTTCAATTAAAAAAGAAAATAGGGGCTGTTGTTATAGTGGAAGGCATGGTCATGGATTACGGAGAAAATCGAACCGGCACTCTTCGCTATCTCAATTTTGCTGAAAGTTATCGCAACAGTTTGGCTTTAGTTTTTCCGGTAAAAGGAAATGAAGAAATTTTTTCTAAGGAAAAATTGGAAACTTATGTAGGTAAAAAAATTCGTGTTACGGGCAAGTTAAGTGAATTTCAAGGCAGACCACAAATGATCGTTGAACCGGATCAAACCATTGATATTATTGAATAAATTTTGTAAAAATATGTTATTGCGCCAGCCTGCATGTTACCCGATTTTTTAATTCCTAAAGATTTGGCGTCGGGTGATCAACGTGTTTTGGAGAATGATTGGTCAGGCTTAAAATTGCACTGTGTGGAATCCGAGGCGGATCCTGTTTTTGATTTGGCTTATGAAAAGTTGTGGCAGGAGTTTGGGCATCGCAATGAAGTAGAAACCCGGGAGACGTTGACGCGTAGAATGCAATGGGATCCGAGGCAAAGTTTTCGGGGATGCCATTTATTGTATCAAATGATGGTTTTTTTCTGGGAGCAGGCTGGTGAAAAGGAGTTTATGGCGGTGCGAGATCATACTGCGATTGTTTGTGAGAAATTGAGTGCGCCTCAGGTCGTGGTTCATCTGTCGCATGTGTTGGTTGAAGAAAAATGGCGACGTTCTGGTGTGGCGGGTTGGCTGCGAACGCTGCCATTGCAAACGGCACGGGAATGTATGAAGAAAGCGGGTTTATCTGAACGACCGATTACGCTAGTCGGAGAAATGGAAGCATGGGATGAAACGAAATTGGATCGTGTGATTCGGTTGAAGGCCTATGCGAAGGCTGGCTATAAAATGGTGGATCCGAAAATTAATTATTGGCAACCCGACTTTCGTTCTCCCGAACAAATTGATGCATCGGATTTGCAACCTGTTCCTTTGTGTTTGATGGTGAGGAGAGTGGGGCGTGAGTTAGAGCAAGTGATAACTGGTGATGAGTTAAAAAGTTTGGTAGAATCGTTATATCATATGTATTCGATAGAGTTTCGAGAAAAAGATATGAAGCCTTTGTGGGAGCATATGAAACAATTGCCGAAAGCTCATGAAACCGTAGCTTTGATATCGCCTGTGCCAGAAAATTTATGATTTCGTTGTTTTATCACGGGGGATATGCGGCACCGATTGGCGAGGATCATATTATGCCGATGAGGAAGTTTGGGTTAGTGGCGGAGCAGTTGTGTCAAGATTCTCGAGCAAAGTTTTTCGAGCCAGAGCCGATTTCTGAGAAGGATTTGTTGCGGGTTCACACACCAGAATATGTGCAGGCGATTCGTACGGGTGAGCCCAGGGCTTTGGCGGAGTCGCAGAAGTTTCCTTGGTCAGAAAAATTGTTTCCTGCGGTTTGTTTGACAAATGGTGGCTGTTTGGCGGCGGCTAGAGCGGCTTTGAAGGAGGGGATTGCGGGAAATTTGGCGAGTGGCTTTCATCATTCTCATGCGGATCACGGGGAAGGATTTTGCACGTTTAATGGTTTAATTGTGGCCTTGGATGCTTTGAAGGAAGAAGGGTTGATTAAGCGGGCAGCGATATTGGATTTGGATCTTCATTATGGGAATGGGACTGCAAGCTTAGTGGCATTAAGACCTGATTTTTTAGCAATTTCTGTGTATGGAAATGATTACTTTAACAATAAAGCTTATCGAGAAGTGGAGCCGATGCGTCACAATGACGGGATAAATCATTTTTCTATTCCGGTAAAAAATGGAGCTAATGGTGAAGAATATTTAAAATGTTTAGAAAAAAGTTTATCTTTAATGTTAAAGTTTAATAAAATTGATTTAATTTTGTATCAAGCTGGGGCTGATCCTTTGAGAGATGATCCTTATTCGCCATTGAATTTAAGTGCGGAGGATTTGAAGGAGCGAGATAAAAGAGTTTTTCAATTTGCTAAAGAGCAGGGAATTCCTTTGGCATGGGTTTTGGCGGGTGGTTATACAAAAGATGTTTCGAAAGTGGTAGAGGTTCATGTTAATACGTTTCTTGCTTGCTCGGAAGTTTATTGATTAACCGCAGAGGACGCCGAGGTCGCAGAGTAAAGAAAATTAAGATGGTGGATTTAAAAAATATTTGAATGTTTAGATATTAAGTTTTCAATTTTTAATTTTCTCTGTGTTCTCTGCGATCTCTGCGGTAAAATAAAAATATGAAATTAACGTGTTGGAAAAATCGAAGTCCCGGTGACACGCGTATTGAGCTGCCGGAGGTGTGTGTTTCGGATGTGGAAAGTTGTGTGCAAAGGGCGCATAAGGTGGCTGTGTCGTGGGCGCATGTGCCGTTGGAGAAACGCATTGATTATGTCCGAAAAATTCAGACGGGTTTGAAAGAGATCGAGGAAGAGTTGGCACAAGGGATTGCTTTGGAAACGGGTAAACCGTTAAAAGAATCGCGCGGTGAGATGGGTGCGGTTCTGATGAAATTTGATTTGAGTATTGATGACGCCCAGCGATGGTTGAAATCGGAAGAGGTGCATGAGGGGCCACATCCGGCAAAGATTGTGCGTCGTGCTCAAGGGTTGGCGGCGGTGATTGGGCCGTTTAATTTTCCTTTGCATTTGCCGAATGGCGCTGCGGTGCCGCATTTGTTGGCGGGCAATCCGGTTTTGCTAAAGCCTTCACCTGTGGCGGCGGTGGTGGCGGGACGATATGGAAAGGTGTTTGAGTCGATTTTGCCGCCGGGCGTTTTTCAGTTGATTCAGGGAGGAGCGGAGGAAAGTATGGCGCTTTGCTTGCATCCGTTGGTGCGATCAGTGAATTTTACGGGCTCTGTTGCGGTTGGGAAGGTGTTGTCACGAGCTTTGGCCGAGGATTTTTCGAAGCATTTGGCTTTGGAGTTAGGCGGAAAAAATGCGTTGATTGTGTGTGAGGATGCGGATGTTGTTGCGGCGGCGCAGGCAGCGGCGGAAGGGATTAGTTTAACGGCAGGCCAACGTTGTAATGCGACGAGCCGTATTTTGGTGAATGAAAAGGTGGCTAAACCTTTTTATGAGGCGTTGGTAGAGGCGTTAAAAAAATATCAGCCCGGTGATCCGATGAAAGAGGAGACGGTTTTGGGGCCGGTGATTAATGAGAGTGCGCAGCAACGGTTTGAAAAGGTTTTGGAATTAAATAAGGATGGAGAATGGTTAGTGAAAGGTGCGGTGGAAAAGGTGGTGGACGGTAAACCCGGTTATTATGTGAAGCCGGCTGTTTGGTTGTGGAAGGATCGAGATCAGGGATTGAAATCCGCTTTGCATTGTGAAGAGGTGTTTGCGCCGGTGGCGGAGGTGTATGAGGTGGCGGATGTAGCGGATGCGATTGCGATGCATGAGACGACGCCTTTTGGTTTAACGGCTTCGATTTTTACGAAATCAGAAAAAGTTTTTCGTCAATTTGCTGATGTGTTGAATGTAGGAAATCTCTACGCGAATTTAGCAACGACTTTTTCTCCTTCGACGTTGCCTTTTGGTGGAGTGGGCGAGTCGGGAAATCGTCGGCCTGCGGGGCGACATTTTATACGATTTACGACGGAGGAGCAGGCGATTCAAATTCCGGAGAATAGTTTTGCTAAGTAAAATTAAGAATTAGAAAAATACTGATAGCTGACGACTCAAGGTTGATGGTTTGAAAATAATTCCTTTTGACGAATTTCGCTTTTGGTTTTTACTTGGGTCATGCGTTATGGGCCAAAAGAATCGCCGGAAAAAATTTTAAAGCGACGACGTCAGGGGCGTTGGGCAGCGCGATGTTTGCGGTGGATAGGAGTGACGCTACGTCATCGGTTGGAGGATCCGTGGCATGTTTTGGACGAAGGGCCTAAACCAAGAATTTGGGTGGCTTGGCATAATCGGCTCGCAAGCGCACCGGTTTGGTATGAGCGGATTGCTGATAAGGTGGGCAAGCTTTATGCGTTAATTAGTGCGAGTGGTGATGGGGAGGTATTGGCAACGGCGATGGCGGAGTTCGGGGTGAATGCGATTCGGGGATCTAAGTCTCGAGGGGGTGAGGAGGCGTTGAGGGAATTGTTGAAGCAGTTACGAGCAGGGAGTTCGGTTATTATTACGCCGGATGGTCCGCGTGGGCCGCGCTATCATTTGCAAGAAGGGGTTCTTAAGTTGGCGGAATGGTCGGGTGTGGAGGTGGTACCATTTGATTTTAAGTTGAAAGGTAAAGTGGAGTTGAAGACGTGGGATCGGTTGAGGATTTCGTTGCCATTTGGCCGATCGGTAATGATAATTGGACGGCCAATTCGTCCTCCTTTTGATTTGGAAAAGTTAAGAAATGAGTTGATTGCGAGGCTTGGTGATTAATTGGGTAAGATACTCCTTAACGCAAAGCATCGGGATGTTTGTCATTCCCGACTCGATCGGGAATCCATTTTTATTCCTATGGATCCCCGGGTCAAGCCCGAGGATGACAGGAATAGAGCATGGATCCCGGGATAATGAGACAGCTGTCGGGCGAGGATGACATATCCAGTTCGTAAATTTGAACCTTTTACCTTAATTATGATCAAATTTGATCAATTTTAGTATAAAAATATACAAAATTTTGACCATTTTTAAACTTTATGATTTATGTTAAATTTAGTTTGGCAGGGAAATGTAATTTAGGTAAAGTTGGCACAGTATTTGCTATAAACTATAAATCTTAGAATTATTTCTGGAGAAAGCGAGATGGGGCAATGAAAAAGTTCCTTCTCCTTTTAGTAAAGGAGAAACTTATCGCATAAAGTCTCGTCCCGGGCTTTTTAAATGCAAGGACACAGGAAAACAGTTCTCAGTAAGAACGGGGACAATTTTTGAGGAATCACGTCTTCCTCTTAAGAAGTGGTTTTATGCTATTTTCATTTTGAATTCTTTAAAGAAAGGCATTAGTTCAATTCAACTTGCCAAGTATCTTGATGTGACTCAAAAGACGGCTGGTTCATGTTGCAAAGAATTCGATATGCTATTAGCCACGAAAACTTTAGTAAGCCATTAAAGAATATTGTTGAAGTTGATGAGACTTACTTTGGCGGTCGCCGAAAAGGAGCGCAAGGCAGAGGAACAGTAAATAAGGTTCCGATTGTAGGAGCGGCTGAGCGTGGAGGTGAAGTGCGATGCAAAATCACTGAAGACACAAAACTAGCCACCTTAAAGCCAGTGATTAAAAGTCTCGTGGAAGAAGGTGCTATTTTAGTAACTGATCAATATTGTGCTTATAATTCTGCTTCAAAATGGGGTTATACTCATAAAGTCATTAATCATTACAAGAAAAAATATGTCGATGGCGATATTTATACCAATACCATTGAAGGCTTTTGGAGCCACTTAAAGAGGGGATTAAAGCCATTCAAATTCATGTTTCCAAAAAGCATCTTAGCAAGTATTGTAAGGAGTATGAATTTCGTTATAATCACAGAAAACAAAATGATTTTGAGAGATTCACGACTTGGTTTAACTTATGCCAAGGAAGATTAACTTATGAAAAGCTTATCGCTTAACTTACCGCGATCCACTAACTTATTGTAACTAAATAGATTAAATATGAAAAATGATACCATGCCGCGACCCATACAAATACTTCTTCCTTTAAAGGTTGAAAAAGAAATTGAAAAAGATGGGGTGGGAATGGGCGTGTTAAGCGATGGAACGGCATATCTTACTGGATCGGGTTTAGCAAGAATGTGTGGAACTACGGAGAGCACAATTAGAGAAATGGCAAATAGTTGGTCATCGGAGAAATTAAAACCTAGAGGAATCGTTATTTCAAACCTCCTTTCGGAGAGAGGATTCACGGGTGATTCACTATTTATGCCTGTTGAAGTTAATGGCTCAATTCATCATGCCTATTCTGAAGCAGTATGCACAGCAATTTTGGAATATTATGCTTTTGAATCAAATCCAATAAAAGAACACGCAGCAATCAATTTTAGGAAACTTGCTCAGTCATCGTTAAGGGCTTTTGTTTATGTTCAAGTTGGATATGATCCAAGGCACAATATCCCTTCTGCATGGAAACAATTCCATGATCGTGTGTCTTTGACCTATCATAAAATTCCAAATGGATTTTTTAGTATTTTTAAAGAAATAGCAGACATGGTAGTTGCCATGATTCAAGCGGGTGTTCCAGTTGATAATAAAACTGTTCCAGATATAAGTGTTGGATCACATTGGGGAAAATATTGGACTAGTTATAAATTAAATGAAAAGTTTGGAGAACGTTTACAATACGAACACAATTACCCAGAATATTTCCCTCAAGCAAAATCTAATCCTCAATATCCTTTTGTTTATCCTGATGCTGCACTTCCTGAATTTAGAAGATGGATTAGAGAAGTTTATTTTACAGAAAAATTCCCTGAATATATAGAAAATCAACAAAAAGCCAGGGCATTGCCACCCTCAATTGCACAACTAGCTATTGAAGCAGTTGCACTGCCGTCAATAACAGGCTCAAAAATTAGTAATCAATCCTTTGAAGAAACCATTCAAAGAATAGCTCAAGTTCCTAAAGAAGTTTCTTAGATATTGACTTATCATGATAGATTGATATGTTTCATTAAATAAAAAAGGGCAGCGTTAACTGCCCTTTTAAAGACAACATTAGCAACGTCGTCCTATTTTTTTAGGTTTAGACCTGGTAAATGCCTTGACTCTTACAGTTTTAGGCCCAGGTTTTCCAATCCTAATGGGATGGCATTTTATCTTTGCCATAACTAACATCTCCTCTCATGGGGATAAACCCCTCATTACAGGTTATTTCAACCCAAGAGAATTGATGCTTATTAAATATTTATACTATTTAACAGTTGAGTCAAGTATATAATTGCCTAAAAATATACAAAATTTTGACCATTTTTAAACTTTATGATTTATGTTAAATTTAGTTTGGCAGGGAAATGTAATTTAGGTAAAGTTGGCACAGTATTTGCTATAAACTATAAATCCTAGAATTATTATGAAAAAAATCGAAGCGATCATTAAGCCTTTTAAATTGGAAGAGGTCAAGGAAGCGCTCTCTGCGGTAGGAGTGGAAGGACTGACCGTGACTGAAGTAAAAGGGTTTGGTCGGCAGAAAGGGCATACGGAAATTTATCGTGGTAGTGAATACACGGTGGATTTTTTGCCCAAGCTTAAGCTAGAAGTTGTGTTGGAAGACGGCTTGGTAGAAGGTGCGGTAGAAGCGATTTTGAAGAGTGCTAAGACGGGCAAGATCGGGGATGGAAAAATTTTTATTATGAATTTGGAAGATGTCATTCGTATTCGTACGGGCGAACACGGTGACAAAGCAATTTAATGTTTAAAAAATTATGGAAAAAAGATATATTAAAGCGAAAGATGGCAAAGAGGTTATCTCGTTTGCGAAACAACACGGAGTGCAACTCGTTGATTTTAAATTTTGCGATATTCAGGGCACTTGGCAGCATTTCACAACAACTTTGTTAGAGCTCAATGAAGATTTGTTTACGGAAGGGTTAGGTTTTGATGGCTCTTCCATTCGAGGTTGGAGAGCGATCAACTCGTCGGACATGTTGGTGGTACCTGATCCGAAGACTGCGATGATTGATCCGTTCAATGTTGATCCCACTTTGAGTTTGGTTTGCACGGTGGTGGATCCCATTACACGTGAAAGTTATAATCGCGATCCGCGTGGGATTGCTCAGCGTGCCGAAGCTTATCTCAATAGCACGGGCCTGGCGGATACGGCTTATTTTGGACCGGAAGCGGAATTTTTTATTTTTGATGATGTGCGTTACGAGAATAAATCTAATGGTTCCTATTATTCTGTTGATTCGGTTGAAGCGATTTGGAATACCGGTCGCGATGAGCAACCTAATTTAGGTTATAAAATTCGTCATAAAGAAGGTTATTTACCTGTAGCGCCTGCGGATACTCAACAGGATCTTCGCAATGAAATCACTTTATTGTTGGGTGAGTTGGGTGTGGAAGTAGAGCGTCAACATCACGAGGTGGCTACTGCGGGTCAGGCGGAAATTGATATTCGCTTTAATTCGTTGGTAAATGTTGGTGACGATATGCAACTCTACAAATATGTGGTGCGCAACATCTGTAAGAAGCATGGAAAGACAGCGACTTTTATGACGAAACCGCTTTTTGGCGATAATGGTTCGGGTATGCATGTGCATCAATCCTTGTGGAAAGGTGGTAAGCCTCTTTTTGCCGGAAAAGGTTATGCTAATCTGAGTGAGATGGCTTTGTTTTATATTGGTGGCATTATCAAACATGCTCGTGCGTTGACTGCGATTACTAATCCGACCACAAATAGCTTTAAACGATTGGTGCCAGGTTATGAGGCGCCGGTGAATTTTGCTTACAGCGCCCGCAATCGTTCTGCAGCCATTCGTATTCCGACTTATTCGGCGAGTCCGAAAGCGATACGTGTGGAATTTCGCACGCCTGATCCTGCAGCTAATATTTATTTATCTTGCGCTGCGATGATGATGGCGGGGTTGGATGGAATCCAAAATCGTATTCATCCGGGTGATCCGTTTGATAAAAATCTTTATGAATTGCCACCGGAAGAATTGGCTAAGGTGCCTTGCGCTCCCGATTCTTTATTGGGCGCTGTGGAAGCGTTGGAACAGGATCATGAGTTTTTATTGAAGGGCGACGTCTTTACACGTGATATGTTGGAAGCGATGATGGATATGCAGAAGAAAAATTATGATGCGATTCGTATGCGTCCGCATCCTTACGAATTTTTCTTATATTATGATGTTTAATTGAGGCGTGGAACAAGTTCAAAGAGCTTGTTTTACAAATCTCTTGCGCCGGCCTGTTAGTTATTTAAAATAATAACTCTATTCTTGCGCGGTTAGCTCAGTGGTAGAGCATCACCTTGACACGGTGGGGGTCACAGGTTCGAACCCTGTATCGCGCATTTTAGAAGTAAGAAGGATGAAGAATTATGAAATTTTCTTACACTTACGTTCTATTATGTGCAGATGGGTTGTTTTACATCGGCTCAACGGATAATTTAAAGAGGCGCCTGGCTCAACATCAAAATGGTCAAGTATCTTCGACGGCTTACAAACGACCATGCCAACTTGTTTATTATGAAGCGTGTTGCTCTGTAGAACTGGCTTTGAAGCGGGAACGTGAATTGAAAACGGGTTATGGGCGTGCTTATTTAAAACGTCGACTTTGTGAGGTCACACCCGCCCGCAACGCTTCGCGTAGCGATGCGGGCGGGGGTTCCGAACCCTGTATCGCGCATTTTAGAAGTAATAGGGATGAAGAATTATGAAGCTCTTAGCTTTTAGGTATTAGCTAATAGCTAAATGCTTTTCCTCTGTTTTCTCAGTGGCTATTAATTCATTAAAAATCGTGAATGATAAAACATTTCAAACCCGAAGTAAGATTTGGTTTCTTGGTTTATTCCTTGGTCTTTTTAGTTTTTTGTTAACGCTTCTTTTTTCGCCGCCACAAAATTTCTCTTTGGAAGCATGGCATACCTTGGGAGTTGGTCTTTTGATGGCGATATGGTGGATGTTGGAAATTGTTCCTTTGGCAGTGACGGCTTTGTTGCCTTTAATTTTGATGCCACTCTTAAAGGTAAGACCTCTTGCACAAACCGCTTCGGATTATGGTGATCCTTTAATATTTCTTTTTTTGGGTGGTTTTTTAATGGCGCAAGCGATGCAACGATGGGGATTACATCAGCGTTTGGCATTAAATCTTATTATGAGAACGGGAACCAAACCAGCCGCTTTGGTGGGAGGATTTATGGTGGCAACTGCTTTTTTAAGTATGTGGGTGAGCAATACGGCGACGGCAATGATGATGTATCCGATAGGGGTTTCGACATTAAATTTGCTCAAAAATGAAAAAGGTGAATTTGGAGATGTTCATTTACCCATTGCGTTGATGTTATCCATTGCTTATGCAGCTAATATTGGTGGTGTTGCGACTTTAATTGGAACACCGCCGAATGTAATGGCGGTGGCCTTTATTGAAAAAGAATTTCATATTGTGATTCCTTTTTGGCGATGGATGCTATTTGGTTTTCCATTGGCTCTCGGTTTATTGACCTTTGCTTATTTTTTATTAACGCGATGGGTATTTCCTTTGGGAAAAGAAGAGATCGTGGGAGTGCGCGAGTATATTCATGAGCAGATCACGCAGTTAGGACCGATGCGGCGTGAGGAAAAAGGTGTGGCTATTGTTTTGGTGACAGTTGTTTTTCTATGGTTGTTCAAACCCATTTTGGGAAGTCGGATTGCTTCACTTTCAGACACTATTATTGCTTTAATGGGAGTGATGGCACTTTTTGTTTTGCCAGTCGATTTAAAACAGAAAAGATTTCTTTTATCAAGAGAAGCTCTTCAAGCGGTGCCTTGGGAGGTGTTAATTTTATTTGGTGGTGGATTGAGTTTAGCAGCGAGTATTGAAAGTTCTGAACTGACAGTTGCTTTAAGTCAAATCACTCATCATTTTCGCTTTTTACCATCGTTTTTACTTTTTATTTTCTTTGCAGGCATGACTTTATTGTTGAGCGAATTAGCGAGTAACACGGCGACGGTTGCCGTGTTATTGCCCATTGTTTCTTCTTTTGCAGTAGGATTGGGCGCTAATCCATTACCCTTTATGATTGCTATTGCTTTGGCAGCGAGTTGTGCCTTTATGATGCCAGTGGGCACCCCACCCAATGCCATTATTTTTGGGAGTGGTTGGGTAAGGGTAAAACATATGGCTAGAGCCGGTTTTTGGTTAAATCTCGTGGCGTTGACTTTGATTACAGCAATTGTTTTGATTGCATTTTAGATAGTTGTTCAGTTTGTTATTCTTTTTGTTCCAACTCTTGCGTTTCCAAGGCTTCTAATTCTTCTTTGGAGAGGCGCTCTAATCTGACGCGGCGAGGGCCTTGAGAATGAATTTCAGGAGCTGACACACGAAATTCTCCAATACGAGCAGTTTCTCCTTTTTTAGGAAGACGACCCAGATGGCGCACCATCCAAGCGCCTACTTTTTCGCGCGGTTGCCATTCGAAGTTCCAACCCGTTTCCGCGCGCAATTCGCGCACGTTAAGGTTGGCATCAACAAGAATGGAGGTTTCGGTTTGGTTATAAATAGGTCCTTTTTCAATATCGAGTTCATCACGGATTTCTCCCACAATTTCTTCCAGCGCATCTTCGATCGTTAGAATGCCAGCCATGCCGTTGTTTTCATTGAGTACGACGGCAAGGTGACTGCGTGAGGAGCGAAAAAGTTCCAGCAATGTGGGAATGGTGGTTTTTGATGTGAATGTTAAGACGGGACGAATAAGCGGTTGGAAAGGAGTGTCAGATCCCAACGCTTGAATTTGCCAGAGCCACTCCTTAATTAAAATCATCCCTTTAACATTATCCAAATTGCCTTCACACACTGGAAACCGGCTGTGACCACTGGTTTGAGCAATTCTTAAATTTTCTTTGATGGATTTATCTAACCACAAAGCGGTAACTTGTTCTTTCGGGAGCATGACTTGAGAAGCGATGGTGTCCCGTAGGCGTAAGGAACGAATCATGATTTTGTTAATGAGCGCATCGCCGGGATGTGTGTGATAAGCTTGGGTCAAAACATAATCGAGTTCGTCGGCTGAAAAGTTGTGTTCTGCGTTATCGACGGTTTCGAAGCCGAGAAGACGAATGACTCTGTTGGCACAAAAATTAAGAAACCAAATAAAGGGTTTAAAAGGGTAATAAAAAAGCATGAGAGGGCCTGCAATAAGAAACGAGACTGCTTTGGGACGTTGAATGGCAATAAGTTTAGGAACCAGTTCACCAAAAACGATGAGGATAAAAGGTAAAGCAATAAAAGAGATGGTAATGGAAGTGGCGTGTAATAGTTTGGGGTTCGAAATAGATAAAGACCCAAGCAAGGGTTCAATCCATCCTCTCACGAAAGGTTCTCCGATCCATCCTAAAGCGAGATTGGCCAAGGTGATGCCGATTTGGGTTGCTGAGAGAGCTTGATCCAAATTCTTCAAAACGCGTAAGGTAATGCGCACTCGCCAATCTCCCGTTTTCAAAAGAGGGCGAATTTGGCTAATGCGGATGCGAACCAAAGCAAATTCAGCAGCGACAAAAAACGCGCTAATCACGATTAGCAAAACCACAATGAAAAACTGCCAACTAAATTGTAACATCATAAGCAATAAGGAATTAGCCTAAAGTATGCCGAGTGAGTCGCAAAGGCTAAATTGTAAAATATAAAATTTGACAAATATAATTTTATAAAGTTTATTTTAAACGAACTTATGGCATTATCTAAAAAAACAGAATCTCCTAATCAAGACTCATCTTCAACTGAACAACAATCAAAGACGCTTTATGAGCGCTTCGTTGCTGATATCCCAGCTGATATAAAAAAGATGAGTTATAGTCAAGCTCAGACCGAATATAGGGATTTGGTAGACAAGCAACAATCAGTATATGTAGAAGGGCGTCGCCGCAAGATGGGTACCCCCACTGAAGAGCTTAGGATGCTACAGCTTAATTGGAAAATGAAAGAATTGGCTTTTAAATATAAGGGCACCCCACCCGGAGTTGATGGTTATATAGGTTATGATAATCCAGCAAGTTTTGATAATGTTGCACATTATAGAGTTAAACTAGATGCGATTGGAAAAATGGCAAGTGAAGACGAAAGGCTAGATAAAGTTAAACTGTCTTCCACAGGAAAATCATCTATTCGTAAAAATTTTACTTCACAAATTCCTTCGGAAATTAAAAACATGAGTGAAGATGATGTTATTTATTCCTTGGCCCAGCTAGTGGTTACTGAAAATAAAGAGGGAAAAACTTTTGAAACTTCATTGCGACGATTGCAATTGGAGTGGAAGTATGAAGAAATTAAAGATAAACAATTTGTCGATGCACAGCCTTTTTCACAGCAAAAAAACCTTGAGAGTCATAAAGCTGATCAACGAGAATCCATATTTAGCCATCGATTAAATGCTCTTAAGACAGAATATCCTGAACAAGCACAGACCCAGAAAGCAGGGGCTCATCCTATGGGGCCGGGGATGGCACGATGGATTTATGAAAGTTCAAAGGCTCAAACTCCACAACCTTCTGTTCCAGGGCCAAAGTTATAAGTGAAATAATTTTGAAATCAGACTCCACATGCGGATGAAGTGAGATTAGATTTATTGTTATTTTAACTAAAATTTTTGTCTAAATTAGACTATTGACATTGAATTTATTTGTGACATTTATCTGAGTAAACACTTAAAATTAACTATGAAAAATAATCTTGATGCGATTGCAGATGCCATTTTAAACGAAGCAGGCCAAGCGGCTGATAAAAAAAATCAAGTTTCTGTGCCAGGAGCTCATCCTATGGGACCAGCCACAGCGTTAAGGTTTTATCGTTCAAGCTCTGAACCTTCCTTTGCTTCTCAAGTTCCTGAAGAGATCAAAGGAATGAATAGAAATCAGGTTAGTAAAGCAGTGCAAGATTTAATTAAAGAAATAGATAAACAAGGTGGTCCTTCCTATGTCACTCAAGTTAGAATGCTTCAATTGATGTGGAGACAGGAACAAGTTAGTAATGAAAAAGCTGCTGTTAAAGCCGATCCTGAAGCTATCGATCGTCGTTACCGTGGGATGCAGCAGGAGCTGAAAGAGCGATTTGCTTTTGACGAAGACAGAAAAGCGCGAATCGGTGGCACAACCACTCAACCTGTTTCTGGTCCTGGCGCTTTTGCAAACCAAGTGCCCTCGCATATTAGAGCAATGACAGACACGGAACAAATTATGGCTGAGCATCGGCGAATTGATCAAGCTGCGGCAGCCAGAGGAGATCAAAGTCTTAATTATCAGGATCTAAAGCAACATATGTATTTGCGTTGGCAAATGAATCAAATTTTGTGCCAAAAGGGTTATTGTCTTGAGGGACAGCAACAAGAGATTGAGGCTCGTTATCAACAGCAATTAGGAGATTTGAATAGACAATTTAATATTCCACAAGTAGCGCCTCAAACCGCGGTGCCTTCTGGACCTAGGCCTTAAATTTTGGTTCATTACCCTTTTTAAAGACTAAGGTTGATATTTAATTAGGCCATTTTTTAAATTTTTTTTGACAAATATAATTTTATAAAATTTATTAATAAAACATATGACACTATATCGACTTCAAGATTCTCAAGAATTGCGGGTTAAAGAACCTATTTTTAATATTGTGGATGAAATTTTAAAAAATGCAGGCCAACGTGTGGAGCCACATACATATGATTCATTTAAAGCTTCATTACGTAGCACTTTTGCTGATCAAGTGCCAGACCGAATCAAAAATATGAGCCAGGAAGAGGCTTTGCAGGAACTTAAGGCGTGGGATGATTATCGCGAATTTACTGCAGCTAAGAGGCTCACATTTTCTGATACCGTGACGTATTTACAAGTTCAATGGAGATTAGAGCAAATTCAGGGTAAGGATGAAACGGGCAAATCGCTTACCTCAGACGAAATTAATCAGCGATATGAACAAAAGCTGGAGGCGCTTAATAAGGAGTTTAAGTTTATAGAATCTACGGCACCAGTTTATGATGGGCCAGAAGATGTCGGCCCTCAGCCTTTTTAAAAGGCCCACTTTTGCAAGTTACCCGCCGCTTACCGGTGGAATGAGATGGATTTCAGCGTTAGTTTCAAATTGGTGATTAGTTGGTAAATATTCCCTATCCATTGCGCAACGAGTGATATTTTGCCAATTGGCGAATTCGGGATAATGGGTGAAAAAATTAATTAGCACTTCACCAGTAGAAATTTCTCGAGGGAATTGTAATGGGATTTGATCACCGATTTTTCGGAGAGGCCCGTGCAAATGGAAGGTTAGGGTGATTTCAGATTTTTTCATGGTTTATGTAGCGAATGTAGGACAAGCGTCTCGCTTGTCGATTTTTTATAATGATAGGTATTTTGTTATCCTCGGGTTTAACCCGGGGATCTAGTCTTCATTTGTTCCCACAGATTCCACCGATTTTCACAGATGCGCTGTTAGATTGAATCAGTGATAATCTGTGCAATCTGTGTTAAACCTTTTTAATCGTGGGGTTGGCTATCTAGTGACATCTGTGGCTTAAAACAACACATAGATCCCCGGGTCAAGCCCGAGGATGACATGGTGGTGGGATCGACATTCTGGGATAACATTTACGTGAAAGTGCTAACTTGTCCTAAAGTTACTTCCCCAAACAAAACGTTTGAAAGAGTTGATCAAGAACTTCTTCATTAGAGGTGATTCCGATGATTTCGGTCAATGCCACAAGCGCATCGCGAAGTTCGATGGAAATGAGTTCGGATGGAAGTTGATTTTTTAGTCCTTCAATGGCCCGTTGCAGGGAGGGAAGCGCTCGCATGAGGCAATCGTGATGACGTAAATTAATGGTGATTTCGTTTTCCGAAAGTGTGACTCCAGCTTTTTGGAAAAGTTTTTCTTTTAAGGTGGTAAGGCCCTCTCCAGTTTTGGTTGAAATTTTGAGAAGAGGTAGTTTTTGAGAGGTGATAGTGTGATGTTCTGGTAAATCATTTTTATTGCCAATGAGGATGGCTCTTTTGGCATCGTAGGCGCTAGCGAGTTTTTCATTTTCCTTTGACCAGGGTTGGGAAAGGTCAATGATATGCAAAATGATTTCGGCACTTTCCAGAGCTTGTCGACTGCGGCGAATGCCTTCTTGTTCGATTTTTTCTGTGGCTTCGCGAATGCCGGCGGTGTCGATAAGATGAAAGGGAATGCCGTGGATTTGAATCCATTCTTCGATGGTGTCGCGAGTGGTTCCAGGAATTTCTGTGACGATGGCTCTTTCTTTTTCTACAAGCGCATTCAAGAGGCTGGATTTGCCAGCGTTAGGTAGACCAACCAGAGCGGTGCGAATGCCTTCGCGAATTAATTTTCCTGATTGAGCGGTTGCGAGCAGTGTTTTAATCGTCTGAATTTGATGTGAAAGCTGTTGGTTCAATTGTTGATGAGTTTTGGGAGAAATATCTTCATCAGGAAAATCGATGTAAGCTTCGAGATGAGCGAGGGCATGGACAAGATCGTTGCGTAGAGTTTCGATTTGTTGTCGAAGCTTCCCTTCGCGTGTAGCAAGTGCGGATTGGATAGCCGCATCGCTGTGAGCTGCGATAAGCTCCATCACACTTTCGGCTTGGGTTAAATCCATGCGACCATTGCAAAAAGCGCGCTGGGTAAATTCGTCGGGGCGTGCGAGGCGTGCGCCTTGTTGTAAAAGTGCTTGGATAATGTGGTTAACGATTAGAGGGTTGCCATGAGACGAAATTTCAATGACATCTTCGCCTGTGTAAGAATGGGGCTGTGGAAAATAGGTTGCTAAGACTTCGTCGAGTTTTTTTTCGTGAGCTACTAGTTGAAGCAGAGTTGCTCGTCGTGGGGTTAAAGCTTTAATCGAGGTTAGAGAAGTCAGGAGGGTGAGCGCTTGGGGACCGTTAAGTCGTATGACAGCAATCGCGCTGCGACCTGGGGGTGTCGCTAGGGCTACGATTGTCTCAGTAGATTGAGATAAATTTGCCATGATAAGGTAAAAAAAGTTGCACTCACTTTTAAGTTGTTTATAGTATGACCGAATAAAAGATTTTAACTATACTTAATAAATAAAATATGGCGGATTTAGCAAATAAATATCCTGAAAATGTTGCCGGTAAATTTTATGTCGACAATCAATGCATCGATTGTGATCTTTGTCGCGAGACGGCACCCAATAATTTTACCCGTCAGGATGACAGGGGTTACTCTTACGTTTATAAGCAGCCCGAAACACCTGATGAAGAGAAGCAATGTCAGGAGGCTATGGAAGGTTGCCCGGTGGAAGCCATTGGCAATAACGGAGCTTAAATTTTCATCATTTTTTCTCTCAACAGGCAAGATGCCTGTGCTACTTTTTGTTTGGTAATGAAATCTTCGCGACGATTTAAAACGCAGTCTTTTAGAGTTCAGATCGCTTTGAAGGAGGGTTGGCGAAGATTCGGAATGGGCTCCAGGGCATGCGTTGACAGCAGCGCAATCTTGCAGAAATTGCTATTGCTTACACTTGGAAGAGCGTGTGGAGCAGGATAAAATTCGTAAAATTTGGCCACGTATCATTGGAGAATTTAATTCGCAAAATTCTTTTCCTGAATCACTTAAGAGAAAGGTGTTAACGGTGCGAGTCAGCAATTCACCTTATTTACATCAGTTGACGATGATTAAAGCGGAGTTATTAAAAAAGATTCAAAAAGAGTGTGGCTCAGAAACTGTCAGAGAAATTCGTTTTAGCGTGTGATCAGACGCTGCGTTGTTGAGGCGGCCAAATAAATTTGTGCATTTGAAGTTGAAAGCGCACAGGAAGATGATCAGCGAGTATCCATTCGACTAAAGTTTTTGCTTCGATTCCGGAATGACCTTGGATGTGACCGAGTTGAGAGGCAATGGGGAAGACGGCGGAAAAGAGAATGGCTTTAACGCGAGTTTCTAGTTTTGTGCTTCGAATAATTTCGCGCGCCCACTCGTAATCTTCTCGTGAACCAATCACGAATTTAATCTCATCTTGGCGAGTAAGATGCTCGAGATTTTCTAAACGGTTTTTAGAGGATTCTCCACTGCTAGGACACTTTAAATCCATAATGCGATGAACGCGAGGATCGAGTTGTCCAATATCGTGAACGCCACTAGTTTCCAAAAGAACGGTGTAGCCTGTATCACAAAGCGATGTGAGAAGTTGAGGTGTTTGAGGTTGTAAGAGTGGTTCGCCGCCTGTGACTTCGACTAAAGGGATGGCATATTTTTTTACTTGTTGTAAAATTTTTTCGAAAGTCATTTTTTTGCCTTCGTAGAAAGCATACTCTGTGTCGCAATAGCGGCAGCGCAAGTCGCAGAAAGTTAATCGAATAAAAGTGCAAGGTAATCCGGCCCAAGTGCTTTCGCCTTGAATGCTCGGGTAAATTTCGTTAACGGTTAAGGTCTCTTTTATCTTTTCCACGAGAAAATAAAAATTGAGTTTTCTTTAAAAAATAAAAAAAGTTAGGAACTTTTCAGCTCCTAACTTTTATTAAAAGATTAACTTTTTAAGCTTAGAATACTAAGCGGAGACCTAAACGGCTTACTACGAAATCGTTTAAAGTGTCGGTCGAAACAAATCGAGAATCTCCGAAAAGACCCCATTTGTCAGTGATGCGATATTCTAGACCTGCACCGCCGTGGCCACCTGCGCTGGTTTCAGGAGCAATGCCGCCAGTGATACCACCGAAAACATAAGGTGCTAAGGACCAGCTTTCGATTGGTAAACGAGCAATTAAGCTACCGGAAGCCGCTGCAGCGCCTTCATTGCCAGACCATCCGTAGGCGTCAATACCTGCTCCGAAGAAGCGGGTGAAGAAGTAGCTTAAGCCTAAACCGCCACCTGCACCGTCTGGGTAAGTGCCGCTATCGTCTTGAAAAACGGCTGTTGCAAATACGTCAGCGTTCCATTCGTTAGCGTTAAATTTATAACTCACTTTTTTGTGACGGGGTTTCACGTCCTCATAAATAATGGATTTATCCATATCTTTAGAGTCACCAGCAAACGAAGCACTCGAATAAACGAGGCCCGCGAATAAAACTAGCAATGTTTTTTTCATTTAGTTAGATCTCCTTCAATTTCTATAATTTATTTCCCCCCCTATTTATGTAAATTTTGTGCTATGTCAACTATTATTTTTTCTTTTTTAACTTTTTTCACTATGATAAATTGATATACTGAAAGAGCTTAATTTAAATTGATCGATAAATCGCTTGAATCGAAACGTTATTATTATTGGCGCTGGAGCTGCTGGTTTGAACGCCGCGCGAGTTTTACATCAAGCAGGGGTTTCCGTTCGAGTTTTAGAAGCGACTTCATTGAAAGGTGGACGGATTCGCGCCCTGGAAGGGTTTGCGGATTTTCCTATTGAATTGGGTGCGGAAGAAATTCATGGAGAGGATTCTTTAGTTTACCAATGGGCTCAGGAGGAAAAGATTCCTTTGATTCGGCCTGTGATGGCGAACGATTTGTTGCATTTGGGTGATCGATTTTTATGGTATGATGAAGCGTTGGAAGATAGTTTGGCCAAGCAGGCGTTGAGGTTGCTTTACGAGCTTTTTCCTTATCAGGGGGCTGATATTACGGTGGAAGATTATTTGGTGCAGAAACATTTTCCGGTAGAAGTGCGCCATTTCTTGGATTCGCGGTTGGGTGTGGAGTTTGGTACGACGCTTAATCATCTTTCTTTAGCAGGCATTTTGCAGTGGGGTTTGGAATGGTTGAATCGGGAAACGAATTTTACATTGAAGCAAGAGTATTTGAGCATCATGACGCGCAAGTTCGCGCCTGTAGAACCTTTTATTCACTATAACACGCCAGTGCAGAGCATTGATTATCGCAGTGAACGGGTTCGAGTTTTAACCAAAACGCAGGAGACGTTTGAAGCGGATATGGTAGTTGTGACTGTGCCTTTGACAGTTTTAAAGGAAGAGACAATAGAGTTTTTGCCGGAGCTACCTCAAGTAAAGAAAGATGCGATTCATCGGATTGGAATGAGTCCGGGAATGAAAATTATTTTTAAATTTTCCAAAGCGTTTTGGCCGGAGCGACTTTATTTTTTACATACAGAAGGACTTTTTCCGCAGTTTTGGGTGACGAGTAAAGGAAAAGAGTCGAAAGATCATGTGCTGACCGCTTTTTTAGGTGGAGATCGTGCTGCGTTATGCAACACGTTGTCGGATTATGGCGTGGCGCGAGCTTTGGAAGGGTTAGACAATATTTTTGGTGATGCAGGTAATAAAGTAGCGAGTCGATCCTTGAAGGACGTGTATATTGCGAATTGGGGAAAAGAGCCTTATTTTCGTGGTCTTTATAGTTTTCCAACGCCGCACACTAATGGATTACGCGAAAAATTAGCAGAGTCTTTAGATCAAAAAATTTATTTTGCGGGTGAAGCCACTCACGCGGGCGGAGCCTCCGGCACAGCTCATGGTGCTTTGGAAACAGGCGAAGCTGTGGCTCAGGCTATTTTAAAATGTTCATGAAGCGTTCGCTCGTTTTTCTTGTCATTTTAAGTTGGGTGGGTTTAGTTTTATTTTCGCCATTTTTCGCGCCCTACGCACAGCGTGGTTGGCGGAAAGCAAAAAGGGTTTTGGGATTTGCTTCGGACGTCTCACCGATTTTGCCGTCGCGAACGCCACCGCCTCCCGCGCGTCCTTTGCCGACTCGTTTTGTGCCGCGCAAACAGATTGAGACGGCAAAATGGTTTAATGGATTAACGTTGCATTCTCAACTGGAAACGCAACTGGGTACAAACGCCTCGCAAGAAAGAGAGCGAGACAAAAGCTATGAACTGGATTTGCGGCTCAACGTAAAAGTGCCAACGGCTTCACAAGATTTAAAAGCGATGAATCCTGCGCTTGCTTCACAATGGCCAGCACTGGCCACTTTGGTTTCCAATGCCAATGTGTCATCCTTTTTTCATGGGCTCTATGAAAGAAAAACTGATTGGCTGAATGGACGTTTAATTCGGTTGGATCAATTGCTTTCGCGACACAATTTTTACGATTGCGACACGATTTTGGAAATTCAAAATCCCGAAACGCAACGCAAACTGCTTTTTATTCAAGCAGAGATGGACGTGGTTTCGGACGGTTCCGATCCCGACCGATTAATTTCTTTACCAACAAACACGGCAAATTATCAGCCTTTCACCAGTTATCGTTGGCTGAAACAGAGCACTAATATTAGTCCATTTATTGCGCCTAAACAGGAGAAATTAAAACGCTATCAAACGGAGTTAAGCGCAACCAACACTCTGCCACAACGTCGTCAGGAGTTGTTAGGGGCGATCGATCAACTTCGACGCGAAATTTATGATCTCAATCGTTACTCTTATTTAGTCGCTTCGCTGGATCCCTTTATTGTTTTGCCGGGTTTTATATTTCGTTATCCCGAGCAGGCTTATCGACCTAAGATTGGGGATTATGCCGTGGTTGTGTTTGAGAATCGCTTTTATCCAGCGATTGTGGGCGATATTGGGCCTTCTTATCAGATAGGCGAAGCTTCCTTGCAATTAGCAACAAGGATTAATCCGCAGGCAACTTCTTATCAGCGACCTGTTAGTGATCTCAAAGTGAGTTATCTTGTGTTTCCTGATTCTGCAGAAGCAACATTTTCAACGCCTGATTTGCAGAAATGGCATGAAAAATGCGCTATTTTATTAAATGAAATGGGAGATTTTGTGGGTCATTTGGAATAATGATCTAAATTCCCACTCCCCAGGCGCTAGGATTTGTTAAAGTGTTTTCCACATTTTTTAAACCCGTGGAAGCGTCCTTTTCAATTTTTTCGAAAACTTCATTTAATTTATCGCCACCTTTTAGCCCGACTTCAAGCACAGCATCTTCACTTGCAGACACTGCATGTCGATGTTGAAATCCGGTTAAAGGATAAGCGAGACCATCAAGCACTCCCAGACGGATATCATCAACCGTAGAAGCCAGATTGAGAGCGCCATTTCCTACGGTTTTCAAGCTTTCATTAAGTGGATGTGGAGGAAGTTCAGAGGGAGAGGTAAGAGGCACGCTGGCGCTAAGGAGGAGGGCATTTTGAGCCGCAAACATTTCTTCGGTTACAGTATTGAGTTGGTGAATGGCTTCATTAGCCTGAGTCATAATACGATTTAACTCTCCTTGCGCTTCAGCAACTTGTTGAGCGGCAATAGTTAATTCCTGTGCTGCTTCTCTTATATTATTCCCACTTTTTAAGGCGTTTCGATAATCATCAATTGCGTAGACAAGATTTCTCGTTGCTCGATAAGCAACATTCATTTTGCCCGTAATACGATCGATGGCATCGCTTGCTTGACGAGAAAATTCGAGCGCTTTGCTAAAGTCTGCTGCATTGATGTGTTTGCCAAAAATATCTCGGGCGTTGCGAAGTATCTCATTAGCGTCCCTGGCGGCGATTTCAATTTCTGTAAAGGCTCTGCTTCGCATAAAGGCAGAAGTAGAATCGAAAGCTTTCTGAGCTGCCCCTTGTAAGTTATCGAGGGTTGTAAGATTTTTGGGGTCAACTTGACCGAAAGCTCGCGTGGCATCTCGCAAGTTATCAACCGAGGGAATAACTTCAGCAAAAGGATTTTTAGTCAGACGACTGATAGCAGTGCGAGCGGGCCCTAAAAAAATCTTAGTAAAAATATATGCATTGGCTCGAATACGGTCTACAGCGGTAACGACACGACCGGAAGTGGCCATGGCTTTAGTCGCAGCTTTATTCGCGTCCACTATTTCTTTAAGACGTTTTATTGCATTTCCTAATCCCATGAGAATGGTAAAATTTAAAGGTTATTGATGAAAAACAGTAGGCGTTTGTTTCCAGTTGGGATCGGCAGGTTTTTTATCAAACGCTTGGTCCCAAACGTCTTGGGTTCTTTTTATAGCGCTTTTTGTTACGGATTCTTCGGGAGGTTGATTCTGATTATTCCTATTGGAAATGCCTGTGGCCTTTTGTATTTTACCTATCGGATCACGTAGTCCAAATGTATCAACTACGCCATCGATAGAAGCATCGGTTGCACGAACCGCTGCTGCGCCTAGTCTGACCAGAGGTACCACGACGGGGGCGGCCGCTTGAGAAGTTAACGCGGGCATGGCAATTTTCATGGCTTTTTTAATGGCCCCTTCTTGATTAGCTAAGCCTTGTTGACCAGCGTTTTTCACTAGACCAACTGTTAGCACGGTTCCTTGAATATCAACTATCTTCGCAACACCTCGATCAACGGAGTCGGCAATATCCATAACTGAGCTGGCGGCTTTGGCAACGTAAGGATAAGGAGGTTGAGGAATGGCTTCGACTTGTTGTTGCAGTTCTCGAGCTTTAGCGGGATTAGGTAACAGAACAAGGGCTGTGGCGCCTGTGACGCCCAGGGCTTCGGCTTGTGCTTTAATATTTCTTATACCTACGGTAACGTTGTGGGCATTAAGAGATGCTTCACCTGCTGCTTCAGCCATTCTTCTTTGAGCCGTATGCAGACCTTCAACCAATGGAGTTGGCTTTGGTTGCCTGAGCTTGTAAAAACAGCATCATGCAATTGTTTTGTGGCTTCCTGGACTTCTTGGGCGTTAAAACGATAATCGACTGCGGCTTCTTCGAGTTCTATAAGCGCTTTTTTGACATCTTCGATGGCTTCAGGTTTAATTTTGCCATCTAGTAGTATTTCTGGCGATGAGGTCTTCAACGTTTTCTAGGGCTTGATTGTAAGCTTTTGTTGATTGGCTGAGTTCATCGATCACATTGAAATAGGGATCAGCTGGCGCAATACCTGCTGCTTTGGCACGTTCATTTCTCAACCCCTACTTGCACTTTGAAAGTGCTCTGCTTCTTTCTCGGCTTGTTCTGCTGTTCTAAGCAGAAAGGTATTGGCAGGATCTGCATTGGCGGCTTGTCTGGCTTCAAAAGCGCGGAAACGGGCTCGTTTGGCGAGTTGTGAAACGTGGTTTAAGGCGTCAACGATTTCACCCGAGGCATGCACAATATTGGCTGCGCGTATTCCATCAGGTGCTTCAACGCGTCTTATCAAATCTCTTGCTGCTTCAAATGCTTCACTAAAAACTTTGTTTTTCCCTGCCATAATAAAATCCTTTTTCTTGGGTTAATGGTAAATTAATACTAAACCACAGAAAACTGGCGTTGCAAGAGGGTAATGACTAATACAACCTAGAAATGAATGGCCGGGATAGAGTGCAAGCCTTCAAAAGGCTTGGGGGAGATGGGGTTTTTGGCGTAAGGAGATTGTTTCATGAGATGAATTTGAGTTTCGGTTAAGTGTTCGGAGCCAAAGATATTTTTTTCGCCTAGTTCTTGGCGGGTAAACATAAGGTTGGCGCGGTTGGGGTGATGAGAATAGTTGTCTTTTATGCTATAGCCTGCAGCTTGGAGTTTGGTCGTGTCGCCATTGGCTGCGCTGATGGCTAGGGCATGGCCTAATTCATGGGCACCCGAACTGGCTATCAGGGGAGTCGATTTTACTAGGATATTATAAGTGGTCGGAATAGAAAAAGAGCCTGGTTCGGGATGAAAAAAGGTGACAGCATCTTTTTTGGAAAAGTCTTCCACGAAGTTGTCTCCGGCAAAAATGAGGTTGATATGATCGGATGTAGTATGACCTTTTTCGCGTAAGTATTCTTCTATTTTTCTAGCTTTTTCTTCGTTGAGTCCATCTTTGGCGGAGAGACCAGGGGGAAAGTCCATGTATTGGATCGGTTCCAGAATTTTAATTTGCATGCCAGCGGAGGCGTAGGATTCTTGCATGCGAGCGATTTGTTGTGCGATTTGTTCTGGGGTTGCTAGGGGTTGGCCATTTTCATCTTTCAGAACGGTGAGTTTTAATTCCACGACTTGTTCTACTGGGATCGAAGCTGAGGTGGTGTGAGTTTCGCCAGAAGGATCAGTGTAGGAGATTTTTACTTTTTCGTTTAAAGCGGCGAGAAAGGTTTGGTCGGTTTCGGAGTTGTCTGGGCCGTTGATGGGATATTGATCAAATTCTTTGCAGGAAACTAGAAGTAGATCTTTGGATTGGAAGACGCCGGGTGTGATTTCAAATAATGCTACGGTGGCAGATTCTTTGCCCGTTTTGAGTGTAACGTGAATGGTTCCTTGACCGGCTAAGGTAATGTCCTGGTATTGAATATGGAATTTATTTTGAGATTGGGTGGGGGACAATTTTCCTTCGGAGAAGATTCTATCACCTCGATAGGTGTAAGATTGAGCATAGTTTGCTGGCATTTCTTGATAGAAATCGGAATTTTGAGTGATTTCCCTGGCAATGGCTTGGTCGCTCATGCCGTTGGCGCGAAGTTGCGCAATTTTTGTTTCGATTTGGTCGCGCGGTTTTAATAGATAATTTTTCTCATTGAACCGTTTTCCAATTTGTTCAGGTAAAGTGAGGATAGGGTCTAAATTATCAATGGCTAAAGTGTGTGTTGCTTTTCCTTCAGCGTCCAATATTTGGAGTTTTTTTTGAGAGGGATCATTTTTTTGGATTTTGCCCATAAGAAATCAAATTAGTGAGCATGATCTATGTGGATAAACAAGAATGCTGACATTTATTAAGGTTTTGGAGAGAAATGGAATCCTGTTTGATATTCTATTAGATTGTAGCGGGGTGAAGAAGGAGCTTTTAGAAGAGAGGATTGTGTTGTTGCGTTAATTTGAGCAGTGGAAAGGTGAAAAGCACCAAAAATATCGAGTTGGGTAGTATTGGTTTTCCAGTACATCAAATTATGTGGAGCATTATGATGAGCTCCCTTTTCAGTGTGGCCGATGGATTGACGGAGCTGTAAATTATTTTTTACAGCATCTTCAATAATGCAGTGCATAGTTTCGTGAGCTAGTACATTAGGGCCAGCATTGCGAGGAATGAAAACCGTGTTATGCATATTGGGAGTGGTATTGGGTGTGGTGATCGCAATGCTTGTACCAGCAACACCTTTTTTAGCGAAAGAATCACCAATCAAAAGAATGCGAATCCCATCTTTGGGAGAAAAGTCGCTCGCTGTTTCTGAGGCTAAAATTTTTCCTTCTTCAAAACTTAAGCCATCGTTTAAATTAATGCCTTGTGGTAGATCTTTTTCTATAACCTCACCTTGAATCTCGACTTGAATTCCGGCTTGAGCATAGATTTCTTGTAAGTTGGCAATTTGCTGCCGAATTTCTTCTGGAGTAAAAAAGGGCGTTCCATTGTTATTTTTATAATTGATGATTTTTATCGGCAACACTTGTTTGACTGGAACATAAGCTTGTGTGGTTATTGTTTGACCGGCTTGGCTTTGGTAGGAAACACGAAGCGTGCTGCCTAGTTCTGCAAGGAAGGTTTGATCTTGTGGAGAGTTATCTTTTTGTCCTTGAATTGGATTTTGATCGAAAACGGGCTTTCCAGTAAGAGTAAGGGGATCAGAACGAAAAACGCCGGATGAAATTCTATTTAAAGTAATGGTGGCTGAATCGTGATAAGCGCTTTTCGGATTATTTGGATTAGCAGTTTCCACTTTAACGGTTACCGAGTTTTGCTCTATAAGAGAAGGGTCGGAGATTTGAATGAAAAAATGATCTTGAGTGTGTTGCGGCTCAAACTGGCCTTGAGTAAGTAATTTACCATCTTGAGCAATGTAAGACTCTGAGTAATTTGCAGGCATTTCTTGGTAAGCAGCTGGATTGTTGATAACATAGGCGGCTGCTTCCTGACTTGTGCCAACGGTTTTTAAGCCTGCTTGTTGGAGTAGCTCGTGAATTTCTGCCTGGCTTTTGAAGATGTAATTCTTTCCCTTTTCCTGTTTACCAATCAACTTAGGGGTAGCTTTAATGGCGTCGTAAAAACTGGCAATAGGCACAAACAAGGTCGATTGATTATTGGGATCTAGAATCTTGAGAGTGATAGGTTGTGATGTAATTTTTTCAAAAACTTTATTTTTTTTAGAAGGTTTTAAGGCCATTATTATTACTAAAACATAACTTTTAAAAATTATCAAGACCTCATGTGTTGATAAATCAAATTGTTAAGAGAGTTAAGGTTGAGGCACCATGTGCAGACCTTCGCGATGGGCGGCTTGGACTTCACGGGGTTCATCAAAGATGGATCGGGTTGGAGCGGTTTTTTCGGAGTTGGTAGTGAGATTTTCTTGGGGGAGATCTTGTAATTGCGGCGCTTTTAATGCCATATCAATTTGTTCATTGCTTAAATTTCTTCTTCCAAAAACAGTAATATCTTTTGTGTCATAGGTGGTATGGTGTCCCATAATATTGGATGGGTTGTAGGCATGCCCATCGGCATCGTAAATTTCAGACTTCCAAGGTCCTTTTTTAACGCTGTCTAAAAGACAATGGGCGATTTCGTGGCCAGTAGTTTCTGATAACATCCATTCGGATTTAAGAAAAATATTATTATATAGCCCATGCATAACTGAATAGGGATCTTTTTGGGTAATAGCATAAGCGCCAGTAGTTTCAGAATTGGGAAATTTATCTCCCGCAAATATCCATCGAGCTCCGGGATTATTTGGGTATTTTTCATTAATGTATCTGATGCAGGCTTCTGATTCTTTAGAGTCTAATCCATCGCTGATATCAACTCCTGGGGGAAAATCTAACAAAATTGGTTCGTTTACTTTGATTTTAATACCTGCAGGCGACCAGACTTCTTGAGCATCAATAGCGTGCTTATCTACTTGTGCTTGATTTGCTAGGGCAGTTCCATTTTTATCTTTAAAAATAAAGACAGGAACTTGGAGCATTTTTTTTACGTGCACCGAAGCAGATTCGGTATGAATCTTGCCTGATATGTTATCTTGATAGGAAATTGAAATCTCGCTGCCAAGTTCGGCAAGAAAAGTTTGGTCCTTGGGGGAATTGTCCTTTTGAGCATTGATTTGTTTTTCATCCATGAATTTGGCGGAAACTAAAACTAAATCTTGAGATCGGAAAGTGCCGGGGTTACTTTTGTCTTCGGTTAAGTTAATTTTTACTCTTTCTTTATAAGGACTGTTGGGATTCTTTGGGTTTTTAATTTCAAGAGTGACCTGAATCTTTCCTTTGCCTGCTAAGGCGGGATCTTGATACTGGACGATAAACTTATCTTTAGATTTTGAAATGTCTAATGTTTCTACTTTATAAATTTTACCACTTTTTGATACAAAATATTGATCGGGATAGTTTTCTGGAAATTCTTTGACAGGAGGATCGCTTTCTAGTTTTCGTATTGCTTCTTGTGCTGTTTTTGCTTCTCCAGTCGTCTGCCAACCTTTTACTACTTCTAAAATTTTATCGCTATCTTTTTCATAAAGATATTTCTTGCCATTTTTAACTACTCCTATCGTTTTAGTGGGTGATAAGCTTCCATCTTCAAAATTGGCAATATCTAAAGAATTGGAAAGGACACCATTTCTAAGAATTTGTAGCTTAGGTGGTTGAGTATTAGATTCCTTGGGGGCAGCTTTAGTAATAGCCATAGTTGATAAAAATACTGAGTAAGATAAAAAAGTCAAATGATATGGGTTTAATAAAAGTCGCCTAAAAAAGATTTTTTTGTTAGGTTTGTGTTTCAAGGAATCTATGAAGAAAAAAGAGGCGCATTTAAGTGCGGTTTTAGGAAGAAATCGGGTAATTATCGAGCGGGTGAAGCCGGAGATTGATGATGGGCGATATCCGATCAAACGAGCGCCTGAAGAGAAGGTTGTAGTCGAGGCTGATCTTTTACATGAGGGGCATGACGAAATTCGGGGACGTTTGCTTTATAAAAAGTCCAGCGCTAAACAATGGAGTCAAATGCCTTTGAAGCCTTTGGGTAATGATCGGTGGCAGGGAGAGTTTTTCGTTGGCGGGGCGGGGCGTTATTTTTATACGATTCAAGGGTGGGTGGACGCTTTTCTGACATGGCGTCGTGACTTGCAAAAGCGTGTGATGGCTAATCAGGTAATGGAGATTGATTTTAAAATTGGTGCCGAGTTGGTTGGGCAAGCGGCTCGACATTTAGGGTTAAAAAAAGGGCGTCAGTTAATAGAGTGGGTGGATTTTTTGATCGATGATAATGTGGAGCCCGTAGAAAGATTGAGGCCAGCTTTTTCTTCTGAGTTGAGAAAGCCATGGATCAGCTAGAGAAAAACAATTTGTAACAACTATGAAAAAGAGTTGAAGTTTGGGTAGAGCGAGAACGGGCTAATTTTAAGCGCTTGGTATGAATTTTTTCCGCGTTCCTGTAGCCGAACTCCTGGAAAGCATGGCACATTTAAGGATTGCGAGGCACATTTGGCCTATGTAGCAGAGATGGGGTTTGATATTATTTATTTACCACCGATTCATCCGATTGGAGCTACGTTTCGCAAAGGGAAAAATAATGCATTGAAAGCGGAGCCAGGGGATGTGGGTTGCCCTTGGGCAATAGGCAGTGGAGAAGGAGGGCATGATGCGATTCATCCGCAGCTTGGAACGTTAACGGATTTCAAACGTTTCTTGCGTTTGGCAAAAGGTCACGGCATGGAAGTTGCTTTGGATTTAGCGTTTCAATGTTCACCGGATCATCCTTATGTGAAGGAACATCCGGAATGGTTCAAAAAACGGCCGGATGGTACGATTCAATATGCAGAAAATCCACCGAAGAAATATCAAGATATTTATCCTTTTAACTTTGAATCGGAGTCGTGGGAGTCTTTGTGGCAAGAATTGCGACGGGTTGTTTTTTATTGGATTAAACAAGGGATTACGGTTTTTCGTGTGGATAATCCGCATACGAAACCGTTTCGGTTTTGGGAGTGGCTTCTTGCAGAGGTGAGAAAAGAGCATCCGGAAATTATTTTTCTTTCGGAAGCTTTTACACGGCCAAAAATCATGTATCGACTGGCCAAAATTGGGTTTACGCAATCTTATACTTATTTTAGTTGGCGCCATACAAGGGAGGAGTTAACGGCTTATTTGGAGGAGTTAACACGAACGGAAGTGATGGAGTATTTTCGTCCTAATTTTTGGCCTAACACGCCAGATATTTTAACGGAACCCTTTCAAAGACACGGTCGCTCCGTGTTTGTTTCTCGCTTTATTTTGGCGGCAACGTTAAGCGCGAATTATGGTATTTATGGTCCAGCTTATGAACTCGGCGAAAATTTACCTCGCGAACCGCATAGTGAAGAATATTTAGATTCGGAGAAATATCAGATTCGCCATTGGAATTTGAAACGTTCGGACAGTTTGAAGCCACTTATTTCGCGATTAAATTGGATTCGAAAAGAGAATCCGGCTTTTCATTTCAACCGGAGTTTGCAGTTCCATTTTATTGATAATCCGCAGTTGATTGCTTATAGTAAGCGTGATGAAAAAAACAATAATATTATGGTTACGATTGTGAATTTAGATCCTCATCATATGCAAGGTGGATGGGTGGAATTACCCTTGGAGTCGTGGGGCATGTCGCATGATGCGCATTTTCAGGTTAAAGATTGGTTGACTGACAAAATTTATCATTGGCGAGGGAATCGAAATTTTGTGCAACTTGATCCTCAAACCTTGCCTGCTCATATTTTTCGAATTTTGAGATAATTTGAGTGGTGCTAAGTTTTTTATTGTATTTAAAGCTTAATTTATCCATTTTGTTCATATGAAGATAAAAATTAATTTTTTTGTGATTCTATCGTTCTTTTTCTGCTTAAATCTTAAATCAGCGACGTTAACTGTACTTAATAATGCTGATGCGGGTGCGGGCAGTTTGCGTGACACTATCGCAGCGGCAGCTTCCGGGGATATTATTGTTTTTACTAATACTTTGAATGGTCAAACCATTACTTTAACTACGGGTCAGATTACAATTCCTACCAATCTTACAATCAATGGATTGGGCGCTACGAATTTAACAATTAGTGGGAATGGCATGTTTCGCATTTTTAATACCGCTGTAGGTAATACCAATATTATTTCTAATTTAAAATTAGCTCAAGGAAGAGCAGTTGCAAGCGGAGGAGCAATTTTTAATACTGGGAGTGGATTAATTGTTTCCAACGTTATTTTTGAGGGTAATGTTGCCGCTGCATTTGGGGGAGGCATTAGACATGTGAATGCATCTATTTTGAATGTAATAGGATGTACTTTTGTGAGCAATACATGTGGAAATTCCGGCGGTGCAGGTATTGACAATGAAAGTGCACAGATGTTGATTAATAATTCTACTTTTTTTCAGAATACTGCAGGTAACGGGGGAGCTGGTGGCATTTATAATTTTGGTGTAGCGGGCACCATTATTATGCAGTCAGTAACTCTTTCTTCAAATTTTGCAGGTGCTGGTGGTGGCGGCGCTATTCGTAATGATGCAGGAAGTACGATGAATCTTGGTCATACGATTGTTATTGGCAATAGTACTATGGATTCGGTGTCTCCTAATATTACCAATTCTGCCATACTCAACACTTTAGGCTTTAATCTTATTGGAAATACTAATGGAGCTGCTGGAGTTGTTTTTGCGGCCAGTGACCTCATTAATGTCGCTGATGCCTTGCTTGGCCCTCTTACAGATAATGGAGGTCCAATACCAACTTTGCTGCCTGGTTTAGGTAGTCTTGCGATTGATGCGGGTACCAATATTGCTCTATTTACGACGGATCAACGCGGATTTGCAAGATTGTCAGGAAGCGCAATGGACATCGGCGCTGTTGAAACGGATTATGCTGCGACTGCTTTAGCCGGAACCACTCCGCAAAGCGCACAAACCAACACGGCTTATGCTAATAATCTGGCTGTTCGAGTTACCGAAGCAGGCAGAAATCTTAGTGGCATCGATGTTGCTTTTTCTGCGCCCAATAGTGGTCCTAGCGGTAGTTTTCCAGGTGGTTTGCTTAATATTAATGCTTTAACTGATGCGAGCGGGGTTGCTGACCCAGGCATTTTTACAGCTAATGGAATAGTGGGAGCTTTTTCTGCGACTGCAGTTGTTAGTAATCTACCACCGGTACTTTTCTCATTAACCAACACAGAGTTTGTGGTGATTCCACCGGCCTCCGGTCCTTATAATTCAGGCGATTTTGCAAATGATGGGTCAACCGATGTTTTGGCATTTCGCAAAAAAACGCTGACTTTACTCAACATTGTCAGCAACCAACTTGCGAATCAAACAACTTTAGATGTTCCAGGTAAAGGAAAGGTAGTCGCTGCTAATCGAGTGGGTAACGCTAATTTCGTTGCTTTCAAAGCGGGCAAGAAAATCACGGTAAGTGCCTACACGGCCTCCTCCAACATCGTAAAAATTAGCGATGTCGCGGTTGGAATAAAACTCCCCAAAACCGCGGGTAAGATTAAAGCCAGCGGAGACCTGAATCAAGACAACGCAGTTGATTTGATTACTTCCAAAAAGCAAAAAGTTTTTGCGCTGACAGGACCCACCTTTGCTAATCCCACAGAGATTCCTATTCCTCTCGTTGGCAATAAACTTCCTGGTAAGGTTGTGGGGGCGTTTACCACGACTGGAAGTAATTGGGTGTTGGTATTTCAAAAAGGCAAAAGTGTGCCTGCGGCATTTGAGGTAGCAATTTCCACGAATGGTGTGACTGTGACCAATGCTGTTGCGGTTTCGGCTATAAGCAAAATTCGTGGCATGAGTGGTGCTACGCCTATTACTAAAGGTAAGAAGTCGATTATTGTCGGTAGCCTTACAATTGATACGAAAGCAAATAAAGTTGGTAAACCAGTAGGTCCTAAATAAAAACTGTGCTACAATCGGATGGTTTAAGACCATTTGTTGCTTGAGCGAGTTGGATTTGTAAAAAGAACTTAATTTTTCACTCTTTAAGTGAAAAGAAATTGCATTAAAAAAATGAAATATTAGCAGACTTTTATCCATGGATAATAAAACTTTTTGGGCAATATGTGCTGTCATCTTTTTGAATTTTAATTTGCAGTCGGCAACTTTAACGGTTTTCAATAATGCTGATAATGGGGCTGGGAGTTTACGCAATACGATTGCTGTAGCAGCTCCGGGCGATGATATTATTTTTATTAACACGCTGAATGATCAGACGATAACTCTAACCAGCGGACAGATTGTCATTGATAAGACGCTTACTATTAATGGTCTGGGAGCTACCAACTTAACTATTAGCGGAAATACTAATGGACGAATTTTTAGTATTCCTTTTGACACTACTAACGTGATTTCTAATTTAAAATTAACGCGAGGCTTGGCTCTGTCAGCTTCCGGAGGAGCAATTCGGCATTTGAATGGAGTATTGACCGTTTCTAATGTCATTTTTGCGACTAATTTTGCGGAACAGTTCGGTGGTGGTATTGCCAATTTATTAAACGGAACTCTAAATGTAATGGGTTGCACCTTTGTTAACAATGCAGCTCAAGGTAATGGTGGGGGTGCTATCCATAACGATAATGCGCGTGTCTTTGTTAGTAACTCTACTTTTATTGAAAATGCAGGAGATGCTGGCGGCGGCGGTGGTGGTGCAGGTTGTATTTTTCATTTGGGTACGGGCGGAATAGAGATGCAGTCAAGCACGCTTGTTTCCAACCTAGCTGGTATGGGTGGAGCAGGTGGCATTTTAAAATCAGGTGGTGGGGCTGTAAATATTGGCCACACTATTGTTATTGATAATGCAACTGATGATATGTTGACTCCCGATATTAGTGATCCTGCAATTAATAGTTTAGGTTTTAATCTGATTGGTGTTACGAATGGTGCAGTTGGATTTGTCGCAAGTGATCTCATTAATGTGACGAATGCTTTTCTGAGGCCTTTGGCTGATAATGGAGGACCGACACCGACTCTGCTTCCTAAATTGGAAAGTCCTGCGATTAACGCGGGAACTAATACTGCTTTATTTAATACTGATCAACGTGGCTTGCCGAGACTGATTGGTGGAACCATGGATATTGGCGCTGTTGAGACCGATTATGCCGTTATTGCTTTGCCGGGAACAACGCCCCAGAGCGCACAAACCAATACGGCTTATTTTAATGATCCCTCGGTTCGAGTCACGGAAGCTGGTAGAAACATGAGTGGAATCGATATTGCTTTTTCGGCTCCTAATAGTGGACCAAGTGGCACGTTTCCAGGAGGCTTGTTAAATATCAATGCGGTTACAGATCCTAATGGTTTGGCAGATTCGGGTGTTTTTACTGCTAACGATATTGTGGGTGCTTTTTCTGTGACAGCTGCTATCAACAATTTGTCGCCGGTTATTTTTTCTTTAACTAATACGGAATTACCTGTCATTCCACCAGCTCCTGATTTTTATAATTCAGGCGATTTTGCTGACGACGGTTCAACCGATGTTTTAGCTTTTCGCAAAAAAACGCTGACTTTACTCAATATCGTCAGCAACCAGCTCGCTAATCAAACTACTTTGGATGCTCCTGGCAAAAGCAAGGTTGTGGCTGCCAATCGTGTGGGCAGTGCTAATTATGTTGCTTTTAAAACTGGTAAAAAAATTACTGTGAGTGCTTACAATTCTTCGTCTAATATCATAAAGGTTAGCGATATCGTGGTCGGAACAATGCTGCCTAAAACCGCGGGTAAAATTAGAGCCAGCGGTGATTTTAATCATGATAATATTGTGGATTTGGTTAGTTCTAAAAAGCAAAAAGTTTTTGCTTTAACGGGTCCAACTTTTGCGAACCCAACAGAAATTCCCATCCCTCTTACGGGGAATAAACTTCCTGGTAAAATAGTGGGAGCTTTTACCACCAACGGTGTGAACTGGGTGTTAGTTTTTCAGAAAGGTAAAAGTGTTCCAACTGCTTTTCAAGTAGCTCTTACCACCAATGGGGTTGTAGTTGTTCCAGGACCTGTCGTGACTGCTTTGAGCAAAGTTTTCGGGATGAGCGGGACTAGTCCGATTATAAAAAATAAAAAGGAAATTCTTTTCAGTGTATTTTCTATTAACACAAAAACCAATAAAGTTGGCAAGCCAGTTGGTCCGAAATAGGCTTTTATTGCAATAGTAGCCAAACGGTTTGAGCCGCCATCGCTTCGGGGATGTCGGGTAGAGGAGGCTCATGATGGAATTGAAAAGGGCGATTGATTAAGGTGGTATGGCAAAGTTGAATTAGATCGTCTTTGGCAAGGCGGTTGCAATTGGTGGAAATGAATATTTTACCTGGAGAAGTTACTAGTGGTAGTGCAGCTTCAAGGAGTGAAGACAAATCGCGTTCGATTCGGAAAATTTTTTCTTTCCCACTTTTTTTGGCTCTGGAAAAAGTGGGGGGATCTAGGATGATGATGTCGAATGTTTCTTTTCGCCGCTGAAGTTTTGGTAAACTTTCGCGAACATCCTCTGTCCAAAAGCGGTGGTGCGAAGGGTCGAGTTGGTTTAAGCGAAAATTTTCTTTAGCGCGTAGAAGTGATTTCTGGGAGAGGTCGATGCTTAGAGTTTCGCCGCCACCCAGAGCAGCCATAACTGAAAAAGAGCCGGTGTAGGCGAAGCAATTAAGAAGTTTCTTAGGTTTTTGTTGTTGCACAAAATTACGATTATTTCGCTGGTCAAGAAAAAGACCGAGAGAGTAGCCGGCATGAAAATCGATTTGAAAATTGATGCTGCGTTCTTGCACAGTTGTTAAAAAGGTGGAGGGAGGTTTGCCTTCAATCAGTTCAGGTAAATTTTTTTCGGTGGCTTGGTGGGTTAGATGTCGACCCCACAGACGTGAGTAAGGAAAAGCCATATGGCTAGCCCAAGATTTAATTTTGGGAATGATTTGATTTCGAAAATTTGTTTCATAATAAGAAATGAGAAGGTATTCATTCCAGCGTTCAATCCATCCTTGTTCTGAAGAAAAAATGCGATGAGCTGTTGTGTTTTCTTTTTGAAGTTGTTTCCAAGTGAGAGGAGAAATCCAATTTTCAAAAATCTTTTTCATTTTTTTAAATTGTACGTTGGCATTTGCTTTTTAAAGGATTTTGTGGTATTAAATAAATAATCAGGAGAATTTTTTACCGCGTTTTCAATTTTTTTAAATCCCCAATTTTCAAGTTATGATTCGATCTTTTCTTGTTGTTTTATTTTTTATTTCTCAACCTAATTTTAGTTTTTCGGCTCAACGAACTGATCCAGTTTTGATTCTTTCCGTTTTGACCGATAGCACCAAATTGGCCACGTTGGGGGAACGAGGTGCCAATCCTAGAATTAATAAGGCGATGTATTGGTTGTGGTATGCGCAACAACAAGGTCTTTCCCCTAAGGAGGTGATTGATCGAGCTTTGTTAATGAATCATACACCTCAGGTGAAGGCGATTTTGATTGAAGAGGCTTTGTTGCATAATTGGTTTACTGCGAATGAGTGGGGGCTTTTTTTAACGACCAATAATTTGCAATCATTGCGACGTGGAGGATCAGCCAAGGTTATGAAGGGGCTTTATCAAGGGGAAACAACGGAAGTTGATCATATGATTCCGTTTGCGGTGGCGCCTGAGATCGGTAATGAAATTTTTAATTTAGAAATTTTACCGCGAACTTTAAATCGACAAAAAAGTGATTACGTAGGGGATATCCAGTTGGCTTATGCACGGCGACTTTTCTCGTTAAATTTGATTTCTCAAGAAACATTTTTAAAAGTTCAGAGAGCGCGTTACGAAATAGCGCCACCTTTTTTATTGCCACTACCGCTTGAGCAAATTTTAGATGAAGAGGATTTTGATGGTTTTTTCAGTATTTTTGATTTATCGAAGGATAAGAATAGGGGATTACCATCAGTAATCTGTATTTAGTGGGTATTGAAGGGATTATGGATAAGTCACCTTGTTGTCGCTGAGCAGAAAAAGACTAAGCGAATTCGCTATCAATTTTTCAATTTACTCTAAGCGAAAGGTGGGTTATATTAAAGTGCTATACTATTAATTCTCAAGTATCAATCGAAGGAGAAAAAGAGGAGAGGAATAATTTATGAGAACAAAATTTCTTTGTTTGTTTGGGCCATTATTTTTGTATGATGATTTATGGAGAGTTGTCTTGGTCGGCGACGTTGAAATTAAATCAAGATTTTAATGGAAATTTTGGAGTCACGGAATCTAAATTTCTTTTTAACTCTACTGGTAATCGAGTAATTTACTCAGGAATTTTTGGACCAGATAATTTGAAGTTTATTTGCCATTTCGCCCAATGGCCAAAATCGAACACTTTTGAGCGAACCTTGGTTTTCATGGGAGGTGTGGAGCAGTTTTCGAATACATCGGATGGAAAATCAGTGATTTATCGTGCGGCGAAGTCTGGGATTAATCGAGTGGAATTATTTAGTGTTCCTGTAGAAGGTGGACTGGTTAAAAACTGAATGTAGATTTGGTTCCGGAATGGTTCTGAGACTGATTTTCAGATTGCTGGAGTAATATCATTTACTTAGCCGACGCTTTATTGGATGAGAAGTTTGAGCTTTTTAGTGTGCCGGTTAATGGGGTGCCTGCTGATAATTTAAAGCTTAATGCCGCATTAGGAGCGGCAGATGATGTTTTTCCTGGCTACAAATTATCACCTAGTCGAAATCATGTGGTGTTTCAGGCGACTTCAGGGTTGGATATTAAGCTTTTTAGTTCACTTGTTAGACCGGAAACGGCTGGTGATGCTACAGTTTTGGATCCATTAGGTGATGCTTTGACATTTCAGGTAACTCTTAATGATAAGGTTGTATTAATTTCAAATCAAAATGGCTTACAAACTAAACTTTTCAGTATTCCTATAACAGGAGGAATATTAACTCAACTCAGTGGTAGTCTTGTGCCTGGAGGAAATGTTTCGAGTTTTCAAGTAACTCCTAATGGGGAACAAGTGGTTTATGTGGCGGATGCGATAACCGATAATGTTTTTGAGTTATTTCATGTTTCAATTGAAGGGGGCGCTGTTAAGAAATTAAATCAATCCTTGGTAGCGAATGGAAACGTTGCTGATCATTTAATAACACCTGATGGTTCCAGAGTGGTTTATGTGGCAGATGCTTTGGTCAATGATGTTTTTGAGTTATTCAGTGTTCCTATAGAAGGAGGAGAGATTGTTAAGTTAAATCAAAATCTTGTGCTAGGTGGAGATGTGAGTTCTGGCGATATAGTGATAACACCCGATGGAAGTCGTGTGGTTTATTTAGCAGATGCTATAGTTAATGATCAATTTGAGCTTTTCAGTGTGCCTGTAGCAGGAGGATCTCCTGTTCGCTTGAATCAGGATTTGGTATTAAGTGGTGATGTTGTGATGAGTTTTCAAGTTACGCCTGATAGCAGCCAGGTGGTTTTTATTGCTGATGCTCTAGCGAATGATGTTTTTGAGTTGTTTCATGTTCCAATAGCAGGAGGGGAAATGGCTCAGTTAAATGATTCTTTAATAGCCAATGGTGATATTTTCGATTTTCAAATAAACTTCAATGGAAGTCGTGTTACTTATCGAGCGGATCAAGAGATTGATGGTAAGCGAGAGTTATATATTACCCTTTAGTGCCTTTGCTTTCTGATTATGATAATGATGGACAAAACGATATTTTAATTCGACAAGTTTCGTAAACTTAAAATTCTTTGCGCAAGACTTAAATAATACTAACCAAACTGTAGTTAAAACCATCAATGGCAAAGCCAAAGGGAGAATTATTTTTGGCCAACGATCTTAATCAAGACGGCAAACCGGATTTAGTTATTAAAAGAGGAGGTAAATTAACAGTCAGTAGTGTTAGTGACAACTTGAGTTTGGAACAAACCGCTATTGCTCTCCCTAATCTTCCTAAGAAAGAAAGGTTTTTGGCAAGTGGTCGACTTAAAGGATTTCCAGCTTATATTAGCGGCAGAAAAAGGAATATTCGGCTGTTTGTCGAAACCACGGAGGTGGCACAATTTCAGCTTCCCCAAAAAAGTAAGGTGTTGGGTATTGGATTGGTGAATCACATTCATCATCTCATTATTAGCCAAAAAGAAGGAAAGAAAAGAATGATTCAAGCTTTTCCTTTAATCGAAAGTGATGTGAAGCAGTTTACTTTTGGTGCGGAAGCCGTGAATTTGGGCGAATTGCCTAAAAACAGAAAGCCTTCAGCGTCATTGTATCGCCTCGGGATATTGGCGCTTATGCCGTTGCTAAATCTGGCAAAAACTTTTTCAATTTAGTGCTTCCCTTAAACAACACAGGCTTTATAATGGGAACTGGAATTAAAGGGAAATTTGTTGGCCCCAAATAAGCAAGTTTGGTTGTTTAATTTAAACTAAGGAAATATTATGAAGTTTCTTCAAAGGAAAAGGCAAAAGCCTTTATGGTGTCTCATTGCGTTAATTAGTTTATTAAATATTCCTTTATCGCAAGCTGGAGACAGCAAGATGATGGAGTCTTATGATTCAAAAACTATTCGAGCAGAAAGAAAGTTGAGAGATGATAATTGGCTATTGCCTTCAGTCGTTACCATTGGCGGAAAAGTTGGTGAACATCTGACCGATGGCATGATCGATTGGTTGGTTCCTTTTTATTCCGACAAACAAAATCTTTTCTTTTTTAACTCTACACTTCGAGGTAATGACAGTTCCGATGAGGTGATTAATTTGGGACTAGGCTATCGTTACAAAGTTCCCGAGCGTGACATTATTTTAGGTATCAATAGCTACTACGATTATTTGGATACAAGATTTAACAATCATTACGACCAATTTGGTGCGGGGGTTGAAATGTTAACTAAATGGGTTGATGCGCGCTTCAACTATTATTTGCCGAGCTACCAAATTGAAACAATAAGTCGTCGATTCCATGATGGAGATATTCTAGAAAAGCTAGAAGCCCCTTTCGAAGGATTTGATACTGAGATTGGTTTCTTAGTGCCTTATCTAGATAAGTACACGGAACTTCGATTGTTTGCAGGATATTATAACTTTGATAACCGCATTGGCACGCGTTACGAAGGGCCCAAAGCACGCGTCGAATGGCGAGTTTTGCAAGGTGTGATTCTTGACTTTGAATATCACGAAGATGAAGGAATTAATGGAGGAAAATATGCCGCGGGCATGCGCATTTCTGCTCCTTTCAATTTGGAAAATCTTTTTACTGGCAAAAACCCGTTTGAAGGCATCGGCGAATTTTTCAAATTTGGACCGCGTGACTTTGAAGCACGACGCACTGAACAAGTTATGCGCTGGAATTGGTTTGAACAAGAAAATCAAAATAGGATTCACAAAGAAAGAGATGGGCGTAGTCGCGGTGGTAGTGGTGGTCGCTTTGGTGGCGATAATGATTCCGGAGATTTTAATCTCCTTCCTCCTACTTTGGAGCCTGGTAATCCTGGTGGTGGTAATCCGGGTAATCCTGTTCCAGGATAACCTTTCTTGGCTTAAATCGACTAAGAAAAAAAGAGCAATGGGGTAAAACCATTGCTCTTTTAGATTCTTTTAACTTAATTTCGGTGTTGCTTCGATGATTTTTTAGTTTTTCGATAAGAAACTGATTGTTTTCCGGCTGTTAACATTTCTTCATAACCGCTGCCCTTTTGAATCTCTTGAATTTGGTCGCGTAAAAGCGCTGCTTTTTCAAATTCCAATTTAGCTGAAGCGGATTTCATCTGCTTTTCCAAATCTCGTAAAAATTCGACCAAATCAAAATCACTATCTTGATTGCCTAATATTGAAGCCTCCAATTCCTTACCGCGGAGTAGAGTTTGCAATGATTCCTGTTCTGCACGAATGACGCTGCGTGGCGTGATTTTGTGTTGCTTATTATAAGTAGCTTGTCTTTGGCGACGATTTTCATTGACTTGAATGAGTTGTTGAATCGATTTCGTTATCACGTCGGCATAAAGGATCACTTCACCATTAATATGTCGTGCAGCGCGTCCAGCCGTTTGAATTAAAGAAGTGGCCGAGCGCAGGAATCCTTCCTTATCTGCATCTAAGATGGCGACTAACGAAACCTCCGGTAAATCAAGGCCTTCACGTAAAAGATTAATGCCAACGAGTACATCACAATTGCCTGCTCGCAATTGACGCAAGACTTCCACGCGTTCAATAGCATCAATTTCTGAATGCAAGTAACGCACTTTAATATCAAGTTGTTGAAGATAATCTGCTAAATCTTCTGCCGTACGTTTGGTCAAAGTGGTTACCAAAACTCGCTCTTTGCGTTCCACGCGGAGCTTGATTTGTTCCATGACATCATCAATTTGACCCTTTAATGGTTTAATAATCACGGGAGGATCCATGAGTCCCGTAGGGCGAATAATTTGTTCCACTACCTTGCCTTGTGTGAGATTGAGCTCATAAGCCCCAGGTGTGGCTGAAACATAAAGAACTTGGTTGAGCGTGTTTGTGAATTCACCAAAATTCAATGGACGATTATCCAACGCGCTGGGAAGACGAAAACCGTGTTCAACTAACACCATTTTTCGCGAGCGATCACCTGCATACATGCCGCCAATTTGCGGAATTGTGGCATGGCTTTCATCGACAATAAGCAGAAAATCTTTCGGGAAAAAATCAAGCAACGTGTAAGGACGCGAGCCAGGAGGACGACCTGTTAAGTGGCGTGAGTAATTTTCAATGCCAGGACAAAACCCCATCTCTTGAATCATTTCTAAATCATAATTAGTGCGTTGTCGCAAACGTTGTGCCTCAACTAACTTACTAGCGCTTTCCAGCTGAGTAATGCGTTCATCGAGCTCCTGTTGAATCGTGACAAGAGCATGCCGAATTTTTTCGTGAGGCGTTACAAACTGTTTCGCTGGCATAATGATGAACTTGGAATATTCTTCCAATGTATTGCCGGTTAAAGGGTCAAAATGAGAAATTTTTTCTATTTCGTCGCCGAAAAATTCGATGCGTAATCCATTTTCTTGACTGGCTGGAAAAATTTCTACCACATCCCCTCGCACTCGAAATTGGGCGCGTTGCGGAGCGACATCATTGCGTTGATATTGCATGTCGACTAACTGCGTTAAAACAAAATCTCGCGAAGTGCGAGTGCCCAGTTCCACGGGCAATACCATTTTAGAAAAATCTTCTGGAGATCCCAATCCATAAATGCAAGAAACACTCGCAACCACAACCACATCACGGCGCATTAAAAGAGAGGCGGTAGCAGAAAGACGAAGTCGTTCAATTTCTTCATTAAGACTGGAATCTTTCTCAATATAAGTATCGGTGCGTGGAATATAAGCCTCGGGTTGATAGTAATCAAAATAGCTCACAAAATATTCCACGGCATTTTTAGGGAAAAATTGTTTGAACTCGCTATAAAGTTGGGCGGCCAAGGTTTTATTGTGAGAAAGCACTAAGGTTGGCCGTCCCAAATTTTGAATGACGTTGGCCATGGTAAACGTTTTTCCAGAGCCTGTAACACCCAAAAGCACCTGGTGCGCATGCCCTTGCAAAAAACCTTGAGTCAATGCCTGAATGGCTTGAGGTTGATCTCCACAGGGAGCGTATTGAGAATTCAACTGAAACACCATTTCCTCATTATTTAGCAAGAAGTTAAGATTTGTCGATTGTGCTCCGAAAAAAAACTCTTATTTTCATCACTTGCCTGTTTTCCGATTTGCTTTTAGTATCCAGGCCGCATGAGTACATTAGAAATTAAAGATCTCCATGCCAAAATTGAGAGCAAGAAATATTGAGGGGCCTTTCCTTAAAAGTGCCCAAGGGTGAAGTGCACGCTTTGATGGGGCCAAACGGTTCAGGCAAGAGCACCTTGGCAAAAGTTTTGAGTGGACATCCTGATTATGAAGTAACCGCTGGAGAAGTGTTGTTGGATGGGAAGAATATTTTGGAAATGGAACCAGACGAGCGCGCTCGTGCCGGACTGTTTATGGCATTTCAATATCCCAGCGAAATTCCTGGTGTGACCATTGCTAATTTTTTGCGAGCGGCTTTGCAAGCGCGTTTGCCAGAGGGTGAAGAGATTGATGCGATTGAGTTTTACAATCGGTTGTATCAAAAAATGGATCTCTTAGAGATGGATCGTAAATTTACTTCGCGTGCCGTAAATGATGGATTTTCGGGTGGTGAAAAAAAACGCAATGAAATTCTTCAAATGGCGATGTTAGAACCAACTTATGCCGTTTTGGACGAAACAGATAGTGGTTTGGATATTGATGCGTTGCGAATTGTTGCAAAAGGAGTGAACACTTTAAGGGGACCTAATTTAGGAGTTTTAGTCATTACCCATTATCAACGATTATTGGACTATATTGTGCCGGATCATGTGCATGTGTTGGTGCGAGGGCGGATCGTCAGAACGTGCAGCAAGGAGTTGGATTTGGAGTTTGAAAAGAAAGGTTACGACTGGCTTTTGAAAGAGTGCGGTGAGCTAGCCAGCACCTAGCGAATTTCCTTTTTTTGCAGTATATTAAAGATTGAAAGATAGTTATGAGCGAAAAACCAGTGTTAGAAATTGAACGGGAGACAGGAAACTTCCATTATCCTGAGCGTCATCAGTATGATGCAGGAATTGGGCTAGGCGAACAAACGATTCATTACATTTGCGATGTTAAAAAAGATCCTGAATGGTTGCGCGAGTTTCGCTTAAAAGCGCTGCAAACTTTTCAAAGTAAACCCCTCCCAACCCATTGGGCGAGTCACGATTTAGACAATATTCATTTCGAAAAGATTCGTTATTATCTTGCTGCGGGTCAGCAACCCAAACGCAGTTGGGAAGAAGTGCCGGATGATATTAAAAAAACTTTCGAACGATTGGGCATTCCCGAAAAAGAACGAAAGTTTTTGGCTGGTGTCGAAGCGCAATTTGATAGCGAAGCGGCTTATTCCAATGTGAAAGAAGAGTTAGCCAAAGAAGGTGTTATTTTTGTCGGAAGCACGGAAGGGCTTCATAAACATCCCGAAATTTTTAAAAAGTGGTTTGGTAAAGTTATTCCTACGGGTGACAATAAATTCAGCGCATTAAATAGTGCGGTCTTTAGTGGTGGTAGTTTTATTTATGTGCCGCCAGGTGTTAAGGTGAAACATCCCCTTCAAGCTTATTTTCGTATTAACGCTGAAAATTTTGGCCAATTTGAGCGCACGCTTATCATTGCAGACGAAGGAGCCGAAGTCACTTACATGGAAGGTTGCACCGCGCCCAAATTCGAAACAGCCACATTGCACAGTGCAGTCGTGGAATTGGTGGCGTTGCGCGGGGCAAAAATTCAATACATAACCGTTCAAAACTGGAGCGCGAATGTTTTTAATTTGGTGACAAAACGGGCTTTGGCACAGGAAGAAGCGGAAGTGAAATGGATTGATTGCAATATTGGCTCTCGTTTGACGATGAAATATCCCGGAGTAGTTTTGAAAGGTCGAAAAGCGCGCGGCGAAGTGTTGAGTATTGCGCTAGCAAGTGATGGTCAGCATCAGGACACAGGCGCAAAAATGATTCATGCCGCTGACGAAACGACCAGCAATATTATTTCGAAAAGTATTAGCATTGGCACAGGGCGCGCTTCTTATCGCGGTTTAGTTTATATCCCGCAACATTTGAAAGGATGCAAAAACAATACCGAATGCGACGCTTTGCTCATTAACACCGAATCGCGGACCGATACTTATCCGGCTATCGTGGTTCGGGGCCAGGGAAATTCTGTGCAACATGAGGCTAGTGTAAGCAAAGTGAGCGCAGAACAGATTTTTTATATGCAGCAACGTGGTCTTTCTGAAGCACAAGCCATGAGCTTGAGTGTGAACGGTTTTGTTAACGATCTCGTGAATCAATTTCCTTTAGAATACAGCGTGGAATTGAAGCGCTTGATTGATCTCGAGATGGAAGGCTCAGTGGGTTAATTTTCTTTTAGCAAAATTTTACAAAATGAATTCTATTATTAATGGCCCTCAAGTACTCAATTTCTCGCATTTGCCTTCCTCATGGCAGGCCAGACAAAAAGCGGCATGGGAAAAATATCAAAAAATTCCAATGCCGCATCGGAAAGATGAAGATTGGCGGTTTGCTAATATTCAATCCATTCAATTAGACTCTTATCAAGATGGAGCGGCAACTTCAGAAGCCGAAAAGAAAGAAATTCTTAAGCAATCCCAAGTTTCTTTTCCTACTGCGGCTCGTCTTGTTTTTTCAAATGATGAAAAGGTGGCTTGTGACCTGATAAATTCTGATTTGGAGAAAAAGGGAGTAATTATTGAAACTGTTTCAGAGGCGATAAAGAACCATTCTTCGCTCATTGAAAATTATTTTTTGAAGCAACGAGTTGCTTTGGGCTCAGAAAAATTTACTGCGCTGCATGAGGCATTTTGTCGATCGGGCAGTGTGATTTATGTGCCTGCCGGAGTAGAAATTGAGCAGCCTATTGTTATTCATCAATGGTTAACCGGCAAAAATCAATCGGTGTTTCCGCACACGATGGTTGTGACCGAAGCTAACAGTAAAGTAACAGTTTTAGAAATCTGTCAATCTACCGAAGAACTTCCTGGTTTTGTGTGTAGCTACAATGATTTGGTAGCTAGGGAAGGTTCACGCTTAACTTATGTTTGCGTACAGCGTTGGAGCGAAAAAGTGTTGGCTTTTCATATGGGTGCGAGCACGGTGGAGCGTGATGCTTACGCAAAAACGTTAATGGTTAATTTTGGAACTGCATTTTCGCGCAATGAAAATCGATCGCGTTTGACTGCCCCGGGCGCTCAGAGTGAAATGTTAGCGATGTCGCTGGCGCATGAAAATCAGGAGTTTGATCAGCGCACGTTGCAAGATCATTTAGCGCCCAGTGCATGGAGCGATTTGCTCTATAAAAACTCTTTGAATCACGGAGCTAAATCGATTTTTCAAGGATTAATTCGAGTGGAACCGGGAGCGAAGCAAACCGATGCTTATCAGACCAATCGTAATTTATTATTGAGCGGAGAAGCCGAAGCCGATTCCATGCCGGGTTTGGAAATTTTAAATGATGACGTGAAATGTAGTCATGGCGCGACAACGGGTCAGGTGGAAGAAGAGTTACTTTTTTACATGCAAGCGCGTGGCATTCCCGAAAATCAAGCCAAACATTTGTTAGTGGTAGGTTTTTTGGAAGAAGTGGTAACGCGTTTAAATGAACCTGAAATTGCTAATTATTTGCACACTTTGATTGAAGAAAAATTTGAGCGTTCGGAAAAAATTGTTTGGCAAAAAAAAGCAGTTTCAAATTCTACGGCATCTAAAACGGAAGTGGATGTTAAAGCGTTGCAGGGAGCGGTATGAAAACGCTGACTCCGGAAACAACGATGGGGGAAATTTTAACGATGTTGCCCGGAGCGCGTCGGGCTTTGTTCCAACGTTACCATGTCGGAGGTTGTAGTAGTTGTGGCTTTCATCAGAGCGAAACGTTGGCAAGTCTTTGTCAGAGAAACGACAATCTGAATGTGCAAGAGGTGATTGCTTATTTGCAAGAAAGCCATGAACAAGATTTAAAACGATTAATTCCACCTCGGGCATTGGCCGATTTGCAAGGCAAAGGTGAAGCGGTTAAGCTTATTGATATTCG
>JAWLBA010000002.1:0-185602 GCA_041395165.1 Verrucomicrobiia bacterium
ATTAACGCAATGATAAACCAAGTCTGCTGCGATTTGCGCGTGATGTTTGGGTTGCGAGGCAAGCATTAGTTTTGAACCCACACCGTCGGTGCTTGCTGCCAAAATGGGGTTTTTCATTTTAGGAAAATGGGCAGGAAATAAACCGACGAATTGACGCGATGTTGCAAACGCTTTTGTTTTATCGCGCATCGCTTGTTCTAAATTTACGCCAGCTTGGGCATAAGCTCTGCTATTTTTTTTCATAACTTGGCAATGGCTTCCATAATTTGGCTGGAAACCCATTGATAGCTTTCTTGCGTGGAAAGATGAGCGGGAGGTTGAAAAGGAGGAAGCATGGGACCGAATGTGACGGTGATAGGATGCAGTTTGATTTTTGAACTTCCGCGCGGCCAGGCTTCAAAAGTGCCACGAATTCTCACGGGAAGAATCGGAACGCCTGATTTTAGGGCAATCATACCAGTGCCTGGTTCACCTTTTTGTAGTTGACCATCCCAACTTCGTGCTCCTTCAGGAAAGAGAAGTAAGGGCGCGCCTGATTTCAAAACTTGCAGCGTGGTGCGAATACCAAAGATATCGGCTTTTTCTTGGTCTACAGGAATCGCATGAATGCGGGGAAGCAACCATCCCATCAACCGTGAAGTAAAAAGAGTTTTTCGCGCAAGGTAGAAGATATGATGAAAAGGAAATGATGAACCAATACAAGGGGGATCGAAATAACTCAAATGATTGGCGCAGATCAAAAATGCACCCTCTTTAGGAACATGTTCGACACCATAAACTTTGCGGCGAAATAAAAAACGGAAAATAAAATAGGATAAAATAAAACCGAGGTAATAAAGAAAAGTAGTTTTGTGAATGTGCTTTAAATAAAGCTCACGATTCATGATTGATTTACATTTTCTACATTCAGGCCGCGTTGGCTTAGTTGATCCAGAATGTAAGATACTACTTCGGAAATGGTCATGGTGGAAGAGTCTACGACATGCGCATCAGACGCAATTTTGAGAGGAGAAATTTTGCGGTTGGAGTCAATGGCATCACGTTGAGAAATGGAATCATTTTCGCCCTGATCTTTTCTGCGTTCGGCGCGCACCTCCAATTTGGCATCTAAATAAAACTTATAAGGCGTGTTAGGGAAAACAACGGAACCGATATCTCTTCCTTCCATGACTAACGGTGCAAAGGCGCGCAATTGTTGTTGTTCATAGACAAGTCGTTGACGCACCGCGGGGATGAGCGAAACGGTGGAAACATTTTCGTTAACCTCGCGTCGACGTAATACGAAAGGGTCCACAGGCTCTTCAAATTTGAGCGCAATCGTGTTGCCGCGAACCTCACAAAAGAAAGGCATTTGTTGAACAAAAGTTTCAACGGCTTGGGGGTTGTGTGGATCAATTTTTTCGCGTAAAACGCGCCACGTGACAGCGCGATACATGGCTCCGGTGTCGACATAAATAAAACCAGGCAGCGCACGCGCTAGCTCGCGAGCAATGGTGCTTTTGCCTGAGGCAGAAGGGCCATCGATCGCGATAACAATATTTTCTTGAGAAGAGTTCATGCTGCTAGTTGCGCCAAATGCTGTTCAAATTGGGGATAAGACGTATCAATGCAAGCAGTATTTAAAATGTGCGTTTGACCCTCGCAGAAAAGTCCGAGAATTGCAAAAGCCATGGCGATGCGGTGATCGCCAAAGCTTTCCACGGTTGCATTTTTTAATGGACGTCCGCCTTGAATGATCATGCCGTCGCTAGTTTCTTCAACTTCGGCGCCAAACGCGCGCAGGTTTTGGGTGATAGCAGCGATGCGGTCGGTTTCTTTCACGCGCAATTCTGCGGCGTCTTTGATAATGGTTTCGCCTTCTGCCAAAGCAGCCAGCACTGCAATGATGGGAATTTCGTCGATCACGTTAGCAATTTCTTTTCCTTCAATCAAAGTGCCGCGAAGGTTGCGGCCTTGAATTTCCAAATTGCCGTGTGGTTCCATTTCTTTACCGGTTTCAATAAATTCACGAATTTGAGCACCCATGCGCATCAGCACGCTTACTAATCCTGTGCGAGTGGGGTTGAGGCCTACGTCTTCAATAAAAAGTTGGGAACCGGGAAATGCTGCAGCCGCTGCCATCCAGAATGCTGCTGATGAAAAATCTCCTGGCACCATAAAGTCTCGGGCTTGAGGTAGACTGCCTCCAGGCACGGTTACGGTGAGGTCTTGGTTGCGAAGGGGAATATAAAAATAACGCATCATGCGTTCAGTATGATCACGCGATAAAGCGGGCTCGGTAACGCTGGTGTTGCCTTGAGCAAAAAGACCGGCCAATAATAAACAGGATTTCACTTGGGCGCTAGCGACGGGTGATTGATAAGCGATCGCTTCCAAGTGAGCGCCGTGCAAAAGCAAGGGAGCGCAATCGTTATGAGTTTCACTTTCAATTTGCGCGCCCATTTCGCGAAGCGGTTCCATAATGCGTTTCATAGGGCGGCTATTAAGTGAAACATCGCCAGATAATCGCGAAGGAAAAGGTTGTGCCGATAAAATGCCGGCAATCAAACGCATGAGCGTTCCAGAGTTGCCGCAATCAATAGTTTCCAACACGGGTTGACACTCGCCTCCAACGCCGATGACGTCAAAAGTGTTTTCATTGATAAAGTCAACATGAGCGCCTAACGCTTGCATCGCACGCAAGGTGCAGAGGCAATCTTCACTGGTTAAAAAACCGCTGATGCGACTGGTGCCCTCGGCTAATCCTGCAAGCAATATCGCACGGTGCGACATACTTTTGTCTCCGGGCACTTTGAGACGAGTTTCTAATTTTTTTAACTTTTGGACACGAAGCTCAGACATCACGTTTTTGATTTGTAGAGCAACTAAATCGGATGCCAACTTATTTTCTCATTATTTGTTTTCTCGCGTTAGCAGCCTCTTCGAGCGATTTTTCGAGCGATTGATTTTGTTGAAGTAAATGTTCTGTTTGATCCAGGTGGTGGCGAAAATTCTGAATTGCTTTTAAAATAGCATTACGATTTTGGCTTAAAATTTCATTCCACATGTTTGGCGAACCCAAGGCAACCCGTGTGCCATCGCGAAAACCACCACCAACCCATTCCAGAGCGTCTGCGGTATGATGTGAGGTGACGGTGTTGACGAGTAAAGAAGCAAGAAGATGGGGAAGATGGCTGATTGCAGCAACAAGTTGATCATGATGATCGGGAAGTAATATTTTGATACGACAACCGAGTATTGTCCAAAACTCAGTTATTTTTTGTTGAGCAGTAGGTGAAGTTTTTTGTGTGGGAGTGATAAAGCAAGCAGCGTCATCAAATAAAGTTTCTGTGGCATGCTCAAAACCGGTTTTGTCCGAGCCGGCCATTGGATGGCTGCCCACAAAAAGTGCATGCGAATCGAAAATTTTTTCTAAAGTTTCTACAACCGATGCTTTAACGCTGCCGACGTCGGTGATTAAGGTGTCGAGAGTGACGTAAGGTAAGCAGGTTTGGGCGAGGGTAGGCATGATGCCGATGGGTGTGGAAAATATAACGAGTTGTGCGCTGGTGACGGCTTCTTGAATATCTGTGGTGGCAGAATCGCCGATTTGTTTGGAATGAAGCTGAGCGATAATTTCTGAGCGCCGCGTCCATAGCACGATGTTTTTGGCGAGTCGATGTCGTTTCATCGCTAAGGCTAAGGAACTGCCTAAGAGACCCGCGCCTAAAATCGCCACTTTGTTGAATTGCATAGTTAAGGAGCCGATATTTTTTTCAAAGCGCTTATGAAACGTTGGTTTTGGTCCGGTGTTCCAATTGAAACACGAATGTAATCGGGTAATTGGTAGGCATCCATGGCTCGCACGATCACGCCTTGCGCCAATAATTTTTTAAAGCATTCTTTGCCTTGACCTACTTTCACGAGAATAAAATTAGCACAGGAGGGGACGAAAGAAAGTTTGAGTTGCTGAAAAGCATTTTCCAAAAATTTTCGACCTTCATCTACGATTTTGCGTGTGGCTTGTTGGTGGTCTTCGTCCAGCAGCGAAGCTAAAGCGCCGGCTTGGGCGATCGCGTTTACGTTGAAAGGTTGGCGTGAACGTTGCAGCCATGAGTTGATGAAATTCGGTGTAAATCCGTAGCCAATTCGCAAACCGGCCAGACCTTGGCTTTTGGAAAAAGTGCGCATGACAACTACATTTTTTCCTTCACGCACGTAGCGCAAGCAATCGGGCGGATGGGTCATGAACTCGTAATAAGCCTCATCAAAGACCGCAATAACATGGGGAGGGAGTTGTTGGACAAAATCATCAATGGCTTGTGCATCCACCCAGGTGCCGGTGGGGTTGTTTGGATTGGCTACAATCACTAATTTGGTTTTTGGGGTGATAGCTTTTCGCATGGCGACCAGATCATGTTGAAAATTTTGATCCGGCACTTCGATGCATTTCGCACCAAAAAGTTGAGACATTAATTTGTAAACCAGAAAAGCGTGTCGTGAAATGACAACTTCAGAATCGTGATTGAGAAAGGCGTGGCCGAGAAGTTCAATGATTTCGTTGGAGCCGTTGCCTAATGTTACACAATTCATTGGCACGTTAAATTTCTGTGAAAGGGCTTGAGTTAAATGATAAGAGTGACCGTCGGGATAGAGATGACTTTCCGTCACGGCTTGGCGCATGGCAGTAACGGCTTGGGGAGAGGGACCAAGTGGGTTTTCGTTGGAGGCCAGCTTGACGATGGTTTTGGGATCAAGCCCAAGTTCACGCGCCGTTTCGTCAATCGGTTTGCCGATCTCATAAACTTCTAGTGAGCGAAGTTGAGAATTAATTTGGTTTTCTAGATTTTTATTTAACTGCATAAACTCTTGATCATTTAACAACCGAGATGATTGTTCTACAATCTTATTTGATGGTGTCCATTTTTCTTAATGATTTTTAATTTTTTATTAAAACAGGAAGATAAATTTTTGGATGTCAGCACATTTTGTTTTCTGTCTTGGAGAAGCACGCTGCCATTTTTTAGCAGAAGAACGTGTGTGAAATGTTTCGTAATTTCTTCAATGTGATGAGTGATTAAAACGAGATGTGGGGCATGACGTTTTTGTAGTAGTTTTTCAATGAATTTTAGGAAATTTTCTCGCGCTACGGGATCGAGTCCTGCGCAGGGCTCGTCTAAAAAAAGGATAGCAAAATTTGCCATGAGCGCGCGACCAATTAAGACGCGTTGCCTTTCGCCTTGTGATAAAATGTTCCAGGGGCGTTGCTCCAGATGGGTGCATTGAATTTGTCGAAGAATTTTTTTGGCAAGGCTAAGTTCGTTGCGAGAAGGCGATTTCCAGAGGTTGATAATCGCTTTCCTGCCGCTAGCTATTACGGAAAGCGCGGTTTCATCCGGCTGAATTTGTTGAGCGAGAGAGGCGCTAACAAGTCCGATTTTTTTTCGAATGTCTTGCCAGTTTGTTTGACCGTATTCATGGTCGAAAACTCGAATTATGCCTGAGGTGGAAACAAGGTAACCAGTTATCGCATTGATGAGAGAAGTTTTACCAGAGCCGTTGGCGCCTAAAATGGTCCATTGTTGGCCAGGATAAATTGCCCAGTTAATGTTGCGTAAAATTTTGCGATTTCTTTCAACGCACAGATTTTTAATTTGAATAATAGCGGAGGGCACTCGCTTGCTGTTTATTTATTTTTAAGAAGATCGCGAATTTCGGTTAGCAAAATTTCTTCGCGAGAAGGGGCCGGTGGCGGTGCGGTTTGCTGTTGGCGGCGATAAAAACGATTAATAAATCGGACAAAAACAAAAACAGCAAAAGCAATCACAAGAAAATCAATCGTGGTTTGAATGAAGTTTCCATAATTAATCGTGACAGGTGCATCGGGTTTTCCGCCAATAGGCAGTTTGAGATTGGCAAAATTTACGTCGCTCATGACGAGGCCGATGGGGGGCATGATAACGTCGGCGACAAGCGAGGAAACAATTTTTCCAAAAGCAGTCCCAATTACCACACCGACGGCTAGGTCAATGACATTGCCGCGATTAATAAAGGTTTTGAATTCTTGAAAAAAGCCCATGAAAAGCTTTTATAATAATTTTGGTATAAAAGCAATCTGGGAAAGCGGGTTAGAGATGGCAATGAGACAAGCCGCGTTTTTCGAGATATTGTTGGTGGTAATCTTCAGCGCGATAAAATTCGGTAGCGGGAACAATTTCGGTGGTGATAGGCTTGCTATAATTTTTGGCGATTTTTTCTTTGGAGGCGATCGCCGCCGCTTTTTGAGCTTCATTTTGATAAAAAATAGCGGAACGGTATTGCGTGCCAACGTCTGGGCCTTGTCGGTTAAGTGTAGTGGGGTCGTGATTTTTCCAGAAAACGTCTAAAAGGGTTTCATAAGAAACTTTTTCTGGATTAAAAATAATTTCCACGGCTTCGGCATGGCCGGTTTTATCAGTGCACACTTGTTCGTAAGTGGGATTTTTTGTTTTGCCGCCGATGTAGCCGACTGAAGTAGAAATAACGCCTTTGATTTGTCGGAAGGTGGCTTCGACACCCCAAAAACAGCCTGCAGCAAAGACCGCTTTTTCGGTTTTAGTTTGTGCTGTTTTTTGGAGTGGAGTAAAAATTAGTGAAGCGGAGTTTAAACAGTAGCGAAGGCCAGTAGGTTTGGGTCCATCATCAAACACGTGACCTAAATGAGCCTCGCATCGAGCGCAGAGAATTTCGACTCGCTTCATGCCGTGGCTAAGATCGGTTTGGGTAATGACATTTTCTTTGGCAATAGGGGCGAAAAAGCTAGGCCAACCTGTGCCGGAATGAAATTTGGTGTCGGAACGAAATAGGGGCAGTTGGCAGCAAACGCAGGAATAAACGCCATCTTCTTTATAGTCATTGAAAAGACCGCAGAAGGGGCGTTCGGTGCCTTTGCCACGAGCAATTTCATACTGTTCTGGAGTGAGTTGTTTTTGCCATTCTGCGTCGGTTTTGATGACTTTATCGACTTGTTGAGGAGCGGTAAGTTGGCCTTGTTCGTCAAGTAAGCGAACAGTGACTTGGGGAGGTTTTGCCATGGTTGTCATTAAGCTAAACTTATTAAAAAAGAGGGCAATACCAATTGTGAGAGATAAGATTTTTGAGTTCATGGTAATGATTAGACGATTCTAAGGGAGAAAGGATTAAATAAAAGTTGACTATTGTGCAATGGTAAGCATTAGTTTATGTTATAATAACATGAAACATTTTTATCATTTTATAAGAGAGAGGAATAATTTAGCTAATTTACTGGGGTTGAGTATATTACTTCCTATTCCAAATATCATTAAGGCGGAGCCTTTTCCAGCAACTATTAGTTTTTCTAATTTTCCCACTAATGATAATAAGATAGTAGGCAGTTTAATTAACGGTGTTAATACTAATGATTTATCGGGCTGTGCTTTGGGTAAGGCAGGTGATATTAATGGTGATGGCATTGAAGATTTGGTGGTTGGAGCTCGCCAAGCTGATTTTAATAGCAAAATAGATAATGGTCAAAGCTATGTGGTTTTTGGTAAAAAAGGTGGGCTGGGCGAGATGGTTGAGTTGGATCAACTCAACGGGGTGAATGGCTTTTCGCTTAGTGGTATGGTGTCTGGAGATGCGGCCGGGGTATCAGTCAGTGGCGCAGGCGATTTTAATGGAGATGGGATTGATGATTTGGTGATTGCTTCTATCGATGCGGATCCTAACGGTAAAATCAATGCTGGACAATGTTATGTCATTTTTGGAAAGACCTCGGAGTTTGAAGCTGATTTGGCATTAGGCAGTCTGAACGGTCATAACGGGTTTATTATAAATGGTGCTGCTTTTGGCGATAGGCTTGGCGGTTCCGTGAGTAATGCAGGTGATGTGAATGGGGATGGGATTGATGATTTGGTGATTGGCGCTCCCAATGCAGATCCTAATGGCAAATTGTATGCGGGCAAGAGCTATGTGATATTTGGAAGTCGAGATGAATTTCCAACCATTTTCGAAATAAGCAGCATTAATGGCAATAATGGTTTTGTTTTGAACGGTATTAATGCTGGAGATCGTGCTGGAACGTCAGTCAGTGGCGCTGGCGATGTGAATGGGGATGGGATTGATGATTTATTAATCGGTGCTCGCTTGGCTGGTCCTAATGGTAAAAATACGGCGGGGCAATGTTATGTGATTTTTGGTAAAACCACAGGGTTTACAGCTAATGTAGAATTAAGCAGTTTAGATGGCACAACAGGATTTAAAATTAATGGAGCCAATGATAATGATTATTGCGGTGGTTCTGTCAGCGGTGCAGGTGATGTGAACGGCGATGGATTAGCCGATTTGTTGATGGATGCTCGTGGTGCCGATCCTAATGGCAAAAGTAATGCAGGGCAATGTTATGTGATTTTTGGCAAAACCACAGGGTTTACAGCTAATGTAGAATTAAGCAGTTTAGATGGTAGCAATGGGTTTCAATTAAATGGAGTTGCGCCACTAGATGGCTTGGGCAGTTCCGTGAGCAGTGCTGGCGATATTAATGGAGATGGATTGGCTGATTTACTGGTTGGTGCGGGATTGGCTGACCCTGATAGTAAATTAACAGCTGGCCAGAGTTATTTAGTTTTTGGAAGGCGAACGGGTTTTGACCCTGTGGTAGAATTAAGCAATTTGGATGGGGAAAATGGTTTTTCTTTAAATGGGGGTCTTCCTGATGATCGTTCTGGCTCTGCTGTGAGCGACGCAGGCGATCTCAATGGAGATGGCGTGGATGATTTGGTTGTGGGCGCTCTTTTTGCTGATGCCAATGGAAAAAGTAGCGCTGGTCAAAGCTATGTTATTTATGGTCGAGATTATAGCCCACAAGGCGATTTCACAGCCAATTTTGTGCCAGATTTATTGATTCAAGGGCCTCGCAAAAGTTTAAAAATATTGCCATTGATAATTGATGGTGATGGAGCAGTAAAAGTCGAGTCGATAGCTGCTGCCAATATTGCTTTGCCAGTTCAGATTGTTCCTAATGGCGATCGTTTGCCTAAAACAGTCAAGCTTTTGGACAGTGGCGATTTTGATGATAGTGGGGTGAGCGATATTTTAGTGAAATCGAGTAAAACTCAATTAAAACTTTATCAATTGGATAATCACGGTTCTCCTGTCACCCCCACAGTGATTGGGGAAATCAACTTTAATTTGCCAAAGAAACATCGTTACCTAGGAGCAGGAGCTTTGACGGGAGTGCGAGATCAAAAATTGGATTTAGTATTGAAAAAAGGAAAACTGCTTTTTCTTGCAGAAAATTTGGGCAAAAGTTTTGCTACAGAATTTCAATCCATAAGCGGAAAGTTGAAGGGGAAACTGTTTTCCTTACAAAAAGGCAGAGCTATTACAGTTAAAGGTCGAAGGCTTTCTCAACAAATTATTACTGGTTTAAATTTAGGAGATTCGGTGGAGTTGGGAAGAGTGGCTAAGGGACAAAAACCGATATTGATGTTGGACATAAATCAAGATGGTAAAATGGATATCGTAACGATTGATAAAAAGCGCAATGTGGGTTATGTAGGCGAAGATAATCTCAACGCTTCTCCTATCCTTATTACGACTTTGCCCAAGAAAACAAAATTAGTGGGGCCGAAATAAATTGTTAAAGAAATCTTAAAGCTTTAGTGCGCTTTTTCGCGAGCGATAAACTAATTCTTCGGACAGCATCCGATTTTTTGCAATAAGATCAGCGATCACACCGAGTGCAAGCAATTGAACACCCATCAAAATTAAAACAGCAGCTAAAATAAGGGATGGGATGCGTGTACGTTCACTTCCTTCTAAAAAGAAAATCAGCCAGCGGACCATGAAAAGCATCCCTGCTAAAAAAAGTGGTGTGCCCAGCCAGAGAAAAAATCGTAAAGGTGCGTAAAGCACGTAAATGCGAATCATTGTTGTCATGGATCGCGCGATATAACGTCCCATGCCTTTAAAAAGTCGCGATTCGCGGAGTTTGCCGTTGACGCGAATGGGCACGCTTACGACGCGCAAACCCTGGCGACCCGCTTGAATGAGGGTTTCCATGGTATAAGTGAATCGCGAGAAAACGTTCATGCGTAGGGCGGCCTCTCGTGAGTAAGCGCGAAAACCGCTCGGAGCATCGACGACTGTAGTTTGCGAAATTTGTCGCAGCACGGCGCTACCCAGTTTTTGGAGAATTTTTTTCAAAGGCGAAAAATGGCTAATTTCTGCAATAGGACGTGCGCCAATCACCACATCCGCTTCGCCTTTGAGGATCGGTTCTGCTAATTTTGCGATATCAGCGCCGACATATTGATTGTCTGCGTCAGTATTAACAATAATATCCGCACCAAGCTCCAGAGAGCGAGTAATTCCAGACATAAACGCCTTAGCTAAACCGCAGCGTCGACCCAATGATAAAATATGCTCTACGTGATTTGCGCGCGCGACTTCTACAGTGCGATCAGTCGAACCATCATCAATGACAAGACGTTCGATTTTACTAATGCCAGAAATATTTTGAGGTAGATCGCCAAGAGTGATGGGGAGAGTTTCCTCTTCGTTGAGACAAGGAATTTGAATAATGAGCTTGGGCTGAAGGGTTGTCATCGGACTTTTATTTTGTAAACTTTTTATAAAGGAATTCACAGAAAGAAAAAATGAAAAAAGAATAATGTTGCCACAAACGGTCAAAGTCATCGCGGAGGAGTCTGATTTTTTGGTGGTGGAAAAGCCGGCACATTGGCTGGTTCACCCCACAAAATTGACCGGGGAATGGACTGTCATCGACGAGTTGAAAAAGCGTTATCCTAAAAATACTTTGGCTTTAATTAATCGCCTAGATCGCGAAACCAGTGGATTATTATTAGTGAGTCGCAATGGAGAGGCCGCTTCGCTTTTGGGTAAAATGACGGCACAGCGCACGATTGGCAAAGAATATCAGGCGTTAGTGTGGGGACATTGCTTGAAGGATCACGATTTTATTGATTTGCCGCTAGATCGACAAGGTAAGCACGGTGCTTCAGAAATCTACCTGAAACAGGCGGTTGTGGAAAAGGGCTATCCCTCGCGAACGGAATATTGGACAGTAAAGCGATTCAAAGGATTTACGTGGTTGCGAATCCGACTGCATACCGGTCGGCTGCATCAAATTCGTGTGCATCTTTCCTCTTTAGGGCATCCTGTTGTTGGCGATAAAATTTATGGTCCTGATGAAAAACTTTATCTGGAATTTATAGAAAACGGCTGGACAGAAAATATGGCGAAAAAACTTTTATTAAAACGCCATGCTTTGCATGCCAGCCGATTAAAATTTCATTGGAAAGGCAAAGATTACTTCTACGAATCGCAACTCGCCCTCGACATCCGACATTTTATAGAGAAAATAAGTTAAGCTATTTTAATTTTTCTAAAGTTGCTTTCACTTTTCCAAAATCAGGCAAATCTTTAGGAGTTGGAGTTTGCTCGCTGTATTGGATCGTGCCTTCTTTATCAATAACAAAAGCTGCGCGCGCGGCGGTGTCACCAATGCCGGCCAAATTCGGAAAAACGACATCATAAGCTTGGGTGGCAGTTTTATTTAAATCGCTTGCCAGTTTGATCGAAATTTTTTCTTTTTGCGCCCAGGCCTCTTGCGCAAAAGGGCTATCAACACTCACGCCAATGACATCAGCATTGAGGGACTCGTAAGCTTTGATGCCGGAAGAAATATCGCACATTTCCTGAGTGCAAACGCCTGTGAAAGCCAGCGGGAAAAAGAGTAAAACGGTATTGCGTTTTCCAAGGTTGTTGCTGAGTTTGACCTCTTCAATTGCTTCGCCACGTTTGGTTTTGAGATTGAAATCGGGTGCTTTTTGTCCAATTGCCAGTGCCATAAGTTTCCTTTGGTTAAGTTTTCATTAACAGTAAGCGATTAAAATAAGAAGTTGCCGAAGTTTTTCAAACTTAAAAACATGAAAAGAACAATAAGGTAAAATTGGATTTCCGGGGCAAGCCCCATAACTGTCTGAAGTGTCAAAGAACGCTAAGTGCTATCCTACAAACGCCAACTGCATCTTATGTCATCCCCGGGCTGCGACCCGGGGATCCAGAGGAGTGAAGAATGGATTCCCGATCGAGTCGAGAATGACAAGAAGTTTTTCTTAGCTATACGAGAGATAATTGAAGCAATTCGAACAAGTGGTGGGTCAAACTCGAGGATGACATGAGACGAAGTCAAGGGCGGGAATATTGGATAATTGCTTTCTAAAAACCAGTCTTGCTTTCTTTTTAACTTGTCCGATAATGTTTAGGTTATGGCAGGATACTTGGATATGATTCATTCTCCCGCGGATCTTAAAAAATTAAAAATAGATCAGTTGGAGACACTCGCTCAGGAAATTCGTGACGAGTTAATTACCACTTTAGCTAAAACAGGCGGTCATTTAGGGCCGAATCTGGGTGTTGTGGAGTTAACCATCGCGTGTCATTACGTTTTTAATTCACCAGAAGATCGGCTTCTGATGTACGTCAGTCACCAATGCTATGTGCATAAAATGTTGACGGGTCGCGCATCCAAAATTGACACTATGCGCCAATATCAGGGTTTGAACGGGTTCATGTTGCGCACCGAAAGTGAGCACGACCATTACGGTGCCGGTCATGCCGGCACAGCTTTGTCAGCAGCTTTGGGTATGGCAGTGGGACGCGATAAGCGAGGTGGCAATGAAAATATCACAGCGCTTTGTGGTGATGCAGCGTTTACGTGTGGCATTACCTTTGAAGCAATGAATAATGTAAAGGATTCCACGAAACGGCTTGTTGTGATTTTGAACGACAACGAATGGTCGATTGATAAAAATGTTGGGGCGATTGCGAATTATTTTAATAAGATTGTGACGAACCCCACTTACGCTCATGTACATGAAAGAGCAGAAAAATTTTTAGAAAAGATCGGTGGCAAGCGAGCGCTAAAATTTGCTCATAAAGTCGAAGAAGGATTAAAAGGTTTGGCATTGCCCAGCACACTTTTTGAAGAGTTTGGCTTTACTTATTACGGTCCTTTGGATGGGCACGATTTGCCGACGCTCATCAAAACTTTTGAATTTTTAAAGGAACAAAATCACCCCGTGCTGCTTCACGCGATTACGAAAAAAGGTAAGGGTTTTGAATTGGCCATGTCGAAACAGAAAAAGTTTCATGGCGTAGGACCGAATGCTTATCATCCTGACACGGGCGAACTTCAATCAACTGCAGCTGTGCCTACCTATTCAGAAGTGTTTGCTGACACGTTAGTGAAATTGGCCGATATGAATCAAAAAGTGGTGGCTATCACTGGCGCCATGCCCAATGGCACAGGGTTGGATCGATTTCAGCCGAAACATCCTGATAAATATTTTGATGTCGGTATTGCTGAAGAGCATGCTGTTTTGTTTGCGGCGGGCTTGGCGACTCAGGGATTCAAACCGTTCTGTGCGATTTATTCTACTTTTTTGCAACGGGCTTACGATCAGATTGTGCATGACGTTTGCTTGCAAAATTTGCCTGTTGTTTTCTGCATGGATCGTGGCGGTTTATCGCCGGACGATGGGCCGACTCATCATGGGTTGTTCGACATCGCTTATTTAAGAGGTGTGCCCAATCTTATTCATATGCAGCCTAAGGACGAAGACGAGTTTGCGGATATGCTTTTTACCTCAATGCATCATGAGGGGCCGAGCGCGATTCGTTATCCCCGTGGAGCTGGGCAGGGGGTTGCGATAAAAGCTCAGCCGAAATTGCTCGAAATTGGGAAGGCTGAAGTCATTCGTCATGGCAAACAGGTCGCTATTTTTGGGTTGGGAAATATGTTAGCGATGGGCTTAAAAGTAGCTGACGAACTAGAAAAACAAGGCATTTCTTGCGCAGTCGTCAATCCGCGATTTATCAAACCTTTGGACACAGGAACATTGGAATTTTTTGCTCGTAGTGTTGAAGTGATTTGCACATTGGAAGATCATGTTTTGAAAGCTGGTTTTGGTAGTGCGGTGATTGAAGAATTGTCCGATCGCGGCATTAAAACGCCGGTCGTTCGGGTTGGGTGGCCGGATGAATTTATTGAGCATGGTAAACTCGATGTGTTGCGAGAAAAAAATGGTGTGACCGTACAAGCTGCAATTGAAAAAATTTTGAGTCGGCTAGCAAAGCAACGTCAGATTACTGGTGTGCCTGCGGCGGTGGCTTAGTGTAGAACAAGCGGCTCGCTTGTTTAGAGAAAAACAACCGAGACGGTTGATCCTATAGTCATGAGCAAACAACGCATCGATATTCTTTTGGTTGAGCGAGGTTTAGTGGAATCTCGAGAGAAAGCAAAAGCGTTGGTCATGGCAGGTGAGGTAACGGCAAATCAAAAAAAAGTTTTTAAAGCGAGTGAAGTATTTGATCCGCAAGTAGAGATTGTTGTCAAAACGCCCGAACGTTACGTAAGTCGTGGTGGTTTAAAAATGGAACATGCGTTGAAACACTTTTCTGTTTCCGTGTCGGGAAAAAGGATTTTGGATATTGGCGCTTCTACGGGTGGATTTACTGATTGTTTATTGCAACACGGTGCGGCTGAGGTTGTGGCATTGGATGTGGGTCAGGGCCAACTTCATTGGAAATTGCGTCAGGATGCGCGAGTTAAGGTGGTGGAGGGAAAAAATGCTAGGCACCTAGCGCCGGACGAGTTGGGTGATCTTTTTGATATGGCCGTGATGGATGTTTCTTTTATTTCTCAGACTTTATTGTGGCCGCGAATTGTAGAACAATTGAAGCCGGAAGGTTTGGTGATTGCTTTGATTAAACCGCAGTTCGAATTAAAAGCTGATGAGGTGGGAAAAGGTGGCGTGGTGCGCGAGGAATCGTTACGCCAACAAGCTGTAAAAAGAATTTCGAATTGGCTCAATACTGAAACCCATTTTGAAATTTTAGGAGTGGTGCCTTCGCCAATTTTGGGTAAAGAAGGAAATCAGGAATTTTTATTATGCGCGCGATTATTAATAAAGTAGGGTTGGTTTTGAATATCAAACGGCCTGAGGCTCGTGAAGTGGGGCGCGAGATTCAAAATGTAGCGCGGAATATGGGTTGTGAAATTTTGTTGGAAAAAGAAACGGCTGTGTTCTTGGGGAAACAAGGATTGCCATTGTCGCATTTGGTTCGCAAGGTGAAAGGGTTAATTGTTGCGGGCGGAGATGGAACATTACTTTCACTGGTGGGATTGGTCGCGAAGCAGCAGTGTCCAGTTTTGGGAATTAATTTAGGAAGCTTGGGATTTTTGACTTCAACGCCTCGCTCACGTACGGAACAAGGAGTCAAAGATTTTTTAGGCGGGGATTGGCTTTTGGATGAACGGACGTTGTTGGAAGTTTGGATAAAATGTGGGAAACAACGTCGTAAAAAGATTGGCTTAGCTTTGAATGAAGCACTTTTTGCTCGTAAGCAAGGTTCGCTATTGGCGCATTTGAGTGTGCGTATTGGATCGGATTTGGTGACAAATTATTTTGCGGATGGGATTATTATTGCGACCCCAACCGGTAGCACGGCTTATTCGCTTTCTGCTAATGGGGCTGTGGTGACTCCGAATGCGCCGGTTTTAATTTTAACACCCATTTGTCCGCACACCTTAACCAATCGGCCAGTTATTTTTTCTGATCAATCTGTCGTTTGTGTGAAGCCGGAGCGGGGTGATTCGCTTCGTTTAACTTTGGATGGTCACCGAGAAACGATTTTAACTTCTTCTTGTGAAGCAGAAATTAGTTTAGCTAAAGAAAAACTGCAGTTGGTGATGCCGCGTGGCTATCGTTTTTTTGATGTGCTGAGGCGCAAATTGGATTGGCGCGGTTCGAATGTGACTTAGTATTGGTAAGTAAATTTTCACAAGACGTCGACATAGTTTTTTGCTAGTAAAGGCATTGTCATGCGACTTCAAACTTTGCTTCAGCCATCCTTAATTAAGTTGAGTGTTACAGAAACGAAACGCACAGCGGCGATTCGTGAGGTGGCAGAACTTTTAAGAGCGGATAAACGAATCAAAGATTTTGAAAAATTTTATCAAGATTTGCTGACGCGGGAACGAATTGAAACGACATGTTTAGGGGCTGATACTGCATTGCCACATGCGCGCACGGATCATGTTTCGGACATGGTGTTAGCGGTAGGTCGGAGTCAGGAAGGGGTTTTGTTTGAAAATTCGAATCAAACAGTTCGGCTCATTTTTTTGGTTGGCACACCCAAACGTATGGCCACGGATTATTTACGATTGGTGGGAACGATTGCGAGATTATTAAAGCAAGAAGCGATTCGTCAGTCGTTATTGACGGCTCCGGACGAACAGGCATTTATTGAGGTTTTGGCACAAGCTGAGTTAAAACTTTAATTCGTTTGTTGATTATGACTAACTTAAAAAGTGTGGCGGCTGAGGCAGGGGTGTCTGTCATGGCTGTTTCTAAGGCGTTGCGTGATGCCTCTGACATAAGCGTTGGCACGAAAGAAAGAATTCGAAAAATTGCAGAACAGCTAGGTTATGTGCCCAATGGTAATGCGCGAGGGTTGAGAAATCGCAAATCTAACGCCATTGGTGTGGTTTTACCGCGATTGGATCAAGGGTTTTTTGCGCAAATTTTGTCGGGCATTTTAAAAAGCGCTTCCGAGACGGGGCATCAAATTTTTATTTGCCAAACCGATGACAATTTAGCGCTAGAATTAAAGGAATTAAGAACTTTGTTGGAGCGTCAAGTGGAGGGCATTTTGTTGGCGCCAGCTTTGCGCATGGGCGGAAGATTGGAATTTTTAGAGATGGTGACACAACGCAATATTCCCGTAGTTTTTTTGGATCGTTTCCCCGCTAACGCCACGCAATTTCCGCGCACCGGCTTTGTTGTGGCACAAGATCGTTTGGGGGCTTCGATCGCGACGGAATATTTGATAGCCCAAGGACATCGTGATATTTTGCATTTAGCGGGTCCGCTGGGCGCTTCTTCGACAGAGGAACGCTTGATGGGATATCGCAAGGCATTAGAGAAATCAAAAGTCGGCTACCGAGATTCATTAGTGTTTCGTGCAGGTTCCGATATTGAAGAGGGACGAAAAGCCATGATGCAGGTGTTAAGTGAAAAAGTTTCTTTTAGCGCGATTTTTGCGGTCAACGATTATGTGGCGGTTGGAGCTTGTGAAATTCTTTTATCGCAAGGAATTAAGATTCCGGAAGAGGTTTCGGTTGTGGGATTTGGTGATGTGCGATTAGCGAAGTATTATCAAGTGCCTCTCACCACGATTTATCAAGGACAAAAAGAATTAGGGCGTTTAAGTTTTGGTATGTTATTACAGATGATTCAAGGCATTGAAGTTGAACCGCGACTTTTGCCTGTGCAATTGGTGGAACGAAAAAGTGTGGCTAAGGTGTTATCCTAGGCTAGGTATATAATAACATCCTTGTCTGTCCGAAGTGTCAAAGAACGCTAAGTGCTATCCTACAACGGCCAACTACACCTCTTGTCATTCCCGACTCGATCGGGGATCCAATCATCAAAACCCTCTCTCCAACCTGACAATGTGTTGTATGTTGAGGAGCTGTTAACCCTGTAAACCCTTTCAAGATTGATTATCACATTAAAATCCACCCATAAACCATTTGACAATTAGCCCAGGCAAGGTTTTATTCTTCTCTACGTTGTCCGTGAAAATTTACTATGCCCAAGACACCTAAACCCACAATTAAAGCTCTTAAAAAAAGGGATGTTAACAAGGGAAATCTCCCTGACATTGTTAAGCTTTCGGTAACCGGTAACAGGAGTAAACTAGCAGCTAGCAAATTAATCGCCGAGTTGGACCCTGAGCTCAAGGGTGTTGCAAGAAAAATGCAATATGAGCACCATATGGACGGTCTTCGTCATGACACTCAAAGACTGAGGGGAGCTGAGGCCGAATTAACAAGAATAGATGAAGCCATTGCAATAGCTGAAAGAAAAGTTACAGAAGCGAAAGACACTAGTGGCGGCAATGTGGCCGAAGCGGAGCATGCCCTAAAAGAGCTTAGGACTGAACGTTTGGGTACTGAAAGAGAATTGCGAAATGCTCGAATAAAGCTTAGAGATCGCAAAAAAAATACGGAGCCGTGGCTTACTGAAGTTCGAAGCGAATTAGACCCCAATGATCTCAGCACAATCAATGGTCTGATTCGTGAAGCAGATGCCTTTGGCACTACGGAAAACGTTGTCAAGCTTTCGGTTGGACCGAACGCAAAAACTAAGGAAGCTCGCGAATTCATCAGAAAATTGCCTGATGGTGAAAGAAAACATGCGCGGCGTTTACAGACAGATCATTACTTGCCCTATTTGCGTGAAGCGATTGATGAACGAAATAATGCTTCACAACGTCTTGAAAGCGCGACTAACAGAGTTGAAACTGCCAAAAAAACCGTGGCGGCTACCCAACCTGAAGGAGGTACCTCCCATACTAATGCTGTTCAAGAACTCACAGATGCTGAGTCAGCTCTTAAAGATGCACAAAAACAATTACAAGGGGCTACAGCTACACTCAGACAACGCCAAGGTTATACTGAAACGTGGCTTGAAGAAGCCAGGACCGATCTTGAGCAGGCAGACCGTGAAGCTCTTGATGCAACCTTACAAGGTGCAAGTCGCCCTCCGAGCAATATTGATAGCCGTCTCCAACAAGCTTTGGATCGGCGTGACACCGATTTTTTGCTTGTCGTTGATGCTATTAATAAAAAACAAGCAGCCGAGGAGGCTTTACGGGTTGCTGAGGCGAGCGAAAATATGGGGGCTATTAACGAAGCTCATGGTAATGTAGCTGAAGCCATTGGTGATCTTCAAAAAGCTGAAAAAAGCTTACACAAAAATCAAGCAGCAGTTAATAGGGCAAACACAGTGTCCAGTGGGGCGCCAGGAGGTAATGCCCCAAAGCCCGTTCCTAAAACGGAAGCAGAAGCTGCTTACCAAATTGCTTTTTATAACGAAGCTAGAGCCGATCGCGAAAGGGCGGCTCAGGCTTTAGCTGCGGCAAAAAAAAGGAAGACTGATTTAGAAAGTGCTCAAGATCATAGCGCAGAAGCTTTAGCCTCAGCAGATCAGGAGATTCTTTCGGCACAAACCGATTTTAATCGAATAAATGCCGTTTATCATGCTCGTTCTAGAACCGCTACCGATTGGTTAAAAGAAGCAAGAGAAGCAGGAAATCTTGATAAAACGCATCTTAAACCGCTCGATGATGCTTTAACTGAAGGACAAAATTTTGATGCTAGACTGGGAGCGGCTAAAGAAAAACCTACCCCAGAAGTCGCAGCAGTGCCGACCACCGAGATTCCTCCTCCTCCCAAACCAAGAGATAGCCTTGTTCCTCTTGGTTTTGAAGAGGATTCTCTGGTATTAGCGGTTACCAGGGATAGAAATATGAGGCCTGCTTTACAAAGGCTTAAGGATGCTTATCTCGATTTGCGAAGCGCCCGTAAAGAATTAAAGGATGCAACCGAGCGTGCAGCGGAAGCTAGGGATGCAGCTAAAACAAGCCCCTCACCAGCAAATGCTCAAGCAAGAGATGCTGCGGTTGCTGAAATGAGGGCCAAATCAGAAGCTGTTGAAACGGCTAACACTAAGGTGACAAGCGCATACCAAAGTTATCATGCAATTTGTAAAAAAAATGGTGTTGACAAAAGTCTTGCCAATGATGTCTGGGGAAAGGTTAAAGATGAAGTAAAAGCAGCTGAACGTGTGACACCTGCTCAGATTCAAAAAGCTGCTGATTTTCTTAAAGAAAAAGGTGTTACTAATCAGGCTCTGGCGGCAGCTATAGCTCGACGTCAACAAGATCTGCTTAAATGCCGCAGAGCAACTGATGAGCATAATCAGGCGAAAACCCATTTACAGGAAGCGCAAAAAGCCCTTTCTCAAGAGACGGATAATCCTGTTAAACAGGAGGCTGTTAAAAACGCACTCGATCAGTTAGATGCCAAAAAAAGGGCCTATGATGATGCCCGTAATGCATATGACCTTTCCTCTCGGCACTATGATAATATTGCCAATAGAAATGATGGTGCCGATAAGGTTGTTGCCGATCAAGTTTGGGAAAAAATTAAAGAAGACACTAAAACTTATAAGACAAATGAAAGTATTGATGCTTTAAATTTAGATAAAGCTAGAGATCTATTAACCAGTCATGATATCACTGATGATAAAGTTGCTCACGATCTCGCCAAAGCTGAAGCGCTCTATAAAATCAATAAAGATGCTCAGCAAGCAGCCAAAGAAGCAGCTGATGCTCGGAATAAAGTTCTTACTGAAGTGGGTGGCAATACGGATAATGAGGCTTATAAGGAAGCCGCAGCTCTAGCTGAAACTTTGGCCACCGAGGCTAAAGCAGCAAGAACAGATTATGATGGTGCGTATGCCAATTATAAAGCGAGTTGCAAAACCCGTCACATACCAAAAGATAAGGCTACAGAAATTTGGAAGGAAATTCGAGAAGAAGTTAAAAATGAAGTTAAATATGACCCAGAAAAGCTTGCCCAACTCGAAAGAGAAAGAAATGAGGCTTGGGATGCTTTGCAAACAGCTAAAGCGGTAGAAAAAAATGCTCCTTTAGCAGAAAAGAGTGCAGCCGCAGCGGCGCTTAGAGAGGCAAGAGTTCAATACGAAGCCAAATATCAAGCTCATTATAAAGCTCATAGAGCAGCCTTGCAAAAAGTTGGTGGTGGCGCGGCGGCGCTTGCGGTTTTAGTGGGTAGTGAAGGCTGTTTTGCGCAGGCTGAAGAAACATTGGAAGAGTTTGGTATTGAAGATGTCAATGTTACCCTGGCATTGGTTGAGCGCAAAGAAGCTTCGGACGCTTTAGAGGAAGCGCGTCGTGCAAACGCCGCTGCGATCAAACAGATCAATGAAACTCGGGTGGCTTGGGATGCCAACCCTCAAGATACTGAAAAATTAGCAGCCTTTCAAGCAGCGCAGGTAAATTACGAAGCTCAAAAAGAAGCCCTGACTAAGACCGAAGCGGATTACGATCAAGCCAATCGTGCTTTCCAAGCAGCTTGCAAACAAAATGAAATCGAGCCGGAAGTCGCTCGTGTTATTGAGTTGCGATTTTTAAGTAAATATTATTTTCCCGAAGAGTTGGCGTTGGCAAAAGCAGCTAAAAATCGCGCTTTTGGCGAGTGGAGTAATGCTTTCGAAATTACCAAAGCTCGCGGGAAGCAACTTACGGAGCTCATCCGAGCAGGCGCTCCTGAAGAAACGATTCTCGAAGCTCAAGGGAAGTATCGCGAGGCTTATCTAACCGCTATAGAAAAAACACAAAATTATCTTCCGATTCGCGAGCGTTATCTTCGCATGGCCAAGGTCATGCAAGAGCCTAAAGCGAAAAATCAGCAGGAATTGACAAAGTCAGAATCGACGCGACCTAATGGATTGGGAATTGAACCTGAAGACGAATATAAAGATATCATTAAAGAAACTCGGGCATTAGCTCAGTATACTGATGCCGAAGCGCGAAAAGCAGGAGAAGAACGAGCAAGATTTGAAAAAGAAATGCGCGACTCTGGAGTGGGGCCTGAAGCCATTACGTCCTATGGAAAAGTAGTTAAAGCTCAAGAAGAAGCCCAGAAAGCCGCAAAGGATGCTTCTGATTTATCGGTAAAAATGCGAGTTGCCGCGAAGCGTCGCAAAGACTTAGGCGAGTGGGTGGATGAATATAGCGGCAATCCTGCAGAAGAAACGGGCGTGTTAGTTGATCTTTATGTAGACATGAAAGGAGAGCTGGCTACAGCAGCTGGAACCGATCCAACGGATGCTTCAGGATTTACTTTGGATTTTTTGGGGCTAGGCGAAAAGATATCTAACGCATTGGACCTTCCTGATAATCTGGAGCTTGCGGGACAACTTTATCGAGAGGCCAAGTCCACAATAGAAGAAATAAATAGTGGAGACGCCAAGAGGACGCTGGTAGCGACTTATAATTTCAAAACAGAAATGGGAATAAGAGCTCAGGATGAAGATGCTGCAATGTTTTCAAACAAGTTGCATTCTGCTCCCGTTACTATTCCTACCATTCCTGATCCTAAGGCATCATCAACAGAGCAACAGCCACCGCGCGATCAGCGAGTGGCACAAACGACGCAAAAGCCCAAAGAATTAGGCAACGCCACATCAAAACAGGCAGCGTGGAAGCAAGCAGAAGAAATTCCAGCATCACAAAATGTTACGCGTAATGTTTGGGAATCGCCTGATATGAATTATTGCGATGCCACTTACGAAAATGCAACGATTGTAGAACAAAGCATAGAGCCCAATACAACACCTACTCCAAAAGCTTCTGTTCCAACCTGTTAAAGATTTTTATTATTCGCAACTGGCGCTCACTTTGAACCAGCGGTTTGCTAGATAGAGTCAACAGCGTCCTTTGTCATCCTTGAGCTTTGAGCACAACTGTCCGAACGAAGTGCCAAAGAACGCTAAGTGTTATCCTACAACGGCCAACTACACCCTCTTGTCGCTCCCGACTCGGCGGGACGAGGATGACAGCTGCCGGACGAATTAGAGAAGCAAATTTTCTTCCGTTTCAGTGGATTCAACAGAAAGTGTTTTTTTTACAGTCATTTCTGTCGTGAGGGGATTGTCTTGAGCATCAGGTTGAATTTGTTGAACGCGTTTTTCAGCTTCTTTTAATTTTTCTTCGCAAAATTTTTTCAAGCGAGTACCTTCTTCATAGCGTTGCAGGATGTCTTCCAAAGGAAGTTCGGCATTTTCCATTTCTTCAACAATTTTTTCTAATCGTTCCATGGCGACTTCGAAGTTGGTGGGTTCTTTTTCCTTATTTTCTTTAGTTTGTTTTTTATTGTTGGCCATAATGAGAGTGAGGAGTGAATTTAGGTTATTTTACTTTAGCATCAATTGTGCCATCGTGCATTTGAACTTGAAAAGAGTCTTCTGGAGTAAGTTGGCGCGAAGAGCGAACCAGTTTTCCTTCCGGAGTTTTGATTAAGGCAAACCCTCGTTCCAGTGTGTGTAAGGGATTGAGAAGTTCGAGTTTGGCGGCCAATGCTTTGAGTTGTGAGAAGAAAATGGGGATTAAGCGAGTTGGGCTATATTGTTCTAATACCGAAATTTGTGTTTGAAGTTCATAACGTTTTTGTTGAGCAGCTAAGCGAGGGGCTTGAGAAAGTTTTTCAGCGAGATCGTCTATTCGCTGCTGAAAAAGAGCAATAATGCGAACGGGATCGCGAAAGACTGTGCTTTTTGCACAGCGATTGAGATGAAGTCGAAGTTGGGTGAGTTGATGTTGGAGAGCGCGCTGCAAAACAAAATGATGTTTGGTGATGGATTTTAAAATTTCCTGACAATCTTGAATTAAAAGTTCCGCAGCCGCGCTGGGAGTAGGGGCGCGAAGGTCAGCTACGAAGTCAGCAATGGTAAAATCAACTTCATGGCCCACGCCTGAAATGGTTGGAATTGGGCAGGCTGCGATGGCGCGAGCAACAATTTCTTCATTAAACGACCAAAGGTCTTCCAAACTGCCACCGCCTCGAGCGAGAATGATGGCGTCTAAAGAAAGCACCCCATTTTGATGCCAGTGGCTGAGTTGTTGAAGTGCTTGGCTGATTTCCTGAGCTGATTCATTGCCTTGAACTCGCACAGGATATAAATAAAGCTGAAGTTGTGGTGCGCGCCGTTTCAAAATATTGAGCATGTCTTGGATCGCGGCTCCAGTAGGCGAAGTGATAATAGCGACTCGACTTGGGTAGCGTGGCAGAATTTTTTTTATTTCTGAATCGAATAAGCCTTCGGCCAAAAGCTTTTTTTTGAGTGCTTCAAAACGTTGTTGGAGATCGCCGAGACCTTGGGGCATCATTTGACGCGCAATGATCTGGTATTTGCCTTGAAGTTCGTAAACGGTAATTTCACCAAAAAGGGCGACTTGTTGCCCGTCCTTGGGTTGAAATGGGATAGTGCTTGCGATTCCTTTAAAAAGCACTGCCGATAATTGAGCCGAAGCATCTTTTAACGTAAAATAGCAGTGACCAGAATTTTGCCTGCGAAAATTGGAAATTTCGCCTTTTACCCAAACGGAACCCAATCGATCTTCCAGTAAATCACGGATTTGGCGCGTGAGCTCGCTAACAGTTAGGCAGGTTTTACTTGTTTGAGTAATCACAGGGGATAAGCTTGACATTAATTAAAATGGATCGCCATCATTAAAATAGGTCATTCATTGTAAATTTTTACTTAAAAAGGAAAAATTATGGGAAATGCAACTGACGGAAAAGACACCGATCGTTTAAAAGATGTGGTGTTGGATCATGACAAGCCTGTTCATGTGCGATCGGCTCTCGATGAGATGGTGAGCAGCGCTAAAAATAAAACAAAACCTCACATAACATTTTTGGATGAAAACAAGCAACCAGTCACCACGTTAAAAAGAGAAAGTTTAGAGAACTCTGACCTTCAAGACATTAAAAAGTTACAAGAAGAATTTTATATTCAACTCGATGATCCATCGCAAGCGGGTAAAAAATCAGTGCCGCTAACGCTTTTTGCTGTGAGTCCTGATGGAAAAGATCGAGCTTTAGAAGGGATTATTCTTTATGAAACAAGTCCGGGAAGATTTGTTTCAAAGCCTCAACTTTTGATTAATCCGAAAGAAAAAAGCATTTTTGACTCTCCTGATCTTTATGAAATCTTTAATCCCGTTGTAAAACATGAAGTGGCGTTGGGTGAAACCATTATAGCTGAAAATAAAAATGGTGAACAAAAAATAGAGTCAGCAGTAGTTTGTATTCCTACGGCCAAGCTGTATCAAGTTTCACCCGCAGTTCCAGATGAAAATGGGAAAATGGTTTCTACCAAGCCTCAACAACCTCCGTTTGCTAATGTAATGACGGAAGAAAATCCTGCTCATGATCGAGTCGCGCATCGCGAGATGCAAATGCAGTTTGATAAAAGTTTGGCAGGGAAAAAAGTGACGTGGACCATTGAGCCACTTCCTTTGGTTGAGGTGGATGGAGGTGCGAAACCTGCTCTTCAAGGCGATTTAAAAGCGAGCCCGAATCATAAAGATTATTTTGAAGGCTCCAAGGATTTGGGGGCATCGGGATTTCAACGCATTTCTCAAACCGCAGCAGAAACATTCATTGATGATAACGGACTGACCGCGGTTAGAACTAATTTGCCTCCAATTGCCTTTAATAAGGCTCAAGTGAAAATGCAGGTGGAAGGCATTCCTGTTCCGCAGGAGGCGGCCAACTTCATTGTTCCTGCGGTTGTGGTGATTGATCCAGGGCATGGCGGTGCAGATAATATTAAGGTTGGAGGGTCTGATGGAAATCACGCCGTGAGTCCTAGTGGAGTTAAAGAAAAAGAAATGACATTAGATATTTCGCGTATGTTGCGTGATCGCTTAAAAGTTATGGGCCAAGAACAAAATTTGCCTATTCGTGTTTATTTGACACGAGATAGTGATGTGAATTTATCATTAAGGGCCAGAGCGAATGTTGCGCGTGATATGGGGGCAGACAATATGCTGACTATTCATTTTAATGGTTATCCTGAAAAGCCTGGAGAAAAAGAAGCACGAGGAACCGAGACTTATATCAGGGGTTCAAACAATGTGAATACGAAAGAAGATCGAGAGTTTGCTCAAAGAGTTCAAAATGCAGCTTATGGCGCTATTAAAAGCCATGATAAAAATGCTGTGGATCGTGGTATTAAAACAGCCAATTTTGGTACTATAAGTGATCCTTCCCTTGGTAACACTAAAGATTATCACACTACCCGATCCGCTTATATGGAAATGGAATTTATAGATACTAACGCTGTAGACTCCTTGTTAAATACAGGCAGTGATCATGAACAGGTTCGTAAAGATATTGTCAATAGGATGGCGGGTGCGATTTTTGAGGATCTCAAACAACCCAGGCAAAGTCCTCAACAAAATGCCCAAAAAAAGACTTCTCGTGTAACTCGAAAACCATAAATTTGTGAAACGATTTATTATTGTTTTCCTGGTCATTTTGGGGCTAGTGGGATTTTTGATTTGGGAAAAAAATAGATCACTAAATTTATTAACAGACGGATTATCCAATTCAAAGGAAACTGGACAATCTGCGAGCGTTGCACCGAAAGCAAAAGTAAAAAAGTTTGACGAAAGTAAAACAAGATTTGCTCTCAAACTTGTTTCTGAAATACCTTCATTGAAATTATCTCAGGAAAATAAAATGAATCGATTGCGATTAATGCCTCATCAAGGTTGTATTCTTGGTGAAAAGGGCAAGATCATTTGGCAAGCGCCGAAAGGAAAAAGTGTTTATGGAATGGATGCTAGTCCAAGTGAGAATAAAGTTTTGATTGATTGGGGCGATGCTCAATATGAGGTATTATCAGTCAACGGTTCAGACTCTTTAAAATTGTTAAACTTGCCCTCTGTGTCTTCAATAGACGAACGAGAAACAGAAAAAGTGGCTTTCGTATGGTTTTGGTTGGACGATGATCATTTATTGGGAGAAACGGGAGTGTGGAAACCGCTTGCTGAGAGATATGCAACTGCAGAAACAGCTGCTTTAGCCGAAGAGGATAATGTTAAGCAGACATTACTTTATCTTTTTAATATTAAAACTAGAGAATTGGAAAAAATTAAAACAGAAAATTCTGGATTGCCACCAGTTTTTCAAATTGAGGAAATAGGGAAAAATATTATAAAGGTCAGATATAACCATTCTCAGCGAGAAGAAAAAATGCTGTGGACCCATTTAGTTGCTATTAACACTAATTGACTCATTATTTTATTAGGATTGGTAGATGGAACGCCTAAATAAAAAGCAAAAATCCTTGAACGACCATAAGAGTGGTGAGATAGAAAAAAAGCATTTCTTCCAATGGCAGCAAACGAAAAAGTTTAAGGTTGAGTGTTTGTCTTTCGTCAAAAAACCAGATTTTTTGATGGACGGCAACGAGATCAAAAATCCACAGTGACGTGCCTAAGGATAAAGTGGTTGAAATGACGAGTGGAAATTGTTGAATCCAAAAGCCGCCCAAGGTCCATTGGAAAAAGACAACAGGCAACATCCAAAAGAGAAGGTGCCAAAGATAAGTGAGCGAAAGAGGGCGTGAAATTTTTTTGCTTAAAAAGAAAAAGACAACCCAAACCAAAGCCAAGGCGCTAGCTAATCGAAAATTGGGTGCTGGCAGTGAAATATTTTTGTTAAAAAAGTAAGAGCGAAAAATATCGGTCAATAAACAGGCTTGAACGGTTTGCGTGAGGAAAAAAAGGTATTCTTCAACGGGACAGTAAAAAATGCGGAAAAGGATTTTTTCTTTAGGAAAATTCCAAAGATTGCGTTTGACCGCCCAATTATCCCAAGGAGTAGTAAAAATTAGAACAATCAAACAAAGACCGATGGTGACAACGGAATCGTGCCAATTCCAATGAGGTCGTGCAAGCAGCGACAGGATAATAAGTAGCGGTAAGTTGAAATAGAGATGAAACCTTCGATAGGTCACGGATGTTTAACGAGAAATGTCGCGTTGGGTCAGGATTTTGAATCCGTTGGCTTTAAGGACAGAGGCGGCACATTCCTCATCTTCGACATGGAGTGCGAGACACGGTTTGCCATGCGGTTGGATCATAAGGAATAGGTGAAGTGGATGTTGCATTCGGCTTGAAGGAGGGCAGTTAAAACTTTTTTCATTTCTGTAGCGCCGTTCATTTCAACGATGACGAGATTGGTTTCGATAAAGGCCAACTTTTCTTTTTCGAGCACTTGCCGAGTTTTGTCGGGGTCATCGGTGACAAAGCGGTCGATAGCGCAATCGGCGGTGTCGATGATGGAAATGGCCACGACGTGGATAGCGGATTGATCCAAAAGCCGAACGATGTCCAAGAGTCGGCCGACCTTATTTTCCATGAAGACGGAAAATTGAATGACTTTTTCGCCACGAATTTTTTCTTTTACGGGAGACGGCACAAGGAAAGCTTATTTCGCTAATACGACCTTATCAAGATTAATAAAAAATCGAGCGATTATTTCTCTGGTTTTATTGAAGAAGGTTTCATAAAAGAAAGGAAAGTTTATGATAAGCATGACAGGATTTGGTAAGGCTCAGATAAAATGCGGGTCTGCGTGGCTGAAGGTGGAGGTCAGTTCTGTGAATCGAAAACAACTGGAGACGATTGTGGGGTTGCCGAAGGAATGGGTCATGCTGGAGCGACAGGTAAAGGAGTGGGTTGCGGAATTTGCGAAACGAGGCCGAGTGCAAGTTACGGTGGAATATGAGGCGCCTGCTGTGGTTGGTAATGGGAAGGTTGACACAGTATTAGCGAGTCATTATGAGCGAGTTTTTCGACAATTGATCAAGGAATTAAAGCTTAAGGAAGAGATTTCTTTACGGGAAATTTTGGCGGCTCCGGGAGTTTTAAATAGTCAGCTGCCTGGTAGCGATGAAAAGATGGCGCATCGACTCGAGTTGGTGGTTAAGAACGCATTAAAAGAATGGGGTCGAATGCGAAAAGTGGAGGGAGACTATTTAAGAAAAGATTTTTTACTTCGAACTAAGCGAATGAAATTGATTAAGAAAAAAATCGAAGCCAGAGCGCCTTTAGTTTCGAAAAAATATGGGGAACGATTGAGAGAGCGGTTGCGGCAGGCAGGTGTTGCGGTGGCTTGGGAAGATGAAACTTTTAGAAAAGAATTGTTATTTTTCGCTGAGCGTTGCGATATTTCTGAGGAGCTTACTCGCTTAGAAAGTCATTTGCAACAGTTGGAGGACACGATTAAAAAAAATGAAGAAGCGGGCAGAAAACTAGATTTTTTGTTGCAGGAAATTTTTCGTGAAGTGAACACGACGGGTGCAAAGGCTAATGATGTGAAAATTGCGCAAGAGGTAATGGAATTAAAAATGGAGATAGAAAAATTGCGCGAACAAGTGCAAAATGTGGAATGAATCATTTTAAGCGACGAGGCATTTTATTTGTGGTTTCGGCACCTTCGGGCGCGGGAAAAAGCACCATTTGTGCCAATCTCAAACAAACGCCAGATTTTCAGTACTCGGTTTCTTGCACGACGCGACCTGCGAGGTCAGGTGAAGAAAATGGTGTGGATTATTGGTTTTTGGGTAAGGAAGAGTTTGAGCAACGCAAAAGTGATGGCGCTTTTTTGGAAACAGCATGGGTCCACGGACATCAATATGGAACGCTTAAAGTTAATACCGAAAAAGCGGTTCGTGAAGGAACGGATTTGTTGTTGGATATTGATGTCACGGGTGCGCGACAAATTCGCGAATCGCTTGAGCCTTGGATTCAAGAGGCGCTAGTGGATATTTTTATTATGCCACCAACTTTAGAAGAGTTGGAGCGACGTTTGCGTAAACGCGGGACTGAAACGGAAGAGCAAATTCTCTATCGATTGAATGCGGCTAAGGAGGAAATTGGATTCTGGCAGGAGTATCATTACACTATTTTAAGTGAAACGATGGAAGAGGATTTGCAGAAGTTTCGATCTATTATTCGAGCAGAACGCTATAAAAGTAAGCGATTGATTTTATGTTAATCTTATGAAAAGAACTATTATTCTTGGTGTTTCGGGTTCGATTGCAGCGTATCGCGCGGCGGATATTGCTAGTGCATTGACTAAAGAAGGGCATGAAGTTCATGCGGTTTTAACACAAGAAGCGACGCATTTTGTGACGCCGCTAGTTTTGCAAACTTTGACGCATCAACCCGTCACTGTGCGATTGTCGGAAGAATCGGCCGATCATCCCACGCATATTGCTTTATCAGATCGTGCGGATTTGGTAGTCGTGGCGCCTGCGACTGCGAATCTGATTGCGCAAACCGCTTTGGGTTTAGCGCCTGATGCGTTAACTTCTATTTTGTTAGCTACACATGCACCCATTTTGATGGCGCCGGCGATGAATGGAAAAATGTGGTTGCATGTTGCAACAAAGATGCATGTTGCAACGTTGCAAAAACGTGATGTCGAATTTATCGGACCAGAAAAAGGCATGTTAGCGTGTGGGTATGAAGGAATCGGAAGATTGTGGAATGTGGATGGAATTTTGGATGCGATTCGAAAAAAAATAAGTGTGTTGGGGGGGAAATAAAATTTTTCTAACGAAATTTTTTTTCAACTTTTTAAACTTTATCGTTGACGTTTTTACTATTTCCAAACTATTCTACTATTAATGAGCAGACAAAATAGTCTCGCGACTAGCGCCATAGAGCGCCGAAGGGGGGTGTCTCGTAATGGCAACTAAGAAGAAAAAAGCGGCGGCCAAAAAACCCGCAAAGAAAAAGCCTGCCAAGAAAGCAGCGAAAAAAACAACTTCTAAGAAGAAAAAAAGATAAATTTTTTTCATCAAAAAAGGGAGAGCAATATTAGCTCTCCTTTTTTATTGGTCGCATGTGGTGATTGTTTTTGTGGGAGATTATTTGATTTGAAGTAAAATCATCCCTAATCCAACGCAAAAAATGCCAAGCCATTGAGGGTTGGAGAGAGGAACACTGAAAAAATAATAAGAAGAGAGTTGCAATAAACAAAATCCGCCCCCTAGACAGAGTGCATAAATCAGGTTGGGATTTTGATTTTTTAGAGCGAGCGGCAAAAAAATCGTGCAGAAGAATCCTATTGTATTACCTAATAAAAAAAGTTTTAAAGCAGCTTTTCCCGAGTTTTCCGAAACATATTTGAAACAAATCATGGAGCCTACTTGAGCGGCAATAAAGCCAGCGACATAAAAAAGAGTGCTAAAGGTCAGGGTATTCATTTTTTTAATGTTTTGTTTATGTGTTGAAGTCATTAATCTACACGATGATAGGATGTGCAACAAGTTTTCCCATTAGAAAAGGAAAAGTGATGAAAAAGGTGGGTTTATTAATAGTAAGTTTATGTTTTAGCCATTTATGTTTGGCGCAAAAATTGGTGCTAAAAGGGTCCGACACGTTGGGAGCTAAATTGGTTCCGATGTGGGCGGAAGCTTATCAACGAGTGAATCATTCCATTAAATTTGAAATTGCAGCAGAAGGTTCGACGACGGGAATTGCAGCGATCATGAATAAAACGGCGGACATTGGAATGTCGAGTCGTCCTGTTCAAAGCACGGAAATTTCGGAAGCGTTAACGAAAAATGTAAATTTTGAATCTACCACCGTGGCTTATGACGCTATTGCTGTGGTGGTCAACGAAGCCAATCCTGTTTCTAATTTGAATCAAACTGAAGTGGAATCTATTTTTACTGGAGATGTGGTGGATTGGGGAGAGGTAAGCGATGAAGATGGTGTTATTTCTGTTTACACGCGCAACACGGCTTCGGGCACATTTCAAGATTGGAAAAAAATGGCGATGCATAAACGCGATTACGCTTTGAGTAGTCAAAAAATGGCAGGGAATGAACAGATTGTGGCTGAGGTCGCAAAAAATAAAGTGGGCATTGGCTATGTGGGGTTGGCTTACGTGGATGTGCTAGGGGTAAAAATTTTATCGATAGATGGAGTGTTGCCTAATGCTGAATCGGCGCGTGCCAGGGTTTATCCTTATGCGCGACCTTTGTTTTTTTATACCGATGGAAAGCCTAAGGGGGAAATTAAGAAATTTATTGATTTTGTGTTAAGTGCTGAGGGACAAAAAATCGTCAACGAAGTGGGATTTATTCCCATTCAATAATTTTCTAAAAGTTATTTTTGAGTCGCCAAGTTATTGAAAGAGCTTTAAATCAAACGGCGTGAACTCCACTTCGCGTCAACCTCCGACAACTCAGCGAGTTTCAACGCTTAAAACCATGTTGACGGCGTCCCGACGGTTTCGGGTACTGGGGTGGAATAGCGATGATTTGATTCGGCTTTTTTTTCAGGGCAATGCTTTAGTTGCAATTTTAGTTTTGGGGTTGATTACGGTTTTTTTGTTTCGTGAGGGTTTAGGGTTTTTCCCTCAGTATCAAAAAGAGTTGCAGCTTTATCGAAAATCAGGGTTGGAATTTGTTGAGGTCATGAGGCAACAAGTCGAAGTTCACAGGGCTTTAGCCCGATTATTGTTTCAAGTGGAAAAAGCCGAAAGAAAAAATGCAATTCCTTCAGTGATTTCACAACAAAAAATTGCCTTTAGAGCTTATCTGGCACAGTTTCGAAAAATTATTGTTCCTTTGATTGATTTGGAAATGGAGTTGGAAAAAATCACTGTCGATTTCAGAGATCGTTATCAAGTGGCACAAGATAAAAAAGAACGCAAAGAGGCTTTGTTGAAAGCTGGTAAATTTTATGAGGCGGAACAAATAAAAATTGAGACTTTTGATTTTCAGCAGAATGCTAATTTTTTGAAAGGCTCGCTCCCACGTTATCATCAAATTAATCGAGTTGTTTCTGATGAGATCAATCGACTCATTAATCAAGCGCCTCATTGGACATCGCCGAAAGCTGCTGAACAATGGGATGAATTTCGCGAATCCGTAACGCGCTATTTGAGTCAAATGCCTCATCGCGAAAAACAGTTGGAAGAGTGGGACGCTTTTCAGCCGGTTCCGTGGATTCGTGCTTTAACGGGTTTTCTTTTGGGTAGGGAATGGATTACGCAAAGTTTTTGGAACGATTTTTATGGCATTTTGCCTCTGCTTACAGGATCTTTTTTGATCGCTTTAGTTGCTTTGGCTCTGGCCATGCCTTTAGGAATTGGAGCTGCCATTTACGTTAGTCAAATCGCGTCTAAAACCGAACAGAAATGGATTAAGCCTTCGATTGAATTTATTGCGACGATTCCTTCGGTTGTTCTTGGTTTTTTTGGAGTTGTTGTTTTAGGAGAAGGGATTCGGTGGTTGTCGCAACAAGAGTTTCTTTCGTGGGTGCCATTTTTTCCTATTCACGATCGTCTAAATATTTTTACAGCGGGTTGTTTGTTGGGATTTATGGCTGTGCCCACTATTTTTACTTTAGCTGAGGACGCTTTGAATAATGTGCCACGCATTTTTAAGGAAGCTTCTTTTGCGCTAGGCGCTAACTCGCTCCAGACCATTCTAAAAATTATGGTGCCCGCGGCTTTGTCAGGAATTATAGCGGCTATTTTATTGGGATTTGGACGTGTCATAGGTGAAACCATGGTGGTTTTATTGGTTGCCGGAAATCGCATTGCGATTCCTGATTTTACTCAAGGGTTGGGAGTTTTCTTTCAACCTGCGCACACTATGACGGGAATCATTGCGCAAGAAATGGGAGAGGTGGTTCGGGGAAGTTTGCATTATCGCGCTTTGTTTATGGTTGGTATTTTACTTTTTTTAATTTCTTTAATAGTCAACTATTTCGCTCAATTTTTGGTGAAACGATTTAAAATTTCAATCGGCTAAAATGAAAAATAAAAAACGCACCCCATTTCAATATCGCCCTTCTTATGCGCGTGGGATGCAAAGTTTTTGTTTTAATTTTTTGCGTGGTATGACTTATGCTATTTTAATTTTCACCGCATTAATTTTTGCTGACATTTTTATTAAAGGTTCCAAGGCTTTATTGATTTCTCATTTTCCTTATGTGAACTTTAATTTTTTAACTCAGTTTCCTGAAACCTTGCATGTGTTTCAAGATCCTTTGACTCATCAAACCCGTGAATTGGGAGAGACCGCTTTTCGTCATTATGAAGCGCAACTGGCTCAGAAAGGAATAGTTTTATCTTCTGAGGTGCACGCTTACGCGGGAGGCGGCATTTTTCCTTGTATTGTGGGAACAGTTTTACTTGTTTCGGGTTCGATGTTAATTGCTTTGGTGCTAGGCATTTTAAGTGCGATTTATTTGAGCGAATTTGGCAAACAAGGACGTTTGATTCATTGGGTTCGAGTGGCGATTGGGAATCTGGCTGGAGTTCCTTCTATTATTTATGGTTTATTTGGATTTAGTTTGTTTGTCATTTTTTTGAAATGGAATTTTTCATTGCTGGCTGGGTGCTTTACGTTAGCGATTATGGTGTTGCCCATCATCATTACGGCGAGTGAAGAATCTTTGCGCGCGGTGCCTCGCGGTTTTCGTGAGGGCTCTTTAGCATTAGGAGCCACACGATGGCAAACCATTCGAAAGAGCGTTTTGCCTTATGCGTTGTCGGGAATTTTAACGTCTTCCATTTTGGGAATTGCACGAGTGGCGGGAGAAACAGCGCCGATTATGTTTACTGCCGCTTACCTGGTTCGCAGCGAGCTGCCCTGGGAAGGGTTGAGCAAATGGAGCGATTTCTTTTTTCAAGGGGTGCAGGCATTGCCTTATCATATTTATGTATTAAGCACGAAAGTGCCGCAGAACGAGTATACTGAACGCGTGCAGTATGGAACAGTGTTTGTCTTTTTGTTGGCGATTATGTTCATTGCGTTGACTTCGGTGGTGTTGCGAATCAAAATGCGAAGTCGTTTTCGATGGTAAATTATGGCAAAAGCAAAACAGTCCTTTTCAGAAAAAGAATCCACGAAAGATTCAGCGTCAGGAGCTTTGATTGAGGTTTGCAATGTCGATTTTTGTTACGGTTCTCATAAGGTTTTACATGAAGTTTCTTTAACGATTCCTGAAAAAGAGGTGACAGCATTTATTGGTCCTTCGGGCTGCGGGAAATCTACGTTATTGCGATGTTTTAATCGCATGAATGATTTGATTGATGAAGCACATCTCAAACGAGGTGAAATACGCATTCATGATGTGAATATTTATGATCCTTCAGTTGACGTGATCGAATTGCGCAAGCGTGTTGGTATGGTCTTTCAAAAATCTAATCCTTTCCCTAAATCTATTTATGAAAATGTAGCCTACGGACTGCGTATTGCTGGGGTGGGAAATAAAAAGGTGCTGAATGAAGCTGTGGAAAAAAGTCTTCGTGGCGCGGCGCTATGGAATGAGGTTAAAGATCGTTTGGATCAAAATGCTTTGGGACTTTCCGGTGGGCAGCAGCAACGACTTTGTATTGCGCGAGCGATTGCTGTGCAGCCGGAAGTCATACTTATGGATGAACCTTGCTCGGCTTTGGATCCTATTGCGACAGCTAAAGTAGAAGAGTTGATTCATGAATTAAAACGAGATTATACGATTGTGATTGTCACGCATAATATGCAGCAAGCCAGCCGATGTTCGGATCGAACAGCGTTTTTTTATCTGGGGCGATTAATTGAATTTGATATCACGGGAAAAATTTTTACGAATCCTGTTCAAAAACAAACAGAAGATTATATTACAGGTAGGTTTGGTTAATTCTTAGAATATGGAAAATTATGAAAAGTCCGCTTGATGCTGAAATTCACGAAATCAAAGAGAGCTTGCTAACCATGGCGCGCTTAACGGAGCAAAGTGTTATGATGAGTTTGCGCGCTCTTACTGAACGAAATGATGAATTGGTGGTGCATGTCGAAGCGGAAGATGCCAAGGTGGATCAACTCGAGGTTTCCATCGACGAAAGTGTGGTTTCCTGCATTGCTCGCTATCGACCGGTGGCACATGATTTGCGGTTTATGATTGCCACATCAAAAATTGTGAGTGATTTGGAACGAATTGGGGATCAATCGGTGAATATTGCGCGTTTAGCTCGAAAATTAAACAAGGAATCGCAACTCGGTTCATTGGAAAAAATTCATTGCATGTCAAATGTTGCACTAGAAATGTTGCGCGAAGCGATTCGTTGTTTTGTGGAAAATGATGTGGAAAAAGTGTCCAGCATCATCCGTCGCGATGATCAAGTCGACGAAATGAATCGTGAGCTTTATCAAAGTTCCATTGAAGCTATGGCGAAAGATCCGACCCATGTGGCGCGGGCATTAAACTTATTGTTAGTGGGACGAAATATTGAACGCATTGCGGATCATTGCAAAAATCTTGTGGAGAGCGTTTTCTTTTTAGAAAAAGCCGTGGATATTCGTCATTCATATGCTTATTCGCCGTCCGATAAAAAATCTTAATTCATCAAAAAAAGCTTAGCTATGAATCATAAACCAACAGTTAGCAGTTTTGTTGGCACTTTTTTAAAACCGGAGATGTGGCATGTTTATCATCAAGTCTCTGGTTTAAGAAAATTTCGTAGCGTGGTGATTACTCGAGAACGATCTAATCCGGAAACTTTTCCACATGATGAAGTTTTTGTTTTGCCCGAAGGACGTTCGCAATGGTGGAATCGCGCTTGGTTGAAGTATGTACTTCGAAAACCTCAGGTGATTTATAAGGGAACGGGACGAGTCGTGTTGGAAACTTTAGATCAAGCTCATACCGATTTGTTACATATTTATTTTGGGCACGAGGCCACGCGATTAGCTCCGATTTTTGAACATTGGAAAAAGCCAACCGTTGTTTCTTTTCATGGCGCAGATTTAGGCGCTTACGTGAGAAGACCGGGTGATATCGTTTGGTTACCAGAAGTGTTTGATAAGGCAAAATTAATTCTTGCTCGTTGTGAAAGTTTTATGCCGATTTTGAAAGAGTTGGGATGTCCGCCAGAAAAGATTCGGTTAAATCGAACAAGTGTGCCTTGGCAGTTTTTTGCGCGCCAGGAAAGAAAATGGCCTGCGGATGGCGCTTGGGGTTTAGTTCAAGCTTGTCGGTTGACTGCAAAAAAAGGAGTGTTTACCGCACTTAGAGCTTTTGCTCAATTTGTTAAAAAATATCCTAATGCTACTTTTACCATTGCAGGCGATGGCCCACAACTTGGCGAGATTCAGCGAGAAGTTTGGCGTTTGGATTTAACGCGCAAAGTTTTTTTTGTCGGGTTTTTAGATCGCGAAGCGTTAAGGACGCTTTTTTATCAAAGTCACTTTTTTCTTCACCCGAGCGAAGCCAATAATTTAAATGATATTGAGGGCATTCCTAACTCTTTGCTGGAAGCCATGGCGACAGGATTGGTCTGTTTTTCGACACCTCATGCAGGTATTCCTGAGGCTGTAGAAAATGAAAAAGACGGTTATTTATTGCCCGAAAAAAACTCCGATGCATTAGCGGAAAAGTTGCTGGCTCTTACTCAAGATGAGACGACTTATCGCCGTATTTCTCAAGTCGCGACGGAAAAAATTAAAACGATTTTTGCTCCAGAACTTCAAATTAATATTTTAGAAGAAATTTATCAGGAAGCTTTAAATGCTTAACCACCTTCGCCACCAAGATTGATAACCAAGAAAAAGGTTTTTTAGTTGTTGCGTGGTGATGGTAAGGGCAAATTTTTCTTCAGCAAATTGTCGGCTTTTTTTTCCAAATTGAATGACTTGTTTAGGATTTTTTAATAAAGTTTCTAGCGCTGCGACAAGTTGAGGCACATTTTTTTCTTCAACTAATAAACCATTTTTTTCGTGGACCACCATTTCCGGGACGCCAGCTAAGTGGGTAGAAATAATCGGTAAAGCACATGCCATAGCTTCCACAATTACAGTGGGTAAATTATCTTTTCCTCCATCTTTTTCTGTAACGCAAGGTAGAACAAAAAGATAACTTTTTTGCAGTTTATCGATAATAAAATTTTGCGGTTGAGGTCCTAATAATCGAACTTCATTTTGAAGATGATGCTTTTGAATGTGTTGTTGGAGAGTTTGTTCCAGAGGGCCTTCTCCGATAATTTCACAACGAAATGTTAATCCTTTTTCTTTTAAAAGTACACAGGATTCGATGAGTGGTTCGAATCCTTTTTTTTCAATCAGCCGACCAATAGAAAGAAATAGCGGAGGGTTATTTTGTGGTTGAGTGACGGGAAAATGCGTCAGATCAATGCCATTGTAAACGCGATGAATTTTTTTTCGGGCTTGAGGAAAACGTTTTTGTAGTTCGCTGACGCTGAAGTCGCTCACTGTGACGATGAATGTGGCGAATTTAAAAAGATCGTCCAAAGTTACGGGATAGTCGGAATGGCAAAAAAAATCGTTGGCATGAGCAGTGAAACTAAAAGGAATGCCGTAAAGTTTTTTGATCCAATAAGCTGTGCGAGCTGCGGTTCCGGCAAAATGTGCGTGAATGTGAGAAACACGATTTTGTTTTAGTATTTGGCCGATATAGCCGGCTTCATAGATGCGTTGCTTGTCTCCCTGTTCTCCCCAATTTCTTAAAATCTTTTTTCTTTTTTTGTTTAAATTTTCTTTTTGAAAGAATTGATTTTTAATTTCTTGAGCCTCGGGAAGATAATGAACGGAAGCAGTTGACTCGTGGACGAGTTCATCGTTCGGGTTTTGTAAGGAAAAAATCATGGGATAAACATCATGATGTTGAAGTCCTTGAATTTCTCTCAGGCAAAAAGTGCGAGTGAAAGAAGGAAAGCGATCAAAAAGGTAAGCGAGTTTCATAAATCATGACGATTTTTGAAAGCGAAAACGTTGTTGCCAGAGCCAGATTAGGGCACCGGTCAGCGTCCAAAACATAAGAGGGGCGAGAGGCACGAAGTAGCGATTGAGAGGTCGTCCCACAGTGGCAAGAAGGATAATATTAAAAAACCAGACACCTGCAACGGTTAGCCAAAAAAAGCGCATAGGTGTTCGATCGAAAAAAAACAAGAGTGGCAACAATAATGTAGTAAGAAGCGCGGGAGGAAAAATTTCAAAGAGCCACGCCATTTTTATGAAGCGGTAATAACTCGAAAAATTATTAACTTCCACTTGTTGATGAAGAGTTTGCATGGTGGCGTCGTAATCCATCATAGGATCTGGGCGCGAGATTTGTTCCATGTCTTCGATCAGGTCGCGGAGATCGTGTGCTTTTAATAAGCGGCTTTGGTAGCCACAACGAAAATGCAGTTTGTAAAGGTCGTTCAAGACTTGTTTGGTAAAGAGTCCGGGATTTTTACGAATCGCTTCAAAAGCGAGATTGAGACAGATGCGATCGACTTCTGTAAAACCTTTTCCTTGGGTTTTGAGATGTTCTTCGATCACGGGAACGATAAGTTTTTTAATAACCACATTGTTGTCTAGCTTTTTAAATTTTCGGTAGGTTTCTACCGGTTTACGAATCAAAGTTTTAATTTCAGGATAAAGACCGCCTTCGAGATAAGTCCATTGCGCAACGCGTCCGTAAAATTGAACTCCAGCATAAGAAGAGCGCTCGGTTTTATCGGGAGCTGAGGAATGTTGAAAGTAGACAGCAATATAAGGCAGGAAGAATGAGCCGATAAAAGCGAGTGCGGGCAATAGAAAAGTGCGTTTATTTTTAAAGCGAAGATAAAGCAACACAGTTATGACCAAAAAAGGAAAGGGTAAAAAAATATTTTTTGTAAGCGTGAGCAAGCCGGCACTTAATCCACTTATCAAAAGCCAGCGTGAAGGATGAAGAGAATGAAGCGCCATGGTCCAAGCGCCCAATGCTCCGGTGGCAAAAATAAGTAGCAACGTTTCGTTGCGAATGAGATGCTCTAAATAAAGTGGCAACTCATAAAGTCCATAAGCTGCGCCGCAAAGAAGAATGAGCCATCGTGTGTCGCTCGGGTAAATTCGACAAAATAAGACAACAGCTAAAATAATCGCGATTGCGCCCAAGATATGTTGCGCAATCATGATGGCGGAAAGGTTGGGAACTATTTTTAGAATTAACCCGACGAAAAGAGAGTAAACAGGGCCGCGACGAATATCCGTTTCCCAAACACCGGAATTGATCCATTGAAACGCCGTGTCGACATACGAGCTTGAATCTTTAGACCAAATATAAGTCGGGAAAAAATGAATAAAATAATAACGCACGGCGAGAGTGCATCCTAAAAATAGAATCCAAAGAGTGATCTCTACGCGTTTGGCAAGAGGCGTTTTCATGCTGATCTCTTTTTGAAAGAATCTTGGCAAATGCCCAGCTTAATTTTTAGGCCAAGGAGTCATTAAAGAGGAATCGTGGAAACTTTTTCTAGGATGTAATAATTGCTAGGGCGATTATTTTTTTCACGACGAAACACTTCAAGTTGTCGGGATTTTTCCACAACGAAAAGGATGTCGCCACCATTGGCATACCAAGAGGATGCAGCGGTGATGGCGTCAGCGGGAATGTCATAATTCTGAAACTCTTGAGGCACTAACTGTCGGTAGCGGGCTGTGGCTCGAGAAATAATTTGATAACTTTCTCCATTTACATTGAGAAAAACTTGTCCATTGGGCGCATAACGAGTTGGTTTACGAAAATCCCAGGCAATGGATGAATCGGAACTGTGACGGCCTCCGCCATTCGAAGCGCAACCACACAATAGAAGAAGTAAAAGCAAGATATGAGATTTCATATAAAAAATATGAATTTATTTTTTAGAAAAACAATTCTGATTATTAAAAACTTATTGATATGATGCAGTTTGAAATTCAACTGACCAATGCGGCATTGTGGTTTCGAAAGCGACCCGGTTGCTGTTGAGTGGATGATGAAAATTTATTTTCCAGGCATGAAGACAAAGTGGAGGATCATTGACCGCCAAAGTTTGAATTTTGCCTAATTTTTGGTTGGGAAGATATGTGGAATCGCCGCAAATAGGAAAACCCAGGTGCCAAAGATGTAGACGAATCTGATTGGTTCGACCCGTGACGGGTTTCACTTCGAGAAGTGTGGTGTTGTCGGAAAAGCGCTCTAAAATCTTAAATTCTGTGCGAGCGGGCAGACCATGCGCTTCATCAATTGTTCTCGCGCCAAGCTGAGTGGGTTCTTTGCTAATGTGCGCTTCGCAAACAAAAAATTCTTTAGCAGGTTGGCCTTGGACGCGAGCGAGATAAATTTTTTCTACCTCACCGTTTTCAAATTGAGGTTGTAATAGTTTGGCAAAATGTCGTGTGCGCGTGCAAACAATAAGCCCAGTGGTGTTCGCGTCCAGACGATGGGCGGGCTGCGGTTTTTGAGGGGCGTAAACTTGGTGTAAAATATATTGCAGCGTGTTGCGATTGAAGCGACCACTAGGATGAACAGGTAAAGGTGCAGGTTTATTAATTATCAGAAGCGCTTCGTCTTCATGGAGAATTTGGATGTCGGAATTAATGTTGGGCTCGATATTTTCCGGAAAAATTTGAATATATTTTTCCCTCGTTTTTACTATGTGATTAGAGGTGACGAGCTGGCCGTTTTCATTTTGAAAAAGGTTTTTTGCAAAACGTTGCGACCATTCTTCTCGTGAGATGTGTGGGAAAATATCGCAATAGCAATCGAGAAGTGTTTTTCCATCATGAGCTGTCGAAATTACGAGGGGACGACGATTTTCATAAGGTTGGCTGCCTGGCAAAGGAGTTGTGGTGCGACGAATTGCGGCATGACGTTTAGCGAGAAGTTTCTCTTTTTGTTCTTGAGACTTGGTAAAACAGTAGGGACATGATTTGCCAGGGACAAATCGCTCGTCCTTTTGGTCGTTCGAATTAAGTGGTGTTTGGCAAGCGTAACATTGTGTTGCCTCGGTTTCGCGCAGTGCGGGATCTACGCCCACACGTTGATCGAATACAAAACATTCGCCTTCATAATGTTCGTTGCCGCATTCTTCGAAATATTTTAAGATGCCGCCATCGAGTTGGTAAATGTTTTGAAAACCAGCACTTTCCATAAAAGGCCCCGCTTTTTCGCAGCGAATGCCACCGGTGCAAAACATAACAATAGGTTTTTGTTCTTTATCATTTTTTAAATCGGTAAGCGACTTTTGAACTGCTTGAGGAAAATTTCTAAAATGATCGAGATCAAGAGAACGCGCACCTTTAAATGTGCCCAATTTCACTTCGTAATCGTTTCTTGTGTCCAAGAGGGTGAGCGACTTTCCTTCATCGAGCCATTGTTTCAGTGTGCGAGCGGAAAGTTTAGGCGAGGTGTGTTGCGCTGGATGGATTCCTTCGACTCCAAAAGCGATGATTTCTTTTTTTAGGCGAACAAGCATGCGTGTGAAAGGTTGATGATCACTTTCGCTGTATTTGGGAGTTAATTTTTCTAAACCGGGAATGGCGCGCAAAAGAGCAAGAAGTTGTTCGATTGGCTTTTTTTCGCCAGCAACAAAAAGGTTGATGCCTTCTGGACTTAGTAAAATAGTGCCTTTTAGTTTCCACTGTTTACATTGCGCCAATAAACGTTCACGCAATGGTTTTAAATCCGTTAGTGTTGCAAACTGATAAGCGGCAATGTTGGTGAAAGTCATTCTAATTATTGTTTTTTTCAAGATAGCATAAGTATTTACTTTAATTTCGGAAATATTTTTCGAACAATATTTTATGTTTAAAAATAAACCTCGCTGCCAATGGTGTCTGAAAGAGCCGATTTATGTGAAATATCATGATGAGGAGTGGGGGAAGGCGGTGCATGAGGATAAGAAGTTGTTTGAGTTTTTGGTGTTGGAAAGTTTTCAGGCGGGATTGAGTTGGTTGACGGTGTTGAAGAAGCGAGAAAATTTTCGCAAGGCATTTGCGAGTTTTGATGTGGGGAAGGTGGCGAAGTTTAATGCAAAGAAAGTGGAGGCTTTGATGCAGGATGCAGGAATTATTCGTAATCGGCTCAAAATTGAGGCGGCAATTAATAATGCGAAACGTTTTATGGAAATTCAAAAGGAGTTTGGATCGTTCGATAAATATGTGTGGGGTTTTGTTGGCGGTAAAACGATTGTTAATCAACCGAAAATGCTAAAGAACATTCCATCAACCTCGCCAGTTTCGGATGCGATGAGTAAGGATATGGGTTTACGCGGTTTTAAGTTTCGAGGTTCTACGATTTGTTATGCGTTTATGCAGGCGGTGGGGATGGTGGATGATCACACGATGGATTGTTGGCGCAAGTCAGCAAAACGATAAAGAGCGAAACTCTAGTGAATACAGCCCATGTAAATTTTGGTTTTTTGGATGTAAGCTTTTGAGGCAACAGGTTGATAGCGTTTTAAACTTTTTTGGGCGTCGGCTTGATTTTTATAAATGCCAGCAAGGATGATGTAATGATTCGGGACGAGTCCGGGATAAGCTTCGGATTTTTCGATGGAGAGATATTCTTGGTGGGTTTCGTAATCGAGATTGTCTCGGCGTAAAAGGTAATCGCCAGCGTAACTTTCGTCGGGATCATTATCGGGAAGAATGAGCCCTCTTTTTTCATCGTAAATATGGTTTCTTAGGGAAAAAGGTGTGTGAGAAATTTTGCTAATATTTTTTGTCTGGCGATTGGCTTCATGAAAATCATGATAGTTACCTAAGACAACGAGATAATAAGTTTCCAAGTAAGAAGCTTCGTTTGGGAGAATGTCTTCGCTCGTTTCTTGAGCGTGAGATAAAGTGAAGGCTAGTATAAAAAAACTTAAGAGGATAAATTTCATGTTCTTTTAATTTAATATTGGAGGTTGTTGGAAGCAAGGAGCTCATTGTAATTTTTTTGTAAAACTGTCAACATAGGGATGGCAGATTCCATTCACGAAGGCATTAATATGCACTATCATTTTTATAGCCGAATGGGTAGACTCTTTTCATTAAGATACTCTTTAACCTGTTTAATGGTAAATTGGCCGAAGTGAAAAAGGCTTGCGGCTAAAACGGCGTCGGCTTTGCCTTCAGAGAGCACATCGTAAAAATGTTCCAGTTTTCCTGCCCCACCGCTTGCGATGATGGGCACATGAACCGCATCAGAAATAGCGCGAGTTAAAGCAATATCGTAGCCTTCTTTAGTGCCATCGGCGTCCATGCTAGTTAATAAAATTTCGCCTGCACCGAGGTTGACTCCTTTTTGTGCCCAAGCCATGGCATCTAGACCCGTGGCATTTCTGCCGCCATGAGTATAAATCTGCCAACTTTTTCCATCGGGATTTCTTTTTGCATCCATGGCTAGGACGATGCATTGGCTGCCAAATCGTTCAGCAGCTTCTTGGATAAAACGCGGATTTTGGATGGCGGTGGTGTTGATACTTACTTTATCCGCTCCAGCTTGGAGCAGGGCGTGAATATCGTCCAAAGTTCGAATGCCGCCGCCCACGGTCAAAGGCATGAAAATTTCTTCAGCAGTTCGTTCTACGACATCGAGGATGGTTTTGCGTTGTTCGTGGGAAGCGGTGATGTCTAAAAAAATGAGTTCATCGGCACCTTGATCGTTATATTTTTTTGCGGCTTCAACAGGGTCACCCGCATCGCGCAGTTCCAGAAATTTAATTCCTTTGACAACGCGTCCTTGGTTGACATCGAGACAAGGGATGATTCGTTTGGTTAACATAGCAAAATTATAAATTAGAAATTATGAAAATTTACTTTTTAATTCATAACTCTTAATCCTTAATTAAAATCGCGCCCAGATGGATTCGAACCATCGACCCGCTGCTTAGAAGGCAGCTGCTCTAGTCCCCTGAGCTATGGGCGCTTATCATATAAGGTAACGAGTAATGAGTGGTGGGTAAAGTGAGATTTGTGCATAGCGCTGGTAGTTTTGTTTTTTTATGCTAGCGTAACATGCTTACTTCTATGGAAACTCCCCTTAGTTTTTGGATTGCGTTTAACGCTGGAATATTAGTTTTGCTTTTACTTGATCTTTTTGTTTTTCATCGAAGCGCGCATGAGATTCGTCCGCGAGAAGCTTTGATTGGAAGTTTAATTTGGATCGCGCTTTCCATGGGTTTTTGTGGCTTTGTTTGGTATTGGAAAGGGGCAGATAAAGGTTTGGAGTTTTTTACGGGCTACTTGATTGAATATTCCTTGAGCGTAGATAATATTTTTATTTTCGTTCTCATATTTACCCATTTCAAAGTTCCTCGAGAGTATCAGCATACTGTTTTATTTTGGGGTGTTTTAGGGGCCTTGGTTATGCGTGGGATTATGATCGGAGTAGGCGTGGTCCTGGTTCAACGATTTCATTGGGTCATGTATGTTTTTGGCGCTTTTCTTGTGATAACAGGCCTTCGAATGTTTTTCCAAAAGGAGGACGATGATGCGCACTTGGAAAATATTTGGGTTTTTCGTTGGGCCAAGAAAGTTTTTCCATTCACCAATGCTTATGAAGGGAAACGTTTTGTTGTGCATAAAAATGGTCAACGATTTTTTACTCCATTGATGTTGGTGTTGATTATGGTGGAGTCGACCGACTTGATTTTTGCTTTAGACTCCATTCCCGCAATTTTTTCTGTTACGAAAGATCCCTTCATCGTTTACACGTCTAATGTGTGTGCCGTTTTAGGGTTGCGTTCGCTTTATTTCTTGCTGGCGAGTTTTATGCAGAAATTCATTTTCTTAAAAGCGGGTTTGGCAGTGGTTTTAAGTTTTGTGGGAATTAAAATGTTAATCGCTGATTTTTACGAAATTCCTACTATTATTTCTTTAAGTGTGATCGGCGCGGTTTTGATTACTGCGATAGTGACTTCGGTATTTGTTTCGCGTTGGATAGAAAATAAGAAGCGTGATTGAGATGGTATATGTCTCTTTCTGAAGCAGTCATTAAAGAAGGCAGACTCAGTCGCGATTTAAAAAAAATTTTAGAAAAAGCGGCAGGCCAATCATTGACCGTTGGACAGTTGCGGCAAATTTTAAAGGGTCGAGGCTTTGCGTTGTTGATTATTTTATTCGCGTTACCTTTTACGATGCCGATTTCTATTCCAGGATTATCCACTCCGTTTGGATTGGCTATTGCTTTCCTGGGGTTTCGCATGGCTTTGGGTAAACGACCTTGGCTGCCACAACGGGTGCAACGGGCTCACATTTCTTATGCCACTTTGGAAAAAATCGTTAGCAAAGCGATTCGAGTCGCTACTTTTTTAGAAAAAATGGTGAAACCGCGGTTGCGTTGGATGCGTTATCTCGGGTTAGCTAGGATTATCGGTATAGTCATTGCTTTAAATGGGTTTATACTTTGTTTGCCTTTGCCCGTTCCTTTCACGAATACGATTCCTGCGTTGGCCATTATTTTATTAACTTTAGGTCGAGTCGAGCGGGATGGCATTTTTACCTTGGCAGGTTTTTTTGTGACTTTGTTAGGGATCGGCTATATTATTTTTTGGGTTAATTTAGGAAAACTTGGTTGGGAAGAGTTGGTGAAATATTGGCCCTTTTAATATTTGAAAAAAATGCAGTTAGGTAATTTAAAATTGGAAAGCGCTTTTTTTCTATCGCCCTTGGCGGGTTATACGAATTTGCCGTTTCGACGAATCATTCGCGAAATTGGCGGCGTAGGTCTTTGCACGACAGAGTTAGTCAATGCACGCTCGCTTCTAGAAAAAAATCCCAGAGCGTTTAAATATATTGAAAGTTGCACTGAGGACAAACCTTTAGCTGTTCAACTCTTTGGTTCAGTTGTGGAAGAAATGCGTGATGCGGCAAGTTATTTGGAGTCGATTGGCATTAATTCGGTGGATGTGAACATGGGTTGTCCTGTTAATAAAGTCTGTAAAACGGGTGGCGGCTCTTCGATGATGCGGGATTATCATGCCACCGCAGAGCTAGTGAGGCAAATGGTAGAGGCTGTTAAAATTCCTGTTACTTGCAAAATGCGTCTGGGTTGGGACGAGGAATCTATTACCGCACCGGATTTAGCGAAGGCCTTGGCAGATGTGGGAGTTGCAGCGATTTTTGTGCATGGTCGCACGCGAGAGCAAGGTTTTAAAGGCAGAGTTAATTTAGATGGGATTCGTCGCGTTGTGGAAGCTGTGCCCAGTGTTCCGGTGATTGGCAATGGTGATGTGACAACTCCGGAAGCTGCTAAAAAAATGGTAGAGATAACAGGTTGCGAAGGGATTAGCATTGGGCGTGGCGCTTTCTATAACCCTTGGATTTTTCGAGATATTCAATTTTATTTTGAAACAGGGCAAGGGTCGGCAGAAAAGAGTTTTGATGAGCGCATTAAAATTGTTCGGCGCCATTTGGATTTAATGATGGAATGTTTCGGAGAAGAATTGGGATGCAAAATGTTTCGAAAGGTGGGGCCATGGTATGCAAAACAGTTCGGGCCTAACGCACTATTTAACGAGCGCATTACTCGTTTAAGTTCGCGCGAAGAACTGGAAGAAATTCTTTCTGTTTATCAACAGTGGCGAATCCAGTTTTTGGATAATGCTGGCAATCTCTTGCCCGCATTTCGTCCACGATCCTTGCCTGCTTCATTTTTGGAATCCGAAAAACCGGTTTTAAAACGGGATCACATTCCCGTACCCGCCGGGCCGGTGGAGTTATGGTGATATTCTAAAATGGATTGTAAAGAATATAAAAATGGATATATTGGAAGCATGAAAACGACGATTGATATTCCTAAGGAAAAACTGAAGGAAATAATGAAATATACGAAAGCTCAGACCAAAAAGGAAGCAGTGCTTTACGCTATAGAGGATTTTAATCGAAGACAAAGACTAGCTAAAATAGTTAAAAAATTTGGCACTTTTAAAGATTTTATGACTCTTGAAGAACTCTATAAACTTAGAGGAGAAAGTTAAGTTTAATGGACAAAGTTTTAATTGACACTTCCGCTTGGATAGAGTGTTTTCGTCCGCAGGGGAAATTGGAGATTCAAGAAAGAATAGGCGGTATAGTGATAGAAGGGCGTGCTGCATGGTGTGATATGATCTATCTGGAACTGTGTAATGGGGTGCGAAATAATGAAGAAAAGCAATCCTTACAACAGCTTTATCAAGACATTACTTTGTTGCCCATTACTCCAGAAGTTTGGAGAATTGCCTTTGAAATAGCTAAGCGGTGTCGAGGCAAAGGCTACACAATACCAGTAACCGATATTGTTATAGCAGCTTGTGCGAGCCATTACAAAGCGACGATAGAATCTCTGGATTCGCACTTTGACGTTTTGCGTAAATTTTTTTAAGTTTTTTGCAGTTTTTATGGAAACCATTCGAACCACGCAGCGAAAAGCTTATCCTTTTCATCAGATTGAGCCGAAGTGGCAACACTATTGGCTAGATAATAAAACCTTTCGTGCGATGGATCCGGGTGAGCCGGGCAGCGAAAAACCGAAATATTATATTTTAGATATGTTTCCTTATCCTTCGGGTGCCGGTTTGCATGTGGGACATCCTGAGGGTTATACCGCGACCGATATTTTAGCGCGCTACAAACGGATGCAGGGTTTTAATGTTTTGCATCCCATCGGTTGGGATGCGTTTGGTTTGCCCACAGAACGTTACGCAATTCAAACGGGGGTGCATCCTTGTGAAGCGACTGAACGCAATGTGGCAACGTTCAAACGACAAATTCAATCTCTCGGTTTTTCTTACGATTGGGATCGTGAAATCAACACGACCGATCCGCATTATTTCAAATGGACGCAATGGATTTTTCTTCAGCTTTATAAAAAAGGTTTGGCTTACGTGGCGGATGCGCCAGTGTGGTTTTGTCCTGCAATGGGCACGGGGCTTTCAAATGAAGAAATTATTCAGACGCCGGAAGGCCCAAGATCGGAGCGAGGCAATCATCCGGTAGAAAAAAGAATATTGCGACAGTGGATGCTAAAAATCACAGCTTATGCCGAGCGTTTATTAAATGATTTGGAGTTGGTCGAGTGGCCGGAAAACATCAAAGAAATGCAACGCAACTGGATTGGGCGAAGCGAAGGTGCAGAGGTAGTTTTTAAAACGGAATTGGGTGAGGTCATTACTGTGTTTACAACCCGACCCGACACATTATTTGGTGCGACTTATCTTGTTTTAGCTCCTGAACATCCTTTGGTTTCGCAAATCACAGCATCGGATCAAAAGAAAGCAGTAGAAAATTATTGTCGTGTTGCTTCGCAAAAAAGTGATTTAGAACGCACGGATTTAGCAAAAGAAAAGACTGGTGTGTTTACCGGAGCTTACGCTTTCAATCCGGTTTATTCGGCGGATGATCCTAAGGCAAAAATTCCGATTTGGATTGCTGATTATGTGCTCGCAACTTACGGCACAGGCGCCATTATGGCCGTGCCAGCGCATGATGAACGCGATCACGAATTTGCTACTCAATTTCATTTGTCTGTAGTTCAAGTTGTCAAACCTCCGGCCGGCCATACTGAAAAATGTTACACGGGCGATGGGCAAGCGATTCATTCAGGAGAATTTAATGGTTTATCCACCGCAGAATTTAAGAAGCAAATCACTCAATGGCTTGAAGAAAAAAATCTCGGAAAGAAAAAAGTGAATTACAAACTGCGCGATTGGCTTTTTTCGCGACAACTTTATTGGGGCGAGCCTTTTCCGATTGTGTGGCACGGAGAAAGTCATGAGTCGATTGCGGAAACGGATTTGCCCGTTTTGCCTCCTGATTTGACCGATTTTAAACCTACGCCAGATGGCAACCCGCCGCTGACACGAGCAAATGATTGGGTTAATTTATCGAATGGCGGGAGGCGCGAAACCAATGTGATGCCGAATTGGGCGGGTTCGTGTTGGTATTATTTGCGTTATATCGATCCGAAAAATGACACGACATTTTGTCAATCCGTAAAAGAAGAATATTGGATGGGGAAGCATGGTGTGGATCTTTACATTGGCGGGGCTGAGCATGCAGTTTTGCATCTGCTTTATGCGCGGTTTTGGCATAAGGTGCTGTTTGATTTGGGACACGTTTCTACACCTGAACCGTTTCATCGTTTGATTAACCAAGGATTAATTTTAGGCGAAGATGGACAAAAAATGTCGAAGAGTCGTGGCAATGTGATTAATCCCGATGATGTGGTGGGAGAGTTTGGCGCGGACAGTTTTCGTCTTTATGAAATGTTCATGGGGCCTTTGGAACAAAGTAAACCGTGGTCGATGCAAGGTATTCGCGGTGTGCACAATTTTTTGGCACGCGTCTGGCGTTTGTTTGTGGAGGAAAAAGAAGATGCGTATCAATTGGCCGCATCGATTCAAGAGGGAGATCCATCGCTAGAAGCTAATAAACTTTTGCATCAAACCATAAAAAGAGTAACTGAAGATATTGAGAGCATGCGATTTAACACTGCGATTTCCGCGCTCATGGAGTGGGTGAATGAAACGATGAAAAGGGTGGCAAGCACTCAGTTTTTATCCAAGGAAAGTGTGGAGACTTTTGTTAAATTGCTAGCGCCTTTGGCGCCTCATTTAGCGGAAGAATTATGGAAATTATTAGGGTATTCTAAGACTTTGGCTTATGAAAATTGGCCGCAATTTGATGCCCAATTTTTAGTGGAAGACGAAGTGGAAATGGTCGTGCAAATCAATGGAAAAGTGCGAACAAAGCTGACAGTGGCTGTTTCTCTTGATGAAGAAAAATTAAAACAAACGGTTTTGGATTCCGAATCCATCAAAAAATTATTAGGGGATCAGCCGATTAAAAAATGGATTATTGTGCGGGGCAAACTCGTGAATTTAGTGGTTTAAATCCAATAAGATAATCAAAAAAACTTGTGGAGCGACCGGAAAGGAGTAAATAGAGAATATGGCTACGAAAAACCCTGCTCAATTTAATAAAATTTTAGTTCCCTTAGACTTTTCGCCGACTTCACAAAAAGCGTTAAATCGCGCAATTGCTTTGGCCCAACAATCGAAGGCTTCCTTGATTTTAATCCATGTGGTTACGTTTACCATGGTGGCAGGCGCCGAGCAATTTACTGCTATTGATTGGTATCAACGTTTGCAGGATGAAGCGAAGAAAAGTTTGAAAAAAATTCAAAATAAAATTCCTGCTTCGATTCGCTCGGAAATTATATTGGATACTGGCAATCCTTTTGATCTGATTTGTCGCGCAGCAAAAAAGAAAAATGCTGATCTTATTGTGATTTCCACACACGGTTTTTCTGGGTTGAAGCATGTGCTGTTAGGCAGCACGGCGGAACGCGTGATTCGTCACGCCCCATGTCCTGTTTTAGTAGTGCGATAAATTCATGGTTAGCGACTATTTTCCGCTTCTGATTCAAATTTTCGTTGCGATTGCTTTTGCAGGTGGCGCATTAGTGGCGCCGCTAATATTGGGCAAAAAAATTAAACACACTCAAGCCAAAGATATGCCTTACGAGTGCGGCATGAATCCCATTAGCCCATCTAATCCCCGTTTTTCGGTAAAATTTTATTTGGTGGCGATGCTTTTTATTGTTTTCGATATCGAAATTGTTTTTCTTTATCCTTGGGCTTTGGTTTTTAAGGAAATGACAACAGAAATGTGGAGCGTGTTAGGGGCTATGCTTTTATTCCAAGGTGTTTTGTTTGTTGGTTTTTTGTATGAGTTAAAAAAAGGCGCGCTCGATTGGAAGCGTTAAGCATTTATGGCGGCATCTTATCGTGTTTTTGTGGCAGAAACCGTTTCTGAACGGGGTTTGGAAGTTTTAAAACAAAGCGGCCAAATTGAAGTTATTCAAGCTAAGGATGTTTCAGCTGAAAAGCTTTCTGTCGTTCTTGCGGAAGTGGATGGGTTAATTGTTCGCAGTGCGACACAAGTGAATGCAGATTTTCTTAAAAAAACGCCAAAACTGAAAGTGATTGGGCGTGCAGGTGTGGGGGTCGATAATGTTGATGTCGACGCAGCGACTGAGCGCGGTATACTGGTCATGAACACGCCAGGTGGCAATACGATTTCCACGGCGGAACATGCGCTTTCGTTGCTTTTTTCTTTAGCACGACACATCCCTCAAGCCCACGCTTCGATGAAAGCGGGTAAGTGGGATCGCAAATCGTTCCAGGGCACGGAACTCTACGGTAAAACGCTAGGAATTATCGGCATGGGACGCATTGGCGGTGAGGTCGCCCGACGCGCGATTGCTTTGGGCATGCGCGTGAAAGTGTTTGATCCTTATATGTCGCTTAGCCGGGCGAAAAGTTTGCAGGTTGAGCTTTGCGAAAAAGTGGAACAACTTTTGCCGGAAGCTGATTTTATTACATTGCATTCTCCACTTACGGCTGAAACGAAAAATATTTTGAATGCAAAGACTTTGACTCTTTGCAAAAAAGGTGTGCGCATTGTGAACTGTGCGCGCGGCGGATTGGTTGATGAAGAGGCTTTGGCAGAGGCGCTCAAGAATGGGCAAGTGGGAGGAGCGGCATTGGATGTTTACGAAGTGGAACCACCTCCTGGCGATTGGCCATTACGAGAAATTCCCAATCTCATTCTTTCTCCGCATTTGGGAGCTTCTACTGCCGAAGCGCAGGAAAATGTGGGTGTTGAAATTGCAGAACAAATCACCGATTTTTTATTAAACGGTGTCGTGCGCAATTCCGTAAATCTTCCCAGTGTCGATGCCAAAACGATGGAAGTGTTGCGGCCTTATTTGTTGCTGGGAAGGAAGCTGGGTTCTCTGTTGTCTCAAGTCGGACCGAAACGTGCCGAGCAATTAACGATTCGTTATTACGGTCCTATTACTGATTATACCGTTGCGCCTGTGACACGGGCGATATTGGAAGGGTTTCTGAAACAGGCCGCGGGTAGCGAGATGAATCAAATCAATGTTACCAAATTTGCGCAAACTTTGGGATTGAAATTTAACGAGATTAAAGCGCATGAAGCTTGCGATTACGCTGAACTGGTAGAGGTGGAAGCGCGAGCGGGCGAAGAAACTATTTCTGTAGCAGCTACCTTTTTCGGCCAAAATCCGCGCTTGGTTCGGTTTAATGACGGCGCCATCGAAAGTGGCACGGATGGCGTGCTCTTCTTCATGGAAAACAAAGATCGTCCTGGTATTGTTGGATGGATCGGAACGTTGATGGGTAAATATCAAGTGAATATCGCGAATATGGCTTTGAGTCGTAACAAGCAAGGGGGCCGCGCGTTAACCATTTTGCAACTGGATAGCGCTCCACCCGAAGAAGCGCTCAAGGAAATTCGACAAGAGAAAGATATTTATTCAGTTAAATTGGCTCAGTTATAAATTTCCCGTTGGATAAATTCTGGCATTTTCAGAGTTCCAAGAAAGAAAAACGTTAGCGCCTTCGGTGTGACTGGGTGTGCCGCGTTGTCGAATTTCTAAAACTCGAAAGGGTCCAAGTTGGGTAATGATTAAATATTCTGTAGTGGCTCCGAGGTAGTGGGCTTGAACGATTTTGCCGCTTAAAGAATGGGGCAATTGTTGTGAAGTGATTTGCACATTTTCCGGACGAATCATTAATTGCACGTCGGATTCGAGATTTAAGGAAGTAGTTAAGTGGCCTTGAAAATTTAAAGAATCTATTTGTATGGTTCCGTAAGAGTTTTGCATTTGTTTTAATTTGCCCGTGATGAAATTTGTCTTTCCGATAAATCTTGCGACGTAACCGTTAATCGGTTGTTCATAAATATCTACAGGTGTGCCGACTTGTTGCAGAAATCCATTTTGCATAACGGCTAAACGATCGGAAAGAATCAGTGCTTCTTCTTGGTCGTGAGTCACGTAGAGAAAAGTAATGCGAGTGCTGCGCTGAAGTTGTTTTAAGCTTTCGCGCAGTTCCTGACGAATTTTTGCATCCAATGCGGAAAGGGGTTCATCTAAAAGCAAAACAGCAGGTCGATCGACAATGGCGCGAGCTAAAGCGACACGTTGCTGTTGACCTCCGGAAAGCTGAGATGGTTTCCGTTCGCTGAAACCGCTTAAACCGACTAATTGTAAGGCTTCATCAATTTTTTGTTTTTGCTCAGAAGCGCCAATGCGTTTGATATCGAGAGCGAATGCTACGTTATCGCGAACGGTGAGATGAGGAAAAAGCGCGTAATCTTGGAAAACAGTGTGAACATTGCGTCGATAAGCCGAAGTTTGAGTCACGTTTTGATCGCCAATCCATATTTCGCCTTGGTCCGGTTTTTCAAAGCCGCCGATTAGTCGGAGCAAAGTTGTTTTGCCAGAGCCGGAAGCACCTAAAAGTGTGAAAAATTCGCCTGATTGAATTTCGAGAGAAATATTTTCGACACCGCGTGCGTTACCGTAGGATTTTTTTAAGCTACGAATGGAAATAGAACCTGAGGTCATAATTATTCTTTGGAAAAACGTTGGCTGAGGAGGACTAAACCGCAGGAAAGAATTAAAATCATCGTGACGATAGCGTTAATTTCTGGGGTCATACCAAAACGCAAACGAGCCCAAATTTCGGTGGGAAGTGTATTTTGTTGTCCGGTGAGGAAAAGAGTCACAATGATTTCGTCGAAACTTAAAGTGAAAGCTAAAAGCGCGCCAGCAATAATGGAAGATCGCATCGCAGGGAAAAGCACTTTTTGAAAAGTTTGACGCGGATTAGAACCGAGATCTGCGGCGGCTTCTTCCAGATTTTTCGGTAAGCGCGCCAAACGTGAAGCTACGGTGTTAAAGACCACGGGAAATCCAAACGTGGCGTGGCCGATCATGACGGTTGCTAAACCTAAAGGTAAATGAATTGTCGCAAAAAAACTTAACATGGCCACACCGGTAATAATTCCTGGAAGTAAAATGGGTAACATGATTGCGGTGCGAAAAGCTGTGCGACCCAAAAATTGATAACGTTGAACGGCTAAAGCGCCGAGTGTACCGAGAGTTGAGGCTACAAGAGTTGCGATGAAGGCAATTTTTAAACTGTTTTCTAATCCAGCTTTTAATCGGGCGTCTTGCAAGGCGTCACGGTACCAATCAAACGTCCAACCTGAAATGGGCAGAGAAAGAATTTCGCTTTGGCTAAAACTAAAAAGAATAATCACCGCGATGGGCAAATACATGAAAAGGTAAACCAGTGTGGTGTAAAAACCTAAAGTCCACTTCATAAATTTTCGAGCGCTCCTTTTTTGGAAAGAAAACTCATGAGGAAAAATAAAATGATTAATAAAACGGTCGCAAACGCGGCGCCTAAGGGCCAATTATCCGCCACGCCGAATTGGGAGGCAACAATATTACCGGCGAGAATATCGCCCGCACCGCCAACCATCGAAGGAGTGATGTAATCACCAACCGTTAAACTGAAAACGGAAAGTCCACCCGCTAATAGGCCTGGAATAATTAGCGGAAAAACGATGCGTTGTAATGTGATCCTACCGGATGCTCCTAAATCAGCTGAAGCTTCGAGAAGACGTTTGGGGAGTCGCTCGAAGGCGCCGATCAGAGGCAAAACCATAAACGGAAGCCAAATGTAACATAATGTTATTACCATGGAAAATTGGTTGTAGAGAAAAAGAGTGGTAGGTTCTTTTAGAAAATGAAATTGAGTGAGAAAGCCGTTGAGCACACCGTTGTAACCTAAAATAATTCGCCACGCAAAAATGCGAACGAGATAACTTGACCATAAAGGCAGCAAGAGCAAAATCATTGCGATATTTTTGAAACGACCTGTGTGAAGTGCAATGAAGTAGGCTGCAGGCAGAGCGATCAACGCGTCAATAACCGTGACCAGAGTCGCGATACGAAATGTGCGAAAAAGTGTGTTGCGATATCCAGGATTAGAAAAAATTTCGATAAAATTTTCTAACGTGAAAGTGCGCACCACTCGCACGTAATCGTGATGAAAAAATGCGTAAGCGAGCAATAAAACGAGTGGAACAAAATAAAAGAAGGTTAGCCAAGAAAAAGCGGGTGAGAAAGTGATCCAAAAAGAGAAATCTCGCGGACGTTTAGCAATTTCCGCTTTAGTCATTGTTTTACTCAGATTTAGGAAAGATTACTGGCCGCGAAATTCGTTCCAAAGTGCGGTCCATTCATCGTAATTTTTGACTGTTTCCCAAAAATAAATTTTGCTGCGATAACTTTCCATGTCATCAATATGGTAATCCGCTTTTTCTTGCGCGGAAAGCAACGGTGCAATGTTTTGAGAGACGGGCCAGTATTGAGAAACTTCGACGAGTTTCTTTTGAGGTTCTCCTTCGAGCATGTAATTCATGAATTGATGCGCAATTTTCGCGTGAGGCGAGCCTTTGATAATCATCCAAGAATCAGACCATCCGGTAGTGCCTTCTTCAGGAATGGTTGCCCCGACAGGAAAGCCAGCTTTTTTGAGTTGTGCAACGGTGACGGCCCAACCCCAGGCCATAGTGATTTCTTTATTGAGAAAAAGTTGAGCCAGCTCGCCTTGGCTGGTCCAGAATTTGCGAAGTTGTGGGCGTAGCGCCAGGAGTTGTGGTTTCATTGTTTGTAGATCGGGTTGGGTGAGTTGAAATAGATCCTTTTGACGTCCATGCCAGAGGGCGATGTCGGCAAGAAAAATCGCATAATCATTAATCGAAATTTTATTTTGATATTTTTTGTCGTAAAAAATTTTCCAAGATTTGGGTGGCTCTTTGATCGCAGAGGTGTCGTAAATTAAAAAATCAGGTCCCCATGCGATCGAGACGCCATAAGATTTTCCATCAAACGTGTTGTAAGTAGGTTTTTGGAAGAGAGAAAAAAGTTTAGAATAATTAGGTACTTGGCTAAGATCGAGTGGTTCGATCAGATTGGCGTCGTAAAGACGTCTAGTGAGATCACCAGAAGCTGTAACCATATCATAAGTTTGATTTCCGCCCGCTTTAATTTTGGCAAACATTTCATCGGACGAGCCGGCGTAAGTGGCGGCGATTTTGTAACCGGTTTTGGCTTCGAATCCTTTGACAAAGGATTCGTCCATGTAACCTTCCCAACCGATGATGCGCAGGGTTTTATCTTCTGCGTGCAAGAAAGTAGTTAAACAAAGGATAAAAAATAAAAACCAACTGGAGCGAATTTTCATAATAATTTTCTAAGATTAGGGTTAAGATAATAAATTATCGGAAGATTTTCCGAAGTGGTTGCGATGGTTATACCGATCACAATTTAATTTTTAGCTTGGGATCAAACTAAGCGCAAGAGAGAATTGCACTTAATCCGCTAGACATCGTGAGTTGATGATCTAATTTTGAATCATGAAAACTTCATTTCTTTTTCTTTTCTTTTTTTTAACCGCTTCTAGTTATGCCGAATTAATCAAGCAAAACATCGCTTACGAAGAGGGTGACACGAAAATGGAGGGTTATTTGGTGTATGATGATGCGCAAAAATCGAAACATCCCGGCATTTTGGTGGTGCATGATTGGATGGGGATTGGCGAGTTTAGTAAGCAAAAGGCGGAGCAGTTGGCGGAGTTGGGTTATGTGGCGTTTGCGGCGGATATTTATGGAATAAAAAATCGACCTGCCAATGCAAAGGAAGCGGGTGCGATTTCGGGTCAATTAAAAGGAGATCGGCAACTTCTTCGTTCGCGAGTTTTAGCGGCTTTGAAGGTTTTGCAAAAGCAGTCTGAAGTGGACAGTGATAAGATGGCAGCGATGGGTTATTGTTTTGGAGGAACAACGGTTTTGGAATTAGCGCGTAGTGGCGCAAATGTGGCGGGGGTGGTTTCGTTTCATGGAGGATTAGATTCTCCTACACCTGAGGATGCGAAACAGATTAAGGGTAAAGTTTTAGCGTTGCATGGTGCGGATGATCCTTTAGTTCCAGCGGAAGAAGTTGCTGCGTTTCAAAAAGAGATGCGAGACGCGAAGGTGGATTGGCAGATGGTCAGTTACGGTAATGCGGGGCATGCGTTTACTTATCCTAAGGCTGCTAGTTATGGCATCGAAGGTGTGGCTTATAATGAATTAGCCGATAAAAGATCGTGGAAAGCGATGAAAGTATTTTTTAAAGAGTTGTTTCAAGAATGATCGCACCGATTGAAGCGTTTTCGTCTAGTTTTGTTTCTGAAATTGAAGCTTTTTTCGGAAAAGAAGGCGCTTTGTCGCGAGCCAGCAATTTTGAGTATCGTCCTCAACAACAGCAGATGGCGGCGGCTATCGCGGATGCATTGGAAAATCATGAGCATTTATTGGTGGAAGCAGGAACGGGGGTTGGAAAAAGTTTAGCCTACTTAATTCCGTCGCTTTTTTATGCTTTGCAAAATCAGAAGAAATTAATCCTTAGCACGCACACCATTAATTTGCAGGAGCAACTTTTTCATAAAGATTTGCCTGTTACCAAGAAATTATTGAAACAGGATTTCACTTATACTTTGTTGAAGGGGCGGCAAAATTATTTATGTCCGAGGCGATTGGATCGCGTGATGCGGATGGCAGGCGAATTGTTTGCGAGTAGTGAAGTGGGGGAGTTGGAGCGGCTTTATGAATGGTCAAAAGTGACGAAGGACGGAAGCCTAGCTGATTTAAATCCACAGCCAGATGGGCGGGTGTGGAGTTTGGTACAGAGTGAGCGTCATGTTTGCACTTCAAAATTGTGTTCGCCGGAAAGCTGTTTTTATCAGCGCGCGCGCGCGTCGGTTTTGAGGGCGGATGTGGTGGTGGTGAATCATCCCCTTTTTTTTACTTTGGTTGGGGATCGCGAGTATGATGCGGAAGAAACGGGTTATTTATTTGCGCACGATTTTGTTGTGTTTGATGAGGCACATACACTAGAACAGGTTGCGGCCAAGCATATTGGTTACGGATTTTCTGAAGCGGGTTTACGAATCGCATTGCATCGACTTTATAATCCTAATACGAAAAAAGGGCTTCTAACTTTTTTGCGTGAGGCGGATGCGATTCGTTTGGCGACGGATGTAGAATTTTCTGCCGGACAATTTTTTGATAAAGTGGAAAGTGCTTGTCAGTTTAAGGAGTCGAATGAAATTCGTATTAAGCGAGCGGATTTTGTTGCGGATGAGGTGAGTTTGCCGTTGCGTCGATTGCAAACGGAATTAAGTCGAATGATTAAAACGGTTGAAGATCAAGAAACTAAACTGGAGTTGCAAGAGGTGAATCATCGGTTGGGGGAGTTGCGCGAGCATGTGGCAAATTTTTTGACGCAAGCGGGCCAAGATTTTGTGTATTGGGTGGAGCGTGGCGGACGCTATCAGCGTAATCTTTCTTTGAATGCGGCGCCGATTGATTTAGCGGAGGCGTTGCGTCAACTTTTGTTTCGCGAGCAAAGTCAGGCAATTTTAACCAGTGCGACTTTGTCGACTGGAAAAGGGTTAGATTATATCCAGCAACGGTTGGGGGCAGAACGAGCGAAAACTTTGCAGCTCAGTTCGCCGTTTGATTATGCGCGGCAGATGAAAGTTTATATTCCTAAAAAGATGCCGGATCCTCGACAGGGCGCGGCTTTTGAAACGGCTTTAGAATATTATATCAAACATTTTTTAAAGAAAACGCATGGGAAAGCGTTTGTGTTATTTACGAGCTATGGTTTGATGCATCGCATGGCGGAGCGATTAAATCCTTTCTTTGAAAGAGAAAATTTAAATTATTTTGTTCAAGGAAAAGGCATGCCGCGGCATGAAATGTTGCAACGTTTTAAAGAAGATCGCGATTCGGTTTTGCTAGGAACGGACAGTTTTTGGGCGGGCGTGGATATTCCGGGAGAAAGTTTGAGTAATGTTATTTTAACACGATTACCTTTTGCGGTGCCGGATCATCCGCTCATTGAAGCGAAATTGGAGGCGATTAAAGAAGCGGGTGGCGATCCGTTTAATGATTATTCTTTGCCCGAAGCGGTTTTGAAATTTCGTCAGGGTGTGGGTCGGTTGATTCGCAGTCAATCGGATCGTGGGATTGTTGTTATTTTAGATAATCGCATTTTGAGTAAAGGTTACGGGAAAGCTTTTTTGGATGCGTTGCCGGAATGTCCGATTGAGTTGGTAGAGGGTAGTGCGGTAGAAGATGATTATGAGTAGGCAACGGGTTTATTTGGATCATGAGGCGAGCACGCCTGTGTTGTCGGAAGTGAGGGAGGCGATGCAGCCTTATTTTTCAGAAAAATTTGGGAGTCCTTCGAGTTTGCATCGGGATGGATTGCGTGCGCGTGAGGCGATTCAACTCGCTCGCAAGCAAGTGGCGGGAATGATTGGGGCGGCCAGTCATGAGGAAATTTATTTTACTTCTAATGGAACGGAGGCGGTGAATTGGGCGATCAAAGGCTTTGCGTGGGCTAATCGCAGCCGTGGTAATCACATTATTATTTCTGCAATTGAACATCCGGCGGTGATGGGTTCTGCAGCATTTTTGGAGCAGCAAGGGTTTGAAATTACACGTGTGGAAGTTGATAAAGAGGGTTTTATTTCGATGGAGGAAGTGGAGAAAGCGATTCGTAAGGAAACCATTTTAGTTGGATTACATTTAGTGAATCATGATATCGGAACCTTGCAGAGAGTAGAAAAGGTTGGAGAGTTAGCTGGAGAGAAAAAAATCACATTTTTTTGTGACGCGGTAGCTGCAGCGGGTTGGATGCCAATCGAGGTGGAAAAAATTGGATGTCATTTGTTAAGTTTATCGCCCCATCGTTTTTATGGACCTAAGGGAGTTGGTGTTTTGTATGTGCAACGGGGCACGAAATGGGAGCCGCTTTTGCATGGAGGAATGCAGGAACAGGGAAAACGAGCGGGCATGGAAAATGTGCCGGCGATTGTGGGGGCTGGGGTGGCAGCAGAAATGGCGAAGCGTGATTTAGAGAGTCGTAAATCGCATGTGGCAAAGTTGCAAAAATATTTAGATGAAAAAATTTCTCAAACTGTGTCGCAAGTGCATTTAATCGGTCCAAAAATCGGAGAAAAACGCGCGCCTCATTTATTGAATTACGCGGCGGAAGGTGCGGAGGGAGAAGCGCAAATGTTGGCTTTGGATTTGCAGGGAATCGCGGTGACATCGGGCACGATGTGCGCAAGTCGCGAGATGCGTGTGTCGCCTGTGTTGAGGGCGATTGGTTTGGATTTGGATTTGGCGCAAGGAAGTATTGTTTTGAGTTTGGGAAAGGATAATACGTTGGAAGAGATGGATTATTTTGTGGAGGTTTATGGGAAAATTATTCGACGCTTGAGAGAAATGTTTCTAGGTTAGGAGAATTAAATTAATTTTGTTACTAAAGAACTCAATTATTTCGGTTTTTGTTAATAGCCCTTACTCTCGCTCTGTTAACTTTATGTTATTGGAATCATTGACTTAATTATTTTAATCTTTACACATTTGTCCTTAGTAAAACAAAAAGGATAATGGTTATGGAAAGGAAAAAATATAATTTATTGGGAAGGCGTTCACTTATTGTAGGAGCGGTTGGAATTTTAAGCGCTTTTAAGTCCTATGCTATTCCGTTTCCTGAGGTTTTTGAAACGTCAAGCTTGGGTGGAACGAATCAAGCAGGAGCCGTGATTGATGGTGAGGCAGCGAATCATAATTCCGGCTTTTCAGTTAACACTGCGGGTGATGTGAATGGTGATGGGATTGATGATTTTGTGATAGGCGCACCCTTTTTTATGTCGCCTAATCCAGGTCATAGTTATGTGGTTTTTGGTAAAAAAGGGCGGAATTCCTACACAGTTGGCTTTAAAGTAGTTTAAATGGTTCGGATGGTTTTAGAATTGAAGGTCTTCCTCGGGGACGCCACGTTTTGGCTTTTCAGTTAGTAGTGCAGGTGATTTTAATGGCGATGGGATTGATGATATTATTTTGAGTGACTATAACGGATCACCTCCTGGAAAAACGTCAGCGGGCCGTTGTTATGTGATTTTTGGTAAGACAGAGCCTTTTGATGCCACGCTACAAATCAGTTCGCTGAATGGCGCTAATGGATTTCGTATTAATGGAATTGTGAATTTCGATGGTCTCTTGGGTAATAAAGTGAGCGGAGCGGGTGACGTCAATGGTGATGGGATTGATGATGTGATTATTGGAGCGCCTTATGCTTCACCGAATGGAAAATTTGCTGCGGGTCAAAGTTATGTGATTTTGGGAAGTAAAACACCTTTTCCTGCAGATTTTGAATTAAGTAGTCTTAATGGAAGTAATGGTTTTAAAATTAATGGTGCAGTGAGTGGTGATACCTCTGGGATTTCAGTGGGAGGGGGCCATGATGTGAATGGTGATGGGATCGATGATGTGATTATTGGTGCTCCTCATTTAGCTGGAGGAGCTCCTGGTCAAAGTTACGTTATTTTTGGCAAGACCGAATCTTTTAGTTCAACGGTGGAGCTCAGTGGTTTGAATGGTAATGATGGATTTACATTGACCGGCGAAGTCAATTCTGATTTTGCTGGTATTTCAGTCAACCTAGTGAGTGATGTGAATGGAGATGGCTTGAGTGATTTGCTGACTGGAGCCATTAATTTTTTGGATATCAATAATGGCAAAGGCTATTTAGTTTTTGGAAAAACTGATGCTTTTGCGTCGACCATTGCTTTAAATAGTTTGGATGGCAAAAATGGAACCAGATTTATTGCTCCGCCAGTAAATAATACAACCAATCTTTTATTGGGCGATGTGGTAAGTGAGGCAGGAGATATCAATGGAGATGGTTTAAGCGATCTTTTATTCCATGCCCCTTTTGTAAGGATTAATGGTAATATTAGTAATAATTTTACTTATGTCGTTTTTGGTAAGCGCGCTGGTTTAGGTGCTAATTTGGATTTGAACGATCTTCCGCTAACAAAAGGATTCAAGATTAGAACTGGCAACTTTTTGCAGCTTAATTTCACGAGTCCACATGAGGTGGCTAGCAATGTTGGTGATGTGAACGGTGACGGAGTGGATGATATTATTTTAGGTAATACCCTTGCTTCTCCTAATGGCGCGAGCTCGGGTGAAAGTTATATTATTTATGGTCACGACTATAGTCCACAGGGCGATTTTACCGCGAATAGCGCCCCTGATTTATTTTTAAAGAAGGGTAGAAATTATAGTGTGTTGCCATTAGCTATAGATGACACCAAACGAGTTATTGCTGAGTTACCAGACAATGGCACTTTCGCTTTGCCAGCATCCATTTTTGCCAATCAAAAACGCCCTAAAGTATTGGTGACATTGGATTTTGATGATGGAGGTGTGACGGATGTTTTAATAAAAAATGGCAAGAGTCAATTGAAGCTTTTTAGATTGGAAAATGACGGAAAGCCAGTAACACCAACTTTATTAGATGAAATAGATTTTACTTTAGCTAAAAAACATCGCTTTTTAGCGGCTGGACCGTTTACGGGTAAAAGAGATGATAAACTCGATTTATTGATAAAGAACAAAAAAAACCTGTTAGTGGCCGAAAATGTAGGAAAAAGTTTTAAGACCAATTTAGTTGCAGTAAGCGGAAAATTGGCTAAAGGGAAAATTTTATCGATTCAGAAAGATGGAATTTATTTGTTAAAAGGTAAGAAGATCAGTCGACAAGCGATTGATAATTTAGCGCTAGGCGCCACAACGGAACTAGGAAAATTAGCTTCGGGACAAAAAGCCAAATTAATTTTAGACATTAATCAAGATGGTAAACTTGATGTCGTGGCTCAAGGCAAAAAACGAGCTATCGGTTATGTATCGATTGATAGTTTGGCCACCACACCGACTCCTATTTTAACTTTGCCTAAGAAAAATAAATTAATCGGGCCGAAATAATTTAGATTTTTGAAGTTAATTTTTCGCAAGCGCGGACGACGTTGCTCATGAGCATGGCAATGGTCATGGGGCCAACGCCACCAGGATTAGGAGTGACGAAGCGTGCGACTTGTTGCACGGCTTCAAAATCCACGTCGCCCACAATGCGATGGGTTGCAGGATCGCGGCTTACACCGACGTCAATAACGGTTGCTCCAGGTTTGACCATTTCTGCTTTGACGAAATAAGGCTTTCCCATTGCGGCGATCAGAATGTCGGCGTGCTGGCAAATTTCTGGAATATTTCTGCTTTGGGAGTGTAACACTGTGACCGTGGCATTGCAGTCTTTGGCTTTTTGCATGAGAAGCGCGGCAATGGGTTTGCCGACGATGTTGCCGCGCCGAGGACGACGACGTTTGCGCCTTCGATAGGAATTTTATATTCTGTTAACAAGCGATGGATGCCGGCGGGTGTGCAAGGAATAAAACCTGAAAAATCGCCAAGAAGAAGTTTACCCATATTTTCGGGGTGAAATCCGTCGACATCCTTTTGTGGAGCGATAGCTGAAAAAAGGTTGGTTCATTAAGATGAGAAGGGAGAGGCGTTTGCAGTAGAATGCCGTGAGTTTTGGGATTGGAGTTAGACTGTTCAATGAGAGAAAGAATTTCTTTTTCGGAGGCGCTAGAGGGTAAAATATGGGTATGAGTCGTGATGCCGAGTTCTGCAGCTTTTTTGTCTTTCATACTCACGTAAATTTGTGAGGCAGGATCATCGCCGACACGAATGAATAAGATGGAAGGAGTAATTCCTTTTTCTTTTAATTGTTTAACCTGTTGAAGGGTTTGTTGATGAATTTTTTGAGCAACTTGTTTTCCATCGAGCAGTTGGGCTGGCATAGTATAAAAAATGGCAGCTAAGGGGTTTTGGGAAGGAGATTTTGAGTTTTGGAAAGGAGTTGTTCCACGAAGCTAGTGGAGTATTTACCACGTCGAAAGTTGGGATCGTTCATGACGAGGCTGGCAAAAGGCAGTGTGGTTTTGACGCCTTCAACGATATATTCATTGAGTGCGCGCGACATGCGATGGATGGCGATGGAGCGTTCGCTGCCGTAGGTAATCAATTTACCGATCATGGAATCGTAATGGGGAGGAATGGTGTAACCGGAGTAAGCATGAGAATCCACTCGGACACCACGACCCCCAGGCGGGTAGAGGAGAGTAATTTTTCCAGGAGAAGGGCGAAAGTCATTAAATGGATCTTCAGCGTTGACGCGTACTTCAATGGCGTGGCGTCGAGGTTGGGCTTCAACGACGCGTTTGGAAAGGGGCTTGCCTTGTGCGATGAGGATTTGTTCGCGGACGAGGTCGACATCGTAGACTTCTTCTGTAACAGGATGTTCGACCTGAATGCGTGTATTCATTTCCATGAAATAAAAGTTGCCTTTGTTGTCCATGAGAAATTCTAGAGTGCCGGCGCCCTCGTATTTGACGGCTTGGCAAAGTTTGATGGCAGCGCGTTGCATTTTTTTGCGAGTGTCTTCGTTAACTATGGGCGAAGGGCACTCTTCTATAAGTTTTTGATTTCGCCTTTGAATCGAGCAATCGCGTTCGCCTAAAGCTACGACTTTTCCTTCCTGGTCGGCGAGAACTTGAATCTCAATATGATGCGGATTTTCTACCAGTTTTTCGATGTAAACGGCGTTATTATTAAATGCTTTTTCCGCTTCGTGTCGGGCAGAATGGAAGCCTTTGATTAGGCTGATGTCGTTATGAGCGGGACGCATACCACGACCTCCACCGCCGGCTACTGCTTTGATCATGACGGGATAACCGATTTTTTAGCAATTTTTAATGCTTCTTCTTCGGTTTCTATGATGCCTTCACTTCCGGGGGTTACGGGCACGCCAGCTTTTCTCGCGGCTTCGCGCGCTTTATTTTTGTCGCCCATGACGCGTATGGCATGAGGCTTGGGGCCGATAAATTTAATATTACAACTTTCGCAAATTTCTGAAAAATGGGCATTTTCTGCCAGGAAACCATAGCCGGGATGAATAGCGTCAACATCTCCGATTTCCGCTGCGGCGATAACACGCTCAATTCTTAAGTAGCTTTCTTGGCTTGGGGCTTTGCCAATACAAATGGCTTCATCGGCGAGTTGAACGTGGAGAGAATCGATGTCAGCTTCGGAATAGACGGCTAGCGTGCGAATGCCTAATTCGCGACAGGCTCGGATGACACGCAAAGCAATTTCACCTCGATTAGCAATGAGAACTTTATCAAACATAAGAAGGGGTGGGAAGGGAAACTACTGGCTTAAAGAGGTTGAATACGGAAAAGAGATTGGCCAAATTCAACGGGTTTATTGTTTTCTGTGAGAACTTCAACGATAACGCCGCGCATTTCTGCTTTAATTTCGTTCATAACTTTCATGGCTTCGATAATGCAAACGACAGTCTCTTCGTTAACTTGTTGACCGACATCAACGTAGGGAGGGGAATCTGGGGAGGGGGTGCGATAGAAAGTGCCAACCATGGGGGAAACGATATCTTTTGTATTTGTTGCAGGAGCAGGGGAAGCGGAGGCTGGAGCTGCAGCGACGGGTGTGGGAGAGGTGTGAGCGGGTAGTGCTGGGGTTGGCGAAGGTGAAAGGGAAATGGTTGGAGAAATCATTTCATGGCTGCCACGTTTGATACGAATTTTAAAACTTTCACGCTCGAGGTCGAATTCTGACAAATTGTTTTTTGTCATGAGATCGATGATATGTTTAATTTCCTTAATCTCCATGAGAAGAGATTGTGAAAGGTTTTTTCAATCGGTCAATGTGAAAAAGCAATTTAATAATAAGTAGATATTAACTTTAACATTAAAGTTGATATTTTATTTGCTTTGTATGGCTATAATTAGCTTTAAAAATAGCCTTTCTAAAACGAATGTTTCAGGCAAATTTTTTGCTAGCGCCTTTTGAGTTTGCTCGAAAAGGTTAATGATAGACTTTTTTCGAGGCAGTGATCCACAAAGCCAAGAGAGGAGTTGTTGGCGTTGGGCAAGGTAATGGGTTTCGATTTGAGCGGTGGCAGTTTTTTCAATTTCGTTTAATGCGTCGCCTTCCAATCCGTTGTCTTTAGCGTGTTGGATTTCTTTTTGAGCCTCGTTTTCTAAAGTTTCTCGGATTTCTTTTAAATAATTAAGGCAAGGGTTAAGTGTTAGGTAAGATTCGACAAAAGGGTCGGAGGGGTTTTTGGTAGGGGTTTCTTTGTTTTCTATTTTGCTCCATTTTTCGATGATGGTTGTTAAAGAAGCAGGAGGATGATTTAGAGAAGAGGTTTGAAGTCTTAGGATAAGGCAGCGCGAGAGGATGGTGGTAAGAAGTTGTGTTGGACGAGCGGTTAAAAGTAGAATGAGTGTTTTGTGAGGGGTTCTTCTAATGTTTTAAGAAAAGCGTTGGCAGCTTCTTGTCGCAATCGCTCTGCTTCGTCAAGGATGGCGATTTTCCAGCCGCCAAGAAATGAGGTTTGGTTAAGTTGGGAAATCAGGTTGCGTATGGTTTCGACTCGAATTTGTCGAGTTTTGGATTCGGGTTGGATAATGTGAACGTCGGGATGAGGGAAGGGGTGGGCTTGGAGTAGTTCTTTGAGGAGAAAGGTTCTAGTAATTGATTTTTAATTTCTTGTGGCTCACCAATCATGGCGTAGGCGGGCGAGCTGGGCCGGAGTGGTAAGAGTTAGTGAGACGGTTCAGGGCATGGGCAATGGTCAAGGACATGTGAGATTTCTTTCCAAATGTGTTGTGCTAATTCTTCCGGAGTGACGTCGGCATTAATGATATGAAATCGTTTTCTTTTTTGCGATTTGGAGATAGCCTTCTCGCACTTTTTGATAAAAAGCGGGTTCTTCAATTTCCATACGATCTTCGCCCACGTAAGCGGGACGGACGCGGCGTAGGGCGCGCAGGCGCGCTTTTTCGGCATCCATATCTAAGAGAAGAGTGAGGTGGGGACGAAAATCGCCCAAGGTGATTTGGTGAGCGGCTTCTATCAAGTGAAAGGGAATGCCGCGAGCGAGACCTTGATAAACGGTGGTGGAATCGAGGAACCGATCGCAGATAACGATTTTTCCTGTTTCGATAGCGGGTTTAATGAGTTCGCGATAGTGTTGGGCACGGCTGGCGCAAAAGAGTAAGAGTTCGGCTTCGGGCACCATGCCTTTGCCTGCGGTGGAGAATTTTAGAAGATGACGAATGTGTTCTCCAAGCCGAGTGCCGCCAGGTTCACGAGTTAAAAGCGCGGTACGTCCTTGGGCTTTGAATTTTTCCATGAGAAGTTGGATTTGAGTGCTCTTTCCGCAGCCTTCGGATCCTTCAAATGTGATGAGACAACCGGTCATAAGTGAGGAGTAAAAGGTAAGAAATGAGAAGTGAGAAGCAAAAAAGTAAGGAGTGAGACGTGAAAAGTGAGAGGAAACGCCCAGCTTCTCACTTTTTACTTTTTACTTCTTACTTATTAAGAAGTGTGTTAGATGCTGCTGCGAATATGGCTGAGTTACAAAAAACATTGGGCAAGACGGTTGCAATAAAGGGTTTGGCTTTGCATACGGGGCATGCGGTAACCTTAACATTGCGACCCGCTGCGGAAAATAGTGGATTTATTTTTAAACGAATGGATTTGAAGGATGAGCCGGTGATTCATGCTCATGTGGATCATGTCAAACAGGTGGAGCGTGCCACGACGATTGCTGAAGGTAATGTGAAAGTGCATACAGTGGAGCATGTGTTATCGGCTTTCGCGCGGTTTGGATGTGGACAATGCGATGATTGAGATGGATGCGATGGAACCGCCGATTGGCGATGGGAGCGCGAGACCGTTTGTAGAGATGATTCAAAAGGCGGGAGTGGTTGAGCAGTCGGCGTCGCGAGATTATTTTGAGTTGAAGCAGCCTTTGTTTGTGCGAGGCAAGTGATGGCGGTGTTTATGGCGGCGTTGCCAGCGAAAGAGTTTGAAATCAATTGCACGAATGTCACGCACACTAAGTGGCATACAATTTTGTCGTTATCTTTATGATACGAAAACTTACGCAGAAGAAATAGGCGGAGCCCGCACGTTTGTTTTTTATGAAGAGGTTCAAAGTTTGATGAACAAGGGCCTCATTAAAGGGGGCAGTTTAGAGAATGCTGTAGTGATTCGTGATGGCAATATTTTGTCGAAGGAGCCTTTGCGTTACGACAATGAATTTGCGCGACATAAGGTGCTTGATATTATTGGTGATTTAGCGCTTTTTCCAAAGCGGTTGAAGGCGCAGATTATTGCGATTCGCACGGGTCATGCGTTGAATGTGGAGTTGGCAAAGGCTTTGGCCAAAGAGTTCAAGTCGCGTGAAGCACAAAGTTTTCCTGTCGAAAATATTCCAGTAGGCGAGGGGGCTTTGGATATTAATGAAATTATGCGCATTTTGCCACATCGCTATCCTTTTTTATTAGTTGATCGTATTTTAAAGTTTGAAGGGGATAATAAGGTTATAGCCATTAAAAATGTATCGATTAATGAACCCTTTTTTGAGGGGCATTTCCCGGGGCATCCCATTATGCCTGGGGTTTTGCAAATCGAAGCTTTGGCTCAAGTGGCGAGTCTTCTTTTGTTGCGTCAAAAGGGTTCTGCGGGAAATATTGGTTATTTTATGAGTGCGGACAAAGTCAAGTTTCGCAAGCCAGTATTGCCAGGTGACACGATTATTTTGCAGGTGGAGCTATTGCGCGCGAGAAAGAATATTGGAAAAGCGTGGGGACAATGTTTGGTGAATGGAGAGATTGTTTCTGAAGGTGAAATGACGTTTGCTTTTATTGACGAATAAGATCATGGCTGCGACGAAAATTCATTCAACCAGTGTCGTAAGTCCTCAAGCTGAAATTGGTGATGGGGTGGTAATTGGTCCTTATTGTGTGATTCATGATGGAGTGAAACTGGGGAAGGGTTGTTATTTGCATTCGCATGTGGTGATTGCGGGGCCTACGGAGATTGGTGAAGAGAATGAATTTTATCCTTTTTGTTCGATTGGTGGTAGAACGCAGGATTTAAAATATCAAGAAGAACCCACTTATTTAAAAATTGGAGAAAAAAATTGTTTTCGAGAGTTTGTCACGATTAATCGTGGCACAGTGCCTGGAGGGCGAACGGTGGTGGGTTCTTTTAATAATTTATTGGCATATGCTCATATTGCTCATGATTGTGTCGTGGGAAATTACTGTATTTTTTCCAATAATGGCACGTTGGCGGGTCATGTGATTATGGAGGATTATGCGATCGTTGGTGGATTAAGTGCGGTGCATCAATTTTGTCGTTTGGGTAAATTAAGTATTGTGGGCGGTTGTGCAAAGATTGTTCAAGATGTGCCTCCGTTTATGATTGCAGACGGAAATCCCGCGGTCATTCGTTCGATTAATACGGTAGGATTACAACGGCAAGGAGTGGGAGAGTCTATTCAACAGGATTTAAAACAGGCTTTTAAATGGCTTTATGGTGGCAGTTATAATACCACTCAAGCATTGGATAAAATTGAAAATGAAATTCAAGCTTCGGAAGAAATCAAGCACTTGCTTCATTTTATTCGTCATTCGCAGCGAGGCATTATTCGATAAAGCTTTATTATTTTTGGGCATTTGGATTGCGCTTTTTTTTAATTGTTTTATCGTGAAGTTTCATGAAGGCTTCCGATTCGCTCGGTTTGACGCAGGAATCACTCGTTCAATTGCAGTCGGAATTTGAACGGTTTTGGCAAACTTTTTTTCTTTCGCACCAAGCGCGTTTTAGTCAAAATGATTTTTTTGAGCCGCTCTATTATGATGTGGTGGAGTTTGCGTCTCGACGGGCTAAGCGAATTCGACCGATATTATTTCTGGCTTCTTATGGTATTTTTTCTCGCGAGAGAAAAATAGCATCAAACTTGTGGCAAATGGCTGCGGCTTTGGAGTTATTGCATTCTTTTATTTTAATTCACGATGATATTATTGATCAAAGTGAGAAGCGTCGAGGTTTGTCCACTTTCCATAAATTAATCGAATCGAAACAAGGTAATCGTTTTCAAAAAGAAAAAATAGGCCAAAATATTGCGTTGGTGATGGGCGATATTTTATTGGTTTTGGCGATTGAAACCTTTTCTCAAGCTGCTGAAAGGTCTTCGTTAAAGCAAGTAGTATTACAAAAATTTCTGTCGTATGTGACTGAGACTGGCATGGGAGAGGTGCATGATATTTTGTTAAGCGCGAGTGAGCTGGGGAGGGTGAATTTTTTGGAAATTGAACAGATGTATCATAAAAAAACCACGCGCTATACGATTGAGTGTCCTTTGTTGTTGGGAGCGTTATTGGGTGGGAAAAAAGAAGAGAAATTATTTGCATTGGAAGCTTTTGCTCGACCGGTTGGCATGGCATTTCAAATTCAAAATGATTTGTTGGAATTTGAGCACTTTGATTCGAATGATGTCATGTTTCAGAGTGATATTTTGGAAGGTAAGAAGACTTTTTTATTGCGAGCAGCTTATGAAAACTTGAGCGATACCGACCGTGCTATGTTACAATTGTGTTTAAAGCCGGGTTTGGGCAAAACTTCAGTTTATCAAATCCATGAGTTGATACAAAAGTCAGGTGCGGTGGAGTTGTTAAATGAAAAAGTGAAACAACTTTTTGAAGAGGCGGGGGCTGTTTTAGTTAACTCTCCACTTTGTGAGGCGGAACAACAGGAATTATTGTTGCTGATTAATTGGATTCGTCAGCAAAAATAAGAGCGAAAAATAAAAGTGGGTCCAGCAGGGTTCGAACCTGCGACCAAGGGATTATGAGTCCCCTGCTCTACCGCTGAGCTATAGACCCAGTAAATAAGTTCATATATCTTAGACCATAAGTGATTACCGACCAAACTCAAAATTCTGTGTCACTGGTTTTATTTTTACTTAGAAAGAGTTAGAGGATTGATAAAGAGAGATAAGAGAATCGCGACGAATCCAACCGTTTTCTTGATTGGTCAGTTCTACTTTTAACCAGTTTAAGAAACTTTTTTTCACAACCACTAAGGTTCCAGACGAAATTTCGTGGCTGGCTTGTTCATCTACATCAGTAGGAATGGAGCGGAGTTGAGCTGTTTGCCAAATCAAAGCAGCATTAGGATTGGCTAAAATATCGTAATGTTTCCATCCAAACCAGGCCAATGATCCTGTGCTGAGGCTGAGCAGTAGAAGAAAATAAATGATCCAACGGTTTATAAAAAAGGACTGATTTTGTGCAAGGCGATAGCGACGGAAAATGAGTAGAATGAGGCCTAAGGTGAAAGCGAAAATTCCTAGTAAAAAAAGCCATTGCCATTCTGCAGGAGAGGCGAGAAGGGAAAAGGAGTGAGAATTTAAAAAGTTAAGTTGAGGTGAGTCCACAAATTCTGAATGTTGCAAGCCGATAGGTAGATTCCATGCAATGGATGTTTCTCTGGGGTTGAGTAAGCGGCTAGCGATCCAATGCGAGGTAGCTTCAGGCCACCTTTTTTGCTGTGCCAGAGCAAGCGCTAAATTGTTTCTGACTGCCCAGTTGTTGGGACTTTGGTTCCACTGTGCAGTGAGTTGATTTTCTGCTTTTTTGAAATCGCCTTGGTTATAGGCATTGAGAGCATCAGCTTCATTTTGGGCATAAACTAAAGATGAGCCAAGAAAGAAAAAAATGGTGAAAGCAGGCAGCAGATTTTTTGGTAAAAATAATCTCCAGAAAGGCTGACGTGGCAAACTAATGGGATTTAGCGCTTGTCGTGCTTGTTGCTGCCACTCGGTAGAGAGATGGTTTTGTTGAGAAAATAAATAGGAATCGGTTTGTTGCCAAAGTTGTTGCCATGTTTCTGCGATCTCGGAGTTGTAAAGGAAGCTGATTTGTTCCTGCACTTCTTCAGCGGTAGGAGTGGCGTGGGTAATATTGAGGAGTTGAGCAGTGTAGTGGCGCCAGTTTATGAGTTGTTGCTTGGTTTCTTCATGGGAATGAGTGGAGAAATGTTTGAGCAAAAGTTGAAGTTGCAATTTGGCTTGTTTGCGAGGCGCATTCGGGTCGGTAAGACGAGAGCGACGAAAAGCCAAAGTGATCCAACAAGCGAAAAAAGCAAGGAGAGGCGAGGCAGCAAAATAAAAAAAGTGCGAAGGTTGAGGGATCCAACCATGAGCTTCGTTTTTTTCGATGGGCTCTCGGGGGAGTAGAGAAGAAGCCGCTTCTGAACTGGGTTTGTTTTCTGGATTTTCTTCCAAAGAATTGGGTGGACTGACTGCGAATGCGTTGGCGTTAGAAGGTTTCACTTCGATTTCAACCGGTTCAGTAGCAAGATTGATGTAAGTCGATTTTTCGGGATCAAAATAGGAATAGCTTAAGGGGCCTAAAGTGTAGCGACCAGGTTTGGTTGGGATAAGGATCACGTCTTCTGTGAGATTGCCCTCAAAAGGTTTGCCGTCGGGCTTGAGCAATTTGGATTTGGGTTCAATAGCGCGGAAATCGCTGGAGACTTCACGTGCTGGCAAGGTTAATCCTGCTGGCCAGTTGCCTGTACCGGCTAATTCTAATGTCCAAGTTATTGGTTCTCCAACAGTCACGGATCGTGGCACAATTTTTGAAGTTAACTGAAATTGGCCTACTGCATCGAAGAAATCGTGAGGCTTAGGTGGCAGATCTTTGACTTCTAGAGAAAAAGGTTGGGATTGAATGGTAAACTGTTCCATTTTAGGTCGTGAAAAAAAACCGAAACGTTGTGTGCCAGTTTGAATGTTTAATTTTTGTTCAGCTGGCGGAAAATTAAAAAGTCCACTTTTTAAAGCACAAGCGTGTGCAACTTGTTGAATGCCTTGCCGCATTTCGCCGCCCACTTGGGCTTGGACTTGATTGGGTTGTGTCCAATCTTCCAAGGCCAATCCAACCGGTGACCATTGTAATGTGCCGGCGAGTTGGGCGTTATAATTTGGCGATAGTAAAAGCAGATAGTCGAGAGTGAACACTTCACCTAGCCAGACAGTTTTTTTATTTGCCTGGACTCGTGAAAAGACGATTTGATCCAAAGAAGAATTGGAGCGAGAAGAAGGAGAAGAAGTTGCACCGACTTGCAAAGTTAGAGCTTCGACAGTAAGTGGTCCTTCGCTGGTGTTGACTTCAAAAGCAGGAATAATCAAAGTGCCTGGTTGTATGGCTTGAACGGGATAGCTTAGTACCCCACGCTGGGAAATTTTAAAATTTTCCATGGAATATTGGGTGCTGGAAGAAGGAGTTCCAAAACTTAAACCATTGACTTGTGGCAAATTGGGTGTGTCGTCTGGCTGACAATCTTCGAAAACCAGTTCTAGAGTGGTTGTTTCTCTTTCAGAGAGAGCACTTGTAGGTTTTTTCCAATAAACTTGCTGCGATTTTAGGTTCAAAACCGAACCTAAAAACAGTAACAAAACAAGCTGTGGCAAAGCCAAAAGTCTTAGCATACTGAATTTCATGTCAAGTTAGACGACGCAACAAGAGGAACAAGCGATTTTTATTAAAATAATATTTAAGGAGAAGTTGGAAAATCTGTATTTTTTTGGTTAATTTAGAAGGTGGTGTCACAGAATTCGCATAATTATTTTTTAGCGGCGGCCCTTTCTTTGTTGGTGCATGGGCTTTTTATTGTTGGGGCGATGTTAGGTTGGGTGCCGCGATGGCATGCGCCAGTTATATCGGCAACAACTCCTGTTTTGCAGATGGTTGAGCCTTTGCCTCGCTTTATGGACACAGCCGAGATGCCCGAAGTGGAAAAATCGGCTGAGCATGCTTTTTATCTCGGATCGCAATACGCGATTGAGCAGTCAGCAATCAGGACACGAAGACCCTATGCTACCAACCCAATCAGGTCGCGATATTCCTGGTATTCAAATTGTTGAGAGGCCGGAAAGTGTGCCCAATCAAAATCCCTCATCCCCAACACCATCTTCTGAAACAACTCCAAAAAATGAAGTCAAACCAAGTGAGCAAGGGATTTTGTCTAAGCAAGAGTTTGAAGAAAAAAAACGTAAAGCTAGAGAAGCTTTTTTGGCAAAAACCGTTTCGCGACAACAAGAATCTGCGCCGCTTTCATTTCGACAAGAAAAGTCGGCTGTGCAAGGAGGAGAAGCTGCTTTAGGGGAAACGAGTGTAGAAGCCGAAGCCACGCCGCTGGGACGTTACAAAGCGAAAGTTTATCAATTAATTGGTTCGCAATGGCGTTTTATGATTCGGCGACAAAACAGTTTGTTGAGTTATGGAACGGTGCAAATGCGATTTTGGATTCGTTCCGATGGTGTTTTGGAAAAAATCGAAGTCATCAATCAAACTTCAGGAAGCGAACTGTTAAAAACCGTCTCTGAAAATTCTGTCCAAATTTGTGCTCCTTACGAAAAATTTTCTGATGCGATTCGGCAGCAGGTGGGTGAACATTTGATGTTGGAAGCGAGTTTTACGATTTATTGAGGGCAAGAGCTATGAAGTTGGCGGAAAGATTTGCAGAAGTTAATAAAAACGGTTTAATGCCAAGGATATGAATTGGAATCCGGCAGCGGTTGATTTTTTATTAAAGGGCGGTCTTTTTATGATTCCGCTAGGTTTGTGTTCGGTTTTGGCGCTGACCATTATTATTGAGCGAGGCATCGCTTTGCGTCGCAATCGGGTGTCACCCCAAGCGCTTGTGGATTTAATTCAGAAATTTCCCCGAGAAGAGCAAACATTGTTATTAAAAGCTGCGGAAGGTAAATCTTCCTTAGCGCGATTGATCAAATTAGTGATTAATCATCAGGATTTTTCAAAAAGCGAAACATCGGAAACGTTGCAAATGCAGGCGCGTCACGAGATTGTCACCTTAGAACGGGGGTTGGTTTTATTGGAGATTGTAGTGGGCGTAGCGCCGTTGCTGGGGCTGTTGGGTACGGTGTCGGGGCTCGTTAAAGTTTTTGAAAATGTGGGTGTGCAAGGCTTATCGACGCAAGGCATGGCGATAGCTCGCGGCATTTCGGAGGCGTTGAATACGACGGTAGCGGGTTTGGTGATCGCGATTCCTACCTTAACCTTTTGGAGTTATTACAGTAAGAAAGTGGAAAGTTTAGCGGCGGAAATGGAATCGTTGTGTGGCGAGTTTTTGAGTCACTGGTATCGTTCGCGCAATTCCTCTTCGAAATAATGTTATGGCTTTTTATCAACGCAGTCAGCGAAGGCCTGTTATTAATATTGTGTCGCTTATTGACATTTTAGTGTTGTTGCTCATTTTTTTCATTGTAACGACAACCTTTAAGCAAGAACAACCATCGGTCGAGATTCAACTGCCCAAATCAAAGCAAGCTTCTGCTGCCGAACTCAAAGAACCGATTGTGATTTATGTCACTCAGGACAATAAACTTTTTTGGGAGAAGGAAGCGATCGCACTGGGATCAGCTAGCCGAACGTTTGAAGGGGAATAAAAAAAATAAAAATGAGGGCAGTGGCTATGAAAGCGGATAGAAAAGGCGGATTTTGGTTGATTATTAAAGTAGTAGATGCTTTTAAGGAGGCTGGCATTGAAAATATCCCGGCTTTTACGGAGCCTGCTAAAAAACCATGATTTTACCGATTGTTCAATATGGCGATCCTATTTTGAGGAAGAAAATTGAACATTCATTCTATTACGGCGAAATTATTACTTTGGCTGAGGATATGATTGATACGATGCGCGATGCTATGGGGATTGGGTTAGCGGCCCAACAAGTCGGGCATGCTTGCAGCTTTGTGTGCTGGATGTGCCGTATTTAGAAAATCGCCCATCTCGATTTTGGGTAAAGAAAGAAGCTGATTTAGAAGATTGGATGCCGATGGTGTTGATTAATCCTAAAATTCAACTCGTCAAAAACGTTATGTTGATATGGAAGGTTGCTTGAGTTTTCCCGACATTACGGCGGATATTTCACGATCTCTCCAAGCTGGAAGTAGAAGCTCAGGACTTGGAGGGAAACGTGATTCAATGGAAAGGTGAGGACTGATTGCTCGCGCTATTCAACACGAGTTTGATCATCTCCAAGGCGTTCTTTTTATCGATCGCATGGATTCTGCCACGCGATCGAGTTTGCAAAAATCGCTAAGAGCTTTGTTGAAATAGTTATTTAATTTCTGGCTCAAAAAAGGTGTGAGCATAGTAAACTGTGTTTGCAAGACCCATGCGATCATACTCCACTTTGAAAGCCATATGAAGAGGAGCCGAACCTTTTAATCCCCGACCCGCACGATTTTTTCCTTTCCCCGTTTTGAAAACAGCGCGATAACCTTTGCGATAGAGTCTGCCTTTCTTCAAGGCTTTGAATCTGCCAAATTCAGTGAACTCCAAATCAGCTGGGATAAAAGTTTCCCCCAATTCGGTTCGATAAGTGGCGTAAGAAATGCGTTTAATTTTGAGGGTATCATTTCCTTTCCCTTGGCCTTCGGTTTCAACACCTTCTTCCAAACCAATTCTGCCTTTAATCTTAAATCCTTTTTTACTTCTATATTTTAAAAAAGTGTCTCCACGAGGACGAGTGAACTCGGCAAAGATGGGGACTTTTTCTCCTTGAAAATCTATGGTGAGATTATCAATGCCAAGCCCAGGGTAGGAGCTGCCTCCGTTATTTCGATACTCCCAACGCAGCCAAAATCTTTGACCTGGATTTACTACCATAGCGGTGGAGGGTAAACTAATGGAAACTAAATTTTGGTTAGCGGGTAAATTACCGTTCAAAATTCCTTGTGAAGAAGATTGTGGTGCGGTTAAGCCAGGATGGGAAAGAGGAATCCAATCATTGGGTTCTGGTTTTGAATTGTTGCCAATGTAATAAAAAAGCGAAAGTGATTGGGGGGTCAGACTATTATCGTTCCATTGTTCCACAACAAACGAGATATCAATATTAGTGATATTTAAAAAATTGTTGTTATAAAATTTTATTTCCCAGACGTAATTCAGACCATTGCCTGGAATGGCCCCTAAAGCAACTTCGGTGCTGGTGCCAAAATAGTAAGGAGCGGGTTGTGTTTTCGAGCCATCATTATCAATCAAGGCTGGTACGGTATGATCGCCACTTGGTGTGGATTCTATCCAATACCAACCAACCCGATTTACATTATCTTCCCAAGGGTAAGGAAATCCAGGATTGATACCGAGTTGATTAAAATCTTCTGCATAAAAATAAGGCAAGCCATCAATTCCAATTTCTATTTGAGCCTTCGAAAACGAAGATAGAAGTAATAATTGCAATGAATCCAAGTAGGAGAGATAATTTTTTCATGATTGGCGGGAATGTATTTAGATTTGGAACGAAGTCAAACGATAATAAAAAAAGCCCACAATTTTTTCATGTGGGCTTCATTTAATGGACAAAAAATTATTTTACAATAACATCCGAAAAAACATTCGTAACCAGAGCACTAGCAGCATTGGTGCCTTGTGTGCCATCGACTTTGATTACTAGAGTGACCGGCGAGGAACCTGCTGGAATCCCAGCACACCGGCTTTATTGGTTTTACCCTTAGTTTTAGCAAGAACGTTAACTCCTTTTTTCTTGAAAAGTTTGCCTTTGGTTAAAGATTTTAAGTGCCAAAATCGGTAAAGGTTAGTTTGTTAGTGCGTTAGTGCGCTGCCAAAAACCCGCGAAGGATGCTTTGCTGAGTGTATTGGTGCTGCGCAACCAGGCTTTAACTTTGAATCACTTTTGACCGAACTTAATTTTTGCTGGGTTAAAGGTTTTTTAAGCTCTACGCTCACTTAAAACATTATTGGTGTTAGGTGGTGGTGGTGGCGGATATTCGTATTAATTCCTGTGAAAGTAACAGAGAGATCATCAATTCCAAAAGCTGATCGTTATTAATACCGGATCATCCGTATCTCAGACCATCGAATCAGAATTCTTCATTAGACGATTGTAACAGAAATGTTGTCCATGATGTTGGTTCGGTTAGCAGGAGCATTGCCGTTTAAATTCATGCCAGAATTTATGTTTTGCAGAGCTGTTAAAATCAAGTGTAGGAGTAGCAGTCCATCCCACATTGTTAGGTCACCTAAAGTGGTGCCTCCTACGCGATGGAAAAAGCTCAGGGTTTGCTGGTTGCTGCTTGATCTTGCTCACAAAATAAGAAACACTTACGTTAGTGATGGTATTGCTAGCATTGACAAATCGCGCACCAAAAGAATTCATTGGTGGTGCCGAGGCCTAAAATGGGACCTGCTGCGCTGCCTAAAAGGTTCTATCTGGATTGCCTGTTGCGCCATAATTAAATGCCATTCCATCAAAAGAAATAGTTTCCGTCGGTGGATGTTGCGATGGTAATCGGCCCCGCATCGACTGCTGGTAGATTGGACAAATTGCCAGCCAGGAATCGTAACTTCATTGGTCCAATTGACACTATTGGTTCCTAAGGAATCAAAGGTGTAAACCTGGCCCTAAATTAATATTAATAGTAATTTGAGCTTGGGTCTGTAAGAAGAGATAGAGGGAAAAGATAGTGGTAAAAATATTTTTTTCATTCAAATTTCCTCGGGAAGATTAATTTATCTCAATGGATTAGTATAGCAACAATTGCTTTTTTGTCAATAATTGGAGGGTTGTGGTAGTGGTATAGTTTGAAAACAAGATTTAGATTTCATAACAAGGTCCCTGTGCCATGAGTGCTCCTTTTTAAAGTTTATTGTTGTCGCTATTATCATGACGGTAAATGGCGGGCTTTAAACATCAAAGCAAATTCTAATAGAAGATGCAGAAGCAAGGGTTGAAAAACTGGGTCGGTTAGAACTTCTTGGTGAGCTTGAAGTTACTGTTCCGGTAGAGGAAACAAACAGCAGAAATGCAATAGTAAATTGTGTTATTAAAACTCTTAATTGGATTAATCGAGCAATTCAATTGTTTCATCCAAACTCCAAACGTGATCACTAATGCCAGCTTCCATGGCAGGAGTAACGCGTAAAGTTTGGTGAATTCGACAAAAATTATAATACATAAAATGCAAAGCAATAGCGCAATAATGATTTTCTATCTTCTTAGAAAAGGCGTTAGTGAGCCTTGTAAAACGACGCATCGACATGCGCATAGTTAAATTCTGGCGTTCGACATAGCTAGTGGATATTTTTTTAGGATCAGGCTTTCCGGTTACTATTTCAGTTCGAGTCCCAATACAATTGTCACTAGAACTATATTTCTTATCAAGCACTTCAATGCCGTTATAAATCTTAATTAAACGGGCATAATCGACTTCGCTACCAAAGGCTCGTTCTACAGCATCCTTGTAAACTGGATAGCCATCTGTGGTTAATTGCACCCGATTAGCCAAACGAGAGGCTAAGTCTTCGATAAACAGCATTGCCGCCCAAGCATCGCGATTACCCACCATGAAAGAGCAGATTAATTTTGAATCAGCGCACATCGCTGTCCATGTCCAAATGTCCCCAGCTTTTCCTTGTAAATGATCTGGCACATTTTTTGTCTTAGCATAAACAAACGACCAAACCTCATCGCATTGAATGTCCTTACATTTTAAATTTACTAAATGCTTTTGTTGATACTCTGCACAAGCTTTCCCTAATCTAATCAATAACTTTTGTATCGTTGTCCTATGAATTCCTGTCATTCGAACTGTGGCTCGTAAACTATTTCCTTCAACTAAGCAGGACACAATTTGTTTTTGTTTTTCGATATTTAGCTTATTCATTAAAAGAAATATGCTTGATCGCTCAAGAATTGCAAGCATAAATTTAAATAAATTTATTTACTTGCTTGTAAGCAAATAAAGTGTTATTATTTTAACCATGCAAGAAGAATCAATACAATCAATGGGTGGTAAGGCTAGGGCAGAATCTCTTACTTCAGAACAAAGAAGTCAGATAGCTAAAAAAGCGGCTGAGGCTAAATGGAATTTGCCCAAAGCCATTTTTGGAAATCCAGACAAAAAGCTTAAATTGGGTGACAGGGAATTAGAATGCTATGTCTTAGATGGAGGAAAAGAGTTCTTTCAGGAAGAGGGATGCAAAAGCACTTGGTCTAGGTCAATCCCATGGTGGTCTTTTAAAGGATTTCTTATCTCAAGAAGCTATTAAAGCTCACATTGAAAATGACTTAGCCATGGAACTTTTAAATCCAGTTAGGTTTATAAGACCTGGGCGTGGCGGGAAGCCTGCCATTGCTTATGAAGCCACTATTTTGCCTCGATTATGTGATGCGGTTTTAGAAGCTAGAAAGCAAAATAAAAACTTAAGCAAGCGCCAATCAGAGGTTGCAGAACAATGTGAAATTATTACAAGAGTTCTGGCTAAAGTTGGTATTATTGCACTAGTTGATGAAGTAACGGGTTATCAAGATGTAAGGGATAGACAAGCTCTTCAAAAAATTTTAGACAAATATCTAAATGATGAATGGGCAAAATGGTCGAGAACTTTTCCAGATGATTATTATAAGGAGTTATTTAGACTTAATGATGTTCCTTATCCTACTGCTAATGGAATAAGACCAAGTTACGTTGGGCATTGGACAAACGATATTGTTTATTCTCGCCTAGCTCCAGGTGTTAAAAGTGCCTTGAAAGTTAAAAATCCAAGACTTCAATCTGGAAATAGAGCAAGAAGACACCATCAATATTTTACACGTGATTTCGGACATCCAGAATTAAAACAACATCTTTCAAATATTATTTTCTTAATGAAAGTTTGTAAAACCTATGATGAATTCAAAGAAAAGTTAGATGTCGCTTCACCAAAATTTGGAGATACAATCCCTCTGGCTTTAGAGATGAAATCTATTTAGATTTTTTAGCCCATCTTTTCAACGCAGCTTTCCTGGCTATTTCTTTACGTTTGGCTGCACTTAATTTAGCAGCTCTAGCCTTTCCGCCCTTTAATCCACCTAATCTACCCAATGCCACGGCAGCAGGGTTTTTAGGTTTTTCTGAAGTGGCTGATTGAACAACTGAAAATGCTATCTGGTTAATATCTCTAGGCATACCCACCAATATACATGCCTAAGCGCTCAAGAAAAGTATTTTCAATTTCAAACTATACCACTACCAGGGTTGTTAATGATGAGCAAAAGTTGTTTTCCTGCTACTTATCTGTCAGGGGACGTTTGCTTTATAAAGAAGCCTCTTTCGAAAAGAAAAATGGTTTAAAACTCTATTTTTTACATAGATTTATAAAAACTTAAGCATTTTAAAACAAATATCTTAATTTACTTAAAAGACAAAATTGTTTATTTACTATACCAAAGGTATAAATTTCAAGGCTACCCGCTAATCACACGAATCGTTTGAATTTTTTTACCTGTACCATTTTTGCAGCTATCAGCCATCAATGTTCAACTGCCAGCCCTTGCTTGTTTTCTGGTTAAAGGTTAATTTTTTTCGTTGGGAAAACAGGGAATTCGTTTAGAAATGTGAGGATGCAAAAAATTTTGTTTGTATTGCAATTTTTAGGAGGACTTTTTACGGAGGCAGTAGAGAAAAGAGCGGGTACGGGACTTTTTAAAATGGGTAAAGGTTTGGAGAGGTTAATGGCTCAACGCTTGGAGTTTTTGCATCAAAGTTTTAGTTGGATGAGTATTGGGGTTGCTTTGTTGGGTTTGATAGGGTTGGCTTTGGTTTATTTTTGAGTTATGTGGACATTAATCCGGGAACAGTTAGCGATGAATGGGCGGGTAGATGAAATGCCATTTTTGTTGGGCCTGGGTTTGGGAACGATGATTTTATTTTTTTCTTTCTTTTTTGGTCTGAAAAAAAATGAGTTTTATATTTGGTCTTGTTTGAAAGTGTTAGCGCTTCTTTTGAGTTTGATTGCACGGAGTGATTTGGTTTCTTTAGCAGCTTGGGTGTTTGCTGGAATTTTGAGTTGGGTGTTGGCTATGCGATTTTATTATTTTTTCCCAGCGAGTTGGTTGGTGGTTTTGGGTTATCAACTTTTACGATTTCAGCCGATGTTTTCAATGTATGCTCCGTCCGGGTTTTGTGTCGGCTTGGGATCACTTTTTTGGTTTTACGGTGGAGTCAAAGCGGTAAGTGGTCGAACGATTCGGCAGGTTTGTCAGGGGTGGGTGCTGGGCCAGTTAGGATTTTTTATTTTGGTGAGCGCTAAGGAGTTTCACGTTAATTTGTTTTATGAATCGGTTGTTTTGGGATTGTTGGGTGGCGTGCTTGCTAATGCGTTGGCTCGAACGGCGCAATGTTTTGAATCGATTTTTTTAAGTGAATGGGAAGGGAAACGAAGCAGGAGCAAAGAGTTTGGATTTTTCATAAGCGCGGGGGGATTGTCTGTTGCATTTATTTATGGAGGATTTGTTTTTGGGCAAAGTTTGGGCGCGATCGTTGGTTTGGGTTTTTTATTGGGTTGGCTGTTTTTGATTTTGAGTTATTGGCGTGTGGGTCAGCATTTATTTGTTAAGCGATCGCTGCGATTGGAGACGGTATGATTTCGGCGCTTTTGCTTTTATTGGGAACTCTTGTTGTTGGCGGCTACGATTATCGTTATCGAGCAACTTTGTTGAAACGCGAACGCAATCGATGGCTCGGGCGATGGGTTGCTGGTTTATTTGTTTTAGTTGCGGGTTGGGAATGGTTTTACGCTTATCGCGTTGGTGAGGAAGCCGCTTGGGCAAGAGGTTGTTTGGCATTCTTGGGTGCGGGGGCCGCTTTTTTTGCAAAGGATGCGCGTTTAGGTAAGCGAGGAGCTATTTTTTATGGGAAGTTGGTGACGAGTTTTTTGGGTTTTTCGGTGGCTTTGACTCTTACTTGGTTTGGTAAATATCCTTGGATCTTATTTTTAGGTTGGGAGTTGGGCTGGTTTTGGCTGATTCGTTTGATTGGGTTTCATCATAAGATTTCTGAAAATCGTTTCTTTAGAAAAGTAATGCATGCGCTTGGTTTTTTAACGACTTTGTGTTTGGGATTGGGACTTTATGGTATTGTTACGGGATGGCATCAAAAGTTTGCCATTTTTTGTTTTTTGATCGGGTGGGGATTTCGTTTGGGAATCGTCCCTTTTTATTTTTGGGGATTTCGCGCAGTGAGCATTTCGCCGGTGGGCATTGTCTTAACTTCAATGGCTTTCTTTGCACAAGCTTTTTTGGGAGGAACGGTGCTGAGGGATTATATGATTCCAATTCAGTTTGATGAGAGTATGGCGGATTTATGGATTGCTTTGCGGCAGGGACTTTTATTTTTAAGTGGAATTAATTTGGTTGCAGCAACCATTCTTTTGTTTTGGCAACGGAGTTTTCGGCAATGGCTATTTTTTCTTTATTTGTTTGAATGTGGTTGGTTTTTGTTTTTAGTTTCGCAACAGCAATGGGGCAACGCTGTTTTTTATTGCTTCCTGTTAGCAGTCATGAATTTGGGATTGTGGGGGGGGGTGCTAAAGGTTGGGCAACAGAACGAGGGGTCTGATGCGATCATTCATTTTGTGGGGTTGGTGGATCGTAATAAAATTTTGGGTATGGGATTGTGTTTATTGTTAACAGTTTTTGTTTCTTTAGTGGCGGCGCAAAGTTTTATTTTTTTGTTTGGGACAAGGTGGCAACAAGCAGTGGCAGTAATCGCACTTTTTGGTTTAGCGGCTATTTTTCAGATGTTAAAAAAGATAGTGGGTCAATCGTCTACTTAGACCAAAGTCGCCACGCAGCGTAAACGAGAAAAACAGAAAAAGCGCGTTTGGCATAAAGAGCGGGCACTTTTTGAATAAGCAACGCACCAAGAATTGCGCCGATGATGCCTGCGATGCAGCAAGCCGAAAAAATTTTCCAATCGATTTTTCCCAAAGTAAAATTGGTAAGCGTGCCAGCGAGTGAAATAGGAATGATAAGCGCTAGCGAGGTGCCTACCGCCACGTGATAAGGCACTTGAAAAAGAAGAATTAAAATGGGAACAATAATTGCGCCGCCGCCGATGCCAAAACAGCCACTGGCAAATCCGGCAACGAGTCCTAATAGAGCATAACCAATAAAAGGTGACATAATAAAATTAGTCTCCACGATAAATGCACCATGCGCGAGGTGTTTCTTGCAATTTAATTTCGCTAAGGCCAGGGAGTTGAGGTTGAAGTTTTTCCCAGAACCATTTGACGATGGTTTCTAGTGTGGGATTTTCCAAGCCAGGGATATCATTCAAATAGGCGTGATCCAATTTTTCAAGAAGTGGCTCCATGGCCTGGCTGATTTTGGCGTGGTCGTAAAGAAGATGAGTTTTGGGATCAACTTCGCCCGTGACAGAAATTTCTACGGTGAAACTGTGACCATGCAATTTTTGGCATTTGTGATCGCCAGGAAAATTAGGCAAAGATTGTGCCGCTTCAAAATCAAATTTTTTAACCAACGTGATTTTCATCAAAGGAAGGCTTTACCATAAATTCGGTTTCATTCAATCGTTTCCCATGTGACCAGCTCACTGAGCGTGCCAAAGCCATCTTGTTTCCAGAAAAGGGAGGGAAATTGCATTTGGCCGATAGGGCAAAATCGGGCAGCGCCGCAATCGAAAGGTTTAACGCGTGACATGCTAACGGTGGAAAGGTGGGGACGGATAGGAGCTAAAAGTTTTGTGACGTGCGCTAGATTTCGTGCGGGTTTGAGATGGAGCACGCGGTGGAGACAAGAGGTTTTGAAAGTGGAATTTTTTTCAACGATCAGCGTTATGTTCAAATCATCAGTCGGGGTGAAAACTTTATTTTTATGCAAAAGCGCTTCCTGACGTGCGAGGTAAATCTGTGCTTTTTGTTGCGAGGTTAGAGGAGGGAGAGACAATTTTTTGAAACTTTTTTTAATGGCTTGAGAAAGCAAGCAAGCCAGTTGATCGACATTGCCCAACACATAAAAAAGATGAGGTGATAAGCAGCCTTCTTGGTTGTAAGTGAGAAAGTCGGTGACAACTTTTTGTGCGGTTGAAGGATTGATATCTTGAGAAAAAATAATGCCGCAGCTGAGCTTGTGGCCATAACCCAAAAAACGTTTTTTCTTTTTTTCTCCTATAACGCGTTTGCGAAAGGTTTCTAGAGTGGAATCATTGCCGTAAACAATAACCGCATCGGCTTTCTGAATTGTGGCATCGGAAATGGTTTGAATAAAATGTAAGTGTTGGACAAAACGATTTTTAAGAAAAAGTTGTGCAATTTTTTTAATTTCTTGTTGATAGGGGGATGTGGGAGGTTTGAGATAAACGGTTTTGACATTTAACAAGGTCAGGCGCGTGAAAATTTGCCAAACCGCAACGGACAAGTTGCCGGCGCAAATCAGTAACACAGTTTTTGGCGCGTGAGCGCGAAGTTTAACCTGTTTGTTTATGCGACACGGCTTGGACAAAATATCGGCGTGACCCAATTCTAGTTTGATGAGTTGGGATAGAGTTTTTTCGTTGGCATCGGGCCAGACACGATGTTGATTAAGAAATTTGGCTAATCTTTTTAATAGAGGTTTCATGTTAATAAATCCTCCGCAGTGAGAGAGCATCCCCGTATTTCGGGGGAAGTGCGACCGAGTAATTCAAGTCGGTTGCCGTGTTGGATGCCTAAATCTTCGGTTTGAATAGCAAGACAACTTTGCACATTGGCGAGATCGATTAATTCGATAATTCCCGGATTGCCGGGAGACGCGAGTTGTTGGGTTTCAGGATTTAAAATGCGAAAGCGCATCCAAGGTGGGAATTGATGATAACCCGTAGCGCCGCACGCGTAAGCCTGGGAAAAAAGTTCAGTCATGCCATATTCATTATAGACGGCTTTGTCTGGCACTTGAAATTGTTTGCGAAGCGCTTGGTAAAAGTCTTTTTTACTCATTTCGCGCGTTTTGCCTTTGAATCCGCCAGTTTCCATAATTACCGAGCTTTTCGGGAGAGGAAATTTTTTATCTAATAAAGAAGCAAAAGCAAAAGCTGTGCCCGCAAGAAAAATGGGCGTTTGCGATGTTTTCACGATTTTGCTAAGTGTTGCGATATCAAGATGGTTTTGTGAGATGAGAAAACGACTGGAAGATGTGCCAAAAGTGCGTTTCCAATTTTGAAACATATAAGAAAGTGACGAGTGATTTGCTTCTTGAGGCGATTCCTTCAAGAACAGAAACAGAATTTTCTTTTTTAGATCAAAATGTTTTTGAAACGTGAAACGAAAACCGGTTGCAGAAGCGAGATGGTAAAGAGCTAAATCTTTGAAATAATTTTTACCCTTTCGTGCTGAAGTGGTGCCGCTGGTTTCAAAATAATTTTTTGCTTCGGGTTTAGGAAAAGCGGTCAGCCAAGTTTTAGCCTGTTTGAATGAAGTCTGGGGTATGGCCGGAATTTGGTGCCAGTGAGTAACTGTGTGTGGGGTTTGATTCAATTGCCGGCAATATTTGCGATAGCCAGGATTATGATGATAATGGAAATGAAAAAGTTCCAACGCCAAATTATCAAACAGCAAGGAATTTGCAGCATTCGCTGAGCGAATGAATAATCTTACTTTTTGAGTCAAGGTTTGGAGAGTGGCAGGCATGCTATAAAGTTAATTTGACGCGATGATCCGTTATTCGTCAACTAACAGATTATTAAATCCTTATTGACTTTTAAATCAATTCCCGAAAAATAAACCCTATCTTGCAACAAAATTTTTCCAGAAGAGATTTTCTTGCGTTATGTGGCGGTGCTTCAATAGCTGCTTTGCCGATTTTTGGATCATTTTTCTCAGTTGAGAAAGCCTCCATTCGCATTCGTCCAATCAACGAACAATTAGCATCGGCGTCATTTAAGAAATTTTGTGAGAAAGCGCGTTTTAGGAGTTTGGAAGAGGCGGTGAAAAGCGTTAGAAATCGAGAAGCTTTTGTGGTTTACCAAGAATCTGAAAAAGCGAAAAGAATTTGGGGTCCTTATGGCAGGCCCGATGCCAATGCCTTAGACCCCTGTAAAAACAGCTCAGGAGTTAAACGCTCCTGAGCTTTTTAATTTATGGGATGGCAAAAGAAAGTTCCGCGCAATCAAGTTGATAAAAATCCCGATTCCACCAAACGAAGACAAATTAATGAGTTGATTCAAAAGTGCAGTTATCCCGAAGCATTAAGCTTGCTGGATGAGTGGGTGGCCAGTGAAGATGATTCGAGTATTGTTGCGCGTTGTTTGGTTTTGGTGGGAGAAAGTCAGTTAAAGCGTGGACTTCACAAAGAAGCGGCAGAAGTTTTCCAGAAGGCTTTTGCATTAGTGGAAAAGAGTTGGAGCGATTGGTTAACGCCAGCCTTTGGTGAGTTTCGCAGTTGGTTGGTGGCGCAGGATGCGGAGAAAGCACAAAATAAAGCAGAATTTATTTTTCATTATGCGGAAAGCCGAGAAAAAGATTATGAAATTTATTTGTTGCAAGCCTCGCAACAGCTTCAGCAGAAAGGTGAGTTGCTTATAGATTCGCAACCGCCTGATGCGGGTGAAATAGCGAATCGTTTAGCGGGACAATTTTTGCGTTATGGTTATCGGGATGCCGCTCGATTCTATTATCAGCAAGCACTTTCGAGACAACCGATCAAAGCCAAGTTAGGTTTGGCGCAGTTGGCTTTGGATGAGAACGATTTCAAGACAGCCATCGATCTTGCGAGCGAAGCTTTGCAAGAAGGCAATTTTTCTTCGGAAACGTTGAGCGGTTGGGAAATTTTGATTGGCGCAAGTGTTCGGAGCAACAAGAAAACAGATTGGTTTAGTTGGTTTGAAAAATTAGGAAAGGCGGCGGTTAATTCCGTTAAAGCGCGAGCCACGGTGATAATGGTCAGAGCCTTGCGCAATTATCAGCAATCGCAATGGATAAACATTGTAGAGACTTATTTAAAAGGATCTAATGATGTTGCAGCCACAGCTGAGTTAAGAAAACTGCTACTTAACCACTCCAAACAAAATTCAAGTTGGCAGCAACAAAAAGTTTCTGCTTTAGCGTTACTCGCTACACCCAAATTAGCTCCGCAAGAATGGGTGTTTGGCACGAAAAGTTTGTTGCGAGCCAGCGCTTATTTAAATCAACCGTTGGCGATGGACCGACTCCAACAACAAGCCCAATCCCTTTTTCCCAAAAAATATTTGCCAGCGCTTTATCACGGATTTGCCCTAGCTTGTATCGAAGCCGAAAAAATCGAATGGGGCGAGCCGTGGCTGGAACTGAATCTTAATAACTTACCTGTAAGCAATCGCTACTGGCAAAAAGCGGCGTGGCGCTTGGCAGAAATTTCAGTGAAAAAGGAAAATTTCTCGCGCGCGATTGAACTCTGGATGCGTCTGGCTCTCACTCAAGAAATTGCTCTGCGTGATCGTTTGTTTGCTTTTATCGGTTGGGGCAAAGCGGCTGCTAAAATGCGAATGCTAGACACGATTCCTGATATTGCTGCACAGTTTAGAGTCGTGGTAAGTCCTGTTCAAGATTATGAACTTTTGCTGGATTTAGCTCGGCAGCTAATTTATGCGCCAGAAGCTTTAAACCAGCTCGTGCCAGAACTTTTAAACAAAGGTCTTACGTTAGGTTTAAAAACATTTCATAAATCAAAATTGCCCGAGGCCGCATCACGAGCTTTATGGCGAATCACCCGAGCCCAAAGTGAAGCGGGTGAAAATGAAGCCATCATCCAATTCTGGGAAACCCTTTCCTCACAGAAAAAAGAATGGCTGTGGAATTTAAGCGCTTCTTATTGGGATTATATTGCCTATGTCGTTCGCGCTTATGGGCGCACCAAAAAATTGCAACAAGCCACCGCTCTAGCTCAAACTTTGCTTTTGCAACCTGAAACTCCTCAATCCGCTCGAGCTCAATTAACGTTGCTTTGGGGTTTAATGGAACTCAAACAAGATAAAATCAAAATCGCATTTCATCGCTTGGCTGAAGGTGTTGAACTTGCACCGCAGCATCCTCTCGCCGCTCACGCCTATTACTGGTTTGCCTTGAGGGCTTATGCGCAAAACAACAAATCTGATCACATAAAAAATATTGATTTATTATCGAGAAATTTAGGTTTCGATGTGCTCAAAAATAAACCTCTGAGAAAACTTTGGCTTAAAACCCAGTGGATTCGGTGCGATCTGCAGGAAGATAAATTTCCTCAATCGCATCAAGGTGAAACGTTTTCGAATCACGAAAAAACGTGGACATTAGAAGAAGTCAAAAAAGATTTGGCAAAACTCCGAACATGAATCGAACTTTTAGAAATTGGTTTTGTTATTCCGTCTTGATTCTAGCAAGCCTGAATCAAGCGCGAGCTGATTCGATGACCTTTTACGGTGAACTCGCCAACAATAAAATTGATGTTTCGGATTTGGCTGGTGGCGAGGGAAGAGCATTGGGACACTATCCCGACTTATATGTCATGCCTACTAATTATGTTTTTGAAGTGATCGTTGTTCCAGCTCATAAATGGAATATTAGCGGTAATGAGTATGAACCTAAAGTAGTTATTAAAAAATCAGTTCAAATTCCTTCAGGCGGGGAATACAAACTAATTACTCAAGATTTTGAAAGTCGCGATACAGATGAAGAAGGTAATCCGATAGAGACCGAAAGTGTTGATGTTAAATTAAAAGTTGTGGATGTTGAAACTGAAACTGTAGCTACAGTTCCAAATAATCGGAAACGTAAAAAACTGGGTGTTGGTGAAGAGGTTAAATTAACTTTAAAACCCAGTTATAATATTGGAAACGCTGTTAAATGGATTGTTGAAGGAGGTGGATCGGTAAAGCCTACTTTTGGTCCAGAAACAACATTTACTGCTGGCCATCAAGCAGGAATTTCTAGAGTAAAAGCCACTTTTGATAATGGTATGGAAATCGTTAATACTTTTACTGTAGTAGAGCCCAGTGGTATTTTAATGGAGCAGGAGCCCTTTACAGAAATCTGGCATATTCAAGGCATGGCTTCTGTGGGATTTCGAGGACGTGCATACTACAAACCGACTGATGTCTCGTTTATTAATATCCAGGTTCGAGAGCAAACGGTTCCTGGAAATGGAAATGGTTATTATAATTTCTTAAATGGCGAAGTTCATGCCTTGGGGGATTGGATCCAAGTAGTTCAGGGAACAGAACTAAAAGGAAGTAAAGATGGAACTTATGACCAAATTTCAGCTGGTGCTTACCCTCCTCCTTTTGCTCAAGGCGTTTTTTATTGGTGGATTCCTTGGGAATATAGGCTGAAAAAGAAACAGGATTTTGTAAAAGAATTTACTACTGTAGCTCACTATCAGGAAGCTGACGAAAAAGGCAAAGTCACCTTAAGCAAAGGCGGCGTCAACAAATCGAAGAATGCAGAAGATCCCACGTCTAATTATTAATATGAAAAATATCTTTCAAATATATTTTTTAGTCATTCTTTTTTTGTTGAACTTTCACTTACTCATTTTGGGCGACGTGATAACAACGAATAAAATGGAAGAAGAAAAATCTAAGATAGTTTCTCTAATGAAGCAAGTTTATGACACAACCAACGATTTAGAAATAATCTATCAACTTAAAGATGAAATGGAAAATTTCGGAGATGCAGGCGAATATAATGATAAGCTTGATGAGTTTCGAAAATTAAAAACAGGTTTAACTTTAGAAGTTTTAAAAATTATTCGAGAAAAGAAAGACTTAAATTTTGATTTTGATATTAAGCTTTATCGAAATATAGCACCCGAAGGACCTTATCCTTCTGGAATCGCTCCCGAAGCGATTAAGGAGGAGGATATTCGAAAAAAATATAAAGCTGCGATTGCTGAAAATAAGGCTAACATTAAAAAATATAACTATGAACGCACTCTTTTGGAAGAGGAAAAAGATCTTACTTCATATTTTAGAATGTTTACAGCTTATATTTACGCAAGACCGCCTTATCGAGATGAAGAGTTAAAAAACTATTTCCAACAATACAATATCGATGAAGATTTAAGGAGGAAAATATTTAAAAGCATTAAAGAGCAAAGAGGAGAAATCCATGCTCCGTGAAAAACTTTATAATTTTGGGGTTGTTAATTTGGGATTAAACGTTTTGAGTTTTGCTGATATCGTGACGAGCACTAATAAGACGAAAGACCAGTAGGGCCTAGTTTTAAAGACAAGTTTGATAACGCGACTAAAGATTTACCTGGAATCGTTTATAATTATATCAGTATTAATGATTATATTCCAGCTGGTCCTCCACTTAATAGTCCAACAGATTTGTATTATGTAAACCCATACCGAAGGCCTACACCTCCATAATTTTATGAAAAGAAAAAAAATGATGCCATTATTCAGCTTTTGTTTATTACTTGTTTTTCCAATAGTTTTGCTCAGTTGCAAGAAGTTAACTCAGGCAGAAGCTAAAGATCAATCAGATGAAAAAACAGGTTGTTCAAGCAATAAATCAACTTATCAACACTAATGCAATGCAAATGAGCATCCCCAAGAAGTTATCAAAACAAAAAGCGATTCAGATTGCCGAACAGGCGATTGAAGGAAAAATAAAAAACACAAAGATGCAACCACCACCGTTGAACTTCAAGGAAGTGTGTGTATATTGTAACGTTCGGCACTATTGTGCCCAAAGGCGCTAAAGGAGCAAGCTATCGAGCTCAGGTTAAGATTAATATTGAAACAGGAGGTGATTCAAATACTTGGTGGATCTTAATTCCATGAAAAAGCTTCTAATTTTTTGCTTGCTTTGCCAATTTCTTTGTTGTCAGGGGCAGCCTATATTGCGCAACCTGGCAATACTGGATTTAAGAAGAATCCTTCCTGAAAAAGAGTATCGAGTGGGTGAGCCAATCATTTTACAATTAATTATCACCAATACAGCCGATTCAACCACTCTCCACGATTTGGGTTATAATCAAAAGAAAATTTTATTTTTTATGTGTAGGAGATAAAGAATTCAAAACAGATCAATGGCATGGAGGCCTTACACCAGGCCCTGAAATAAATAATATTAATAAAAATAGTGCGCAATCAAAACTAATTTTGTTAGATGAATGGCTAAAACTAGAAAAGAAGGACTCTATGAACTTCGTGTTGTTTTTAAAAAATAATCCTATTAAATTAGAAAAAAAAATTTCAGCTTAAAATTTTGCCATTTTAAAGCGACATTAATTTGGTCAGAACCGCAGCTGAAGCCGAAGAAGGGCCTACCAAATATCGCATAATACTTTAAATCTGCGGAGTCTTCTTAGCCTTCTCAAGTTATCCCCCGCGCGTAAATTATGGAAGAACTTGCTCAGGAACAGGTAGTCCAGAAATCAAATGTTCTTAAAAAGAGTTAAAGAATATACCCCGCCGTTGGATTAAAAAATAAAAGAACAATCAATTTAAGTGAAAAAACTTCTAATTTTTTGCTTACTAACCAACTTTGGTTGTCTGGGGCAACCGTGTTGCCGGGCAAACTGGTTAGAAGTTATTCCTGAAAAAAAGAGTATCGAGTGGGTGAGCCAATAATTTTAAAACTAATTATTACGAACTCTGCTCAACCAGTAATGTTAGATTTTAGTCATGATCGCAAGGCTAATTTTATTTTCTGATCAAGAAAACAAAAAATATGAAATTGTTGAAAATCAAAGAGGTGATTGGAGTTTCTTTGCTTCCTAAAAAAGAAATTAAATCAACGAGAGCGAATCTTATGCGCGCAATTTATCGCTCGTGCTCGATGAATGGCTTAAATTAGAAAAGAGGCACTTATGATCTTCACGTGCTATTTTAAAAAATAATCCCATTAAACTAGAGAACGAGTTTCAACTTAAAATCTTGCCATTCCATGAAAGCAGTTCGAAAAGCTTTGATAGATTTGGCAAAATCGAGCGACGGTCATTATATTGAAGAAAGCAGCATTTCTTTTTTAGCGCTGCAGAAAGTTTCTTATCTACCTGCACTGGAAATTTTGAAAGAACTTTCAGAAAAAGGTGACCCTGAAATTCGTGATGTTCTTCAACGCACAGAAGAATATAGAAAAACCGTTATTTCTGACTAGAAATAAAATATACCGCTCCTAGTCAAGCGTCGGTTGGAAGTTAAAAGGCGTAGATTTATTTTAAGGGTTACTTTTTAACATCATGTGAAGACTTGCGAAGCTGGGCTAATATCTCTAAATGATGTGAAGCGATGAAAAAGCAAGCACAGGCGAATATGGAAGTCTCGGTGACGGTGCGGGGGGAGTTGGTGTCGGCTGGGAATATTAAGATTTTGCATGGGGGTGAGATTATTGGTGTGGTGTCGGGTAAAGAGGTGGTGGTGGAGGGAGTGGTGAAAGGAAAAGTTTTGGGGAAGGAAAAGGTGGAGGTTGCGCCTCAGGGCAAGGTGGAGGGAGATGTGGAAACGGTGGCTTTGACGGTGTCGCGAGGTGCGCATTATCGTGGGCGTTGTCGTGTGGGTCAGGTGTTGGAGGATGAGCAGGAAGAAAAGGTTGAGTCAGCGGTTTTGCCTAAGGCGGCGGAATCGGTTGGACGACGTTGGTTTTGGCAAAAGTGATGAGTGACGAGTTATCTATCATGGATCAGTTGGGCGTTTCGCAAGTGGGTTGTTTTGCGTGTGGCGCGATGCATGAGTTGGCGCCGGATGTGATTACGTTAAATTGTTATGAGTGTGGGAAGCCGATAGATTTGAGTTCTTATAAGATTGAAAGTTTATTTAATCGCCGGATTCAGACGCATGGGGAGGTGTTTATTACGGCTCGAGGTAAATATCAGGCATCGAATTTGACGGCGGGACGTTTGGTGGTGGAGGGGATTTTGGAGGCGTCTTATGAGTGTCGGGAGTTGGCTTTGGGTAAGGTGGCGCATTTGGCGGTGGCGGGTAAGGCGGATCGCGTGGTGATTTTGCCAGGGGCGCGACTACGATTTTCCGATTTTGCACATTATATTACTACCACGCAAATTCGGGTGGAGGGACATTTGGAGGTGGAGCTTTTGAAGTTTAACGGTGAGGTGGTTGTGGGTGAGGGAGGAAGTTTGTCGGGGAATTTGGAGGTGGAAAGTTTGATGGTGGAAAAGGGTGGTAATTTTGAGGGTAAATTGTCGGTGGGTTAATTTTTGAATTTTTTAGGAAACGATGTCGTCTTGACAGGGAGTATTCTAAAGCTAGTGGATTAGGAACGCATGATGATGATTGAAGTTAAAAATTTGGTGAAACGTTATGCGGGGCTGGAAGCGGTAAAGGGCATTTCGTTTGAGGTGGCTCAAGGCGAGATTGTGGGTTTTTTAGGCCCGAATGGGGCGGGTAAAAGCACGACGATGCGTATTTTGGCGGGTTTTTTGTCGGCCACGGCAGGTACGGTGCGTGTGGCTGGGTTCGATATTTTTCAAAACTCGATTGAGGTGCGGCGCCGAGTGGGTTATATGCCGGAGATTGTACCGCTTTATACGGAGATGACGGTGAATGAGTTTTTGAGTTATCGTGCGCGTTTGAAGGGGGTGAGAGGGAAAAGGGTTCGGGAGCGCATCGATTATGTGAAAGAGGTGTGCGATTTGAAGGAGGCGCAGAATCGAATTATTGGCACGTTATCCAAGGGGTTTCGTCAGCGTGTGGCTTTGGCGGATGCGATTGTGCATGATCCGGATTTGTTGATTTTGGATGAGCCGACGATTGGGTTGGATCCGAATCAAATTCGGCAGGTTCGCGAGTTGATCAAATCGTTGGGACAGAAGCACACAGTTTTAATTTCGACTCATATTTTGCCGGAAGTGGAGATGACGTGTCAGCGTGTGTTGATCATTAATAAAGGTAGGATTGAGGCGTCGGATAGCCCTTATAATTTGACGCGTCGTGTGCGGAGCGGCGGGGGAACGAGGTTGGAGGTGCGAGCGGGTCAGGAAGTGGTGCGCCATGTTTTATCCAGTTGGGAGGAGCTGGAGGAAGTGGCGATTGTTCCTTTGAAAGATGGGTGGTTGCAAGTGGAGGCTTTTCCAAAACGGGGCGACGATTTAAGGGAAAAATTTTTTCATTGTATAACAAAGGAAGGTTGGGGTTTGCGCGAGTTGACACGACATCGTGCGACGTTGGAGGATGTTTTTGTGGAACTGACGCATGAGGATAAGTTATGAATTTTCGAACGATTGGCATTATTTTTAGGCGAGAACTACAAGCTTTTTTTCTTTCGCCGATTGCTTATGTGGTAGCTTTTTTTTGGCTTTTGCTAACGGGTTTTTCGTTTTATTTCGCGATCGCAATTTTAAATAAAGAGCCCAGTGAATATACGGTGATGCAGGTTTTTTTTGGGATTTTTTTTATTTGGTTAGCGCAGGTGATGATGGTGCCGATTTTGACCATGCGTGCGTTTTCGGAGGAGTATCGTTTGGGAACGTTTGAAGGGCTGATGACGGCGCCGGTGCGCGATTGGGAGGTGGTGTTGGGTAAATTTTTTGCGGTTTTAATCTTTTATTTGATTCTGTGGTCACCTACGGCGCTTTATCCTTTTCTTTTTAAGTTGGTAACTTTTTCAGTAACGCCTTTAACCGCGGGTCCGGTGTGGTGCAGTTATTTGGTGGTTTTGTTGATGGGAATGTTTTATGTGGCGATTGGGTTGCTGGCCTCGTCATTGACACGGAATCAGATTATTGCAGCGGTGATTGCTTTCGCGACGATTGCGCTTTTCTTTTTTACCGGGTTTTTGATTTATTTTAATATTCCTTTTACGTTACGGGAGTTGGTGGGATATCTGTCGGCTTATGATCATATGGAGCAGTTTAGTAAAGGGTTGGTGAATACGAAGGTGTTAGTCTTTTATTTGAGTATGACTGTGATGACGCTTTTAATAACGCAAAAGGTGATTGAAAGTCGGCGTTGGAAAGGTTGAAAATAGTGAATAAGAAACCCTCACGAGTTACGATTGCAAGCAGTGTTGTATTGACATTGATTTTTGCTGGGGTGTTAGTGACGGCAATTAACTACTTGTCTTATCGTCATTATCGTTCGTTTGACTTTTCGGACTCGCAATATTTTACTCTTTCCGAGAAAACGATAAATTTTTTGCAACACTTGGAAGAGCCGGTAACGATTTATTTATTTTTTAATCCAGAACATCCGCTTTACAGCCGTGTAGAGCCCTTGTTGCGTCGTTATCGTGATGAGGGAGGGAGTAAAATAGTTTACGAGTTGATCGATCCTTATCGCGATGCGGTGAAGGCGCAAACATTGAGCGCGAAATATCGTTTAGGTGAGCAAGACAATGTAGTAATTTTGGATTATCAAGGGCGAAGTAAATTTGTTGACGCTAGTGAGATGGCGGAAATGGAGACGCCATCGCCCTTTGGTGATCAGACGGAGCGGGTAAAATCGTTTAAGGCGGAGGAGGCGATTACCTCTGCGCTGGTGAGTTTGGTGCAAGAGAAGCCTTCCAAGATTTATTTCACGGCGGGTCATGGAGAGGGTGATGTCACGTCATTTGATCCCAAGACCGGTTTTTCTGAATTAAATTTGCGTGTGGAACGGGAAAATATGGTAACAACGAATTTGAATTTGTTGTTAAATCCTGTTTTGCCAAATGATGCAGATGCGATTGTGATTGCGGGTCCTACGACTGCATTTCAAGAAGATGAAGTTGCTGTATTGCGCGATTATTTAAAGCGTAATGGAAAGTTGTTATTGCTTTTGGAGCCTGGAGTTAAAACGGGTTTGGAGCCTTTGTTGGAAGAATATGGGGTTGTGGTGGACGATGATTACGTGGTTGGGATAGTGAATGTGTTAGGCGTGCAACGATTGTTAGGTTCGGTGCCGGTGGAAGATTATGGGAATCATCCGATTGTGGAAAAAATGAAATCAGTAACCACGGTGTTAAATAGTGTTTGTTCGGTGCACGCCAAGCTTAATCAAACGGATTCGGAAAAAAATAATGTGGTGGAACTATTGAAATCGCCAGTAGCTTTTTGGGGTGAGAGTGATTTTAAACAGGAGTCGGTAAGTTTTGAGGAAGGTAAAGATTATAAGGGGCCGTTGAGCTTAGCTGTGGCGGTTGATACTGGGAAAGTGGGTGAAGAAAAAGTAGACTTGAGCGGAGTACGTTTGGTTGTGATTGGTTCAACAAGCAGTTTTTCCAATCAACAATTAGTTAGTTTGCCTGGGGTTTTGGATCTTTTTCTTAATTCTATGAATTGGCTGTTAAAGAAAAATAATTTAATTGGTATTTCGCCAAAAACAGCGAAGGAGTTTAGTTTGGGTTTGACGGATTCTCAGTTGATGAGTTTGGCTTTAATCATTGGCTTAGCATTGCCGGTGAGCGTGTTATTGATTGGATTTGGCGTTTGGTGGAGACGTCGCCGTTAAACTGAATCGCTGATGAATTTTAGAACACCTTTATTGTTGGCTTGCCTTTGTTTGGGTGTGGGCGCTTTTATTTTTTTCGGAGAACGCCATTGGCAGTCGACAACGGATCGACAAATTCGAGCCAAACGACTTTTTGATATTGTGCCGGATCAAGTCAATCGCATTACCATTCGTCATCCACAAGAGGATGTGAGATTAGAAAAAGTAAAAGGAAAATGGTGGTTGAAAGAGCCTATTCAATATCCTGCTGATGAAGAAGAGGTGAAAAGTTTTTTGAGTGATTTGGAGTATTTGGAATCGGTGGAAGTTTTTCCAGTTAAAAATCCAGAAAAAGATTTGGAGCGTTATGGGTTAAAAAACCTCGGTTCGTATTGCGTGCTAACTGGGGAGAGGATCAAATTGAGTTGCGCGTGGGGAATGAGACGGCGTTGACGAATGCGGTGTATGCTCAAATTCAAAAAGGAAAACCGGAAGTTGGTGTGATTTCTCGCGATTTGGTGGATAAGCTAGCTCGAAGTCATCAAGCTTGGCGTGATCATCAGGTGTTGGATTTTGAACCGGCTCGAGTGACGAAAGTGATTTTACGCGATACTATGCAAGAAATTGAGTTGCAGAAAAATAAAAAAGGTTGGGATATCATGAGGCCTCTTTATGCGCGGGCTTCGGATCAAGAGATGCAAAATTTGTTGCAAACTTTACGGAATTTAAGAGTTAAAAATTTTGTTGCGGAAGATAATAGTAATAATTTGTTGCAAGGATTGAATGATCCTGCTGTGCGCGTTCAGCTTTTTTACGATGACAAAAAAGAGCGGGTGGCTGCTTTACAATTAGGAAAAAATGATCCTGATGATCCGAACGCGGTTTTTGCCAAACAAGGTGGCGGTAAATCAGTGTTTACCATAGAAACAAACGGATTGGAGGCGTTGAATTTGTCGACAGAGAATTATCGTGATCGCAAGTTAGCACGTTTTGCGCCGGAGGCTGTGTCACAAATTAAAATTTATCATCAGGACGCTCTTTTTCAGCAGGCCATTGAAACTAACGGAACTTGGCAATGGAGTGATATGGTTGCTTCATGGCATTTAGCGAACGATCAAGCGATTCAGAGATTTTGATGAGGCTGAGCGCTTTGGAAGTTTTTCATTTTGTTTCTGACACTAGTATGGATTTGGAGCGGTATGGATTGCAAACACCGCAGACCAAGATCGAACTTTTCCTCCATTCTGTTCACGATTCGTCAACAGCACCACAATTAGTTACTTTGGCGTTTGGCAACACGGATCTTCAGGAGACGTTTGCTCGATTGGAACAGGAGCCTTTTGTGGTTTCTGTGTTACCGCAGCATCTTGACTTTCTTGCTTTGAAGCCTTGGGATTGGAAGGGATTGGTCGTTATGCGAGAGGATCCGAAAAAAGTCGCGCACTTGGAAATCAAACAAGGTAATCAGCTTTTTTCTTTGCAATGTAATCAAGGAGTTTGGGCGAGCGTGACGGGGGAAAAGGTAGATGAGGTGGGAGCTGATGCGGTTGTGGGTTTGTTATCGCAACTACAGGTGAAGCAATGGTTGGGGTCGGATTATCTTGGCGGAGGTGATTCGGATTATGAATTGAGCTGGGCGGGATCTGATGGTAAAGCGCGGAAATTAAAATTGTGGAAGCGAGAAGGTAGAACCATTGGGTTTTTAGAAGGAGTGAGCAATGATTTTTTCGAATTGGAAACGGGTGATGCAACTTTGCTCATGCAGCCATTGATCATCAATGCTTCTTCAAATATTTCGAACGAAAACTCTAACGTGGTAGAAACGGGTCATCCTTAAGCTTATGCGCGATCAAGTGAGTTTGGCTCATCGCATGGCGTCTTTTTTTCTGCGTTGGCTGGTGATTTTGGTGGCGTTGGCTTTTATTGGTTTTTGGTTAGTTTTGTTGGGAGTGCGTCTTTTTGGTGTGCCGCAGTCGCTACAAGTGAAGTTGAAAGAGGAGTTTAATAAGCGTAATCTTCGGCTGGATTATCAAAAACTTTATTTAGATAGTCGCGGCAATTTTGTGGTGAGACAGGTTGATCTTTATTCGAAAAAAGATTTTTCTGTGCCCCTTCTTGAGATGAGCCGATTGCGTTTGAAGGTGGAATGGTTTTCTTGGTGGCGTGGAGAATCGTTTCTCAGCGGGGTAGAAGTTCGAGGCGCGGATGTGGCCTTTCCTTTAAATGCCAAGCAAAAGATTCTGTTGCATGATGCGGAGGCCAAAGTGCAACTGCGCAATCAAGAAATTCAAATTGATTCTTTTCAGGCCGATCTTTTAAACATGCGAATCGATGTGGAAGGACAATTGCCATTAGCTAGTTTATTGAAAAAAAATGATAAGAATTTGGCACAGCCTTTTTTGATGGAAAAATTGGTTGAGGTTTGGAAGCAGGTAAAAAATTGGAGTGGAGAAATTAATAGCCGATCTCCGATTGAGATTCATGTGAAATTAAATTCTGATTCAGTCGATAAAACGATTCGTTATGAGGTGGGTTTCGAAGGGCGGCAGTTGCGTTGGCACCGGTTGGCGGTTCAATATATTCATTTTAATTTTTTAGTGGACAACAAGGGTTTGGAGATGCCCGCTTTTTATTGTGAAATTTCTGATGGTGTTATTCGTAGCCAAGCAAGTGTGTCATGGGCGGCGCAGCAAGGTCAGGTGGAGGTTAATTCCTCGGCAAATCCGGCTTTTTTGGCAGAGTGGTTGCCTGAAAATTGGCGTGAGCGATTGCGTTCCATGACATTTGAGGAGTTGCCCGCAACGCAGGTGAGAGCTGATTTTTCTTGGAAAGACGGTTTTCACTATAAGTTAACTTCGGATCTGGATTGGAGAAATATATCGTGCAATGGCTCGATGATAAAACGTTTGCAAGTACCAGTGGCATTGGAAAAAGGAAGATTTTTTGTTCCGGAAGCGATTTTGGAATTGGGTGAAGAAAAAGAGAAAATTAACGTAAAATTAATTTATGAAAAATCGGCTTCACGTTTAGAGGGGGCCATTGTTGGAAAACTGGATCCCACACGATTAAAGGGTTTTTTTCCAACGAATTTTTTACCTTTTTTTAATTCGTGCCAATTTTCGGAAGGAGCTGATTTAAATTTTTCTTTGGCTGGAAAGAGTGTGCAAGCAGGCGATTGGCAATTATTGGGTAATCTTCTCGTTCAAAATGCGGTTTACAAAGGGATTGCTTTACGACGAATTGAAACGGGGGTGGCGATGGATTTGCAATCACTGGATTTAAAAAATGTTAAGTTAATTCGAAAAGAAGGTGAGGGTCGTGCGGCGAGTGTGCGTTATGAATTTCAGTCGAAACTTGTTGAGCTTAAGGAAGCGACCTCTGAATTGCAGGTTCAGGAAATGGCGCATCTGTTTGGCGGAAATTTCGAAAAATATTGCGAACCTTATCGTTTTGAAAAACCACCGCGCGTTTATGTGAGTGGGTTAATTGATTTGGGAGGAGGGGAAAAAACGCAGCTCACGGCTCAAGCAGAAGGTGGAAAAATGACTTATCCTTTTTTGGGTGTGCTGGTTCCGCCCGATAGGGTAAGGGCAACCTTACTTTTTAGAGGATTGGAGCTTGTACTTTCAAATGTGGATTGTGATTTGCATGGTGGTCGATTGCGAGGGGGTGCCATTTTTAATTTTGAAAAACCGCAAGCGGAATTTGAGGCTAATATTATTGCAAGTGACATGGATTTTGGTTTGGTGATGCAAAACTTTTTTCAGGCGACTAATGTTTCGGGCGCGATGGATGGTAGTTGTCAAATTCGAGGGCGGGTAGGAGATTTGATTTCGTTGCGAGGTTCGGGCGAGGGAAAAGTAGAGGAAGGTTATTTGATGAGCATTCCTTTTTTAGGAGGGCTATCAGATGTGTTAAATTCGGTGATTCCTGATTTTGGTTATGCCAAAGCAAAACAGGCGCGATGCACTTTTACTATTGATAATGGATTTGTGAGAACGGACGATTTACAGGTTAGTAGTTTGGCTTTTAGCCTGATTGGGAATGGTAATTATAATTTTGTGAAAGACGCTTTGGATATGGATGCGCGCATTAACATCAAAGGGCCAGTTGGCCTTGTTTTATTTCCCGTTAGTAAGTTGTTTGAATATCATGGAAGTGGAACTTTAGCTAAACCCATTTGGAAACCTAAAATTTTAGGAGAAGATCAATAGCTTAAGTGTGGCTTTGAGTATGAGTTTATCTTTTTTAAAGGAAAATGATTGAATTTATTTAACTAGTAAATAAATTCTTATTTATGTCTAATAACAAATATAATGATCGCTTGGGTGAGGCTTTAGCTTCTTACGAAAAAAAACCTGAGATTCGCATTCTTAATGGGGAAAAAAAACCTGTAGACACTTTAACTATCGCCAATTTTATGGATGGGAGCGTGAAGGCATCTGTTCAAATTGGTTTTGAATTAGATGGTATAAAATATTTATTTAATCAAAAAGCGGTTCAAGCTAAAGCCGATCGGCTTAGAAAGGCGGGAGTTACTGAAGATGATCTTTTTCAAAAAATTCTTGGTGATAAGAGCATGTATAGAGAAATGCCCAAAAACTATTCAGAATTTTACGAAGTTAGGAATGGCATGATTTATAGTGCCGGCAAATTTGAGCCTTCAAAGTCAAATGATAAATTTTATGTAGAATATAAAAATCCTGATTTATCGGGCCAATCGAGCATTGAAGTCGATGTTAAAACTAACAAAGATTCTGTGAAAGTTAATTTGTATGCTGATCCTAAGCGTTCTGGGGTTTTTATTTCGGATGAATTGATTTTAGTCCCTAACTCAGCAGTTGATAATAATCCAAGAATGGGTCAAACGATTGTAGCCGAAGCAGGAGATTCGGTGAGGGTTTCTTACCAAAAAGATCAACAAACTTATACCACTTCAGCAAATGTGCCGATTAAGAAAGTACTACCTGTTCAGTTTATTATTTTAAAAGATGATCAAGGGCGACCCATGGCTACTGAAGCCGATGTGAGACGTCATTTAGAGTCGGCACAGGAGGCGCTGAATTTGACTCATACGCAGATTCAAAATCTAGCAATTGTTTACTACCAACCACCGGCTGATAGTGGTATTATTGTTGAAGATGGATTAAATGACATCGAAAGATTAATGATAGCAGATCGGACTAAAGAATATGCGCCACAACCTGGAGTTCGCGTGTTTTTAACGGGTGATGACATTGGCACAAATGCTGCTGGCCAGCAAGTCGAAGATCAGGCTTATAGTGAAAGAAAATTTGGAAATCTTCCTGACTATGATGTGGCAAATACAATTTTTATCCGAAATAACACAGATCGATTAACGTTGGGGCATGCCTTGGGTCACATTGTTTTTGGTGCATTAAATGAAAAAGATTATAACAGGCTGAAACTTGATGAGGGTGGCCATAGTTCTGAGTTATTAGATCTTATGGTTTTAGGTACCGCTAAGGGTCGAGAAGACAACATGTTTCATCCAGGCCAATATCTTAATGATGCTGAGGTTAAAGCGTTTCAAAGTTCACCAGTTTTAACGGATCCTCCATCGATTCGTGAGGCGCCTCGCGAAGTTCAAGCCGCACATCGTGAGGGCCCGCATTTTGTTCCTAGACCTTAATTTTCGGCAGGTAAGTATTTGTAAAGTCGAAATTGATAGATCGCAGTTTGAAATTTCAAAACAGTAGGCACAGCTTTTACGGTATAAAGTCTCGCGGCCAGGGTGTTGGCGTATTGTTTCAATCTCTTGCCTTGTTTGTCTTCTTCTTCTGGAATGCCAAGAATTTTGAAAGATTGGCTTAATATTTGTCGAGGATCGCCTACTACAATCCAGCGCACTTGGCGTTCTTTGAGAATTTTTTCGCTTTCGAGCCAATTGACGCTCGTGAAAAATTGGCTGCTTGCAACAATTCCAGATAAACTTTCGTGGGAGCTGCTTGCGACGATGGGAGCGCCACTATAGTAAAGTAAGGCGGGTGATTGCCACCAGGGAGCTAAAACGCCTTCTGAAGTTTTAATTAGTGAGGCGACTTTTTTTAAGTCTTGAAACTCGTGTCGAGTTGATGGGCGCGAGCTGGTGTGAAAAAGATAAGCAATCAAAGGTATCGAAAGAATCAAAGTGACGCCCCCTTGCCAAAAACGGCCTGGCAAACGAAATAAAAGTGGGATGATAAATAGACTCGTAAAAACAGCCAGCAATCCGGACCAACGCATTTGCCAAAGTGTGGCGATTAATAAAAACAGGATGATGACACTATTAAGCCAGAAAATTGGTTTGTTTTCGTAAGCATGGTTGCGAATGGCAAAATAAATGAAAAAAGGCAAAGCCCATATCCAAGCGCCAAACCAAAGAGTGAGGCGAAAAGCATCCAAGCGTTGCAGTTCGCCAATTTGATGAAACCAACGTTGTAACGTTTCGGGTTGGGTCGATAAGTTTTGCGTGAAAAAATTGAAAAATGTAAAAAAGTTTTTTCCTTCAAATAAAAAAGCAGTTCCAAGCATCATCATTAGGCTTAACCACCAAAAAGGTCGGCTTACCAAGAAGTAAGATTTTTGTTGAATCAATCGAACTATTAAAAAAACTAAAAAAACAAGACCAGGTTCATACCACGATGTCCAAAGTGCTAGACCCCAAAAAGCGCCAGCGACAATTTGTGTGCTGCGCGATAAAGAACGAGCTAGATTGGCTTCTAAGGTAATAGCGATTGTGAGACATAAAACAATGAGGCTTTGGTGATCGGGGCGTCCAATATTTTGAGTCCAACTTAAAGCGGGAAACAGGCAATAAGCGAAAAGCGCAGCAACGCGAGCTTGGATGGGTAGAAATAATTTGGTCCACCATAGCAAATAAATTAAAAGTCCGATTCCTAATAATGGTGAAATGAGCGCGCCAGCCAAATCTAAAGCATCTTTTCTCTGTAAAAGATCAAGAAATTTTCCTAAAAAAAGAATTAAATAATCAAGGGGCGCTGTGGTGTGAGAAGAGATGCCGTAGGGATAATTTTCAAAAGCGTGAAAATGGATAGGTGGCCACGGTTGATCCCACAATAATTTAACACGAAACATGCGCGTGTAGCAGTCGGAGTCTAGAAAGAAAATATTGCCGTTCATGAGCACTTGATCCGCTTTTTCCAAACGAGCGATGAGGCAGAGTAAAATTAGAAATAAAAAGAAAAAAATTTTTCCAAAAAAATGAAGTGATTTTGATTGGATCATGGTTTGGGATTATTTTATGGTGCCGTCCCCGAAAGCACTAGAGGTTGCCTACAATCTAACCGTATTTTTTAGTAAATCGCTTTTTATTTTCTTCATCGCCGTCTTCGTCATCTTTTTTAGAGGATTCAGAGGATGCGATTTTGGTTTCGGAAACCGATGAGGAAGGGGGTGGAGAAGGTTGAGAGGGAGCAGGGCTTCCTTTAGCAGTTTCCACAAAAGCTAGGCGAACATTAGCTAGTGCGTTTTGTAAAACTTCACTTTCTTGAGGAGTGAGATTGCCTTGGGTTTTGGATTGAATCATTTCGAGTTGATCGATGAAAATGCGAGCCAACTCTAAATTTACTTGTGGCTGTCCACCATCGGGCGTAGGAATGCGCCCTAGTAAAAAAAGAATATTTTGCGCATGCATTAAAACGAATTCAATAAATCGCGATTGCATTTTGCTAGACGCAGTGGAGGATTTTTGAACTTCAGCCATAAATTTAAGGGGTTTGAGGTTTTACCACGGCCACAACATAATGTTTTTGTGAAAAATATTTTTTAGCAATGGCAGCAATGTCTTCTGGAGTAAGCGATTGAATTTTTGTTTCATATTGCTGATAAAAATTGGCGCCCAATCCATATAAGGTATCCAAAACGGCGAGCTGTGCAAAACCTCCATTGCTTTGACGTGCCATTTTTTGAGCGCCGAGCAATTTAGCCTTAGCGCGCTGCACTTCTTCTTGGCTTAAGCCGTGTTCTGCTAAAATGCGAATTTCTTCCAATAAGTCGTGAGTGACTTTATCTGCTTTCGCTGGATCAGTTCCAGCGTAAAAAATAAAATAACCCGGTTCCAACCCTAAGCGTTGGGCGGCTCCCACGAAATAAGCGAGCCCTTGTTCTTCGCGAATTTTGATGAAAAGTCGTGAACCCAAATCAGATAAAGCTTCTTCTAAAAGATCTAACGCGGGCCGATCAGGATCGGTGACGGAAACTCCTCGAAATCCAATTTGGACAATGGCCTGAGATTTATCAATGACTTCATGAACTTGAAGATTGGTGGATAAAACAGATGGTGCAGCGATGCCAAGCGTTGGCAATGGTCGTTGAGGCACAGAGGAAAAATATTTTTCCAGTTCTGTTAAGACTTGTTTTTTATCCACAGCGCCAAAAACGGCAATAGCGAGATTGGACGACACGCAAAGTTTTTGATAAAAATCTTTTATCATTTGAGAGTTCAAGGAGCTGATGCTTTCTGTTGTGCCTAGTGGATTTCTTCCATAGGCGCCATCAAGGAAAAGGTGGCGTCTTAAAAGATTACGACAAACTGCCATGGGCTCGTCTTTTCTTGTTGAAGCGCGGCCAGTTGTAGAAGTTTTTCTTTTTTCACTTCTTCTTCAGGAAATTGAGAATGAAGTAGCACGTCTGAGGCAAGCGCGATGCCTTGATTGAGATCAGATTTTAAAACGTCAACTTGTAAACTGGTAGTGTTAAAACCGCTATCAACATCGATGCTACCACCAAGATTTTCTAGTTCATTGGCAATTTGTTCTGTCGTGCGATTTTTTGTGCCTTTGAGTAACGATTGTGTAGTAAGATGGGTGATGCCTTGATTGGTTGGGTTTTCAAATAACGCTCCAGATTTGAAGGAAATTCTTACCGAAGCTAAAGGCAAGCGATCATTTTCACCGATGATCACGGGAATGCCGTTGCTGAGTTGATGCGTTTCTATAGATAATGAAGCGACTTCATTAGTAGCTGAAACAACGTGAGCTGCAGGTGATAAAGAACCTTTAGGGTTCAAAGAGACAAGGGTTAAATTGTCGTCGTTAAAATAAGTTTTTGCCACACGTTGGATATCTTCAGCAGTTACAGCTTGAATCTTTTTAAGATAATTTTCGGAAAAATTGAGATCGTTTGCAACAAACCAACTGGAACCGATGTCTGCAGCTTGACCTGCCATGGTTTGCAATTGATTCAGGTGCGAGGCCAGCGTTTGTTTGCGCGCTTTTTCGAGTTCTAAAGCAGAGATGGGGGCATTTTTTATTTTTTCGATTTCATCCAGGATTGCGTTTTGTGCCTCTTCCCGTTTTTCAGCATTACACACAGCGCTTATGGCAAATAAACCGGCTTCTCCAGGTGTGAAAGAGAAGGCGCCGATAGAATGAACTAAAGCGCGTTTTTCTAAAATTTCCTGATCCAATCGCGAGCTTCGTCCTTGTCCTAGCACGACACTTAACAAATCAAGCGCATAAACATCAGGATGCGTAATGGAAGGAATATGGTAACACAAACGAAGCTGGGTGAGTGAAGTGTTAAATTCCTGATGTTGCTCGCGTCGACCGAGTTGCTCTGGTTCTTTAGGAATGAAAATTTCTTTACAAACACGACGCTTTTCCTGTTTTACCAAAGGTTCCAGGTGTTTTTTTATTTCTGAGAACGAAACATCCCCAACAATAATAAAAGTTAAATTATTTGGAGCATAGCGAGCGTGATAATAGTCCAGGACATCTTGGCGTGTAAGACGGTTGTAAATATCCAAATAGCCGATTACCGGATAACGATAAGGATGTTCATGATAAGCCGTTTCAAACATGAGTTCCGAAGCCATTCGCTCAGGGCTATCGAAACCCATCGCAAATTCGCGACGGATCACTTCTTGTTCTTTGGCATATTCTCCTTCAGGCAAAGTGGAGTGAAAAATGGCATCGGTTAAAATATCCAACAACGTTTTCCAGCCTGAACTTGGCGCATCGACATAGAAAACAGTGCGATCGAAAGAGGTGTAAGCATTCATATACCCACCCACTCCTTGCACCGTTTGCGCAATTTCTGAAAGGCCGCGAGTTTGGGTGCCTTTAAAAAGCATGTGTTCCAAAATGTGAGATAAACCAGCGCCTATCCACTTATCTTCATGGATACTTCCGGTGCGACACCATGCTTGCACGGAAACCACCGGAGCCGAACGGTCTTCACGAACAATCAGTGTCAACCCATTATCAAAAGTAAATTGCGAAGTTTTGCTTTCAGGAATTTGAAGTGCAGGGGAAGAGGTTACCGATGGTGTGCTAAAAAGTGCCATTTGAAAGTTCATGATAATCCAAAGTCCGCATCCTGCCAACCCGCCCGCTGTCTTTGCTCTCATAGTTTTGGAGCTTTAGACGTGTTATCTTTCTTTTTATTAGATCGAACTTTTTTATTTTTCAGATTTTTACGAGTTTTAAGCGTCACGATCGAAGCGCGACGTTCCTCAGGCAGGAAAGGTTTTACAAAAGCCTCGTCAAAGTCGTAACCTTTTTTAAAATCTTCAAGGCTATCGCTTTCCGTTTTCCCAAAAACACCGAGATTTACTAAATTAAAAACAATTTGCCCAAAATCTTCGCATTGGCGCAGTCCCCAATATTCCAGAAGAGTTTTTCCCATAGGGCCGTATTGCTTTAAAGTATAAATTCGAATGCCTTCCAACAATTCTTGACCACTGATGTGCTGCGGTGCGGAATTTTTGGAAGAATTCTTTTTTAAAATTTTCGTCGTAAAATCCAAGGCCTCTTTAATAAATTGATAAGCGTCAATGGAATAACGAGAATCCAAAACCACAATTTGCTCGAGCGCTTGTTGAAAAGAAATTTTAGCCATGTTACAACGATACTGAAAGATTAGACTCAATAGCAGAGCGGGAAGAGCGGTAAGCTTTCACTCCCGCTCCCACTAAAAACACACTCATGATAGCGATAATCACCATTTGCTCTTTACGCGTTAACTGCCACATAATAATAACTCATGTTGCCTTAAATTTTTTTTGGTGCAAGATTCAAAATGAAAATAAAAAGCAAATTTTTTAAAAAGGAAGTGAAGCTAAAGAAAAGGTTTAATTGAATAAAATGATTGCAGCCCTCATCCAAATCCTGTGTTTCAAAGAAAGAAAGGAATCGTTCATGAAAAAAATATTATCATTCCTCGTTACTTTATCGCTTGCAAGTTTAGCTCAAGCAATTGAAGTGGGTAAAAGTGCTCCAGAATTTTCTGTTAAAGATTGTTGTGGTGAAGAGGTTAAACTGTCCGATTATAAAGGCAAAACCGTGGTCCTGGAATGGACTAACCCGGAGTGCCCTTTTGTTAAAAAATATTATGACGGCGGTCATATGCAGGATTTGCAAAAAAAATATACCGATAAGGGCGTAATTTGGTTGCGCATCAATTCTTCAGCACCAGGCAAACAAGGCTATTTGAAAGATATGGAGGAAGCCATGGAGTTGACAAAAAAACAAAAAGCCAAAGCCACGAAGCTATTGCTCGACTCTGACGGTCATGTCGGAAAACTTTATGACGCCAAAACGACCCCTCACATGTTTGTGATTAATACCGCAGGGGTTCTCGTTTATGCCGGTGCTATTGATAATGATCCTGACACTTCTTACGATCCCAAAGCCAAAAATTATGTCGCGGACGCTTTGGATGCTGCGCTTACTAACAAATCTGTGGAAACAGCCAATACTCAACCTTACGGCTGCTCCGTGAAATATTGAGATCATTTAATAGGTTGGTTTTTAACTCAGTCTTGATAAAATCGAGGCTGAGTTATGGTTTCTAGCGATGCATATCAGGGTTTGTTGACTGATCAAATTGAGAATTATCTCAATTATCTTACCGTTGAAAAAGGCGCGTCGACCAATTACCGTTTGATGAATCAGCGAGCGCTCCGAAAATTTTTTGGCGCTTTGGAGGTTTCTTCCCTTGAGGCAATTCAACCTGAACAGTTACGCGATTTTTTAACGATAGAAAAACGCGGGGGTCGACGACCCGCAGGTTTAAAAATTCTAACTATTGCTTTACGAAACTTTTTTCGATGGTGGTCGGAGCAGGAAAAAGGAAGAGAGAATCCCGCAGAATTTTTAGAGTTGCCGAAACTGGATCGACGTTTGCCTGAAACTTTGTCGCAGGTGGAAATAGATCAGCTTTTGCGAGCACCTTTTGGAAACGACACTTTGGGTTTGCGAAATCGCGCGATTTGTGAGCTTTTATATAGTTGCGGGGTGCGTGTTTCGGAGTTGGTCAATGCGCGATTAGAGAATGTAGATTTGGAAAAAGGTTATTTGCGCGTAATCGGTAAAGGGAATAAAGAGCGCTTGGTTCCAATGGGAAAAATTGCCATTCATGCGGTGCACGATTACTTGCAAAAAAGCCGTCCCCAGTTGACAAAAATTCATACCGGTGGAGAAATTTTTTTAGGGCAGCATGGTCGCAAACTTACCATCACGCGAATTTGGGAAATTGTTCAAGTGCAGGCCCAAAGCGCGGGCATTCAAAAACGTGTTTATCCTCACGCTTTGCGCCATTCGTTTGCTACGCATTTGTTGCAAAATGGCGCGGATCTTCGTGCGATTCAAGAAATGTTGGGTCATGCCGATATTGCCACAACTCAAATTTATACCCATGTCAATGATGCGGCGCTCAAAAGCGCACACTGGCATTTTCATCCGCGTTCGGGTAAGAAAAAGTAAAGTAAAAAAGATAGAAATGGAATTGTTGGAAGAAAAAATTGGTTATCGGTTTTGCAATCCTGCCTTGCTTCAGGAAGCTTTAACTCATTCTTCGGTGCTTCATGAAAAACGCATGGCGCAACAAGACAATCAGCGATTGGAATATTTGGGTGATGCCGTTTTGCAATTACTGGCTTCGGAATTTTTATTCCAAGCTTGCCCAGAAGAAATAGAGGGTGTTCTCACTCAGCAGCGTGCTCATTTGGTTAATCGTCACGCGATTTGTGATTTAGCGCGTCATCTTGATGTGGGCAGTGCGTTGCTTCTGGGCAAAGGTGAAGAGGCGGATGGAGGACGCGAACGGCTTTCGAATTTGACTGATGCGATGGAAGCGATTTTGGGTGCGCTTTATTTGGATGGTGGTTGGGCAGCCACGGCAGAATTTGGCGAAAGAATTTTAAAACCGTTTTGGCAAAATTACAGTCAGCGCGTTGCTCCGGAAAATCCTAAAGGTCAGCTGCAAGAAATTTTGCAATCGCAAGGATTGGAGACGCCCCATTATGAATTGATAAGTGCTCAAGGTCCAGATCATCGTCGTGATTACACCGTTTCGTTGAGATGGCGAGGTCGAGAAATTGGTTGTGGCCATGGTCACAGTAAAAAAGAGGCGGAAGTTAATGCCGCAGCAGCTGCATTACGCGATCAAAACTGGCTCGGATCGATTGACGCATCTTCTGTAGCTGATGACCCATCTCGTTCTGAGAAATGAATCCAGCTCGTTGTGCTAAAGATTCCAACTCTTTTTCGTCACTAGGTAATTGTGCGCTGGCGTTAAATTCCCATTTTCTTAATGCGGATTCAATTTGACGTAAGAGTGCGTAACCTTTTAAAAAAATTTCTGCTTCTTGATGAAATTCTTGTTTCATCGCTTCCAAAGCGATTCGCGTAGAAGGCTCAAGAAAACCGCGTCGCATCTGCCAGGTTTGTGTGATAAATTCGATGTCCATTAATCCGCCTCGCCCTGTTTTAATTAATCGATCGTCAGGAGTGCCATGTGCGCGTTGTGTTTCGACGCGTTGTTTGATGTCGAGAATGTCATCCAGACAGCTTTTTTGCTGACCGCATTTACGCCAAAGTTCAGCAACCTGTGTCATGAATGTTTCGATTTTTGGGGTGTCGCCACAAATAGGTCGAAATTTGGTGAAAGCTAGAAATTCCCACGTCTGCGCACGATTTTGATAATAAGAAATGGCTTGTTCAATAGGCAAAGTTAATGCACCGGCTTCGCCTTCAGGTCGAAGTCGAGCATCGGCATGATAAAGATGACCTTGAGGTGTGGCTTGGACGAGTGCGTTTAATAATTGACTGGCTTCTTGAGGATTGCCCTCCAGAAAAACTAGATCCAGATCGCTACCATAACTTAATTCTTTTCCGCCAAATTTTCCTGCTGCGATAATGATCAATGAAGAATTTTTGCTTAACCAGTGCACACAACTTTCTGCCAGTGCGCTATGTTGAGTCTCAACCTGAACGGGAGTGATCAGTTTCAAGGCATCTTGAATCGCAATGCGAAGTCCTTGTTCCCAACGCCACAGACGAAGAGATTCTAAATTATCCAAGAAAGCTGTTTGTTTTTCATAATCGTTTCGGCCCCAAACTGAGTCAATTTCGCCTTCTCGACAAACCATCTCTAGCCAATCGGGATGATTGACCAAAAGATCGCGAAACCATCGACTCGAATCAAACAAACACAATAAAAGTTCCAGCACTTTAGGATTAGAGAGCCAGGTTTCATACAATTGTCCGCGCGAACCGTAGCGCTCAATAAACCGTTCTAAGCCAATCAAAACATCGCTCGGAGCGACTAAACCACTGAGCTGTTGAGCGAGTTGGGATTCTAACTGTCGGAAAAGTTGTTTGGTGCGCGGGGCGACATTGAGAAAGTTTGAGCCTTCTTGCAGCTCCTGCAAAGTTCGCTGCGCGTCCGGCGAAAGCGGAGGCCAGACGATTTCATTTTTTGCTGCTTTATCGGTTTCAGAATCTTCGATGAGTTGATCAAACCATCCTCTAACCTGCTTGCGATATTGAGTGCATAACTCATCGAAATTTTCCAATGAAGAAAAACCTAAACTTTTTGCAATTTTTGTTCTGATATCGCGATTAGCGGGAATGAGGTGAGTTTGCGCTTCTTCTCGCATTTGGATGCGGTGCTCCAAACGTCGAAAGAAAAGATAGGCTTCTCGCAGCTCATTAACCGCAGAACGAGACATCAGACTAGTTTGATTGAGTTTTTCTAAACATTTTAATGTGCTGGTTTCTTGTAAAAAAGTGTGACGTCCACCATGAAGTAATTGATAAACCTGAACAATAAACTCAATTTCGCGAATGCCGCCGATGCCTCGTTTCAAATCGCTTTCGCGTGTTTCGTGATCGAGCAATTCTGTTTCCATGCGCTGCTTCAAATGCGCTACGGATTGCACCACATCGGAACTTGGATTTTTGGGATAACAGAACGATTGCAACATCATTTGCAATTCGTAAGTTAATTCTGCGCTGCCTGCGACACGACGCGCTTTCATGAGCGCCAAGCGTTCCCACGTTTCGCCAAAGGCGGCATAATAATTTTCTGCGCTATCCAACGAACGGGTTAAGGGCCCAGAGTCGCCTTCGGGCCGTAATCGCAAATCCAATCGAAATAAATTACCTTCTTTGGTGCGCTGAGTGAAATGATTGGCAAAAAGTCGACCCCAGCGTTCGAACCATTCGTGGTAAGTGAGATGTTGTGACAGTTGCCCTTCTTCGCCATAGAATAAAATTAAATCTACATCGGAAGAGTAATTGAGTTCATTGCCACCCAACTTCCCTAAGCCAAGAATTAAAAAATCGGTCTCAGGAATGTCTCCTTTTTCTCGCATTTCCTGATAAGCGATTTCGGCTGTCGTTTGAATGCATAAATCGGCTAATGCTGACAAGTGAGCCATGCTTGTTTGCAGGGAAACGGTGTTGCTCCAATCTTGAAATCCGATGAGAACCATTTCGCGTCGTTTCATGCGACGCAAAGCATCTAATCTTTGGTTCGATGATGAGAAAGGCTGCCATGAAATTTTGGCTTCGCGTTGTAAAACAGATGAAGTACGTGATGCAGAGGAATGGGTTTGTGATAAAATCCATTCACGCCATTCTGGAAAGAGTTCCAGAGACGCTCGCGAAACGGGCGAAAACTCTAGAAAGGTATCGAACTGGGTTTCCACGTTTTTCTTTTAACACAATCACCAAAAAACGGTGAATGATAAAAAAATTATGGTTTTACTGCACCGAATTTGAGAGGATGAAATTTATGCGTGGGTTGATATCGTACTTTCAAAAAATTCCGCAGCGATGGCGTGGTATTTTAGGGGTTTGCCTTTTTGGGTTGGTTGCCAGTTTGGGGGCTGTCGGGTTTCAACTGGTTATTAACTGGATTTATCAATTTGGCTTTATTAGGGCGAGTCATTCGCCGCATTTTCTTTGGATCAGTCTTGGCGTGATTTCTGTCGGTTCATTGATTTCAGGATGGTTGTTGAGCAGCTTTTGTCCGGAAGCGGCAGGTAGCGGGATTCCGCAACTTAAGCTGGCGTTTTGGAAGGAGTTTGGTCATACACCGCGACGCATTGCCTGGGTGAAGTTTGTTGCTGGCGCTTTGAGTATTGGAGGCGGACAAAGTTTGGGGCGCGAGGGGCCGAGTGTGCAAATTGGAGGTAGTTTGGCTTCGACCGTGGCAGGATGGTTTGGGTTTGCGAAACAAAATAAGCGTGCTGCTGCGGCAGCCGGTGCTGCTGCGGGTCTTGCGGCTGCTTTTAATGCGCCGCTAGCCGGGGTAGCTTTTGTGCTTGAGGAAATTTTAGAGGATCTCAACAGTCGTTTTCTGGGTGCTGTCTTGGTAGCAGCGGTGATTGGCGCTTTTGTGGTGCACGCTTTTGTTGGACCTCAACCGGCTTTTGAGTTGCCTCGAATTGGTGAGCCGACTTGGCGCGCTTATTTATTGATTCCTGTTGTGGCAGCAATAGCAGCGTTGGTGGGAGTTTTTTTTCAACGTTGGTGTTTGCAATTGCGAATGGCGACCAAAAAACTTCATGTTATTCCAAGAATGTTGCATCCATTTATCGGTGGGGTAATCACTTGGGGCATCGGCATTGCGGTATTTTACACAACGGGTCGGCTAGGGGTATTTAGTTTGGGTTATGAAGATTTATCGGCGGCTTTGAATCATCGTGTTGTATGGCAAATTGCTGCGATTTTGTGTGTGGCAAAATTGGCGTCTACGATTATCTGTTATGGTTTGGGAGGGTGCGGCGGTATTTTTTCGCCGAATCTTTTTTTTGGTGGCATGTGTGGCGTGGTGATTGCAGGTTTGAGTTCTTATTTTTTTGATTTGACCGATTCGGGCAAACTATTGTTGATAGTGGGAGGAATGAGCGCTTGTTTAGGGGCTGTGGTGCAAGCGCCGGTGACAGCGATTCTAATTATTTTTGAGATGACGCATCAATTTGCACTCATTCCAGGTTTAATGCTTGCGGGTTTGGTGAGTCAAGCCGTTGCTCGTTCACTTAATCATACTAATTTTTATGAAGAGGTTTTGCTCCAAGACGGTCATGCCATGGAACATATTATTCCACCGCGCGATTTGCAAAGTTGGCAGAACCTTCCGGCGTCCGCTATTGCTAATTTTGATCCTGTAACGGTGGAGCGATTGGAAGAAAAAGAATTGAAAGAACTGCTTGGGCGCGCGCCTTATCGATATTTTCCGGTGGTGGAAAATGGCAAGTTAAAAGGAATTTTAGCGCGGACAGAAATTGATGCGGCGCGGGAAGAAAATCGGCCTGCGCAATTATTGCCGGCAAGCACCATTCGCCCCAAACAAACTATTCGTGAATGTCAGAATGCGCTTATTGAATCGGTTGCGGGAATCGTGGTGCTGACGGATAAGCCCGAAGGCATGCCGCTTGCTGTGCTCACGCTTCATGACGTTTTGCGAACGCAAATTGCAATGAGCGAGCGCGAAGGGTAAACGAGCATTGATTTGTGTTTTTTTAATTTCTTGCTTGAATAAAGGGCTATGCAGACGATGGAACTTCTTGGGGCGACAATGGGCTTGGGGGCTTTATCAGGCATCAGTCTTTATTTAACGGTTTTTGTAGTGGGCTTTTCGTTAAATATGGGTTGGTTGATTTTGCAACCGGGATTGGAGCCGTTGGAAACTTTAGCAGAACCGTGGATTTGGACGTTAGCATTGGTTTTTTATCTTTTAGAATTTTTTGCTGATAAAGTGCCTTGGGTGGATTCGTTGTGGGACGCGATTCATACTATCATTCGTCCGGTGGGAGCGATGTTTGTTTCGATAACTGTTTTAGGCCAAACGCATCCTTCGGTTGAGGTTTTGGGAGCGTTGTTGGCTGGTGGTGCGGCGGCGACGACGCATTTGACGAAGTCGGGCACGCGATTGTTAATTAACAGTTCGCCTGAGCCAGTTTCCAATATTGTGACGAGTATTTTTGAAGATGTGATTGTGGTGGTGGGATCGGTTTTAACGGTGCGCTATCCGCTTTATGCGATGGGGGCGGTTATTGTTTTTGCCATTATTTTTGTGTTTTTGGCGCCTCGCATTTTTCGCATGGCCAAAGCGTATTGGATTTTTGTTTTGGGCAAATTAAATGTGAATGGTGCAAGGCAATCGGAATTAAAAACTTATTTGCCGCATGAATTTGATATTGCACTGGGACGGTTATTGGGCGTGGATGAAAAAGTGGAGTGGGCCTTGCCTTGTCTTACGGGAAAATTAAAAGGTGTGGGAGGTCATGTCAGAGGTTATTTGGTAAAGACAAGCGCTAGAAATCGAATTTATTTTGTGGGTAAAAAGTTGTTTCGTGTGATTACGTCTTTAGTGACATCGGATGTTTTCAAAGTGGAAAATCGGGAGGGATTTCTTTACGATGAGGTGGTTTTTTACCAAGAAACGGCTGGGGTTTTTGGTAGGTTTCGTTTTTCGAAAAAGCATCAAACTTTAGTAAAACAGGTTTGTCAGCAATTAGAACAGGATGTTGCTTCAACGCCTGTTGTTGCTTCTTCTTCATCGGTGGAACAGGTCTCTTAAAATTTTTTACCTGCGAATGACACAAAAATTTATGGATTTACTTTTTTTGTAAGATTTTTGCCATGTCTTTGGCAAAATAGGTGAAGATCATATCGGCGCCAGAACGTTTGATAGCAAGAAGTGATTCGTGACGCGTTTTTTCTAAATCGAGCCAGCCTTGCTGGGCGGCGGCGTGAAGTTGGGCATATTCACCGGAAACTTGGTAGGCGGCTATGGGTAAAAAAGTTTTTTCGCGCAATTTGGCAATGAGATCGAGATAGGGGCCTGCGGGTTTGACCATGAGGATATCGGCTCCTTCTTTTTCGTCGAGTTCTCCTTCAAGCAAAGCTTCGCGGGTGTTGGCCGGGTTGAGTTGGTAGGTGCGTTTATCGAGTGAGGCAGTGCCAGCCGCTTGTTTGCTGCCGACGGCGTCGCGAAACGGGCCGTAGAAAGCAGAGGCGAATTTAATGGAGTAGGCGAGGATGCCGGTTTTGAGGAAACCTTTTGATCGAGCGCTTGGCGAATCGCGTAACGCGCGACCGTCCATCATGTCAGATGGCGCAACGAAATCGACGCCGGCTTCGGCTTGTAAAACAGCCATTTTAGCAAGTTTTTCAACGGTGATGTCGTTATCGACGTCTTGGCCATTGGCCTCAAGAACGCCATCGTGACCGTGACTGGTGTAGGGATCGAGGGCGACGTCGGTGATGATGAGGAGTTGAGGTAATTCTTTTTTTATTTTTCGAACGGTTTTTAAAAGCAGTCCTTCGGGATCCAGAGCTTTTGAGCCTTGCGGATCTTTTTGTGTAAGGGGTAGGCAGGGGAAAAGGGCGACGGCACGAATACCGAGTTGATGGAGGGAAGCGCATTCGTTGAGTAGATCATCCGGGTTAAAACGAAAAACGCCTGGCATGGAGGCTACAGGTTCGGGTTTTTCAATTTTTTTAACAAAAAGTGGTGCGATGAAATCTTCGACGTGTAGATGGGTTTCTTGAATGAGGTCGCGAACTGAGGCGTGGTGGCGGAGGCGTCGAGGGCGACGGAATGAGTTGAAGATTGTGTTAGTCATAGCAATTAGGCTAAAGAGGTAGCAAAATGAGGACGATCGTTGAATTAAAAAAATCGGGCACGCATCGTTATTTGATGGGGCATCCGTGGATTTATGCAAGTGAGGTAGCTCGGGTGAAAGGGGAGTTATCGTCGCGTGAGAGTGTGGCGGTGAAGGACGCTTGGGGACGCTTGGTGGGTAGTGGGCTGTTGAGTCCGCAATCAGAAATTCGGGTGCGCTTGTTTTCGCGCAAGGAAATGGTTTTTGATGAGGCGTTGTTGCAAGCGCGTTTGGAGGTGGCGGTTAAGCGTCGAGGTGCTTGCGAGTGTTGTCGTGTGGTGTGGTCAGAGGCGGATGGGTTGCCGGGTTTGGTGGTGGATCGTTATGGTGAGGTGGCGGTTTTTCAAATTTTGCATGCTGCGATGGAGGCGTGGCGAGAAGAAATCGTGAAATGTTTAGCGAATGTTTTGCAGCCACAAGTTTTAATTGAGCGAAGTGATGCTTCGGTGAGGGAAAAAGAGGGTTTGAAACGGCGTGCGGAAGTGGTGCAGGGAAGTTATCGCGGAACCAGTTGTCATCAAGTCGGTGAGGTGAAGTTGGAACTGGATTTATTAAAAGGGCAGAAAACGGGGCTTATTTGGATCAGGTGGAAAATTATAGGGAAGGTGGCAAGGTTGGCGAGAGGACGTCGGGTTTTGATTGTTTTTCTAACGTGGGCGGGTTTGGGTTGCATTGTGCATGGGCGGGCGCGAAATCAGTGGAGGCGGTGGATTCTTCTGTGGAGGCGGTACGCGAAGGGAAAAAGAATAGTGAATTAAATAGGGTTACTCTTCAGTGGCATGAGGCGAATGTTTTCGATTGGTTGCGGCAGGCGGTGGCAGGAAAACGGCGTTATGATTTGATTATTTTGGATCCGCCGTCTTTTACGCGAACGCGTGGACGTATTGCTGAGGCGATGAAAGGTTATAAAGAAATTCATGTGCGCGCTTTGCAGCTTTTGGAGGCGGGAGGATATTTGGCGACTTATTGTTGTTCGCATCATGTTTCTTTGGAGGGGTTTGAGGCAATGATTCGAGAAGCGGCTGGTGATGTGAGGCGCAGTGTGTTAATTAAGGAAAGACATTTTCAAGGATCGGATCATCCGGTATTGTTGGGAATGCCGGAAACGGAATATTTGAAAGGAGTTGTGCTTGAAACGATTTAGAATTGATAGAATAACAGGTTCACCAGGAGGTTTGCCCTCCCATTGGAAACGATTGAGTTATTGGGGATTGAGCTTATTTTTTGTTTTGTTTGCTGTTGTGGGGCAAGCGAAGGGTTTGATTAAAGCAGTCGATGCGGATGGAAGGACGTGGGTGTTGAATCAACCGGGTCGGGTGATGGTGGTGATCGGGAATAATGCGAGGACTGCGGATGAAGCAAGAAAATGTGGTAAGGCTTTAGATTGTTTTCAGGGAAGAAAAGATTTTCGTTGTTTAGTGGTGGTAGATTTGCGAGGGAGTATGGCGAATTGGTCGAAGGGTTATACGATTCGTCGGATGCAACGGGATTTGGATAAGGAGGCGGAGCGAGTCAGGCCTTTTTATTTGAAGAATACGAATCAAGGAGATCCGCGCGATGAGATCGGGGCGGTGGCGGATTTTAAGGGAGAGGTGTGCGATAAATTAGGGTGGCCTCCGAATCAGCGAGAGTTGCGGGTTATTATTTTTGGGAAGGATGGGGAAATTGCTGAACGTTTTGAGCCGGTGACGACTTACAGGGCGGTGCGGGAAGAGGTGGAAGAGCTGTTGAAGAAAAAGTAGGGAAATTAGGAAAGGTTGTTATGAAAGTGTTTGTGACGGGAGGCGCTGGTTATATTGGGAGTGTTTGTGTGGAGCATCTTTTGGATGAAGGCCATGAGGTGTGGGTGTGGGATAATTTATCGGAGGGGCATCGAGAGGCGGTGGATTCGCGAGCGAAATTTGTTGAGGGAGATTTGGCTAGTCGTGAGGCATTGGAGAAAACGGTTAAGGAGTTTGGTCCAGATGCGATGATGCATTTTGCGGCGAGCGCTTTGGTGGGTGAGTCGATGGTGAATCCGTCAAAGTATTTTCGTAATAATGTGGCGAATGGGTTGAATTTGTTGGATGCGGCGGTGGCTGGAGGTGTTTCACTTTTTATTTTTTCTTCGACTTGTGCGACGTATGGCTTGCCAGAAAGAATTCCGATGGATGAGAGAACCCGCAGCGGCCGATTAATCCTTATGGGCAGTCGAAGTTGATGTTTGAGCAGGTTTTGCAGTGGTATGAAAAAATTCATGGGTTGAAACATGTGAATTTGCGTTATTTTAATGCGGCGGGTGCGAGTGAAAAGTTTGGGGAAGATCATCGTGTGGAGACGCATTTGATTCCGAATATTTTAAAGGTGGCTTTGGAGCAGAAGGAGTGTGTGGAGGTGTTTGGGGATAAGCATCTCACACCGGATGGGACGTGTATTCGGGATTATATTCATGTACGAGATTTGGCGCGGGCGCATGGGTTGGCGTTGCAACGCAAGGAAAGTACGAGTTATAATGTGGGAACGGGTGAAGGTTATTCGGTGTTGCAGTTGATTGACATTGCGCGACGGGTGACAGGTCACGCGATTCCGGCTGTGGTAAAAGAGGCACGAGCTGGTGATCCGCCGCGATTGGTGGCCTCGGCGCAGCGTTTGATGAAGGAATTGGGTTGGAAACCGGAATTTGTAAAACCGCAGGCGATTATGGAATCGGCTTGGAAATGGCATCAGGCACATCCTAATGGTTATTGTGAAAGTAAGAAAAAGTAAGAGAGGCAAAAGTGGTTATGAAATTTTTTGAATTCATTCGAATTGGTCTGGTTATTGTTTTGGCGATGGCTTTTTGTTCTCGAATTGATGCTCAAGTGGCTACGGGTTTGGATGTTTTAATTGCACAAAATTTTGAGATGTTGCGGGGGAAGCGAGTTGGTCTGATCACTAATCAAACGGGAAAGAGTCGTGGTGGACGGACAACGGTGGAAGCGTTTTGGCATTGTCCTCATTTGAAGTTGAAAGCTTTGTTTGCGCCAGAGCATGGTATTGATGGTAAGGCGCCTGCGGGTAATTATGTGTCAACTCGGCGTGATGCGCGAACGGGGCTTCCGATTTATTCGTTGTATGGGCCGACGCGCAAACCGACTCCATCGATGTTGCAAGGGTTGGATGTTTTGGTGTTTGATATTCAAGACATCGGGTGTCGCAGTTACACTTATATTAGCACGATGGGTTTAGCGATGCAGGCGGCAGCGGCGGCAGGAATTGAGTTTTTAGTTTTGGATCGGCCTAATCCTTTAGGTGGCAATCGCGTGGAGGGTCCGATGTTAAATCCCGACGTGCGTTCGTTTGTGGGGCAGTATGAAATTCCTTATGTTTATGGGATGACGTGTGGGGAATTGGCTCGATGGATTAATCGTTCTGCGTGGATGGGCAAGCCGTGTCGATTGAAGGTGATGCCGATGCGCGGGTGGCGTCGTGATATGCGATGGCAGGAGACGGGATTGCAATGGGTGCCAACTTCTCCAAACGTGCCTAAGGCAGTTACGGCTTTGCATTATGTGGCGACGGGGTGGTTAGGTGAGGTGGGCACGATGGATAATGGCGTGGGAAGTGATGCGCCGTTTGCGCGTGCGGGTGCGGGTTGGTTGAAGGCGGATCGCTATGCGGATGCGATGAATCGATTGCATTTGAAGGGAGTTTATTTTAAGCCCGTTGTGTATCGTATCACGCAAGGAACCTGGCGTGGTGAAAAGCTGGAAGGGATTGAATTGAATTATCGCGATTTGGATGAGGTAAATTTGACGGAGCTCGCCCCTTATTTAATGGCAGTCGCGCAAAAGATGTCGGGACGCAATTTGTTCCAACGCGTTAAAACCGATAAATTGTTGATGTTTGATAAGGTGACAGGGGGCAAAACAGTTCGACAATGGTTGTCTTCGGGACGTTATGTTTCTTCTTTGCGACATCGTGGAGCCGGCGGTAGAGCGTTTTCGTAATTCGCGGCGATCTTTATTGCTTTATCCTTAATTTTATTTTTTGTTGAGGGGCGATTATGTTTCAAATTATTTTTAATGATGTGAGTGCTGCCGAGATGGCGAAGTTGCCGAAGGAACTACAGTTGGAGGTGTTGAGTGAATTTCATGTTCTTCCGGAAGATTTTCAAAATCAGCAGGGGGAGAAATTTGGTGTATTGGAGAGAGAAGGGAAAATTTACTATCGATTCCGAGCGAAAGAGTATCGTATTTATTTTCAAAAGGAAGGCAGTCAAATTATTGTTCAGCGCGTGTTGCATCGTAACACGTTGAAAGATTTTTTGTTTCGTTCCAAGTTGCCGGTGGGTGAGGATGAGACGTTGCAGCAGGATCCTAATTTTTGGCGTTTGTTGGATGAGGTGAATAAAAAGGAGTAATTTTTTTTCGGGAAGTGTTGGGTATTGATGTGGAAAGCCATTTGACACGAATGGAAAACTCTTTTAGTAATAAATTTATTCCAGGGTCGGTAGCTCAGTGGTAGAGCAGTAGACTTTTAATCTATTGGTCGAGGGTTCAATCCCCTCCCGACCCACGTTTTCAAAAGTGGTAACGGTAAAAAGCTTTTACATGATAAAGTTTCCGTAAAACGCATTGCTTCATGAATTTTTTTTGTTATTTTGAAAGATATTTATGGTAGTAGCACGACCGAGTTTACGATGGTGGGAGAAGATGTATTTGCCCTCGATTTTAGGAGGGTTAAAGATTACGTCGCGTTATTTTTTCTTAACGTTTTTAAGTTTGATAAGGAATAAGCCGGAAAAGCGGGTGACGATGTTTTACCCGGAGGAAAAGCCGGTGATTCCGCCGGGATATCGGGGAGCGCCCACTTTGGTTAAGGATGAGGAGGAACGTGAAAAGTGTGTGGCGTGTCAGTTGTGCGAATTTATTTGTCCGCCTCGAGCGATTCGTATTACTCCCAAGGAAATTCCTGGAGATAATCCTTATGCTAAAATTGAGAAAGCGCCGCGCGAGTTTGAGATTGATATGATTCGTTGCATTTATTGTGGGATGTGTGAAGAGGTTTGTCCTGAGGAAGCGATCTTTTTGAGAAAGGATTATGCGATTACAGGTTTGTCGCGTGAGGAAATGGTGCATCGCAAGGAAAAACTTTATGAATTGGGAAGTGTCATGCCGCGACCGATTAAGAAGTGGAAGAATAAATAGTTGCAAGTTTTCACTTTTTTCACTTAGGTATTAGTTTTTCAGCAATTATGGAACTTGGCCTTTCGGAAATTTTATTTTGGGTTTTTAGTGCTTTAGGTGTTGCTGCAGCTCTTATGGTGATGATGAATCGCAATCCCGTGGCTTCAGCGCTTTGTTTGGTGTTAACGATGGTGTTTGTGGCGGCTTTGATGATTTTGTTGGGCGCTTTCTTTTTGGGCACGATTCAGATTTTGGTTTATGCCGGGGCGGTGATGGTGTTGTTTTTGTTTATTATTATGCTGCTGAATTTAAAAGCGGAAGCGGCACGTCGTTTATCTGTTTTTTTTGTGTTGGGTGGGTTAGCGGTGTGTGGGGTGATTGGGATGGTGGTTTGGAAAGTGGTTCAGCAGGAAAATTTTTTAGTAAAAACCATACAGGCGCCTTTTCCTTTAAGTGATGTGAAGGCTTTAGGTAAACTGTTGTTTGCTGATTATTTGCTTCCGTTTCAGTTAACGGGCGTTTTGTTGTTGGTCGCGATGGTGGGGGTTATTTTATTGTGCGGTAAGGAGCAAGCCTCCGAAACTTCTAAAGATGAAGGAGTTTCATGATCACGTTATCACATTATCTGTGGGTGAGTGGGTTGCTTTTTTTGATTGGTTTGGGCGGCGTTATTCTGCGGAGGAACATTATTGTTATCTACATGGGGTTGGAACTCATGTTGACGGCGGGAAATTTGGCGATGGTGGCTTTTTCTCAATTTCGAGGTGGGATTGAAGGGCAGTTGTTGGTTTTTTTTGTGATTACTGTGGCGGCTGCGGAAGTGGCAGTGGGGCTGGCGATTATTGTGGCGATGTTTCGTTTGAAGCAAACTGCGCGGGTTGAGGATTTGAGGGAGTTGAAATTTTAACGATTCATGGAAAAGGAAAAATAACATGGTGATGCCGTCACAGTTTTGGTGGTTGATTTTAGGTGTGCCCTTGTTGGTTGCGCTTTTTGTTGCTGCGGTGGCGCATCCTTTTCGTAAAGTGAGTGCGGCATTATCTTTAGGTTCTGCGTTGCTCTGTTTTGGGGTGAGTGTGTGGGGTATTGTGTCGAAATCAATGGCTCCTTCTTTTTTCAGTTGGCTGCAAGCGGGCAGTTTTTCGATTTCTTTCGGTTTTACGTTAGATGGATTAGCCCAAGTGATGTTGTTGGTGGTGACGGGAGTGGGATTTTTAATTCATCTTTTTTCTTTAGGTTACATGCGTGGGGAAAAGGGATGGAGCCGCTATTTTGGGTGTTTGTCGCTTTTTATGTTTTCGATGACGGGCATTGTGGTGTCGAATAATTTGTTGATGATTTTTATTTTTTGGGAGTTGGTGGGGGTTTCTTCTTATGCGCTGATTGGTTTTTGGTTCGAGCGAGATAGCGCGGCAGCAGCGGCTAATAAGGCGTTTATTGTGAATCGCATTGGCGATTTTGGTTTTCTTTTGGGGATTTTGGGTGTGTGGACTTTGTTAGGATCTTTAAATTTTGTAGAGTTAAAAAATGGAGTGGCGATTAGCCAGCTTAATGGGGTGGATCAGACGCTGTTTACTTTGTCGATTCTGGGTCTTTTTTGTGGCGTGATGGGAAAGTCAGCTCAAATTCCTTTGCACGTTTGGTTGCCGGATGCGATGGAGGGTCCGACACCAGTTTCGGCTTTGATTCATGCGGCGACGATGGTGGCTGCGGGTGTTTATTTTTTATGTCGCATTTTCTTTTTATTGGAGCTTGCTCCGATTGCTTTGCAAGTGGTGGCTGCGATTGGCGGGGTAACTTCTTTGTTTGCGGCTATTATTGCGACGCAACAAAATGATATTAAACGCATTCTTGCTTATTCGACGCTTTCGCAATTGGGTTTGATGGTAATGGCAGTGGGAGTCGCGGCTCCGGGCGCGGCGATGTTTCATTTGACGACGCATGCGTTTTTTAAGGCATTACTTTTTTTAGGTGCTGGCAGTGTGATTCATGCGTTGCATCATGAACAAATGATTTGGCAAATGGGCGGGTTGAATCGGCGCATGCCGATTACAGCGCTATGTTTTACGGTTGGGATGTTGGCGTTGGCGGGATGTCCTGGGTTGAGTGGATTTTTTAGTAAAGAAACGATTCTTGCTGCGGCTTGGGCAAAAAATCCTGTTTGGTTTTGGGTGGGGTTGTTGACGACGTTTTTGACGGCTTTTTATATGATGCGATTATTGGTGGTGGTTTTTTGGGGTGAGGAAAAATCGCGATCGGCAAAAGAAGCGCATGAATCGTCGTGGGTTATGTTGGTGCCTTTATTTTTGTTGGCCATTTTATCCGTGGTGGCGGGTTGGGGCCATGTGTTAGCGGATCACATCGGTTTTCCACAAAATCATGAGGGAACGGGTGGTTCTTTTGTGATGGGAGCTTCGATTACGGTTTTTGTGTTAGGGCTGGGGTTGGCCTGGTTGAGTTATCGCAATCGCTCGAAAGAAATTTGGCATTGGCCGTTAGTGGAAAAAGCGTTTGGGGTGGATAGGATTTATCAAAAAGTTTTTGTGAGAGGTCACGATGTTTTGTCTTGCGTTTGGAGCGGGATTGACCGTTTTTTGATTCAAGGGATTGTTGTGCGCGGTGGCGCGTGGACGGTGGCGGGTATGGGTCATGTGTGTCGAGCGATGCAATCGGGAAGTTTGCAGGGTTATGTTTTTTTATTTGGTGTGGGATTAGCTATTATTTTGTGGTGGTTGTGGAAAGGATAATATGATTTCTCCCTTGTTTCTTTTAGTGGCACTGCCGATTTTTGGTTTGGTTGCTATTATTTTTCGTGCTCCAGCGCGTTTGACGACTTTGTTGGTGTGTGTGGCAAATGTTTTAGTGGTGGTGGTCAGTGGATTGCAGGAATTTTTTAAAGTGCATTCTTTTCAAGTTTTATCGACTCATTTTTTGTGGGAACAATCGATTCCCTGGGGAAATTTGCCGGGGTTAGGTGAAGTCAGTTTTAAAGTGGGAGTGGATGGCATTAGTTTTCCTTTGGTGATATTAACGGTAGTGGTGGCATTGGCTGCGGTGTTGGTGACGCCGCCTCGAGTGGAGCGGGAGCGTTTGTTTTATGGTAATTTATTGTTGGTGATTTTGGGTGCGTTGGGCGCTTTTGTTTCGTTGGACCTTTTCTTTTTATATGTTTTTCATGAAGTGGCGTTAATTCCCACTTTTTTGTTGATTGGAATGTGGGGGCATGGGCCGCGGCGAGTGTTTGTGAGTTATCAAACTACGATTTATCTTTTGGCGGGTAGTTTGGCGATTTTAATTGGTTTTTTAATTTTGTTAAATGCAATGCCGGCAGCACATCGCACTACGGATTTAGTGGTTTTGCGTGAGTGGTTTTTGAATCAACCCTTGAGCCGTAGCACGCAGGTTCAATTGTATGCGTGGTTGTTAATTGGTTTTGGTATTTTGGTGGGTCTTTTTCCTTTTCATGGTTGGGCGCCACCGGCTTATGCTGCGTCGCCAACGGGGCTTGCGATGTTGCATGCAGGTGTGCTGAAAAAGTTTGGGATTTATGCTTTATTGCGAATTGTTTTACCGCTTTTCCCTTTAGCGCCTCGCGATTTTGTTTTTGGAGAAAATTTAGTTTCTCTTTTGATTGTCGGAAATTTGTTAGTAATCGGTTGGGTGACCATCGCGCAACGTCGTTTGGATCAGATGTTGGGTTTTTCAAGTGTGATGCATATGGGTTATTTATTCTTAGGGCTTTTTGCGGCGAGTCAGTTGAGTTTGTCGGGTGTTGTTTTGTTGATGGTAGGGCATGGGTTAAGTGTGAGTGGTTTGTTTGCTATTAATGGTGTGTTGCGAGAAAAGGTGGATGAAGGTGATATGAGTCGATTGGGTGGGTTAGCTAAGTATTTTCCTTTTTTCAGTTTTGCGTTTGTGATTTTTGCTTTGGCGTCGATTGGGTTGCCAGGACTCGCCAATTTTCCTGGAGAAGTTTTAATCTTTTTCGGGAGTTGGAAACGTTATCCGCTGGTGACAATCGCCGCATTGTTTGGAGTAGTTATTTCTTCTATTTATTTGTTGCGCGCGGTTAGGCGAGTTTTCTTTGGATCGGTCGCGCATGAAGGAGTCAGGAGGGAAATTTTTCTTTCTTCAAAAATTGGGATTTTGATTCTTTTGGTGAGTGTTTTGGGCTGGGGACTTTTACCGGGGTTGTGGAGTCAAAAGGCGAACGCGAGCTTGTCTCATTGGCTTGGAACCGATGCGCTTAAGGTTGCCATGAAAAAGAGAGGGAATTTTAATGGAAACGAGCGCTCTGATGTGGTGGCAAGTGCCGGAAGTGAGTTGGTTGGCATTCGGTTGTTTTTTGTTGTTGATCCAAGTTTTTTCAAATGAAGCGACTGCTTTCAAAAGAATTGGGTTTTTGACGATCCTGGGTTATGTTTTGTTTTTAGTGGCTAGCTTTTTTGGCCAGCAAGTTGGTTGGGGGCGGCTTTGAAGGGGCGTTATGTTTGGGATGGAGTAGCTATTTTCTTTAAGCGTCTGTTTTTAGGTTGTGGGTTTTTTGTGGCGTTGATGGCGAGAAAGGGTGAGAGCAAGTCGATTGCGCAGCGGAGTGAATTTTTTATTTTGACTTGGTTTGCAATTGGAGGAATGGGTTTTTTGGCTTCGGTGCAAGATTTAGTTACGCTTTTTGTAGCCTTGGAATTGGTGACGGTGACGTTTTATATTTTAGTCAGCTTTTATCGCGTGAATCGTTTTTCTATTGAGGCCGGTGTAAAATATTTGGTTTTAGGCGCGCTTTCTAGCGGATGTTTAGTTTATGGCATTGTTTATTTATTTGGAAACACGGGAGGGTTGCGCTTTTCTCAAATTGCTTCAGTTATCAATACGCAGCCTTTGAATTTGGGTTTAGGTTTGGGTGTGTTGTTATTGTTGGTGGGTGTTGCGTTTAAAGTGGGTTTGGTTCCTTTTCATTGGTGGATTCCGGATGTTTATCAAGGAGCGCCTACTCCTGTGACGGCCTTTTTGTCGGTGGGTTCTAAGGCTGCGGGCATTGTGGTGTTGTGGCGGCTTTTAATGGGGCCTTTGGAAAGTTTAGTTTTTGTTTTAACGCCAGTTTTGGTTTGGGTGGCGGCACTTTCGATTTTGTTTGGCGCTTTGGGCGCTTTGGCTCAACGTGATGTGAAGCGGCTGATGGGGTATTCGAGTATTAGTCATGCGGGATTTTTGTTGATGGGTTTTATCGCTTATGGGTTTCAGCCTTCTGGAGCAGTTTTGTTTTATTTGGGGGTTTATGCCGTTGCAACTTTGGGAATTTTTATGGTGATCAGTTTGTTGAGCGAGTCGTTAGGAGGAACGCATTTGTCTTGTTTTTATGGTTTGGGGCAACGCCATTTTGGGTTGGCTTTGGCGTTGGTGGTGGGAATGGTTTCGTTGGCGGGAATTCCGCCTTTGGCCGGTTTCTGGGGTAAGTGGATGGTGTTTTGGTCGGCGTGGCAAGCGGGCTATCACTTTTTAGTGTTTGTAGGCGCTTTCGGTGCAGTGGTGTCGATTTATTATTATTTGGCTTTGGTAAAAAGTTTGTTTTTTGAAAAAGCACCGCAAGACATGCCAGCGGTGCGTTTAGGATTTTTTAGTCATGTGGCGATTTATGTTTTGATGTTGGCAAGTTTGGCGTTGGGTATTTTCCCGGGCATGCTTTCGCATGCGGTGCAGTTAGCTTTGGCTCATTAATTTTTTTTCGAGAACTGCAAAATACTTGCTATGGAGAGTATTGCTGGTTATGAGTTAGATCACTAATTCATGAGCGAAGATTTGGTTCAAAAACGGCAAAATGTCACTTTGGTGGATCATCCTTTAATTCGCGTGAAGCTGACACAGTTGCGCGATAAGGAGACTTCTCCCATGGAGTTTCGCGCGATTTTGCAACAGTTGGCGGGGTTAATGTTGTTTGAAGTGACGCGAAGTTTGGAAACGAAATCTGTGATGGTGCAAACACCGCTGATGATGGAGGCGCAGGGGCATACGATTGGTAAGCCGATTGTGATTGTGCCAATTTTGCGAGCGGGTTTGGGTTTGGTGGATGGGATGTTGTGGATGTTGCCAGAGGCTAAAATAGGTCACATAGGAATGTATCGCAATGAAGCAACGCTTCAGCCGCAGCATTATTATGCGAAATTGCCGGAGTTGAAAGGGGTGACGGTTTTATTATTGGATCCGATGTTGGCGACAGGTAGTAGTTCGGTGGCTGCGGTAAGTGAGTTGAAACAGCGTGGCGCTGAGACGATTATTTTTGTTTGTTTGTTGAGTTGCAAGCCAGGCATTAATCGATTGCAAATGGCGCATCCCGAGATTCCGATTTATACCACGGCGATTGATGATGGGTTGAATGATAAGGGTTATATTTATCCTGGGCTAGGAGATGCCGGAGATCGTTATTTTGGAACGATTTAATGAGTGGACTCTTTATCGGCCTCAAAGGAAGTGCCGCATCCGCAGCTTTGTTTTGCATTGGGATTTTGAATTTTGAATCCCGCACCGGTCAGTCCATCAATATAATCTACCGTTGCGCCGCGCAAATATTTTAAACTGAAAGGATCGAGATAAATCTGGCTTCCTTCTTTTTCAATAACTTGATCTTCGGGTTTTTTTTCATCGAGAGCCATACCATATTGTAAACCAGAACAGCCGCCTGCCTCCACATAAATGCGAAGACCTTTTCCGGGATGTTCGCTGGTTAAAGAACGAATCTGATCCGCTGCAGCAGTGGTGAGGACAAGAGAAGTTTCAGTCATAAAATAAAGATAACTTTGTGGGTGGACGGTGTCAATGAGGGGATATTTATCAGGATAAGGTTTATCGCGTCAAAGTCACCGCGACCCAGCGGCAGTTGGGCAAGATAAATTTTTTCAGAGTTAGGGTTATTGATAGAATAGGAAAACGTTGCTGTAACTCGTTAGTTAGTTGATTTGCAAAGGTTTCGATAAGTTGAAACGTATTTTTATCGGCAAATTGTTGAATGATCTCGGCGACTAATGCGTAGTCTACAGTTTCGGCAATTTGATCGTTTTGCGGAGTGGGAATGGAAAAGTTAAGAGTGATAAGCAATTTTTGGCGTTTCGCCCGTTCTTCTTCTGGAACGCCGATATGGGTCCAAATTTCAAGGTCTTCGAGGGTAATAGTAAGGTTTGAGGCCATATTTTTTAAGAAAAATGAAGATAAATGAAAAAAATGTTTGTCAAATCAATTAGTTTCTCTTATCTTTTTAATATGGTTAAGTGGCTCGCATCAACTCTTTTTCTTTTAACCTTAACTCTCGGTTATGCGGACATTCAAGCTCCGCCTCGTCCAGGACCGACTTATAAATTTGGTTTAGGCGTTGCCAAGGTGGCTTTTAGCAGTGTTTATGTCATTGATTCCATTTACGACCGCGTTCAATACGATAGTCTGACTTCGGCTCACACAGTGGGTATCGCTGAAGGAGTCAGTAAAACAATTTTTTCTACGGGTTACGGCTTAGCGGAAATGGCGACTTTTTATAAAAAGCCTTACGGTCCGATTAATCCTCGCTACGGCATACCGCCTGCAGATTTAAAAAATAATTTTTATTAATTTTTTCATGGTAGTCTCCTTTAACCCTGTCCAGCAACCCACTGGATAGGGTTTTTTATTTATTTTTTTTTCAAAATGGACGTCCCTTTGCCCATAGCCGTTGTCATACCGGCATATTTAGCAGAAAATTCCATTGCCGAAATCGTGAAGCAAAGCTTTATTTGGACTTCGGAAGTTTGGGTGGGCGATGATGGTTCAAGCGATCAAACTTTTTTTTGTGGTCAGAAAGCAGGGGCTCGAGTCATTCGATTTGAAAAAAATCGGGGTAAAGGAGCCATGTTGCGCGCTTTGTTTGATGAGGTTAAAAAGAATGGGAAAAATATCGACGCTGTAATGACCCTGGATGCCGATGGACAACACGATCCACGTTGGATTTCAGATTTTTGGGAGCAACACTTGAAATGGCCTGGGGCGCTTTTAATTGGTAATCGCAAAGGCTCCATGCCATGGACGCGCTATGGAGCGAATCGCTTATCGAGTTTAACCCTTAGCGCCCTTTGTAGCCAATGGATTCCAGACAGTCAATGTGGCATGCGTTTGATTCCCATAGAAATATTGGAGAAAGTAGAAACCGTGACGCCTCGGTTTGTGATGGAAACAGAATTTTTATGGAAAGCGATCAAGCAAGATTTTAGCGTGCGTTCGGTGCCTATCGCGACGCATTATCATGAAAATTGGAGCAGCCATTTTCAAAGTTGGCGCGACAGTTGGGAGATTGCGAATTATCTGGTTCGACAGCTATCAATGCGGCTCATGAACTATTAGATTTCCTAATAATTATATGTTCTCAAAAGAAACTTTTCTTATTTAGTCAGACAAGTCGTTGACGGAGAGCCTAAAACGCGATATCTATAATAATAAGCCAATGCAAAAGTTAAAGGCCAAGGATGAGCCGCCGCCATCGCCCAATGGGCGAAAGCAATCTTCTTCTCTCGATTCCCCTCCCTCCTTGCACGGTTCCGTGGCGCGTCAGGATCATGGCCCTTGGTTAGAAGAACTTTATGAACGATGGAAATATGATCCCCGGTCGTTGGACGATTCGTGGCGTTCTTTTTTTGAAGGTTTTGAATTGGGCACACAAACTAAGCCTACCAAGGGACAAACTGTTTCCCGTGCAAATCGCCCACCTTCTTCAGCCACGGGAACTCAGCTGCAAAAACAGATTCGCATTTTTTATTTAATTTTCGCTTATCGCACACTCGGCCATTACATTGCAAATTTGGATCCACTCGGTTTTAACAAAACCGATATGCCAGAATTGGCGTTGGAAGAATTCGATTTTACCGAGGCCGATTTGGATGAAGAGTTTGATGTCGGAACATTGGCCGATGGTGGCAGAAAAACGTTGCGAGAAATTATCACCATTCTCCGCGAAACTTATTGCGGCAATATTGGTGTGGAATACATGCACATTCAAAATTTCGAAATTCGCCGCTGGTTGCGAGATCGTTTTGAGGCTACCAAACTCAATGCGCATTATGTTTCGGAAAAAAAGAAAAGAACGTTACGTTTGTTACTTTCTGCGGAACGATTTGAAAGATATTTGCACACGAAATTTGTTGGTCAAAAAAGGTTTTCTCTTGAGGGTGGAGAGACTTTGATTCCTATGTTGGACGCGATTGTGGAAGCATGTCCGGAACGAGGTGTGACTCAAATTGTGATGGGAATGGCGCATCGTGGGCGTCTCAATGTTTTAGCAAATGTTTTGGGGAAAGATTATCAATTTCTCTTTAACGAATTTGCTGAAAATTATATTCCGCAAAGCATCGCCGGCTCGGGTGACGTGAAATATCATTTGGGTTATGAGGGTAGTCAAACCACGACAACGGGGCAGCGAATTGGCATTAGTCTTGCACCCAATCCTAGCCATTTGGAATTGGTGAATCCTATTGTGGAAGGAAAAGCGCGCGCCTGGCAGCGTTTGCTGAACGATATCGAAGAGCGTCGCAAAGTGTTGCCCATTTTAATTCATGGCGATGCGGCTTTTATTGGACAAGGTATTGTTTCAGAAACGTTGAACATGTCACAGCTTCCCGGTTACAAAACCGGAGGCACCATTCATATTGTTGTGAATAACCAAATTGGATTTACTACAACGCCGCAAGATGCTCGCTCTAGCACCTATTGCACTTCGCACGCGAAAGGGTTGGGAATTCCGGTTTTTCATGTCAATGGCGATGATCCGCTTGCTGCCGTTTTTGTGACGGAATTAGCATTTGAATTTCGCCAAAAATTCCAGCGAGATGTGGTCATTGATTTATTTTGCTATCGCCGCTTGGGACACAATGAAGGCGATGAACCAAGTTTTACGCAACCCACCGTTTATCGTGCCTTAGGTAAACATCCTTTGATTGGCGAAACATTTCAAAAACAGTTAATTGAATCAGGCGACATTACAGAATCGGAAATTGAAGATTTTAGGAAGAAATTCGAAGAGCATTTGGATTTTCTTTAGCTCAATCTCGCGCAACTGCACAAACTTTTACGCCCGCGATTCGTTTGCCATTGAGTTGTCCTCAAATTTTAGAACCAGTCGAAACGAAAGTCGCGTCGGATATTGTGCAGCGTGTCGGAAAAGCCATCACTCAAGAACCCCCAAGTTTAAAGCTTAACACAAAAATTCAACATTTTCTTCGGCATCGACGCGAGATGGTTGAAGGAAAAATTCCTTTAGATTGGAGTATGGCAGAGGCACTGGCATTTGGCACTTTGCTTGATCAACAAATTCCCATTCGACTTTCCGGTCAGGATAGTCGTCGTGGTACTTTTAGCCAGCGCCATAGCGTTTTGTATGATATTGAAACTCGCGAGCGCTACATTCCTTGGAGAAATATTGCTTCTCACCAAGCTACCATGTGTGTTTATAACAGTCCGCTTTCCGAAGCGGCAGTTTTAGGTTTTGACTTTGGTTACTCATTGGATTATCCCAACCTTTTAGTTTTGTGGGAGGCGCAATTTGGCGACTTTGTCAATGGTGCCCAATCGGTGATCGATCAATATATTGTCAGCTCCGAAACCAAGTGGGGAGTCACTTCCAACATCGTGCTTTTGTTGCCGCACGGTTATCACGGCCAAGGCCCCGAACATTCTAGCGCGCGTTTGGAGCGTTTTTTGCAGGCTTGCGCGGAAGATAACATCATTGTGGCTTGTTGTTCCACGCCGGCTAATTATTATCATGTTTTGCGTAGGCAAGCTTTAAGAAAAATTCGAAAACCGCTTGTTTTGATGACGCCAAAAGGATTGTTGCGCGATAAACGTTGCGTTTCACCTTTAGCAGAACTTTCCAATAGCCAATTTCAAGAAATTTATCCTGATCATCCGACCAGCAACACCATTCAGAGGGTGATTTTTTGTACAGGGAAAGTTTATTTTGATCTGGCCGATTTTCGGCAGGAGCATCATATTCAAAACACTGCGCTCATTCGTTTGGAACAGCTTTATCCCTTACACGAACAAAAACTTCTTGATGTGCTATCAGCCTATCAAAATATTGAAAAAATTGTATGGTGCCAGGAAGAGCCGGAAAATATGGGGGCATGGAGTTTTATCGAACCGCGATTAAGAAAACTTCTCAAACGCGAAATCGACTATGCGTGTCGCGCTGCAGCGGCTAGCCCTTCAACCGGATCGCATGCGATTCATGATTTGGAACAGGAAGCCTTGATTCATCGGGCATTTCATGGCTAACTTGAGGTTATGGCCATTGATGTCAAAGTTCCTTCGGTTGGCGAATCCATTACCACAGGTGTGCTTGGGGAGTGGCATAAAAAAGCTGGTGACTATGTGAAAAGCGGTGAGCTTTTAGTCGAAATCGAAACCGACAAAGTTACCTTCGAATTAAATGCTGATGTTGCAGGCGTTTTAAAACCTTTAGCAGAAACCGGTGCGACTGTAGAAGTGGGGCAAGTGATTGCCACAATCGATGAAAAAGCTGAAGAAAAAGTGGAGAAAAAAACTTCGCCTGAAAAGAAACCTAGTGCGCAAGAGAAAGAAATCGAAGAAAAACCGGTGTCCACTCCTTCGACATTCGGTCGGGAAGAAGCCAAGATTTTAGCGCCATCTGCTCGTTATTTGGCTGCGGAAGTTGGTTTGAAACCGGAAACACTGCATGGCACAGGAAAAGGTGGTCGCATTTTAAAAGAAGATGTTTTGCGTGCAATCGACGAACAAAAAACCGATAAAAAAGTTACTGCGCCCATTGTGTCATCTCAGGCTGCCAATGGCGCTATAAAAACTTCCCGAACCACACGCAAACCGATGAGTCCGTTGCGACAAAAAATTGCCGAACGACTTGTTTCCGCACAACAAGAAGCAGCCATTTTAACGACCTTTAATGAGGTCGATATGTCGAATATCATGAACTTACGACAGCGCTATCAAGATCGGTTCGTGGCAAGACATGGCGTGAAACTCGGATTTATGTCATTTTTTGTAAAAGCAGTCGTTCACGCCTTACAAGAAGTTCCACAAATCAATGCGCAAATCGATGACAACGAAATTGTGCAAAACCATTTTTACGATATTGGTGTTGCGATTTCTACAGAACGTGGACTTTTTGTGCCTGTCATTCGAGACGCTGATCAATTATCATTTGCTCAAATTGAACAAGCTATTATTGACTACTCCCAAAAAGCAAAATCAGGAAAAATAACATTACCCGATTTGGAAGGAGGCGTTTTTACCATCACTAATGGTGGGGTGTTTGGCTCTCTGCTTTCCACACCGATTTTAAATCCTCCACAAAGCGGCATCTTGGGTATGCATACCATTCAAGAGCGCCCCGTCGCGGTCAATGGTCATGTGGAAATTCGCCCTATGATGTATTTAGCGCTTTCTTACGATCATCGCTTAGTTGATGGCAAAGAAGCTGTCACATTTCTGGTCAAAATAAAAGAGTTCGTAGAAAATCCTGTTGTTGCCCTCATGCAACTTTAATTTGCTAATTACTTCAATCACGCTTTTCGCTGGTTGTTTTAATCTTTAAATTTTCGTGATTTATTCGTGTGATTTGTGAGCAAAAAATCCGTTGCGTGAGATCAAAACGAGGATAAAATAAAACTGCTTATTTGCAAAATCGGTGAGGAAATTAAAAAAAGCACTCAAAATTTATTTTTCTAAAAAATTTAAGCAATTTAACGCAAATTGATTAAGTTAATATAAAATTATTACTTAACCCAGACCGCCTCTCTTAAATATATGGGTTCTAAAGAGGTGTCTTGATAGGTTTCATTTTGCCATTTTTCCCATCCCAACTGTGCTAATTCTCGTGCATGTGGCCAAGCACGCTCGGGAATTTCTGGTAATGACTCAGCACTAACAGCAAGAGTCAACTTGCTAACTTCATCTTCTGCACATGCACAAGAAATAGTGTACGATTTTTTGATGCAAACCCCATTCTCGTAAATCGTCAAATAATATTCGCCTCGTTTCGCATCGGCAAAAACTCCAAGTCGGCTGATATGGGCAAATTGTTTACCCACTGCATCGGTGCTTGGAATTCCCAAAAGTTGAGTGCCTTTTGAAAGACGTAAAGCCCGAGCAACAGCCAAGCTAACTCGAACGCCAGAAAAATTTCCTGGACCTACCCCCACTACCATTACTTTCACTTGCTGTAAAAAAGGTTGAACTTGTTCCAATGCTTGAAAAAGTTCTTCGTTCCTGTGATTTTTTTTCCATTCTTGTTGGAACAAAATTTGATCTGGCTTTTGTCCATTGACCAGACATAAAGATCCCAAAGAAGAAGAGTTCTCTAAAGCAAGTAACATAATCGATTATTCCCAGCTAATTTTGCGCTGTGTTTCATTTTGAATTTCTATTTTAACATGAAAGGTAGGAGTGGCCTCTATTTTTTCTGGCCACTCCATCACAAGAATTCCTTCCTGCAACACATCGTCTAAACCTAAAAAATCTATTTCTCGACGGAATTGAATTCGATACCAATCTGCATGCCATAAAGGCAAGCGACCTCCGCGATATTCATGTAATAAAGTAAACGTTGGACTAGTTACTTCACCAGAAAAACCTAAACCTTCTGCTATTCCTTTTACAAAATAAGTTTTTCCCGCGCCCATTTCGCCGCTTAATGCCACAATGTCTCCTTGTTTCAATCGCTGAGAAAGTTGCACACCGATCGCAATCGTTTCTGATTCGCTATTGGAAATGATCGAATCCGCCATAAATTTGAACTTTTTTCTTACCGCTTGTTTTTTTTGTAATCTTACCGATTAACGTCAAACGCGTTCGAAACGGCCAGTGCTGCTGAAGTTTTTTCGCCACTTCCGGTTTCATGGCAAAAAGTAATTCAAAATCTTCACCCTCTGACCATGCTTGTTTTTTTGTAGCACCACGAGTGATCGGCAGTTTTTCTTCTTTAACTTCAAAATTCACATCACTCATTTGACATAAACGCGGCAAATCTTTTCCTAGCCCATCACTAATATCCATCATAGCCGAAGGTTTCACATGTTTTACAAGCCACTGCGCCTCTTGCAGGCGCGGCAAAAAATCCAGATGTTTACCTTTTTGCGATCCGCCCAAAGTTCCTGTGACAAAAATGAAATCACCTGGTTTTGCACCGGACCGAAGCACTAATTGGTTTCTCTTTACCTCGCCTAGCATTGCTACCGAAATAAAAAGCTGTGAAGCGCGAGTTGTTTCGCCTCCCACCAAGTCAATTCCGTAACATCTCGCGCATTTTTCTATACCTTTATAAAAATTTAAAACCCGTTCTAACTTTGTGATCGGCGGCGCGCCTAATGTAATGAGAGCAGCCGTCGGTAAACCACCCATGGCGGCTATATCACTTACGCAACGCGCCAACGCCTTCCAACCTACACGCTCTGGTTCTCCGTCTTTTCCCCGTTCTAAAAAATGAATGCCCTCCACCACTGCATCTGTTTTAAAAAGACAAAGTTTGCCTTGAGATTGAGATAGGTTTAACACCGCGCAATCGTGACCGATTCCATGCAACATTCGTTTATTGCTTTTCTTCCATGAAAGCGTCAATTGTCGAATCACCTGATCTTCGCCTAAATCTTTTAGAGAATTTTTTTTAAACTCCATAAGATAGCAATATTTAAAATTCAAAATGACTACGTTATCGAATTATCGTTGCAACCAAATCAGGATAATTCATTGCTACGGTTAATGTCACGGCATTAAATAGGGCATGCAATCCGATGTTAGTCCACAACGAACCGGTCAGTTCATAAAGAAGGCCTAGAAACATTCCTAAAAACATTAAAGGTAAAAAAACAGGCAAATGTTGATGCATCGCACTAAATAAAATAGCAGTAACAAGAAGCGCAAGCCAACGCGGCCAAAATGATTTCAACCAAGCATAAAGGAAGCCGCGAAATAAAATTTCTTCCGACAAAGGAGCCAAGACTACTGCCAGCAAAAAAAATCGGGCAATTTCATCGCGATTTTTTAATTCGATAAAATCTTTCAATAACAACTGCGGCTCCCAAGGAACTCCTAAAAAGCGGCAAGCCCATTCTGAAACAACGGCACCCAATCCCACCAAAGGGAGCGTCAAAAAATAAGCAATAAAAGGAACCAGGACACATAAAAATAAAGAACTCTTAGCCAAACCCAAAGCAGTAATGGGTTGTCGTCCTGCCAACCAGCACCCCGCCAAACTTGCTGCGACCATTGCTACAGAAAAAAAATTAGGTCCTCCGCCCAGCAAAATAAAGCACAAGACAATCAAAAAACTACCCAAGGCCAATCGATCCAAAGATAAAGGAATCACTTGATTAAAACGCCAATCTAATTTTTTCTGTTGCGATTCCACGTGCAGCGGCTTTTTAATTTGCCAACCAATGCGGTGACAAATAATAAGCCTTTCCCGGTTCCAACGCGTAGCGATCAAGCGACCAATTCACTTCCACTTTCGTTGATGAGGCCGAACCCAAAAAGTTGAAAACTCGCCGCCAATCAAAAGGTGTTATGTAACGCACCACACGCGCTTCGTGGACCTTAGCAAGTTGTTTTGCTTTTTCCACCGCATCTTCAAAATAACCTAATTGGTCCACAAATTTTTCTTTAAGCGCCATTGGACCAGACAAAATTCGACCATCTGCCACACCGGTTTTTAGTTTTTCTACATCCAACTTTCTTTCCTTGGCAACAATCGAAACAAAACGATCGTAAGTCTCCATGATAAAATCCTGGACGTATTGCAACTCTTCAGGCGTAGGCTCGCGACTGCCTGAAAGCATATCCTTAAACTTGCCCGATTTAAACGTCAAAACCTGCAACCCCACCTTATCCAACAACTGCCGATATTGTAGCGACTGCATAATAACACCAACGCTTCCGGTAATCGTCATCTCATTAGCCAGTAAATAACTCGTGCCCATCGCAGCGTAATACCCGCCCGAAGCTGCCACGGACATCATGTAAGTTACGATTGGTTTTTTAAATTCGTCCCGCGTTCTTTGTAATTCGTGATAAAGCACGTCACTCGCGTTGACTTCACCACCAGGAGAGTTAATTCGTAACACGATCGCCTTGACGGATCTATCCTCGCGTGCCTGCTTTAACTGCCGAATAATTTCCTCCACCTTCGATTCGCCGCTTTCCCCTGGCTCAGCATAGGTAATTACCCCCATCAAATCGATCACCACAATTTTATTAGGTGAACGTCCTTCCATCATCGTTTTTTCTTCAAACTCGCGATTTATAAACATGCGGGAGGTCGACGAAGATCGCTTTGCTTTCAAGCCCACATAAAAAATGCCGTTTAAAATCGCGCTAACACCTAGCAACAAAATTAAAAAAACAATCAAACAACCCTGTTTTGACGAACTTTGGCTCATAATCGTTTTTCAAAATGACACATTTTTACTGGGAAGCAAGTGGATTTACGAACTACGCAATTTACGCATCGCCCTCCCGAGATAATCTATCACGTGTCGGGGCAAAAGAGTTTCATAACTCTGTTTCGCCAGTGCCTCATCTGCAGCAGCCCCATGCCACCAGGCTGCTAACCGCCCTGCAACACAAACATCCAATCCTTGCCCGATCAAACCGCCGCATAACCCTGCCAATACGTCTCCCATGCCGCCAGTCGCCATACCCGGATTACCCGTAGAATTAATAGAAATTTCCTGACCGCGTTGTCCCACCAACGTGCCGGCACCTTTCAATAAAACAGCACATTTGTAACGTCGCAAAAAGTCTTTCAAAGCATCGTTTCGCGTAAAGGTACGCCCGCCCAACAGCCTCTTCATCTCTCCCGGATGCGGTGTTAGTAAAACCTTTTCATGCAACAAACCTAATAAAGTCTGGCTATTAGCCAGCACTGTTAAAGCGTCTGCATCCAAAACCACACGTTGCGATCGATCTGTCAACAAACGCAGTAAAAAATCTTCCACTTCCTGAGTTACTCCCAATCCGGGTCCTGCCACGATGACTGCATGCTCCGAAAATTCCAATAAACTTTCTTCCACCTTCTCAAAGGGCTTTACCAAAGCTTCCGCCACAGAAGATACTACTGCGTCATAAATTGTTTTTGGCACATGCAACGTCACTAATCCAGCGCCCGAAGCAAGTGCTCCTTCAGTAGCTAAAACTGCCGCCCCAGCAGTTCCCACTTTGCCCGCTACCAAATGAACATGACCACAACTCCCTTTATGTGAAGACCATTTACGATAAGGAATTCTTTGACAAGCCTCAGCCCGATCAAAAAAATGAATATCCGTTTTCACTGCCTCACACGCTTCGTGAGGAATCGGCAACGGTACCACGTCCACCCGACCCACAAAATCCTGAGTTCCCTCATGAAAAAGCCCTTGTTTAGGAAAACCGCAACATAATGTAATATCAGCCTTAACCGCGTTTTCCTGAGTCTCGCCTGTATCAGCCGAAACACCTGTGGGCACATCAATTGCCACCACCGGATTGCGGCTCGCTTGCAAAAAAGATTTTGTCACAAACCTAATTTCATCCTTAAGTTTGCCTTGAGCACCAATCCCCAACAAAGCGTCTACCATCACAATGCGACGAGAAAGTGGCACTTCACATTTTTCGATCGGTTCCACATCTGGCTCATTTAAAGAATAAGGCGAAAAACAACGCACTTTCTTCTTTTTTTCCGCCAAATAACGCGATGCCCACAAGCCATCTGCCCCGTTGTTGCCTTTACCACAAAAAAACCAAAAAGCTTCCGCCTGCTCAAAATGGGTCAGCAAATAATCCGCTATTCCCTTAGCAGCCGCTAAAATAAGCCCCTCTTCATGAATCCCAGCCTTTAAAGCCGCTTTCTCGAGAGAACGCATCTGGGATACCGATATAATTTTCATATTTTCATGGGCAACCTAATCTGCTAACCAAAAAGAGTCATTGACAGATAGGACAGTTTCTTGGAAAAGTAAGAAGTTTAAAGGATAAAGACAAGCGAAAGAGTTTCAAATGAACAACAAAATTATTTTATATGTAGCCCTTGCGGCATCACTTTTAGCTGCCGTAGTTTCTTTCAAGACTTCTTTAGAAAAGAAAAAGCTGACCCAAGATCTTGCCACGACTACTGAAACACTCAATCAAACCCAAAGCAAACTCGCTGACACCACCAAACGCTTGCAAGAAACCACCCAAGCTAAAGAAGCGCTTGATGCTAAAGTAGCATCTCTAAATTCTGAGGTGGAAAACGTTAAGGCATCTCTAGCAGCAGCCGAAGCAAAAACCACCGAACTCCAAACTGCGCTCACTAATTCAGAAACCCAAATTAAAGAGTCCGAAGCCAAACTGGCTCAAATTCAAGAAATGTTTGGCGATAAATCTCCCGACGAAATCGTGGCTGACGCGGAACAGGCCAAGAGCGAAGCAGAAGATTTGCGCAATCAACTGCGTATTGCTGAAGATAAATTAGCCGCAGTGCAAGGTCAGGTCACTAAATATCAAGCCGAAGAAGAACTTCGTCGCAAGGGCGTCAGCCCTCCAGGAGTGACCGGTAAAATCGTAGCTTACAACTCTCAATGGAACTTTGTCGTTTTGGACATCGGAAAAAATCAAGGGGTAGTTGAAAACTCTGAACTTACTATCGTTCGCAATGATCAAGCTATTGGCAAAATTCGTATCGCTTCCGTCGATCAAACTACATCGGTAGCAGATGTCGTTCGCTTTGAAGAAAGCGCTCGACCAACGCTGGGCGATCTCGTGATCAGCAATTAATTCCATGCGATTACTCTTTTTCGCCTTGTTCTTAAGCACCCTTTTTTTTCAAGGTTGCGCATCCAACGAACCAGCTGATCGTGAAGAAGTTTCTACCTTACCTTGGAACCGTCCACAACGTTGGGAAGGGCAAGGGGCCTTAGGTGGGATGATATCCTCCCAAGAAAACTAAATTTTTTGTTTTGCTATCCCTTAAACTGCAAATTCTCTAGCATTTTAGCGATAACGACATGGCTATCAAAATAACGTTCAGCTAGCTGGCGTGCTACTTTTTGTTCCTCAGCAAAATTTTGGCAAACTTTCTCACAACTTTGTTGCGCTTCAGCCAAAGTGCTAAAGGTATGCAATCCTTTACCCACTGGTAAGACCTGGCTAATGCCCGTGTCTTGTAAAACTACCGGACGACCACTTGCTAAATAACAAACACTTCGATCACTGAACCAACCCGTTTGCGAAAGCACATAACCTCCTTTGGCTGCGCTAAATTCGGCAGAAGAAGAGCAAATATAATTCTGGTGATTAATGCTTTTTTCACTAATTTCTTTCGCATTTTTAAATTGCCAACCTGCCTTGCGAAAGGGTGACAATTCCTCAGCATACGCCTCAATATCTGTGGCAATCTCGAACGATGTTGCTACTTTCTGAGGTAACTCAACCCAGCGTATAAATTCATCGTTTTTCCCTTTATACCATTGTCCTTGCCATTCGCACCAAGGATAACCTTGCCAATGCGCAACAGTAGAAAATTTCGTAAATGTCGAGTGCGATTCATAAGGCCAATAACGCAACACCACAGGAGGAAAAGTCGGATGCCATGAAATGCCGCATGTTGGCGCTTGCGTCCCTTCCTGCCCTAAACGGGTTCCAACACTAAAAAAAATATCGTGTCCTTTAAAATTCATGTTACTGTCATAAACTTCCGACCAGATTTGCGTAAAAGCCGGATCCAAATCCAAATAAATCCGCTTAGCTCGTGGCATAGCTAAGGTTTGATTTTTGAAATGGCCAGAAATATTTAGAAAAAGATCAGCTTCTTGCGCAAATTTTTTTACGGATTCACACCGATTTTCCTGGCCAAGCAACAACAAGGTTGCTTGATTGGCTAAGTCAAATTCGTTGCAAATGGTTTCCCAATAGCGACGATTGGCGCTCGTTTCGTAAGGAGTCGGTTTCCAATTCTTATCAATACAACGATCAGCATCGATCTCTTCAACCATCCACACTTCCCAACCGGCCTCGCGAAATCCCAAAACCCAATTCAAAAAAGCCCATGTGTTGCCAGCTGCAGAAACGGGATGCGACGCAATGCCAACGCCAATAACAATTTTTTTCGCCATGGCGGCTAATGAGTATTAAGTTTAATTTAGCGCCTTCGCCATTTTTTGAGTGTTGGTGGGTGTCAATGCTATGTTGGTTGCCCAAAACGTGGCAACAATTGGTCGATGATCCGAAGCGCTAGCCCATGCCAAATTAGCGGAATCGCTAGACTTTTCCCGATAAACATAGGATTTTTCCGGAACAAATTCCATCATTAATCCTTCACTAGCAAACATGTAATCAATGACATGATAAGCTTTTTCTTCTGAATAAAAATGTGTCCATTGATCGCCCAGATAGTCTTTAAGAGGCAATTGATGCGTTAAAACTGAATCATAACTATTGCCTAAAACCGTTCTACTGGAAGCGCTCGTTGGTACATCATTAAAATCTCCCATTACAAGCAAGTTGACTTCAGGATTTTCCTTATAGCGATCCATCATATGACTCCGCAAAATTAAAGCTTCATTACGCCGAATCACATCTTCTCCAAATTCATGAGTGCGAGGATCATTAAACTCATGGACTGGCCGTTTTGATTTAAGATGTGCCACCATAATCTCTAACTGATAAGAAGGATTCACTTTTATCACCGCATCAATAAAACCTCTTTCCACACGACGAGTGATTTTTCCAACACGCCATTTTCCTTCAATTTGTTGCCGGACATTAAGTGAAAAAGCGTCATCATTGAGCGCTTTGGTCGAAGTAATGGGCAGCCGACTCAACAAAAGATTTTGGATCCTTTCGTCATCTCCCACCACCGTAGTCATGTAAGGATAGTTCAATCCTGCTTCTTTCAACGTTTTGCGAACCGATTTAATATTTTCATCTTTTGGGTCGCGTAAAATTTCCATTAATCCCAAAACGTCTGGGTTAATCTTTTTTAAAATAGTGGCCACGGCTTCTTGTTCATTGGCCGGTTTCATGGCCACTACTTTTTTCTTGTTAATGACTCGACCCGTTTTGCCCCAGTTTTCTACATTATAACTTGCCACGGTAACAAAAGCTGGCGAGAAAACGCGCGAGGATTTTTTTTCTGACTTGCCGCTTACACTCTGGTAGCCCAAAACCAAGCCAAAGGCTAAAACCGGCAATGCCGCGATTTTTAGAATACGACTCATGGCCATAATCTAGTTCGTATCAGCACGAGAAGCAACTGATTTTGTAGCTTTATTTAATTTCGCGATGAACGGTGCGACGACGCAAAAAAGGATTGTATTTTTTCTTTTCAATCCTTTCGGCTGTTGTCTTTTTATTGCGTTTGCTTTGATAGCGGGAAACAGGTTTCCCTTCTTTTTTTGCTTCTGTGCATTCTAAAGTAATAATTTCTTGCGGCATAACTTTTCCTAAAACAAGTTAATTTGAAGTTTCTTGAGAATATTTCAACAAAAAATATTCCACACTATCCACTAAAGCCTGCCAAGATGCTTCCACCAAATTTTCGGAAACCCCCAAGGTGGCCCACTCTTTTTCACTAGCGCTGCTGCGAATTAGCACCCGAGTGCGCGCTTCAGTGCCTTGATTGGAATCGATGATGCGAACTTTATAATCTTGCAGCTGAATCTCTTGAATGGAAGGGTAAAACTTGAGCAAAGCCGCTCGCAACGCATTGTCCAAAGCGTTCACCGGCCCGTCACCTTCTGCTACGGTATAACATTGCTGCCCTTTGATCTTTAATTTCACAGTTGCTTCAGCCACTTCGTAATGGTGCAAAGGACTTTTGCGAATGGAGACATGATACTCTTCCAGCTCAAACCAAGGTTGATGATGTTGGATCGCTTTGCGCACCAACAATTCGAACGAGGCATCGGCTGATTCAAATTCATAGCCGCGCGCTTCGAGCGCTTTAATCTGTTGCAAAATCGCTTTGGTTTCAGGTGCTTTTTCTTCCAGTGTAATTCCCATTTCACGCGCTTTCATGAAAATATTAGTGCGCCCTGACAACTCACCCACCAAAATGCGTTGATGATTGCCCACGCGACCCGGCTCAATATGTTCAAACGAACGCGCCACCTTATTGACCGCATTCACATGCATGCCGCCTTTGTGAGCAAATGAAGTTTCGCCAACAAATGGCGCCCGGATATTGTGATGCTGATTCGCAATATCATCGACAAATAATGATAATTCTCGCAAGCGCGCCAAATTTTTGTCGCTGATTACATCTTTATTTAACTTCAATTTCAAGTTAGGAATCACGCTCGTTAAATTACAATTTCCTGTGCGCTCTCCATAACCATTCATCGTGCCCTGCACCTGCTCAGCACCCTCTTCAATGGCTGCCAAAGCATTGGCCACGCCCAAATCACTATCATTATGCGTATGGATACCCACCCGGGTTTTTAATTGCGTTTTCACCTCACGCGTTATTCTACCCACTTCCGAAGGCAAAGAACCTCCATTCGTATCACATAAAACAAGAAAATCCGCGCCACCTCGTTCCGCAGCCTTCAAACATGCCAAAGCATAATCCGCTCGGTCTTTGTAACCGTCAAAAAAATGTTCTGCATCATAAATCACCTCACGACCCGCTTCCTTCAAAAAACGAACCGTGTCCTCGATCATGGCTAAATTTTCTTCCGGCGTAGTTTTTAAAATTTCCTCGACATGCAACAACCAGGATTTTCCAAAAATAGTCACAACCGGCGTGTTCGCATCTAACAAAAGTTTCACCTGCTCATCGTTTTCCACAGGCGTTTTTACCCGACGCGTGCTGCCAAAAGCGGCAATCTTGGCATGGTGCCAACGATGATTCTGTGCTACCTTAAAAATTCAATATCCTTTTCGTTTGAGCCTGGCCAGCCCCCTCAATATAATCCATGCCAAACAAATCCAAGCGCTCGGCAATTGCCAATGTATCGGCTACCGAGAAATTGATACCCTCGCCCTGCGTGCCATCACGCAAAGTCGTATCATATAAATAAACTGCTTTTTTCATGACTCAAAGCATCCTATGTCAAAAATCGAAACTCGTAAAGAGAGAGACGCATTAGAAATAGGAGAGAACAAGATCCGCAGCCAGAAACTAGGGATTAAAAAATATAATATACTTAGTTAAAGATTTTTACAGTTTTGTTGTTAAACCTTCCCAATCATGCTTTAGTTTCTCTAACATCATAGCAGCGAGTGTTTTAGAGTTTTTTGTAGTAAATGATTGAATAACTGAAAATGCTATTTGGCCGATAGCTTTTTTAGGCGTACTCGTTTAAATAATATAGGCTTAAGTAATCGGAAAGGTATTTTTAACTTAAAATTATACCGCTGCCAAAATTTTCATTGCAAATCTGAATGCTATTTTTCATGATAAGTATTCTAAGTTTATTTTTGACAACTTTTGTTCTTTTGAGACTGATTAGCTTATGAATTTTAACCTTAACCATTAATCTCGATGAAATTAAAAAAAATTATCCCCATTGTTTTTTTAGTAGGATTGGTTGGTGCAATATTTTTCTTAAAAAATAAGGATGAAGCATCTACCGTTCAAGAAACAGGTATAGCTTTATCAAAATCTGATGCTCCTGATGTTTCAACTATTAGTCAGCGTGAAAATCTGACTATTTCTAGAAGTCCTATTGCTACATCAAATATTTCGAATGATGACACGATAACTGAAGTGGCTGAATCTAATGAGGTTTCAGTGGTCGATACAAGTCCGACGAACCTTATGCTTACTATGAACCTTTTCACGAAGCGTGGTTTGTCTGCTAACGATTCAACTAAATTAGGAATAAGCGGGGGTTCGTCGGGTGGTTCATCTGGATTGGCAGGAGGAAGTAGTAGTAGTGGTGGCGGTGGGAGTTTTGGAAGTGGTGGTGGAGGGGGCGGCTCTTCGAGTTTTTCTGGAGGTGGTAGTTCAAGTGCTAGTTACGCTAATAATAATGAAGTAGGTGCAAGTTCTGATAATTCTGGTTTTAATGGAACTACTGCTAGTTCTAATGGTTCAGGAAATCAATTTGGAGAGAATAATAACTCGAGTGATTCCAATGGCTCTAATCCCAACAGTTTCCCGGATAATAATGATGGTTCCAACGATCCTTCTTCGCAAAATCCAGGAGATTCGAATCCTGATACCCCTAATAATCCAGGAGATCCAGATAACCCTGGAGATCCGGGCAATCCAAATGATCCAGGTAATCCGGGCAATCCAAATGATCCGGGTGATCCGGGTGATCCGGGAAATTCTGGGGATAATTATGGTGGGCAAGACTCCAATCCAGATAACAGCAATCCTTTTATTGTTTCAGCTCCGCGTTCTGGTCCTGTTGGTAGAGTGGTTATCCTGACTTTGCTCGGAAAGAAATCCTATGGTGATGTTAAAAAAGTGTCTTTTGGAAACAAAGAAACTACATTTAAAGTGACTACTGACAAAACAATAACTACTGTCGTCCCTCCTTATGCTGAAGGTGGTATCATTAAAGTTACTTTGAAGAATGGTCAAGTTTTGAAAAGTAAACTTAATTTTTATGTTACTATACCACTTTATTATAGCGTAGCTCTTTCTCTTCCTGGGTTACCATTTTATTATACCATTCCTTATCAAAATGGATTTCCTCCAGCGAATCTGACTCCGCCCGTTTGTTATATTTTACCCAAGGCAGTTCCTACATCCTCAAAGCTGATTAGGATTGGCCCACCAGGCGTTTATCAAGTCATACCTGCAGACTGGCCTTCGGTTAGCGGAACGGTATTGGGTTACGTTTTTCAGAATACTCAAGGTCGACCTGATTTGATTGGGCTGGTTTACTTCCATCCCTATTTGAAATGTTATGTTTTTCAATAAAAGTTTAGTAGAAATAGATTAAGTCTACCGATTCATTCGAGCACGGAAAAATTTGACGAGTGCGTCTAGGACATCTTCTTCTGTGCTAATTTGAAAGCGAGAAAGTCGGTTTGGGAATAGATTGATCCAGCTTGATGTTTTTTCATTAACCCAAGTTTGATGAGCTTCTTGTTGAGGCGTTGATCCTCCTTCTAAGTGGACCAGTGCTCCACCGATGGGATCGTAAGCGGTTAGGCTTGCTTCTTGTGGGAATTGGATTTCCCAAGGATCTTGAACGCAGAATCCCATCATTTGATAACGTTTTTGTAGGCTGGCCCATCCTTCAGGTGCGGATCGTGGCGAAAAATCGTTTAACCAAAGAATGACACTGTGTCTTGGCGCAGTGTGAAAAAGAAGTTTCCAGGGAATTTTTACTTGGTTTTGGTCAGTTATGTTTTCCCAAGAGGTGGGTTGTTGAGCCATCAATGAGGCGCAGGAGTGTAAAATGGGGCCGCGACCTCTCACGGGTTCTCGCAACCAGTGGGTGGTGGGTGAAGCGTATAAAATGCCGAAGCGATCTCGGTTGAGGGCGCTTAACAAACCTAGCAAGCCGGCAATTTCCATGAGAACTTCTCGTTTGGCGCGTTGTCCGGAACCAAATTGGAGCGAGGGAGAGTCTTCGAAAACTAGAATTAAGGTGACTTCACGTTCTTCAATATATTTTTTGCGGTAGGGTTCTCCCAATCTTGCTGTTACGTTCCAATCGATGTCGCGAACATCGTCGCCGTACTCGTATTTAACGACTTGATCAAACTCCATGCCGCGGCCGCGAAAGGCGGACCGATATTCGCCGCCGAGTATGCTTTCTGCGGCATGTTTCACGCCCCATTCCAGGCGGCGTAACAGCGCCAGGGATTTGGCTTTTTGGTTCATGATGGATTTAAGCGCGAGCTAAAACTTCTTTTTCTCGAGGGATCGGAATTTTTTGCATCATTTCTTGCAGAATTTTGTCGGTAGTGATTTCTTCTGCTTCCGCTTCGTAAGTGAGTCCGATGCGATGTCGCAAACAATCTGGTAAAACTTCTTGAACCATTCGCGGCGTGACATAATCAGCTCCACGCAACCATGCTAGAGCCCGGCTAGCTTGGAAGAGCGCTAAGGAAGCGCGTGGTGAAGCGCCATAAGACAGATAGCGCGTGGTGTTTGAATTGGAAATCGCTAGGTCGCGAGTTGCGCGCACGAGGGTTAAAATGTAGTCTTGAATTAAAGGAGAAACAAAAATTTGATCAATTTCGGAACGTAATGCTAATAACTCTTCTCCATTGGAAACGGCTTTTAATTGAGGTTGCGTCATGAGTTGGCCCCAACGTTCCATCATTTGTCGCTCTTCTCCTTCCGAAGGATAATCGACCAAGAGTTTAAATAAAAATCGATCCGTTTGTGCTTCGGGCAAAGGATAAGTGCCTTCTTGTTCGATAGGATTTTGTGTGGCCATGACGAAAAAAGGTTTGGGCAGAGGATGCGATTCTCCGCCAATAGTCACCTGACGTTCTTGCATGGCTTCGAGCAAAGCGCTTTGCACTTTGGCAGGGGCGCGATTGATTTCATCAGCCAAGACGAGATTGGCAAAAACTGGGCCGCGATGAGCAACAAAAAGACTTTCTTTAGGCTGGAAAATCATGGTGCCCACAACGTCGCTTGGTAACAGATCGGGTGTAAATTGAATGCGTTCGAATTGCACGCCCAACGCTTCTCCTAGGCTTTTGATGAGCAAGGTTTTTGCTAACCCAGGCATTCCTTCTAATAAAACATGGCCATTTGCTAATAAAGCGATCAATAATCGTTCTACGACTGCATCTTGTCCGAGAACAGCTTTTCCGATTTCTGTTTTGATGCGTTCTGACCAAGAATTTTCGTAACTCATAAAATTTTGTGAAGACGTCATTTTTGACGTTATTTTTTACATTCTATTCGATTCTCTTAGCTTGGCGAGAGGAATCACATCATTGCTTAATTCGGGATTCTGGACTAAATTCATTTTATGTTTCCTAAGAATCCTCAAATTCTTGTGTTGGGTGCTGGCTTTGGAGGATTAAATTTTTGCAAACGCTTTTCGCATCCTGATGCGCAAGTGATTTTGGTCGATCATTGGAATCATCATTTGTTTCAGCCCTTGCTATATCAAGTGGCTACCGCTGGGTTGTCTGCGCCTGATATTGCGCAGCCGATTCGATCGATTTTGCGCGATCAGAAAAATCTTACGATTTATATGGATCAAGTGGTTGATATTCGTTTGCCTGAAAAGCAGGTAGTTTTGGCTCAGCGTGTGCTTACTTATGATTATTTGGTTTTGGCGTTAGGCGGTGTGACGAGTTATTTTGGTCATCCAGAATGGGAGGCTTATGCGCCGGGTCTTAAATCGTTAGAGGATGCGTTGAATATTCGACGCAATTTATTGTTAGCTTTTGAGCGAGCTGAGAGTGATCCTACGGCAAAAAATGTTAATGAACTTTTAACTTTGGTTGTGGTAGGCGGTGGGCCTACGGGAGTGGAATTGGCTGGAGCGATGGCAGAACTTGCGCGGCATGTTTTAAAACGCGACTTTCGTTATATTGATCCAACAAAAGCTCGTATTATTTTGATTGAAGGTGGGCCACGCCTTTTGCCACAGTTTCCTGACGACTTGGCAAATAACGCTAAGGTGACGTTGGAAAAAATGGGTGTGGAAGTTCGATTGAATTCGCATGTGAAAAATATTCGTGAGCACGAAGTGTTTTTGGGAAATGAAATGATTCGCGCCGCAAATATTTTATGGGCAGCAGGTGTGGGTGCGAGTCCTCTTACTAAAAAGTTGGGTGTGGAGTTGGATCGCGCAGGGCGAGTTATGGTGAAGCCAGATCTCAGTTTGTCCGGGCATCCTGAGGTTTTTGCAATTGGCGATTTGGCGGCAGTTCCTTGGAAGCAAGGTGGCTTAGTTCCAGGAGTGGCGCCTGCGGCGATACAGATGGCGCATCACGTTGCCAATGTGATTCAGGAAGAAATTTATGCAGAAATGTTTAATCGTCCGGCTCGTCCGGAATTTCATTACTGGGATAAGGGCAGCATGGCAACCATTGGTCGATCGCATGGTATTGCAATGGCGGGCAAGTTGAAATTTACTGGTTTCCCAGCTTGGCTTGCTTGGTTGGCGATTCATTTGCTTTTTTTAGTGGGGTTGCGCAATAAAATTAGTGTCGTGATTCAATGGATTTATTCTTATTTTACTTACAAACGGGGAGCGCGAATTGTTTTTGAAAGTTCGAATTCGAAGACGATTTCTTCTGTTTGAAGGCTAGCGATCGGTGCAGGTTAAGACTCTTTGTTTGAGTCGTTCTAGCATGCCCGGGTCATGAATTTTTCGTTTAAAGAAATCGACTAGATAAAAAGCATCGATAGCGGCACCTTTTTCAGTTTCGATACGGGAAAAGGCGATTTGAATGCCTTCTTGGCTGATGGCTGTCACGAGATCATGCAGCAATGCGGGTCGATCAGGGGTTTGGATTTCTAACAAGGTATAACGTCCAAATGTTGTATTATCCAAACGAATTTTCGTTGGGAAAGCGTCGCCGATCCAGTGGCTTAACCAACGTTTGCTGCGAATTTTTTGTAATAATGGTTCAAAATCGAAGGTTTCACCGCGCAAAGCTTCTTCCAAAATTTCTGCGACTTTTTTTCTGTCGCGCGTTTCAGTAACAGCCTCGTGACGTTCTGTGCAAATAGAAAAGGTGTCTACGGCGATGCTATCAATGCGTGTGAAAATATCCGCGCTCATAATATTTAATTCGGCAACGGAAAGTGCTCGGCGATGCGGCTAAAAAGATTTTGACGATCCCAGGTGACACAAATTAATTCGGAATGGCCTCGCTCGGGACGAGGATTCCATAACAAAATGGGTTTGAGAAGATTGGCATTTTCGCGTTGTTGCAATTTGAGAAACTGGTGAACGGCTTGAATGTGTAAGGCGATCAAGTGTTCGGAGGTGATTTGCATGTAGCGTAATGGTAGGCAAGACAGGTGAATATCAATTTCGTTTGGATCCACTGTTTTGGAAACATTTTGCATGACTTGCGTTTCTGAGTTGTGCAGCTTTTTCCTGCCATCTTTTTTCGAATTCGGGACTGCCGCTGAGTTGGGCTTTGGTGTTTTCGTAGAGTTGCCAGATGAGTCCCTCTTTCCAGTCTGACCAGCCGACGCCGCCTGTTGTTCCGCGTCCATCGGCATAGGTTAGCAACATTAAATAATCTAATCTTTCTTCGGTTTCTACAATTTTAGAAAAATCCACGATCGTTTCGAGTTCTTCGATGTTACGGCGTTGCGCGATTTCTGACAGGGTGAGATGGTGGTCGGTTAAAAAGGCAAGAGTGCGCAATCGATCGGGCGAAAGTTTCATGCGCTTGGCAACTCGCACGGCATTTAAAGCGCTGACTTCGGAATGGTCTTTGTTTAATTGGGATTTGCCTGTGTCATGAAGCACAAGCGCTAGATATAAGACCATGGGATCTTCGATGGATTTTAAAAGTTTTTGATAAGGTTCGACTCCTTTTAATTGTTCCATGTTCATGAGGGCATCAAGTTGCTCGATGCACATGAGTGTGTGTTCATCAGCCGAGTAGCGATGAAAAAACTCATGCTGCACTAGACAAGTGAGAGGTGCAAATTCGGGCACGAGTTTGCCTAAGAGTTCGCATTGATGCATAAGACGAAGAATGCGGCCGACTTGTCCTTTATGACTCAAAATTTCGAATAACATTTCATGCACGGAGCGTGTGTAGGCTAGACGTCTTCCTAGGCGCGGCACTTTGCGACGAATCAATCGCAAGAGATCGTCGCTCAGTGCTAGATTTCGTTGTTGCGCAATCAAGAAGACTTTGACCATTTTAATAGGCTCGTCTTGAAAAAGTTTTTCGGATTCGCAAAGGATTTCGTTGCCGCGGATGGTGAATCCTTCGACGCGCTCAGTGCGTGTGCGGGTGTGAGAAAAAGCTCGAAATGACCACCATTTTTTTCGTTTTCCAACCGACTCTGCCAATCGTCGAGCGGAAGCGTTGGTTAGGAAAAAAATGGTTTGTGCGGCACGATAGTAATCGCGCATAAAAGCTTCGACTCGTCGGATGGGGGGGCGTTGATCGTAGCCTAAGCCTGTGGCCACTTGGCTTTGGATGGGCAATGTCATTTTATCGTTTAATCGTCCCGATAAGAAATGGAGTTCGTTACGAGTTCTCATTAGAAAATCGTAAGCGCGCTCCAAAGGTTTATGTTCTTCTTTGGTTAAAAAATTGGCGCGCACTAAATCATCGGTAGATTGGAAGCCTTTTAAGAAATGACTAACCCAAAGTAAGTGATGATAGTCGCGCAATCCTCCACAACCTTGTTTGATGTGCGGTTCCTGCATGAAGACAGATCCGCCTTGCTGTTCGTGTCGCAACATTTGATCCTCTAATCGCCAGGCGACATATTCTTCTTCACGACCAGTAATGCATTTGGCGAAGAATTGCTTATTAAAATTTTGGCATAATTTTTCATCGCCTGCGATGCAGCGGAAGTCTAAAAGCGCGGTTTTAGATTGAAGATTTTCATTAGCAATTTCACAGGTTTCTGTGATGGTGCGAGTGGCATGACCCACTTTTAGACCCATATCCCATAGCATGTAGAGAATGTGCTCGATGCTTATTTGGATTTCTTTCTCTTTTGAGAGGCGGTTAAAGTCATGAAGAAACATCACATCCACATCGCTAAAGGGATTGAGTTCGTTTCGTCCGAAACCGCCTAAAGCCATTAAAGCTAGGGGAGGGCGATTTTTTTTTGAAGATTCGAGAGGAGAAAAAGCTTCGGTCCAAAGTTGTTTTAATAAAATTTCCATTACCAAACTTTTTTCATGAGCCGTGGCGCGGCCTTCGGCACCTTGTTGGTGGGCGCGTTGGATGCGTCGATTTTCGCCTTGCACAAATTGGCGATAAACGTCGAGAGGATGAGTGGGGTCGGCTTTGAGTTGCCGAAACAGGCGCTCTTGCATCACGCGTTGTTTTTTATCCCAGAAAGATGACATAAGTTAAGGTTAGGATTTAAAAAAAGAGGCGAAAAATGGGTTGTGATTTTTTTCTTCGCTCACGGTGGTCATGGGGCCGTGACCGGGGCAAAGAATGGTGGTGTCGGACAAAGTTAAAATTTTGTTTCGAATATTTTCTTGAGCAGATTGATAGTGAGTAGCAGAAACGCTGCCCATCGAACCCGCAAACAGAGCATCACCCACAAAAGCTATGGGCTGTTTCGTGTCTTTTACAACGTAAGTGGTGCCGCCAGGTGAATGGCCCTGAGTGAGCAGGGTTTCAATTTTCCAAGTGTCGCAAAAAAAATGGTGGCCTGATTCAAAAGTTTGAACGCCAGCAATATTTTCTTTTTCGCAGACCCAGGCTTGTGCTTGAGTGGCTTCTTGGATGCGGTCCAATTCAAAAATATGATCGCCGTGTGTGTGGGTAATGAAGATGGTTTGTAGGGTGAGATGGTATTTTGTTAAGAAGTCTAACATAGGCTGAGCATCTGATCCGGTGTCAAAGGCAATGGCCGTAGTTTGATTGTGAAGAAGATAAGCATTCACTATCATGTCTCCCCAAGCGGATTGAAATTGTTTCAGCCCTTCGATGTGAACAGGTTGCGGTCGCCAGGAATCTTGTGCGATGGCAAGGAGACTTTCCGTATCCAAAGATAAGGCTTGAGCCATTTTTTTTAAGTGATTTGCATCGGTTAACTGTCCCTTGCATAAAGATTGGATATCGGTTTCTCGTAACCCAGTTTTTTTAATCAGATCGTGATCCGAAAGATTGAGACCTCTTTTTGCTTTATTTAAAATGTCATGAAACTGATCTTCTAGTTGTGCCATGTTAACTTTCTACCACATTTACTTTAGTGCCTTCGGGGATTTTGTCGAAGAGTTCTATGATATCTTGATTCCTCATTCGCACGCAACCATGTGAGGCGGGTGCGCTGATTTCATTTTCTTGATTGGTGCCATGAATATAAATATAGCGTTCGAAACTGGTGCGATTGGAGGGTTCTACACCTTCTAGCCATAAAATCCGGCTTAATACCAAATCTTCATCGGTTTGGTAAGGGTCTTCAAAGCTCCATATTGCGCCGGTCCATTCCCGGGAGCGCAACACGGCGCCTGGGGGTAAGCCTTCTCCAATTTTTTTTGCAATGACGTGCCAGCCTAAGGGGGTTTTGAGGCTGTTAGGTTCTGATCCCAAGCCAAATTTAGAGGTGGAAATGGGGTAGGATTGTTGAAATGAATCTCTCTGATAAAGTTCTAAAATTTGTTTTGCGACATTCACTTTTAAAAAGACTTCGCCCATAATTTTGATTAGCTTAAAGGAAAAAAAGGGCAAAGTCGAATGAGCAAACTTTATCTTAAGTTACCTAAGATTTGACAAGAACAGCGCTCTTTGACACTCTGGCCGCTTGTTAATTGGTATAAATTGTTATGAAAAGAACTTATCAGCCCTCAAAACGACGCCGTGTGCGTCAACATGGATTTCGTGCTCGCAATAAAACCAAATCGGGTCGTGCTATCTTAAAGCGTCGCCGTAAAGAAGGTCGCAAACGATTGGTTGCTAAGGGCACAGAGAAAAAATATCGACGTCATAATCACTAATCCATTGGCTGATTTTTCATCACGTTGCTTGTTTCGTTCTGATCAGCGTATTCGTGCGAGGGCAGAATTTCAACGTGTTCAAACAAAGGGAAAAGTTTTTTATAGTCGTTATTTTACTGTGATCATTTATGCGAATCCGGAGGTTGCTTTATCGCGGTTAGGAATTATTACCAGTCGACGTTACGGGCAAGCGACTGATCGATCTCGGATTCGTCGTTTCATTCGTGAAACGTTTCGTGTTCATCAGCATGAGCTTTTGTCGACTCAAGATATTCTTGTTATTCCGAAACCAAATGCCAAGAATTTGAAATATGATATTTTGCGTAATGATCTTTTAAAGTTATGGGAGAAAGCAGATTTTTTAAAAATCCGATGAAAGCTTTAGCGCTCGCTTTGTTGAAAGGCTATCGTTATGGCATTTCACCAATTTTAAGGGCTTGTTTAGGATCGGGTTGCGGTTGTCGTCATGAGCCGAGTTGTTCGATTTACGCGCAGCAGGCGATTGAGAGATTTGGATTTTGGCGAGGCGCTTATTTAGCAGCGGGGCGACTTTTTCGTTGCCATCCCTGGGGCACTACGGGTTACGATCCTGTGCCAGAAACATTTTTAACGGGTTCGAAGCATCATGGATAAAAAATCTTTGTTAGTTATTTTAATTTGTGCGGGTTTTATTTTGGTTTGGGGGCCTTTGGTTCAGCATATTTGGCCGCCGAAACCGCTTCCACCTGGAGCTGTTACGACCACGAATGTGGTTCCCGCTGTTGCGCCTCCTACTCCAGAGCTTCGTCCTTCTACCGCAACACCGAGTCCACAGCTTCCTTCCGTTTATGAAAAAGCGCGCACAGTGGCTCATTTGGAAAATGATTATGTGGATTACGAAATCGTGACGCAAGGATCAGGGATTCGACAAGCGCTATTAAAAAAACATCGTGGGGAAGAGGAGAAGCGCGTTGCGTTAAATGCTTTGGGTCGAGGGCCCATTTTACAAACCTGGAGTGCAGGCACGAATCAAATGCCGGATCTTTCTTCTGGCAGTCTTTTGATGGCTTCTTCCAATCAAGTTTTGTTGGAAACCGAACTTCAACCTGGACTCAAACTTCGCAAGCAAATCACGCTAACAGGAGATTATACAGCGAAGGCAGAATTTACGTTTTTAAATATCACTCCGAATGCGGTAACCGTGCCGGATTTTTATATTAATTGTGGAACGACTGTTCCAATTCATAAAAATGATCTATCACTTTACATTGGTTGGGACTGGTTCGATGGAGACAAATCAACGCATGAAAGAATCACAACTTTTAACAAAGGTAGATTCTTTTTATCACTTTTCGTGAGGCGCGTTCTGTTGTTGACAAAATACATCCCATGCAGTGGCTTACCAGTCGTAATCAGTTTTTTGTTACTTTGCTAGAGTCGAAAAAGGCTCCATTTTTAGGTTATCGCGCTGAAGAGGTGGATTTGCCGCGATTTGAGCCGCAACAAAGTCAGATTCCTAAGGGTGCTCAAATCTGGGGGCTCATGCAGGGTTTTAATCTGTCTTCGGCGGGCGAAAAAATTTGTCTCTCGATCTTTATACCGGTTCCTCGAGAGTATCAACGTTTGACTAAGCTGGGCGGTCAAAAACAGTTAGTGATGGATTTTGGACTTTGGTCGTGGGTGAGCGTTACCTTGCTTAACACGATGAATTTTTTGCATCGCTTTGTTCATAATTATGGGGTCGCGATTATTTTGATGGTGCTTCTGATTAAAGGCATTTTTTGGCCGTTGCAAGCGAAAGCTAATCGCACGATGAAACAGATGCAAGTGCTGGGGCCCAAGCTAAAGGAGTTGCAGGAAAAATACAAAGATCAACCACAAAAAGCTCAAATAGAAATGATGCAAATCTATCGCACTTATGGCATCAACCCCATGGGAGGATGTTTGCCTATGCTGGTTCAGATTCCTGTCTTTTTTGGTTTTTATGCCATGTTACGAAGCGCCGTAGAGCTTCGGGACGCGCATTTTTTGTGGATTCAAGACCTTTCTCAGCCTGATACGGTTGCTCATCTTTTGGGGTTTCCTGTTAATCCCTTACCACTTGTGATGGGGGCGACATCTTTTTGGCAAACCAGCATCATGCCCAATACCAGCATGGATAAAGGGCAAGCTACCATCATGAAGCTTATGCCACTGATGTTTGTAGTGTTCTGTTATAACTATGCTTCAGCGCTTGCACTTTATTGGACAATTCAAAATCTTGTTAGCGTTTATCAAACTTATCATAACTTGGCGAAACCTTCGCCAGAACTCAAAAAAACGCATCGTCCCAAAAGTCGCTGGCAAGCGATGATGGAAATGGCTCGGCAACAGGCGGAGATGAAAAAGAACCGTTTGAAAAAATAAACTTTCCTGTTGAACCGTTCTCTGCCATATATTGGCCACGATTATATGAAAAATTATTTACCATTTGCTTTGTTAGCTAGCGTTGCCCTTTTTTCCGGTTGCGAAAATAAGGCAGAAAACTCAAATTCTATGTCTGATAAAAATTCTCAAGAGTCTGTTAAACTCGAAACGGCGGATGAAAAAGCCAGTTACAGTATTGGCGTGGATATTGGCAAAAATTTAAAACGTTACACAGAAGGTCTTACCCTTTCCGAGTTGCAAGCTGGATTGCGAGATGGATTTCAGAGCGAAACCAATTTGATGACTGATGAAGCTATGCGGGAAGTTATCATGAATTATCGCACAGAACTAATCAGTCGCCGCCAAGCCAAACAAAAAATTCAAGCTACCAATAACCTATCCAAAGCTGAAGCTTTCCTTAAAGAAAATGCCAAAAAAGAAGGCGTTGTCACTTTGCCGAGTGGCTTACAATATCAAATCATGAAAGAAGGCACAGGACCTAAACCTGCATCGACTAATGTAGTAACAACCGAATATGTGGGAACCTTAATTGATGGCACAGAATTTGATAGCTCGATCAAACGTGGCGAACCTGCAACTTTCCCTGTTTCCGGTGTCATTCGTGGTTGGACAGAAGCCCTTCAACTCATGAAAGTCGGCTCCAAATGGAAGCTCTTTATCCCTCCCAATTTGGCTTATGGCGAAAGTGGCGCTGGTGATAAGATCGAGCCTAATTCCGCTCTTGTTTTTGAAGTGGAACTCTTGGGTATCAAAGGTCAGGAAAAAGACCAAAATAAAGATCAAAAAGAGAGTAAAAAACAAAAATAGAAAATAGAAAACGCATTCGCAGATTGTTCGTTTTCTGTTAAAATAGAAGGATGATGAGTTCTGCTCCATCATCCTTTCCTAATTTAGTTTCGACTTTAAAGGCGATTCCTCATCAACCGGGAGTTTACCTTTTTAAAGATCGGTTGAATCGCATTATTTATGTGGGTAAAGCGCGTGACCTCTATAAGCGTGTTAACCAATATTTTCATCCTTCGCAGAAAAAAGCGGTGCCCAGTGGAAAACACGCGCTCAATCGAAAGCGTATGGAATATTGAAACGCACACCGTGCGTTCGGAACCGGAAGCGATTTTATTGAGGGGCGACTCATCAAAGAATATCGTCCTAAATACAACATTAGTTTTCGCGATGATAAACAATTTCTTTTGGTCAAAGTCAACTTGAACGAGCCTTACCCACGTTTTACCCTCACTCGTCTTAAAAGAAGATGGAGCACGTTATTTCGGGCCATTTGCGCACTCCGGCGCGCTACGAAGCACTTTGAATTTGATGCGAAAAAAATTTGGCCTGCGCGCTTGCAAGCCGCCTGTGCCGACCGAAAAAGATTATAAACATTGTTTGGATCATATCATTAAAAACTGTTCCGCTCCTTGCATCGCTAAAATATCTCAAGAAGAATATCGAAAAAGAGTTCAGGAAGCATGCGATTTTTTGGAGGGGCAATCGCGTCAATTGCAATTAGAGCTCAATAGCGAAATGCAAAAAGCAGCTGCTGGTCTGGATTTTGAACGTGCGGCCATGTTGCGCGACATGATCGAAGATTTAAAAAAAACCACGCGTCCATCACGACGATTTCAGCGAGAAATTCCCACCACCATCATTCCCGAACATGATCTAGAGGAGTTAAAACAATGCTTAACCCTTAGGCAAACTCCACGACATATCGAATGCTTCGATATTTCCAATATTTCTACCACTCACAAAGTGGCTTCCATGGTTGTTTTTAAAAATGGGCGTCCCGATCGCTATCAATATCGTCGTTATCGTATCAAAACGGTTGTTGGCCAAGACGATTTTGCAAGTATGGAAGAAGTTATCTATCGCCGTTATCGGCGAGTTTTGGGATTGCATGAAGCGCCGGATCAAGCCCTAACCGAAATTCAACTCAAACGTTTGCCCGATCTGATTATTGTAGATGGAGGAAAAGGACAACTCAGTGCTGCTTTAAAAGCATTTCAACAGCTTAAAGTTTCGCCGCCGGCTATCCTCGGTCTTGCGAAAGAGAATGAAGAAATTTATTTGCCCGAAAAATCCGAGCCTTTGATTTTGAGTCATGAAAGGGGTGCTTTAAAATTGTTGCAGCGCGTTCGCGATGAAGCGCATCGCGTGGCCAATGAATATCATCAGCTCCTTTTGAAACGACGTATTTCAGAAAGTCTTCTGGACGACTGTCCTGGTGTAAGTGACGCTCGAAAAAGAGTGCTACTGAAAATATTTGGAAGCGTGGCTCGTCTTAAAAAAGCGTCTATGGAAGAAATAGGTAAGATTCCTGGCATTAGCAAAAAATTAGCACAGGAAATTTTGACTTACTTGAAAAGCTAGAAAACACTTAGAGACAGAGAAATTCAAAATTAAAATGTTTAGCTAAGGTTAGGATTTTTTTTGCTGAAAAACTTTAAGAAGGCTGGCAGGACGTAAAGGCTGGTGATGAGACACATGCCGACGCCTAGGGTCATGAGGAGGCCGAGGCTAGAGATGCCGCGATAGCTGGCTTGAATGAGAGAGCCAAATCCGAAAATGGTAGTGAGCGCGGAGAGCCAAACGGCTTTGCCGGTGCTGGTGTCGAAAAGGGTTTTGTTGGGATTTTCTTTGAATCGGTCAACGGCGTAAAGACCGTAGGCGACGCCAATACCAATGACGAGGGGAAGGGTGATGATGTTGGCTGGGTTAAATCGAAGATTAATGAGTCCCATGAGGCCCAAGGTCCAGAGGATGCCGAGACCAAGTGGGGTGAGGGTTAAAAGAAGAGATTTCAGGCTACGGAAATGCAAGAAAATGGCGATGCAGATGACGGCGAGGGCATACCAAGCGGCTTGTTCGAAAGATCTTTTGAGCACGGCCAGGTATTCGTAGTTTTGAACGGGTGTGCCTGTGACTTGGGGGTCAATGGAGCGGAGTTCTTTGACGAAACGTTCGCTGGGTTCGCGATCCCAAACGTTTTCTTTGGGATAAATTTCTAAAAGAATTTTCCCTGTTTGGCCGATGTAGCGGTCTTTGAGTTGGGGCGGGATATCTGCTTCGGTGATGCCACGATCGGTTTCTTGCGAGGCTAGCCAGCGGAGGGCTTTTTGAATTTCTTGGAAAAGGGTGACTTGGTAAGCGTTGAGTCGTCGACCGAGTTCTTCTTGGTTTTGGCCTTTGAAAGCGTTTACAGCGCGTTGCAAGGCGGGGATGAGTTTGGCAAAGGTGGCTTGGGCGTCGCGGGCGCGTTTGGAGAGGAGGGTGTATTTGCGAGCTTGGTTTTCAGCTTCTCGTGATTGTTGTAAGAGTTGAGAAAGCTCGTGTTGGGCACGGACGACGTCTACTTTGTCGGAAATGTCGGTGTCGAGGTTGAGCTGTTTAAGTCGGGTTACAATGCGTCGGGCAACGGTTAGTTTTTCTTCTTGTTGGGTGGGCAAAACTTCGGTCAACGTCATGACGTTGAGAACGGTGGGCAGGGCTTTAAATTGATCGGCTTTTTGGCGTGCTTCCGTTAAGTTGGTGGCGGTGGAGACGGCGAAGATAACGGAGTTGGCTTGTGATGCGAGAAGTTCATGTTCGACACGAACGGATTCGAGCTTGGGATTTTGTAAATTCAAAAGGTTGTAATCAAAGCTGACTCGAAAAGCATAAAAGATGGCGAGGCCGATTAAGATGACTGTGCTTCCGACGACGAGGCCAGGATGTTGGGCGAAAGGTTGTTTGAGAAGAAAACCGGCTCGCCAGTGGTTGGGAGCGGTGGTTTGAGAAAGGTTTTTTCGGTTGCGATCTAAGATAGTTAAGAAAGCAGGAAAAACGAATAGAGTGGAGACCACGCAGAGGAGAATACCGGTGCCGGAGATGATGCCGAGTTCTGCCAGGCCAGAAAAATCGTTGAAGCACATAGTGTAAAAAGCGGCAGCGGTGGTGATAGCTCCGGTTAAAACGGCGTTACCGGTATGGCCTACGGCTTCTTGAATTGCTTCCAGGTAGGATAGGCCACGGCTGAGTTCTTCTCAACGCTGGGAGTTGGATGCTAAAATCGATTCCTAATCCCAAGATCATGGCGGCGAAGGCGTTGGAAATGATATTGAGATGGCCAACGGTTAAGACGGTAAAGCCAAATGTCCAAAGGGTGGCAATAATTAAGGTTGAGATAGCGAGAAAAGGACGTCCAAATTCGTGGTAAGAAAGTAAAAACAGAGCGGCGATGAGCACGAGAGTGATGACGGTGGCCCAAGCTACGCTTGTCATACTGCTTTCGATTTGGTCGGCATCTAAAACGGGTTCACCGGTGAGGCCGATGGTAATATCGGGGAATTGAGTGCGAGTTTGTGTGATGATGTCTCGGGTGAAGGCGATATTTTTGGCGTGTGGAGATAAAGCGGCTTCGTCTTTTTCTTTGGGGCGAAGCATCATGAGCCAGATTTTGCCTTGGTCGAAAGTGAGGTATTCATGTTCGGTTTTTAGTTTTTCCAGATCGCTTAGGTTGCCTTGCATACCCATGAGTCCGCCAACTGATGGGGCTTGTTTTTGATCAGTTTTGCCTTCGATTTGGTCGGCGAGAGTGTTGAGGCTGCCAACGAATTGTGTGACAAAAGGCTTGAATTCGTCCCAATTGGATTCTTCGCGCAAAAATTTTTCATCGAACATGGCATTAGCGCGATTAAGCATGGTGTTGAGATCAAGAACGGGGGTATTGTTTTGAGCCATGAGTCCAATGAATTGGTTGAGGTTGGTTTCCATGGCTTGGAGTTCGGCGGTGGGGAGGAAGAGGAGAAAACGTTTTTCCAGGGTTGAAAAGTCGATGCGATAAAAAATTTTTTCGAATCGTTGGCTGTTTTCAAATTGTTTGGCCAGATGTTCTAGGCAGGCCTTATTTTGATTGGGATTGGGACCTTTGATGATGATGAGAAATTCATCACCGACATTAAATTCTTTAACGTAGTTAAGATAATATTGATGAAAGATGGCGTCGTGGCGGATGAGATCATTGGGATTGGAAAGGTAGCCGAGGCGGGTAAGGGTAAGAAAGAGGCCTCCTGCTGCTAGAATAATAGCTAGGGTAAGGGTAAGCCAGGGAAATCGGCAACTTAAGAGTGCCAATTTTTTTAAGAGTCGTGTTTTAAGAGTTTGAAGGGGTGTCACTTCCATCATAACTCAAGTAGGATTTAAAAGTTAGTCTATTGGCAAAATTTAACAACTCTTAACTTTAGAATTGATTTTTAAATCTTTTTGGCTAGAAGGTTAAGTTTATTTTTTTAAATTATGAATACCGCTTCTTCTTCCCGGTTGGCACGTCAAACTGCAGAAAAACTGATTGGTTCGCGCGCAGCACTTCAACGCACGCCGGCTCTGTTGGGTTTTGATGGGGTTGTGGCTCATCTTTATCATGTAGTGGACACTCGCAAATCGGCGACGGAATTTACTCGTCTCAAAACATTAAAAGCATTTGGACAACGGGTGAGTACATCGGCAGGCAAGAGCGCTAATTTAGAAGTCGTGTCTATGGGAACCAAGGTTGGTGGGTATGGTCCAGTTATGGCTTTTGCCATGTCTTCTTTAGGTGTTCCAGTGACTTATTGTGGTATGACGGGCTATCCGAAAGTGCATCCTGTGTTTGCAGAGTTTTCTAAGCGGGCGAATGTTTTGGGGGTTGCGGAACCAGCTCTGACGGATGCATTGGAATTTGATGATGGAAAATTATTTCTCGGAAAGCATGCCAATGTGGGAGAGGTGACTTATGAAAATATTCGCAAGCGAATCGGGGAAACGACGTGGCGTAAGTTGTGGGATGCTGCGCGATTTGTGGCGATTAGTAATTGGAGTATGTTGCCGCACTTGACGACGACGGTGAAGAAGTTGCAAGCGGATATTTTGGCCAAGCCTGCGGCGGTAAGAAAGATGCTCTTTTTTGATTTGGGCGATCCGGAAAAGCGATCGAATGTTGATATTTCTACTTATTTAAAATTAGTGGCTAAATTTCAGTCACATCATGATGTGACGGTCGGGTTTAGTGAGAAGGAGGCCTTGCAAGTTGCCAAGGCTTTGAATGTTAAGGCATCGGGCAAAGGGGAAAAGTTGGTTTTAGATTTAGCGGTGAAAATCAATAAAGCCTTAGGCACCCATGGATGTGTGATTCATCCACGGCTTATGCTGTGGCCGCCGATTCGCAAGGAGCTACTGCAGTAGTTGCGGGACCTTACACGGCCAATCCTAAAATTTCCACTGGTGCCGGTGATCATTTTAATGCCGGTTATTGCATTGGACGTTTGTTGGGTTGCGATTTGGCGCAATCGTTGCAACTAGGCGTGGCGACGAGCGGCTTTTTTGTTCGTCAAGCCATTAGCCCGAGCCGCGAGCAGTTGGTAAGATTTTTGCAGACGTTGTAACAAGCGAAAATCTTAATTCATTTGTCCAGTCCAGTGCCAGAATTTACCTTGGGTGAGGTTTGCTATTTCTCGGAGTAAATTTTCTTGTTGAGCGTCTAACAAAAAGCCGATGACGCTGATTTGTGTGCGACTGTGGCTTTGGTGATAAAGATATTGCCATTGAGATCGAAAAATATCTTCCGAGGTGTTCGAGGCGCCGTCAGTTAATAAAAAAATGACATCGGGCCATTGTTGCAATGCCATCCCCAATCCTCCGACGATATCGGTTACTCCTCCTAGAGAAGTGTCACGATCTAAAAAATTGAAAGCTCTTTTTTTTATGGAGGCGGTGGCGGGTAAACATTGTGGTGAAAAAGAGGAAACGCGGTCGGCAAATAAAAGAATATTAAATTCTGCTTCTTCGGGTAGTTGAGTGATAGCGCGTTTGATTTCTTTTTTTGCGTAATCCAAGCGAGTTGAGCCATTGTCTACTGTTTCTAGCATGCTGCCAGAAACATCGAGAAGATAAACGAAACGAAATCCTTCGCTGGTAATGCCGAACAGTTGATCTTGAGCTTTTTCTGATTTTTGATCCGCAATCTGTTTTGAAATATTTTCTGACGGTTGAAGTGTTTTTGTTAGGTTTTGTAAATTTGCTTGCGATATTTTTTTTGTTAGAGGATCGTTTTTTTGCGAGGAAGTGGAGGTGGAAGTTGAAAGAGTTTTTGATTGAGGTTTTTCCCAATTAGCCAATTGCACCATTGCGATTTTTTCAAAGGTGTCGCCAGCTTTTTTATGAGAAAATTGCCAAAAAGAGTAACCGCTCAAAAAAAAGAAAAGGATGCCATGCAGCAGAGCGCTGATTCCGATTAGGCTCCAAAGTAAGTAAGGTTTCATTAAAAGATAAAACTCGCCACTTTTTTACTCTTTATTAGACTTAACTTCTATGGTCGCCAAGGTTTTAAGTGCAGCTACCTGTGGCGTAGACGCAGTTCCCGTTGAAATTGAAGTCAACGAGGGGCGAGGTTTATTGGCTGTTGTCGTAGTAGGTTTGCCCGACACAGGTGTGAAGGAAAGTCGCGATCGCGTGAAAACGGCTTTGGAAAATAGTGGGTTCAAATTTCCTTTAGGTCGCACGACGATTAATCTCGCACCTGCTGATTTGAAAAAGGAAGGGCCTAGTTTTGATTTACCTATGGCGCTTGGCATTTTAGCGGCTAGTGGCCAGCTCGAAACGCAGCGTTTGCAGGATTATTACATTGTGGGAGAGTTGGCGTTGAATGGCGCGATTCGTTCGGTGCGAGGTGTTTTGTCCATTGCTTTGGAGGCGCGTCGACGTGGATTGAAGGGAGTAATCGTTCCTGAGGAAAATGCCGTTGAAGCGGCGGTGGTAGAAGGAATTGAAGCCGTTCCGGTAAAGAATTTACGTCAAACGGTGGAATGGCTTTTGGGAAAAACTGAGCTTTTGCCGCAACAGATTGATTTATCAAATTTTTTTCACAATCATCATCATGATGTGGATTTTAGCGAGGTGAAAGGGCAGCAACACGTTAAACGTGCTTTAGAAATTGCGGCTGCGGGTGGCCATAATTGTTTGATGGTAGGACCGCCGGGTTCTGGAAAATCGATGTTGGCAAAACGGTTGCCTACGATTTTACCGCCATTGACTTTGGATGAAGCTTTGGAGACGACTAAAATTCATAGCATTGCGGGATTGTTGAATGATCAAAATTCTTTTGTAAGAAAGCGGCCATTTCGCGCGCCGCATCATACGATTTCGGATGTGGGACTGGTGGGCGGTGGTGCAGATCCTTCGCCAGGCGAAATCAGTTTGGCGCATCATGGCGTGCTTTTTTTGGATGAGTTACCGGAGTTTAAACGGTTTGTGCTCGAGGTGATGCGTCAGCCTCTCGAAGAAGGCAAGATTACTATTTCGCGCGCTGCGGGTTCGATGACTTTTCCCGCCCAAATTATGTTGGTGGCGGCTATGAATCCCACTCCGGATGGAAAATCGATTCAAGATTCTAAATCAACGCCCAATGAAATTCGGCGTTATTTAGCAAAAATATCAGGGCCACTTTTGGATCGCATCGATTTGCATGTGGAAGTGAGTGCGGTAAAAATATCTGATTTATCGCAACGTTCTGAGCCTGCCGAATCTTCTGCGGCGGTGCGTCAGCGGGTGCAACAAGCGCGTCAAAAACAACATGAGCGATTTTCTAAGATAAAGAAAAAATTAGCCTGTAATGCTCAAATGGGTGCTAGAGAATTACGTCAATTTTGTTTGTTGGATTCGCAAAGTGAAGAGTTATTAAAAAATGCGATGATGGATATGAATCTTTCGGCGCGTGCTTATGATCGTATTTTAAAAGTTGCGCGTACGATTGCCGATTTGGCTGATGTCGAATCGATTCATCAAGATCATTTATTTGAGGCGTTGCAATATCGTTCTTTGGATCGCGAGCTTTTTAGCTAAAATTTTTATGAACGCGGTCGAAAAGTAGAGGTGTTGGCAAGTTTTTCCCAAAGCGTTTTTTCTTCAGGAGTTAATGATGCAGGTATTTGAATTGTAACGATGGCAAAAAGATCGCCACGTTGGTTTTGACGATTTGGCAATCCACGCCCGCGCAAGCGAAGTTTTTGCCCTGAACTCATACCAGGTTTAATTTTTACCGTGACGGGAGATTCTAAGGTGGGAACGGAAATGCTTGTGCCAAGGGCGGCTTCCCAGGGTGCGAGATCGAGTTCGAAATAAAGATCTTGTCCGCGAACAGTGAAGTCGGGGTGCTTTTCGAGTTTAACGCGGAGATAAAGATCACCTGCTGTACCGCGACCCATGCCGGGGTTGCCACGGCCTGCTACTTTGATGAGTTGGCCTTCCTGGATTCCTGTCGGGATGCGCACTTGCAAGGTTTGGGTTTGGGTTTGACCCGTTCGCGGATTGGTGGTGCGAAGGGTGATAGGTCTTACCGAACCTTGAAACACTTCATTTAATGTGACCATGAGCACGCCTTCGATGTCGCCTCCGCGTTGTGAACCGGCTGCTTGTCGAGAATGTCCCCCACCAAAAGCGCCAAACATATCACCTGCGCGGCCACCAAAGAAAGTTTCAAAAAAATCGCTGAAACCCGTGCCGCCAAAGTTAAATTCGAAATCGCCGTCAGTAGCTGAGCGATGGCCGCTACCCTGCCAACCGGGAGGTGGTGTGAAGCCACCGGCTTGATTCCAGTTTGCTCCTAAAGTGTCGTATTTTTTTCGTTTTTCCGGGTCGCTTAAAACTTCGTAAGCTTCGTTGATTTCTTTGAATTTGGCTTCGGCTTCAGTTTTGTTTTTGGCAACGTCGGGATGGTGTTGACGCGCGAGTTTACGAAACGCTTTTTTGATTTCGTCGTCGCCAGCGGTTTTGGAAACGCCCAAAATTTGGTAGTAATCTTTAAATTGAACAGACATGTATTACTTTTCGTTTTAGCTGAAAAAGAGAAAAAACGCAAAAAAATCAGGCGCGCTTTTTTACGCGCCTGATTCCAGGTAAAAAATGAAACGCTACTTTATTGAACTTTTACTTCAATTTCTTGCGGTTTAGCTTTCTCGCTTTTTGGTAAATGCACTTTTAATACGCCTTCCTTAAAGTCAGCGACGATTTTGCTGGCCTCGGCATCTTCTGGTAGTGCAAACGATCGTATGAAATTTCCATAGAAACGTTCGATACGATGATAGCGTTTGTTTTTTTCTTTCTTTTCAAAAGAACGTTCTCCTGTGATGCACAGTGAGCCATTTTCCACAGTGACTTTGACATTTTCTTTTTTTATCTCAGGTAGTTCTGCAGTGATGATATATTCTTTCTCATCTTCTGAGATATCCACCAAAGGCATCCACTGCGAAATGGCTCGTGTGTCGTCGTCACCTTCACTGAGTGAAAGTTGTAAAGGAGTCCTGCCGAAAAAAGAAGAAAGTCTATTTTGAAAACCTTCCAGCTCTCGGAAAGGATCCCAGTTAATTAAGCTTTTCATATAACTCCTTTTCTTAGGCGACCTCTTATTGTTTTTGCCTTTCTTCGGTCGCCATTGAAGTTAGGCAAATATCTCTAACTATATTATAGAATTAAGCAGGAATAATGCCAGTTCTGGCGAGATGGTGTTAATTTCATTAATGTTTTATTATTAGTTATTTAAGAAATACTAATGAAAGCATTTAAAGAGCTATAATAGGGTCATTTTGTCTCTATATTATTTTTATGGCTGAGGCCAGTTCAAACTACTTCAAATGCATAAGATTGAAGGAAAACTATTTTTTAAAAAAAATCAATTCGAGACAAAAATTCACGGTGTAAATTTTTTGTAAAACCCATCTGATTTTCTTGCTAATTAAAAAAAGCTTTTTTAGATTTCTCGCATGACTAAATATTTTTTTCTCTCCTTGGCAGGTGTTTTGATTCTTAATGGTTGTGCTTCTTCGAATAAAGATACTGCGCAAAATGATTTGCCGGACCCGGTGACCGATTATCCTTATGATGTTGCGTCTACTGATTCTTACGACACTAGCAACGATTATCCTCCCGTCGATACCACTGATGTTACAACCATGAATGATATGGGAAATGATACGTCTACTGATACAGATTCTGTTCCGTCGACAATGGATTACAAGGTAAAAGCCGGTGATTCGTTGTGGCGGATTGCTAACCAGAACAACACCACCGTGGCAAAATTAAAAAAGATTAATCATCTTTCCTCAGACAGAATTAAGATCGGCCAAATCTTGCAAGTGCCGCAATAATTTTTTTCAATAAAAATTATCATCATTAATCGATTTCGGTCATGAAACGAATCGATGCACATGTTCATCTTCTTGGCGATAAGTCAGGAGGTAACGGATGTCAATTTTCGCCCGGCTGGCGTTTGCCCATGGTTAATTGGATGTTGCATCATTTGGGATTGCAACCGTTAAGGAAAATTAAAAATTTAGATCAACAATATATTGAGCGTTTGTTGGAGTTGGTGAGAACTTCCAGCCTCGATGCGATTGTGATTTTGGCGCATGACCATGTTTATGATGAGCAGGGAAAAAGAATTGATCTGAAAAATAATTATCACATTCCCAATTCTTACGTTTTACAACTCGCGAAAAAGTATTCTGAATTTTTACCGGCTATTTCGATTCATCCGGCTCGAGCCGATGCTCTCGAAGAGTTGGACCGATGTTTAGATGGTGGAGCAGCGATGATGAAAATTTTGCCGAACTGTCACAATATTAATTGTAACGATCTGCGTTATAAAAATTTTTGGGAACGCATGGCGCAAGCGCGTTTGCCCTTACTGGCTCACACGGGAGGCGAACATACGCTGCCTATTTTGAATAAAAAATATGCTGATCCCGAAGTTTTGCGTCTTCCTTTAGAGTGTGGTGTGAATGTGATTGCGGCGCACTCTGCTACAAAAAGCGGTTTGTTTGATCCGAATTATTTGAAAAAATTAGTTTCTCTCATAGCGCAATATCCCAATTTGTATGCCGACAATAGCGCGTTTAATATTCCTTTTCGTAGTCGTTATTTTAAGCAAGCTTTGGAATCGCCTTTAGTCGAGCGTATGGTTCATGGTAGCGATTTTCCTGTGTTGATTTATGGTCATTGGGCGTGGATGCGAGGTTTAATCGATTGGCAAACATTTCGCCAATGGCAAAATCAGACAAATGTATTGGAGCGCGATTATCAAATTAAAAAAGCGATTGGGTTTCCTGAGGAAACATTTACGCGAATGAATCATTTGCTTCGATCGGCTACAGGTTAAGCCGCATTTTCGAAGCACGAGAGCACTTTTAGAGGAGGAATTTTAGTTAAATCTTTGTCTAAATTTTTTCTTAGTTTTTGTTTCATGGTTACAGGCAATTTTTCTAAGATAGCGTGGTTGATGGCTGAAGGCGCTGCGAAGTTCCAATCTTTAGCGCCTTGGCCGTTGTGTAAAAATTTTTCCATATTAATTACGATTTGATCAATCAATCGTCGTTTGACTTCAATCTCAAAATCGTTTTCTTCACCAATGGCCATCGCGCTGGAGTTGGCCCCATTAGCAATAGGGAAACGACCAGCCTGATCGGTTACCATATCATCATAATGCCGGTGAGCATCTGGGAAGTTGAGTTCCTGCACAAGCCGCACGGTTGGAGTGGATTGCCCCATTTCTTTTTCAACTTGATAAACTTTTAAATGGCCGAGATTGGTAGTAATAATTAATTTCATAAGTTTTATCGCTAATTAATCCTCTACTAACAATTTAACTTCAAATAGGGAAAAAATCTATTTTTAAGGGTAAAAAATGCGAAATAGTTGTTGATAAAGTTGCTAGAAAAGGTTTTTTCGATTAATTTTCTAGCCTCTTGAGCTGGAAAAAGAACATAGTATTTCGTTATTGCGCCTCACTTCAGTTGGCCATGACGTTGTTAGCGGTTTTGATTATCGCGAGTATTGTTGGCACGATTTATGAATCCAATTTCGATGCTAAGGTGGCACGCGCTTATATTTATCAAGCGCCTTGGTTTAATTTTTGGTTAGCGTTGTTGGCGGTGAATTTGGGTGCGGTGGCTTTGTCGCGTTGGCCTTGGAAGAAGCATCATACCGGTTTTTTAATCACGCATCTTGGCATTATTATTCTTTTGGTGGGATCGATTATTGGCCGCATTTGGGGGATTGAAGGAACGATGACGTTGTTTAAAGAGCAACCACCTCGCAATCAGTTGTTGGTTGATGAGCGACAACTGCATTTGTGGGAGCAAGGTTCGCCTTATCAATATCTTTTCCCCATGGAATTTTTGAATCGCAAGCCAACTTCTGAAAGGCCGCGCAAGGTGTGGACAACGGAAAGCGGTTGGAAGATTGACGTGATAGATTATTCCGAATCGTTATCAACTCAGTGGAAACCTAAGGAGCAAGGCGGTTCGCTAGGACGTCCTGTTGCGAAGATTAAATTGCAATCAGCCATGATGGGGCAAGGTTTGGAGCAATGGCTAATCGCGAATGGCGGGGAGCAATCCATTTTTAATTTAGGATTAGCCACGATCTCCTTTCAACAAGGTGATGCTCAAACTTCTGCACCCATGCCAAGCCTGCCTAATCAATTAATATTTTCTTACGCCGACAATGGTCAGTTGCATTATCATTTAATGTCTCGCAAGGAGGGGGAGTTGCGAGGCGAAATTAAAGTGGGGGCCGCTTTAAAAACGGGTTGGGCAGATTGGACAGTGACTGTTGAGCAACTTTTGCCGCAAGCCCAGTTGGAAGCGGATTTCGTGCCTTCATCTTCGTCAAAACAAGCACTTCCGAATGAGGTGCCCGTGTTAGGTATTAAACTTCGCGCGATAAAAGCGGATCAAATCATGGAAAAATGGATTGCTTTTGGGTGGAAAACGACGTTGCCTCTCGAACCTGTGCCTTTAGAAATCACTTATACTTGGCGTTGGGAAAAGCTTCCGATGTTTGCTGAATTGTTGGATTTTGAGGTGGAGCGAAATGAAGGCACGGACGAGCCGGCAAGTTTTAAAAGTCATTTGCGATTGTCTGGGTTATCCGAACCGGCGGAAGGTTTTTGTTGGATGAATCATCCTGCAAATTATCCGAATCGGTGGTGGCGAATTTGGACGGGGTTAACTTACAAAATTTCTCAAGCTTCGTGGAATCCGGAAAATCTTAACCAAAGTACTGTGCAAATTTTGCGTGATCCGGGTTGGTTGTTTAAATGGTTGGGCTCACTTTTGATTTGTTGTGGAATATTTACCATGTTTTATTTGCGACCTTTAAAAAAATGAAACCCCTTTATTTGATTTTATTTTTGTTGAGTCAGAGCAGTTTGTCTTTGTTCGCGCTTGGCGAAAATCATTTATCTGAAAATAATCAGGCTTCACTGAGTTTTCTTATTGGTGCAATTCGAGGAACTCATTTATTGGTAACCAATGCTTGGAAAGAGACAAGTTCCAGTGCTGGAAAAACCATGCGACAGTGGGAGCAACCAGAGCTTGTGTTGGGAGTGCAGCCACAACAGGTTTTGAGCTACTGGCAAAGTAATCAATTGGAACGAATCGAGATTATTTTTTTAGAAGCGGGCAACTATTTTGGGGTGCGCGAATCGGATGAGTTGTTGGATGAGGTGGCTGGAATCGAGGATCGTGGTGCGCGAAAACTGCAACAGAAGAAAATTCGAGGTTTAATAGAAAAAGAGAATGAGGCGCGAGAAGGTAAACGGGCGGAGTTCAGTAATCTTTTCAAAAAATGAAAAGTGATCTCCCTGCTTTACTAGAAAAAAGTTTAGGTGTTAAGGGTAGAAATGTAACACTGGGGAAAAGTGATTGGTTGAAAACTCGAGTTTTAGAATATTCTTATCAGGAGGTGACTTTAAGACTTTTGATGGAAGAAAACCAATTGATTAATTTGACGCTTTTGCCTCAAGAAAAAGCGTCAAAAAAATGGTCGGGTGACGTAACCATTAAGCCTGAGGAGCGGAAACAAAAGATGTTAGATAATGTAAAAACATTATCCAATGGCGATGTAATCATTGAAAATATTCCCATGTTTGATCAAGGAGATCGAGGCTATTGTGCCATGGGAAGTTTGGCAATGGTTATGCAATATTACGGGTTAAATCTTAACATCGACGCGCTGGCGGCCAAAGCGGGTTATCGAGAGGGAGATGTGCAAAATGCAGCTTTGGAACCTGTTTATTATGCAGCGGCTAAAGAGGGTAAATTGCGTATCAAATCGTGGCCTAAGTTGGATTATCGAGATGTGCAAAAGACAATTTTAAAGGGGCAACCTATTTTGATTTGGCGCGCATTTCGTCGCGAGCGGGATGATTATCATACCGATTTTGCTATGCGATATGATCGTGATCATTCTGTTGAATTGCCAGATCCCAAACAAGATCGACAGGAATCGAGTCGCTGGGCTACTCTCGCGTTTGGTGCTCATTCCTCTTTAATCACGGGATTTAATAAAGCTCGCAACGAAGTTTTGTTTACTGAAAGTTGGGGTGAATCGTTTCGTAATAGAAGAATGCGTCAGGAAGAGATGGAGGCGACCGTTTATGGTATTTTTATTTTTGAATATTAGATTAGAATCAAGGAATTCATGAACGCACAGGTAAAATTAATTGGTTGGTTGAAGTTATGTTTTATTTTATGGTTTATTCATATTCCATTCTTTGGGTTTAGCCAAGAGACTTTACGAGAGTGGAATTTATTAGCCATTCAAGATCAGGGTCGTCGAAAGCCGATGTATACTTTTGCGCGCGAGATGGTGATTCGATTGCATGGGAGGGCGAATTATCAAGCGCCAGATAAAAAGAAGTGGGTGGCGGATGAGGTAGCGCTTTCCATTTTTTTGCAAGATCGTGAATGGGAAAAGGAGCCTTTTCTTTTGGTGGGATATCGACCTTTGGTGAAGGATTTGGGGTTAGACGCGGAACGGAAATATTTTTCTTTTGATGAGTTAACGCAGGTGCCGTCTTTAGCTCAACAAGTATTGGCGGTTCACGAAAAGAAACAGCGCAATGAAACCTTATCACGTAAAGATCAGGAATTGGAAAATGTGGCAACACGGTTGGATTTGTTTAGTCAGTGGGTAAGAGGGGTTACATTTCGAATTGTGCCTTCTTTGACGCCAAAGGAAATCGCGTGGATGCCGTTATTCGAATTTTTTAAGGAGAGTGATCCAGAAAAAGTTAAGCCAGTTCAGGAGCCGTTTCTTAGCATGATTGCTAGTTATAAGCATGGAGATTTCACGCAATTCAATCAGGCTGCTAAGACTTTAAGAGAGCAATTACGAGCATTGAATCCGGAGCGTTATCCTACGGAAAAGACGTTGCAATTTGAGTATGCTTATTATCGTTTGCATGCGTTTGATTGGGCGATGGCAAGTTATGGTGTTGCTTTTTTATTTTTATTGATGGGTCATTATGGGGCGAAAAATTGGCTGAAGCGGGTAGGGGTTGTTGCTGCTTTTGCGGGGATTTTATGGCAAGGAGTGGGTGTGACGATGCGTTGTATGATTGCGGGTCGTCCTCCGGTGACGAATATGTATGAATCGGTTGTTTGGGTGGCTTTGGGAACGGGCTTATTTGGGTTTCTTTTTTATTTGCGTTATCGTAATGCGCTTTATCTTTTGGCGGCTTTGCCAGTAAGTTTTTTATGTTTGCTGGTGGTGAGTCGCATGCCGGTGGCAATGCCGGATCGTTTGGATCCTTTGGTGCCTGTGTTGCGCGATAATTTTTGGTTAACAGTGCATGTGTTAACGATTACGTTGAGTTATGCGGCTTTTGCATTGGCGATGGGTTTTGGTCATATTGTTTTATTTCGTTATATTCGTCATCCTCAAGAAACCGCAAAAGATTCTGTGTTGCATCATTGGCTTTATCGTGTGATGCAATTAGGAGTTTTGTTGCTGGCAGCGGGCACGATTTTGGGAGGGGTTTGGGCGAATTATAGTTGGGGCAGATTTTGGGGATGGGATCCGAAAGAGACGTGGGCTTTGATTGCGTTGCTCATGTATATTTTTGTTATTCATGGACGAATTGCAGGATGGTGGGGAACATTTGGATTAGCAGTGGGAAGTGTGGTTTGTTTCAGTGGCGTAGTCATGACTTGGTATGGTGTTAATTTTGTTTTGGGCAAAGGACTTCACAGCTATGGTTTCGGCGTGGGCGGTACGGGTTATGCAGTGGCTTTTATTGTTTTAGAGGCTCTTTTTGTCGCTGCGGCTTGTTGGCGATATCAAAAAACAAAATTAATTACGACTTAAATTTCGTAATCTCCCTGTTGGACGCACTCATGAATTTTTTGGTTCAGATGCTCTAAAGTTTTTATTTCTAAATTACCGTGAAATTGGAATAAGACAAAAGATCGTCTGATTAATGTGATAGTTTGTTCTCCAAAAAGGGTGAGAGGAGTTTCGATAAAGCCTTTTTCTTCAGCGGTGTTAATAATCATGTGCCAGGGAAAGTTGGCAGCACAAGGAAGTTTAAACGCCATAGAGCTATCGCTTGCGTTGAAAAACATGAGAAAAGCGTCGTCGACAATGGGTTCTCCATGAAAATTATAGACGTGATGAGGCAGACCGCTTAAAAAAACGCCAAGACTTTTAGCTCGATGATGAGTCCAATCTTTTTCGCTCATTTCAATAGCCTGAGGTGTTAGCCAAAGAATGTCTTTGGTGTCTTTACCGTGAATGGGTTCGTCTTGAAAAAATTTGGGTCTTCGTAAAACAGGGTGTTTGCGTCGGAGATGAATCAAGCGTTGGGTGAAAGCGAGCAAGTTTTGTTGGTTGTTGTCATGATGCCAATGGAGCCAATTCATATCATTATCTTGGCAATAAGCGTTGTTATTCCCATTTTGGGTTCGGCCATATTCATCGCCTGCATAAAGCATGGGAACGCCTTGCGATAAGAAGAGTGTGGCAAGGAGATTGCGCATTTGGCGACGACGTAAAGTTAGGATTAGAGGATCATCGGTTGCTCCTTCTGTGCCGCAATTCCAGGAATCGTTGTTGTAGCTTCCGTCGCGATTTTCTTCGCCGTTAGCTAAGTTATGTTTTTCATTATAAGAAACTAAATCGTGCAAGGTGAAGCCGTCGTGGCACGTGATAAAGTTGATACTGGCGTAAGGTTTTTTGCCGCTGTGTTGGTAAAGATCCGAGCTTCCCGTGAAACGATAAGCGAAGTGGCCCAGATGACCTTCGCTTCCTTTCCAGTAGCGTCTTACCACGTCACGGTAATGGCCGTTCCATTCTGTCCAAAGAATAGGGAAGTTGCCCACGTGATAACCGCCTTCGCCTAGATCCCAAGGTTCTGCAATCAGTTTGACTTGAGACAGAACGGGATCTTGATGGATGATGGTGAAGAAGGAGGAGAGATGACTGACGGCATGTTCGCCGCGTCCCAAACTAGCGGCTAGATCAAATCGAAATCCATCGACGTGCATTTCTGTGACCCAATAGCGAAGGCTATCCATGATGAGTTGCAACACATAAGGGTGCATGGCGTTGAAGGTGTTTCCCGTTCCAGTGTAGTCGGTGTAATAGCGACGATTGTCTGGTTGAAGCCGGTAATAGGCAGGATTATCAATACCTCGGAAACTGAGTGTTGGTCCGAGATGATTGCCTTCTGCTGTATGATTGTAAACCACATCGAGAATAACTTCGATGCCCGCAGCGTGAAGATTTTTCACCATGTTTTTAAATTCGTTCACTTGCGCGCCGCGATCCCGTTCGCTGGCGTATTCGGCGTGAGGGGCAAAGAAACCGATGCTGCTATAACCCCAATAATTTTTTAGTCCTCGATCGGTGAGATGTTTTTCGTGAACAAATTGATGAATAGGCAAAAGCTCAACAGCGGTGATGCCTAACTGTTTGAGATAATCGATTGCGTGTTCACTTCCCAACCCAGCATAAGTGCCACGAATATTTTCCGGCAAAGCCTCCATGAGTTGAGTGAACCCTTTAACGTGTAGCTCATAAATTACGGAATGATGCAAGGGCGTGCATGGCGCAATATCGTTGCCCCACTCAAAAGTGGGATCGATGACAACGCATTTGGGCATGAGATCGGCATTATTTTCGTTATGAATGATTTTGTCATTAGAGGAGTTGACTTGATAAGCAAAACTGCGATCTTCCCATTTTAGTTCGCCTGTGATTGCCTTGGCATAAGGATCAAGAAGTAATTTATTGGGATTAAAGCGTAATCCTTTTTCTGGTTCGTAAGGTCCATGAACGCGATAACCGTAAAGTTGTCCAGGACGGATTTCTGGCAAAAAAGCGTGCCACACTTGATCGGTGTTTTCGGTTAAAGGAATTCGAGCAGTTTCTTCTTTTGCTTCAGGATGATCAAAAAGACAAAGGTCCACGCCGGTTGCCGTTTCTGAGAACAAGGCAAAATTGACGCCTTGTCCGTTCCAAGTCGCGCCCAAAGGATAAGGATGGCCTAGCCAGCGTTGTGTGATGTGCATGGGTTAAAAAATAAACTCAATAGTACAGCGCGACAACTGAAAAGATAGTGTTATCTTATTTTTACTCCTTTTTTATTTTTTTCTTCTTCAGAATTATTTTCTTTTTCTTGAGTGTTTTCTTGATTAGATAAGGGATTGGTAAATTTGGGCAGCTCTTCAGGTTTAGGATTTCGGAAAATTGATAATTGGCTGATTAAATTTAATTGATTGCGATTTAAGTAATTTAATCCATCAAGCTTAAACTCTTCACCCGCGCCCCCGTCAGAAAATAAGTTCAGTCTAGCATCAGAGTTTGAATTCTTATAATGACCTTCAAGATATTTTTCAGGAGCCCATTTTACATTTAGTTTTTGGTGAAGTAGAAATTCATGGGCTAAAGTGCCATAAGAAGCGTTGGTTTTTACAACAGGACAATGAGTCGCTACACTAGTTATGCCATTGGTGAGCGTAAAGCCATCTACAGGTTTATTATTTTTATCTCGAACATCTAAGTTATTACCGGCTATAACAAAAGCAGACTCTTTTTGATCCTTTGTTAAAGAATCGTAGATTATTTTTAATTCTTCAGGTGATAGCCCATCTTTTAAATTTACTTCAAGTTTTTTGGTGTCAACATAAATAGGATCCTTTGCGTTGAAATGGAGTCCTTCTGGAGCAACTATTTCATTCATTTCTTGAATATGACGATTAGAGTCCTCCACAGCAGCGACGGGTTTTTCATTTTCATCTTTAAGAATAACGGGTTGAACTGTTCCTATTCCCTTTAAGGGAACTCCTGCGGTTGCTTCAATTTTTTCATTTTCGCTTTTTTGGTAGCTAACCTTTATTTCACTTCCAACTTCAGCTAATAGAGTTTGATCATTTGTTTCATTATCCTTCATTCCATTTAATGTTAATTCGTCGGCGATTTTATTGGCAACTAGAATGATAGACTCTCCTTCGTAAACCCCGTTAGAACCTAATTTCTCATGTAAAGTTAATTTAAGCGATTCTAGTTTATCATGGCTATTGGGATTATATATTTCAACATTAACCTCTATTTGCCCTTTTTTCTTTAAAGAAGGATCAGAGTATTGAATAATGAATTTATCAGGAGATTTTTCAGGGAACAGCGTGAGAGGTGCTGTTAAGATAGAACTTGCCACTATCATTCTTTTATCAGTGGGCGAACTCCCTGGAATCAGAGAAGCCTTAATAGGTTCTTCTAGTAAAGTTTTTGGGCCGTCAACGTATTCTCTTTTAAATTCGTCTTCTTTTGGTTCGTTAAATTTTAAATCTCCATCGAGATCGATAGCATCTTCATAGGAGCCATTATCAAAAAATCTGCGCACGCCGATATCTTTGTTTGGTTCTACCACTTCAATTATATTAGCGATATTAAGTTGATGAACTGGCTGGCCTTTGGCATTTAGTATTTTAAGAGTAGGTTTGGGGTCGTCATTTTTATGATAAAGAGTTTCAAAAATGGAGCCAAGATCTTTTTGTCCATGCGATCTGCATTTTATGATGAGAAGACCTTCAAAATCAATTATTTTATGTTGGGATAATGTTTGTTTAAAAAACAAAAGGGGTTATAGCGCTAACGGGATTCGAACCCGTGCACCGAACTAAGAGGTGATTAAAATTTATTTTCATAGGTAATTGTTTAGGAAAATGGATAGAATTTGACTCATTTTGCTACGTATGTTACGTTAATTTTATGGCTTCTGTTTATACAAGAAAAGACTCTCCCTATTTTCAACTCCGCGTGAAGGTGGGAGGAAAGTGGCGAAGCTTGCCCACAGACATACAAATAGGGAGCATTGCCAATAGACGAAAAGCAGAAAGATTGGCGGCTGATTATTCGGTGAAAGAAACCCAGGGCGAATCCAGTTTTTATGGGAATTACTTTACAAGATGGGTTGAGCCGTATCTGGCGGCCAAATACGCTACTTCGCCAAAAACTTTGGAAAGGTATATGCAGATGTGGAATGCATTGAGAGCTTTTTTTAGATTTAAAAGCATTCATGAGCCGAGAGAGGTCAAAAGAGAATTTGTTTTTGAATATGTAAAATGGCGCCAAAATCCTCCGAAAGATTGTGGTGTATATGCTTGTTCTTATAATAACGCTCTTAAGGAAATAGTTTTGCTTAACATTCTTATGAATGAGGCAAAGCTGAGAGATTATATCAGCGAAAATCCGTGTCTTAAACACGGCATGAAAAGACATAAGTCCAAAGAAAAACCTGAAATGTCTGATAATGAAATTCAGATTATTAGACAACACCTTAAAAAATACCCTGAATGGATGTCTATTGCTTTTGAAATAGCTATTCATCAAGGATGTCGTCTGAGTGAAACTCATCTTCCGATGGAGGATGTCGATTTGCTTAATAAGAAAATCACTTTTACTATCAAAGGAAACAAAAGATTTACGACCGCTATTGTTCCCGATCTTTTGCCTTTGTTGAAAAAGCTTAAGAAGGAAAGGCGAACGATGACATATGAAAGGCCGAAATATCTTATTGGAAAGCCTTGGTGGGCTTTTTTCAGAAGTGTAGGTCTGTCTCATTTGTGCTTTCATTGTACTAGGGTTACTGTGATAACTCGACTTGCTCGCGCAAGAATTCCGATGTCGGAAGTAATGAATTTTGTTGGCCATTCAAGTGAACTGGTTCATCGAGTTTATCAGCGTTTAAATGTCGACGACGTCCGCGCGGCAGCCTCAGCCGTAAAGATTCCTTCTTACAACCCTTAAAATCGGACACTTTAAATTCTGGATGAGATTTTAACCATTCCATACACCATTCGACGGTGCCGCGATTCCCGGGAAAAGGACACCCTGCTTTCTTTAAAGAAGCCATAAAGTTATTGCCGACTTTCAACTTTTTTTGGATCTTATGCATTGGTAAGAGCTTCATAGTTGTTGATACTTTTAGTTTTAAATTTTTATTTTAAATAATCATGTTTTTGTTGGTTTTGAACGAAAAGCCACCGGTCACTTAGCTCAACCAAGCCTAAGTGACCCATAGCATATGGTTATTCCATGATTATTTTGCTGTGAGCAATTCTCCATTCTTCGCAGACTCATTTTCCAAAAAAGAATCTTCCTCATCATTTTCCTCTTCATCCATATGTTCCGACACCTTGGAAAGCGTCTTAATCACAGCGCGTTTAAAACGCTTGGCAATATCGTTGGGATCAAGCCGATTCAATTCCGACAGAATCATCACCTCAATGACCTTGTCCATCGGGATGGAAAGGCCCGAACGGGCAACAATTTGAGTGGCAGTCTTAAACTTCTCAACCAGATTACCCAGATTGAGAGTCACCGAATTATTATTCTTATTAAACATGGCAAACCTCCTCGACAGGTTCTGACTGGGGTTTACTGGAGCGCGGCATTTGAATATCATCGAATTGGTCGACAATGATTGAATAAGACTCCTTTTCCGTTTTAGGATTCTTATAATAAGAGAGCTTGCCTTCAGCCGTAAAAGCATAACCCAACTTAATCTCCCTGGCTGCGCGAGCGGCCAAGGCATTATAAAACTTTGCCGTGACCGGAATGGTGTGATCGGTATTGGCGCCATTTTTCCTGGTTAGATTATGGAGGGCGAAAACGCTGACAAACGTCGGCTCCTCCTCTTCATGGTTATGGATTTTAGGGTCAGTAGCTGCCCTGAGTGATAATTGGATTTTGTTCATATACTTCCTTTGCTATTAATTGTTATAGGTGTGACTTAATTTTTATTGGGCAATAAGCTGAAGAGCTTTTCCAAAGCGCCTTTTTTCTTAGGCGGCTCAACAACAGGTTGCGCTTGAAATTGGGTTTCCAAATTGTTTTTTAAACCTTCCGCTTCACGGCGTGATTGATCCAAGGCCTCTTGAAGCGCTTTATTTTCCTTGGCCAACCGTTCCGCTTCTTGATTGATCTGTTCAACGTTATTCAATTTTTGCAAAAGCACTTTGTTTTGATCGGTCAACAAAGCGTTGTGATCTTGTTGTTTCTTCAATTCAACCTCAGCATCCGCCGCTTGAAAAATATTAGGATTCGATTCTTTATTGCTTAAGGAAACTGATTTAGGCGAATAATCCCACGTCGCATCCTCCTCAACCCGATAAGCCAAATGCCTTTCATGCATCATACGGGGATGGTGAGGATCACGATAACGACCCAAGGAATAAGCTTTAATCGTTTCCGGAAAACGCACTCCATCTTCAGAAATAGGAGCAACAACTTTATCTCCCTTTGAAACGTGATAATAAACAACCGGTCTTGAAGCGCAGCCTGCCAAACCCATAATCAAAGCCAAAACCCCAAAACATCTCATAAAGCTTCCTTTCTTGTCGTAGCAGTGACGGCAAACTTATTCTTGTCGATGAGTTGCGTCGTATAGAGATAAAAAGTGGTCCCCGCCGGTACACGCACATAAAACCCCTCCTTCTCAATCGTCTCCAAAACGCGCTGGGCATAAAGCTCACCGGCTTGTTCAAACCCTTTACCAAGAGCATCCTTCAAAGTGCCACCATAATTGCGTCGTAATACCCCGGAACGGGATTCATTTTCCTGGACTTCAACCAACCCTCCGGCAGCGCCGGAAACAAAAGTGGCAAACAACGCTTTAACTTCGGCCAATTTATCACTTTTAATGAGGTAACCTTTCAAACCCGCAGAACCATCAGTAATTGACCAACCGTCAGACTCCTTGGATTGATCCAAAGCAATACCGGAAGTCTGGATTTGTTTTCCATCCTGAAAAACCAACGTCCAGTTTTCCTGGGAACTGATCCGTTCACGCGAACGATCCAAATTGGCTGTCCCATGCACTTCAGTTCCGGCAGCAATAATGAGTTTACCATTTTGCCAAACATCTTCAGTAACCAGACCAACGATCGGTGTGTTGATTTGAGCAGAATCAACCGTGTTGATTAATTCGCAGGGAATAAAGCGACCAAACGGAACAAAGTTTTCACTGACAAATTCTTCATTGGAAACAAAATTCTCATGGGAATGGGTGGAGGCGGTGAAACAGGCGCACTGGCTGTTTGTGATTCCTGAGGTTTTTCCTGGATTCGTTGTAGTGGGAATATCCGTTTCAAAAGATTGGTAAGCGGCTTTGGTGGAAGGTTGTTCCGCTTCAATGACCTGATTGTTGACCAATGGCTGATTAGGTTTTCTTAAACCAAAAAAAGGAAAAGGCCAGTAACAGTAAGACGATAAAGAGTATCAACTTACCTGACGGAGTTTTCCAAAATCGATAAATTTTCTTAAATTCATTTCTCTCCTTAAGCATTTCCAAGTTAGCTTTTTGATGATGTTACCGCGCACTTCGTAACCCCACCAGTAACCCAACGCCAAACCGATATATAAAATAAGAATGACATTCATAATTTCGATCTTGGGACAAGAATTGACCAATCGTTAGTGACAGAAAGATAATTGCGACCACCCTTGGCGTTACCTGTGATGGCAAAGTAAGCAGAAGTGATAGAGTTGGATGGCATCAATCCACTGCCATCGGAAACTGATTGAAAATAAATTTGATCGCCGACGCGCGCAGCAAAATCCTGGTAAGAAATTTCTTTTTTAGTTGGGTTTTCAAGTTCCAAATGAAAAACCAAAGTGTCTTCTTCTTCAAATCGCCAAACTTCTTTCAAGAGCACATTGAAATTAGTGTAAGCAATAGTTTTGTTTGGTAGATAATAAGAGACTCCTTCAATGGCATCAGGCTGATGTTTAACAAGCTGTTGATAAGCCTTGGCTTTATCCAAAAGAGAAATGAGTTTTGCGGGAGATAATGTTTTTTCTTCAAAAGCCTGAGAGCGATAAAACGAAGCGACATAATAAGGATAAGAAGAAGCTTTTAATTTCAAAACATAAGCTTTCTGTTCGAACATGACTGTAAGGACATCTTCTGAGTTTTCCTTAAGCGCGCGAATACAGAAATAATGTTTGCCTGGGGTAAAATCGATCAAGAAATCGGCATTGGTAACAGCAACTGATGAAACTTTTGAGGCATAGAGTCCGCCAATAGGCCCGGGAAACATGATCGTCGTATTTCCTTTATCAACCGCCACGGGAATCGTTTGAATCAGATAATCATCCAGCCGTAATTGAGTGATGGAACGGGCATCAAGCTTGATGGATGTCAAAGTTAAAACCGTGATGATAAGAAACCTGATCATAACAATTTCTCCTTGTAATTGAGTTGGTAAACCACCAGAGGCAGCATGCCGCCTTGCAATAAGTTGGGATTACGAATTAAAACCAATTCCATTTGAAACTTGGCAGGCTCCCTGAACTCCAAATCGTTAACGATTCCGGTTTTAATCAGATTGCCATTGGCATGAACGACAACAGCTTCATAAACAGCGCCGTTGCTATCGCTGATTTTTTTCGTTTCAAGAATTCGAATCGTGGTTAATTCCACTTTCTGATGAATTTGTTTCTGACTGAATTCGTTGGCGGTGCTGTTGATTAACTGTTTTCCATAAGAACGGGCCGGTTCGATATAAATCTTTTGATAAAGTTCCGGCAAATCCAAGCCTCTGGGATTGCGTTGCAAAAAGGACAAACAAGCCAGTCGAACATGATAAGCGTTGAGTTGGCCGGATTCTTCAAAGCCAAGTAAAGGCGAATAGATCAATGAACCACTGGGATCCAGAATTACGACCTTTTCTTTCTGTTTCATGGCTTGAATGGTGAAGTAGGGAGAAGCGCCTGCTGTCACAGCCAAGGCAATGGCAATCACCATCCAAACACGCGCAGCAATGGCGTTATTGGTGATCACAGTGACAGCATTGAATTGTGGAAGCTTCATAATCATGAATTAAGTTTTTGATCCAGTTCTTGTCTTTGCTGCGAAAGGGAGGGAGAGGATGAAGCGAAGCTTTGTTGTTTGGCCTTAACTTCGTGCATGTTAATACCGGCCATTAAATCTTGCGGCGCACCAATGTTACCGGCGTGCTGGGAAAGAGCACCTGTCTTTTGATGAGATAAGGTAAAATGTTCGGGATTAGTCTGTGTTGCGGTAAAATCGCCATGACTGACAGAGTCACCGGCTTTTGCTGTAAAAGGTTTGATGGAAGGGGGAGGCGGAACAGAAGCATTGGAACTATAGGAACCCATGCTGTCGTTAACAGGGTTATGTTGCGCGTGATTGGGAGAATCTTTCAGGCCTTTTTGTGTTAGGGAAGAGCCTGCTTCTGAAGCATCTTTTGCTCCTATAAAGCTTGAAGCGGATGAATTGGCTAATTGGCCAAGGGCAAATTTAGCGCCAACTCCCATGCCTATGGCTGTGGTGGTTCCTTGGATTCCTGCGGCCAAGGCTGTGGTTGCAGGGTTGGCTCCACGAAGGAGAGCTTGCACTACAAAAGGAACTGATAGATACATCGTATTTGAAATAATCACAATAAGCAGCAGTCCAGCCAAAGCCAGTGGCCAACCTATGGTTCCAGAAATTAAAGCTGAGCCTGCAGCAAAGGCACTTAATCCAGATACAGCTAAAATAGGACCCGAAAGATTGAAAAGAACAACATCAACGATTGCAAAGCCAAGATGCCATAGAACAACACCCAACGAAGTAAGTAAGAAATTTATGCCAATGCTTTTAGTATAACTCGTCGCTAAAAAACCTAGTAATATTGGTGAAACAGCGGTTAAACCGTTTATCGCAAACTCTTGAAACCACACTAAGGCACGAACAGAAAAATAACCTAATTTCTGCATCAGCAAAACGCCGACGTAACAAATATAGTTTCCTATATCCCATTTTGATGGTGAATCACCTTCGGCGATTTTAGTTGTATACAGTTTTTCAAGTAGAGGAATCTCTTCGAATTTTTTATGAATCGAGATAAAACCATCGCGTAGTTCATTAAGTATTATTGGAAAACTGGTAATTAAACCAACTACGATGGCAGTTACTATGATGCTATTGAAAAGTTCTTTGGGTTTATTTTCGCTATTCCAGGTTCTTTCGATAATTCCAAAAACACATAAAAGAAAAGGAACGCCCATCAACATATCCCGCAAAGAGATTGCTGCTTGACCGCCTAATGTGGTAGATAGAGGAATCATGAAATTGGTAAAACCGTTAGTCGTAATTTGTTTGATTTTAGTCGCGGCAGCAGCCGGAGGTTATTTTTATAAAAACTGCCAAGCGGATAAACGAAGTGAATCCATGATGAAAGAGGACAAAGAAAATAAACGCGTTCTCTCTGAGACCCACAAAAAAACCTCCGAAGAAATGGCAAAAGATATAAGAAACTATTAAAACTTTTCATTTCTATTAATACTCCCTGATTGTTTTTTTCATCTCTTGAGAAGTCTTGGAAGAGGCTTTGCTTAATACTTTTTTATTCGCCAAATCCTCAGCTTCCTTCTGTTTTTTATCGTTATTTTCGTTGAGCGAATGCATCAGATTGATTTGTTCTGCTGCTTTGGAATTGGTTGCCTCCAAATCAACCAGGGCCGCTTCCGCGCCTTGAAGCGCGCCTTTGATCTTTTGAACAGTGGCATCGTCCTGGGCGGAGTTGAGTTGATTCTGGAGACTGGCAATTTCCTTTTTGATCTGATCGGATTGTTTTGAGGTGGATTGAGTAATTTTTTCGTAATTGGCAAAAGCCCTTTCCACCATCTCATATTTCAAGAGCGGATTTTTTTCGGCTTCTTGATTATCAGCAGGCTTATAAATTTGGTTAATGAGTTCCGACGTGTTCTTAATCTGACTGCCCAAATGATAAAGCTCCGTTAAAGAAGCGCTAAAAGTTGGCTTGGTCAGTTGTCCTTGAATTAAACTATTATCCAAGTTGACGGAGGCAGGATCGCCCAAAGCCATCTTCATTTCATTGGCCGTATTGAGCATGTTTTGAGCCGTCTGCAAATGTTGTTTAACCGTGTTGAGTTGATCCATTAACGTTTTGAGATGTTCCGTCCACTTGACCATCTCTTCAGCAAAGTTTTGTGCCTGTTGAGCAGTTTGAGCGGAAATCAAGGCTTGAGAGCCTGCGTCAGTCACAGGCAATTGCGCGATTGAAATAAAAGGAAATAAGGTTGGAATGATATAGTTAAGTTTTTTCATGGT
>JAWLBA010000003.1:0-170032 GCA_041395165.1 Verrucomicrobiia bacterium
ATGACGTTCGTTCACTTGGGATTGACCATAAAATTCTCGTGATCGTGTGTCCTCCACCAAATCACACGGCCACACGCCCAACCGCATGGTTCCTCCTTTCTGAGTCACTTCTTTTTGTTCATTTAACAAAGTAATTACAGGATGCAATGTCTCAGGAGAAAACTCCGCGCTATTCGCCTCGTTCCATTGTAAAACATGGCGCGCAAATTCCACCACTGCGAGTTGCATTCCCAAACACAAACCTAAATAAGGCACTCTTTTCTCGCGCGCGTAACGAATCGCGGCAATCTTACCTTCCGTGCCACGCTCACCAAATCCTCCAGGCACCAAAATACCATGAGCTTTTTTTAAAAATATTTCAGGCCCTTCTTCTTCGATCATTTCAGCATCCACCTTGAGAAGTTCCACCCCGATATCTTGAGCCGCAGCAGCGTGCGTAAGCGATTCGTAAACACTTTTATAAGCGTCTTGATGTTCAATATATTTTCCCACTACCGCAATACAACGTTTTTGAGAGGGTGAAATCACGCGTTTTACAAACTGTTCCCAAGGCTGCAGTTGAGGTGTAGTTTCGGGAAGTTGAAGATGTTTGCAAATTAACTCATCCATTTTTTCACGATGCAACATCAAAGGCGCTTCGTAAATGGTATGATCCACATCGCGCTGTTCCATCACACATTCCGGTGACACATTGCAAAACAACGCAATTTTCTTGCGAATTTCCAAACTTAAAGGATGTTCCGTGCGACATAACAACAGTTGAGGTTGCAACCCAATTTCGCGTAATTTAGCAACGCTTTGTTGAGTCGGTTTGGTTTTGAGTTCACCTGCCGCTTTGAGAAAAGGCACTAAAGTGAGATGAATCAACAAAACATTATGAGCGCCGACCTCTTGCGAAAATTGACGAATCGCTTCTAAAAAAGGCATACCCTCAATATCCCCTGTCGTGCCACCAATTTCGGTGATTAAAATATCACCAGGTTGTTGCGCAGCAATTTGTCGAATTCGATTTTTAATTTCATCCGTGACATGCGGAATCACTTGAATCGTAGCGCCTAAATATTCGCCTGCTCTTTCACGACTGATTACTGATTCATAAATTTGGCCACTTGTCAGATTATTATGTCGCGTTAATTTGGCTGAGGTAAATCGTTCATAATGACCCAAATCCAAATCTGTTTCCGCGCCATCTTCTAGCACATAAACTTCGCCATGTTGAAAGGGGCTCATCGTACCAGGATCAACATTCAAATAAGGATCAAACTTCTGTAAAACAACTCGAAAACCGCGACTCTCTAAAAGCGTTCCGATCGATGCTGCGGTCAGTCCTTTACCCAAAGAACTCACCACTCCGCCAGTAATAAAAATGTATTTCATTTTAGCTATCAGCTTTCAGCTCTCAACCATCAGTCTTCTTTTGGCCCTAACATTTCTTCCGGTTTCACAAGTTTATCAAATTCTTCTCCACTTAAATAACCCAATTTCAAACATGCTTCGCGCAAAGTTAAATTTTCCACATGCGCTGTATGAGCTACTTTGGCTGATTTATCGTAACCAATTTCAGGGCTCAACGCAGTCACGAGCATGAGCGAATTTTTCATGTAATAATCGAGCCGCTCTGGATTCGCTTGCAATTCTTTCACACAATGTTCGCGAAAACTTCTGCAGGCATCCGTTAAAAGGCGTGTGGAATGTAAAAAATTATAAATAATCACCGGCTTAAAGACGTTTAACTCAAAATTGCCTTGCGAACCCGCAAAACCAATCGCGGCATCATTTCCCATCACTTGCACACAAACCATCGTCATCGCTTCGCATTGCGTAGGATTCACTTTACCAGGCATAATGGAGGAGCCTGGCTCATTTTCGGGCAAACTCAACTCACCCAACCCACAGCGCGGCCCCGAACCCATCCAACGAATGTCGTTGGCAATTTTCATCAAAGAAGCCGCTAAAGTTTTGAGTGCGCCACTGGCCATCACCAAAGCATCATGCGCTGCAAGTTCGGCAAATTTATTGGGAGCCGATTGGAAAGGCAGTTTAGTTAACTCGGCAATTTTTGCACTGACTTTTTCGGCAAAGCGAGGATGAGTATTAAGCCCCGTGCCCACAGCTGTGCCGCCAATAGCGAGTTGGTAAAGATCCGGCAACACACTTTGAATACGAGCAATATCGGCATCCAATTGTGCTACATAACCGCTGAATTCCTGTCCCAAAGTAATCGGAGTGGCATCCATCAAATGCGTGCGACCACTTTTGATCAAGGTTGAAAATTTTTGAGACTTCGCATCCAAAGCGTCACGCAACTCCATCACTCGCGGCAACAAATCATGTTCCAAACCCTTTGCAGCCGCAATCGACATAGCTGTGGGAAAAGTGTCATTGGAAGATTGCGACATGTTAACATCATCGTTGGGATGAATCGGTTTTTTACTACCCAAAACTCCACCTGCGATTTCAATCGCGCGATTGGAAATGACTTCATTGACATTCATGTTGGTTTGGGTTCCGCTACCAGTTTGCCAAACTTTTAAAGGAAAATGGTCCGAGAGCTTGCCTTCAATCACTTCATCCGCCGCTTGAACAATCAGTTCCATTTTATCTTTAGCAAGCTTGCCAAGCTCATGATTGGTCAAAGCAGCAGCCTTTTTCAAAATTGCCATCGCCCAGATCACTTCTTGCGGCATTTGATCTTTGCCAATATCAAAATGGTGAAGGGAACGCGCCGTCTGGGCGCCATAATAACGATCTTGAGGCACGGAGATACTACCCATGCTATCAGTTTCAATTCGACTAGAAGCTAATGACATAAGCCAAACGACTTACAGCCTAAACTAGAGTTTGACAAGCCAGTGTTAATTGTGTTTGCTTCGTTACAAGGAAAGCAATTAATAGATAAAGAATTATGAAAAAACACTTAATTTATACATTGAGTTTATTGGTCTTGTCATTTTCATCTCAGAGCCAAGCTCAAATTATTTTTCAACAAAATGAAGATATTGTCATTGATAATAATAATACTAATGCCAATCATTACCCTTCGATCTTAACCGTTTCCAATCTTCCGACTAAAATTGCTGGGTTTGCTGTGCGAGTCAGTTTAACGACAGGATCACTGCCTACTCCGTTTTTAGATGTTATCTTAGAAGGTCCTCAAGGGCAAACTTCTTATTTACTATCTGATGTAGGAAATGGCCAAGGTGTTACTAATATTGTTCTTACAATTTTTGATACCGCTCCTCTCTCTATGCCAACCATCCCTAACGTAAATTTACCTTTATCATCCGGCTTTTTTAAGCCAACCGATGGACCTCTATTCACAGATATTTTTTCTGCTCCTGCGCCTGTTGGACCTTATGGAACTAATCTAAGTGTTTTTGGTGATACTAACCCTAATGGAGATTGGAAGCTTTATGCCACTAGCATCGCACCTATTCCACCTCTCTTTGCTTATAACATTACTCAATGGGAGCTACTCTTCTTTCTTCATCCTCAAAACGATTACAATGGTGATGGATTAAGCGATTATGTGCTCAAGAAAGGTCAAAACGTTTACGTCGTCAACGATACTAATGCCATTTCCATCACTAAATCAACCACACCCAATTTTCAAATCAAAGCCAAGATTGTCGGCGGTGCGGACTTAGATGGCGACCATATTAGTGATTTGATTGTTAAAAAAGGTCAAACTATCCAAGGCTTAAAAGGTCCCGATTTTAGTACTCCAATCCATTCCCTTAAAGTTAAAGGTATGAAACCCGTGGCTAGTGGCGACTTCAATGGTGATTTAATCCCTGATCTTTATTTCCAAAAGAAAACCTCGTTCTTTGTTGCCATCAATACAGGAACAGGGTTTCAACCTCTTCAACTCGTTGCTGATAAAACCCTTCCTAAAAAGTTTAAAGTCTTTGGGGCTTTGAGTGGTCGCTTACAGCCTACAGCTTTGGCTCAAAACAAAACCACGGTAGCCTCCTTAGCGGTCCAAGCTTTTTCTACGCTCACAACGATAGCTGAAATTTGAGCAACAAAAAGATTAAAGCTGGTGCCGTGGTCAATACCTTTGATGGCAGCGGAGCAACGATTCTTTTGAAAAACAAGAAGGAGCTTTCCTTTCACTTCCACCCTTGGCTCCTGGCACTGTTTTCCCCTTCGTTACAAATTCCGTAAAAGGTGTTAAATTAGCTGCTCCTAGATAAATATTTTGTATTTTAGGAAAAAGGCCACTTTACAGGCCTTTTTTATTTATTCCGCTTCGGTCCTAATCTAATTTCATTTGACAACACTCGGGTGGCTATGCTTTATTGATTTAAGGTGGTTTATATGCTCTTAATTTTAGCAAAACCCAATAGTAGGAAACAATTAACCAGGTAAGGATTATGAAAAGATATATCAGTATATTAAGTTTAATATTTAGCTTATTAGTTTTTGACGCTAAGAGCCAATTATTCGTTGCTCAGGACGAAGATGTCATTATCGCAGGGGGGTGGAACCAATGTATGTTTATCCCTCAACTGTGACCATCTCCAATATTTCCACAAAAATTGCTGCCATGGGCCAGTCAGGGAGTGGATCTCTTTACCGGCCCCGGCCTACCTTTATTCTGGGATGTCCTTTAGAAGGCCCCCAAGGTCAATCAACTATTCTCTTTCTGATGTAGGTAATGTTCAAGGAGTAACCAACTGGGTGCTTTTTATTGTTGATGGAGCACCGCCTATGCCAACGCCTACTAACCTTATACAAGCTTTGATCCCGCTTTTCAGCTTGTCTCAGGCATTTACAGACCTACAGACGGGCAATTTTTTCGGATCTGCTATGGCTCCCGACACATTCGCCTCACTCCGCACCTCCAGACCTTATCCTGCCAGTTTAAGCAGCCAAAACACCAATCCCAATGGTGTTTGGAAACTTTACGCCACAAGCCCTTTTGGATTTATGCCACCAGCCGTCCTCAATATCTTACGCTGGGAACTAATTATCGCGCCCTATTCCCAAAATGACTACGTAGGTGATAACGGCTTTCATTATGTAGCGAAAAAAGGTAAAAAGGTTTACGTTGTCAACCAAACTAATGTCGTTCCCATTGCCAAATCCACGCCTCCTACGGCCATGATAAAAGCAAAGATCGTAGCAGGAGCTGACCTAGATGGTGACCATATTAGCGATCTCATTGTGAAAAAAGGTAAAACCGTCCAAGGCTTAAAAGGTCCTACCTTCACTAGTCCGACCCACTCCTTAATAGTCAAAGGCATGAAGCCGGTAGCAAGTGGTGATTTCGATGGTGATTTGATTCCTGATCTTTATTTGCAAAAGAAAACTTCACTCTATGTTGCCATTAACAATGGAACTGGTTTTGAGCCCCCTAAGTTAATTGCCGATAAAACTTTACCTAAGAAGTTTAAAATCTTTGGCGCTTTAACAGCTCGTTCCCAACCTGCAGTGTTAGCTCAAAATAAGACAACCATCGCACAACTAGATGGTCCAACCTTTGCTACAGCAAATCAAATTGTCCAACTCACTAGCAAAAAAATCAAAGCTGGAGCAGTAGGTCAATATGTCGGTGATTACACCGGTTCCACCATCATCTTACAACAAAAGAAAGTGCTTTCCTTCCATTCACCTTTTGTTCCAGGCACTTTATTCCCTTTTGTTACCAATACAGTTAAGGGAGTTAAATTGGTGGTTCCAAAATAAACTTGCTTGTTAAAATACTAAAAAAAGCCAAGCTGTAGCTTGGCTTTTTTGTTAATTAATAAATTTAAATTCTATTCTATGAAAAAAATACTACTAATAATAATTGTTGTAAGCATTTTATTTGTTAAATCGACCCAAGCTCAAATCTTCTTCACACAACAACAGGATATTACTATCTCAGATAACACGAATGCCATACCCTATCCTTCAGTCATTACCGTTTCTAACCTGCCAACAAAATTGATACAAATAGAAGTTTCTTTTACTCTAACTCACACCTTCCCCGATGATGTCGATATACTCTTAGTTGGACCTGAGGGACAATCAACCATTCTTATGTCCGATTGTGGAGGGTCTGGTAACATAACTAATGCCCCTTTTATTATCACTGATTTTACAACTAACTCTTTACCCGACAGCACTAGTATCACTTTGGGAGGAAAATTTAAGCCCACAAACTTCCCAGGCACCGATGGCATCAATGATGTTTGGCCTTCACCCGCTCCTACAGCTCCTTATGGCACAAACTTAGCAGTCTTTACAAACACTAATCCCAATGGAGATTGGAAACTTTTTGTAAAAGATGATCAAAGCGTAGATAGCGGTTTAATTTCACAATGGACTTTAAACCTTTCGATCTATCCTGAAAATGACTATAACGGTGATAGCTTTTCCGACTATGTACTAAAGAAAAAGAAAAATATTTATGTAGTTAATGAAACCAACATCGTTTCTATCAGTAAGTCAACCACTCCAAATTCAACAATCAAATCTAAAATTGTAGCTGGAGCCGATCTTGACGGTGACCACATCAGTGATCTCATCACTAAAAGGGGTAAAACCGTCCAGGGCTTAAAAGGGCCTGCTTTCACCACACCCACTCATAATCTCCAAGTCAAAGGCTTGAAACCTGTGGCTAGCGGTGACTTTAATGGCGATCTCATCCCCGATCTTTATTTCCAAAAGAAAACTTCACTCTTTGTGGCTATTAACACCGGATCCGGTTTTGAAGCACCCAAAGTAGTGGCTGATAAAAAATTGCCAAAAAAATTCAAAATCTTTGGCGCTCTAAGCGGACGCTTACAACCCACCGTTTTAGCCCAAAAGGGCACTGAAATTGTCAGTCTCTCTGGACCCGATTTTAATACGCTCAATAAAATTATTACCTTAAACAGCAAAAAAGCAAAGGCCGGTGCAGTTGGCCAATTTGTTTTTGATGGAAGTGGCGCCACTATCCTAATTAGCGAAAAGAAAACTCTTTCACTTCAATCTCCTTTTACTCCAGGAACCGTAGCTCCCTTTGCAACCAATACGCTTAAAGGTCTAAAATTAATTGCACCAAGATAAATTTAAGTTACTTTTTAAGCACAAAGGCTTATGGAGATTCCATAAGCCTTTTTTTATGAAAAATAAGAATGGATGTTGATAAATTTGAAACGAAAAAAGGGCGACCGACGGGATTCGAACCCGCAACAGCCAGGACCACAACCTGGAGTTCTACCATTGAACTACGGCCGCCATTCGTGATTGAACTAACTATATATTGTGCAAAAATTTCAACGCTGCCAATTCAAAATTGAAAAAGGATCAGCGCGTTGCCTTAAATTTGCCATTACCTCCTGCGTCTCAGCGCTCGCCATCCAATCAAAATAATCGTTAAATTCAATTTCTGGCGGTAAAGGATATTGAGTCACTTCAAACCAATTTAAATAATCATTCATCTTTTGACGCTGCGTTTGCATGTCCAGTGCCAAATTTTTTGCAAATTGAATTTGATCCAAAAAAGTTTTTTGCGACTTATTATTGCCTAACAAAATAGAAAATGCTTCATAATAAGCCATAATTACGGGTTGATAAAAAGCGTCTCCCCTTTCCATTAATTGCCATAAAGCTTGCTGCTCTTTTCTCAAAAAAAGAAAAAATTCAGCATTCTTGGGAGTCTCATCCCAATGTACTAAAGAATAACTTTTTTTATCTTTTTCAAATTCAACCTGTAAAATCGTTTCGAGCTGCTGCTGCGTTGTTTCGTAATTCAAAAAAACCTCATGCGGCTGCCTTACACTGCGGCGTAGAGCTGTTGACCACCATTTGCCGCCTACCACCATATTAGTCCAATACGTTGTTCTTTCTGTCTCCGTGCGACTCGCTTGACGCAACCATTGCCCCAGAGCTTCACGATCCGCTTTGCGAAACGTTAACTGCCGAACCAACCAGAAATTAAATGCTTTTTGATACCATCGCTCCAAACGATCTTCACTTGGTTTGCTCCAAGAGTGCACAGTCAACAAAGTCGGTGCTGCTTGGTGATCGGTCACACCTTTTACCACGCGTAAGTAGTCTTCATGATAAACTCGATTTAGGTTCTGCCCAATTCCGTCAACCAACCAAAAATCCAAAACTGGTAATGTTTCATAATTCTGAACCCCTTTCAAATCGCGCACACTCAATTCGTAACAGAGCAACTCACTCAAAGCGCTGAAAAATTCTCCTCCCCCTAAAGCTTCAGGCGAAGCCAAAAGATTAAAAATCAACCCTTGATGAGAAATTTTAACCTGACGCTCAAATCCTTTAACTCCTGAAAAAACAGATAAATGAATCGGATATTTCCAATCGCCTTTTTCACCCATTAACGCCTCAAAATCTTTACCTGCCTGCTCTACTGTTAATAAAAGTTGATGAGTCAAACTGAGGTTAGTGGTCGTGATTTCAAAACGTTGATCAAAAGTGGTAAGGGTATATTTTTTCTCCGTTTCAGCATGAACAACCTTTGCTAATCCTAAAAATAAAATAATTATTTTTAACGATCTCTCCCAAAGCAGAAAATCAATCTTTTTTCGCACTGTCTTTTTTCTTAGTTTCCGAACTCTTTTTTTCAGAGCTTGGCTTAGCTGCTTCACTTTCCTTTTTCGCTGCTGATTTATAATTTTCACTGCGATAATCGGTAATATAAAAACCGCTCCCCTTAAAAATAAATCCAGCTCCTCCAGACAAAAGTCGCTTTACTTTGCCTTTCCCCCATTTTTTTTGACGACATTCGGTTTGAGGACAACGCGTCAAGGGTTTATCTTTCATAGATTGGAAATAATCAAAATTCTTTTTACATTTTTCACAAAAATATTGGTAAGTAGGCATATAACTTTTTCTTTCTAACGCGATCGGAGATACAAAATATAAAGCGCCAAAGCCAATAAAATAAGAAAATAGCGTAAAAATTTTATTTTCGCCTTTTTATTTTCCACTCTTAAAGTTTTAGGTCCCGTAGGTGGCGCCTTAATAGATTGTGGTTGCTTGGCTTCTTCAATTAATTTCTCAAGAGATTTTTTTAAAGAAGCATTATCGGCAGTAACCTTTTCTAATTCCTTTTGTTTTTTACGAACAGGATCGCGAACAAACATTGTTTAAATTATTTTTTAATTAAAAAAAAGATCAACCAAACAATTCCTAAAAGCAATAAAGGCAAGGTTAAAGCAAATCCACGACGAAACCATAATCCAAAATCGTTCGGAGTCTCCGCCCATTCTGCGCTGCCTCCGGCTTCTCCCGCTGCTTCATTTTCCGAAGAAATCGATTCTAACTCTTCGCCTCGCAAGACCTTCAACTTCACTTTATGCTGATTATAAACAGCGCGCGCATGGTCGATGCGACTCAACGCATTCATTAATTCATCAGCTAAATGATTCGTGTCCCATTCTTCAGGCGTAATCTGATCCACGGAAGCCAAAGTATCCAAAAAAGAAAGTTTAGTCTGACTGATTTGTTCGACTTCGCGTTTCACGGCCTCCTCTTCACGCTCCAAAACCACCAATGCGCGTCGCAATTTTTCCACCATCTCTTTTCTACCGGAACGCACTTCCTGCTGTCGTTCCGCCAGCTCTTCTAGTTCTCGTTTTTGAGCTTCAATGAGTTCCTGCTGCCGCTGCAAATCCATTAATTGCTGTTGAGCTCTCTGAACTTGTTCGGTTAACTCTTCTTGAGTCGAATGACGCCCCATTTGAGGCAACAAATCGTCTTGATCTTTTTTCATAAAATTTTCTATTTTTCTCTTACCGCGCTATTGAGGAATAATCAATACTTGGCCACTTTTAATTTTTGCTGCATCTGTTAATCCGTTCGCTTCCATAATTTTTTGTGTTCCCTCTTTTACCTGTTCCGGATAATAACGCACGGCAATTCGCCACAACGTTTCACCAGCTAAAACAGTATGCTTCTTTGAAGCAACCGAAGCAGCAAGAGGAGTTTCGGTTTTTTCAGCTTTTGCTATATCGGGAGGTGCAGTTGCCGAATTCGTCACCAATCGCAATACCACAGTGTTGGTCGTTGGAGTTGTTGCAGGAGGCGTTGAGACAATCGTTTTTTCTGTAGCAACCGAAGCATTCACTAATGGAGCCGACAATTTTTTGCTTTCTGCCACTTGATATCTCAACGTATTCAACTCTTGTTGCAACTTTTCCGTAGACTGTTTCAATAGCAGATTTTCCTTTTGTAATTGAACAAACTGCTCGGTGCTTTCCATCGGCGAATTAGGCTGTGAAGACGCAATGGCCAACTCGGCACGCGCAATCCATTCCTCGATTATTTTAGCGCGTTCCGCATTAGGTTTTAGCTTGAGATATCTTCGAAAATGATAAATTGCAGAAACCGGATCTCCCATTTTATCATTATAAATTAACCCCAACTCCAAATGCGTTTTAGCCATCAACGGATTATCACGCAATACCTCTTCATACAACGAAATTGCTCCTCGATAATCGCGCAGTTCATACTTTTCTTTAGCTCGCTTAAACGTGCTCGATTCGTAGTCATTATTTTGCGATTCCTTTCTCGCCTCAGGAGAACAACCCACCAGCAAAAACCCCAGTGAAATGAAAATTAACAACCTACGCATGAGACCTATTATTAAGCGTTGACTCGGAAGGAAGCAAGCGGTTAGATAAAAATATACTTCTTTAAAACAAGGGGTCATAGCTCAGTTGGTAGAGCGTCTCAATGGCATTGAGAAGGTCTGGGGTTCGAATCCCCATGGCTCCATGCTTGAAGAAGCCTTAAAAATTTTCCCAGCAATGCAATGATTGTATTTCAAAACTGAAACCCCCATTTTTGCCAAATCTTTCGTTGTGCTTCGGCCGAAATAAAATTTAAAAATTTTCCGCTTTCCTCAACATGAGAAGAAACGCTTAGCGTCGCACCATAATAAATAACAGGAAAACTGCGCATCGGATCCAGTTCAAACATATGAAAAGTTTCACGAGGTCGCAGTTGAAATGCGTCACTATTATACAAAACCCCAGCGTCCGCTTTCGCTCGCTTGATCCAATCCAAAACTTTTTCCGAAGAATTTTCATAAATAATTTGTCCCGACCAACTTTCCAAAAATCCCTCTGCACCTAACAAATTTTGGGCCACTACCCCTGACATCGTTGTCTCAGGATTCGCAATCACCATCCGTTTCCACTGCGTTTCCGCCAACTCGGTCCAATCCTGATTTCCTTTTACCGGCCAAGCGGAAACCAAAACAACATAAGTCTCTCCCAAACGCGTTTGTGAAACGTCATAAACCTTGCCCAGCTTAGCAAGTACGGCAATCTCGCCTTGGGAAGTAGCAATAAAAACGTCGAGAACCTCTTTTCCTTCTGCAATTTTTTCTCGCAAAACACCGCTGGGCGCCAAATTAAGGCGCACTTGAATATTAGAAACGCTACCCGCAAAGGTCTCAGCTAACTCACTCAAAACTCCTCGCAAACTTACATCCGCTCCCACCTCTAAAAAAGAAGGTTCTGTAGCAAAAACAGACAAATAACTCGCGAAAAATAAAATGACAACAACCCGTTTCATCATTAATAATCCTGATTGCACCAACACTAAAACACGAGCACTATTTTTTTATGCTAACCGTCCAAGAGGCTCAATCCCAGATTCTGCAATCCCTTATTCCCTTAGCCACCAAAACCATCGCCCTAACCGAAGCCGAAAATCGTGTGCTCGCAGCACCCATTTTTGCTAACGAAGATTTTCCACCTTTTGCGCGTTCTGCTGTCGACGGTTACGCCGTAACAGCGGAAGAAGTTCCTGGAACTTTCATAATTTCAGAAATCATTCATGCAGGCCAATCTCCCAAACAACCATTAACTCCGGGCACTTGCGCTAGAATTTTTACCGGTGCTCCACTTCCTCAAGGCGCCAACAGCATAGTCATGCAAGAAGAAGTGAATGCAGAAGCTAATCAAGTTAAAATTTCTCAAGCTCATCCCCAAATGAATATTCGCCCAAAAGGGGAAGATTATAAAAAAGGTGATTGTTTACTAAAAAAAGGAACGCCTCTACACGCTGCTCAACTTGCCATCGCGGCTTCTGTTGGCCAAACTCACCTATCCGTTTTTCGTCAACCTCGTATCGCCATCTTAAGCACCGGTGACGAATTGGTTCCGCCTGATGCCATACCTGCTCCTTACCAAATTCGCGATGCCAACACACTTCTACTAAAAAATTTAATCAAAAAAAGTGGTGGCGAATTACTATCGTCACACCTTTTGCCAGATGATTATTCTCAACTACAAACTCACTTGCAACAGGCTCTAACAGCAAAAGCCGATCTTATTCTTTTTTCGGGCGGTGCTTCTGTTGGCGAAAAAGATTTCACAAAAAAATTACTGCAAGAAAACGGTTTTCACCTGCATTTTGAGCAAATTAATATGCGCCCCGGTAAACCTCTCATCTTTGCTACGCGCGACAATATCTCGGCTTTTGGCATTCCAGGAAACCCTGTTTCTCTTTTGGTCTGTTTTTATTTATTTATTCAACTTGCCATTCAAAAAATGCAAGGCATCGAAGCAAAAATCCATTTTTTACATTCGTCTTTAGGAAAAAATTTTGATTATTCGCCCAACCTACGTGAAACCTATTGGCCAGCGCGATGCGAAACGACCGAACAGGGTGCCGAACTCTTCCCTCTTGCTTGGAAAGGCTCCGGTCATATCGCTAGCTTCGCTTATGCCAATGCTCTTATACGAATTCCTTCCGGCACCGGCCCATTTTCCAAAGGTCAACCCCTTTTCTGGCTCCCCTTATAACCCACACCATTTGCCACCCTCCTAATCGAGGATTATAATATAATAAAAGAGAGCAGGAAAAAATTATGATCCACACGAAAACTCGTTTTGTGAATCGCAACCAAGCAGGTCGAATGCTTGCCTCGCGCTTGTTGAAATATCAAAACAAAGCCAATACTCTGATTTTAGCGCTTCCACGTGGAGGTGTGCCGGTAGGTTTTCAAATGGCTAACCTTTTGCGCCTTCCTTTAGACATCCTGATTGTTCGAAAATTGGGCGTGCCCGGGTTTGAAGAATTAGCCTTTGGCGCCATTGCTTCGGGTGATGTTCTCATGCTTAATCATGAAGTTGTGCAAAGCTTAAATATTTCTGAAATGACAATTCAACACATTGCCGCAAAAGAACGCCAGGAACTGGAGCGACGCGAAACCATTTATCGCGGCGATAAACCTTTTCCCTCATTAATCGATCAAACTATTATTCTTGTCGATGATGGTCTTGCCACAGGCGCCAGCATGCGAGCCGCGATTCGTGCTGTTCGTCAAAAAAAACCGGCAGCCATTGTCGTTGCCGTTCCCGTAGGCTCGCTCTCCACTTGCGACGAACTTCAAGAAGAAGCCGATGAAGTGATTTGCGCTTTGACTCCATTACACTTTGAAAGCGTCGGTGCTTGGTATGAAGATTTTAGCCAAACCACCGATGAAGAAGTTCGAGCACTACTCAAACCATCTTAAAAAATTTCGTTTCCTTATGTTTTTTCTAACATAATGATTAACGAACCATGAAAAAACTGTCCCATCTTACCTCCCAAGGAAAACTAAAAATGGTCGACGTGGGATCCAAGCCCATACAAAAACGCATTGCCACAGCCACCACCGAACTTCAGCTTCGACCTGCAACCATTCGTTTGCTAAAGAAAAAAACATTACCCAAAGGCGACGCCCTAACCTGCGCACAGGTAGCCGGCATTCAAGCCGCAAAAAAAACCAGCGAACTCATCCCTCTTTGCCATCCACTCGCACTCAACTCAGTTCAAATCGAATTTCGACTACAAAAAGATCGCATCCAAATTTTCGCTACCGTTTCCTGCCAAGAAAAAACCGGTGCTGAAATGGAAGCTTTAACCGCCGTCGCGATCACTGCTTTAACCCTTTACGATATGACCAAAGCAGTTGATCAAACCATGAAGATCACAAATCTTCGCTTGCTAGTAAAAGAAAAATGTTAATTAAAGACCCGGCAAAATATTAGATGGTAATTGGGGCACAGGAGTAGGTTGACCTGCTTTTAAAGCCGATTCCCATGCTGCAGCAGCCTTAGCCCGTTCCGCAGCAGCTTTTACTACCCCCGTTGATTGATTATCATTTCCTACAATCGCATCATAAGCCTCCACTGTATAACCATAAGCGCCAACGATAGCCTCTCCTGCCTTAGCATCCGCTTCACGTTTCATGTCCATACACCCAGGCACTGTAGCACAAGGCACTTCAAGCAATGTTGATGGATCTCCTAATACCTGATTCATCGCACCACCAAACTCAGCTGGGGCGGGCAACTCTCCTTGTTGAAGTTTTTCCATAAAATCGCCCGGCCCTGTATTCATAAGCTGTCCAAATGCCACTAAAGCTCCAGTCGATTGAACCGCTAGATTTGCTTGACCTTCCGCAGCAATACTTACTTTTTCCCAAGCAGCTTTCATGCTAGTACCCGTATCGCGAGCATTCATTACAGCCTCAAATAAATATTGATAATTTTCAGGAAGCTCATGCAATTTTGTGAGATCGGTGATACTCATTCCTAACTTTGCAACAGCTCTTTCTACCTCATATAATTCTGTCACATATTTTTGCGCTTCTCGAAGCGCCGCTTGAGCCATAGCATTTGCATCTTTTGCTGCCTTTGAAGCCCCAGGCTGAGCGGCAATTTTCTCCGCTTTTTCCGCAGCTTTTTTGGCCGCATCTAAAACAATTTTGCTTTGATCATAAGCTTCTGATGTAAATTCGCCTAATCGATGATAGGCTTTCTCCAAGTATTTTAAGGCCTCTATTTTATTAGCACCTTTTTGAACTTCACCCAATAAACGAGCAAAATCAACCAAAAGAAACTCGTTTGCCTGTCTAATAGCTGTGGTAGCATCCATTATACAAATTGCCCCTCTATCTGCATGATGCGCAAACCACAAGGCATCCGGCACAGCCTGTTCTGCAGCTACCGCTAATCTTTCCAAATTACCAACTTCAGAAGCCGTCTCTCCAACTTGGGATTCAGGAACCAAACTAGCTCGCGTCCATGCGTCTTCAGCCATTTGACGAAGTCGAATAGCTTCGCCAATTTGATTTTTTCCCGCTTCTCTCAATGCTGCTACCTCTGCTTGAGTTAGCACGACTGAACCTTTACTACCTCTTCCCCTAATACGAGCTAAAATTTGTGCTAATCGACCCTTTGCCATGATAAAATTTATTACTATTATTTTTAAATTCTAATCAAACAATAAAACGCCATAAAAGTAATTTGTCAAATTTTCAATAGCCAGTATAAAAAATAAAAATGAAAATAGCCCGCCTTACCCTCAGCGACCGCGCCAGTCAGGGCATTTATCCAGACCAAAGCGGTCCAAAAATAGAACGCGTGATAAGTTTAATTTTTCAAGAATCCATCGAATGGCAACATTGTCTTTTGCCCGATGACTTATCGCTCATCGCTGAAAAACTTTCCCACCTTGCTGATAAAGAGAAATGTCATCTCATCCTTACCACTGGCGGCACAGGTCCTTCCAACCGCGATGTCACTCCCGAAGCAACTCGTCTCGTGTTAGAAAAAGAATTGCCCGGTTTTGGCGAGGCAATGCGCGCTCATTCTTTTCACAAAGTCAAAACCGCTATTTTATCCCGTGCCACGGCTGGAATTCGCGCTCAAAGTTTGATCATCAACCTGCCTGGCAATCCCAAAGCCATTCAAGAATGCCTCGAAATTTTAGGACCAGCTATCGCAGAATGTTTGGATCATATCAGCGGATTTCGCCCAAAATTAGCTTAAATTTAAGCCACAATTTTTTTGCCTGATTTTTTAGTTTTATCTTTAGCTGTCGGAAGAGTCAAAATATCCGTCATCGGCTTTCGACCCTCCACTTTTTCAATATAACGGAAAAATTCATCAGCCGTTTCAAAAAGATGACCTTTTTCGATATAACTATCCGCTGTGAAAGGACTGAATCCTTTCGGGAAAATCATATAACGCCGCTTCATATAATCGCGTGCATGCCCCAACTCATCCATCATACCCGCAGAAAGGGGTGGGCGCTCTGGGTAAGGATGAATCGCAACGACAGAATGCACTTTCCCCACATACCAATGCAAATCACGATGCACAGTATAAGCATAGATCGCAGCCTTATCGACTTCCGAATCAAACCCTTCTACCGGAATTTCGACGGTTTGTGGGTCTACTACCGCCGCATATTTTCTCAGACGTTCAATAACCTTGTTGACCTCCAGGCGCATGTCCGCCGTAGCATAAGTCATGGAATAACTCGCATAAATCACCCAGGGATTAGGATTCGTAACCAACTTATACAAACAATCTGGCGGTTCACCCACTGCGATCACATAATGCGGAATATTCATTGCCTTGGCCCAGTCTTCCGAAAGACTGACTTCTTCATGCATCCACGATAAAATTTCGTAAATGGTATGATTTCTCTCTTTCAACGCACGAAAGAAAGTGTCTTGAACAGGCGGATTTTGCAGCCGCTTTTGAATCATCCACTCCGCATCAATCAAAGTCACAATGAGATCCGGTTTAATAAAATCGCGAATAATGCGTTGATCCTTAAACTTACGATTGATACGATTCCATTCCACCGTTGCAGGCAATCGAACAATCACATCTTTCAAATTGTTTTTCTGAATTTCGTAACCAATTTTGCTATATTCACGTTCGCGAGTAAGTTCAAAAACGTAGTCGGTCGTTTGCAATAAAAGCTCCAAAGGTTTTTTTCCTTCTTTGGTAAAATCTTTTACCGCATCGAAAATACGAATGTTTTTCCCATTTAATTTTCCTAATTCTACAACTTTTTCAAGAAGCGGCCACTCTTCCATCCCGCCGATCATACCTGTGACTAAAGCAATCATGCCATCCTCCTAGCAAATACCGGGAAAAATCGCAACACTCCATTTTACGATTGGCAATTATATTAAACCCTGTTATTTCAAGTCTCTGCCATATGAAAACCTTTGTCCGTGGTGATATCGACGGATTTTTTGGCCTCTTCATCGATAATTTGGTCCAATTGATGGTGATCACAACGCTTTGTCCCTTGCTTTGCGGATTGCCTGTTGATTTTGTGAGCACACGTATTTTGCCTGGCGCCGCACTTTCTATTCTTGTAGGCAATCTTTTCTATGGCTGGCAGGCGCGCCGTTTAGCTAGAAAAACTCATCGCAACGATGTTACTGCTCTTCCCTATGGTATTAACACCCCCACCGTTTTTGCTTACATTTTTCTAATCATGGCGCCGATTTATCGAGCCACTAACGATGCCAACTTAGCTTGGCGTGCGGGTCTCTTTGCCTGCTTACTGAGCGGCATCATGGAAATTCTTGGCGCGTTTTGTGCCGATTGGTTACGACGTCACACACCACGCGCGGCACTCTTATCCGCCTTAGCGGGTGTCGCGATTACTTTTATTGCCATGGGTTTTGTCTTTCAAATTTTCGCCTCACCCGCGCTCGCCATTTTTCCGATGCTACTAATTATCGTGAGCTACTCTTCTAAATTGCCTCTACCTATTCCAGCGGGTTTAACCGCTGTCCTTATCGGAACAGCTATCGCATGGTTACTGCGAGCTTTTCATTTGCCATACTTTGTTCCTTCTACTGAAACTCACGCGCTTGGCTTTTACGCTCCACATATCACATTTCATGACACTTTTTCTTTAATCAAAAGCCCTATGGCCTGGCAATATTTCTCTATCATTTTGCCCATGGGCCTTTTTAACATTATTGGTTCCTTACAAAATTTGGAAAGTGCTGAGGCTGCTGGCGACTCTTACCCCACACGATCTTCCATGCTTGTAAACGGCCTCGGCTCCTGCGTGGCGGCTTGTTTAGGAAGCCCTTTCCCCACCACTATTTATATTGGTCATCCCGGTTGGAAAGCGATGGGGGCTCGCAGCGGTTACTCCATTTTAAACGGTGTTGTTATTACGCTCTTCTGCTCGCTCGGCATGATCACGCTTTTACTCAACTGGATTCCTATCGAAGCAACGTTGGGTATTTTACTTTGGATCGGTATCATCATCACCGCACAAGCGTTTCAAGCTGTCCCTAAATCACACGCTTTAGCCGTGGCATTAGGACTCATCCCAACCTTCGCCGCATGGGCGCTGCAACTCATTGAAACCACTTTGCAGGCCGCGGGAACCACACTTTACGAAACCATTTCTCAATTTGGCTCAGCGCTAGCGATTCATGGTGTCATCGCCCTCAATCAAGGCTTCCTTCTTACTAGCACTTTGCTAGCTGCTTTCCTTGTCTTCATTATCGAAAAACAATGGCAAAAAGCGGCAGTCACCCTTTTCATCGCTTCACTACTTTCCTGGCTAGGCTTGATTCACGCTTACCAACTCACACCCGCTGGCATTCAAAACTCGCTCACCCTCGGTGCAGCGCCCGAATTTGCCTACACCTATTTGGCAAGCGGTATAGCTATTTTAATTTTAAGCCGTATAGTAAAAATAAGACATGAGTCGCCTCAAAAAAATTCTTCTCGTTAACAACGTGATATGGAATGAGACTTATCCTGCTCAACACCCACTGAAAAATGTGACAGCTTGGTATAAAAAAATGTTAAGCCCATTAAAAAAATTTCATCTTCATACCCTTTCACCCGAAGACCCAGAACTCGCACGTCATTTCGAATGTGCTGATGCCATTATTCTTACCGGATCACCACGCAACGCTTGGAATAATGATTACCCCACTCTACGCCTCTTACATTTACTCGAACACTACACAGAAAAAGGAAAAGCTATTCTCGGCATATGCTATGGACACCAACTCTTGGCTCGAGCTTGTGGCGGTCTCGTTCATTACAATCCACAAGGCTGGGAAATCGGCTTTCTTCCCGTTACTCTCACGCCACAAGGCAAAGCCTCTCCCTTATTTCAATCTATGCCCGAAACTTTCCTGGCAATAGAAAGTCACCACGACATTGTTGCTGATCTTCCTCCAGAAGCCGTCTGGTTGGCAAAAAGTGAAAAAACGCGACACCAAGCTTTTCAAATTGGCAAAGCCGCTTTTGGGGTGCAATTTCATCCCGAAATGAATCGCACGATTCTCAATTTCATTTGGAAGGCCCGCCTCGACCACTGGCAAACCAAAATCCCGTTCAACATTCGCGATCGCATAAAAAAAATACCAAAAACTTTACCTCACCCTCAAATGATTTCTAATTTCATCCATCATTTCACCTAAAACAATTAATTCTTTATGATCTCCACTTTTTCCTTTCCCACTTCCATTCTTTACGGACCAGGTGCTCGCCATGAGCTATCAAAAAAATTGCAAACTTTCCAATTAAAGCGCCCTCTCATCGTAACCGATCCCGGTCTCTTAAAAACGCCTGCATTTCAACGTTTACGCGACGCGCTATCCGCTAATTTTCCCACCTTTTCCGAAGTGCATCCTAATCCAATGGAAAATGATGTGGAGCAAGCTTTTCAAGCTTATCAAAATAATCAATGCGATTCAGTCATCGCCTTTGGCGGAGGCAGCGCACTCGATGTTGGAAAAGTCATTCGACTTCGCATTAAACAACCTCAACAAAAACTTTCGCAATTTAACTACGAAACAGATTACTCTTCGCTCGCACCCTTTATCGCAATTCCTACAACAGCCGGCACAGGAAGCGAAGTGGGGCGTAGCTCTGTCATTATTCTCGATCAACATAAACGCGTTTTTTTTCATCCTTCACTTCTTGCCACTCTCGTCATCCTTGATCCTGAATTCACTTTGGAACTCCCGCCCCAACTCACAGCCGCCACGGGTGCCGATGCGCTCACCCATTGCATCGAATCTTTTACGTCACCCGTTTTTCATCCACTCTGCGACGCCATCGCTTTGGAAGGCATCCATCTCATCTGCGCTCAAAAAGCGCTTTTACGCGCTTATCAAAACGGGAACGATTTGGAAGCGCGCGGCCTTATGCAACTGGCTGCCACCATGGGTGCGATCGCTTTTCAAAAAGATCTCGGCGCGACCCACTCCCTTGCTCATCCCCTCTCCTCGCTCTGTGGTTTGCATCATGGCACTGCCAACGCACTTTGTTTACCTTGGGTCATGGAATGGAACGCCCAACGCAAACCTAGTCTCTACCATCGCGTTGGCATCGCCATGGGCCTCATTGAACCCAACGACGCCAAAACCATTACCACCATTCGCCTGTTGCTCGAGCAACTCAACCTTTCTGGCAAACTTCGTGATTATCAGGTTAAAAAATCTGATATCGACACGCTCACTCAACATGCTTATGATGACAGTTGTCACCAAACCAATCCCGTCCCTGTCACCCAAAACGACCTTAAAGAACTTTATCTCCAAGCATTTTGATAAAAAATGAAAAAGTTTATCTCCCAACTTGTCATCAATGGCAAACTTTGCCATGCGTCAGATCGAAACACGCTCACTCTCATCAACCCTGCTACTGAAAAAAAACTTTGTGAAGTAGCCTCTGCCTCTCTCAAAGATTTGGAAACCAGCGTTACAGGCGCTCAAAAAGCTTTTGAAAAAAGCTGGCGCGACATGACACCCGGCAAAAGAACTGAAATTCTTTTTCGCTTCACCCAGCTCATTGTTCAACATCAAGAAGAACTTGCTCAATTAGAAATGCTGAACATCGGCATGCCCATTTCCAATGCCAGAGACGAGCTTCAATTAACCTTTCGTATTGCTGCCTATTATACCGATGCCATTTCAAAATTTTGTGGTCAAACTATTCCCGTAGCTCGTGGCGGATTTGATTTTACTGTTCGCTCACCCCTTGGTGTTGTCGCTGCCATTGTGCCATGGAATTTTCCCTTATCGATTGCCGCATGGAAAGTTTTTCCTGCACTTGCTGCAGGCAATTGCGTTGTGCTAAAACCTGCCAGCCTCTCTCCACTCACTGCTATCAGACTTGGAGTTTTGGCATTGGAAGCCGGTTTGCCAGATGGCGTTTTACAGGTTTTACCAGGAAGCGGTCAGCGACTGGGCAACGCTTTAGTGCAACATCCTCTCATTCGCAAAATTTCTTTTACTGGTTCTACAGAAATCGGCACTCGCATTATGAAAATGGCCGCCGACGATATGAAACGCGTTTCTTTAGAGCTTGGTGGCAAATCTCCCAACATCGTTTTTAATGATGCCGACTTAGAAAAAACTGCCGCCCTTTGTTCTATTAGCGTCTTTGACAACACGGGACAGGATTGTTGCGCGCGAAGTCGAGTTTTTGTTGAACATAGCATCTTTGAAGAATTTGTTAAATAAATTATCCAAGCTAGCAACAACCTCGTTATCGGTGATCCCAACCACCCCAAAACACAAATAGGACCACTTATTTCCAAACAACATCGTGATAGTGTTCAAACCTACTTGGATTCTGTTCCAGTCTATTGCAAAAAAATGGCTTGTGGCAAAACACCACTCCCTAAAAAAGGTTTTTATATCCGACCCACTGTTATTCTAGGTTGCAACACAAGTGAAAAAGTATGGCGAGAAGAAATTTTTGGACCCGTCGTTTGCATTCGACCTTTTCGTGACGAAAACAGCATGTTGCGCGAAGTCAACGCATCGCACTACGGGTTAAGCGGTTCGATTTGGACGAATGATTTAAAACGCGCCCTACGCGTTGCAAAACGTGTTGAAAGTGGAGTGCTCAGCATCAACTCCGCAAATAGCGTTCATGTTGCCGCACCTTTTGGCGGTTTCAAACGCAGTGGAATCGGGCGCGATCTGGGGATGACCGCAATGGAAGGTTACACCGAACTAAAAAATATTTATATTACAGAGGATTAAAATTCTCAACTTGGAGGCTTGTTCATGAATCTAACCGAACTAAAAAATAAAATTGCCAAAAAAGAAATCGATACGATCTTAATCGTTTTTCCAGATGTGTTTGGACGATTAATGGGCAAGCGCTTGACGGCTCATTATTTTTTAGATCACGTGGCCCAAAGCGGCACTCACGGTTGTAACTATCTTCTAACACTCAATATGGAAATGGATCCACAAGACGGTTTTGATCTGGCCAGTTGGGAAAAAGGATTTGGCGATTTTGAAATGCGCCCCGATCTTTCCACTTTGCGCCTATTACCCTGGCAACCCGGAACCGCCTTTGTTTTGTGCGATCTACATCATCATGAAAATGGTTTGGTTGAGGAAGCGCCTCGCACCGTTTTGCGTCGTCAAATCGAAGCCTTGGGAAAACGCGGATTCACTAGCAAAATTGCAAGCGAACTAGAGTTTTTTCTTTTCAATCACACCTATCATGAAGCGCTTGAAAAAAAATATTCCCATCTCACGCCCTCCAGCGATTACCGCATCGATTATCATACCATGCAACCCTTACGGGATGAACCGATTTTGCGTGCGCTGCGCAATCAAATGGAAGAAGCAGGAATTCCAGTCGAATCTTCCAAAGGCGAATGGGGTTGTGGCCAACATGAACTAAATTTTGTTTATCATGAACCCTTAGAAATTGCTGATCGTCACACTCTTTTTAAACAAGGCGCCAAGGAAATCGCAGAACAAAATGGAAAATGTCTCACTTTCATGGCAAAAATCGCCACGCAAGAAGCCGGCAGCAGTTGCCATATCCACATCAGTTTATGGCAAAAAAATAAAAATCTTTTTTGGGACAACAAAAAACATAGCGGTTCACAATTATTCAAACATTTTCTCGGCGGCTTAATGAAATATTCTCCAGAACTTTGCTATTTCTACGCGCCCACCATCAACGCTTACAAACGTTACCAAACCGCTAGTTGGGCGCCTACCAAAATGGCCTGGTCTCTGGACAATCGCACGGTGGGATTTCGCGTTGTCGGTCATGGTGATGCGTTTCGCATTGAAAATCGCATGCCCGGCGCCGATGCCAATCCTTACCTAGCCTTCGCCGCAATGATGGTTGCCGGCATGGCAGGCATCGACGAAAAACTCGACTGCGGGGGCGCTTATCAAGGCAACGCTTATCTCGACAAAAAATTAGCCAGCCTACCCAAATCCTTGGCTGAAGCTGCCGAAAAATTGAATCGCAGCAAACTCGCTCGTCTTGCTCTTGGCGACAGCGTGGTAGACTTTTACGTTCACACTGCTCGCTTGGAAATCCAAGCTTTCAACGAAGCTGTTACCGATTGGGAATTGAAACGTTATTTCGAAAGAATTTAAAGTTTCATTCCCGCTTCACCAACGCGTTGCTCCAATTCTTGAAGTTTTTCCAAACGCGCTTGTGCTTCTTCTTCAGAAGGCGGTCCTTTGAAACGTTTTTTTACAACGGTAAACCAGGTAACGACCAATAAAACAATAACAGCTCCAGTAATATTAAGCGCTTTTTCGTTCGGAGGTTGAATACCTAAATAAAACATGAGAAGCACGCCCAACACACAAATGGTGCCAATGATACGATAAGCCGTCTTGCCAATATCAAACGGACCCATGCGAGTCCATGTGCGACCATAAGCAAAAATGCCTGCCGCGGCGGGCATCACATAAGAAAAATAAAGAAAAATAACGCAAGCTGCAGTTAACGTGGCATAAGCCTCAGCATAAGCCGTCGATAAAATTGCCAAGGCGCCCGTAATCCAAATCGCATAAGTCGGCGTGCGATGAACAGGCGAAATGTGGCGCAACCCTTTCGACCAGGGCAATCCCCCATCGCGCGCAAAAGCAAAAGTCATGCGCGAACTCGAAGTTAAACAGGCCAAACCGCAAAGATAATTAGCCAAAGCAATGCCAGCCCAAAGAATCATTTTAAGTGGTTCAGGAACTAAACTGTTCATCAACCAATAAAAAACGTTCCCCCCTTGCTTCGCTGCTTCATCCATATTAGGAATCGCCAAAACAAAAGAAGCCACCATCACAAAACCAAAAATACCGGAAAGATAAACCGAACGCAAAATTCCTTTAGGCACGTTTTTTGCTGCTCCTAACGTCTCCTCTGAAGTATGAGCCGAAGCATCATAACCAGTGATGGTATAAACGGGCAATAACAGCCCTAGTAAAAAAAGCATCATAATACTATTATTTTGCGGCCAAACTTCTCCTCCCGCATTGCCACTATAATTCGCAAAAGTAACAAGCCGACTAAAATCCAAATGCGGGGCAAGAAACAACAGGCTAAGAGTAAGTACAATAGAAACTGCAAAAATCAGATAGCCGCTAAAATCAGTCAATAAAGTCGTCACACGAATTCCATAATGATTAAATAAAGCGTGCGAAAAAATAATTAAACTCACACCCATCAACTGATGCTTGGCAGTGAGCATAGCTGGATCCACACCAAAATAAGGAAGCACCGCATTAATAAAAATAGTATAAGCTCCCACATCCACCGCAGCCGTTACAAAAATTAATCCACTCAAATTGAGCCACGCCGTCACCCATCCCCATCCTTTTCCGCCCAAAATCGAACTCCAATGATAAAGACCACCCGCTGTCGGATAAGCCGAAGCTACTTGGGCCATAGTTAAAGACACTAAAAAGGCAAAAAACACCCCCACTGGCCAACCAATTCCTACTCCCGCCCCTCCTGCACCACAAAAACCCAGTTGAAAAGAAGTAATGCCACCCGCCAAAATACAAATAATCGAAAACGAAATGGCAAAATTAGAAAAAGCACTCATACGCCGCTTGAGCTCTTGTGCGTAGCCCATTCGGTGCAATAATTTTACGTCATCATGAATATCGATTGAATCGCTCATATTTTTCCTTTGTTTTTATGTTGAATGAAAACGTCCCCCTGAATAAGGCTACCAAGCTTCCGAAGGATAGCTAAAGTTCCTTGCATGCAACTCAAGCTTAATAAGCAATACTTATCCATAGCAAGCGAAATCTTAAATCTGATCGCTGTAAAAAAAGCTTCCCTTTTACCATAGAATTGTTTTTTTTGGTGGCTGATTATGATTACCTTAGAACAACTTTCTACCTATATCGCGTCAGGACACCTTTTTGAAACAGCAGCCAAAAACTTTCTCGAAGCCTATCATTTAACCCTTCCCGACTCCTGGCAACACGCGGCTTTACAAGAACTATGGGATGAAAAACAATTCACTGAAATCAACGATCGTTTTTATAAAACATTAAGCTTTGGCACCGGCGGCTTACGCGGACGCACCATTGGTAAATATGTCACCCGCGCGGAACGCGGCACACCCAATGAGTTGGAACGACCCGAACATGCCTGCCTCGGCTCCAATGCCATGAACGATGCCAATGTCGAACGTGCTGCACGTGGACTTTGTCGTTATCTTAAGAAAATTTTTCGCAAACATCCCTCTCCCAGCCTCGTCATTGCGCATGACACCCGACATTTTTCCCGAGACTTTGCTCAACTCGTCGCACAAGTCGCCACCAACGAAGGCATCAACGCTTGGCTCTTTGCCGAAGACCGTTCCACCCCTCAACTTTCTTTCACCATTCGCTATCTCAATGCCCAAGCCGGCGTCATGATTACCGCCAGCCACAATCCCCCTTACGACAACGGTTTCAAAGCCTATTTTGATGACGGCGCACAACTCGTCGAACCTCACGCCTCGGCAATCATTCACGAAGTCAACCAGATCCAAGCTACTGGAGAACTGGAACCACGCCATGGCGCCACCGTTCAAATGCTTAATCCAGAAACCGATAAAGCTTACTTGCGAGCTTTGAGAACTTTGGTTCTGGACCCGGAAACTTTAGAGACTCAAGCCTCCAACCTAAAAATCGTTTACACCCCCCTCCACGGCACAGGCGCTCATGCCATTGTCCCCATCCTAAAAAAATACAAAATAAAACCACTCCTCGTCAGAAAACAACTCAGCGCTGATGGCCGTTTTCCCACTGTCGCATCGCCCAATCCAGAAAATAGCGAAGCGCTCACTCTCGCCATAAAAAAAGCCCAAAAAGATAAAGCCGACATCGTGATTGCCACCGATCCCGATTGCGATCGCATGGGCGTTGCCATTCGTAATTCACAAGGCGATTACGAACTCATTACCGGAAACCAAATCGGTTCCATTTTGGCTTATTATCGAACCACTACTCTTTTCCAACAAGGCATTCTCACCCCACAAAATGCTAACCATGCTTGTCTCATCAAAACCTTTGTCACCACCGAACTGCAAACAGTTATCGCTAAAAAATTTGGCCTAAAGCTGGTCAATACCCTAACTGGTTTCAAATATATTGGAGAAAAACTGCGCGACTACGAACAACAACTCGTCGAACAAGGATTCAATGAAAAACATTATCGCTCCTATTCTGAAGAAGAAAAGCGCAACGCCCATTTGAAAAAAGGGTGCTATTTTGTGTTTGGCGGAGAAGAAAGCTACGGCTACAGCGGCGGCGATTATGTTCGCGACAAAGATGCCAACGCAGCCGCGCTCATGTTCGTGGAAGCTGCAGCTCATGCGCGCTCACAAAATCAAACTCTACTCGAATATCTGGATCAAATTTATTCGGAACTCGGCTTCTTCTATGAAAAACTGGGCCAATTCCTTCTCGAAGGCGCTGAAGGCGCAGTCAAAATTCAAGGAATTTTAAAATCTTTCGAACAAAATCCGCCTCAAAGCTATCTAGGCTATTCCGTCGTGGAAAAAATGAATTTTGCTAAAGAAAATTTAGTTGATGTCGATGGCAAACCAATTCCTAAGGAACTTATGCTCCTTTTTAAATTAGATAATGGCTCGCAAATTATCGTGCGTGGATCAGGCACAGAACCGAAAATTAAATTTTACCTCTCAGCTCATCAACTTCCGCCTGATAGCAAATCGTTCACCCCAGAAACTCTCCTCCAAGCCAAACAACACGTCCAACAATTCATCATCCAACTTTGGGATGCGGTTCAGGAAGATGTACAAAATCGATTACAATCCTTACCCACCAATCCATAAAATCCCTTTCCTCATTTCGATCACATCGCTATTATTTTTAGCATGCTAAAAATCCGTGAACTCCCCTCGACTGAAAGACCTCGCGAGCGACTACAGAATCAAGGTCCTTCAGCGTTGCGAGAATCGGAATTACTAGCGATTCTTTTGCGCACGGGCACTACGGGCATTTCCTCTGTGCAATTGGGTGAAACATTACTCAAAAAATTTCATAGTCTCGATGGTCTAGCGCAAGCTTCTTTGCAAGATTTGGCGCAAATCAAAGGCGTAGGAATGACTAAAGCCATCCAACTCAAAGCGGCTTTTGAAATGGGCTCTCGCTTACGCCGGCAACTGGTTCAACAACAAAAAATTGAAACGCCTGAAGCGGTTTACGAGCTTTTGGGTGAGGAATTAAAAACGTTGCAATATGAAAGTGTGCGCGTGATTTTGCTCAATGCTAAACGTTTGCTCATTAGCATCGAAGAAATTTCACGAGGCTTGCTCGATCAAACTCTTGCTCATCCTCGCGAAGTTTTTTCATCGGCTATCGCACGCCGCGCTCATGCTATTATCTTGGTCCACAACCATCCCTCCGGCGATCCCTCCCCTTCCACAGCCGATATGCAAATGACCCAAACCTTGCTTGAAGCTTCCAAGATCTTAGAAATTGCCTTATTCGATCACGTGATCATTGGAAAAAGAACCTCGGAATTTCCTGAAGGTTGGTTTAGTTTCCGAGCAGCAAACCGTTTATGATTCATCCCACCGCACACGTTCATCCCAAGGCCAAACTTGCAAGCAACGTTCAAATTGGCCCGGGCGTTATTATCGATGAACACGTTACGATCGGAGAAAATTGCGAGATTCGTGCTCATGCTGTCATTACAGGTCACACAACAATTGGACATCATAATCAAATTGGTTATGGAGCGATTATTGGCGCTGAACCTCAAGATCACGCTTTCGATTTTAAAACGATTAGCTACGTGCGAATGGGCGATCACAACATAATTCGCGAATATACCACTATCCATCGCGGCACCCAACCCGAAACAGCTACAGAAATCGGGAATCACTGCTTTTTAATGGGCAGCTCTCATCTGGCTCATAATTGCAAAGTGAAAGATGGCGCCATTCTCGCGAACCACGCTTTATGTGCTGGTTACGTGGAAATCGGCGAAAAAGCTTTCATTTCTGGCAATACCGTTATCCATCAATTCTGTCGCGTGGGTCGTATGGGCATGCTGCGCGGCGGAGGACGCATCAGCAAAGATATTCCTCCTTTCATGATCGGCGATGCGACGAATCGTCTGATGGGTCTCAACAGTGTCGCTCTTAAGCGCGCTCAATTTTCTTTAGAAACCCGGATGGCGTTAAAACGTCTTTATCATGAGCTGTTTCTTTCCGGTAAAAATCTCAACGAAACTTTGAAACAATTTGATCTCGCATCCGCTTCTTCAGAGATCAAAGAAATCATTCAATTCATTCAAACCGCAAAAAAAGGCGTTGTGATGCCTGAAGCCAGCTCAAAAGCTGACGATGAAGAATGATAATACAAACGAGAATCAATAAAATATGCTTGCTCCGCCCGATTGAATGGCAGCTTTGGATTGATTTTCAATGTGATTCCAAACATTCTTTGCAGCCGGGCTACTTACTAACTCATTGCCTGCCTCATTTACTTCTCATGACTAATGCAAGAAAAATATCCAATCTGCTTTTACCAGGAGCTGGTGCAATTAAACAGCGGCAAGAGCACCCAAAGGACCGCTTGCCATCGTTTCGATCTACTCCAAGTGCATCCAAAGATGCCTCTGCTACATCTGCTGCCAACGATTCTTGAGGAGTTAAAGCCGCTCCCACTGCAAGACCATAACCGGTATATTTTATAATAGTTTCTTTCGCACCATCTACTTTATCATAAATTTGATTAATTTTTTCATTAGCATCGTTGACACGTTTTGCAGCCAGTTCCATCGCGAACCGCTATCGCCAACGACTCCTTGGCTTCTTCCAACAGCGGATGTCCGGAGGGTGAATATCCGAATATCTTTCTACACGTTCAACCTGCTTCTCAACCTCTTTAAACCGCTGCCCCACTTCTTCAGAAGCACGTCTAGCTTGCACTTTAAGCGATTCAAGCTGGTCGGGCGCTCCTCTAATGATTTTTCTGGCATCGTCTAAGGCGTTCTGATCATTAAGGGTAAATATCCTCTGGGTTCTGCTTTAAGAATATCCTTTGAGGAAGACGGTCTTTAGCTTGAGTTAAAGACTCTCTCACTCCAGCTAAAAAAGTTTTAGCATCTTTTTGGGCCTGCCTCCCCTGTTTCACCGTCGCTTTAAGTGCGTCCTTAAGAGCTTTCTTCGCGGCTTGACTCAATAGTCCCATAATATTTGCCTCCTAGTGATTGGTTACTTTCCTCAAATTCAAAAGTATTTACGAAAATGACCTTGTCAAATTAAAATTAACTATTGGTAAGCAAAATTCAAAATTGCTCACTATGCATTCTGATAGTGTCCTAGTTTGAAAATTGGCCTTCAAACTGAATAACCCTACACATTGCATTCTTCAAAAATCCTGCTAAGTAAATTAGGTTGTTTATGAGTTATTTACCACGTATTGTTCAGAGTTTTGGTCGGACGAATCTTTCCAATGAGGAAATTAAGCGTTACAGCCGGCATTTGATTATGCCTGAAGTCACGATCAAAGGACAAAAAAAGTTAAAAGCTTCTCGCGTTTTGGCCATTGGCACAGGAGGTTTGGGTTCGCCCTTACTATCCTACCTTGCTGCGGCTGGCGTGGGAAAATTGGGTATTGTCGATTTTGACACGGTCGATTATTCCAATTTGCAACGCCAAATTATTCACGGAACATCAAGCATCGGAAAACCCAAAGTGCTTTCCGCTCAGGAAAGAATTCATGAAATTAATCCTTACAGCGAAGTGCAACTTTATGAGACCGCTTTGCGCTCAGACAATGCGCTCGACATCATCAAAGACTATGATGTGGTCGTAGATGGCACAGATAATTTTCCAACGCGTTATCTCGTTAATGACGCCTGCGTTTTACTCGATAAACCGAATGTTTACGGAAGCATTTTTCGGTTCGAGGGTCAGTCCACCATTTTTTGGGCATCAAAAGGGCCTTGTTATCGTTGTCTTTATCCTGAGCCTCCCCCACCCGGGCTTGTGCCGAGTTGCGCAGAGGGCGGTGTTTTAGGTGTATTACCGGGAATTATTGGCGTTATGCAAGCAATCGAAACCATTAAAATTATTTTAGGTTTAGGAGATCTCATGATCGGTAAACTTCTGCTCTTCGATGCACTCAAAATGAGATTTAAAGAGTTAAAACTGCGCAAAAATCCGCACTGCCCCATTTGTGGCGATCATCCTACGATTAAAGAATTAATCGATTACGAGCAGTTCTGCGGCATGCCCGCTGTGGAGGGTCCTGTCACGCAGGATGAAGAACCCGTAGTGCCGGAAATTTCCGCTACCGAATTAAAAAATCGTTTCAATCAAAAAGATAAATTTATTTTACTCGATGTTCGAGAACCGCATGAATTTCAAATTTGTCGCATTCCCAATTCTCGGCTCATTCCTTTGGGCGAATTGCCCGCGCGTATTCACGAACTGGACTCTGCGGATGAGATTGTGATTCATTGCAAGAGCGGCATGCGCAGCGCGAAAGCCGTTCAACTTTTGCAACAGGCTGGTTTTAGAAAAGTGTGGAATGTCAAAGGTGGCATCGAAGCTTGGGCTAATGAAGTGGATCCTAAAACGCCGAAGTATTAAATGTTTGCCTATCTAGAAAATAAATTGGGCCGTTTTGCTATCCCGCATCTGATACCTGGCATTGTTTTTTTGTCCACCATCACTTTTGTTCTGCTTCGTTTTCAACCCGATTTCATTAATTATCTGGTTCTTAATCCTCAACTCATTCTTCAAGGTCAAGTCTGGCGGTTGTTCACTTACGTTTTCATTCCACCAACAGTTAATCTTTTTTGGATTATTTTTGCGCTCATGTTTTTGTGGATGCTGGGCAATGGCCTGGAACAGGCCTGGGGCGCATTTCGTGTAAATCTCTATTTCTTTATTGGTCTGTTGAGCACAACACTCATCGCTTTTATTTTTAATTGGGTAGATGCCACGGGAGGGTTTATTTACAGCACTATTTTTTTTGCTTTTGCTACGCTTTATCCCAATTATCAAATTTTGGTGTTCTTTATTTTACCCATTAAAGTCAAATGGTTGGCTTACTTTAGTTTGTTCATTCTTATTGTATATTTTTTCAACACTTCTTTTGCAGGAAAAATATCTCTATTGATTGCGCATCTTAACTATTTTCTCTTTTTTGGAAAAGATATCGCGCGAATTCTTTTTCAAAGACAATCGGCTCATCTTCGAAAGAAAAAATTTCAATCTCATCAAAGACCCATTGCAGAAGCCTTTCATCATTGCATGATTTGCAAAAAAAATGAATTAACCAATCCTCACCTACATTTTCGTATTGCGGCCGACGGTCAAGAATATTGTCTCGAGCACCTTCCTAAGGCGATTCCAAAATAGTTCCAATCGGAATCGAAAAACCTCGCACAAAATCTGTCGCTGCCATCCTCTGTTTCCCCTCCAACTGCACTTCACGCAATAAAAGTCCTCCCTTTTTTGCAGCAACCAAAATGCCGTGTTTATCCACTTTCATGACTTCACCTGGTTTACCGTGACATCGATTGGATAAAATCGTTTTAAAAATTTTTAAACATTTTCGCTGATTCTCTACTTTCAGCCAAGTATAAGCTCCTGGCCAAGGAATCATCGCGCGAATTTGCCGATCCACGGTCACCTGCTCTTGCTTCCAATCAATCCAACCTTCTTCTTTTTTAATTTTTTTAGCATAAGTCGCCTCCTTTTCTTTCTGCTTCGTGCGAGGCGCTTTCCCTTTTCGCAACAAATCTAATCCCTCCTTCAAAGTCTTAGGAGCTAACTCTGCCAAACGATCATGCAACATCTCCGCCGTCTCATCGCTTCGAATCGAAAGGCGTTGAGAACACAATATATCGCCGGTGTCCAAACCGTCATCCATCCACATGATCGTAATGCCCGAATAACGCTCACCCGCTCGAATAGCAGCTTGAATCGGTGACGCACCTCGATACTTGGGCAGCAACGACGCGTGAACATTCAAACAACCTAATTTTGGCAAATTCAAAATCGCTTGCGATAAAATCTGTCCGTAAGCAAACACTACAAACACGTCTGCTTCTAAATAACGTAACTGCGCAATTACGGTTTTTTCATTAATTTTTTGCGGTTGGTAAATACGAATATGCCATTTTAAAGCCGCCTGTTTAATCGGGCTCGTCTGCAAACGCATCTGTCGACCTGCAGGTCGATCAGGTTGCGTAACAACGGCCACCACTTCATGCTCCTCACTTTTTGCCAAACTATTTAAACAAGGCACCCCAATTTCACCTGTGCCAATAAACACCACTTTCATAAAGATACCTGACGAATACGAATCTGTTTTCTTAAAAAAGTGGGAATATCCAAATTTTCACCCTGATAAAAAGTTGCATCCGTTTTTTCAAATCGGCCACGATTAGGAGTTTCAAAAGCAAAAGCTTCCTGTTTTAATTCTTGTCCTTTTGCCTTGTCTTGAGAAACAGGCAAAGGCGCTCGCTCTTCCGACTCTTGCAAGGGCGCTTCGATTGGTGTTTCACTTTTTTGAACTCCTGCCGTCCAAATCACCAATTTTACCTTACCTTCGTAACTTTCCTCTAAAATGGCATTAAAAATAAAATGCGTATTTTCGTTGCCCACATGCTGCTTCAAAAATTCTGTCGCTTTCTTCACTTCTGCCAAAGCCAACTTAGGTCCTCCTAAGACTGCTACCAAAACTTCATGTGCCGAAGTCGCTGCATCTCGCAACCAATCATTCGCAATCACTGTCGCAAGCGCTTCGTCCATAGCATGAGTTCCCTTGCCTTCACCCCATCCAAATCCTCCTTGCAAACTGACACCATGCGATATTTTCGTAATCGCTTTCAATACTTCTTCAGTCTCCGAAAAAACCAGCCCTTTTTTCGTAATCATTTCCATCAAACCACTCAAACATTGTCTCATCGCTTCAATGACAGCGCTCCATTTTTGATCTGCCCTTTCGCCCTCTGCCCAACCCTCTTTGGTCAACTGATCTGCTGGAAAAATAAAAACGGCCTCTCCAGTTTTTCTTAATTCCCGCAACATTTGTATAGCCTGATTCACACTTCGAACACCTTCCCATTGAAAAGGCGTCGAAACTAAAATAATAGGAAGCGCTCCCTTCTCTTTAACCCAGTTAATAACTGATGTTAATCCGCCCGCCCCTAATCCTCCTCCTAACGAAACCACCAAAAAAACGATCGCAGATGTTTTAATCTCATTTTTGATTTCTTGCTCATGCAATCGAAATACTTGCGCACCCACCGATTTATCCCCACGAACTCCCCACCCTCGTAACAAATCCGCACCAATCCATCGCTTCTCTTTTAATGAGCAATTTTTCAAAGCTTGTTCATCAGCATCCCAACCCATAACTTGCACCGAATCCGTTGCCTTGATCGCATCGATTACCTGAAGCCCTGTGCCGCCTAAACCAAAAATCTGAATCTTCATAGCTTTATTAACTTTAAACAATAAATTTCATTTTTTTCAAAGCGCGACTAAATCGCTGCCCTAATGAAGCATCACCTCTCTCTTGCAAAACCCGTTTTTGCCCCAACAACAAAACTCCCAAAACGGTTGAAAGTTCCGGACGCGCCAACTCGCCCACATTACCATTAAATGCGTGCTCTTTCACCAAAGTAACAGGTAACTGAAAAATCGTCTCGGCTAAAGTCTGAATTCCTTGAGTTCGCGAACTACCCCCAGTAAGAAAAATCCCTGCTGATAATAAGTCCAAAAAATTGTCTCCCAACTGTTTTTTAACAATCAACAACGTCTCCTCCCATCGCGCCCTCATGACTTTAATTAAACTTTCCCGATAAATCGATTTCCCAGCAAAACCGCTCATCGGTTTCAGAGCAATCACTTCATCGCGAACTCGATCTTCTCCGACCACCGCACCTTGCGAGCATTTCAAGTCTTCCGATAATCGCAATGGCAAATTAAACGCGCGACTCAAGTCCTGTGTCACATGGTCTCCGCCTACCCCCAAAACACCTAGCGACTCAATCTGTCCATTAATATAAGCCGCATAATGGGTCAACCCTCCGCCCAAATCAATTACAAGCGCTCCCAACTTCTTTTGCTCTTCCGTTAACACAGCTTCAGCCGAAGCCATAGGACTCAATGAAAAATCGCACACATCAATTTGCAACTCACGCACACGATCCATTACATTGTGCAAGCGACTTGCTACACCGTGTACAATTAAAAATTCACCCTCAACCTGCGTTCCATTCATTCCCACGGGATCAGAAACGCGCGGCCCCCCATCAATGGAAAAACCTTTCGGCAAAGTCGCCACATGACATCGACCTTCTGGCAAAGACATTTCTTCAGCTAAATCTCGCGCCTCCTCGATATCTTCTTCCGTCACCACCTTTTTTTCCTGAGAAATCATCGTGGAACCTCGCTGCGCCACACATTCCAAATGAGCACCACTTAAGGCAACAAAAGCCTCATGAATGACAACATCAGCATTTTCCTCCGCTTTTGCCATTGCTTCGCGCAAAGCGTCTGAAGCCGTCTTGGGGTCAAACACATCACCTTTTCGCACTCCAGCAGAACTTGATTCTCCTAAACCCAACACTTTCAATACTCCATCATGCCGGACATGCCCCACCGCCACCACCATCTTACTCGTGCCAGTTTCTACTGCCACCAATGTTGTCTCTTTCGAACGAAATAACATAATCTAAATTTCCATTGGTGCGAATGTCACCGGCACATTACGATTGACCGTGAGATCCGCACTCAACAATTTACGATGCACTTCACCACAATAATTTAAAATTTTTTCAAATCGTTCCAATTGCGTCTTCAACTGATTCGAAGTAGCCGAAAACCTGACTTTTCCGCCCTCCTCCAAATTCACCTCCAAAATTCCTTCTTTCGACACATCAATGGAAACCAAATGAAACTGAGCTTGAGCCAATCGTTGCTCCATTAAAGACAGCAAAAAAAGTGCGCTATAAACCTCACCCGATTCAATCTTTTCGCCAAGCACAATTTTTTCACTATCCACGCCTCGAATTTCCGGCAAATGTCGAAAATCCTCACCAGGTCGCAAACGCATCACCAACCCTTCTTCATCAATCGTATAATAAGATTCTTCCTGTTCTTCCAACAACGTTTTAATCACAATTCGCGCTAAGGGTCGTCGTTCCGTCACACGAATCACTAAACGATTTGGCAACTCCCTCAAAACCTCAGCCGTTTGCACCGAAGATTGTGACTCCAAACGCTGTTGAATCGCTCGCAAATCCAACGCTAAAACATTCGCTTCGGCAGGAATATCTGCCCACCTCAACACTTGATCCCTCTTCAATCGACCTTGCAACTCCACATCCACACGCGTCAAAGCATAACGCGGATTTTGATACAATAACCCATTCAATGCCCAACGCCCTAAAAAAAATCCCAACACCAACACCAAACCAACTCCACTTAAACCCAATACAACATTTCGCAACCGCTTTGCGCCATGATGTCGCCCTCGACTTTTCTGAATGCTCGCACGCAACGAAATCGTTTTTACTCGTCTTACGTCGATTACCATCACTTAATTTTCTTTTCCCAAATGAACTCTTCATAAAATAACATTATTTTTCTTTCTCATTGCTTGCGATAAAAACACAATGCGTTCACACAAATCCGCAAATCCTATCCCGGCTGCAGCTGCGGCCTTTGGCAACAAACTGGTTTCTGTCATACCAGGAATTGTATTCGCTTCCAAAACCCAGGGTCGCTCTTGCTCATCCAACAAAACATCCACTCGCGAATAAACCTCACAACCCAAAGCTCGATGTGCACTCAAAGCGGCTTCCTGAACTGCTTCCTTGACTGATTTTGATAAATTTGCGGGACAATGATACAACGTTCGACCTGAAGTATATTTATTTTGATAATCATAAAACCCTTCCTGTGGTTCAATATGAACTACTGGCAAAGCTTGATCTCCCAAAATGCCAACTGTTAGCTCTTTACCTACAATCATCTGCTCTACGATTACCTCGTCATCATACTGAAAAGCAAGCGTCAAAGCCGAATCCACTTTTTCTTGTGACATCACTCGAGAAATCCCAACACTGGACCCTTGCCGCGACGGTTTCACCACAAATGGTAAAGCCAATGAAGGATGCTGACCCTTTTTACAAATTTCAAAAGCAGGCGTAGGCACCTCATGATTCACAAAAATCTCTTTCGAAACCACTTTATCAAAGGCCTTCTCACTGGCCATCTGTCCACAACCCGTGTAAATTAAATTTTGCTTATCCAAAATAGCTTGCACTTGGCCATCTTCACCAAACGTCCCATGCAACGCGATAAAAACCACATCGCAAACAGGCACCCCAAACTCTTCGGAAACCACATCCAATTCGCTGACTTCATGACCTTTTTCACGCAAAGCTTTCGCCACAGCCGCTCCCGAACGCAAAGAAACTTCGCGCTCTGCCGAAATGCCACCTTTTAAAACCACAATCTTCATTTTGTTATCTTAACACTTTCATTATCTCCTAAAATGATAATTTCCGTTTCCAATTCAACGCCGCGTTCCGCACGAGCGCGTTGCCGCACCAACTCAATTAATTGCAACACATCCGATGCAGTTGCGGTACCATTGTTTACGATAAAATTGCCGTGCTCTTGACTAACCCGTGCTCCCCCAACCGATAAACCTTTTAACCCCAACTCGTCCACCAATTTACCCGCAGGACTCAACGAAGGGTTCTTAAAAATACAACCCGCACTCGATGCTGCCGGTTGCGATTCCCAACGTTTTTCACTAAACTTACGCAAACGTTCTTCCACAACTTCTTTTGCTTCTTTTTTACCCTGTAAAACTGCTGATAAAACAATTTTATTCTGTAACGTTGGCACACAACGATAATCAGCTTGAATCCCATCTCGTAACAATTCAGTAACTTCACCTTTTTGATTCATGCAACGCACCGAAACCACTCGTTCAAACATCCACCCTCCCATAGCCCCTGCATTCATAAATAATGCACCACCTAAACTCCCTGGAATTCCTTCCATAAACTCAAAACCACCTAATCCTTCGCGCTTCGCAGCCGCCACAATCGATTTTAATTTTGCGCCCGCCTGCGCAAAAACTTTATCTTTTACAATTTCAATCTTTGAAAAAAAATCCTCATGCAAATGCAAACAAACCCCACGAATCCCTCCATCTTTAATTAATAAATTTGATCCCCTTCCAATAAATGTGACAGGCATAGCGTTTTTTTCGCACAATTGCAAAACTCTCACTAAAGATTCTTCCCCATCCGGCTCACACCAAAACTCCGCTGGCCCACCCACACGCAAAGTAGTGTGCCGACGCAAAGGCTCATTACGAACCACACGTCCTCGGTCTCCAACCACTTTTATTAACTCTCGATAAAATTTCAAATGTTCTACCAAAATCTGCGTCACTTTTCCAATATCACCCGCTCCCAACACCACAACACAATCGCCTGGCTTCACTTCATGCACCAGTTCTTGTGCCAATGCTAAGCTTTGACCTTGAAAAGAAACTGCCCCATGCCCGGCTACCTCAACGGCACGAAACAAATTTTCCCCAGTCACCTCCGGCCAATCCTTTGCTGACTCATCCGCTGGATAAATTCCCGTCAAAAACAAGCGATCTGCCAAATCAAAAGCTTTAGCGAAATCCTCCCTTAACGCTTTCGTGCGACTGAACCGATGCGGCTGAAAAACTACCACTAACCGCCTGCCAGTCGCCACCTGCTTTGCAGCTTCTAGCGTCGCTCGAATTTCAGTGGGATGATGTCCATAATCATCAATTACTAAAAAATGATCACACTCCCATTTAACCTCAAACCTACGACGCGCTCCTTGAAAAGAAGCAAGTCCTTCCACAATCATTTTTTCACTTAACCCCGCTTCATGCGCCACGGCAATTGCTCCCAACGCGTTTCGAACGTTATGCGAACCTGGCAAAGATAAGTGTACTCTCTCCAGCCATAATTTCCCCTTTATCCACACATCAAAACGCGACCCCGATTTATCAAAGACAACATTTTGCCCCTGAACATCAACTGAATGACTCAATCCAAAACTAATAACATTTTCAAAATTTTCAAAAACTCGCGTCGCTCCCTCATCATCTCCACAATAAAAAATTTTCCCTTTCGTTTGTTCTCCCAACTCTCGAAAAACCGATTCAATCGCCTGCAAAGAAGAATAAAAATCCAAATGCTCCTTTTCAATATTTAACACCAAAGAAAAATGAGGCGCATACTTAGCCAGTGTGCCATCGCTTTCATCTCCTTCAGCAATAAACCAATCCCCCTCACCAATTTTCGCGCTTGCTCCTAACTGCGTCACCACGCCTCCCACATAGAAAGAACTTTGTGTCTCATGAAACAACCAGGCCAATAAACTTGTCGTCGTCGTTTTTCCGTGCATTCCAGCTACGACAATAGATTTTTTCTCTACCAACAAAGCCGCCAACAATTCCGCGCGATGAAAAATAGGAATTTTTCTCGTTCGAGCCGATTCCAATTCCACATTACCCTCATCAATTGCCGATGAAACCACAACCGCTTGAGCTTGATCCACAAAATTCGACTGATGACCTTGAAAAAAAACCAATCCTTTTTCTTCCAATTGTTGAATAATTCGGCTTTCCACCAAATCAGAACCCGAAACCTGATAATCTTTTTCCAATAATAAACGGGCCAATCCCGACATCCCACTCCCTCCTACTCCCACAAAATGCCAAAAACGGTTGGGCACACGATGATGCAAGCATTGCAGAATTGCACTCATGCTCGTTTCTCCTTGATAGCCCTCATCACCGCATCCGCAACACGTTCGGCACCATCTTCAATGGCTACCTTTCGACACGCTTCACGCATCCGCTGCCATTGCTCTTGATCTTCTAATAAAATTTTTATTTTCTGAGCGAGTATTTCGGGTGTGAGAGAATCCTGTTCCCCCATCCAAGCCGCACCCGCTTTTTCAAAAACTTGCGCATTAAAAAATTGATGATTACCTGCTGCAAAAGGAAAAGGAATCAGCACACTAGGAATTTTCCAAGCCGCCAACTCACTTACTGAGGCTGCGCCACTTCGAGAAATGGCAAGGTCCGTAACTCGATAAATTTCAGCCATCTCACCACAAAACTCCATCACCTCTGCCTGAAATCCTTCTCGCCGATAATTCAACTCCACTAACTCCTTTTCCCCTTTTCCAGTAAGATGAATAAATTGCCAACGTGACTGTAATCCCTCCCAACACCGCATGGCTTGAATTACTAATTCATTCAACGCCTTAGCGCCTTGACTTCCTCCCATCACCAAAATCGTTTTCTTTTCGGGAGATAAACCCATTTTTTTCAACGTTTCAATTCGATCACCCTTTTGCGGCTTTACTTTTAACGGCGTACCAGTCACACCGGTGTTAACTATCGAAGCCAAATGCGATCGACACGCTTCAAATCCCAATAAAACCTTATCCACCTTTTTTGCTAACCAAGCCGTCACTCTTCCTGGAATCACATTGGACTCATGCGTCAATGTCGGAATTTTTCTCTCTATCGCATAACGCAAAGGCACAGCCGAGGTAAAACCGCCCATTCCCAATACAGCATCCGGCTTCCAAACTTTGAACCATTTTTCACATTCTCGCACTGCTTGAAAATAGCGCCAAAAAAACCCCACCAAAAGAAATGGACGAAACCCAGGCCATCCTACGACCGATAAAACACGAAACTCATAACCTTGATGTTTACTCAATGCAGAACGATCAATATCTTTATTTGAAACGAGTAGTAGTATTTGATTACCCCGCTCTTGCAACACATCAGCCACTGCCAAACCAGGAAACAAATGTCCTCCCGTTCCGCCACACGCAATGGCAACACGATAACTCATAAATCACGTAAGCCTCTCTCTTTTCTTCCATACCCATCGCGTTTCTTCTTCGCTCGAAACGTGACGCGCAATACTCACTAACCATCCTGTCATAGCCAAAGCCACCACCAAATTTGATCCACCATATCTAATAAAAGGCAACGCCAACCCTTTATTCGGTAACAAACGAGTAACAACTCCCATATTAATAAAAGCTTGCAACCCCACCAATGTCACAATACCTAGCGCCAGTAAAGTTCCCTGCCAATCCGAAGCGCGCGTTGCAATATAACCACCAATCACTACATACATGACAAAGCCTAACACAATCATTAACGTCGCCCTCAACCCTAACTCTTCACCAATAATTGCAAAGATAAAATCGGTATGTGCCTCAGGAAGATAATAAAGTTTTTGGCGACTTTCTCCAATGCCCAAACCCTCTACTCCACCCGAACCCAGTGCAATCAATGACTGTGTTTGTTGCCAACCCTCACCCTTTTCCACCATTTTATTTTCACGACTGGCGTGCGCCCATAAACGACTTAATCGCTCTTTATCTTTCGATACAATAAACCCCACACCTCCGGCCGCTATCACCATCGTTAAAACGAGATATTGCCAACGCACACCTGCCGCAAACCATAAAATCATCAACACTGCGCCCAACAACAACGTCGTGCCTACATCTTTTTCAAAAAGAATGAAAAGCAAGACCACACCGCAAACCGCAGCAGGAATACAAAAACCATAAAGAAACGTTTTGACCCGTCGCTGATTTATATCATACCACCATGAAACAAATAGTAGTAAAGCCAATTTAGCCAATTCACTCGGCTGCAAAGTCAATCCTCCCAAACCCAGCCAACGATTTGCGCCATTAACTCGCTTCCCAATCCCCGGCACATAACATAAAGCTAAAAGAATCACAACCCCTCCCAACAACCACCAAATATTTTTATTCCAACAACGATAATCTCGAAAAGCTGTGACTCCTAAAGCAATCAACCCTAAAATCAACCAAACCGCCTGATTTTTTAAAAATCGAAAACTATCTCCGGCATGGAGCGCTTCCCTAGAGAAAGCGCTCGCGCTATACAACATCACCAAGCCCAGTCCACAAAAACTGAACAAGATAAAAAATAAAAGCGTGGAACCCTGCCGTTTAAAAAGCATAGATTTTTATTGTCCGGACATCGCAACATGAGAAGCCTCAATTTTTGAGGCGAAGCGGCTTTAGAAACTTCAGTTTCCACTGGAATCTTTAACTGCATACCCACACCAATTTTATTAGCATCTTGAATTTGATTAGCTTCTAAAATTAATTGTGGTTTCGTGCCAAATTTTTTAGCAATTCGATAAAGCGTGTCACCCTTGATCACCGTATAATTCTCCATTCTTTTCGCAGTAGATTTTGTTTCTTCAACAGGTTTAGTCACAGTATTTTTCACACTGGCAACTACAGGCGTGGAATTGATAGCAGGAGAAGAAACCGCTGTTGTTGGTTGCGATTGTGGCACCGGCATTACAGGTAAATTTTGCTGAGTCGCAATCATTTTCGAATCGGAAACTTTCAAAATCTGACCCAAACGAATCTTATCATTCGTCAACTGATTCCATTTCAACAAATTCACCAAAGTAATTTTGTATTGCTTGGCAATTTTACTTAATGTGTCACCTTTCGCCACCGTGTGCAAAAGCGGCGCTGAAGCCACCATCTCTTTTTTTACTTCCTGAACAGCAGCCTTAGGCGTCATCACAGGCGGAGGCAAAGTAGAAGTGACAGCGGGTTTGGCAATATCCTTCTCCTCCGAAGCTACAGTAGGAGTCGTTTGACTGATTTCCTCTGCTATTTTTTGAACTTGCGGTTCGCTGACTTCCATTTTTTTTCTGGATCGACTCTTTTGCGGTTTTTCCGAAACTTCGCTCACACTAGTTTCCGCACCACCTCGCCAATATTGAAACGCAAAAGCGCCACCGATCACCACAAGATGAACAACTAAGACAATTAAAAAGACATGCGACAAACGAATACCTTCTTTACTTTCTTTTTCCCATTGATTTTCCATATTAATTTCTCCTTTTTTGAATTTAATCGACATTTTCCTGTAAAAGTTTTTGCACCATTGCTTTGAATTGATTGCCACGATCCGCATAATCGCGAAACATGTCAAAACTGGAACAACCGGGTGACAACAACACCACATCACCTGCTTGCGCTAAACACACAGCTTGATTAAAAGCCTCTTGAAAATCTGGTGCGAACAAACAATTAGCCTTCACCCAGACCTGTTTTAATTTCGATGCAGTTTCTCCTATTAACACCACACCTCGAGTTCGTTTCGCTACTAGCTCTGCTACAGAATCAAATTCAAATCCCTTATCCTTACCACCCGCAATTAAAACAATGGGATTAGGAAAACTTTCAATCGCTTGTACCATAGCGTCTACATTGGTTGCTTTAGAATCATTAATAAACGTCACCCCTTTTATTTTTCCAACCCACTCACATCGATGAGGGGCAAGACGAAAATTAATCAACGCCTTCACAATTGCTGACTCTTCGATTCCATAATATTGAGCCACTGCAATCGCCACCATGACATTTTCCGCATTGTGCAATCCCTCCAAAGGCAAGGATTCCATAGCAATAATTTTGCGACCATGATAACAAATCACACCCTGTTCCAAAGTATAATCCGCCGCCAATCCTCGCGCAGAAAAAGTAATCGTTTTCGCTTTTAAATCCAACTGACCAAAGGAAGCATTAACAATTGCCAAATCACCAGCATCTTGATTTTTAAAAATTTTTAACTTTGCAGCAAAATATTCACTCATCGAATCATAGCGATCCATATGATCCGGTGAAATATTCAACAACGCAGCAACTTTCGGATGAAAATGAACGGTTTGCTCCAATTGGAAAGAACTTGCTTCCACCACCGTCACATCTCGTTTATCGCTATCATGAATCACTTCACTCAAAGCCAAGCCAATATTACCTGCAGCACACGATCTTTTACCACCCGCAGTTAAAATAGCATGAACTAACTCCGTTGTTGTTGTTTTCCCATTCGTTCCTGTAATCGCAATTAAAGGACATTGACAAAAACGATAAGCCAACTCCAATTCACTCCATATTGGTACTTTGGCTTTCAATAAACTTTGAATCATAGAGCGCCGAGGATCAATACCGGGGCTCAAAACTCCAAAATCAAAACGCATCTCATCCGCACGAATAAACTTTCCCAACTCAACATGAATTCCTCGCGCCAACAAAGAATTAGCACGTTCTCTCAACAACTCATTATCCGATTCGTCTCTCACTGTAACCTCCGCTCCTAATCCATGAAGCAAACGCGCCGCTGCCAAACCACTGGCACCCAGCCCGATCACCACAACTTTTTGTCCGCTCCATTTCATAACCATTCATGCTTCATCTACCTCATCGTAATTTCAAAGTTAACAAAGCCAGCGACGCAAAAAAAACGCCAAGAATCCAAAATCGAACCACCACCGTTGTCTCACTCCACCCTTTCAATTCGAAATGATGATGAAGTGGCGCCATCGCAAAAATCCTTTGACCAGTCAGCTTAAAAGAGGCCACTTGCAAAATCACCGAAAGCGCTTCCATCACAAACACACCACCCACAACCAACAATAAAAATTCTTGATTAATACAAATCGCAATCGTGCCCAAAGCTCCCCCAATTGCCAAAGAGCCAGTGTCACCCATAAAAACTTTTGCTGGATAACAATTGAACCATAAAAACCCTAAAGTCGCGCCCACTAGCGCAGCAGCAATCACCGTCAACTCACCTGTTCCAGCCGTATAAGGCATAAATAAATACTCAGCCAATTTCACATTGCCCGACACATAGCTAAAAATACCAAACACCAACGCCACAATCACCGTGCATCCCGCAGCCAAACCATCTAGCCCGTCTGTTAAATTTACTGCATTTGAAGAGCCCGTTAACACCAAAGCAAAAAAGCCAAAGCTCCCCAACCCATCGTTAAAATTGGTTCTTTAAAGAATGGCACTTCCAACTGAGACGCCTGTCGACTCGTTGCTTCATCACTCAACAAAGTGGCTCCGATCACAACAGCCAACACAATTTGCACTAAAAGTTTTACTCGACCCGAACTCCAGCCGATTTCTTGCGTTTCACTTTCAACAAATCATCCCAAAATCCCAACCCGCCTAAAATTAGCATCGCAAACAAAGTCAAAAGAACAAATCGATTTAAAATCGGTGCCCACAACACAGTAGCAATCACCACCGCTGCTAAAATCATCACGCCCCCCATCGTCGGCGTTCCACTTTTTCCACCATGCAATTCAGCTAAACGATGAACCTCTTCCTTAGCATGAATCGGTTGACCCAATTTTAACTCGGTTAACTTACGAATAATCCAGGGTCCAAAAAATAAACAAAACAAAAGACCCGTCGTCGCCGCCCCTAATGCACGAAAAGAAACGTAACGAAACAAGTTAAACGCACCAAACGTCTCAGAATAACGATGTAACAATTCTAACATGAGTGATTCCTTTCTGGAACGCTCCCTACCAACGCTTCTACCACCCGTTCTAACCGTGCTGAGCGCGACGCCTTCACCAAAATCACATCATTTGCACCTTCATTTTCCATAAGGAAATCGATAGCCTCTTCGATTCCACCAAAAGTTTTAACCTTTATCTTATTAGCAATTCCCTGCGCATAATTTTCCGCTTCACTCCCAATCGCTACCACCAAATCCAAAGGAAGTTGAGCTGCTTCTCGACCTACATAACAATGCCACTGGCTCGACTCCTCACCCAACTCACCCATACTACCCAACACCGCAATTCGTCGACCTGATAATCCAGCTAAATAATGCAAAGCTGCTTTCATGGAACTGGGATTAGCATTATAAGAATCATCAATCACCTTTCCGCCACCTTGCGCAACATATACTTTCATGCGCCCGGAAGGTAAACTCACCCGCTTCAATCCTCCCGCCATCTCATCTAAAGAAAAATCTAACGATAAACCCGTAGCAATGGCCAAAGCAGCATTCCCCGCCAAATGTCGCCCCACCAATGGCAGTTCAAAAATTTTCTCATCGCCCTGAAAAATCACACGAAAAGATTGCCCGTTATCATTTTCTTTTAATTCAATTACTCGAACGTCAGCCGATTCACTAAACCCGGCTGTTAAAACCCTCCCTTTTGCTTTACCACGCAACAATTCCGTCCAAGAATCGTCTGCATTTAAAATGGCAGTCGCTTGAGTTTTCATTCCCTCAAGCAACGCTCCTTCCTCCTTGGCAACCCCCGCTTCATCTTTAAAAAATTCCAAATGTTCCAAACCAATATTGGTAATAACTCCCACACTCGGCTTAACCAATTTCGTTAAAAAAGCAATTTCGCCTGGATGATTCGTGCCTAATTCCACTACCGCTGCTTCATGCTCAGGATTAATTTCCAAAAGCGTCAATGGCACACCAAGATGATTATTTAAATTACCCAAAGTTTTCGCAGTTTTACAACGTTGACCTAATGCTGCCGCAATTAACTCTTTTGTGCTTGTCTTACCGTTACTTCCGGCTACCGCCACAATCGGAATCTTAAGACTATTGCGATAAACAGACGCTAACTGCTGTAATGCCAATACAGTGTCATCAACACAAATTAATGGAAACTCTTTCGGCGTTTCTACATCACGCTCCACAACAGCAGTCGCAGCACCCCGTTCAATGGCTTCTCCAATAAAATTATGAGCATCGTAACGCTCTCCTTCAATGCAAAAAAGCAATCACCTTTTGTCACTCGACGCGAATCTGTGCTCACACCCAAACTTGAGTGGCACTCGAAACATTTCGTCCCGACAACAAAAATGCATCATCCCAAACTTCTATCAATTCCGAAAGCTTCATCACTCGCATACCTCCTCCAGAATTTTTCGCGCCACTTCCCTATCATGAAAAGGGTAACGCACGCCCTCAATTTCTTGATACGTTTCGTGGCCTTTACCCGCAATCAGAACAATATCTTCCGCTTCCGCTTCATTGAGTGCTGCACGAATTGCTTCCTACGATCGACCACAACTTCAAAACCGTTGCCCTTTTTTAGCCCAGCCACGATTTCTTCAATAATAGATTCTGGCTTTTCAAATCGTGGATTGTCCGATGTCACATAAACTCGATTACTCAACTCCATCGCAACGGCACCCATCAAAGGACGTTTGCTTCGATCACGATTTCCACCACAACCAAACACTGTAATCAAACGACGATGTGGCACTTGTGCCAATGTTTCCAACGCTTTCCTTAATGCATCATCTGTATGAGCATAATCCACAAAAACTTTAAGCCCTCGAACATTCGGCACCGCTTCCAAACGACCTGGCACTGATGGCGCACTTTCTAAAGCTTGTGTTAATTCCTGAAAAGCCCCGCCCAACATCAATCCCGCTCCCATCGCCGCAGCAGCATTAGCAACATTAAATTTCCCAAACAAAGGCAACGCTACGGAACAGTGTTGACCTCGATAAACAAATTCAGCCAAACAACCCCTATCATGCCAACCACGTAATTCCCATCGTAAATCTCCAACATTTTCACCAAAAATAATTTTCCTGTCAGATTCCAATAAAAAATTTTTCAACAACATTTGACCACGTTCATCGTCTCCATTCACCACCATCGCGCCAGGTTTTTGTTGCTGAGCCAAACCAGCAAACAAACGTTGCTTTGCCAAAAAATAAGATTCCATTTCCGAGTGATAATCCAAATGATCACGAGTTAAATTAGTAAAAACCGCTACATCAAAATCCACTCCACCCACCCGATATTGATCCAATGCATGAGAAGAAACCTCCATCACGGCCGCACGACAATTCTCTTTCACCATCCTTTGCAACAGCGCATACAACTCACACGATTCCGGCGTCGTATGAGTCGCCGGCTCAACGCAATCTCCAATCTCATAACACACCGTTCCAATCAATCCACAACGCAATCCCATCGATTTCAAAAGATGTTTTGTCAAAAAAGCCGTTGTTGTTTTACCATTCGTTCCCGTAATACCAACTATTTGCAACTGACGATCTGGAAAATCGAAAAAGCGCTGCGCAATTTTTGCCATAGCCATTCGCGCATTCGCAACTTCAACTCGAGTCACTTCTGTTTCAAAATTTTCCTCACCTACAACTGCCACCGCCCCATGACGAACCGCCTCTTGAATAAAATCGCGTCCTTGTTTTTGGCTTCCTGACAAAGCAAAAAAAAGATCCCCCTTTTTCACGCGACGCGAATCATAAGCCAATCCGTTTACTTGAATTTTTGTTTCACCAAAAAGACGAGCCGATGACACCTCCTGAATTAATTCTTGCAACATCATCGGCTCGCCACCTCCCAGAAAGAAGTTTCAGGACTCAGATCCAAGTGTCGTGCAATGCGTGAAGCCATTGCGGAAAAAACGGGTGCTGCTACTTGACCGCCATAAATTCCACCACTAGAAGGCTCATCAATAATCGTTAACAGAGCAAACTCAGGATCTTGTGCTGGCAAAAACCCAATAAAAGATGCCAAATATCGTTTGTGCGAATATTCTTTCGCTTCATTATCCCATTTGCGCGAAGTCCCAGTTTTTCCCGCTACGGTAAAACCTTCGACTGCAGCTTTACCTGCTGTGCCTTCTTGTGAAACCACTGACGACAAAGCTTTAATCACCTGCTTCGCAATTTCCGGTCGAATAATCTGTTTCACAACTCGCGGACTGTAACGTGCCACCACACTACCCTCTTCATCCAAAACCTCATGAATTAACATAGGTCTCATGAGAACCCCATCATTAGCAATGGCCGACATAGCAGTAATCATTTGCAAAGGTGTAGCAGCTACTTCATAACCAATCGGAACGCGCGTAATGGAAAGTTTCGACCACTTTGTCAAAGGTCGTAACGTACCAATTTGCTCGCCTGGCATAATCTGATTTAAAACCGTTTGCCCAAAACCAAATTCACGAATGTAGCGATAAAGCAACGTCTCACCTAATTTTAAACCCAACTTAGCAAAACCAACATTACTGGATTTTTGCAAAACCTGTTCCACCGTCAAAGTCCCATAACTGCTATGATCTCGTAAAGGTACGCCTGCCCAAAACCATAAACCATTTTCACAAAAAATCGGTGTATCAAGGGTTACCAGTCCCTCATTGAGTGTCGCAGCCGTGGTAACAATCTTAAAAGTCGACCCAGGTTCAAACGTGTCCGTTACACATCGGTTATCTTCCCAAGTTAAACTCGCTCGCTCGTTAGGATCATAAGTAGGACGATTGGCTAACGCTTTAAATTTCACCTGTTTTTTGGCCTCATCACAATTGCATAAGCGGCTGCAGGCGGAATAATTAGTCATTGCCTTGTCTAACTCTTTTTCAACAATGTATTGAATTGTTTGATCCAATGTAAGTGAAATAGAGTAACCATTTTTACTGGCGCATCTTGCGAACGATAAGCGCGAATCTCGTGCCGACTGGCATCATGCTCTGAAACATACCAACCATCGATTCCTTTTAAATAATGATCCATCGAAGCTTCAATACCATCCTTGCCATTCCCTTCACTATCAACATAACCCAACACATGACTCGCATTTCGCCCTTCGGGATAACGACGTTGATATTCGTCCACGCCCAAAATGCCAGGCCATTGGAAGGCCTCGATTTTTTCCCAGGCTGAAAGCTCTACTTTCTTTTTTAAAACAACCAATGAACGAGAATCGTTTAAACGTTTTAAAATCTCCTCTGAATCCATTTCCAAAAAAGGCGCTAGCGATTGAGCTATTTGCTCTAAGGATATTCTTTTTTTAGGATTTTTTGTTTCCTGATTTTTTTGAATGATCTGTCGTATTCGAAAAAGATCTGCTTGAATGGTTTTATAAGGAATGCTGGTCGCCAAAAGATTACCATTACGATCCAGAATATCACCACGTCAGGCGTAAACCATTTTACGAAAAGTATGATTTGCTGCCTGCTCAGGCCTGAAATAATAATCATGCTTCCCTACCTGCACTTCTAACAAACGCAAGGAAAGAACAGTAAATAAAAAAACTAAACCGCTAATCGCAAGTACTGCGCGCTTTCGCATGTGTTCTGTCCAAGAAAAATTCATCGCGCTTGAGCCACTTTGGCAGGCGTTCTGGTAAAACAACGACACAACCCACCAAACCATCACACTGGTATTTGTTCTTGTTTTGATTTCAAACAGATTCATAATCCAGTTCTTGAACCCGATTTCTTAAATTTTCGGGATTCTTTAAACGCGCGACATAAGCTTCTTGAATTTGATTTTTTCTTTAATTCGCGCAGCATTTTCGCCTGAAACTAAGTTTCCTCACTTAGATGCCGATGCGTGTTGTGTTGAACAATAAAACCCAAACCCAATAACGTAACAAAAAGAATAACGATACCCAGTTTAATAGCAGTGAAAACTTGAAAAGCTTGTGCTTCACGCAGTCGATTATTCATAACGGCCTCCTGATTCTTGTTGAAGAGTTAATTTTTCCACCGCTCGCAATTTGGCGCTTCGCCTGACGAGGATTATTGGCGAGTCTCTTCAGCACTCGCAACAATCGGCTTTTTGGTGATAAGTTGAAAAAATTTGTTTAGGATTCAGCACATAGCCAAATCCAACGGGGTGTTTCTTCAAAAGCGCGACTTTTCTCCTGCATCGTGCGCTTCACAATTTGATCTTCAAGGAATGAAAAGTAATTACAGCCAGCCGTCCTTGCGGTTTAAAATTTTTTCCACTAACTCCGAGCACCTTTTTTAAGGCGCCCATTTCATCATTAACTGCCATACGAAACTGGCAGAAAAGAACGTGGCTGGATGATGTGAACGCGAGCCTCCACCGCGATAAACCTCCTCAATCACAGCCACTAAATTTTTTTGTTGTTTTTATGGGACGCGACATGGAACGCGCTTTCACAATCGCACGCGCAATGGCTCGAGCTCTCAGTTTCCTCCACCATATTCACGCAACCAAAAAACCATATCCTCCTCCGTTGCCGCTTGTAAAAGTTGAAATAGCGGTTGCCCTTGTGACGGATCCATGCGCATATCCAAATCCGCATCCGAATCGAAAACTGAAACCTCGCTCCGGAGTATCGAATTGGTGCGAGGAAACGCCCAAATCCAGTAACACTCCATCGAAACCATTTTCCGGCAACTCGTCGATCTGAGAAAAATTTCTTTTTTGGGCAGAAAATCGATCGCCAAATCGCATTAACCGCTTGCTGGCAAATGAAATAGCAACGGGATCGCGATCCCATCCCAACACACGCGCTCCCGCATTTAACAAAACTTCGCTGTGACCCCCACCACCCAATGTGGCATCGAGATAACATTTTCCAGGCGCCGGTTGCAATACCTCTACAACCTCGCAGACCAAAACCGGCTCGTGATAAGAAGCCTCTTTCAGTAATTTTTCCCCATTCATTTTTTCCAATTCTTTGTTTTGTCGTCTTACAACCCTAAATCTTCCAAGCTCAAACGAGTTTCGCGTTTAATTTTACGACGTTTTTCATCCCAAATTTCAAAATGATCCAAAGCGCCAGCTAAAATGGCATTTTTCTTCAAGGCCGCATGATGACGTAATCTTTCCGAAATCATCACGCGCCCTTGTGCATCCCACACAATTTTCTGTGCAATCATTGCGAGCGCCTCGATTTTTTTTCTGCGTTATCCGCCAACGGTAAATCAATAATTTTTTCCTGCTGTCATTATAACCAAGAACTGGATAAACACTTCAAACAACCTTCGTTAGAAGGAAAAACAAACAGTTGCGATTCATACCCCTCATCTCGCCATTCCGATGGAATGGTAATACGCCCCTTCGCATCAAAGCCGTGCTCGAACGAATCCGCATAACTGGCTTTAAAGGGAGCATTCATAATTTTTAAAGGGAGAATATGGTTTCTTTTTCCATATTCAACCACTTTACACCATTTCTTGCCACCAACGCAAATAAAAAATTATCTTTTTTTTAAATCTTTTTTGCTCAGCTAGATTAGCCAACCCAACCTAAAAATGACTTACCAAGATCGCTCAATAACAACCGCTCATCCTTTTTAACTTCGATTATTAATAAATTTTAATCACAAAAATCTCTTTGACGGTTTAAAACTTGCGGGCACATTGAATAAAGTCATGAAATGGCACCATTTGCAAGCGACTCACTTTTTTAAAAAAGAAATTCCCCTCATTCGAGGGAGATTCGAGGTTCCTTTTTCAGAAATTTATCCTCAACTAAAAGAAGTTGATCTTTTTATTCGCAAGCAAGTAGCCGCCTTTGATCCGGCGTTGGTGGGTTATTTGAGTTACGTTTTAGAAACACGCGGCAAAAATCTGCGACCCGCCTTAGTTTTGTTGGGAGGCGGCATTTCGGGAAGCATTCACTCAGACCATATCAAATTAGCCTCAGTCGTAGAACTTATTCATCTAGCTTCCTTGGTTCACGACGATATTTTGGATCACGCAGAGGTTAGGCGAGGAAAAGTTACGGCTCATACCCGATGGGGCCCAGAAACCGCGGTTTTATTGGGCGACTGTCTTTTCGCGCACGCTCTCAAATTATGCACCAGTTTCGAAAATCGACGGGTAGCAGAAAGAGTTGCGGAAGCCGCTAGCGATTTGATTCAAGGCGAAATTTTGCAAACCCAACGTCAATTTGATCTGACATTTTCCATGGAAGATTATTTTCGAATCATCGGCATGAAAACAGCCGCTTTATTTGAAGTTTCCACTGAACTCAGTGCGCTTTTGAATCAAGTTAGCGAAGAAAAAAAAGAAGCGTTACGCCGATTAGGCAGGCATTTGGGAGTGGCTTACCAAATTTACGATGACTGCCTGGATCTCGTGGGCACCGAAAATCAAACAGGAAAAACATTGGGAACAGACCTTGTTAAGGGCAAATTGACATTACCCGTTCTTTTTTATCTTCAAACGCTTCAAGGTCGGGAATTAGAAAAAGCGCATGAAATTATTTTAAGTGGCGAATTGGAAAGTTACTATCAACTCATCCAAGCGATTCATACCTCAGGACAATTTCGTCGCGCTATTGAAAGTTTTACTAAAGAAATTGATGCCAGTCGTGCTTATCTTTCTGAATGCACGAAAAATGTTTATCGCGATGGATTAGAAAAATTCCTCCGAGCATTGAAACAACAACTTGACCCTCTTTAAATGTTGCCCAGATATCAATGCGATTGACTTCGCGGATCGAGCCAATCACGCAAGCCATCTCCCAAAAAGTTCAAGGCCAACAAAGTTATAGCCATAGCTAAACTAGGCGTAAAAAGCAGCCACCAATAACTTTTAATAGGATTAATAATTTGCGCTCCGCTGGAAATCATAATTCCCCAACTTGAAAGCGGCGCCTGAACGCCCAAACCTAAAAAGCTAAGAAGCGATTCCTCCAAAATAACCACTGGAATGGTTAAGGTTAAATAGACCAATATAATACCCATAAGATTGGGCAAAATATGTCGAAACAAGAGATAAAAATGATTTTGTCCCAAAGCGCGGCTCGCCGTTACAAATTGTCGCTCCTTCAAAGTCAACACTTGCCCTCGCACAATGCGCGCCATAGTCAGCCACTCATCAGCGCCCAATCCTACGAATAATAAAACTAGTCGGGCTTGAGCCGCTAACTCTGGCCATTCCAAACGCGTTAATAAACGGCGCATTTGCCAGTCCAACATACTAATCAAAGTAATAACAAAAATGAGCCGTGGAATACTATAAAGCACATCTACCAAACGCATCATCACCAAATCAGTTTTACCTCCGATATAACCGGAAATCGCACCATAACTCACGCCAATCAACAAACTTACTAGAGCGCCCACAAATCCTACCAACAAAGAAATTCGCGCACCATAAAGCATGCGCGTGAAAACATCGCGTCCCAACAAATCCGTCCCACCCCAATGCTGCCAACTGGGAGGAGAAAATGCCGCAACGCTACCCGTTTCATAATCGTAAGGAGAAAAACAAGGTCCGATGACAGCTGACAACACCACAATACATAAAATGCATAAAGCTATCATGATGCGTCGATGAATTAGAATTTGAGAAAAAAGTTTCATCCGAAATATCACGCAGATTGAATCCGTTTATCTAACAAGCCATAAAGCAGATCGACTACCAGATTGAAAGCAATAAGCAACATGCTATAAACCAGTGTAATGCCCCCCACGACAAAAACGTCGCGATTCAAAACGCCGTTCACAAAAAAAGGGCCAATGCCAGGAATTTTAAAAATTTCTTCCACAACCAAAGAACCGGTTAAAATATTAGCCGCAAGCGGCCCGGAATAAGAAACCACGGGTAGCGCAGCATTTTTTAAAGCATGAACATAAAGCACGCGCCATTCGGCAAGACCTTTAGCTCGAGCGGTGCGAATATAATCTTGATTCAATGTTTCCAACATACTCACCCGCACCATTCGAGCGAGGTAAGCCATGTAAGGAAGGCTCAAAGCTAAAGCAGGTAAAAAAACTTGTTGCACCGTCCCCCAACCGCCTACGGGTAACCATCCTAACTTAAAACTAAAAAGAACAATGAGCAACGGCCCGATTACAAAACTTGGTAACGCAATCCCAAGCAAAGCTAGAAACATCAAAATATAATCCGACGGTCGATTATGTCGATAGGCCGCCCAAATTCCCAAAAAACAACCTCCACCCAACGCCAAAAAAAAAGCAATGCCGCCCAGAAAAGCGGAAATGGGCAATGTTTGAGAAATGATTTCGTTCACCGTGCGATTACGATATTTCGTCGATAATCGCAAGTCACCTCGAGCCACATCTTTCAAGTAATAATAAAGCTGAGTGAGCACGGGACCGTCCAACTGATATTGCGCCATGAGTTGACGTTTGATGCTTTCGGGCATCGCTTTTTCACGATCAAACGGCCCACCAGGAGCTAAACGCATCAAAAAAAAAGTCAAACAAACCACTGCAAACAAAGTGGGAATCGCCAATAAAACACGGATAACAAAACGTTGCCCCATAAAATTTATTTTCGAAACATTTCTCGAATAGGATATTCATCAATCAAGTTCAGATGCAAGCCTCCTAATCGATTCGCGTCATATAATTTAATGCCAACAAAATGAAAAATAGGAACAATGGGCACCTGTTCTTCCACAAGAATGGTTTCAGCTTGATGAAGCAGTTGCGCGCGTTTATCGGGATTATTTTCCTGATTGGCTTGAGTCATCAATTGATCATATTGAGCAAAACTCCATCCCGTGCGATTATTGCCGCGCTCTGTCACAAAACAATCGAGAAAAGTATTGGGATCAGCATAATCCCCTACCCAACTGGAGCGCGCAATATCATAATCCAATTGACTTAATGAATTGAGATAAACTTTCCATTCCTGATTTCTCAATTCCACTCGAATTCCTAACTCTTTTTTCATCATACTTTGAAAAGCCAATGCGATATTTTCGTCCTGCTCCGTTTTATTATATAGCAGTGTGATGGCAGGAAAATTTTTCCCATTCGGATAACCAGCCTGAGCTAATAATTTTCGACCCAAATCAGGATCGCGGCTCAAACCTTGTGGCGGTTGATATTGCGGCAGCCCTGGAGGTGTGAAAGATCCTGTAACCGGTTCGCCCGCGCGCGTAATGCGTTCGACAATAAATTTTTTATCAATCGATAATGCAATCGCTTTGCGAACTAAAGGATTATTGAAAGGAGGTCGCGTAACATTGAAACGATAAAAATAAGTAGCCAAAATCGGAGCAATATGACAATCAGGCCGTTTACGTAGTTCACCCAACAGCAAAGGCGGTATACTGCCTTTATCCAAAACAAGATCGGCAACACCGGTTTGATAAAAATTAAAAGCTGTCGTTGCCTGATTAATCGGCAACGCTTCTACCGTGTTTAATCGCACTTGATCCACGCGCCAATAATAAGGATTTTTTTCCAACCGAATACGATCATTAATCCGCCAATCCGTCAGACGATAAGCTCCATTGGAAACTAATTTTCCTGGTTTAATCCAATCTAAGCCGTAGCGCCGAAGGGTAGGAAAATGAACCGGATAAGTCGTCACAAACGCGCACAGATCGAGAAAAAAAGGTGTGGGATCGTGCAGCCTCACTTCCAACGTTTGCGAATCAAGCGCTTTCACCCCCACTCGATTAAAATCTTTCATTTTACCATCGTGATAAGCCTCGGCATTTTCAAGATAATAAAGAATTTCTGCATAATCCGAAGTTGTTACTGGATTTAACACGCGCTCCCACGATTGCGCAAAATCTTGCGCAGTTACAGAATCACCATTACTCCAACGCGCGTTGTTTCTTAAATAAAAACGGTAAGTTAACCCATCAGGAGAAATCTCCCAACGTTCCGCCATGCCAGGCCCAACACGACCATAACCATCGCGTGAAGTTAATCCTTCGAAAAGCGCCATCACAATGCGCCCCTCCGGTTGGCCTGTAATGATAGCCGGATCCAAACTTTCCGGCTCAATACCATTAATAAAAACCAAATCTGCTCGAGGCTTGGAAGGCGAACAGGAAGAAAGGAAAAATCCCAAAAAAATAAAATAAAGAAAAAATCGTAACAACGCGTTACGGCTGATTTGTGGCATTGGAAGAAAGATTAGTGGTCAAATCCATGACGTTAGTTTCCAAAGACAAAATATTGGTAGAAACCGAAGTTGGCTTCGTTGTGCGTTCCGTTAACGCTTTTTGAACTTCATTGGAAGGCGTGGAGCGGTGTGCGTAAAGCGAGCTTAAGGTTAATATAATGCCAAAAAATAAAACCACGCACCAAACAGTTAAGCGACTCAACACATTAGACGTGTCAGCGCCAAAAACCGATTCGGTCATGCCGGAACCAAATGCCGCACCCAATCCTTCTTGCTTCGGGCGTTGCATCAAAATCAAAAGCACCATGAAAGCACAAAGCGGCACCAAAACAATTTGCAATCCTATGATGATAAAATTTGTCCACATAATATGATTTTTAATGAATCAAAGCCGGCTAAAATGTCATAGTTCTTTCTTAAAGGCAACTGTTTTTCACAATCGCTGAAAAACTGCCTGCTTCCAAACTCGCCCCTCCTACCAAAGCGCCGTCCACATCGGATTGATTTAAAAGCTCTTTAGCATTTTCCGGCTTCACACTGCCACCATATTGAATGCGAATCTGATCGGCCACTTTAGCGCTAAACTGCTTGGCAATCTGATCCCGAATCCAACTATGCACCTCTTGAGCTTGCGCAGGCGTGGCATTCTTCCCTGTGCCAATAGCCCAAACCGGTTCATAAGCAACGATGATGTGCCTCATTGCTTCATCCGAAAGATCGCAAAACGCTTTTTGAATTTGGTTTCGCACTAAAGTTTCGGCGCCATTGGCTTCACGAACCGCTAATTTTTCTCCCACACAAACAATGGGTTTCAAATTCGCAGCAAGAGCAGTTTTAATTTTATGATTTACCACTTCATCAGTTTCCAAGAAATATTCGCGCCGTTCACTATGGCCAATGATTACGTAAGAGCATCCCACATCTCGCAACATTTCGGCTGAAATTTCACCAGTGTAAGCACCTTGTTTTTCGTAAAAAAGATTTTGTGCCCCTAGCGAAAGATGAGAGTGTTCTTCAATCAAATTCCTCACACTCGCTAAACTGGTAAAAGGCGGGCAAATGACTAAATCCGCTCGATCAAAATCGCCGATTTGCTTGAGAAGATTTTGGGTTAAAACCACACCTTCAGAAGGCGTTTTGTTCATTTTCCAGTTGGCAGCAATAATTTTTTTACGAAGCATAAATTATTTCTCATTTAACGCAGCAACTCCAGGCAAGACTTTGCCTTCGAGCAATTCAAGAGACGCACCGCCCCCGGTTGAAATAAAGGTAATTTTATCTTCTATGCCGGCTTGTTTAATAGCTTTAATGGAATCCCCACCTCCCACAATGCTTGTGGCTTGATTATTTTTAGCAACCGCCTGAGCAATCGCAAATGTGCCCTGAGCACAAGCTGAAATCTCGAAAACGCCCATCGGACCATTCCATAAAATCGTTTTAGCTTTAGCAATTTCCTGTTGATAGCGTTGAATGGTCTTCGGACCAATGTCGACCCCTTGCCACGAATCAGGAATTGCTTCACCCGGTTGGGTAAAACGGCTTTGACCGATTGTTTTTTGGGGGAAATCGAACTGATCAACAATCAAATTATCCTCAGGCAATAAAAATGAAATTTGTTTTTGTTTTGCTTTTTCAATAGCAGACAAAGCCACTTCTTTTTTATCCGGTTCGCATAAGGAGTCTCCAATGCTTTTACCTAAAGCGTATTGAAACGTATAAGCCATTCCTCCACCAATCAAAATGGTGTCGGCCTTTTCAATGAGTCGATCTATTACATTAATTTTATCAGACACTTTCGCGCCGCCTAAAATCACCACAAACGGTTTTGCCGGCTCTTCCACTGCCTCGCTAAGAAATTGGAGTTCTTTTTGCATGAGAAAACCACTGACTGCTTTTTTTGAAAAACGGGCAATGGCTTCGGTGGAAGCATGCGCGCGATGCGCCGAGCCAAAAGCGTCATTAACATAAGTATCACCCAACGCGGCAAGTTTTTTACCAAGTTATAGATCATTTTTTTCTTCACCCGGATAAAAGCGAATATTTTCGAGAAGAAAAATTTGACCGGGCTTGGCATGAGCAAGAATCGATTGCACCTCTTCATAATCTTGCGGTTTCATTAAATCATGATGGAGAAACGCCACCGGATGATTAAGAAGTTCATTAAGTCGAACACCAATCGGGCGAAGGCTTTGATGAGCATCTATTTTCCCTTTCGGGCGCCCCAAATGACTCATTAAAACAATAATAGCGTTTTGTTTAAGCAAATGAATCAACGTAGGTAAAGCAGCTCGAATTCGAGTGTCATCAGTGATCGTGGGATGACTTTGTTTATTTTCTAGCGGTACATTGAAGTCGACACGAACCATTACCCGCTGATTTTCGCAAGAAATGTCTTGAAGTGAAAGTTTAGCCATATCTCTCAGTATAGAAAGATATGGCTCGCTGTCGCGCAAAAATAATCAATTATTGTACTTGGGAAGTGAACACATTGGTAAAGAAAACGCTACCAACATTGGTTCCTTGCAACGCATCAACTTTAACAATTAAGGTTACCGAAGCGGTATCAGCAGCAATGCCTTGTCCGGGTTTATTGGCTTTACCTTTATGTTTAGCAAGCGCCCTCACACCCTTTTTAGCAAGTTTACCTTTGGTAATGAGCTTAAATCGTCCTGCTGCAACAAGATTAGTCGGAGTATTAGTTATTCCTGTAGCGAAAGCGGCGTAAGACACTTGAGTTGGTGTCTCACTGTAGCAAGCACATGAGTTTTAAAAGAAAAACCGCTAGTTCCTTTAAAACGAAGTGTTTTATCAAATTTAGGTTTTTTTAGAGAAAGTTGAATATCAGAGAATGAAACAGGGGCATTATTGGTAGGGTTAGGGTTAACATTGAATCCATTTGTAGAGAAATCAATTGAAAAATCGTCAATAGCCAAACCTTGACCATTGTTTAGATTATCAGATTGAGCCCAACGAATCCAAAATTCTCCATTGGCCGGTATAACAATAGGATTAGGGAATACCGCACTATTCACAGAAAATAGTTTTCGATTAGGCAAAGCATTGCCATCCAACGCAAGAGTTACACCCGTTCTAGGGCTAACAAAATCAAACAAAGACAAAGCAGTCCAACCTGTATTATTGGCTAAAAAATCGCTACCACCAATCCGGTAAAAAAATCTTAAAGTCTGTGGCATAGCATTGTTTTGAGTCCACTGTTCACCTCTATAAGAAATAGTAATATTACTAACACTAAAAGCGGTAGAATTATGAAAGCGTGCCCCATAAAACCAATCCAAATGTTGAGGACCAAGCATTCCGTTGACGCCACCCAAAGCTCGATCAAGCGACCCATTGGAGCCATAATTTTTTGGAACCACTAAAGGATTGCTTCCATCATCGGCTACTAAGCCGAAGATATCTGAAGAACCCATACCATCTGTGGCATAAACATAATACCAACCCGGAAAAGGGGTCATGTTATTCGACCATGGAGAATTGTTTATTCCAAAGACATCAAAGTTTTGACTATAAGTAAAAGGCACATTGGAAATATCAATTTGCCCTCGTAAAGAAAATTGAAAAACAAAACCTAATAAACCATATAAAGCTAATTTAGAATATTTCATCGAACCAAGTTAGGATTCGAGATTTTTTTTTCAATGTAAAAATGAAAAAATCTTATTTTACTTTTGAACTGAAAACATTCGTAAAGAAAGCGCTACCCGCATTAGTTCCCTGAATCCCATCTACTTTCACAATAAGCGTTACGGAAGGAGTGCCGGAAACAATACCTTGACCAGGTTTATTAACTTGGCCTTTATGCTTGAAAAGAGCCATAACCCCTTTTTTAGCCAACTTCTTCTTAATCTTAGTCTTAAATATACCAGCCTCCAAAAAAGCCAGATTGGTCGGAACATTAGTAGAAGTAGCAAAAGCAGCATAAGAAGCTTTGGTCACAACACTCGTAGTGGCAAAGATCTGGCCTTTGATGGGAAAACCATTAACACCTTTAAAACGTAATGTTTTATTAGCCTTTGGTTTTTTCAGGTTAAGGTTAACATCTAATAACGACAAAACACTATTAATACCGTTATTATTAGTTGGACCCGGATTAATTATATTAGAAATACCACTAAAAGATACTGCCACATCATCAATCGCTAACCCGTGACCAAACTGAACAGGACTAGGGAAAAACCAGCGCAACCAAAACTCTTCACCAGGGACAATTGAAATACCGGCTAGTGAATTTGAAATGAAAGTTTGATTGGTCGGATTATTACCATTTAAAATAGCTGAAAAAGAATTGGTTTGTGGACTGGTAAAATCAACAGTGGGTTGAGCTGTCCAATCGAGATTATTAGTATCTGCCAAGAAATTCGTTCCTCCTTTTCGAAAAAAGAGTTGCAGTTTTTGAACACCAGCCATTTCTCCCCTTCGCCACTGCTTCCCTACATAACTCAAATTAATTTGCTTAATAATTAAATCGCTAGCATTAGTAAAACGTAACCCCATGAAAGCGCTTTGACTAGGCGCTGACAGGGCGCCCAAAGAACGATTGGCATCAGCATTGATGCCGAAATTATAAATATTTGGAATACTGATCGATCCGTCATTGACTAAAAGAGCATTAATATTATTGGTCTCTTGAATTAAATACCATCCTGGAACAGAAAAATTATTCACCCAAGGCGTATTAGCTGGTGTTAACACAGTAAAATTTTCATTGTAAACTTGTACAACATCCGTAATTACGATTTGCGCCTGGCTCAAACGGGAATCAACAAAACCTAATAATAAAATAAAAAACAGAAATTTCCTTTTCATTCTCTTTAACCTCCTAATTCGATCACAATAACATTGCTCAGAATAAAAGGCAATAGATAGAGATAAAAAATTTCTCTCTAAATTCCCATTGCATTTCATTTTCATTCTTTATATAGCGTTTAGAGATCTCACTGTTAGAAAAACTAATCGTGAGCTATCTATTTTAGCTAGCCCGAGTGGTGGAATGGCAGACACACAGGACTTAAAATCCTGTGCTCGCAAGGGCGTGCGGGTTCGAGTCCCGCCTCGGGCATTTTGCTAGTTAATTTTTAATCAGCCCATGTATTTTAGGAAATTTGCTTGTCGAAATAGGGATTTTTTTTCATCATCCTTAAAAATTTTGAAAGAATAAAAATTATGTCACAACATCGTAGTTTAAAGAGTCAAGGCGCTATGGCCGCCAAAAAAAGTGTTCTCAAACGATTTGAGCGGGTTGAATTATTAAAAAAGCGTGGCCAATGGAAATCTGGCGATCGCGTGACAGGTTTACGCAAGACTAAACCAGAATAAATAAAATTTATGCCGCAAGGAACATATCTGCGGCTCAATCAATTTCTAGCCTCAGCAGGTTTGGGTTCGCGCCGTTCTTGCGAGCGATTGATTCGCGATGGCTTGGTTTGGGTCAACGGCAAAAAAATCACTTCTTTAGCAACACGAGTTAAGTCCCAGGATCAAGTCACTTGCAACGGAAAAGAAGTTCACCTTAAGCAAGAAAAAATAGTGATCGCTTTCAATAAGCCGCGTGGATTCGTCTGCTCCAAAAAATCGGAAGGCTCTTTTCGTTCTATTTACGATCTATTACCCACAGAATTTCAATCGTTATTTTACGTTGGGCGATTGGACGCTGAGAGTGAAGGGCTGTTGTTGCTAACTGATGATGGTTATTTAGCTCAGCAATTTTCGCATCCACGCTATCATGTGAGTAAAATTTATCGGGTCACGTTGACAGCTTTTTTGATTTTCAAAAGAGCACTCGTCTGTTGAAAGGGAAGTTGGGTGGAGGGAAAACGTGCTAAGTTCGATGCGATTCATGCTTTGATCGAAAGACCGTAAAAGTAATTTTAAGCCAGGGGATTAAACGTCAGATTCGCCAACAATTTTTTCAGTTGGGATACGAAGTAAAAAAATTGGTTCGGACACAAGTCGGGCCAATCTTTTTAGACCATTTACCGGCCGGAAATGGCGAAAATTGAGTTTAGAAGAGCTAAAAAAATTGAAAAAAATCGTTTATTTAAACATCATAATTTACCTTAAGTTACTCAAAATAAGTAAAATATAAATTTTTAAGGCTTTGTTTGACAGAACCACCCATTATAGCTGATGATTATAGGATATTAATTCGTCTAAATGAAAAATGAGAATAGAGAGAGTCGAGGTGAACACGAGTGAGTGAAGTTCGTTTAAAAAAGGTGAATCTGTAGAAAAAGCGTTACGCCGATTGAAAAGAAAACTCGATCGCGAAGGAACGCTTCGTGAAGCACGTTTGCGCAAAAACTATGAGAAACCCAGTGAAAGAAAGCGTCGCAAATTAAAAACGCCGCGCATTAATTATTGGGGAAACTTCTCTTATAATTCAGTGATAAAATTTAAAAACCCGGTCATTTACTATCGACCGGGTTTTTTATTATATAACAATCAATCAAGTTATTGAATTTTAATGTGATCGCTTTTCAACTAGTTGGAATGCTCATCGACATGACAAAGGCGGCTCCATGCTTCGAGAAATCGAAACCTTGGGATTCCAATGGGCAGAACTTTCGGACACGGCATTCGCGCAGAACTCATGCCAGGCATTTTAAAGTATCTCAACAAAAGCGCCTTGCGAATCAGCAGCGTTCATAATTACTGTCCCCTACCGCCTGGCATGCAAAAAGATGCGCCCGATTTTTTAACCTACACTCCTACTCCATCAAGCCGATCGCAAACGCGCCGTATAAAAAACTAAGGAAAGCATCGATTTCGCCGAACAAGTTGGAGCCAGTTATGTTATTCTCCATTTGGGTTCGCTGTTTTCTGGAAAAAGAAGAGCACGCACTCATCCAAGCTTTAGCTCAAGGAAAAAAGTCGCGCTGTAGATTGCAAATTGAAACTGGTGACGCTTCGGCAAAAGAAAGTGGTTCCCTTATGGGATCGAGTGCATGAATGTCTGAGTTCGATTATTCCTTACGCAAAAAACAAAAAAATAAAATTAGGCATCGAAAATCGTGCTTATTTTGGAGAACTGCCTTTTGAGGAAGAATTCACAACACTATGGAATCGTTACCCTTCCGACACATTAGTTTATTGGCATGATTTTGGCCATGCTCAACTTAAACAAGAAAGAAGCTGGCTCAATCATTGGGAAACCTTTTCTCAACAAAAAAATCATCTTGGCGGCTGCCACATTCATGATGCTCGATTTCCATCACAAGATCACCAAGCTTTAGGCAAAGGCAATATAGAGTGGCCACTTTTTTTATCTCAACTTGCCACAACCATCCCGTGGGTTCTAGAGTTTCATCCTAAAACCTCGGAGGATCATATTCAAAAAAGTTTGAACATATTAAAAAATTTCCAAATACAATGAAGCGGGGATTCATGATCGCTTTGAAAGCCGGGTTCTCCCTCGGATTATTGGCGTTACTACTATATCGTTTCCCCATTTCAGCAGAGCGTTGGCATATCGAATGGAAAAATTTGCAATGGCATTGGTTTTGGTTATCCCTGTTGGCTGCCACAATATCTATTATTATTGGCATAACGCGCTGGCATTTTCTGCTAAAAACACAAAAAATCTTTTTAGACTTTAAGCACACATTAGCCATCGGCTTCATTGGCCTCTTTTTCTCTATCTTTTCTATCGGCATTATTGGAGGCGATGCCGCACGCGTTTTTTACCTTTTTCAAATCGAAAAAATGAAAAAAACTCCCGCACTCTTTAGCATTTTCTTGGATCGCAGTTTAGGTTTTTTAGGATTATTCGCCCTCGCACTTTGCGCCTTACCCTTAAGCTGGCACTGGCTATCTCAAGAGCCGGAAACCAAAATTTTTGTTTTGTTTTTAGCGGCCTTTTTAACATTAGGCATTATAGGCTTGGTAAGCTTAGTCTTTTTCAGAAAAAAAAATTGGGGCCTATTTCACCTTATCAAACGTTGGGATTGGGGAGAAAAACTCCTTCAACAAACGGATCAAATCCTAGAAATTTGTTTCCGAGAAGGCAAAACCATTCTCACCGTTTGTTTCGGACTATCTCTTGGTGTCCATTTAAGTTTAATTTTTTGCGGCTACTTTTTAGCGCGCGCCTTCTCCTTGCCCATACCATTTTTACTCACAGCAGGAATGATGCCTCTGGTAAATGCCGTTATTACTTTACCTGTCACCATCTCAGGCCTGGGATTGCGCGAAACAGCTTTTTTGCTGCTCTTTCGAGGCGCTCATCTTGAGGAAACCAAAGCTTTTATTTTTTCTATAACCTACTGGATATTGGCAGTGATTCTCGCTTTGATCGGCGGTTTACTTTATATTTTTTATCGTTGTCCAAAACAACCGAGAGAGAATAAAGTACAGTCTCACAAATGAGAGACATTGCCGAAAAAATTCTACGCCTTTTACAAAGCAAAGGGTTTGAAGCTTACTTTGCCGGTGGCTGCGTGCGCGACCAACTCTTGGGCATTACCCCTACCGATTACGATATTGCTACCAACGCGCGACCCGAAGAAGTCGAAGCGCTCTTTCCAGGAAAAAGCGATTTAGTCGGAAAAAGTTTTGGTGTCGTAATCGTTAAAGAAAAAGGGTGTCATGTCGAAGTTGCAACCTTTCGTAAAGATAATATCTACATCGATGGACGCCGCCCAGAATCGGTCACCTTTTCCAGCGTAGAACAAGATGCCCATCGACGCGATTTTACCGTTAACGCTCTTTTTTTTGATCCCGTCACCAATCGCGTTTTAGATTTTGTCGGTGGCCAAAAAGATCTTGAAAATAAAATAATTCGCGCTGTGGGCGATCCCAAAGAACGTTTCGCGGAAGATAAATTGCGTTTGCTGCGCGCAGTTCGAATTGCAGGCGCTTTAAACTTTCAAATAGAACCCAACACCTGGCAAGCACTGCAAGCCGAAACCACCACCATTAACCAAGTTAGCCCAGAAAGAATTCGTGAAGAATTTAAAAAATGGGCAACAGGCCCCAATCTGGTGAAGGGATTTGATTTATTGGATCATAGTGGATTGCTAAAAGTGATCCTGCCGGAGGTCGAAGCATTAAAAGGTGTCGAACAACCTCCTCAATTTCATCCTGAAGGTGACGTTTTTGTGCATGTCAGACTCATGTTGAGCCACCTACAACAACGCAATGAAGCTTTGGTTTGGGCTGTGTTACTGCACGACATCGGAAAGCCAGCGACTTATGCTGTGGATGTCACCGGTCGCATCCGGTTCAATGGCCATGAAAGCGTAAGCGCCACGATGGCAAAAAAGATTTTGGGACGCTTACGATTTTCCAATGCTCAATCAGAACGCATTATTGCCATGGTGGCAAATCATATGAGCTTCAAAGATGCACCTCAAATGCGTCTCAGTACATTAAAACGGTTCTTATCTCGAGAAACGTTTCTTGAAGAGTTAGAACTGCATCGCGTGGACTGTCTTAGTTCACATGGCGATCTAAAAATTTATGGATTTTTAAAACAGCGTTGGGAAAATTTTTCTCAAGAAGAAATCAAACCCCAAGGCTTTCTTAATGGCAAAGATGTATTAGCACAAAATATCGCGCCGGGACCAGAAGTAGGAAAATTATTACAAAAAGCATATGACTTACAATTGGAGGGCAAATTGAAAAATAGAAGTGAAGCGTTAGTCTGGTTAAAACAACAAACGCAAAATCAACGTTTTTCGTTTTTGCTGCGAAGCTGGTATATTTTTGGACTCATTATTTTCTTACTGGTTTTGTTTTTAGATCGCTCTGACTTATGGCAAACTTGGGAAAACAAACAATGGGATAAGCTACAATCGCTCGGTAGCACTCGCCCCATTTTCTTGACCAATATCGTCGCAGTAGAGATCGATGCCAGCACTCTCAGTACTTATGGCGAAGGTCAATGGCCATTTTCGCGTTTGCCTTATGCCACTCTCTTACAAACCTTGCGAGGGCGAGGCGTACGAGGTGTAGGTTTCGAAATGATACTTTCCGAACGCGATCCGAGCTATACTGCTTTCGATAATGCTTTCATCAACCAAATTCAACGCACTCCAGGTGTTGTCTTGGCAGCCAACGCGCTTCAAACACAAGAACCTACGATTGACAACCAACCCGTAGAAAATTTAAAATCAAAATCACAACAACTCAAGCTCATGCCTTCTTACAATGGAGGTTTTTTCCCATTAGAAACTTTTTCTGCTCAGGCTGCTTTAGGATTCAATAACTTGCCCATAGAAACTTCCAGTGTCTTAAGAAATGTGCCACTCGCTTTTCGATGGGGCACTAATCTTTATCCTTCTTTTATTTTGCAATGCGTTTTACAAAATGAAAGATTAACTCCAGCTGATGTGCAATGGAAAAAAAATAAAATTATTATCGAAAGAAGAGGGAAAAAATTATTTAAAATCCCTGTCGACAACCAATGTCGCATGTGGATTAAAACCCATCCTACCGATGCACTACGGATCAAAAGAATAGGTTTAGATTCTTTAGTGCTGGCTGCCAGCCTGTCAACAACGAATCGGTTTCAACCGTCCCCTTGGAATATGGATCAATTAAAAGAAAAATTCGTTATGGTAGGCCGAAGCGAAACCAATATTTATCAGCCCATCACAACCGCAGTCGGATTGCTATCACCCGCCGAAGTTCAACTTCTTGCCTGGCATGCGATTTACAATAAAAAAGCAGTCACATTCACTCCGAATTTCTTGATTTGGATTTTATGGTTAAGCGTTATTTTTTTCATGCTATGGTTCAGTATACGAAACGCTTGGCCTTGGCCACTCTTTGCCTGGTTCTTTTTTATCATAGACTGGTATATTATTAGCGCCTTTTTGGCTTACCTTTTTGAAATCCGATTTCCTGTAACAGGTTGTCTCGTTGCGACAACATTGAGTTTACTTGTCGGCTCAATTTATCGGTTCTTACCTCATCGACAACCCAAGACCATATCAATAAAAAGCTAAACACCAAACAATCAAGGCTCAGTCAAGCGAGCCCTCTGCCCCTCTTAACAAACAATATTGTTTTTAGATGTGTTTGGAATCATGTTCATCTTTTACATGATAACCGGCATCTTGACGTTTGTTATTTACCTCATTTTTCTTGAGGTAAGCTTGATAAAGATCTTCCGGACTCATATCCAAAACTTGCGCAATAGAAATCAGGAAATGAAAAAGGTCGATCACCTCCACTCGCGCATTTTGCTCATCAAACGTTTGATATTTCGCCCACCATTTCCATGGAATGCTATCCGTTAATTCGGCAATTTCCTGACCCATCGCGCGACAGTAGTTCAAAACCCATTTCTGTTTTTCTTCCTTGCTGAGCACGCCGGTTCGAATGCCAAGCCGATGATTGAGGGCTTCTTGCAAATCCCAAATTTTTTCTAATCTATCCATACTTTAGTCATAAACAAAAGACGCTGGATATGCAACTCAGCAACGCTATAGTCTTTCGTGATGAGTGCTAACATAAGAAAGGTCACCATTCTAGGAACCGGTTGTGCCGGACTGACCGCGGCAATTTATACCGCGCGTGCCAACTTAAAACCTTTAGTTTTAACCGGAAAAATGCCGGGTGGATTATTGACCACCACCAGCATCGTAGAAAATTATCCGGGATTTCCTGAAGGAATTGACGGTTTTCAATTGATGACTCTTATGCAGAAACAAGCCGAACGCTTTGGCGCAGATGTGCAATTTGGTGAAATCGAAAAAGTCGATTTTTCTCAATACCCTTTTCGTCTCTGGAAAGAAGGCGAAGAAATTTTGTCGCATAGCGTGATCATCGCCACAGGTGCCTCTCACCGTCATCTCGGTTTGGAAAGCGAAAACTTCTCGATAAAAAAGGGGTGACTTATTGCGCCACTTGCGATGGTGCCCTGCCTATGTTTCGCAACCAACCTTTGGTCGTGGTAGGAGGTGGAGATTCTGCTTTGGAAGAGGCTTTGTATTTAACCCACTTTGCTTCCAAAGTTTATTTAGTTCATCGTCGCGATGAATTACGTGCTTCCCAAATTATGCAGGAACGCGCTTTAGCTCATGAAAAAATTCAGCTAGTTTGGAATTCTATCGTAACTGAAATTTTGGATGTGACACAAGACCGCGTCACGGGTGTAAAATTACAGAACACCTTAGACAAAAGCATCAGCCAACTGGAGTGCGCCGGCGTCTTTGTTGCTATTGGGTTAATTCCCAACACTTCACTCTTTATTGACCAACTTGATATGAGCGCTGAAGGTTATATTAAGTTGAAAATAGGCACCCGCACTTCGATGCCTGGCATCTTTGCTGCGGGTGACGTTGCTGATTCCATTTATCGCCAGGCTATTACTGCAGCAGGAACAGGTTGTGCTGCAGCAATTGAAACAGAACGCTATCTCTCAGCTCTATTTTAACGCTTCTGCGTTACTCTCAATATTTGAAACCTTTAAACTTTTTCCACACGACTAGCTTTAGGACCTTTATCCGAAGCAATGATTTCGTAACGAACGTGATCACCCTCTTCTAGATTTTTGAAGCCATCTCCATAAATAGCAGAAAAATGCACAAAAACATCTTTACCGCCATTATTAGGAGCAATGAATCCGAAGCCTTTTTTCGTGTCAAACCATTTGACAATACCTTCCAACATGCTTAGTCACCCCCTTCATTGTTTTCCTTTTTTCATTTCTTTATTTTTCCAAAAAATTCTTTTCCCTTTAATTTCTATCGATCTTTAACAGAAATGATCGTTTTACTCATTTTAACTATTTTTTTAAAGTGCGCAACTTCCAACGGCATAACAGATAGACGAGATTGTCGAATTAAATAAATTTCTTTTAGCTCAGGCTCCTTTTTAATTATGTCGAGAGAGACCGGTTCTGTCAAAGTTTTAATAGGGATAATATCCACACACACCCAATCTCCATCACCTCGAGCAGTCGGATCAGGGTAAGCCTCTCGGGCCACTTCGGCGATTCCCACCACCTTTTTATCCGTAACACTATGATAAAATAATACATAATCACCACAACGCATCGAACGCAAAAAATTGCGCGCTTGAAAATTCCTTACCCCTGTCCAAGCCGTCTTTCCATCTCTTAGAAAATCCTGCCAAGAATAACTCTCCGGCTCCTGTTTTACTAACCAATATTTCATCTTAATACTCTTTCCTTTCTTTCATCAAAATATTGGCCAGCTTACGGTGCGGTGCTGGCATGGGCAACTTTTGTAATTGAGTCCAAGGAATTTCTTTGGAATCTGGCAAAAGAAACGGTGAAAAATAAGCCCGTAAAGTCACACGATACCGAGTAATGGAATAAACTAATTGATGCCACGGTTTACCCGCTGGGATTTGTTGAATCTCAGGAAAACACCACAAGCCTTTCCAATGCTGGGTAGATTCTTGTTTTTTCATCCAGATAACTTCTTTATTAAAAGAAATCGCAACATTTTCAACTCGTGATGTAAAAAAAGTTTTTTGATTTTTATAAGGCAACTTTTCGGGATTTTTTGCGCGACATAAAAAATGCAAAGGACACAAACAACAAGCTGGTGTTCCTTTCGTGCATACAATCGCCCCCAACTCCATGAGCGCCTGATTAAAAATTCCAGGCTCTTTCCGTGGCACCAATTCCTCCACCCATTGCCACAATTTCTCTTGCACGTGACGAACATTCACCGGTTCCTGCAAATCCGTTAACCGCGACAAAACGCGAATCACATTCCCATCCAAAACCGGTTTTTGAAAAGAAAACGCAATACTTGCAATCGCGCCAGCCGTGTAACGCCCCATACCAGGCAATTGATAAATCGCCTCCCAATCCGCAGGAAGTTGCTCGCGATATTGTTTCACAACCTGCTTTGCTGCAGCGTGCAAATTTCTGGCGCGTTGATAATAACCCAAACCCTCCCACATTTTTAAAACCTTTTCTTGAGATGCTCTCGCCAAAGTCTTCCAAGTGGGAAATCGTTTGAGCCAACGATCATAATAAGGAATCACCGTCGCTACCTGAGTCTGCTGCAACATAATCTCAGAAACCGCAATCGCATAGGGATCCCGCGTGCGCCGCCATGGCAAATCACGTTGATTCGCTTTATACCAAGTTAATATTTTTTTTCTAAATTGAACCATTTCCCGACTCGACCAGGGCACAGAGAATCCGTTGGATTTCAAACTGTCTTTACGCTTTACTCTTTGCATGCCGGAACCCCATACCTATACGATTGCATTAACTTCGGCGCAAATCGAAAAATTAAAAACGTTGCTTCAACAGCGCGAATTTGAGTTTTCCACCCTTCCCTATGCACACTTCAAAGCTTCGAAAAATAAAATTCAAGTTGCGGCTTATCAATCCGGAAAATGCGTAATCCAAGGCAAGGAAGCAAAAGATTTTATCGAGTTCACTTTAGAGCCTGAAATCTTAGGTGAAGCTAAATTGGGTTACGAAGAGCACCACAATCCTGAACATTTTATTCCTCACATTGGCGTGGATGAAAGCGGCAAAGGCGATTTTTTTGGACCGCTGGTAATAGCAGGTGTCTACGCAGACACAGCCACCATTAAAACTTTTCAAGAACTTGGCATTCGCGACAGTAAAGCCATCACCTCGGACAAAAAAATCGTTCAACTAGCTGAGGCAATCAAACAGATTAAATCGGTGCGTTTTCAAATCATTCCTATTTCTCCAGAAAAATATAATGAACTCCAAAAAAAAATGGGCTCTGTGAACGAAGTTCTCGGCTGGGGTCATGCCAAAGCAATTGAAAACCTTCTAGAAATCATCCCCTGCGAACGCGCAGTTTGCGATCAATTTGCCCGCACAACCTGGACAATCAAAAAATATTTGGGCGCTAAAGGTAAAGCTATTCATGTCCACCAACAACATCGCGCTGAAAGCGACCCCGTCGTAGCAGCCGCCTCCATTCTCGCGCGCGCTTCCTTTGTTCAATGGTTGGAAAGCAAAGGCCGACAACTGCAAACGAACTTACCTTTAGGCGCCTCTAGTCGCGTGAAACAAGTCGCCACTGAACTCATCGAAAAATTAGGAGAAGAACCTGTTAAAAAACTAGTCAAAACCCATTTCAAAACCTGGACTGAAATTAATCAAAAAACGCCTTCCTAACGTTTTTCAATTGGCACTACTTTCAATCCAAACGGCTTACCAATATAATCACTTAGTGGTCGATAAAGCCGATTGTCTGCGAGTTGCTCCAGGATATGCGCCGTCCACCCACTCATACGCGCGATAGCAAATATCGGCGTAAAAAGATCTGTTGGAATCCCCAAACTATAATAAACCGTTGCAGAATAAAAATCGACATTGGCATTAAGATTCTTTTCTTGCTTCATGATTTCCGCAATACGTTCCGACATCTTAATCCATTTCGGTTCGCCTAATTTTTTACAAAGTTGCACTGCCATGGCCTTCAAATGAGGTGCGCGCGGGTCTAAGGTTTTATACACTCGATGACCAATACCCATGATCTTTTTCCGCTGTGCCAATGCATCAGCCACCCATTGATCTACCGCTTCCAGCGAACCAATTTCTTGTAACATATGAATCACACCTTCATTGGCTCCTCCATGCAAAGGCCCTTTTAAAGTGCCGATGGCTGAAGTAATCGCTGAATACATATCGCTCAATGTTGAAATGGTAACCCGCGCTGCAAAGGTCGAAGCATTTAACCCATGTTCCGCATGCAAGACATAAGCCATATCCAAAGTTTTTTCGGCTTCAGCAGAGGGTTCTTCGCCTGTTAATAAATAAAGAAAATGCGCCGCCTCTCCTAAATCATCTCGCACGGGCGGTAAACTCAATCCATTACGGGCACGATGAAAATAAGCGGCAACCACACCAATTTGCGCAATTAATTTAATGGCCGTGCGACGATTCGCATCAATTGCATCCTCAGGATGAGGTGAATCGTAACAACCCAACATACTCACCGCCGTCCGCATAATATCGATCGGCTGCGCCTTTTTGGGCGCCTTTTTAATAAAATCAATGACACCTTTAGGCAGCTGCCTTGAGCTTTTCAATTCGCACGAAAGCGTGTCGAGCTCGAGGCGATTGGGCAAACGATCATGCCACAATAAATAAACTACTTCCTCATAAGAAACTTTCCCCGCCAATTCATTAATGTCGTAACCACAATAAAGCAAAATACCCTCTTCTCCGCGCACATCGCCAATGCGCGTTTCCGCAGCGACAATTCCTTCCAATCCTCTGGCTGTTACTGGCATGTTCGACTCCTTTCTTACTTTAAAAGTTTCACCAACGTTTCTCCAATCACTGCCGGCGTTGATGCCACGGTAATTCCTGCATCTTGCAACGCTTCAATTTTACTCGAAGCCGTCCCCTTTCCTCCAGTAATAATAGCTCCCGCATGCCCCATACGACGCCCCGCAGGAGCAGTTGCTCCAGCAATAAAAGCTACCACAGGTTTTTTCACTTGCATCTTAATATAAGCTGCGGCTTCTTCCTCGGCAGTTCCACCGATCTCACCAATCATCACAATCGCCTCTGTTCCCGGATCTTCATTAAAAAGTTTAACCGCTTCGAGATGGCTTGTGCCATTAATGGGATCACCGCCAATACCAATACACGTCGATTGACCATAACCACGCTGCGTTAACTGCCAAACCGCTTCATACGTTAATGTGCCACTACGCGAAACGACACCAATTTTTCCCGGCTTATGAATGTAGCCGGGCATAATTCCAATTTTGCAAGCGCCCGGTGTAATAATGCCGGGACAATTCGGACCAATTAACCGACTTTTACTTCCTTGCATGGCTACTTTCACTCGCATCATATCCAAAACCGGAATGCCTTCCGTAATACAAACAATCAATTCAATACCCGCATCCAACGCCTCCAAAATAGAATCCGCAGCAAATGCCGCAGGCACAAAAATCATCGTGGCATTACAACCTGTTTCGCGACGCGCTTCACCAACGGTGTCAAACACAGGAATCGCATCGTCAAATTTTTCTCCACCTCGCCCTGGTGTCACTCCCGCCACCACATTCGTGCCATAATCTCGACAGCCACGCGCATGGAAAGCGCCCGATTTCCCCGTAATCCCTTGAACTAGCAAGCGAGTATTTTTATCAACTAAAATTGCCATCTTACTTTCCTCCTCCTGCCGCTTCCACTGCCTTTTGTGCAGCATCAGCCAAATCATTCGCTGCAATAATGGGTAATTGCGAATCTTTTAAAAGCGCTTTGCCCTTTTCCACATTCGTGCCCTCCAAACGAACTACAAGTGGCACCGAAAGTTTCACATGTTTCACAGCATTAATAATGCCTTGCGCAATGATGTCACACTGCATAATGCCACCAAAAATATTAACTAAAATCGATTGCACATTTTTATCCGCAATCAAAATTTTAAACGCTTCGGTAACCTGCTCTTCCGTTGCGCCACCACCCACATCTAAAAAGTTTGCCGGCTCACCGCCATAAAATTTAATGATATCCATCGTTGCCATCGCCAAACCCGCGCCATTGACCAAACACGCAATGTTTCCATCCAATCCAATGTAATTCAAACTGTAGCGCGAAGCCTCAACCTCGCGCGGATCCTCCTCTTCCAAATCGCGATAAGCTGCAATTTCGGGATGGCGATAAAGCGCATTATCATCAAACCCAAACTTAGCATCTAAAACTTTGACCTCTCCTTTTTTCGTAACAACTAAAGGATTAATCTCTACCAAACTACAATCGCATTGAATAAAAAGTTTATAAAGATTAGAAAAAAGTTTCGCCGCTAACTTGCTCTGTTCTGCAGTAAGATTAAGCAATTTGATTAATTTCCTGGTCTGATAGGCCTGCAAACCCAATAAAGGATGAACTTTTTCTCGGAAAATAAGTTCAGGAGTTTTCGCTGCTACTTTTTCGATATCAACACCACCCTGCTCGCTTGCAACAATAACAGGACAGTTTTCTGCGCGATCCAATAAAATTGCAAAATAAAGTTCGCGTTGAATCTCTTCCGCTTCAGCGATTAAAATTTTTCTGACCAGTCGACCCTCTGCTCCCGTTTGGTGAGTGACCAATACTTGGCCCAACATTTTTTCCGCCACGTCATAGACTTCATCCGGTGTTTTACAAAGATGCACACCCCCTTTAAACCCATTTTTAAAAGTGCCTTTACCTCTGCCTCCCGCATGGACCTGTGCCTTAACAACATAGGTTGCTTGGTGATTCAAAGATTGAGCAATTTTCTTAGCCTCGTCAGGGGTCGCTGCAACAGAACCTTGCGGCGTAGCAACTCCAAATTTAACGAGAAGTTCTTTGGCTTGATACTCATGAATATTCATCGTCGCCCAGCAAAATGTCAGAAAACTTCAACTACGTCAACGTTACGAATCAAGAATCTACAAATTAAATTCATCCCGAAATGTCTGGATGGTTTCTTTAATTTTTCCCCAATCTGCCCTTTTTCCCATGCATGAGGTGGTTGATACCAAGGAAACAAACCAATAATATCATGCACCACGCGAATTTCTCCATCACACTCCGCGCCACTAGCGATTCCTAAAGTAGGTATTGAGATTTGGCTCGTAATTTGGTGCGCCACTTCCGGTACCACACATTCTAATACCAAAGAAAAGCAACCCAATTGTTCCAATTGCATTGCATCCTCTATCAAACGCAATTGTTCCCGTTGCGTTTTTCCTTTTCGCTTATACCCACCCTCCTCTTTCACATGCTGAGGCAACATTCCCAAATGTCCTTGCACGGCAATGCCCGCGTCCAAAACGGCGCGAATTTGTTTTTCAATTTCTTGACCACCTTCCATTTTAACCGCCTCAGCTCCTGCAGCAATTAATTGTTGCGAGTGAATCACTGCCTCCTGAGGAGTTTCATAACTTCGATATGATAAATCAGCAGTAATTAATGCTCGAGGCTTAGCTCGTGCTACAGCTTTTATATGATGCAACATATCGGCCATCGTTACCTCTGTCGTGTCCGGCAACCCCAAAACCAACATTCCTAAGCTGTCGCCTACATGAATTATTTCCGTTCCAACTTCATCCAACAAACGCGTCATCGGATAATCGTAACTGGTTAAAGCTAATGGCCGAGGTTTTCGCCCTTTCCACAACCGAAATTGATCAACTGTTATTTTTGACACGTGTCACCTCTTCTTGGCTTGTTAGGTGAGAAAGAAAATAATGCAAGGGCTGTGTTTCGCCAGGCAAAATTAAATTCGGTCGCAAATCACAAAGCGGTTGCAAAACAAATCGCCGTTGCAATAAACGTGGGTGAGGAATGATTAACTTTTCACTTTTCACCATTCGATCTCCCCAAAAAAGAATATCTAAATCCAATGGTCGCGAACTATTTTTTTCATAAACTTCTGCCCTGCCTCTTTCTTTTTCAAAAGCACGTAAATTTTTTAAAAAAATTTCAGGCAATTCTTTACTCTGAATAATCGCTACAGCATTCAAAAATGCAGGAGACCCCTCAGGACAGCCAACGGGTGAGGTTTCATAAAATGGTGAAACCTCAAGGGAATGATTTACCGACAAATTTTTAAAAAAATGCAAAGCCTCAGTCAAATGTTCCCAGCGATCTCCTAGATTGCTTCCCAATCCTATACCAACTTCCACCATAATTTTTGCAGGGTAATCTTTTCAAAAATAAATTACCAATCAATTTAAGTGTTAAAGGACGCAAAACTTATTCTTGGCAAGCAAAACACTTACCCTACAACAAATATCATATTCCAATGAAAATTACATTTTGTGGCGCCACACGAACAACAACGGGTTCGAAACACCTCTTAACCATCAATGGGAAAAAAATCCTATTGGAATGCGGCCTCTTTCAAGGCAGAAGACAGGAAAGTATTGAAAAAAATCAACATCTACCCTTCGATCCAACTTCTATTGATATCGTAATTCTTTCTCATGCTCACATCGATCACAGCGGCAATTTACCGCTGCTTTGCAAACAGGGGTTTAACGGCAACATTATTTCAACTTTTGCCACGCGCGATTTATGTCAATTAATGTTAGCCGATTCTGCTAAAGTATGCTGCAGATGCAGCCTACCTTAATAAAAACGCGAAAAGAATCATCTACCCCTTCTACACCTCTTTACACTATCGAAGAAGTTGAACGATGTTTAGAACAATTTGTTACCATTAACTATAAACGCCCGTTTCAAATTTGTGAGGGGTAACTCTCACATTTTACGATGCAGGCCACATCTTGGGTTCTGCTCAAGTTTGTTTGGATATCGTGGAAAATGGTAAAAAAAGCGATTACTTTTTCCGGTGATATCGGTCGTGGCAATAATGACTTACTTCGCGATCCTGGAAACGGTAACAGACGTTGACTATTTGATCATGGAAAGCACCTATGGAGCAAGAGAGCATGAAACTGCTACCATCGCCACTCACCAGCTCTGTGAAATGATTAATCGCAATCTCGAACGACGCGGAAAAATTCTAATTCCAGCATTTGCAGTCGAACGCACCCAACAATTGATTTATATTTTTCATCAAATTCTAACCCAAAACTGCATTCCTCCTCTGCCCATCTACATCGATAGTCCCTTGGCGTAAACACAACAGAAGTCTTTCGATTACATCCGGAATGTTTCAATGAAGAAGCTTACAACATTTTGTTTGAAAAAAGAGATCCGTTCGGCTCCGAACATATCACTTACATTCGACAAGTCGCTCAATCCATAGAATTAAATCATAAACCGGAACCTTGCATTATTATTTCAGCTTCCGGTATGTGCGAAGCAGGCCGCATTCTGCATCATCTCCGTAATCATATCGAAGATCCTTCCACCACAATTTTATTTGTCGGCTACTGTGCAGAAAACACGTTGGGAGCTAAAATTCGGGCTGGTGAAAAACGCGTTAATATTCTAGGTGAATCTTTTCAAGTCAATGCCCACATTGAAACTCTCGATTCTTTTAGCGGTCACGCTGATCGAAGCGAGCTACTAGATTATCTTGAAAGAATGCATGGCACTAAAGAAAAAATTTGGCTTGTTCACGGTGAATCGGAACAATCAGAACCCTTTTCTCGCGAATTAGCCCAACGCTATCCAAAAAGCCAAATTACCGTCGCCGATTATCTTCAAGAAGTGGATTTGTAATAAATTCTTAAAATTTTCTGACCATTAATTAACAATTACGCGAACCGCTAACGCGCTAAACATTTCGCTATTGGTTCCTGAAATGGTTCGAATACGTAATATGCCCATGATAGGCTCATCCGTTTTCCAAGGCTTCACTTCTACCTCGTAAAATTTTCCACTTTCTTTTACTTTCAGCGTTGTCTCAATCCATTCATGCGAACTTTCTACCCCTGTTACTTTAAGCGGAATAATACCCGTCGTTTCTAATTTAATAATTTTAACTGAATTAGTCTCACCTCTTTTCCACTCCACAATATTGGGTTCGATCTTCAAAATTTCTGGTAAATGAATTTTAAAGGTTAAAAACGTTGGCGGTTGGTTGGTTTCATCCGTTTTGACAATAATAGTTTTTTGCTGAAAACCTGTTCGTGTTCCCACATTAAATTCTACCGGAACAAAACCACTTTCTTTGGGCTCGTAATGTCTTTTTTCCAAAGCCGCAGTAGTGCAACCGCAAGAAGTTTGAATTTCTTGAATTGTTATTGCATCGGGCCCCGCATTGGTAAAATGAAATTGAACGGCCACTTTTTGAACCAAATTAGTGGGACTGACTTCAATTTCTTGTTTTTCCCAAATCAACCCAGCAAAAATTTGAGTATAACTAAGCAAACATAATCCGATACAGACAATCGTTTTCATCATTTCATTCTATAGTAAATCATAGACTTAGGGTTTTCCCAACAAAAACCTTGCGAGACATCGTGCGACCACTTATGAAACCAGTGCTATGGTTTTATTGTTAGGAGGCTCCGGTTATGTCGGCTCGGCTTATCAAGCCTATTTTCGGCAACGCAATATCGCTTTTCGCAACATCCGACGTGCCGATGTGGACTACGCTCAACGCAATAATCTCGTTGCTTTGTTAAAAGAAGCAAAACCTGAGTTTTTATTAAATGCTGCAGGCTACACAGGCAAACCAAACGTGGACGCTTGCGAAATCCATAAAACAGAATGTCTTTTTGGCAACGCGGTTTTGCCAGGCATCATTCAGCAAGCCTGTGAATTGACTCAAACCCCGTGGGGACACGTCTCTTCCGGCTGTATTTATTCTGGCGATAAAGGGGGCGATGCCCATAATCCACAAGGATTCACCGAAGAAGATAAACCCAATTTTAGTTTTCGCCAAAATCACTGCAGTTTTTACAGCGGCTCGAAAGCATTAGGGGAAGAAATTTTAGCAAGCGCCCAAGCTTGTTACATTTGGCGACTTCGCATTCCGTTCAATGAAGTGGATAATCCGCGCAATTACCTAACTAAATTAATGCGCTACGATACTTTGTTTGAAGCTCGCAACTCTCTCTCGCAATTAGACGAATTTGTACACGCTACATGGAGCTGTTGGGAAAAGCGCGTGCCCTTTGGCATTTATAATGTCACCAATCCCGGTTCCATTACCACCAAGGAAGTTGCGGCCATGATTCAAGCCAGCGGCGTTTGCGATAAACCATTCAAATTCTTTAGCGACGAAAAAGAATTCATGACACAAGCTGCCAAAACGCCACGTTCCAATTGTGTGATGGACACTCAAAAACTGCAACATTGCGGCATCATCATGCGTCCTGTAAAAGATGCTCTGCAACAAGCTCTAAAAAATTGGAAGGCTTAGCAAACGTGAAAATTTTAGTTACAGGCGGCGCGGGTTTTATTGGATCCAACTTCATTCGCCATCTTCTGTCCCAATCCCAAGTTGAAAATGTGGTGAATCTGGATTTGCTCACTTACGCAGGCAATCTTGATAATTTAAAAGATTTAGAAACAAATCCTCGTTACCAATTTGTGCATGGCAACATTTGCGACCAATCACTCGTAGAAAAAATCCTTTCAGAACATAATATTACCGCCATGACTCATTTTGCCGCTGAGTCACATGTCGATCGCTCCATTGAAGGGCCGGAAGCCTTCCTCAATACCAATGTGATCGGAACATTTCGCCTGTTGGAAGCAGCCAAAAGTTATTGGAAAAAATTAGCCAAAGAAAATGCGAAAACATTTCGTTTTTTGCATATTTCAACCGACGAAGTTTTCGGTTCGTTACAATCCAACGATCCTGCATTCTGCGAAACAACGCCCTACGCTCCCAACAGCCCCTACTCCGCATCCAAAGCGGCAAGCGACCATTTTGTCCGCGCTTATTTTCATACTTATCAATTTCCCGTGCTTACGACCAATTGCTCAAATAATTATGGTCCTTACCAATTTCCAGAAAAACTCATTCCTTTAATCATCTTAAATGCTCTGGAACAAAAACCGTTGCCTATTTATGGCGATGGCTTGAACGTTCGCGACTGGCTTTATGTGGAAGACCATTGTCGCGCTATTTACCAAGTCTTGCAACAAGGTAAACTCGGTGAAACTTATAACATTGGCGGACTAAACGAAATGACCAATCTGGAAATTGTCAAATCTATCTGCGCTTTACTCGACCGTTTTTCACCCACCAGTCAATCACACGAAAAATTAATCACCTTCGTGCCCGATCGACCTGGTCACGATCGACGTTATGCCATGAACTGCGAAAAAATTGCACAAGAATTAGGTTGGCGTCCTCAAGAATCGTTTCAAACTGGTTTGGAAAAAACGGTGAACTGGTATTTAACTCATCGGGAATGGTGCGAAGCGATCACTTCTGGAAAATATCGCAGAGAACGTTTAGGATTGTTAACGTAAATCAATTATGAATCGTAAGGGCATCATCTTGGCAGGAGGATCCGGGACACGGCTTTATCCCATCACACGCGCTATTAGCAAACAACTTATGCCGGTTTATGATAAACCGATGATTTATTATCCTCTTTCCGTTTTAATGTTAGCCGACATTCGAGATATTTTAATTATTTCCACACCTAATGATTTGCCCCTTTTCAAACGACTTTTTAATGATGGCACCCAATTTGGTATTCATATTTCCTATGCTGAGCAGCCTAAACCCGAAGGATTAGCTCAAGCATTTCTCATTGGCGCTGAGTTCCTCAATCAACATCCCGCTTGCTTGGTTTTGGGCGATAATCTTTTTTTTGGTCACGATTTTTCTGATATTGTTAACGACGCTACACATCAAAACGAAGGAGCCACTATTTTTGCTTATCCTGTGGCCAATCCTGAAAGCTACGGCGTGGTAGATTTTGATAATCAAGGCAATGTTTTATCGATTGAAGAAAAACCCAAAAAACCAAAATCCAATTACGCAATTCCCGGCCTGTATTTTTACGATGAAAAAGTGGTTTCTTATGCACAAAATTTAAAACCATCAGCTCGCGGCGAACTGGAAATCACCGATCTCAACCGATGCTATCTGGAACAAAAAACACTCAAAGTCAAATTACTCGGTCGCGGCACAGCCTGGCTCGACACCGGAACCCACGAATCGCTGTTAGAAGCTGCAAATTTTGTCGAAGCCATTCAACATCGCCAAGGATTAAAAATTGCTTGCCTCGAAGAAATCGCTTTCGAAAAAGATTGGATTAACAAACAACAATTAGAAATTTTAATTCAAGACTTAGGCAAAACCGAATACGCCGCTTATTTGCAACGTCGTTTTTTTCAGAATTAATTTATTTTTTGAATTATCTGGCTTTAGGAATCAAATTTTCCACAGAAATACCGCGTAAAAAGAAAAGTCGACGAATGGTAGATTCAATAATGTTGTTGGGGCAAGAGGCTCCTGCTGTAACACCCACTGTCACTTTACCTTTTGGCAACCAGTTGGAGGTGATAATCTCTTTTTTCTCGTGAAGATTATAGTGTGAAATATTTTCTTCAGAAATCAGTTGATCCGAATTTTTGATAAAATAAGTCGGCAACAAAGACTCGCCCATTTCAGCTAAGTGCGTGGTATTGCTGCTATTATATCCGCCCACTACCAATAAAAGATCTAAAGGTTGTTTCAACAAATGCTCCAGCGCATCTTGCCTCTCTTGAGTCGCACCACAAATCGTGTCAAAAAATCGAAAATGCTTAGGCGCTTCAACGGAGCCATAACGATCATCAATCGCTTTTTGAATACGGCGCTGCACTTCTTCTGTTTCCCCACGCAACATCGTGGTTTGATTCGCTACACCCACATCTTTCAAATGCAAATCAGGATCAAACCCTACGGAATGGCATCCTTCAAATTTTTTCAAAAATTCCTCTTTATTCCCACCTTTCCGAATATAATCGCACACATAATCAGTTTCTTCCAAATTAAACACGACCAAATAATGACTCGAACCATCTTCCGAAAGCGCTCGCGAACTTGTAGCTTTCGTCTCTTCGTGCCAAGCCTTACCATGAATAATTGATGTCACTTTTTCCCGGGAATATTGGCGCACGCGCTTGTAAACACTCATGACGTCACCACAAGTCGTATCAACAATTTGACATCCTTTCGCCTTCAAAACATCCATCGTTTTCACTTCGGCACCAAAAGCCGGCACAATGACCACATCGTCGGCAGTAATAAAATTTAAATCATAACCTTCTTTTTCCTCTTTCGAGGAATGAATACCCAACTCGCGCAACTGATGATTGACCTCAGGATTATGAATAATTTCACCTAGCAAATAGATCTTTTTATTGGGAAAAACTTTAGCTGACGCATAAGCCAAATCAATGGCTCGTTCTACCCCATAGCAAAATCCAAACGCCTTAGCCAAACGCACGGTCAAATCCCCCGCAGTAAGAATGCCTCCCGAAGAATGTCGCGCATATTCGACCAATTCGCTGCGATAATGACCTTCCACTTGTGCTTGCACCGCACTCATGACATCAGGCGTTCGCAAATTAACTTTTTTAGGTGCCGTAACAGGTTGAGACATATCGATTAAATTAAACCCATTTTACCCAATTACGCAAGGCTTTCCCCCAAAACAGCTATTATAAATCCTCATCTGTAATCGTCGTTGCCTCGCGCGATCCTAAAATCTTAGCCTGCTCTACCACAGCCTCTTCACGCTCATCAAAACGATAGGATTTACAAACTGGGCATATCACCGTCGATTGTTTCACAATCGAACCGCACCCTTCGCAAACCTTATAATCGGCAGGTTGCGCAATGATTTTTTCCGCTTGTCGTGCTCTCTCCTCTAAATGTTTCATAACCTTCGATAAATTTAATGTGGCAAAGGATAACGTTTCATAATCTGCCTGACTTGCTCGCGAATGCCTTCGATCGCCTTTTCATCCTGGCGACTCAACAAAACATGATGAATCAAATCAGCCACCTCAAACATTTCCTCCTCTTGAAACCCGCGCGTGGTTACCGCTGGTGATCCCAAGCGAATGCCACCCGCTTTAAAGGGCGATTGTTTATCAAAGGGAATCGCATTTTTATTCACGGTAATGCCTGCATGATCCAAAACTTCTTGCGCTTCTTTACCCGTTAACTGCTGCGGTTGCAAATCCACCAACATGAGATGATTGTCCGTGCCACCTGAAACAATACGAAATCCATTTCGTTTCATTCCTTCGCAAAGCGCTTTCGCATTGCGAACCACTTGCTTTTGATAATCCACAAAACCCGGTTGCAACGCTTCATAAAAACAAACCGCTTTTGCCGCGATCACATGCATCAAAGGTCCACCTTGAATTCCAGGAAACAATAGCGCATCAATCTCTTTAGCATATTTTTCACGACACAAAATCAAACCGCCACGCGGTCCTCGCAAGGTTTTATGCGTCGTCGACGTCACAAAATCAGCCACTCCAATCGGTGAAGGATGCAAGCCCGCCGCTATCAACCCAGCAATATGCGCCATGTCGACAAATAAATAAGCACCCACGGAATCCGCAATGTCTCGCAACCTCGCAAAATCGATCACTCGCGAATAAGCCGAAGCGCCAGCAGTAATCATCTTAGGACGATGTTGCAAGGCAAGTTGAGCGACATGATCGTAGTCAATCATTTCCGTTTCCTGAGAAACTCCGTAATGAGCCACATCATAAAATCGCCCCGAAAAATTCATCGGATGCCCGTGCGTCAAGTGACCGCCATGCGATAAATCCATCGTTAAAATTTTATCGCCCGGCTTCAAGACACTAAAATAAACCGCCATATTGGCCTGGCTTCCGGAATGGGGTTGAACATTGACATGTTCTGCGCCAAATAATTTTTTCGCCCGCTCAATCGCCAAACTCTCCGCATCATCAACAAATTCACACCCTCCATACCATCGACGATGGGGATAGCCTTCAGCATATTTATTGGTCAAGCACGACCCTTGCGCCTCCATCACGGCACGACTGGTGAAATTTTCAGAAGCAATCAACTCAATATTTTCACTTTGCCGCTTTAACTCCGCCTCAACCGCTCTAAAAATTTCTTCATCACTTTTCGCGAGAGCCGCATTGCGATTCAATCGATTTTTACCATACACCTCAATTTGACACACACGCCTTTCATGACGTCCTCCAGTAAAAGGAGTTGTTAACCAAGTTTTAAAAATTGATTTTGCTTTTTCAAAACTCACCTCATCCGCCGATAAGCACAACACATTAATATCATTATGTTCCCGACTCTTTTGGGCAATCGCCTCATTATTTAACACTGCAGCGCGCACTCCAGGAATACGATTCGCCGCAATACTCATACCAATCCCACTGCGACAAATTAAAACTCCAAAATCGCTTTCATGATTTGCAACCGATAGAGCAACCTCTTGCGCGTAATTAGGATAATCCACCGACTCAGCCGAATTAGTGCCAAAATCGGTGACTTGATAGCCCTGCTCTTTTGCCCAATTCGCTAAATTATTTTTCAATTCATAACCCCCATGATCAGCGCCAAATGTCAAATGAATCCGACCACGATGCCATCTCATGGCCTGATCAGGATTTTCCGAACCCTTAAGAAAATTCTCCAAATGCGGTAAACTTTGCTCGAGTTGTTTTCTCACAGCAATATAATGCTCCAACGATCCCCCAAAGGGATCACCGATCTCTAAATTACGCAACGATTGATGAGACGACTCAAACTCTCGCATTAAAAACACTTTATCAGCCGCTGCTGGAAACAGCATTAATATCATGTCCAAATGACCATACGTCATGACAAAGATCAGATCTGCCCACTTTACCAACTCTGGAGTAACCGGTTGACTACGTTGATGGCTAATATCAATTTTCAATTCGCGCATCGCCAAAATGGCATTATGACTCGGGGCTTGCCCCAACCCTGCAGCCAATCCAGCACTTTGCACCTCTACCGTTTCTAAACGATCACGCAACAACGCCTCTGCCATCGGACTTCGACAGATATTGCCTGTACAAACAAAAAGAATCTTTTTTCGATTCATGCTCAATATTTTAGAGAATTACTTTTAATTACAAGCTAGAGAAGCCTTAACTATTGCCAATCCTTTTTACATTTTTTTTAGCAATTGGCTCCCCAATAAAATATCCAACCCCGTACGCAAAGCCATATCGCTCGCTTGTTTTTTCTCTTCACTCGGTTGAGCTAATACGGATTCCTCTTGAGCAACGCCTTTCTTTTCCACTAAGGCTACCTCATTATTTTTCACTTCTTTTTCTTCGTCAAAAATAAATGCAGTCAAATCATCACTCGCAGCCTCCTGTTGAAGAATCACACGCTCTTTATCCAAATCAATCGCCACCTTCACATCCGCATCAACTTTGCCGGAAAATGGCATTTCTTGATCAGCAAACACCACTCGCCGAGTGGGAATACGATAAAAGGAATCGCGAGCGCCCATCCATTCTGATACTTGCACTGCCATCCCGGCCGATTGCGTGCCCACAATCACCGCCCGTTTATTGCGACGCAACGATTCAGCCACCACCTCGCCGACTCCTCGCGTGTCTTCATTCAGAATCACGACAATAGGAATCGCACCATTTACCGACTCCTCCTGAGACTGATAAAATTTTTCTGTTTGATCCCAAGCAGCCAAACCGAATAAAGAACTGTTTTTAGAAACCCAAAATGAAAGAAATTGAGCCAATTCATCATAATGAAAAAGATCTTTCCAACCTCGCACATCAATCACAATCCCTGCCAACGATTGAGTTTTCAAGCGACTCATTAATCGATTGCGATAATCCTTCGTATTTCTTTCAAACTTTTTATCGTTAAAAAATTGCAATAATAAAAATGAGTGCTGATTAAAAACAATATTTCTCTCCTGAAAACTCTGAAAGAAAGAAGGCGATTGGCTCAAGGATTCCGAACTTACCTCAAACCCTCGTTCCATCTTTTTTTTCAACCCTACGATTAACGCCTCATTCAATAATGTTGCATCTAAAGCCTGTGCATCCACGTAATTGGAACGAAGCAAAGTTAAAAGCTCTTCTGTCGACTGGATTTCTGCCCTTCCCATCAAAGCAACCACGCAACCTATCAATATCAATAACCGGATTTTCACCATATCTTTTTATCCTAGCCAATCTGCAGCAATATCGGAACGATAAATTTCATCATCAAAATTTCGCTCATCACTTAGAGTATCGACTTTCATTTTTGCCCCTTTTTTCGTCATATCCCAAGCTGATAAAGCTAAAACACGACCACCTCGAGTCAAGAGTTTACCCTGTTTTTGGCAGGTTCCCGCATGAAAAATTTTTACCCCCTCGACTTCCTCTTTTAACGCAATCAATTGCTCTTTTTGACTCAAACTGGGATAACCCTTGATCGCTTTCACCACCGCCACGCCAAATCCTTGAACTTGCAAAAAATCTTTCTCCATCAACTTTCCTTGCGCTAAATTTTGAAAAACTTCCAACCAATTTCCTGACAAAATTTGCGCTAAAACCAAAATCTCGGGATCACCAAAACGACAATTCAATTCCAAAATTTTCAAACCTTCTGCCGTCTTCATTAAACCCACATAAAGTACACCCTGATAATGAATTTTTTCCTCCTCCAAAGCGTCCAATAACGATTCCACAATTGCCGCTTCCAACTTCTCTTCCGAAAAATCATCCCAAGGGCCACATGCCCCCATTCCCCCAGTATTAGGCCCTTGATCACGATTTTCTAATCGTTTGTAATCCCTGACCAAAGGCAAAATCACAAATTGCTTCCCGGACACCAACAGATGCAAAGAAAATTCTTCCCCCTGCAAAAATTCCTCAATCAAAATGGTTTCACCCGCTGCGCCCAAAATTTTTTCCCTCATCAACCGATCCACGATTTCACATGCTTCGCGCAAATGATGAACGATCCAAGTGCCCTTTCCTCCCGCTAAACCATTGGCCTTAATGACTCGCGGAAAAGTCGTTTGACTAAGATAAACTTTAGCCTCTGAACAATCAGAAAAAACTTTTGCAGAAGCCGTCGGCAAATGATAACGATCCAGCAGCTGTTTGGTAAACGCTTTGTCCCCTTCCAAACGCGCCGCTTTTTGAGTCGGCCCAACAATTTTCAAACCAGCCTGCTGAAAGCGATCTACTATTCCCAAACACAATGGCGCTTCAGGCCCCACTACAGTTAAATCAATTGAGTTATCCAGAGCAAAGCGCAACAAATTTTCAATGTCGTCAGCCTCAATCGCAACATTTTCTGCTAAGGAACAAGTGCCGCCATTACCCGGAGCGCAAAAAAGTTTTTCGCAGTGAACGCTTAATCGCCAACAAAGCGCATGTTCGCGCGCTCCACCGCCGACCACTAACACCCGCATAAATTAAGGAGTCGTTTCAGACTTAGCTTCCGGTTTTTTCTGAGTCTTATCATCTTTTGATTTTTCAGGCAGAGTTGGCGCATCAGCAGGTGTTTTTAAAACCCAAATTTGCAACGATTTCGGCAGTTTGCTCAAAGAAAGGATTAATTCATTTGAACTCAATTCTTTTACTGGGATTTCCGGATTTTTCTTCAAAAATTCTTCTAACGATCCTAAACGAAAATTTTTAGAATAAGGTGTCTCATAAAAAGCTGGCACCAAAACTTTCGCGCCAAGCGCTTTTACCGTTTCCACCATCTCTTCAGGCAACAAAGACAAAGGATGACCTATCGCAGCCATCACAATATCGACAGGACCAATCGACTCCAAATCATCTCCACTTAATTTTTGACCCAAAGCGCCCAAATGAGCGATCCGAATATCACCCGTGCGAAAAGAAAAAACCACATTATTCGCGCTATTACTCCTTTGGCTGCGTGTACCAAAAAATCGCATACCATTGGCAACATTAAGCCCTAAACCCGTAGCGCTGCGATAAACCTGCGGATTGCCACCGACTTGCTCCGCCGCATTAGCCTCGTTGGATTCGTGCGTAATTAAAACAATATCTGCTTCCGGAGTGGCCGGCAATTGATAAGGAAATAAATTGCGATCATAAGGATCAATCGCAACACGAATACCCGTAGTCGTCGTCACAATAAAATAACCATGCCCCAACCAAGTTAATTTGGCTTGAACGGAACGCTCCGATTCCTGAGCACCGCTGTGAATCATTCCTAAACTTAATAGCAAACCTAAAATCATCATTTTTTTCATCGCACTATCCCTCCTTCACTACTTTTCGAATCGCGGCCAACTCACGCAAAATTTTCGGCACATCTTTTAATAACAATTGATTGGGCCCATCCGATAAAGCTTTCTCCGGTTGCGGATGCGCTTCAAAAAACAATCCATCAATTCCTACCGCCATCGCAGCTCGGGCCAACACCGGCGCCAATTCGCGATCGCCACCCGTTGCGCGCCCCAATCCCCCGGGTCGTTGCACCGCATGGGTGGCATCAAAAATAACCGACGCCCCTAATTGTTTCATCCAAAATAAACCGCGCATATCCACCACTAAATTATTATAACCAAACGTCGTACCTCGTTCAGTAATAAAATATTTCTTAGCGCCCGCGCTTCTCAATTTTTCCAAAATAGGTTTCACATCCCACGGACTCAAAAATTGACCTTTTTTCACGTTCACCTCACGTCCACTTTGGGCCGCGGCAACAAGTAAATCAGTCTGGCGACATAAAAAAGCAGGAATCTGCAAAATATCAGCCACTTCTGAAGCTGGCTTCACCTCTTCAACAGAATGCACATCCGTTAAAATAGGAATTTGAAATCGGCTTTTCACCTTTTCCAAAATAGCCAACCCTTCCTTCATTCCTAACCCTCGAAAACTCGCATGAGACGTGCGATTCGCTTTGTCGTAGCTCGCTTTAAAAACAAAATGAAATCCCACTTCACAGGAGGCTTCACATAACTTTTCGGCAACTTGAAAACAAAGTTTTTCCGATTCAATGACACAAGGTCCCCCAATAAAAAGGAACCGATTAGAACTGGCATTTTTTGGCATCGGCTTTAGCTAAGCATTTTCTCAAGAATTTGAAAATTCATAAATTATTTCACAATTGTCAATACTAAGGTCTCGTTCCAATCGAAATATATTTTAAAAAACAGCTTGGCATTTCGCGACTTAATTCTAATTTCAAAATTATGGCAGGACATGAGCCGATCGTTTTAGACCTATTAAAAGATGTTGGATTGATCACAGACCAAGACATCGAATCGGCCAAGGCAGAAGCTCAAAATAATCGTCAAAGTGTGCTGGATGTTTTAGTGGGAACAGGTCATCTCACCCAGCTGGATGTGACAAAAGCCATCGCCAATACCGCTGGCATCGAATTTATCGATCGCATTGAAGACATTCCCGAAGAAGTCATTCATTCCGTTCCGAAACATATCGCCAAGCGTTACCGATTTTTCCCTTTAGAGCGAATGGAAAATTTATTGCGCATTGCTTTGTCCGATCCGTTTGATCTGGAGACCATCGACAGTATTTCATTTTTGTTAAAAACTGAAATCGATCCGGTTGTTGTGCCTCTGGCAGAAATTGAACGCGCCTTAGTGGAACATTACGGTTCATTAAGCGATTTAGAAGAAGAAAAAGAAAACGAAGCATTAGAAGGACCCGATCTCACGAACGTTTCTGCGGAGGATGCTCCCATTATTAAACTCGTGCATTCTTTAATTCTTGAAGCACATAAATCGCGAGCAAGTGACATTCATATCGAACCGCTAGAAAAAAAACTGCGAGTTCGCTATCGCATTGACGGTGTTTTGCAAGAAATGCAAGACCCGCCGAAAAGTTTGCAATCGGCCATTGTCAGTCGCATCAAAATCATGTCCAACATGAGCATTGCGGAAAAGCGTTTGCCTCAAGACGGTCGCATTCAACTCTCGGTAGGCGCCAAAACCATTGATCTTCGTGTTTCCAGCGTGCCCACTAATCATGGAGAAAGTATTGTCATGCGTATTTTGGACAAAGGCAGTCTCATGCTGGGTTTGCCCGAACTGGGTTTCCTTTCCGACGATCAACAAGTTATCGAACGCATTCTTGGTTTTGCCGATGGCATTTTTCTTGTAACCGGTCCTACCGGTTCAGGAAAAACTACCACGCTTTACGGTTGCCTGAATTATCTGAATAAGCCCGATCGCAAAATCATTACAGCAGAAGATCCGGTCGAATATATTTTGCCTGGCATTAATCAAGTTCAGATCAATGAAGATGTCGATATGACATTCGCCGCTGCTTTGCGTTCGATGCTGCGTCAAGCGCCAAACATTATCATGGTGGGTGAAATTCGCGACGCAGAAACTGCAAACATTGCCATCAATGCCTCGCTAACGGGGCATTTAGTCTTCAGCACCTTGCACACCAACGATGCTCCCGGTGCCATCACGCGTCTGGTTGATATCGGCGTCAAACCTTTTTTAGTCGCCTCATCATTAAAAGCAGTCATGGCTCAACGACTCGTCAGAAAACTTTGTCCGAAATGTAAACAGCCTCACGATCCTTCCGAATCAGAACTACAATCACTGGGCATTAAACCCAGCCAAATTACCGAGGCAAACTTTATGGAAGCCGTGGGATGCGAAGCCTGTTTAGGTAGCGGCTACAAAGGTCGCTTGGGTATTTTTGAAATTTTTGTTCTCAATGACGAAGCGCGTCGCATGATTACAGAAAATGCTTCTCATGCAGAACTCCGCGCGCGCGCACGACAACTCGGCATGAGAACCTTGCGCGAAGATGGCATTCGCAAAGTGCTAGCGGGCATCACTTCTGTTTCGGAAGTATTATCAGCCACTATGGGAGACAAAGCTTAATGGAAACCGATCCCCTTCTCTCTTTTCTTTCGGAACAAGGTCAACTCACACTTGACCAAGTCCAAGAAGTTTCCGAAGAACATCATCGCTCTGGGAAACCTATTCCTGACGTCTTATACGATTTCGGCATCTTTGATGAAACAAGTCTTTATCAAACTCTAGCCAACTTATTAGGCATGCCCTTTGTTGATCTCAATAGCATCGAATTTCGTCCCGACATTCTTAGCCAAATTGATCCTCAAACCATTCGTCTACAAGAAGCCCTACCCATCAACTACAATGCGAATTCTATTACTATTGTCTTAACCGACCCATTAAACATTCAGGCTCGCGATGATCTAAGTTTTGCTACGAATAAAGAAATTAATGTTGCGGTGGCTCTCCCGTCGCAAATTCGAGAAAAACTGCAAATTTACTTCGGACACGTCAAAGTTTCTGCAGCGGATATTGTTCAAGAAATTGCACCCGACATCGCCAAAGGCGATCTGGAACAAGCCGCCAATGCAGCGCCTATTGTCAAATTCGTCAACACAGTGTTGATGCAAGCGATTCAAGCGCGAGCAAGCGATATTCATTTTGAACCGTTTGAAAGCGAATTCAAAATTCGTTACCGTGTCGATGGTGCGTTGTATGAGATGACGCCACCACCTAAATCGCTAGCACTTTCGGTCACTTCACGTATTAAAGTTATGTCCGCGCTCAACATCGCTGAGCGTCGCATCCCTCAAGACGGTCGCATTCAAACTACCATGGCAGGACGGAATGTAGATTTGCGCGTTTCAACACTGCCCACGCAGTTCGGGGAAAGTGTCGTATTGCGCGTGCTCGATCGTTCTACAGTTAATCTATCGCTTGAAACGTTGGGCATGCCGAAAAAAATTTTTGATTATATTTGCAATATCATCGAAAAACCCAACGGCATTTTTATTGTGACAGGTCCTACGGGTTCAGGAAAAACGACGACTCTTTATTCTTGTTTGAATCGCATCAATACTATCGACTCAAAATTACTCACGGTCGAAGATCCAGTGGAATATGACATCGAAGGCATTCAACAAATTCCTGTGAACGAAGGAATCGGCCTGACTTTTGCGCGAGTCTTGCGCGCTTTCTTACGACAAAGATCCCGATCGCATCATGGTTGGAGAAACGCGTGATGTGAAACAGCCACCATTGCCATTCAAGCTTCGCTCACAGGCCATTTGGTGTTAAGCTCATTACACACTAACGATGCTCCAGGTGCAATCACGCGCTTGATCGATATGGGGGTGGAACCTTATTTAATTTCCTCTTCGCTTGAAGGCATTTTAGCTCAACGCTTAATTCGCAAAATCTGTCCTGAATGCCGCACCCCTTACGAACCCGACGAAGCCGCCTTGAGCACTATCAATCTTTCCCCACACGATGTAGGCGATCGAGTTTTTATTACGGTCGCGGTTGCTCCAATTGTAATGGAACCGGATACAAAGGTCGAAAAGGTATTTATGAACTTTTGGATGTTACCGATCCGATTCGGGGAGTTGATTAACGCCCGTTCCCCTTCTATTGTCATTCGTCAAAAGGCAATCGAACTAGGCATGCAAACTTTACGAGAAGATGGTCTGCGTTGTATTTTTGATGGTGAAACCACAATTGAGGAGGTAGTAAAATATACCTAATAACTTATGCCCAATTATAATTATATCGCAATTGATCCCCGAGGCCAACAAGTTGCCGGTTCCTTGGAAGCGCCTAACGAAACCGAAGCTGCTTCCCTCATCAAACTTGAAGGCTATTTTCCCACACAAATTACTGAAGCCTCGGTTGCAAGCATGGAAACAGAAGCAACGGGCATCACCACACGCAAAAAATCATTATTTGGCCCAGGAAAAATATCTAGTAAAGCATTAACCGTTTTCACACGACAATTAGCCACTTTGATCGATGCCGGATTACCTCTTTTGCGCGGCCTCCACACCTTAGCAAACCAAGAAAAAAATAAAACACTCCGCGGCGCAGTTGTTGAGATGTCTAGTTCAGTAGAAGGCGGAAGCACTTTTTCTGAAGCTATGGCTTCGCATCCCAATCTTTTTAACAAACTCTACGTCAACATGGTAAAAGCCGGCGAAGTCGGTGGTGTTTTTGGAAGTGGTGTTGACGCGTTTGGCAGAGTTTCAGAAAAAGCGCAAAAAATTAAGAATAAATTGATTTCGGCAATGATTTATCCTGTCATTGTTTTGTGTATTGCGATTCTCATCCTCACTTTCTTGCTCATTTTCATTGTGCCTAAATTTCAAGAAATTTTTCGTGATATGTTGGGCGACAAACCTCTCCCTCCATTAACCGAATTCGTTGTTGCAGCCAGCAACTTAATGAAAAACAATTTCTTAATCATTGTCGCCGTTGTCGTGGGTTTAATTATTGGCTATAAACTTTTTGCTCGAACCGCTTATGGAAGCGCCTTTTTGGATCGGGCCAAACTGAAATTTCCGTTGCTAGGTGTTTTAGTGCGTTTGACCGCTATCTCAAGATTCGCTCGCACGCTAGGCACCTTGGTTTCTAGCGGCGTTCCAATTTTGCAAGCACTTAATATCACTCGCGAAACGGCTGGCAACCAAGTTTTAGCCAACGCGATCGCCCAAGTTCATGACAGTGTAAAAGAAGGAGAAAGTGTAGCAGTTCCTTTGGAAGCTTCGGGTGTGTTTCCCCCATGGTAATTAGTATGATTGGCATCGGTGAAGAAACGGGTCGCTTACCAGACATGCTCATTAAAGTAGCTGATGTTTACGAAGACGAAGTGGACAATGCCGTTGCAGGCCTCACTTCGCTTTTGGAACCGTTGATGATTGTGTTTTTGGCGTTGATCGTAGGTGTGATTGTCGTAGCACTCTTCTTGCCTTTGATCAGCATCATTCAAGAACTCAGCGCGCAATCTTCAGGCTAGCACTCCTTGCGCTGACATGATCACTGCCTTATGGCAACACGCATTCAATTAACTTTAGCAGCCGTTGTCGCTTGCTTTGGATTATTCGCATTTTTTTATATCAAAAGCTATGTGAGCCAAACCATGGCGTCATTGTTTTTTTAGTTCATGGATTAAGCCCAGAACTTTTAACGTTATCACGCGCTTACGATGAAGGATTAAAACATGAGCTATACCTAGATCAACTGACCGATGTCGCGCTCTTAAAAACTTACTCATCAGACAATCTTATTCCCGATGAAGCCGCTGCCACGATGGCCATCGCAACCGGTAAAAAAACGCTCAACGACACACTAGGATTTGACACCAAAAATCATCGTCTCGATAATTTAGTTTATCGCGCTCAACGTAAAGGACGACAAACGGGTCTAATTACTACAGGCAATATAACAGATCCCACTCCTGCCGCTTTTTATGCTAATACCAAAAATCTTGCTAATCGCACTGAAATCGCAGCTCAATTTATGGATTCCTCTCAACTCGACATTCTTATGGGCGGCGGGAAAAGTGTTTTTCGTCCTCCCTCAGAAAGTTATCCAATAGGCTTGCGCCAAGATGGACGCAATCTCATGCAAGAAGCAAAACAAAGAAAATTTTCTATCATTGAAAATGCAGATGAATTGGAAGATTTATCCGTTTGGAAGCGGGTCGAGTTCTCGCTCTCTTCGATGATGCCGAGCTGCCTTATCGCGCCGATCTTTCCTATTGGTTCCCCAACCAAAAACGCCCCACGCAACATCCATTATTATCAGACATGGTGCGACGAGCGATTGAACTACTACAATATCGAGTGGGCGGCTATTTACTTGTAGTAGATAGTGCTCTAACAACTCGAGCCATTGCACAAAATCAAGCCAAACGCGCTGTTGGAGAAATTTTAGATCTCGATATCGCTGTAAAAACCGCACGTAAATACGCCGGCAAAAATGCGCTCATTCTGGTTGTTTCCGGTTACAATATGGGTGGATTAACGGTGCACGGCTCTTTCCCAGCGACAGCAAAAGGCAACGTTTTCTTCGAATCCCAAACCAATGCCATGTCTGCTATCACTTGGATGAGCGGCCCTGGAGCATTACCTCGAACCCCCAAAGAACAAGCAGAATGGCAACGTTTGCAGCAACAGGGTTTGCTCCAAACCAATTCGCTCACACCTGATTATCGCCAACCCGCCTTTCTTCAATCGTCTCAAGCTTTTTCTACCGCTGGTGATAGCTTGGTGCTTGCTTCCGGCCCCGGTGCAGAAAAAATTCACGGCATTTTGGAAAACACAGACTTATTTGAAATCATTAACAGTGAGTTATAATCCTCATCCTAAAACTGCCTTAACCCGACTTGCCCAATATCGAACTCTGGAAGACATGTGGCAAGATAACCTGCGCAACGGGTTAAAACATGCTTCATCCATTGCTTCTGAGCGGCCTTGTTTTTTAATTTTGCCTCACCTATCACAAAGCCAATGGATTCGTATACGAGCCGCGCAAGAAAACATTTCGATTTCCGACATCACATTCCTTGATCCCGCACTTTTACGAACCGAACTCTGTCGTCACCAACAACTATCCTACTCCTCCATTGAGCCTTCTATTTTTGAATTTTCTCTTCAAATGATTGCCAGTCAGCAGCAATCTTCTGCTGTAGCCCAATCCGTAGCCTTGCAACCAACACCTTGTCTTCAGGCCATTAAAGATTTAACTCGCGCCCAGTGGTCTTTGGACTCTATTCCTGAATCAGTTCTCCCTTCATTTTCTAAAACTTGGAAAGAAAAAACGCAAAAAACTAATTACTGGCATCCCGATATTGAACAAATTTTATCCCAACAAACTAAAACATTTCAAAAAAATTGGAAAACTTACTTGATTGGCTGGGACGCTGAATTCCTGCCTTATTTGTCTCTTCTTAAAAGCGCTTTTTCATCAAGCCAAGAGATTGAAATTTATGTTCCCATGCCACGCATTACAGGACGCGATCCCGATGTGCTATGGATTCAAACCTTAGAACATCATTTTCAAGTTAATTGCGAAACCTGTCGCGATAGCGGCTACGAATCAGCTAATTTCTCGCTTACTAGCAACCTATTTTTAAATCAAAAAAATCCTGTCCCCTCATTAAAACTTTTTTCGGTAAAAGATGAATCGCAACAAACTCAAGTTGTTCTTCAACAGCTAACATGCCACAACTCCACCGACTTGCCCATAGGCATCATAGCGCCGCAAGATTCTCCCGCCACCATTCGACTCATCCATCACTTACAACAAAATGCTATCCCCTTTCATCATGAGTTCGAACTGCGCTCGTCTCCCTCTCCCCCTGATCAATTTTTTCTGGCTTACTTAGATTACATAAAAAATCAATGCCACATCGAAAAATTGATTATTTTAATCGAAATTTTAAATGAACTTTCCCTACCCAATTCAGCATTCATAGATCCCATCGAAGCCAGAAAACGCTTTTATCATCTATTTCATAGACTGCCAACCACCCAAACTTCCGCTCTAGCCAAATTGCTAGATCCCAAAAACTCTCTCGATAAAACGTTACTCCATTTGATTGAAAAATTGCCATCCTGGCCCCAAACTTTAACTTGGGCAGAAGCACAAAATCGATGGCAACAAATCTCAGAACTTTTTTCTTTACCCTTCTCTTGGAAAAAATATTTTCCTGAAAATGTTTCTACCCTTTTCGATCATAATCCCGCACCCAAAGAAATCATTTTGGATTTTATCAAAAAAATAATCTCTCAAAATAATCTTCAAAATCCCGATTTTAAAACTCTATCCCTCTTATTCTCACAACGCTTTCTCAAGCCAGGTATCGCCAATGGTCGCATCTCATTTTTCTCGAATGCAACGAATCGGTCTGGCCCACTGCACCTGCTTTCAATGTTTTTTAGACGATAATCTGCGAAAAAAGCTGAATCAACTTCGCACCCCTCAACAGACTTATCTATTAACAAGTGAAGATCACATAGCTTTAGAACATCGCCAATTTTTGGATCTTTGCGAAAACTGCCAAAATTCCATTACTCTCATCGCCAACGAAACTGATTCTTCTGATCCTATTACAAAACAGTTCCCCAATAAATTGTTTCGACAATGCCTTAATCTTTTTCCCGAAGCATGGAAACCCATAAATGAAACAACTCCTAAATTATTAAAATCCGCTTCAGAACTTAAATTCAATAAAAATGAATTTACTGCCATTCATCAATCTCGACAAAACCCCGAAAAACCTTTTGATGAATATCATTTCAATTTATCTTCGCTTACCGATTTTAAAAAAACTTGGAACAGCCGAACGATTCACCAAGCACTTTTATTTCCGGCCACCTTTGCTTTAAAAACATTTTTGGAAGCAGAATCAAACACACAATATCAATTTCATTTCAATCTCAATAAAACAACCGGAATTTGGACTTGGGATTGGATCAAAACAATTTTTCAAACCTTAGCGACAGCAAAACCCTGGCAAAAAGAATCTTTTTTTCATGAACTCAATGAGACACGAAAATTTTGGACAAAAAAACTTGAGCATTATTTAGAAACTGATCCTCTCCCACTTTGGTGGAGCACACTAGTTGAAAAATCATTTTGGATGGCGAATCAATGCCTCAATTATCTCTGGGAAATATTACCCAGCTATACTGATTATCAAGTTGCCTCCACTTTCCGAATCGATTCCCTCATATCCTTAGATGTTCATTGCGATTTGCTTTTTATCCAGGAAGACAACAACAAAAACCATTCCTGGCATGTTATTCATTTTTATCCTAACTATTTTAAAGGCATTAATTCCTTACATTTAGAACAAAACCAAGGCCTCCAATTAGCTGCTTATCTTGATCTTGCTATTCCCTCTTCTATCAAAAATATCACGGTTAGCTGTTTGTCACCCTATCAAGGTCTGATGACCATTTTTACTAGTAAAGACTGGGAAACGGCTCTTCCCTATTTTAAAAAATTGGCCACCTTACAAAAACAAAATTGTTTTGGCATGAAAGGGCCTCTTTATCATCCCAACCAAAAAACAGAAACGCTGCCCTTAGCTACGCGCCCTATTTCCGAAAAAATCTTAGAAGCCAAGCAAGATCTCATGAACTAAGTCTTGAGAAATGTTAATAAAATGATATGAAAAAATTATGATTAAAAAAGCTTTCTGGGGATTACTCTTAGTTTTTGGCGCTCTTTTTGTCGTTGCCACGCTTATGCCTCAACAATGGAAAGTTGAAAAATCGACAGTCATTCAAAAAGAGGCAGCAGCTATCTATCCTTATGTTTTGAACTTTAAAGAATGGGAAAAATGGTCTGCGTGGACCAAAGAAGATTACGATCCAACCATTACCTATCGCTACGAAGGAACGGAAGGTGAAATTGGTTTTAAACAATATTGGCAAGGTAAAAGAGGTTCTGGCGTCTTAACCTTAACCCAATTCATTCCCAATCGCTTTGTTCAATATCGACTTGATATGGATCAATACACTTTAAACGGTGGCATAGAACTCCTCCCTCAAGACTCGGGCACTTTAGTCACCTGGCGCTGTTACGGTGATAATGGCAAAAATCCTATTTCAAAATCCATGCAACTCGTCTTTACGCCGCTCATTGAAGAAGATTTTAGAAAAGGCCTTGCTAAACTCAAAACGCAACTGGAGCAAACTCCTTAAAAACCGGCTTCATTGCCATGCTTGCAGACGACTCGGCCCGACACCGTTTTGAAACCGAGATTCATCGCAATTTTTGCATTGCTGCAGGCGCGGGCACAGGTAAAACCACTTCGATTCTTCGTCGCATTTGTCATTTGGCCACTCATCCCTCGACTCACTCCAAACAAGATGATCCTTTAAGTCGACTCGTTGTCGTGACCTACGGAAAACTAGCTGCTGAAGAATTAAAAATTCGCACCCAAAACCTATTAATCGAACAACTCACCGCCAACTCAGAACTTCACCCGATACTCAATCGATTAAAAAAAGCCTATTTCGGAACCATTCACAGTTTTTGCCTAAAACTTCTCACACAAGAAGGACATCATCTCGGATTACCAAACGATTTAGATTTAATCGACGATCCAACTGAGTTGTGGGCGACCTTTTGTGAAAGCCAGGAAATGAAAGACCTTAAATTACCTGAAGAACCCTTAAAAAAATTCCTGCGCCATTTCACATTTGAAACCTTATTACAAATTGCCTGTAAAATAAAACCTGCTGACGCTCGAAAGCGCTTGCAAAAACAAATTACTTTTTCATTGCCTGCCCTGCATTTCACACCCGATTCCTCTCCCAAAGGTCGCGGAGCAGAAAGCACAACCCGAAATCAAACTCATTTAATAAATTGGTTGAGTGCCTTTCATGCCAAGCAAGAGTTTTTAGAAATTCCCATTTACGACAAAGGTTCAAAAATATTTAAAAATCATGTGCAACAAACCTTCTATCCTTACCTCAATACCTTATCAGAAATTGCCTTTTTTCTCGCGTCTCACATCTCGCTGGCCTACCAAACGTTTCGCGTCAAACAACGAAAAATTACCTATGACGATCAAATCCAATGGTGTCACCAACTGCTTGAATCACCGGAAATTTTAGAGCGTCTGCGTTCGCATCGTTATATTATTTTATTAGATGAAGCTCAAGACACCGATTCTGTTATGTTCTCCATACTTGCAGAGCTTAGCCGCCCGCCCTCCAGCACACCTTTTGAATGGCCTCAAAACTCTCAAGCACTTCCACCAGAAGCTGGTCGTTTTTCTTTTGTGGGAGACAATCAACAAACCATTTATAGTAACCGCGCTGATGTAGCCACCTACACACGATATACTCAAGCTTATCAAAATCATCCTGACAGCGAATGCCTAGAATTTTCTGTCACACAGCGCTGCCCTCAACATATCGTTCAAACGGTAAACCATATTTTTCCTCATCGTCTAACACAAAGTCATGTTCAATTTCGTGAATTGATTCATAAAACCACTTCTCATTCTGGATTCTCAATCGCCCTCCATTCCACCTCCGCGACAACCTCTTCCCTTGAAGCCAAGGAAGCGTTTATAACTGAATGCCATGGTGTTGCTCAATGGCTCGCCGAAAGCCAATTACATCAACTGCTCAAAAACATTTCATGGAACTGGAATGATGTAGCCATATTGTGTCCTCGAATTGAATGGCTCGAACAAGCCAGACAAATTTTTAACACCTACGAACTCCCTACAGTCAGTCTCTCCCAAAAACAACCTGCCTTTTTAACTCCTGCATGGAGCTGGCCGACTATGCTCCTTTACACGCTTTTTCATCCCTACGATCGTTTTGAATTGTTAGGGGTTTTGAGAGAAATTTTTGTAATCGCTGATACAGAATTAGCTCAAGCACACTTGCAATTATCCGAAGGACTCAATCTCGATAGCCAAACCCCTAACCACCCTAAACTTCAGACTGCATTAACCCTTTTACAAACATTAAAAGAAATGTGTTTCTCAGAAACGCCTTCTCTAAGTTTAAGTCAAAAAGTCCAACAGATTTTTGAACAAACGCAATTAACAGATCGTTTACAGGCCATTGATGAAGCGTTAGAACCCTTAGAACATATCCTCAATCAAGCTCGCATAGCTGAAACTCAAGGCGTCTCTTTTTTAAATTTTGTCAACCAATTGACCAAACAATTAAAAAATCCTGTCCCATTCTTATCCACTTCAAATCATGCCATTCAATTTTTAACCAGTATGAAAGCGAAAGGGTTGGAATGGCCCATTGTCATAGCCCTGGGCATGAACCGTCGCATCTATCACGCGCCCGAAACTTATCCCAAAATCAAACGTCATCCAGAAACACAAGAATTAAAAATTCAACTCCATCCTTATCAAAAAGATTGCGACGACGAAGCCCTGACAAAACAAGCGCAACGCGAAGAGTTACAACGTCTTTTATATGTCACTTTTACCCGAGCCAAAAAAGTTTTAATCGTGCCTCACACCCACACACTCTCCCGCCAATCAACCGATTTCACTTTTACCACTTTAGTCGACTGGGAAACGTTGCCACCTAACACTTTTTCTCAAATCATTGAAATCGATGCATGCTTGCAATAGAGTACTCTTATTATGGCGCGCTTGATTCATGATCATAAAAATTCTCCTGCCTACAACATGGCAGTCGATGAAGCTCTTTTGCGCCTTTTCCAAACCCCTATTTTAAGAATTTACCAATGGAATGAACCCGCTGTTTCTTTGGGCTACTTTCAAAGCAAAAGTGTAGTGCCTGAAGGTCGAAGTTTTGTCCGACGTTTAACCGGTGGCGGCTTGGTGGATCATGCAAGCGATTTTACTTACACACTCATTTTTCCTCGAAACCATTCTCTTGCCCAAAGCGGCACAACAGAAAGTTATCGAAAAATTCATGAAGCCATCCAAAAGGCGTTATCGCACTGTCACATTACCAGCCAAATTATTCCCGCTTCTTCCAAGTTACAATCTTCAGCTTGCTTTCAAAAACCGGTTAAATTCGATTTAGTGAATAGCTCCGGACAAAAAATTGCCGGAGCCGCACAACGTCGCACCCAACTTGCCGTTTTGCATCAAGGCAGTCTTTTAATTAGCTCTTTGCCAACAACTTTTTCTTCACTCCTCACTCAAGCCATAGAAGAAATTTTTGAAAAAATATTTCAAACCGATCACTTAACCAAAGAAGAAATCATTTTGGCAAAAAAATTAGAGCGAGAACGTTATTCGCTTAGAGCCTGGAATGAAATGCGGTAGAGTTTAAATTCCCATTTCAACCCGAGCCAAAGCGCGAATCGTTTTCCGTAGTCGGTGCAAAAGTTTTTCGGAGGGCAAATGTTGATGAAGTGTGATTAAATAAAAAGCCTGGCAATGGCTGATTTGCAAAGTTAATGCACCAAGAGACACAACTGTTTGATCGCGAAAAATAAGGTCTAGTTCCTCGGCAGCAAATCGGCATTGCGCAAAAAGTTTCAACACTAAATTCGCTAGCACTTTACGATTGATTTCAAGAGAGGTTCCTAAGCCTAAAATTAATCCTTCTTGATCGATAATAGCAGCTCCTTGGATTTCAGAATTTTTCAGTAAAATGTTTGGTAAATTAACTAGAGCCACTTCAACTTCTGTTGGATTGCCCAACCAACGTGCCAAAGCTCGATAAGCACGTTGTCGACGTTCTGCCACGGTAGAAACATCTTGCGATACCGAAGAAAAAGAGCCGGATATGACGACTGAAGGCAGCGGCGAAATAACAGCTTGAGCATGAGAAGTCGATTGTTCGATAACCGATTCTTCTTTTTTTCTTCAGGTTTAGCTATGGGTTCTGTCTCGGCCAAATTCGCTAGCGAAGCCAAAATGCGCTGACTTTCCGAAGCTATTTCTTCGGAAGAAGCTGGAGAAATCTCCACTGGCAAAGAGGAGGTTTGAGAGGCATTATTTTCATTTGCGCTAAAAGAAATCGAACCCGCAGAAACTTTTTTAACCCAGAAGGTAGCGATTTTAAACGAGGCGCAAATTCGGAGCGGGGCGTTTTTTCATCATGAGCCAAAGATGAGTTCTGCGCCAAATCTGTAGCAGACTCTTTCTTTTCTTCACCCTTGTCACTTTCCGAACCGAATCCAAACAAACCCATAAGTTTGAGTTTAACCTAAAACTCAATAGAGAACAGCTTTAATCCGTCGATTTCGCCAGAATAAGGATCCTGGGTAGTGTTATGGTAACCTGCTCCATAGGCTTTGGGGGCAAAAGGATTGATCGCTTGCCACGTAGGTTTTGTTTTAATGAATTGAATAATCGCTCCGCTATAATTGGCTCGTTTGCCAATAATACGATTAGGAGCTCGCGAGGGTTCTACCGGAGTGATTTTCTTTTTTGTTTTGGGCGTTTCTATTTCAAAGGTTTGCCCCATTACTCCGTAAACGTTAAAAATAAAACAACCCAATAACAGCCAAGATTTGATTTGAGTTTTCATAGTAATAATATGCCATAAATGATACTATTTTTCTATTAAGAACCGTTCCTCATGAGCTCTCCACAAGTGATTCTTGGCATTGATCCCTCGCTGCGCAGTACGGGTTATGGTCTTATCGAAAGCTTTTCACCCTCGCGTCATCGCGTTTTAACTTGGGGAGTCATTAAAAATTCACCTCAATTAAGCATGGAAAATTGTTTAGCGAATCTTTATGAGCAATTGCAAAGTTTAATTCATCATTATCATCCTCATTGTGTCGCTTTAGAAAGAACCATTTATGTACAAAGCCATTCAGTTGCTATCACGCTAGGTTGCGCACGTGGAGTCATTCTTCTGGCAGTGGCTCAAAATGGTCTGAAACTTTTCGAATATGCTCCACGCCAAATTAAAATGGCGTCAACCGGACGTGGTGCTGCTCGCAAGGGTCAAGTTGGCTTTATGATTCGAGCTTTATTAGGGTTAGACACCACTCCCTCACCCGATGCCAGTGATGCATTGGCAGTGGCTTTAACACATGCTCAACGTCATCCTCACACCTAAAAGCCATCCGTAAAATATTATCATTCTTCGATTTTTTCTTTTCATTGTTTATTTCTAATTTAATAAGCAAAATAATTGTGTTACATATTTAACTGCCAGCCGTTCGTTGCTGCTGGTTGGTCACAAATTAGTTTGAATTAGGAGCTATTGTTGAAACTTAAATATTTTCGCTGGATTCATAAGAAGGGTTTTTCTCGAAGACGACTTCGGGGCGGTTTTTTACATCGTTGTTTTGGCGATAATCTCTTTTTAAAATCATCTTGGGCTTGGCGAAAAAAACCGGTCGCACGAGCATGGGTTATTGGCTGCTTAATTAGCACGAGCCCTTTTTTTGGATTTCATCTAATTGCCGGTTTAACTCTAGCTCTTTTGTTACGCGCCAATCTTCCCACTACTATTATTTTGCTTTTTACTACCAATCCTTTGACGGCTCCCATTTTTTATTCTTTTGCTTATGCTTTGGGATGTCTCCTTCTCAATCGCCCACTAACCACTCTATCTTTTGGAGGTAATTTCACTTGGTTATGGCAAGCAGGATTCCCACTATTTCTTGGCTGTTCGATAATCGGCTTGATTTCAGGTTTAGGAGGTTATTTTTTAATTCAAACCTTTTGGAAAGAAAAAACGACTTTTCCTTTTAAGTATAATCGAAACCTCAACAAGATTCGCGATCTTAAAGGCTAAAATCAATTCCTAACCTTTTGCTAAAAGATCTTCCCAGACTTGTTCGTTAATAAAAACTTTTTGTAAGAAATTACGATCTTCTTCACGGCAAAGAGAGGTATCTGGATCAAAAGGTAAACGAACGCTAATACGCAATCCTCCTTCGGGACGATTTTCCACATTCATGGAACCCCCGTGATGATGCACGATGAAATAACAAGCTAAAAGATTAATACCGTATTCTTGAGCATCATTACTGCGTACAAAAAAGGGATCAAACACGCTACGCAACAGTTCGTCCGAAAGTCCCTTGCCGTTATCTTCTAAAACAATCGAAATTTCTTTTGGTTCTTTTCCCTCAGAAACACCTGCTTTAACCGTAAAAGACAGTTTTTGTCCTTTTGCTAAACTCGCTAATTCATCCGTCAATAACAAACGAAAAAGTCGATCAAACATAGCGCTATCTCCTTTAACTTGAGAAAGTGTCTGCGGCAGATTCGTTTCCAAAGAAACCGATTGGGCCTGAAATTTCGGCTGCAAAGATTCTACAGCCGAACGAATTAAACTCAATAAATCCACTGGCTTGAAAAGGTCAGGCTGCGGCTTGTCAGGGATATGTTCCAAATCTGCCAAAATATCGATGATTTTTTTAACCTGATTTTTTACCAGCCCATAAAAATCATTCCAAAAATTGGGATTTCTCAATTTTTCTATTTCAATGCTTTCCGAACGCAATTCTGCTGGTGCCAAATCCAAAAAAGTTTTTACTGCCACCAACGAATTGCGCATATGATGTCCCAACCCAGAAGCTAAAATCCCTAAGCTAAGGAGACGATCCGTCATCATAACTCGATGCAACGCTCCAATTTTTTCTTTTAGTAATCCATCACGCTCCTGCTGAACAATAAAAAACTCCAAACCACGACGCAACGTCATTTCCATATAAGGGATATCCCATGGTTTAGTAATATATTTGTAAATCGCACCCGTATTCACAGCATCTATAGCAGCGTCCATATCGGAATAAGCTGTCGCCAAAATCCTTAAAATCCGTGGTCTTAGCTGACGCGCTTTCTCCAACAATTGAACACCTTTTTCTCCGGGCATTCTTTGATCTGTAATCAAAATGCCAATTTCATCGGCATGGTTCTTTAAAATCTCAAAACCATCTGCAGCGTTGGATGCGGTAAAAATACGAAAACGATCATCAAAGCTTCGCGTGAAATATTTCAGCGATTTTTCTTCATCATCCACGTATAAAATAGCAAATTTTTTGTAGTCGTAAGGAGTTTCCATAATTATACCTTTAGAGCATTGCTCTCAATTGATTGTTTTTTACAGTTTTGCGAAGGAAATTCAATGATGAATTCACAAAATTTACCTACTTCGCTTTCAACTCTCACCCTTCCCTGGTGCTGATGAATAATCCGATAACAAATACTTAACCCCAATCCCATGCCCGCGCCAACATCCTTTGTCGTAAAAAAAGGATCAAAAATCTTTTCACGATTTTCTTCTTTAATACCCATTCCATTATCGCGAATACTGATTGAATTTTCCGACCCAATACCTCCTTGAATGCACAAAGTAGGCACCTCCCCATCCTTAAATTCTTTTTCCTTCATGCTATCAATCGCATTTTGCAATAAATTAATCATCAAATGAATTAACTGATTTTTATTCCCCAGAATTTCCCAATCTTTTGCGACCTGCACCTCCACCTTAATGTTATCGCGATGAATTTCTGGATTAATAAAATGGATCGCTGCATCAAAAACATCCTGAACAAAAATCCATGTGAAGCTTTCTGTGTCAGGATGCGTAAACCCACGTAAATTCGTTACAATACTGCGCACTCGCTGAATCGCATCATTGACATCTTGCAACGTTTCGTTGACTTTTTCTTGAGAGCTTTCAGGCAAATGAACTAATTCTTTTTTCAAAACATACATCGCAGAATTGGCATAATTTAAAGGATTATTGATCTCATGAATCAACCCAGCACTCATGCGGCCCAAAGACGCCATTTTGGCCGATTGCACCAATTGAGACTCCGTCTCCTTGATTTGTTCCAATGCCGCTTCTAATTCTTGATTTTTCTTAGCAATTTCTTTTTGCAACTGAAAAGCGTTAATTAAATTTTCGCAGCGCACTAAAAGTTCCGTTAACGAAAACGGTTTCGTCAAAAAATCGGTCGCTCCCGCTGAAAGCGCTGCCAGCTTAGTTTCTTCATCTGCGCGTGCTGTCACAAGAATAATTGGTAAATGCCGAGTCGAAATTTTTTCGCGCAATTCTTGACACACCTGGACCCCATCCTTAACTGGCATCATCATATCCAATACAATTAAATCTGGTAAAAATTGTTGAGCTTTATCGATCGCTTGCTGACCATTTGTCGCCTCCACAATCTGAAAGCGCGATTGCAACTGGGATTTAATAAAGCGCAACATATCGGGTTCATCATCGGCAATTAAAATTTTCGGCCGATTAGAAGAAATATTAGTCTCAACCGGTTTAATCGATTCTCGTAGAGAAACCATCGCTGGAAATAACTCCGCCCGCTTATGCAACTGCACCAACCATTCTTCGGATGGTGAAGAGGCAACGCCCTCTTCTTTAATCTCCTCTTCATTTAACGACCAATCAGAAAATGACAGAGTGTGAGAAGTTTCGAAGTCACCAAAGCCTCACCTTTTTCCAAAGGCAAATAAACCGTCATCTCCGTCCCTTTTCTTAATTCACTTTTTACAACAATTTTACCGCCTTGTGCTTCGACCAACTCCTTGATCAAAGCCAAGCCAATACCTGTTCCCTGATATTTTCTCCGAGAAGAAGTGTCTGCCTGCCAAAATCGCTCAAAAATATGAGGCAAATGCTCCTTGGCAATACCCATACCCGTATCGATCACCTGTAAAACCAATTGATTTGATTGTTCAAAAGTTTACTGTAATGCTGCCTCCCGCTGGAGTGAATTTCAAAGAATTAAAAACCAAATTCAATAAAATCTTCTCAAACTTATCTCGATCCAGTTTAATCCAACCCAATTGCTCGGAAATGTGATTATTAACCCGCACCATTTTATCTTCTGCCATTTTTTTAATCGAAGTCAAAATCCCAAAAACCAATTTTTCGATATCGACCAACTCCTTCTTAATCTCCATGCGACCCGACTCTAACTTCACCAAGTCCAACAAATCATTAATCAACTTCAACAACCGCATCGCATTGGAATACATAATTTCCAAAAGCTCCATCCCTCCTCGAATCGTCTTTAACTCTTTTTGCGCTCGTAACTTATCCAAAGGCGCCAAAAGTAAAGTCAACGGGGTTCGCAATTCATGGCTCACATTAGCAAAAAATCGGCTCTTAACTTGATCCAATTCAATCAACTTTTGATTAGCCGCTTCTAGTTGACGTTTGTTTTCATCAAGCTCATAGCGTGAGGCAAACTCTCGAAACCTTAATCGATTATAAAGTAACTTCCTGTAAATACAATGACAGCTGTTAAAATGATAAAATAAAGATTGCTGATAAAAGTTTTAATATGTTCAAAGTTGCCATGAGTTAATATCGCAATAAAATAACAAGTTATCACAACTGATACGGAAACAATGCTCTGAAGAAAAGTCCCTTGAACCACGGCACTCGTTCCTACAATCACCAAATTCAATCCCGCATAATAAGGAGATGTTTCGCCTTCTGTTCGATAAATCATCCACGCCATAAAAAAAGTGGGCAAGGCATACCAACCATGAGAAAAAATCAAATAATAACGCTCTCCCCATTTAGTATTTAAAATAAACCAAACTAGAAAAATTAAAAAAGCACATAACAATCTGGCATTGAAGAAGAGTAACAAATGAGAAGGATAAACAAGAAAATCAAGCATGGCGCCAAGTGGCATTAATGAGCCTGCCAGTAAACAAGCAATACGAGCATTTACAATTCGCATCTGACGATTGTATTGCTTGAAAGCCTCTGTTAGATGGATTGCATCAGACATTTACCAAACTCAAGTTTTTCCTTAGCTCCAAAAAAATGTTAACCTTTGTGTCATCGGCTTTGACTGCCCAGAAGTCTTTATCAACGGCTTTGGGAACCAAATATTGAAGATTTTCAAAATTGCGATAAATCAAATGCCACTCCAAAACATATTCCATCATATTTTTTTGCGGATTTTGAATATCCACATTCGTTACCACTACTAACCCACCTGGACAAACTAATTGATAGAAAACCTCTACCAATCTTTGACAAACTCTGTCTGATAAATAATCAAACAACCCAGCGCAGTAGACCAAATCATAAGCCTCAGGCATCAATATTTCGCTGCTTTTTCCACATTCTTTTAAAATTTGATGAACTGACTTTTTAACAAAACGAAACTCGGTTTGTCGCTTAAATTGCTTGCAAATATTTTTAATTTTTTGCTCTGTATAAGCTAAGGTTTCATCATTAAAATCAATTAACGTAAAGTGCGCCAAGTCACTCAGATCATAAGCCTCAAGAAAATTCTGAATTTCTTGAGCTGGACCACAACCCAAATTCAATATCTTAATTTTTTCCCCTGAAGTTTTTAAACGCTTTACCTCTTCAAGTAAAACGTTTGTTAAATATTTAATGCGATTTCGATGAGCTTGTGCCGGAGCTTGTTGTAAAAAAGAATAATTAATAACTTTTGCAAATAATGAGCCACCTTGAAAAGGATCATTCAAAATCATATTCACCATCTCAAAATCACCCGCATAACCCAATGGTTTTTGATAGGTGCGATGAACAAAAGGAGCGCAGAGCACCAAAGGATGGAGTTGTTGCTTTGCGTAAAAACGATGAATGGGACGAAGCGGTTCTTCAATGCCAGATGTCATCTCTTCAAAGCGATCAAAAAGCGGTTGAACACGCTTTATCAAGATTCCTTCTAAATCTCCCAAAATTTCTCTTTCTATCACATCATGATCCCGGTTTGGATCGGCTTGAATTCCAAACTCTACCTGCTCTAACCATTGCCTCAAATCGGTTAAAAATATCTGAATATCAGCAATCATAACCTTAAAATCAGACATTACACCTTGAAGTCTTTCCCAACCTTTAAGAAAGGCCTCAAATTCAGATTTTATATTTTTTTGAAGACCAAAAGGAGAAAAAACATCTACATCAAGCCAAGACTCGCCTAAGCTAACTTCACAAATTAATAGTAATCCCGTATTAACAATACCACTCACTACCGCTTTACCATTATAAGCCAGCCTTTCTCCTACAAAAATTTTAAACTCAGATAAAACTTCCGAATTTTGCAAAATGCTAAAAGGATTATAAACTTCAAAGGTAACAGTATGGCGCGTCATTCGGAGTACCGTGGCACGCACCGCACTTCCTTGACTGTTTCGACAAACAACAAAGCTTTCCTTTCCCGAATCCGAACTGATCATCATATCATTGTAACCAGCTTAACCTTAAAAATATCCTATGAAAAGCCTTGTGATACAAGAAGAGAAATCATTATAAAATATTATGTTTTATAAATAAATTTTAATTTTTATTAACCTGATTTCTGTTTTCCAATAAAATCAATCCAGCTCAAACCTGTCTTCTTTCCAATCCGACTTTAAAAAATCCTCTTCATCCAAGTTGTCAACCATGGTGTTTAACCCTTTAATATAAGCAATAAACTCGGCGACTTTTTCTACTTGCGAATCCGATAAATCTTGAAGCTCTCTCAAAACCACTTGCAATGGGTTGCTCATAGGTCAATCATAGAAAACGGCAATTTTTCTTCAATCTTTTTTCAAACTCATTCCTTTAAAAAGCAGTTAAAATTGGAACACCAAAAAACTATTAATGAAATCGTTTTAAATTTTTCATGTAGCAATCTGATCAGCATCTTGCTATGAAAAATATAAAAAATTGAACCGTTTTTTCTACATCGCACTATTCTTGGCTCTTAGCATGTTGCTCAATACCTCATGTGTTACACACCAAACCGTCAAAACAATCGCCTCCAAGAAACATTACATAGAAGTTAATGGAATTAAAATGTATTATGAAATTCATGGTCATGGAGAGCCTATTTTACTCATCCACGGCGGCAGCACATCAGGAGAATCTTATTATAAACAAGTACCCGCATTATCTCATTTCTTTCAAGTCATCCTTCCTGATAGTCGCGCCCACGGTCGAACAACCGATTCTGATAAGCCTTTAAGCTATGAATTAATGGCAATGGATTTTGTTAAATTATTAAAAAAATTGAAAATTAAAAAAGCTTCAATAGTCGGATGGAGTGATGGGGGAGTCATTGGTCTTTACCTTGCCATTCACCATCCCGAACTTGTCAATAAATTGGTGACTTTTGGAGCTAATTTTGATGTAAACGGCATTACAGAAGAATTTAAAAAAGCTATAGAAACTTCCCATCCCAAGGATCATCCTGCTTTTTTAAGAGAGCGATATGAGCAAATTTCCCCTGAAGGTCCTGCTTATTGGCCCATTTTTTATTACAAACTCAAAAAAATGTGGTTAAACTCTCCCCATTTTACAATAGACCAACTTAAATCAATTCAAGCCCCTACCCTAATTTTGGTAGGAGATCATGATATTGTTAAATTAGAACACACGATGGCACTATTTCGATCCATTCCTAATTCGCAACTATGCATTGTTCCTGGCTCCACGCATTTAGTGCCTTTGGAAAAACCACAATTAGTCAATGAAATGGTCCTAAATTTTTTACAAAACTCCACCAATCAAGCCGTGCATTTACCTAAAAATTAATACTGCAAAATTTATGCAAGTTATCGAAAGGCGAAAACGTCAAATCATTTACAGGAGAAAAAAATGGAATACCCTTGCCCCTTTTTGACTAAATACGGAAGAAGCTCTATCCTACGCTGCCATCCAAGATGGCATGGAATACTTCATTAACAGAAATGGGGTTACATTGCTTATACTACTGTATCAAACACCCCATTTTGCGAAAGGAAAGGAAAATCATTTTGGCAGATCCAGTTTGTGCCGTGAAACTACTGCAAAATGATATCGGCTGGATTACAGCCCTGGTATTGCAGTTGTTTTTGCCTCTGAAAAATGCCAAGTTTTCGCTCTTTTGGTTAAAGCCAATTGTTTAGGGTTGGAATTTGAAATGCCTCCTGCCTATAACACAAAAGAAATTGGAAAGAGCTCGACCACATCAAAAGGCTAGAAATGAAGCAAAAAGAAGGTATTCGCATTCAAGAAGAAGACATTAGAAAATTAGATAAAAAAAAATCTTCAAGATATTTCAAATAAATGGTTAGGTTCTAAAATCTTAAAAGATAGAGAAATTTGGATTTACGCCAGACGACCTGTCTTGGACCGGAAAATGACGTTCGAAAATTTGTACCTATGACGAAAAATATCGTTGGCTTTGTATTCTATGACCCTATCTACCGTAACGGAAAAAGTTGTCGGTTACTGTTCTAACACATCACGATGCGATGAAAAACGATATCATAAACTTGCCACAGCTATCAACATATGCATCAGAGATTTTTTAAAACAGAAGGCAAGGAAGTTCTAAACATGGGAACTGCACCTTTTTACCAAATCGAACGCGGAAAATTCAATGACGATTCAGTTACTAAATTTTTCCTGAAAGCTTCTTATCAATTCGGGGACTACGTTTATAATTTTTAAGGGATTATCTTTTTATAAATCAAAATACAGAGGCACTGACACTCCATTCGCCATTTCCAATAATACGATGCCTTCAAATGACATGTATTTAGCATTTTTCATGGAATTGCGGAAGGTTATTTTAAAATGAGTAAGACAACTTTTATGGGGAATTATGACTCACCCATTTAGAACTAATCATTCCTTGACCCAAAATTATCTCGTCCATTTAAAAAATTTAATCATAATGTGAATTCAATAAAAGACACAAAATTTCTCAAAAATATATTAACAACAGCCATTACTTGTAACGTGAATCTGAAAAAACAAAACTTTATAATTTAAAGCCTATTTTGATTTCTCTCTAATCATCTTCGACAATGCCGTCATTAACATCACAAAAGCATCCTCTCAAAAGAAAATCAAACTAACGCATCTCCTTTTACCAACGAAAAGGCAAAAAGCATTTGGGAACAAGATTATTTAACAGGAGATTGGGGCGGACTGAGAACTGATCTTATTAATCATGGAATTGATTTTAACTTATATTATATCGGAACCATGGCCAATAATCTTGCTGGAGGAATTAAACAGAACTGTTTTCGAAGGGTTAACTTTTGCAACTTTGGATATTGATTTTGAAAAGTTACTCGATTTCAAGGGTGGAACCCTCCATGTAAGCATGATTTATCCTCATGGAGAAAGATTCTCTAATGATTATGTTGGTGACATTAATGTAGTTAGCTTAATCGACTTGCGCAATAGCATACGGCTTTGGGAGCTTTGGTATGAACAAAAATTTTGGGAGAAAAAAATTGCCCTTCGATTTGTATGGTCAACTTTTCAGTAGATCAAGATTTTATGATCTCAGACTTTTCCAGAAATTTTGTTAATCAAACTTTTTTCTTTCCTACTCTCGCATTTAATGTGCCATTAACTAGCACCCCTCGAGCTGCGCCCGGCATACGCTTACGAATCGATCCTTCAGAGCAATTTTACTTTCAAGCTGCTGTCTATGATGGGAATCAAGATCCCACCCTTGGTGTCACTGATATCAATGATTCCAACACGCGCATTAATCTGAATGAAGATGAAGGTGCTCTTGCTTTTTTGAAATGGGATACTATCTCAACCCAAACACGAAACCCGGCCTACCTGGCACTTATAAAATGAGGAGCTTACTATCACACAGATGATTTTCCAGACCAATACTATGACGTAGATGGAAACTCTGCTATTTTAACTGCCAAACCAAGCAGGATGCATGATGGCAATTATGGCCTTTATGCCATGTTCGACCAAATGCTTTTTTTAGAAAATAGCAAGGAAGACCCCGCTCAACAGGGCTTAGGAATTTTTGCTAAAATTGCAGGCGCACCAGAAAATAGAAACCTGTTTTCAACAGAAATTGATGGTGGAATTATCTATAAAGGTGCAATCCCTGGGCGTGACTATGACGTCGTTGGTTTTGCCACTTCCTACCTAAAAATTAGCGACGACGTTGCGCGTTTTCAACGTGATATCAGAGATATTGCGATGATTCCAATTTCTATCTCTGATTACGAAACTGTTTACGAATGGACTTATCGTGCCCAAATAACTCCTTGGCTCGTAATACAACCAGATGTTCAGTGGGTTATCCACCCAGGAGGATCTGCAGCCAAAGAAGATGCGATGGTTTTTATTTTGCAAACCACTTTACGTTTTTAAGCACCGACTATTAAAACACTTCACACTAATCTAAACGATGATGAAGCAACACAGCCGGAAAGCGGTCACCGGGACAATCGGTTGGACGAGGATTAATCTCGCGATGCAAACAAAATTTGATTTTGGAATTACCACATATTTTTTTCAGATAATCGATTAATTCAATACAAGCTGCTATTTGTTTAGCCGTAGGTTTATCACGATTAAAATCTCCAACAAAGCAGATACCAATAGCAATCGTGTTAAGATATTCACTATAAAGATGTCCCCCTTGCAGCTGTTTCGTCCAGCGATTCCCAACTTCTATCTCACCATCGCGTGTGCTGCTTCCATTGCCAATAACAAAATGGTAGGCCAAACCATTTTCCATGCGTTTGACTTTACGATGATAAGTATCAAAAATTTGAGCATTCCCCTGTCTCGTGCCGCTATGATGCACTACAATATATTTCCAACGACCCGGTTTAACTTTGGGTTGATCGATTTTTGTTTTCACGCGTTGAAGAAAAATATAATTACCAGTTTGCTTGGAGGAATCTGGTTTAGGAGGAGGACTCGGAGGTGATGGAGCTGGCTTGGGAGCAGGCGGTTTCGCTACAGGCGGCGGTGGTTCTGGTTTTTTTTCTAGTTTTGGTTTTTCCACCTTTTCTGCTTTTTCAATTCTTTCCGTTTTTATTTCAGGCTTTTTTTCTTCAATCTTGTTCGACACAACAGATGATGAGTTTGTTAGCTCAGGAGAATGAACTGGTGTTGTCGGAGCATTGGTAATCAAGGCTGCCTCAGGCTTCTTTTCAGGTTTGGGTGAGGAATCTAAAATTAAAGGCACCACCTTAGGTGGTGGAGAATCTGGTTGAGTGGAAGCAATAGCAACATTAGTCACTAAGTTAACAGAGACAGGTAAATAAATTTTTAAACGTTGTCCAATCTTAAGAATAGATTTCGCTGGAATTTGGTTCCACTGCGTCAATTCTTCAACCGAAACCCTAAACCGCTTGCCAATATTATAAAGATTATCGCCCGGCTTCACGATGTAAATTTCTTCAGAACGCGATGGGTTCTCCATTGGTGCTGAAACGACATTAGTAGGTAACACAGAATTTGTTGATGCTACCACTTCATTTGTGAGAATTGACGTGTTTGACGACGCATTAGTAAAAGCTTGCATAACAACATTGCTTTCCGCATTTCTCAATTCAGGCAAAGGAATAACTAAAATAGGTGGTGTATTAGTTATAGCCGAATTGGTCGCCGTAACAGGAATTACCAATTGTTTACCAATGGATAAAATCGCTTGAGGATCAATATGATTAACCTCAATCAAATCAGCCAAAAAAACTTTATGACGAATCGCAATACGAGTCAGTGTATCGCCTTTTTTGACGATATAAACTTGGTTCGTTTCTGCCCATGTACAACTGGCAAAACTTAAAACAAAATTCAGCAAAACAAAACATTTCCCGAACACGCTGTTCAGCGTAACAAGCCTTTTGCAACTGTCGAGTCAGAGCGCACTAAGTTTTTTTGTCGCCTAATCGCTCCTCATTCGTTTGCGACTTTTCTTTCTGTTTTTCGCTCAAGAAATAATAATATTTAGAATTTTGCGGACGAATTCTTGCCGCCGGATAAGAAGCTTCTAAATCGCGTAATTCATCCAAGATTTTTCGCTTTTCTTCACCTCTAATCAAAAACCAGGCCTCTCGTGCTGTATTGAGAATGGGATAAGTCAACGTTAAGCGCAGAGTATCTAAATCTTTCACTTCATTAACCACAGCCAAACGACCCGCTTCCCGTAACGCGCTGGAACCTGGAAAAAGCGATGCTGTATGACCATCCGATCCCAACCCTAACAATACCAGATCAAAACTAGGAGGATCACCCAAATTCCGTTTCAACTGCATTTCATACTCCTCCGCAGCTGCTTCGGGACGCAATTCCGTTCTCCAACGATAGATAGAAAAAGGAGCTCCATTAAAAACATCCAACAAATTTTGCTTAATCATCAAAAAATTACTCTGAGAATCGTCTGCCGGCACGTAACGCTCGTCACCGATGAAAAGACGTGTCGCTTCCCAATTCCATTCCTCTTTCGCCAACGCTTGATAAAATGACTTGGGTGTGGAACCTCCCGCTAAAGCCACAGCAAAAAAGCCACGATTTTGTATTGCGATATTTCCTAATCGTTTCCAGGCTTTCAGTAAATTATCTATCCAAGCCGGCTCATTATCGTACTCAAAAAAAGCTACATTTTTCATAAAATCAAGACGAGGTCGATCGATTACTCACTTCTTCGGTCAGCCAACGATTTCCCTCGCATGTCATTAATTGATCTGCCGCTTCAGGTCCCCAACTACCGCGGACATAAGTGTGCATAGGCTGATCTTGCCACTGATTTTGAATCGAGTCAACTATACGCCAAGCCTCTTTAACCTCATCAGCACGAGTAAAAAGCGTGGAATCGCCCACCAACGCATCATACAACAAACGCTCATAAGCTTCAGGCGAATACGAACCAAATTCCAAAGCATATTTAAAATCCATATCCACCGATTCAATACGACCACGTCCTGGTGTTTTCGCATTAAAACAAAGATGAATCCCTTCATCCGGCTGGAGACGAATACGCAACGTATTGCGCATCAAATGCAAACCGCACTTTGCTTGAAACAAAACACTCGGTGGTCGACGAAAAACCACCACAATTTCACTAGTTCGATGCTTCAAAAACTTGCCCGTTCGCAAATAAAAAGGCACCTCTGACCAACGCCAATTGTCTACAAATAATTTGACTGCCACGTATGTTTCCGTCATCGACTTAGGATCTACCCGCTCCTCGTTTCGATATCCATCATATTGTCCACGCACTACACGTTCCGATAACTGCTCCTTTTGAAAATCGGGAATGGAACAGAGCACCTTCACTTTTTCATTACGCAGCGATTCAGCATCCAACGACGCCGGAGGCTCCATCGCCGTTAAAGCCAGCAACTGCATCATATGATTCTGAAACATATCTCGAAGCGAACCCGCTTTATCAAAATAGCCTCCTCGCGAACCCACACCTTCGGATTCCGCTACTGTAATTTGTACATGATCAATATAACGCCGATTCCAAAGCGGCTCATAAATGGAATTGGCAAAACGAAAATAAAGCAAATTCTGAACTGTTTCCTTCCCTAAATAATGATCAATACGATAAAGCGAAGACTCCGCTACAGCCGCTTGCAATTCCCGAGTTAATTTTTCCGCAGTCTGCCCATCAATACCAAACGGCTTTTCTACAATTAATTTTTGCCGTTTCGACTCCGAAAAAAGACCCGCCCCGTAAAGATGATGTGCCACTACACCAAAATATTCCGGTGCCGTTGCTAAATAAAATAAGTAATGCCCCTCCACCTCACGACTCCCAGGCAACATCAACAACCGTTGCTGCAAACGCTCATACGCGGAAGCATCGGGAAATTCTCCCACAGAATAAAAAACGTGCGATTCAAATTCCGCCCATGCATTTTCATCCCACTGCTCGGAACGAGAAAATTTCTTCACCCCTTCCTTCATTTCTGCACGAAACTGTTCATCGGTTTTGGAACGACGCGCAAAACCTACAATTTGAAAAATTTCAGGGAGCCGCTTTTCTAAATAAAGATGAAAAAGTGCTGGCATCAACTTCCTAACCGTCAAATCGCCGGACGCACCAAAAATAACCATCGCAAACGGAGGCGTCACCGTCATCCCATCTCCTAAATCGCAAGCAGAACGATAAATCTCAGTCATAAACCCTCAACCCTTAGCAAAGCCTGACTTCGAATCGAGAAAATAGTCATTTCCCTACCTATTTCAAAACTCGCCATTCTCAAATATTATGCCATTCTTCCTTCCCTTATGTCGTCCCAACCTTTTTTTAATATCAACGGAAAACTGATCCGCTCTGATCGCGCTCAACTCCCTATTCAAGATCTTACTTTTTCACGAGGCTACGGCGCATTTGAATCCATCCGAACTTACCAAAAAATCCCATTTCGTCTCGAAGCTCACTTGCAACGATTAAAACAAACCGCAACTCTTATTCATCTAAAACTTCCGTGCTCTTTAGCCGAAATCAAAAAACGCGTTTTCAAAACGCTCCAAACCAATTCTTTTCCAGAAAGCCTAATCAAAATTTACATCACTGGCGGAATTTCATCGGGATTTATCCCAGAAAAAGCTGGCTCAGTCATCATTTGGATAGAACCCTTCAAAGCTTTTCCAGCATGGCAATATCAAAAGGGTATTTCACTTTATACCACACCACTGACCCGCTCTTTCCCTGAAGCTAAATCAACCAGCTATTTGAGCGGAGTCACAGCCACCATTGAAGCACGCAAAAAAGGATTCGACGAAGCTGTATTTGTTGATAACCAAAACGCCATTTTGGAGGGTTCCACTTTCAACGTTTTTGCCATCAAAAATAAACAAGTTATCACTCCAGAAAAAAATATTCTCATCGGAATCACAACTCAGGAAGTAATCAAACTAATCAAAAAAGAAGGTTTAAAACTCGTTCGCAAACCCATTTCTCTCGCTCTGCTTAAAAACTGTTCCGAACTTTTTATTACCTCTAGCAACCGCGAAATCATTCCTGCCATTCGAGTAAACCGAATTAAAATCGGTAATGGTAAACCTGGCCCTATCACACAATGTTTACACCAGCTTTATCAAAAGCTTACTGGTTAAATTTTAACATGAAAAAAATTATTTCTCTCATCATCAGCCTGGGCATTCTTGCCATCATCTATTGGAAAATCGATTTTCGCGGATTATTACCCGTCTTTATCAACTGTCATCCAGGCTGGATGATTACTAGCCTTGCTTTAGTTATTCCCCTCACCTTTTTGACAGCATGGCGTTTTCAACAAATGATTCCTCTCGAAATCGCCTTTCCCATTGGAGAAGCAACCCGATTAACCCTGGCCGCAAGCGTTTTAAATCTCGTTCTTCCCTCCAAAATGGGTGATCTTGCAAAAGCCTATTTCTTAAAAAATCAGGGACACTTACAAGGTTCGCTCGCATTTTCTCTCGTCGTCTTTGAAAAAACTTGCGACATGCTTTCCCTACTACTTTGGGGCATCTTAGGATTATTACTTTATCCTCAAAAAGACGCTCTTTTTTGGATCATGACCCTTGCCATCGTCAGCAGCACTGTTCTAGGCTTCGGACTTTTAAGCTCCCAAAAACTTGCGAAAACTTTCTTTCATTACAGTTCACGTTTTTCCCCAAAAAAAATCGCTAAAAAAATTCATAAACTCGAAGAAGCCTGGCTTATCATGCACGACTACTTTTGGAAAGATCGCAGCCGCCTTTTTCGCGTCGCATTTACCTCTATTTTTTTATGGTTTTTACATCTTTTTCAAATCTGGCTTTTCATATTAGCTTTGCGTGCATCTGTTCCTTTTCTTACTAATTTAGCGCTTTCTCCCTTAGCCATTTTAGCCGGTCTTATTCCTCTGACCTTTGCCGGAGTCGGCTCACGCGACGGTGCTCTCATCTATTTTTATCAACCCTATTTTAACGCTCACATCGCTGCGGCTCTTGGGTTGCTCTGCACCGCACGCTATATTCTTCCCGCGCTAGGTGGACTTCCTTTTTTCGCGCGTTATTTTAGTCAAATTCGATCCGGAAAATAATATTTACTGAGAATAGTTATTTTTCGATAAAGCAGTGATATTTTAAGGCAATCGCCCTTCAAACAACTCCAAACGATCTTCAAAAACTTCATTAGCTCGATAAACCACTCGATCAGAAAACGGTGACACTTTAAATTCAGTAACAGCTCCCCCTTCAACCATCGTACCATTGATCCGTTGAGAAGCGCCTCCTGTAATAGGCACATAAAAAGTTTCTCGCGTCTTTTCCAACCAATCATCCACGCTATAAACTACCTTGGTAGAATCAGGAGAAATTTCGTTTTGCAACACATCTTGCTGATCCTGCAAAGGGAAATTCAATTTTACCGAAGCCCCTCCAGTCAGGGGAACAGTAAAAATTTCAGTGGCATTCACATCGACTCTTCCAGAGTATAACACTCGACTCGAGTTAGGACTAATGGAAAAATTAAAAACCGTTCCTCCATTCATCACCACTTTATTAAGCTTCGTGACAGCTCCCCCGGCGATAGGGACACTAAAAATCTCATTCTTTTTATCAACTTCCACATCGCCGATGTAAACCACGCGCGAAGAGTTTGGACTAATTTTGAAATTACCAATTGCGCCGTTCATAACTATGGGCTTATTCAATTTAACTAGACCTCCGCCAGAAATGGACGCGCTATAAAGTTCTAAGTTGATGCTATCATCATCAGCCAAAAATACTACACGGCTCGAATTAGGAGTGATCTGAAATTCTCCTGCTGTTCCCCCAGGACCTATCGGGCCATTGAGCTTAGTCGATACACCACCGCCCGCAGGCACACTAAAAATTTCATGCTGCCATGGACTTACCACTGCCAAATAAACCACGCGTTGTGAATTCGGACTAATTTCAAATGCAATGACATCACCGGCCACCTGCAACGAATTTAATTTCGTTTGAGCACCTCCTTCAACCGGCACCCGAAAAATTTCGCGCATCCCAAAATTTTCATAATTTCCCTGAATTACTGCGTATTGGGAGTTAGGCGCAATATCAAACCAATAACTCGCACTACCTGGAATAAGAGGAGGATTTAATGTTTCTATCTGCCCTCCTTCAATCGGCACACTAAATATCTCCATATTTAAATCCCCTTGCGGATTTACCATATAGACCACTCGCTTCGAATCTTGGCTGATCAAATATCTTTCAATACTTACCCCATTATTCTGTTCAAAAGGTTGGTTCAATTTAACCGGCTGCGGATTATTAAGCTCAACGCTATACAATTCAGAAGGCAAAGAATCCGCTAAAGCTGCTTTAAAAACTACATGTTGAAGATCTGGACTCACTTGAAAACCAGTAACTCTTCCCGCTTGGAAAACTAAATTTAATGACTGACTTAAGTTAATCGAAGGCCCTCCATTCACTGACACCTGATAAAGATCAAACACATTCAAAGCACCAGGATCAGCAACATAAATAACCGAGCCTTGACCCTTCGCTGGCATCGCAAAATCATACGGCCATGCTGTACTGCCAAATTCAGCAAAAGGAGGAGTTAACTTGAAGGCATGAACAAAGTTCATGTGAAGAAACAACATAAAAAAGCCTAAAAAAAGGCTAAAAAAGTTTTTATTTTTCATATGTTTTAAACGTAAATAAAATGCATAAATATAATAAATGCAAATTATTTTTATTTTTTTTGAATAAAATAAATTTAACCTCGTCTTTAAGAATTCCGATTGAAGTCTCACTAGCTTTTGTGGTGTAATTACTATCCTATGCGATTTAAATCTCTCAGTTTTTTTATTAGCTCACTTTTTATTCCCTCTTTTCTTCATGCTCAATCCTTTCCCATCCTGGCAGCCAATACTTCTCCCACCTTATGGACTGTCCTCCAAAAAGGCGGTTGGGCCATCGTTCCCCTCATCTTACTCTCCGCCGTCACAACTGTTTTAATTCTGTATTGTTTTCTCTCATTTCGAGCTAAAACCATCGTCACACCAGCTCTACTTCAAACTATCGACGCACACTTGCAAAAAAAAGATCTCCTCGGCCTTAACGCCTACAGCACCACCGATCCCAAAATCATGGCGCGCATCGTTCAAAAAACGCTTACCTTTCACCTGCAAAATCCTGAAGCTCGATTCGCTCTCCTACGAGAAATGGCAGAAACCGAAGGCAGCCGACAAGCCTCGCGCATGTATCAACAAGTCACCTACCTTTTTGATATCGGCATCATCGCACCCATGGTCGGCCTCGCCGGTACCGTTACCGGCATGATTACCAGTTTCAACATCATCGGCCTCGACCCCAACCTCATTCGACCCGCCACGCTTGCCAACGGCGTCGCAGAAGCACTCATTGCAACCGCCGGAGGACTCGTCGTCGGTATTCCCGCCATGATTTTTTACTCTTTCTTTAAAGGTCGAGTACAATATCTGATTTCAGAACTGGAATCCCACACCACCCAATTTCTTGCCCGCCTTGAAATGGAACACGCCTCCAACAACAGCTAGCGGTTAGCATAAATTAATGAACTTTCGCAAAAACATCCCCCTTCACGCCGCTGGATTCAACATCACGCCACTTATCGACATCCTTCTTGTTCTCATCATCTTTTTCATTTTAACCTGGAATTTTTCACGCGACGAAAAAGAACTCTCCATCCAAGTGCCCGTCGCCAAACAAGGGCAAAATAGCAAACCGCGCCCTGGTGAAATCATTCTTAACCTCACACCCAAAGGAGAAATCATATTAAATCGTCGTACTTTAAAACCTAACCAGCTCGCAGAAATCCTGCAACGCATTTCCAAAGAATTCCCTGAACAAGCCGTTATTCTGCGTGCCGACGAATCCGTGCCTTACCGCCACGTCATCACCGTTCTCGACATCTGTCGCGCTGCCAATATTTGGAACATTGCCTTTGCCACCAGTGACGAAAAACCCTCTTGAAAACTTTTTTCTGCTGCCTTTTCCTTTTTTCTTATTCCATTTTTTCCTGCCTTGGACTCACTAACTCTGTGCCAACTATAGCACAGCCGTTCAAGAAAAAAATGCTTACACCACTTTAAACGCACTTTACCTCAGTAAACAATATCATGAAGCACTCAACGCGATAAAAAATTACTTAACCAACTTTTCCCAAAGTTTTCGACGTGATGAAATTCTCTACAAACTCGGTGACACCTACCGCCAACTTCATCAACCCACAGAAACCTTAGCCACCTTCGACCAACTTCTCACTCAATATCCTCGAACTCCTTACCGCCCTTACGCGCTTCTACGCAAAGCCGAATTGCAACCTTCAAAAGAAGCGCTTCCCCTTTTGCAAGAAGTCATCCAAACCGCTCCCAATACTGGCTTGCGATTAAATGCACAATTTCAAACCATTCAAGCACTACAAAAACTCAATCGTGATTCTGAAGCCATTACTCTACTAAAAAATTTACTCAAAACAAAAACTAACAACCCATATCTCGCTTACGCCCATCTCGCTCTGGGTGTTTGGGAAGAAAAACAAAACAGTTTAACCGAAGCCCTGAACCATTTTCGTGAAGCCCTAGCATTAGCTGACACTCCCCCCATGCGCGGAGAAGCCGGTGTCCGCGCAGGCTCACTTGCTCTCACCTTGAAACAATGGAAAGAAGCAACCGCTTTATTTGAAACCGTGCGACGTCTCGAAATTCCAGAAAATTGGTTACAATTAGCAAACTTGGGATTACTTCGCGCTCAATATTACTCAAAAGATTATGAATCAGTCATCTCAACCTACAACACATCTCACAACCAATTTGCTACAGAAAATCGCGACGAAATTCTCTACTACCTAGCCAACGCTTTTCGTTTCACCCAAAAAAATGAGCTCGCACTTCAAGCTTATGAAGCTCTTCTAACCAAAAATAAAAACCAAAAAAATCCTTACCGACAAGCTGCCCACTACGAAAAACTTCTCATTCTTGCCGAAAAACCGAAATCCACTTTCTCGCAAGAAGCCGTCTCGTTTTTACAAGACTACCCCAATACTCCAGAAAGTGCTACCATTCGCTATTTATTGGCAAAATTCTACTTTGATCAAAAAAAATTTCCTGAAGCCATTCCTCTTTTCGAAACCATTCTTCAACAGCAACAACCCAAAAACTTTTTAGAGTTAACTTACTACCAACTCGCTTGGTCTCACCTTTTTCTTTCTCAAGATCAACAAGCCATAAAAACTTTCGAATCGTTCTTAGAACAATTCCCAAAAAACTCCTACGCCAGCGAAAGCCGATGGCAAATCGCCTTGGCCCAAGAACGATTAGGCCAACTCGAACCCGCCCTCGCACAACTAGAAAACCTTTTAACCAATTACCCTAAATCGCCTGAAGCCGAAAAAGCGCTTCTCAGAAAAGGAATTCTTCTTCACCAACAAAAAAACTTCATGGAAAGTTTGCAAACCCTTAGCACTTTCCTCGATCAATACCAAAATTCTACCAACGCTCCCACTGCTCAATTTTATCGCGGATTAGATGCCTTTGAACAAAAAGATTATCCCGTAGCCATCGCCGATTTAGCAAACGCTCGTGATAACACCTCGCCATTTTATGCTCCCGCAATAGAGCGCTTACTACTCGCTAACTATTATTTAAAGCAACCCGAAAAAGTGAATGATTACTTGCAAGACCTCGATGCGCTACCCTCTCAAACTTGGTCGCCTCCCGCTGAACTGTTTTTTTGGCTAGCAGAATATTATCAAAAGAAAAAAGATTGGGCGAAAGCCGAAACATTCTACCAGCGCGCTCAAAAAAACATTGCCATCTCATCAGAACTTCAACAACGCGCTCAACTCAATTTAGGCCTCGCCCAACTCGAACAAAAAAAATTTTCCGAAGCGATTCAAACATTAAAGCCTTTACGAAAAACCGCTTTCTCACAATCTCCAAAATTACTTCTAGCCCTAGCTCAAGCGAATTTAGGCGATCACCAATTTGCGACAGCCTCGCAATTAGCGGAGCATATCATGCGCAACTTTCCAGAGGACGAATTTAATGCAAAAGCACGCCTAGTTTTGGCAGAAACGCTTATGCAACAAAAACAATTTTCTGAAGCAGCTAAATATTACGCATCCGTAGCCTTGCTTTACGACAACACCAACCTTACTTTATTAGCATTAAAACAAGCCGCCGAAGCCTATCGCCAAGCCGGCAACGTAGAAGAAGCTAAACGATTAGAAACCGATTATCAAAAGCGTCTGAATGAATCAAAATGAAAAATCAAATCGTCAAAACTGAAGGAGTATTACTGGGCTACCGATTGACGCGTCGACGTCTTGCCATTGCCGTTACTTTGACCTGTCTTTTATACTTAGCAGGTTATTATTTGGCTCAACATTGGACCCTGAGCAACTTCGCCCTAGCTCAACTTAAATTCAAACCAGCTCGCCCTTTTCGCATTCAAACACAAGAACCTCAAAGCAAACCCACGCAACAAATCGCCTTAAGCGAAACCGCTAAACCTGCCTCTTCCAGCTTTCAATCCTTCACTCCTCCTCCAACCGTTTCCACGCCACCTCCCTCAGTTCCTTCACAAGAAACGGTAACCCTTAATGAAAATCCCACCCTCCCATCCCAATTGCCCGCCTCTGATCTCGCAACTCGCACCGTTCCTTCCTTGTCACAAAATATCACTGCCACAACCTCAACTAATGATTCTATTTTCAACCTTCCCTCCACACTACCCAGTCATGCAGCCGAAGAAATTTTACCCGCAAGCGCCGAACCCGTAGGAAATGGCATCGGCGCAGGCCTGGGCAACTCTTCTGGCTTCAGCGATGTCGGGCAACTTTTAAATGCAGATCTCAGCGATCAACTTGCTAGCCCTGAGGGTGTGGTCATTCGACTATCCAACGAAGTGCTCTTCGACTTCGATTCTTACCAACTCCGCGATACTGCCATTCCACCCATTTAACGCAAGTGGCCGCACTCATTGAAAAATATCCTCAAGCCCAAATCTCTATCGAAGGCCACGCCGACACATTTGGCGACGATGCTTACAATCAAACCCTCTCCGAACAACGCGCTCAAGCCGTTCACGATTTTCTACGCCAAAACTCTTCCCTTGCCACGCCCGTCCAAGTCATCGGCTATGGCGAGCAAAGACCCATCGCCAATCCTCAAGGCAGTATCGAAGAACAACAACTCAATCGACGCGTGGAGATTCGCTTGAGAACGGTGACTAGTGACTAATTACTAGTTACTAGTTGCAATCCCCTCTTTACCCGTTAACTTAGAAAAAGAACACCAGGGGGCGTCAAGGTTTCGACTAAAATGACGCAATGAAGGTGGCAAGTCGAGGATCGCCTGGGTGGCCTCGCTAAAAACCTGGGCAAAACATTAAGTGCTAATAACGAATTAGCTCTCGCGGCCTAATTTCCGCGACGTGGTTACCGGGACTCCGGCTAACGGATAACTGCGCTATTAGCCGGGCGGTTTGGTAAGGTGAGTGACCGACCTTATGAAACGGCACTAATGTGGTGACTAGAAACGGATCGGGCGTTCTCAACCAAATTCGTTTCGAATCTTTACTGAGAACTAAACTTGTAGAAGCTTTCAAAGTATCGTTCTAGGACGCGGGTTCGATTCCCGCCGCCTCCACAAAAGTCAATTAGTTGAAAAAAGCTATGAGTATGCGAAATGATTCTGGTCTATCAACAATTGAGGCTGAAGAGAGAAGCAGAAAATTGGATTAAACGATGTCGAGGAGCAAAAATCGGATTGGTGAAAAAATTTTTTAGCTCCTTTATTCACCCATATCTCTTATGCTTTTAGGTGCGGCTTTTTTTGTCGCGATTAAATAATAGAATCTTCGATTTTTATTTTATATTAGCATTATACTTTGTCAATTATTCCATTCAAAAATGGCAGGAATTTAAGGCAGACAAAGCCATTCAAGAAATTCGGAATAAATTGTCTTCGAAGTTTCTGTTTTACGAGACGGTAAATGGGCTTCTATCAATGCCAAAAATCTCGTCCCAGGTGATCGTATCCGATTAGGACTAGGTAGCATTGTGCCTGCCGATGGCACAATCATCTCCTCAAAAAATCTCTCTCTAAACGAAGCAGTGCTTACCGGAGAGTCCATGTTAAAGGAGAAACACTCCAGAGACAAAATTTTTTCCGGTTCATATATCGCCACTGGTAGCTTAGAAGCCGAAATCACCGCAACGGGCAAAAATACCAGTTTTGGAAAAACCATTTTTTCTATAGAACAACCAGCAGAAAAAAGTATTTTAGAAAAGGACATTTTAACCATAACTCGATTTCTCACAGCTGTGAGCCTTACAGCCGTTTTTATCATTACCCTTACTTTTGTGCTTAAAGGGTTTCCGCTGAAAGAGATCTTAACACTTGATTTAAGTCTGATTATTGCCGGCATACCAATTGCTTTACCAGCGGTTATGGCAATTATTTTAAGCATTGGAGCGGCTGGCCTTGCCCAAAAAATGGTTGTCGTAAGACGGCTTTCTGCGCTTCAGGAACTCGCCAATGTCAATCTGCTTTTGACCGATAAAACCGGAACACTTACAAAAAATGAAATCAGCATTGCCCATATCATTTCTTATCAGGAAACTTGGAGTACTGACGATGTTATCGAATTCGCTAGTTATGCCGTTCCCACCGAAACTCCAGATGCCATTGATTTGGCAATTATCAAAAAATTTAAAGAAACCAAACTGACTGCAAACGCAGAAGTCCTGCAATTAATTCCCTACGATTCAGAACGAAAAAGATCAACTGTCTTCATTCAAAAAAATCAGGAAAAAATATTGGTAAGCCTAGGCGCGCCGCAAGTCATCCAAGCTCTTGATGAGTTCGCCTCGCTTGAAATAAAAACAAAATTTGAAAGAGATATCAATACAGCAGCTGCAAAAGGATTCAGAACATTGGCTATAGCAATAAAACGAAATAGCTCAGAAGAAAAACATATGACGATGATTGGTCTATTATTTTTAACTGATCCACTTGATGAAAACTCAAAAGAAACCATTCGTTTCATGCATGAAAATGGCATTATCGTAAAAATGTTAACTGGCGATAATAAAGTAATCAGCGAGAGAATCGCTCAAGAGTTAGGGCTGACAGGAAAAATTTTTCCCGCAAAAGAAACAAGAGAGTTTTACAAAAATAAAACAAAATTCTTGAGTGATTTTAGGAGTGTTGCTGCTTTTACAGAAATCTTGCCCAAAGATAAATACGAACTCGTTAAGGCATTTAAATCACAATATATCGTAGCCGCAACCGGTGACGGAATTAATGATTTGCCTGCACTTAAAATTGCAAATGTTGGAATCGCTGTTTCTGGTGCTGTCAGTGCTTTAAAAAGTTTGGCTGATATTGTTTTACTTAGTCATGGTCTTACTGTCATTAAAGATGCTGTTTTAGAATCGCGAAAAATTTTTGTTCGGCTTTACAATTATTCTGTATATCGAATTTCTGAAAGCTTTCGTCTAATCATTACTATTTTGATACTCGGCCTGTGGCACGGTTTTTATCCATTAGAGCCACTTCAACTCATTCTTCTGGCTTTACTTAATGATATCCCAATCATTTCTCTTGCCGTCGATCGAGTCAAGATTTCTGCTAAACCCTCACAAATTAAAACAAAGGAGAGGTTTGCTTTAAGTTTATTGTTCGGTTTCATAGGGATATTGAACAGTATACTGCTCTTTCTCCTGATGACGAATTTCTGGCATTTTTCTGTACCGGTTATCCAGACAATGTTTTTCCTCAAACTAACTGTATCTGGCCACGCATTGATTTTTGTTGCTCATACCAAGGAGCGATGGTTTAAATTTTTACCGAGCAAAACAGTCATTATTGCTACAACCGCCACTCAGATTTTGGCTACAACCTTAGCACTCTCGGGTTATCTTATGCCCGCAAAAATTTCTTTTTCACTTGTAATATTCGTCTGGGTTTGGGCACTGTTTTGGATGCAAATCAGCGAATTAATGAAAGTCCTCCAAGCAAAATTAATAAAACCAGAATAGACCCAGCGATAGCACAAAACAAATGAATAGACCTTATAAAATCCCCTCTATATCTTTTTAGCAACTAGGCATCACTCAAGAGCTAACGGCTCAAAAATGTAATCACTTGTTTAGCTATCGTAACGCTACCAAAAACATAAACCAAGAAATAGAATTGCCAGGTCATCACGATTAAACGTGTTTCAAACAAACCTTTTATAATTCTACCAATGCACAGATATACCCCAAGGCTTAGGCTGGCTAGATTTAGTAACATCATCGGCAATTTTAGCAGGGGTCTCAAAAGCCTTGGTTAATTTATCAGTCACGGGCTTAACGACATGTTCATTAACTTGGGCGGCCACTTCATTGACCACAGGAGCTGCGACTTCATTTGTTTTTTGAGCAACTGATATTCCTGCCTCTACTACAGGAATCACGACATGTTTCGCCACAGGCGGAACCACTGCTTCCACAGCCGGTAATATCGCCTTATCCATAACAGCATCAATGGCATAACAACCACCTAACGTAACCACACAATCGGCTTTTTCTGCTACGTCCAATACATAACCACCCACTTCGGCAGCTGCTTTTACTACTGATTGACCTACCGCTGTTGGTGATAAAGGATGTTCACGAGGTTCTCGTGCTTGGAAAGAAGCTCCAACAACGCCTGCCAAAACAACCTTACGACCCACTAAATTTCCTGCTGCTTCTTGACTGACTTGGGTTGCTTGATCAAAACTATGAGCTGTTTCCTTTAAAGCATTTAATTTTCCCTCTAACGCCATTAAACTGTCCTCTATAGGCTTTAAATTGTGAGGAGTAACTACATGACTTTCAGGTGATAACATAGTCAGCTCCCCTAGCCCCTGTAGCTCGCCTTGAAACCTAAAAATATTATCTAATTGTTCACGAGCCACCTCTTCTGCTGCCAATGCAGTTTCATAAGCTTTTTGTGCAGTCGCAGGAGAGTCTGGCATAGCAAGAATTTTTTCGGCTGCTTTACGAGTTTCTATCGCCTCCCCATAAATTATTTCCGCTTTGCGCCACAAAGAATTCATGTCTTTCTCTAAGTCACTATATATGCGAAACATGCCGTCTTGAAACTTTTTAAAATCTACCCCTGCGTGATCCATATCTCTAAAACTATCTTTGGCGGAGGATCGATACTCGTGTAATAATCCACGAGCTTTTGTTAATCGCTCGGCTGGAGTTTCTAAAAAAATTGTTGAAAACTCTGCTGCTTCTTTCCTGCATTCTCTTCCAATAAAATAATACCAACTTACAGGATGTAATTGAGCCAAAAACATCCCATCCGCCGTTGAAAGCAACTGATTATTGCTCCCAGGTTCCATATGCAATCTAGATACTCGAGCCAATACATCATTTTGATCAGCTTGCACGTTTGCACGCGCTATATGTCTTAAATTATAGGAACTACGAACATGCATCCGATTTCCGATTTCCTCTAAAACATTATCGCTCGTTAAAGCTTTATAGGAACTCCTGAAAAGGGCTCCGATTACTCTTTCAACAATTCTCTTTTTGCTTCCCATAAAAATACTTAACTAAAGTTTTCTCTTGATGACCGACAAGATACTCCAAAACTCTTCATTAAGCAAATAATTGCCCTTTGAATATCTTACTAAAACTGAAAAATTAGATTAAAAACTAACCGTTTACTTCATTTTCTAGTAGGTTTAAGCTCGCGCTGTAGCAAATCAATTCGTGGGCTAAAGATTATCACTCAATTTTCGCCCCTTGATCGATCCACCGCCCAAGAAGTTCTCTCTCTTCGGGAGTAATATGGGTGCGATTGGCTAATGGCATGGTTTGGGTTAAAACTGCCCGTGCTTTAATGCGTTGCGCCATCATTTTAATCATCTCAGGAGAATCCAAGCGCACGCCAACTGGCGCCACGGGATAGTCAGGGTCAGTAGGATGCGAAGAGTGACAAGCCACACAACGTTGTTGAATCACTTGTTCAGCTTGAAGAAAAGTAACCGGCTCACCCAAAAGTTTTTTCTTAGGACTAAATGCGTTGTGACTAGAATCCCATAACGTGCGCGAGGTCAGCAATAATAAAGCAATGATCGTCAACGTAATCACCATCACCAATGCCGGCACCCAACCTTTAAAATTAAAGCGGATATTCATGAAATGGCGCACGCCAGCGCCACCTAAAATGATAACGGTAAGAATAATCCAATTCCATTTATGCCCGTAAGCAAAAGGAAAATGGTTACTGATCATGATAAACAACACGGGAAATGTAATATAGTTATTATGAATCGAACGCTGTTTCGCGCGTAGCGCTAAGGCGTTATCAGGTTTCTCCCCACGTTTCACCGCGGCGACAAGTTGCCGTTGCGAGGGAATGATGTGAGTCCAAACGTTGCCGATCATCAATGTTCCCAACATCGCACCCACATGTAAATAAGCCGCTCGACCACTAAACGTATGCGTAAGATAGTAAATAATGACAACTAAAAGAGCGAAGCAGAAAGTAACCGGCCAGCTTCCTGTTTTAGAAATGGGCGATCGCCAAAACAAATCGTAAAAAAACCAGGCTCCGATTAACAATCCTATTCCAATCAAAATTGCTTGGGTTTGAGTAATGTTGGAAACCGCAGGATCGAGCGTCACCGCTGCACCACCCATATAATAAACTAAAATCAACAAACAAAAACCGCTTACCCATGTGATGGTAGCTTGCAACCAAAACCAATGCAAAGGACCGGGTAGTTGCGCTGGCAAATCGGGCATTTTTTTAACTTCATAAAAACCGCCGCTGTGGATCATCCAGATTTCACCTTCCAACCCGGCTTTGCTAGCTTCCGTCTCCTTTCGGACAATCAAATTGCGATCCAGCCAATTAAAAAGCATGGAATTTCCGACCCACATAATTCCTGCAATCATGTGAACCCAACGAACAATTAAATCTAAAAGCTCTCGAATTTCCAAGGCAGTAAGACTTTATTAAGACTCATCACGCAAATCAACTTTTTTCCTGTAGGACAACTCCAGAGGTGCTCAGGATTATCTTCACAGAACTAAAAAATTAATCTTTCTTTTCTTCGCTTTTCACTGATTTTTTTCCAGTTTTTGCTGGTTCCGATGTAGCGACAACAACTTGTTCAACTTCTGTCCATTCCAATAAAGCCATCGGCGCGGCATCAGAAGTGCGATTCCCAATCTTAATAATACGCGTGTAACCACCTTGTCTTTCTTTAAAAAGTGGCGCTACATTTTTAAAAAGTTTTTGCACCGCTGCAGGATTCCCCAAACGAGCTGCGGCCAAACGACGCGCTGCTAAATCCCCTTTTTTCCCTAAGGTCACCATTTTTTCCGCAAGAGGTTTTGCTGCTTTAGCTTTTGCCACAGTGGTTTGAATGCGTTTGTGTTGAATTAAACTCACCACAAGATTGGCCAACATCGCATCCCGATGTTGCGAGGTGCGTCCCAATTTAACAGTTTTAGCTCGATGTCTCATAACTTTTATTGTCCATTAGAAGTAATAATCTCGGATCGGGTAGTCTCGTTAATGAGACCTGGTTCAAATTTCATGCCTAATCCCAAGCCTAACTCTTCCAGCTTAGCTTTAATTTCGTTGAGCGATTTCTTACCGAAATTACGATATTTCAACATTTCCGCTTCGCTCTTCATCGCAAGGCTACCTACCGTGGTAATATTCGCGTTGTTAAGACAGTTTGCCGCACGCACAGAGAGTTCGATTTCATTTACGCTCATGTTCAGCAGCTTCTTCAATCGACTGTCAACTGGGCTGCTTTCCGGTTTGGTTTCTTCAAATTCAACTGGCTCCTCACTGTAACCCACGAAAATATCCAGGTGATGACGTAAAATCGCCGAAGCTTGCAATAAAGCATCAGACGGATTGATACGACCATCAGTCCAAATCTCTAGAATTAGCTTATCGTAATCGGTTCGTTGCCCCACACGAGCATTCTCCACAGCATATTTCACGCGGCGAACTGGTGAGAAAAGTGAGTCGATAGGAATTTCGCCAATGACTTGTTCCGATTTTTTATTTTCTTCGCTGGTAGCAAAACCGCGCCCCATTTTGATTTCAAATTCCATTTCCAATTTTTGTTTTTTATCCAAAGTGCAAATGAGTTGCTCGGGATTCAGCACTTCTACACCCTGCTCTAAACGAATATCCGCGGCGGTCACTTCGCCGGATTTATTAACATTCAATAAAAGTGTTTTCGGATCGCGATCAGCAGTCTTAAATTTAATCTGCTTTAAATTTAAAATAATGTCCGTCGCATCCTCCACAATACCCGGTAACGTGGCAAATTCATGAAGTGCTCCTTCGATTTTCACTGAAGTAATAGCAACTCCCTCCAGAGAGGAAAGCAACACACGACGTAAACTATTCCCTACTGTGTGACCATAACCCGTCTCAAAGGGTTCCGCAATAAATTTAGCGTAAGTTTCTGTGGCAGTAGCCTCGTCTTTAACAAGACGTTTGGGCATTTCAAAACGACCTAAGCGAATTGGCATAATTTCTCCTTATTTCGGGTTTCCCATCTCATGCATTGCCGTAGCTCAAAATGGACCAACGAAATATTTTGCGCGTTTTTTATTACTACATTTTTCATTATTTTTCTGCTGATTGACGCGCTTCAATTAGCAAAAAAAATAATTAAATTTTTTAACGAGAATACAATTCCACAACCAACTGTTCATCGGCTAATGGTTGAATTTCCTCACGAGTCGGCACTCGTCCCATCACTCCTTTAAAAACATCTTTATTCAAAGTTAACCAACTCGGCACAGAGGTTAACTGAGACGCTTCCAAATTACGCACCGCCATTTGACGAGCTTTCGGAGTGTTACAAACTTCAATCTCTTGGCCCGATCGAACGGTGAAAGAAGCAATGGTCACCTTTCTGCCATTGACAGCAATATGACCATGACCAATCATTTGACGAGCCTGACGTCGCGTTAAAGCAAAACCTAAACGATAAACAACATTATCTAAACGCGATTCCAAAAATTGTAATAAGATCTCGCCAGTAATCCCTCGCTTCTTACGGGCCATTTCAAAATAGCGACGAAATTGCCGCTCCAAAAGACCATACGTATAACGCAATTTTTGTTTTTCGCCGACAGCAATTCCATATTCCGACTGTTTGCGACGGCCTTTGGAACCGTGCTGCCCAGGAGGATAATTTTTTCTCTCCAACGCTTTAGAAGGACCAAATAAAGATACGCCAAAACGACGGCTAATTTTTGAACGAGGACCAGTATAACGAGCCATAAATTTTTCCTACTTTCTTAGACGCGACGTTGTTTACGAGGACGGCAACCATTATGCGGCACCGGTGTCACATCCACAATACTTGTTACTTCCAACCCGATCCCTTGCAAGGCTCGAATTGCCGCTTCACGACCCATACCCGGGCCTTTTACTAACACTTGCACTTCTTTCAACCCATGCCCCATTGCCTGACGACTCGCATCCTGAGCCACAACTTGAGCAACATAAGCAGTTGATTTTTTAGAGCCACGAAAACCACATTTTCCTGCAGAGGACCAACCAATCACATTACCGCGCGGATCGGTAATACTAACAATCGTATTGTTGAATGTCGCCAAAATATGCGCAAATCCAGACGTGATATTTTTAAAACCTTTCGCTCGAACGATCTTAGGTTTTTCTACAGCATTCGGATCAAGACTAATATCGGCAACAGTCGTTGCTACCTCTTTGGTTTCTGATTTACTTTTTGCTTCTGTTGTTTTAGGTGCATTTTTTTTAGTCGAAACTTTAGCGTCCGTTTTTTTCTCAGACTTTTCTACTTTTTCAGAAGTCTCTTTTGTATTGGAATCAGCCATATATTATTTCACTACACTTTTCCTGCTTTTGCATCTTTGTTGCGTTGCACACCAACAGTCTTTCGAGGACCTTTTCGAGTTCTCGCATTGGTGCTTGTGCGCTGCCCGCGCACCGGTAATCCACGACGATGACGAATCCCGCGATAACAGTTGATTGCTTGCAAACGCTTTAAATTCGCTTGCACCTCACGACGAAGATCACCTTCAATCACCATTTTATTTTCAGCGATACAAGCCAAAATGCGATTGATTTGTTGGTCGGTTAAATCTTTTGCGCGAATATTGGGATCAATCCCAGTCTGTTCTAAAATTAGTTTCGTGCGTTGTAATCCAATCCCATACAAATAAGGCAACGACGCCTCAACACGTTTTTCTCCGGGAATTTCGACTCCTAAAATTCTTGGCATAACTTTCTTATCCTTGACGCTGTTTATGGCGAGGGTTTTTACAAATGACACGCACGACACCTCGACGTTTAATCACGCGACAATGTTCACACAACCGTTTAACTGATGCTCTAACACGCATAGAAGAAATTCATTTCAAATAAAGCTTTGACTTTTAGCAAACACGCGAAGTGATGCAACTATTAAATTAATTTTTTTTTATTTACTCCATTTTTACGATTTTTCCCTGTGATAAATCAAAGGGTGACACCTGCAAAGTTACCCTATCTCCTACCTTAAAATCAGGCGTTGTCAACCGCCATCGTTTCTCGACATGCACAATAAGCAAATGCCGATTGGGCAATAGAACTCGATAAATCTGATTACCTAAAACCATCCTAACTTCTCCTACTACTTCGAAACTGTCCTGAAAGAACATGTTAAAATCTCCGGTTTCTTTTCTGTAATCAAAACCGTGTGCTCAAAATGAGCGGACGGCTTGCCATCCACCGCGGCTGCTGTCCACCCGTCCGAACGCACAACAATTTCTGCCTTGCCCATATTGACCATTGGCTCAATAGCCAATGTCATACCCGGTTTTAATTTCACTTTTGGACCACCTTGCCGATAGTTGGGCACTTGCGGTTCTTCATGCAATTTTTTACCTACACCATGTCCAACAAACTCTCGCACCACCGAGTAACCATGGCGCGTTACATAACTTTCGATTGCACAAGAAATATCATCCACACAATTTCCTGGAATCGCCTGAGCAATACCTAAATTCAACGCCTCTTCCGTCACATCTACCATACGTTGGACCTCTGGCGTCACCACCCCAACCACTACTGTTGTAGCCGTGTCACCAATCCAACCCTCCCAAATAATCCCAATATCCAATTTTACCAAATCCCCATATTGCACACGACGCTGCGTGCCCATACCATGCACCACTTCTTCATTCAAAGAAATACAACAATTTCCAGGAAACCCGCGATATCCCAAAAAAGCGCTTTTCGCCCCACGCTCCCGAATTTTTTCTGCTACCGCGCGATCCAAATCCAACGTGGTAACACCTGGCACACACAACGCCACCATTTCCTCTAAAATCTCACGTGCCATCGCTCCACTGCACCGCATGGCTTCAATTTCTCGAGCATTTTTGATAGGAATTTTACTCATAGACACAAAACAACCTCAACATAGCACAACTTCAGTCTATTATACCAAAGACGCAGCAAACCAAATGATGACTAAAAGACCAATCGCAACCCACAACCATATAACAGCATCGGAAGAAGCAGCATAGCTACCACTAGCCAACGGAACAGCACTACGCCCCTTCAAGCGACCCTTTTTTAGAAATCCATCATAATGGCGTTGCAATAAAAAGGTTTCAATCTGTCGCATGGCATCGAGCATAACACCCACGATAATCAACAAACTCGTGCCACCAAAAAAAGAAGCGGTCAAATAAGGAATACCCATCATGCGACTTAACATTTGTGGCAACACTGCCAAAACAGTTAAGAAAATGGCACCCGCCAAGGTTAGGCGAGTCATCGTATAATCCAAAAACTCAGCAGTCGGTTGACCCGGTCTGATGCCAGGAATAAAACCGCCATGTTTTTTTAAATCGTCAGCAATTTGAATAGGATTGAATTGTGTCGCCACCCAAAAATAACTGAAGAAAAGAATCATTCCCCCATACAAAGCATAATGCAACGAACCTTGTTGCAAACTAATAATGAAATTACGAAAAATTGGACTCGGATCAGGAACAAAACTCAATAAAAAATTAGGGAACATCAAAATAGTCTGTGCAAAAATAATCGGCATCACACCGGAATAATTCACCTTCAAAGGCAAATAAGAACTTTGTCCTCCATACATCTTGCGACCCACCATGCGCTTAGCATATTGGACAGTGATTTTACGCACGGCTTCTGTGACTGCAACAACTCCCGCTATCACCGCGAACATAAACGCCAACAATAAAACAAGTAGCAAAGGATTTAATTGTTCAGAGCTAGCGCCCGTGGGAATAAATTTTTGCCAACCTTGTGCCAGCGCAGCCGGCAAGCGCGCTACGATTCCCACAGCAATAATTAAAGAAATTCCATTTCCAATTCCACGATCGGTGATCTGTTCTCCCAACCATGTTAAAATCATCGTCCCGGTCATATTCACTAAAACAACATAAAAAATAAATCGCCAACCCGGATCGGGGACCAATTCCATTCCAGTCCTCTGAATCACATCTGTAATACCCGTCAAAAATGGATTTTTACCTGGATTTTGAAAACCCAACGCAAGCAAATAACCTTGAAGAAGACATAGCACCAGCGTCAAATAACGTGTGTATTGATTCAACTTTTGTCGACCGCCCTCTTCGCGCGCTAATTTGCCCAAACGCGGCATCACGACCGTCATCAACTGCAACATAATGCTCGCACTGATATAAGGCATAATACCCAAAGAAAAAATGGCGCAATTTTCCAAAGCGCCCCCGCTGAAAATATTGACCAAACCCACAACTGTTCCAGCCGACTGATTACTCACAATCGTTTGAAAATATTCGCGCAATAACGCGACATTAATGCCTGGGCAAGGAATCGCCGCTCCCACACGCACCACCACCACTAACGCCAAAGTAAAAAGAATACGATGACGCAATTCGGGAATTTTTAAACTGTTGCGAAAGCGAAGCATGAGAAAAATACAGGTTAATTAGCCGCCGCTTGCTTTTGCGCCAAGAAGCAGTTAATGCTTTGCCGCCCGCTTCTTCAATTTTCTTGGCCCGACAAACTAAAGGCAATGGCTTCTACCGTTAATTTTTTCTTTAACTCGCCCGATCCGAGAATTTTATCCCTTTCCAACTTCCATTTACCAATCCCGAATCACGCAAGCTTTTTCATTCACTGTAGCGCCTTCATCAAAAGCATTTAATGCTTCACATTCACCAGACACAAAAATTTTTAAATGCATTATGATTAAAACCGCGCTTGGGCACTCGACGAATCCAAAGGCATCTGACCCCCTTCAAAACCAAACGAATACTGCCTCCGGAACGAGCTTTTTGTCCTTTATGCCCACTTACCGCTAGTTTTACCGTGACCGGAACTTTCCCCGCAACCCAATCGTTTACGACGATGTCGCGAATTCGAACAGGTTTTAAATTGTGCAATCTCATAAATTAACTCCCTCAATTAATCTTTTAGCAGCCGGTTTACGATCCACGCGCTTGATGAATCTGTTCCGCACTTCATGGTGCAATAAAGCATCAACGGCGCTTTTACCACGATATAGCAGGATTTTGGATCCCAAAGATTTGGTTAACACATCACGCACCCCCGCTTTGCTAATACTGAGCGCACACTGCCACCAGCAATGATTCAGTTCCTGGGGAAGCCGGTCGCAATAACACTTTTGCCCCACCATGGGTTCCCAAAACTTCATGAGAAATCGTGGCACCTTTAAGCACAACAGAAACCATATTTTCGTGCCGAATCGCCACCTTTACGAATCGCATCAGCCACTTCTTTTGCTTTACCAAAACCAATGCCCACTTTACTTTTTCGATCGCCTACAACAACCAGCGCACTAAAACTAAAGCGACGACCTGCTACCTTGACCACTTTGGCACATCGATTCACAAACACAACCTTCCTCAACCGTATCGGAATCTTGTTCACTACGACCACTGCCACCTCGCGAACGATAGCCTTCTGCTTTGGAAATCGAAGCCCCTTCCAAAGAAGCTTTCGGCGAAACCGGTTCTGACTCTAAAATAGGATCTTTTTCTTTTGCTGTCATATTTTTAAAACTTTAATCCCCTTCACGCGCTCCATCTGCTAACGCTTTCACTTTCCCATGATATTTAAATCCGCCTCGATCAAAAAACAACCGATTCAATCTTCTTTTCTTTCGCGCGTTGCTATTAATTTTCCAACTTCCGCCGCCGTAGCCACATTAGCTCGAGTCGAAGGCTTGGATTTTAATTCTTTTCCGTAGTCGCCACCGCTGCCAGAGTGAGTCCCTTTTCATCATTCACAATCTGAGCATAAATGTGATTGCCCGAAAAATGAATACTCCAAACGGGGACGCTCTACAGAGCCTTGAATTTTTTTACGAGAAGCCTCTCATGAAGCCGTCGACGAGTTGCAGTTTTTAGTAAGCTTTGCCATAACCATTATTTGCTTTGAGCCGTTTTACCTTCCTTACGAATGATATGTTCACCAGCATAGCGAACACCCTTACCTTTATAAGGCTCCGGTGGATAATAGCGACGAATATCCGCAGCCACCCGCTCCAACCAGCTGCTTATCGACACCTTCAATCGTTAAAGTTCATTCACTTTTTTCCCAGCAGCATCCGTTACAGTAATATTAATATCTGTCGGAATCGGATAATGAATCGGATGAGAAAATCCTAAAATTAAGGTTAGCTTATCTCCTTGCACCGAGCTTTAAAACCCACACCTTGAATTTCTAATTTTTAGTAAAGCCGTCCTGAGCACCTTGCACCATATTAGCAATCAAACTGCGCGATAACCCATGCAACGCCTTGACACGAGACGAATCTCCACTGCGATCCAACAACATCGTTTTATTCTCAACACGAATCACCAATCCTTCGGGAGCCGTATAACTTAACTTACCTTAGGCCCCTCCACTTGCACCGATCGTCCTGACACGGAAACCTTAACATTATCAGGAATTAAAATAGGTTTTTTACCAATTCGTGACATAATTTCTCCCTAAGCAATATAGCAAAGCAGTTCGCCACCTACTTTTTGTTTTCTGGCCTCATGGCCACTCATGATTCCGCGCGAGGTAGAAACTACCGCCACACCTAAGCCTCCCAAAACTTTGGGAATTTCTTGCGAGCCCACATAACGACGACGACCCGGCTTACTAATGCGAATGATCTGCGTGATCGGGCCTCGACGCGACGATGTTTTTAAAGTGACTTTTAAATCGGCTTTATTACCCTTTTTAACCACTTCTACATCTTGAAGATAACCTTCCTGCTTAAAAATTTTTGCAATATCATTTTTAAGATTCGAGTAAGGTGCAATCACTTCACTTTTATTGGCGCGCGCTGCATTGCGAAGTTGCGTTAAAAAATCTGCTACAGGATCCGTAACCATATCATCTTCTCCTTACCAACTCGCTTTCGTAACACCTGGCAACTCACCACGCGAAGCACGCTCTCTAAACTCGATGCGACTTAACCCAAAGCGACGCATATAAGCACGACGGCGACCCGTCACTTTACAACGATTATAAGCGCGCGCCTTAAATTTTGGCTTTCGCTTCTGTTTTTCAATCCAACATGTTTTTGCCATACTAATTATTACCTGCTTTTCGGCCCGAGAACGGCATTCCCATTAATGCCAATAACTCACGAGCTTCCTCATTATTTTTTGCTGTCGTAGCAATCGTGATATCAAAACCAAGATTACGTTTGACTTTTTCCAACTCAATTTCAGGAAAAATAGTTTGTTCTTTAATTCCTAGCGTATAATTGCCGTTCCCGTCAAATGATTTAGGCGAAACGCCACGAAAGTCGCGAATCGTCGGCAACGCAATACGCAATAACCGTTCCAAAAATTCATACATCCGGCGACCGCGCAAAGTCACTTTTGCGCCAATTTCTTGATTCTCGCGCAACTTAAAATTGGAAATGCTTTTTTTCGCCCGCGTTTTAATAGGGCGTTGTCCTGTAATAGTAGCCATTTCATGCATAACTTCTTCCAAAGCCACCTTAATGTCAGGGGCAGAAGCCACACAACAGTTGACCACGACTTTTTCAATTCGAGGTAATTGATGAATATTTTTAACTCCCAGTTTTTCTTTTAAAGCTGGAGCCACTTTTTCACGATACTCTTTCAAAAGTTGCGGCATAGATTCTGTCGTCATAACTCTTAATTCTTAATCACTTTACTTCTTACTCACTTTTCTTCGCTTACTACTATCGTAGCGCGATGCCAACATTACATTAGAAATAGGAAGCGAACCTTCTTTCTCCGTAATGCCACCCTCAGGATGAGCCTGGCTTTTACGAACGGCTTTCTTAATCAAACGAACTCCTTCCACCAACACACGACTTTTATTGGAAATAAATCCCATAACTTTACCGCGCTTACCACGTTCGGCGCCGCTTATTACGACCACCTCATCTCCTCTTTTAACATGAAGCGAAGCCATAACTAGATAACCTCCGGTGCTAAGGAAATAATTTTCATAAAATTTTTCTCTCGCAACTCACGAGCCACTGGCCCGAAAATACGAGTTCCACGAGGATTATTGTCCTTATCAATAATCACAATCGCATTGGAATCAAAACGCAAATAACTTCCATCAGAACGACGAATCGGATGTCGCGTTCGCACAATCACTGCGTTAACTACTTCAGACTTTTTAACAGTCCCATCCGGCGCCGCTTTTTTCACGTTGACTTTAATCACATCGCCAATTTGGGCAATTAATGTTTTTTTACCCAACACGCCAATCATGGTTGCCATACGAGCCCCCGTGTTATCGGCTACATCTAATCGACTTCGAATTTGCACCATAACTCACCTATTTTGTTAAAATTTCAACCAACTCCCATCGTTTGGTTCGACTAATGGGACGGGTTTCGCGAATTAAAACGCGATCGCCCACTTTAGCTTTTTGCTCTTCATCATGCGCATAAAATTTCTTCGCCACGACAACAATCTTACCAAACCGAGGATGGGGCACGCGACGTTCCACCTTAACGGCAATCGTTTTCGCCATCGCATTGGATACGACCACACCCGCCCGCTCTTTACGAACGGCTTGTGGACGAGCTTCAGTAACTTGTGTTGCGCTCATGCTTTCCTCCTAGTGCTTGCTTTCTTTTTTGCTTTGCCTTCAGCTTTATCTTTGCTTTGCGGCTGGCGACTTTTAATAGTAAGCCCCTTTTTCTTTTCCGTAAGCGCAGTTTCCAATCGTGCCGTAGCGCGACGCAGATCACGCAAACGACTGGGTTTTTCCAGTTGTCCGCTAGCTTGTTGCAGCCGAAGATTAAAATATTCCTGACGCAGTTCACGCTTCTTCATGACCAGTTCTTGTTCTGTTAAAGCGCGTGCTTCCATGATTTTCATAAAAAATTCCTCACTCTACTTATGAATGCTTATGCCTTGTAATAAAACGAGTGCGAATCGGTAACTTTGTCGCCGCTAAACGCAACGACTCCCGAGCCACACCTTCAGTTAAACCATCTAACTCAAAAATCATATTTCCAGGTCGCACCACCGCAACCCAATACTCCGGAGAACCTTTTCCTTTACCCATTCGGGTTTCCGGCGGACGTGAAGTCACAGATTTATCTGGAAAAAGACGAATCCATAACTTCCCTTTTCGTTTCATGTTGCGGGTTAATGCCACACGAGCTGCTTCGATCTGCGTGTTGGTCATCCAACAACGTTCTAATGCCTGTAAACCAAACTCGCCAAAGCTTAACTTCGTATTACGAGAAGCAAACCCTTTACGGCTACCGCGCTGGGTTTTACGATATTTAACTCTTTTGGGTAATAATGCCATAGTCCCTCAGGCTTACCGGGCTGCCGGTACTGCCTCCTCCTTCTTACAAATCCAACATTTCACACCGATTTTTCCCGCTATGGTATTGGCTTCAGCAAAACCATAATCAATGTTAGCGCGCAACGTGTGCAAAGGCACTTTACCTTCACGATATTGCTCCGTTCGCGCGATTTCAGCCCCTCCCAAACGGCCTGCACAACGCACTTTAATACCTTCTGCACCAAAATCCATTGCTGTTTGAACAGCTTTTTTCATCGCGCGACGATAAGAAATACGACGCTCCAGTTGCAAAGCAATATTTTCTGCTACGAGTTGCGCTTCTAACTCGGGTGTTTTGATTTCTTTAATTTCTACAGAAACTTCATTGGCTTCCGTCAAGTCGCTAATCTCTTTTTTGAGTGCGTCCAACTCTGCTCCCTTGCGACCAATGATAATTCCCGGGCGAGCCGTAAAAATATTGACACGGACGCGATTCGTCGCTCGCTCAATAATGGTGCGCGCCACGGCAGCCGTTGCGAGCTTTCCTTTAAGAAAATCACGAATAGCAAAATCCTCATGCAAAAATTTTAAATAATCTTTTTTATTAGCATACCACATCGATCGCCAATTTTTGTTAAGGGCGATACGAAATCCGATCGGGTTAACTTTCTGTCCCATGCGTTATTCCTTTTTCTTTTTTGCGCTAGCAGCTTTCGTTGTTTTCTTTTTTTGTGGCTCCACAGAGACTGCCGCTTCATTTGATTCGGCTTTTTCTGCTTTGGCTTTCACTTGGTTTTTTTCTTTAACAATCGGTTGATCATCCGTGAGAATAATACGAATATGGCTCGTACGCTTGCGAATGGGGCCTGCACTACCACGGGCTTTAGGTTGAAACCGTTTCATGGTAGGACCCTCACCAATCACAGCTTCTTTCACAAAGAGTGAGGCGGCTCGCAAATCTGCATTATTTTCCGCATTAGCAATAGCTGATTTCAAGGTCTTATCTACCAATCGCGCAGCTTTTTTCGGTGAAAATTTCAGAATATCCAACGCTGCCGATGCCGGCAAACCCTGGATCTCTCGCGTGACTTCGCGCGCCTTAAAGGGCGAAATCTTCACATATTTGGTAATGGCTCTAACTTCCATATCATTTTTCTAACTTAGGCAATTTTACTAATTTCACGCGAGCCTTGTTGCCTACCTCAATCTCGCTTTCAAAATTTTTTTCTATTAACGCACCACTTAACCGTTTTCTCACATCAACAATCCGACACAATGCTATCACTTTATCATCTTTCAAAACTTCAAATATCATACTTGGCTTCACGTCTTGTGCCCAACCTACATTTAACACAATTAAATTAAGTTTGGTTTCATAACCGATGACTTCTGCATTGAGCAATCCAACATTTAATACGCTTTGCTTTTGTTTTTCGCGACTCGAAATAACTTCTTTAGCTTGCGCCAATTCTTTTTCAAAAGCTTGTTTGTCTTGCGACGCCAACTTCATCTTAGGCAACAAATCTTCCGCACGAGTGATTACTTTTGCTAAAGCTTCAAATGCTTGCTTTCGCTCTTGTTCCGAGCGATAAAGACTTCCGAGAGTTGTCACAAGCTGTTCTTGCATACGTTTTTCATCTCCCGTTAATGCTTCTAATCCTAACGCCGCATCTCGACGTTTTCTTGATTCCAACTCACGCTGGCTTGCTTCCGCATCCGCATTCGCTGCAAACAATAATTTTTCTAACGCTTCTAGTGCTTTAGTTTTTTCTTCCAATTGTTGTTGCAAGGATTGAATCGTTTCTGTGTTCACAGATTGAGTGATTGAAAGAGAATTAGTCGCATGTAACGACTTATTGACCTCCTCACCACTCACTTTTAGTGGCTTCAAAGAACTGATGGCTATCATCACCATCACCGCGCAACCCAGGGTTGTTACGGATTTTTTCAAATCATTTTACTTGGCAGCAGCTTTCTCCGTGTGCGCACCATGTCGTTTGAAGGTGCGTGTCGGGGAAAACTCTCCCAAACGATGTCCAACCATGTTTTCTGTGACAAAAACAGAGTTAAAAATTTTACCATTATGAACGAGAAAAGTGTGTCCAACAAAATCAGGAACAATCAAAGATCGACGCGACCATGTTTTGATCGGTTTTTTTTGATTCTGTCCATTCATCTTTTCCACCTTTTCCAAAAGATGGTCATCAACAAAAGGTCCTTTTTTTAATGATCTGCCCATACTTATTTCTTCTTCCTACGTTGCACAATAAATTTATTACTCGGTTTCGCCAAAGCTCGAGTTTTCAAACCACGCGCGACTTGGCCCCAAGGAGAAACGAGATGTTGACGTCCGCCACCACCTTTACTTTTACCTTGTCCACCACCATTCGGGTGATCGATCGGGTTCATTACCATACCGCGCACGGTAGGACGAATTCCTAACCAGCGAGAACGACCTGCTTTGCCGATTGTATAATTCTCATGATCGGTGTTACCAATCTGACCAATCGTCGCATAGCAATTTTCATGAACTTTACGAATTTCTGTGGACGGCAATTTAATCTGGGCATAACCCGAATCCACCGCCATGAGCGTGGCAGCTGAACCAGCACTGCGAACTAACTGTGCACCGCGACCTGGCATTAATTCAATGTTATGAATCGGTGAAGAAAGAGGAATTTTTTTCAACGGCAAGCTGTTGCCCGGTTTGGGCTCCGCATTTTCACCTGCTTGAACTTGATCACCAACGGAAAGTCCAATAGGCGCGAGAATGTAAGCTTTTTCGCCATCCGAATATTTAATTAACGCAATGCGCGCAGAACGATTGGGATCGTATTCAATCGCTTCAACTGTTGCGGCTATATCACGTTTCGTGCGTTTAAAATCGATTAAACGATAGCGTTGTTTGTGGCCACCGCCTTGATGGCGTCGAGTAATGCGTCCATAAGCATTTCGGCCGCCAGATCGTTTCTTGGCTTCGGTCAGGGAACGTTCCGGTTTGGATTTGGTAATTTCCTGAAATACCGGACGCTCGGTAAAGCGCAAACTGGGTGTCAAAGGACGATAATTTTTAACTGCCATAACTTTCCCTCATTAAACTAACGAAATTTTTTCCCCTTCTTTGAGTGTCACAACCGCTTTTTTCCAATCGGGTCGCTTTCCAAAATCAGCGCGGCGCTCTCTTTTTTTCTTACCTAGAACATTCAACGTATTAACGCGCGTAACTTTTTTATCAAACAATGTTTCCACGGCTTGTTTGATTTCTTGTTTCGTGGCACGAGTGTCCACATGAAAAAGGTATTGATTATGCTTATCGGAAAGCACTGTGCCCTTTTCTGTAATTCGAATTTTTTTAATAATATCAAAAGGATCGCGCATAATTTTTCTCTCTATTGAAGTCGTTGTCCTAACGTTGTGAGCGCTTCGTTGCTAATAAAAATTTTGTTATAGCGCAATAGTTGTTCGGTATTCACATCCAGTGCTAAAACTGTTTCAACCTTAGGAACATTTCGGCTGGCTAAAAATAAATTAGCATTGGCCTTGGCTTCAATCAAAAGCACAGAATTTTTTAATTTATTTTGCGCTAGCCAACCCATCAACTCTTTAGTTTTGGGTTGGGTTAATTCAAAATTCTCTACTACGTTCACATCACCATTTTTAATTCTTTCGCCTAATGCTTTTCTCAAAGCAAGTTTTTTGGTTTTTTTAGAAATTTTCTTCGAATAATCACGGGGATGGGGACCAAAAACCACACCACCACCACGCCACACAGGCGAAGCCGCATAACCCGCACGGGCACGACCGGTTCCTTTTTGGCGCCAAGGTTTTGAGCCTGATTTTTGCACCGTTGCTTTTGTTTTGACACTATGCGTTCCCGCGCGTCGATTTGCGCGCAAAGCAACAACAGCATCATGAACAGCTTGCGTGCCACGACCATTGGCAATGAATTCAACTTTCATTGTTTTTGCGGCTTGATCTAGAGTTAAAACTTTTGCGCTCATGATAAATTATTTCTTAACATTTTTTGTTTTCGACTTCTTTACCGCTTCACGAACAATCAAAAAACTTCCGTTAGCTCCTGGCACAGCACCTTGAACTAAAAGCACTTGATCTTGCTCGCGAACTTGTAGCACGGTTAAATTTTGGATCGTTTTTCGTTCCGAACCCAAATGTCCCGGCATACCAGCATTTTTCCAAATTCGACCTGGTGTAGAACGCATGCCTATGGCTCCGGTGCGACGATGCATCATGGAACCATGACTTTCGGGTTGCCCAGTCATGTTATGTTTTTTGATAACTCCCGCGAAACCTTTTCCTTTGGAAACGCCAATGACATCCACGCGTTGTCCCACTTGAAAAAGAGTAGCAGCCACTTTGGAGCCCGGCGTCAAATCGCCAGCAGCTCTACGAAATTCTCTAACTCGAGCTTTCGGTGTCGCGCCAGCTTTTTTGAAATGGCCTAACTGCGCTTTAGCGGTGCGGCTTTCTTTTTTATCACCATAACCCAACTGAACACTTTCATAACCGTCTTTGTCTTGGGTTTTAACTTGAGTCACAACATTTTCACCCACATGAATCACGGTAACAGGATGCACAACTCCTTTTTCATCGTAAAAACGAGTCATACCAATTTTTTTTCCAATTAATCCAAAGCTCATATTATCTTCCGTGCTAAATCTTAATGGTAATATCTACGCCCGCAGGCAAATTTAATTTTTTCAATTCATCAATGGTTTTTGATGTGGGATCGACAATATCCAAAACGCGTTTGTGCGTGCGAATTTCAAATTGATCCATGCTCTTTTTATCTACGTGCGGCGAACGATTCACCGTAAAACGTTCCGTCTTGGTAGGAAGCGGGATCGGTCCCGAAACTTTGGCGCCGGTGCGTTTGGCGGTTTCAACAATTTCGCGAGTCGAATTATCGACGATGCGATGGTCAAATCCTTTTAATCGAATGCGAATACGTTGGCCGTTCATAAAATTACTGTTTTTTCTGATCTAAAATAGCGGTTACAATTTGGGCGAGGACTTGTTCAAAGTGCGAAGGTTCCATAGAGTAAAGAAGCTCTTCCTTTCGACATGGAACGAATCGCTGTGGAATAAACCAAACATTTCTGATAAGGAATACCTCAGCGTGCACTAAAGAAGCATTTTGTTTGCTTTCAATGTTCATGATTTTACCACGACGACGATTTAAATCGCCCATGATATCGCCTTGAAACTCGTCCGGGTTACAACTTCCACTTTCATAATAGGCTCCAGCATAATTGGCTTGGCCTTTTTCATGGCGTCTTTCAAAGCAAAAATCGCTGCCATTTTGAAAGCAAGCTCATTGGAATCCACTTCATGATAAGTTCCATCCAAAATTTGCACTTTAATATCAATCACACGGTAACCACCCAAAACACCGTTCAACGTGGCTTCTTCCACACCTTTTTTACAAGCAGGAATATACTCTTTAGGAATGTTACCACCGACCACTTTATTTTCGATGATTAAACCTTTACCGCGCTCTAAGGGTTCAACATCCAAAATCACGTGACCATATTGACCACGACCACCGGATTGTTTAATGAGTTTACCTTCACCATCTGCGTGTTGAAGAATGGTTCGCGATAAGCAATTTGCGGCGCACCCGCATTGGTTTCGACATTGAATTCGCGCTTCAAACGATCGCGAATAATATCCAAATGCAACTCGCCCATACCCGCGATAATGGTTTGACCTGTTTCTTCGTTCGTATTCACAACAAAAGTCGGATCTTCAGCCGCTAGACGTCCTAGCGCTTCACCCATGCGTTCGCGATCCCTTAGTTTTGGTTCAACGGCCATACTAATAACCGGCTCAGGAAATGATGGCGGCTCCAATAAAATCGGATGATCTTCATCACAAAGCGTATCACCGGTCATGATGTCTTTAATGCCAACTGTCGCAGCAATATCGCCTGCAAACACCTCTTCAATATCCTCACGTTTATCAGCTTGAATCTGAATAATACGACTAATCCGCTCACGTTTATTAGTGCGAGGATTATAAATCGAATCTCCTTTTTTAATCGACCCGCTATAAACCCGGAAGAAAATTAATTTCCCAACAAATGGATCGGTCCAAAGTTTAAAAGCTAGAGAACAAAAATTACCGCTATCATCCGTGGGCGCATCGATAGGCGATTCATCATCGGGATCTTGCCCTTTCGCCGCAGGAATATCCAAAGGACCAGGAAGATATTCGATTACGGAATCAATCAAAAGCTGGACTCCTTTATTTTTAAAAGCACTGCCCCCAACTACGGGAACAAGTTTATTCGCAATAGTTGCGCGTCTTAAAGCGGCTTTGATTTGCTGAATAGTAGGTGTTTTTTCTTCCAAGAAAAGTTCTGCAATTTCATCGTCTACATCAGCCAAGGCATTAATCAGATCCTGGCGAGCTTTATCTGCTAACTGCTTTTGCTCTGCGCTCAATTCTTGAACTTCGTAAGTGGATCCAACTTTATCATTATCATTATAAATAATGGCTTTACCATTGATTACGTCAATCTGACCTTTTAGCTGATCTTCCGCACCAAGTGGAATTAAAATCGGCCAAGCATTGGCACCTAATTTAGTGCGCATGTCGTTAATCGCATTATCGAAATTCGCGCCCACACGATCCATTTTATTAACAAAAGCAATGCGCGGTACATTATATTTAGTAGCCTGACGCCAAACCGTTTCCGATTGTGGCTGCACACCGGCAACTCCACAAAAAACCGCAACGGCACCATCCAAAACGCGCAGGGAACGCTCCACTTCGGCGGTAAAATCGACGTGACCTGGAGTATCGATAATGTTGATACGATGCTTTACTCCCTCAAACGCTTTAAACATGTCCGCTTCTTTTTTAGGCGCCCAAAAACAGGTAGTCGCTGCAGAAGTAATGGTAATGCCACGCTCGCGCTCTTGCTCCATCCAATCGGTTACAGTCGTGCCTTCATGCACTTCACCAATCTTATGAATGGAACCGGTATAAAATAAAACACGTTCTGTTGTGGTCGTTTTACCCGCATCGATGTGCGCACAAATACCAATATTGCGAGTGCGCTCCAAGGTATAAGGACGCTTGGGCGAATTCGGATTTTTACCAGCAGCAGGAGTTGGGGCAGCAGTCGCACTCATAATGATTACCATCTAAAATGAGCAAAAGCTTTGTTAGCTTGTGCCATCTTGTGAACGTCTTCTTTCTTTTTTACTGCAGCGCCTTGACCAGAAGCCGCCTCTTTAATTTCTTGTGCCAACGCCCTTTTCATCGGCGAACCTTTACGTTTTTCGGCAAATGTGACAATCCATCGTGTAGCGAGAGAAACCGCGCGATCATAAGGAACTTCCGTGGGCACTTGATAAGTAGCCCCACCTACGCGTCTTGCTTTAACCTCAACACGAGGGCGAACATTTTCAATCGCTTTATTGAAAATTTCCAAAGGATCCCCACCTGCTTGCGCGTTTTCATTGGTTGAATCAATCGCACCATAAACAATCTTTTCGGCAAGCGATTTTTTCCCACGCGACATCACGGTATTAATCAAACGCGAAACCAAGACATTTCCGTAACGAGCGTCCGGTGTCATCTCTCTTTTAGTTGCTGCACGTCTACGAGCCATAATTTTTAAAACTATTTCTTAGCGGGAGCAGCTCCTGCAGCTCCTGCTTTAGGTTTTTTCACTCCATACTTACTTCGGGAAACCATACGATTCAATTTATTCGTATTGCTAGGGCCCACAGCGCCCAACGAATCCAAAGTTCCACGCACAATATGATAACGCACACCCGGCAAATCTTTCACACGACCACCACGCACCAAAACAATCGAGTGCTCTTGTAAGTTATGTCCCTCACCAGGAATGTAAGCAATCACTTCTTGGCCGTTAGTCAAACGAACTTTCGCCACTTTACGCAAAGCTGAGTTAGGTTTTTTTGGCGTGCGGGTCATCACCTGCACACAAACTCCACGTCGCTGCGGCGCGCCTTTGAGCGCGGGCGATTTACTTTTCACCGTCAATCTCTCACGGCCTTTTCGCACTAACTGATTAATCGTAGGCACAATCTTTTTTCCATTTAAATTTTTTTATCCTTCACGTCTCCAACACCGGTCCCATGACCGATTTAAGCACTACCATTTAACTTGGGTTGCCCCGTTTATGAACGGAAGGAAGTCGTGAATATAGTGAAACTCAGGTTTCTGGCAACTATTTTTTTGCAAAATCTTAACTTTCTTTTTGCTTTCGATTTTTTTTATGATTAATTACTTACCTATGACCTTAGATAATGAAAGCCTTTCAGAGCATTTAACAGCAGTGCTTTCTCCTTAAAGATTACAAAGTTTTTAGTGATGGTCGGCTTTATTCTCCCCTCCTTCAACCTCTCTACCCTCTCGCCCGCAACCGTCCAACTTACAACCCACTCCCTTATCAGACATCAAAATTAGTCATTTTAAAAAATGAAAATTAAAAATTAAGAAATAAAATACTCACTTCTTAATTTCTAATTCTTAATTACTATTATCTCGTCCCAAACAACTGCAATGAAAGCGAATGAACTGTAGCAATATTGGTTTCATTTGGTAATATCGTTACCGCATTGGAACTCAAATTCATTGCTCGCAACTGCCACGTCCCTTGACTCGATTCTCCCCAATGTCTGACCGAAGAAAATGTCCAATTAGTAAGACCTATATTCTGATCTTGATAACGATAAGGCACAACCGATTTCATGCCTGAAGGCGCAGTTAGCTCCAAAACTAAATTGCTCCTGATCACTCCACTGGCATCAATCGAAAATAACACTGTCTCCACACGCATGTTTTCATTGGAACTGATTTCAAAAGCTCGTACAACGTCATTGGTTTGAGAAAAAGGAAGATTTAAATCCGAAGCAGTAAAGAGTTGACTAGCTTCCGAACTCAAATTCGTCCACGTCGCAGCCAAAACCACCGCTTGCCCAGCATCCACACGTCCAGCGCCATAAGAGTGACTAAACGCAAAACCGGCCGCATTAGTCACAAATTTTTCGTCGCCAACCGTGGCATCCCAAGATATGTCGTTGGTCGCAATTAATCCACTGCGATTAGCTGTGCGAATTAAAATCTCCTTCACATCGCGCCAACCCAAATTGGGATTGCGCTGTAACATCAATGCCACCACCCCTGCCAGCTGGGGCGCTGCCGCCGAGGTGCCAGTGAATGAAAAATAAGAATTTCTCTTCCGTCTTCCTAGAAAGCGTAGTAACAACGCCCTGAGTTTCCAAATCATCACCACTAGAAGGTGCCACCACCAAAAGATTAGCACCCGACTCACTGTAGTAGGATTGCTCCCCCCTTTATCATAAGCCCCCACAGCAATCACATAACGCGAATTTGCGTAGCCATCATAATTCGCATTGTCTCCCACATCTCTTCCATTGCCACCCGCCCAAACATAAATACTACCTCGTCCAGTGCGCCCCGATTGCACCCCCTTCTTGTAAAGCTTCTTGCAACAAAGGCCCTGGACTTGCCTCCACCAAATCCAATCCGCTATCAAAAGGGCCCCAACTACTGGAATAAATAGAAATTCGATCAGGACGCCACTTCATCGCCATAGCAGCCTCTTCATCCGTAAAAGGTTTTGCAATCAAACGAATCCCAATCAAAGTCGCATCATAAGCAACTCCCGCAACTCCCTTAGCATTATTGCCTACCGCTGCGGCCAAACCAGCGCACGCCGTGCCATGAATATCATGACGTTTGGGTTTAGGATTATAAGAAATCTTCCTACGATTAAAATTTACATTCAACCTTTCCCTGCGCTTCGGAATATGCGCCTTCAAATCCGGATGCTTAACATCCAAACCATCATCCACAATCGCAAGCCCCACACCCAAACCAGAAACACTATCCCAAGCCAGCTCCACATTCATATCCAAAGGAACAGAAGCCAAGGGCGATTGATCCTTCAAATGCCAAAGCTCAAAATACAAACTATCATTAAGCACAAGTCGCCGCGCCATCATCCGCGCCATCATCACCTGCGCCTCAATACCTTTTTGCTGCATAGCTTGTGCTTGCTCCAGCGCATCCCAAGCCGTTTTATATTTCAATATCCACAACTTCCTCTTCTTCTGATTCACAAGCAATGATCCTTTACCAAAATGCTTGGCCAGCTTTTTTGCTTCTTTTTGAGATTCGGCTTGAACTACCACTTCTTCCATCGCTAAACGACGTGTCGCCTCATCGCGCACACTACCCCTTTCATTCGATAAATAGAGAACCGGAGACAACTTAACGCCTCCTATCTTTATCTCCATCGAATGGTTAATAACGCCTTGTGCTCTTTGATAAAGAGGCAACTGCACCAAAGCCGCTCCGTCATACTCCTCCACAACTGTGACCTCGGGCCAGCGTTCTCTGAGGCGTTTTAACAAAAGCCGCGAACTACTAAAATTCACCGCCTCCACATAAACCTCATCTTGCGCCAAAAAATAAGAACAACTTTGTCCACTCTCCCTTAAAGAATAAAGCTCCCCGAACCCACGATAGATCCCGAAACATTCAAAAATCAAAAAAAACGCAATTAATTTCATTCCCCTAATAGATTTGATTTTTACAACCTATCACGTAACGAGAACATTATCAATCAATCGTGTCTTACCCAGCCAAACCGCCGCACACAATCTTTGATTTACCTGCTCCACATAATCCACTTGAAACCCAGCCCCTTGTAGAGTTCGATGCACAAAAATTTCCCTCTTCCCTTTTTTCAACTTTGCTGCTTGTTTTAAAATCCGAAATAATTGTGGCGCAACCTTCCGTTCCTTAACCGACAAATACCGATTGCGCGAACTCATCGCCAAACCATCCTTTTCTCGCACCGTAGGTGCCATCACGATCCTTATTGGAAAATTCAAATCTCGCACCATTCGCGCCACCACCTCGCACTGCTGCGCATCCTTCTGCCCAAAAATCGAAAAATTCGGTTGAACCAAATGAAATAATTTCGACACCACCGTCGTCACTCCACGAAACAAATCCGGCCGACTTCTCCCACACCGATCCTTCGAAATAAATTTTTCTTCAACCCAAGTCGAATGATCCTTCTCATACAAATTCTTTGGAGCAAACACAAAATCCACCTTCTCCTTGCGACACAACTCTAAATCTCTTGTCAAAGTCTGAGGATATTTCGAAAAATCCTCCTTCTTCCCAAACTGCATAGGATTCACATAAACACTCACCACCACCCAGTCCCCCAGCTTTCTCGCACGCCGCATCAAACTCACATGCCCCTCATGCAACGCCCCCATCGTCGGCACCAGCACGATTCGCTTACCATCACGCTTGCCACGAGCGGCCAGTTGTTGCATTCTTTTCGCGTTTTTAACTAATTGCACAAAGACAACACAACTATGGAAAACAGTTATATTCAAGACTTATTTGCAGAACGCATCGGCGGAAAAAATTATGGCAAAAGCACCGCCATTTATAAATTTGAAAAAATCAAACGCGCAAAAGCTGCGGCGCGCGCGAAACATCCTGAAGTGGAACTTCTCGATCTCGGAGTCGGCGAACCAGATGAAATGGCTTTTCCCGAAGTGATAAAAACCCTGCATGGCGAAGCGCTAAAACCCGAAAACCGTGGCTATGCCGATAATGGCGATACCGTGCTAAAACAAGCGGCTGCGCGTTATCTGAAAAATGTTTGTGGTGCTGCGATTGATCCTGAAAAAGAAGTTATCCATTCCATCGGAAGCAAAGCCGCGCTATCTATTTTACCTGCTTGCTTCATTAACCCCGGCGATGTCGCGCTCATGACCACACCTGGCTACCCCATTTTTGGCACACACGCCAAATATTACGGTGGCGAAGTTTACAATTTAAAACTTACAGAAGAAAATCATTTCCTACCCGACTTGGACTCTATTCCTGTTGATATTTTAAAACGAGCAAAGACTCTGGTCATCAACTACCCCAATAACCCTACCGGCGCGAGTGCAACTCCTGACTTTTTCAAAAAAGTTATCGAATTTGCTAAAGAAAATAAAATTATCGTCATTCACGATTTTGCTTACGCCGCTTTAGTTTTTGAAGGAAAACCGTTGAGCTTTTTATCCATTCCGGGGGCCAAAGAGGTTGGCATTGAACTCCATTCGGCCAGTAAAAATTTTAATATGACCGGATGGCGCTGCGGTTTTGTAGCAGGCAACGAAAAACTCATTCGCGCCTACGGCGATGTGAAAGACAATACTGATTCCGGCCAATTTTTGGCCGTTCAACACGCTACAGCTTACGCTTTTGATCATCCGGAAATCACTCAAGAAATTGCTGAAAAATATTCCCGAAGAATGGACTTGCTCGTTGCTACCTTACAAAAACTCGGTTTTCAAGCTCGCAAACCCAAAGGTTCTTTCTTCCTGTATGTTAAAGCGCCCCAAGCCGCAACTTCGGCACAAGGAAAAATCACTTTTGCAACGGCTGAAGATTTCTCGCAATGGCTCATTACTGAAAAATGCATTTCCACCGTCCCATGGGACGATGCCGGCACCTACGTGCGATGGAGCGTTACCTTTCAAGCTACAACCGAAAACGACGAAAAACGCGTCACGCAAGAAATTTTGAATCGCTTAGGAAATGTAACTTTGGAATGGTAATTTTAGTGACAAGTAACCGGTAACTCGTGACTGCTTAAATGACATTTCAACTCATTCAACTCATTCAACTCATTCAACTCAATTAATCTCGGTTAAGGTATAATTCCCCGACGCTCTGCGTCGTTGTCATCCTCGTCCGTCGGCTGACGGATTGACCCCATAACTGTCCGAAGTGCCAAAAAACGCTAAACTATCCCACAACGCCAACTACACCTCTTGTCATCCTCGGGCTGCGACCCGGGGATCCAAAGCAATAAAGAATGGATTCCCGATTGGAGTCGGGAATGACATCCAGATGCCTTGATGCTCTGCATCAAAGAAATCATTAAACCTTTTTATTCGCGTGATTAGCACAATTCGCTGGCCAAAACTTATTCCAACAATCGCGTCATCAGATAATAATCTCGATCTTGAAAATCTAATTTACGATAAACTTCTTGGGCATTTTTATTGTTACGATTCACTTCCAAATGAATTGCTTTCACCCCTAATTTTTTTGCGGTTTCCTCCACAAACCCAATCGCCTTCCTACCCAACCCCTTACTGCGATAAGCCTCCCTAATATAAAATTCATCCACAAACGCATCTCTTCCACCAAACTCAACACTAAATCCAAATGTCAAAATCAAATAGCCCACCATTTCCTCGTTCCAAGCAATCATCCACACTTTACCCAACGTGCTATTGTTAAAAATTTCCTTCAACGCCCCTTGCACTTTGCTCTCGCAAAATTTATGTCCGTCATGAAGATAATACTCGCGCGTCAAAGTTAAAAGCACGCCCAAATGAGTGTGATTGGCTAATTTAAAACTCAGCATAATATCTTATATCGCTTAAAGAAATGATTAAAAAAAATCAATCGTTAGCTGCAACTTTAAGCAAACGTTCAACCCCATAAAAAACGCGAATGCCAAAAAAACATTCGCGCCTTTCTTGAATTTTAAATAAAATTTATTGCTTGCGAGTATAAGTTATTTCCATCGTCTTATTGTTGTCCGTCTTGCGAAGATCATACATTTCAAAAGTATGTTGATCGTTGCTGATAATGCGAATGACTTGTTTCACCGGCAGATCTTTTTCTCCTGTCATCGGACAATCCATCGTACTGGTAAACGTCAACACCTTACCCTCTTCTCCCGCAGTTCCTTCGCTGGTAAAAATGGCTGTGCTCATTTCGTCAATCCATACACTTTGATATTTTTGATTCATATTATCATAACCCGCCAGACTCATGCCATGAAACGGTTTTCCCATCATTTCTCCATCAAAATTCTCCTGCACAAAACGACCACCCATAATCCACATCGCTTTCGCAGTGCCCTTTGAAATTTGCGGAGCGGCTTCAGGATTCATCCAACATTTCGTCTCCACTTCCCAGTCGCCAATCAAAGGCTCTAAAACTTTATGCCCTTCACCAGGCTTCCCCATCTCCTCGGCTTTCTGCATCATCTCTTCCATTTTCGAATCCATCTTCGCCATATTCGTTTCACCTTGATGCGACGATTCCATACTCATTGCATTGGTCTCACCCTGATTCGCACTCATATCGACTGCGTTCGTTTCTCCCTCACCTTGAGCTAAAGGCGCTAAAGATAAAGCCGCCACAATTAAAGTAGAACAAACGTAGAACTTAGTATTTTTCATAGTTTTCCTTGTTTTTCTGGGTTAATCATAGAGTTATTAAACAATGAAGGAAATTTTAGCTAACAAATATTAACTCGCAAGGCTTTTTACCTTTTAACAAAATAAAAGCTGCCACCACAAACCTTCACAATTTCAAAAAAATTCGTAAGCTATTTCATCATGAAAAAATTGCAACGCATTCATCACACTCAAAATCAAAGAAGGTAAACCGCACCACAATAAAAAAACTTTAAAAGATGTTAAATCCCATGCTTTATTCCTTCCCCTTAATGCCAACCTTCGCAAAAACACTGTAAAATTCGAACCGCAGTTAAGGTTCACTTGCTAAGCCCGATAAAATGAACTTAATCTATACCAATTCTTGATCACAGATAATGCTTTGCTTTTTAACACTACTGTGACCTTATATCATAAATCTTTTAATCTAAAAATATTTTCCCAGCAGATCCATCCACACGAACTCGTTGACCATTTTTCAATCGACTTAAACATTGTTTGACTGACATCACAGCTGGAATACCCATTTCACGCGCCGTTACCGCACCATGAGATAAAGGGCCACCGCTTTCGGCAATAACAGCTTTGGCACTGTAAAAGAGCGGTGTCCAAGTTGGATTCGTAGTGCGTGCTACTAAAATAGAACCTTTGGGAAATTTAGCAAAATCTTCCGCGCTTAATACAATAAAAATCATCCCCTCTGCTTGACCAGAGCTTCCTGGTAAGCCTGTGAGACAGTCTGTTTGAGAAAAAATCGATTCAGCTTTATTTTCGCCTAAAATCCATTCAGGTTTTCGCGCTTTATCAGCTAGATAAGCTGCTTTTTGTTGACGAATGGCCTCAGCAAATTCGCGCCGTTTTAAATCATTATCACAACAAACCAGTTCATTAATTTGCTTTAAATGTCCGAAAAAAATATCCATCGGTTCAGCCAAAATACCTTGAACAACAAGTCGACGACCCAATTCTCGCAATCCTTTGCGTAAGGGCAAAGCTAATCGTGTTGTTTGATAATGTTCTAAATCATCCAGACTTGTGTAAATACGCGTTAACCTTAGTATTTCATAAAAGAAAAAATGGAGTTCTTGAGGCACGTGACGAAATAATTCTAATTCCATTTGCTGAGAGTTTACTTTTAATTCACGCTCCTTTTGCAAGGGCATTTGATCCAGAGGCGTTTGTAATATCAAACGAATGTTATCCAACACCACCCATGGCACCTCTAACCAAGTGGGATGATACATATCAAAATCTATTTCGCGATGACCATGATCACGTAAAAATTTTTGAAATCGTCTTTGAAAATCGGGGAACTTTTCTAAATATTTTTTTTCAATCACTTCTTGTGAATCCGATTCCTTTAATAAATCTTCTAACTCAGGAAGTGTTCGAATGAATTGCGCCATTTCAAATAATTCTCGATTAATAATACCCGTTTTGGTTTCACAATAAGCCATGAGACCATCAAATAAACGATTCGAATCAGCTCCCGCCACCATTTGTATCAAGCGATACAAAAGATGGTGCAAGGTTGCGTGAGTAATGGAAATCGCAATATTCGGTTGAAAATAATCTGCGCCTTGTTCGTTAACACTCAAAATAAAATTCCAAAGCTCCCACGTAGATTTATTTGCCAAAGGCTCCACCATGAATTCACCGATTTTAAGCAAATAATAATCTAGCTCGCGCGACCAAATCACAGGCAATTCTTGCACCCAACGAAACTCTTCTCGCAATTTTGGAGCGATAGCCTTGAGTTCTTCTAAGGAGCTCACAGTAAAGGGGGGATGCTTAAGATAGAGCTCTACCACATTTTGATTACCATAAATATAATGACCATGCATACCGAACCATTTGCCATGACAAGGCGGAAAACCCATTAAATTAAATGAAAAACTTAAGGAACGATGAAAACCGCTTTCCACAAAATCCCAAGTTAAAGGAGTAATCACATTAGGAAAACGTTCGGCGGATTCATCTCGTGTCCAACGCGCTGGAATAGTAGTGATGGGACGCGACTGAAGCAAATAAAGCTTCCCTCGAACAAAACCCCATTCAATATCTTGCGGGAAACGATAACTTCGTTCGACTTGCTTCAACAATTCAGTCAACTCAATAAGTTGCGCTTCATTCAAACAAGGTTTTTTCGCCTCTGATTCAGATAAATGAATTTCTTTTGTGCCACCCGCCACTCCGATAATTTGAGTTGTTTTCTTAGCAATCAATGACCGACGCACAACACCATCCAATTTACTGATTTCAAAATGATCTACTCCACTCTCGCCACTAACCACTGATTCACCCAACCCAAAATTAGCATCAACCACTATTTCCTGCAGATCGCCACTGACAGGATTAATACTAAAGCCAACACCTGCAACTTCGCATGGAATCATTTGTTGCACCACCACCGACATCGAAGCCAGCAAATGATCAAAGTTGTGTTGCTGGCGATAAGCGATAGCTCGATCGTGCCAAAGCGAAATAAAACATGATTTGATACGGTCAAGGATCGGCTCGAGGCCCGTCACATTAAGATAAGTATCGTGCTGCCCAGCAAAAGCTGCGCTAGCTAGATCTTCCATGGTAGAAGAAGAACGAATAGAAAAAGCTTGATCGTTTGGAAACGCACCAAGACCTTCCCGCACTTCATCGACTAACCTTTTCGGTAAAGACAATTTCGCTAAAGCGCCTCGAAACCTTTCACTTTCTTCTTTGAGTTGCTGTGCATTATAAAAAGAAAAGTCATTGATCTGAGTTAAAAGATTGCGGTCTTGATTCACAAAATCGCGATAAGCTTGAGCTCTAATCACAAAACCAGGTGGCACCGAAAAACCGCGTTGAGTTAAAAGTGCTAAATTAGCTCCTTTACCTCCGCTATACTGCACAGATGCGGCTAAAGGATCCGTAAAGAAAAGAAGATAATTCATATTCTTTTGGAACTAGTTTGACAATGCATGAACCAAAACACTAAAGCGGTTAAAGCAAAACCGAAAATTAAATCTATAAAATAATGATAACGCAAATAAATGGTGGAAATCCAAAGACCCAAGCATGGCACCAAATAAAGCCAAAAACGCCAACGGCGATGACTCAAAACAAAAAAAAGAAGGTAACTCGAAACAGCACAATGCAAACTTGGCATACAGTCGACTCGATTCGTCCCACCAAGAACCACTCTGGTATTAAAATCAGCAATCAATCCACGCAATGGAACACTAAATTTCTTGGCGAGATATGGATCAAGATGTGGCCCCAGAGCTGGTACAAATAAATAACCAAGAAAACCAATGCCATAAATCGTAAAACAACCAATCCAAAATTTTTCCATTAAAACTAAATCTCTCTGAAAAAAATAATATACCCAGCTAATCACGAGATAAGGAAAGAAAAGCAAATAACAAAAACTAAAAAATTCTGTTAACCACGGATGAATAAACTGCTCCATCCATAAACTGGCATTTCCGCCCAATATTAATTGATCAATCGTTTGAAGAAAAGCATCTCGTAAATGAGGGTTAATCACGGGCACTGCCGTTTTAAGCGTCATATAACTAACATTCATCGCCACGGGATAAAAGAAGAACCTCAACCGCCAGCGTGTTGACGTTTCTTTTTTCCAACACAAACTTATTAACGCAACATTAACGAATAGCATCCCCAAAAAAATGAGAGTATCACGCGCAAAAAATCCAACTTTATAAATAAGACTTATTGCCACAGTAATTAAAAATAATCCAAAAACAATTTCGTGAGATAGCAAACACGGCTCATTAGTTTTATTCATAAACAAGTTCTTCTAAAATTAACTGCTTAAATGCTAAAATTTGAGGCCTTAATTCAGCATAACGAAATGCGTTAAAAACCGAGACGACTAGTTTTTTAACTCGATCAAACAATTGAAGACCAAACCAGGTAATTACGCCATAAAGGATTACCCAAATCCAATGAAAAGTCATGATGATAATAACACTCAAGACGACAATCCAAATCAAAAATAAAGGCATCCCTACAAAAAATGCGCCACAAAGAAATCACGTTACGTTCATTAGGAAACTTTCTCCCAGCCCAAGCTGCTAAGAAAAATGGTAAAAAATTAATAGCGATTGCTACCAATACTAATGGACCAAAACAAAACAAAGCCAGCAAATCAATCCAGAACGATTTTAGCGGATAAAGCGGCACACCTTGATAATAAAATAATTTTCGCTTCGCTAGTTCCGGTTCAAGTTCTCTAAAACCTTTTATCAACTTCTGGGGCACCGACTTTTCTAGTGACTTAAGCCTTTGAAAATAAGAATGCTTTGTTCCTAATACAGCTATACTTGCAATTCGTTCAATCATTTCCATCTCACTTAGTGTATTAACATCAATACCAACTTTTTCTAAAGCCAAGTTAATACGACGTTTTAATTCTTTAACTCGTTCCTTAGAACTTTCCATTTTATCAAGATCAATCGAAATCGCTTCCCCAACCACTACCTCTACTTGACTGCGAAAAGTCCATGCGGATTGATAATGAATACCTAATGGAATCACTTGAACTAGACTGACTTTTAACCAAATGTTCATTAAGCAATCGGGCAGCTCCACTCTTAAAGGTAAATGCTTGGGGCCTAAACTTTCCGTCCCTTCTGGAAAAAATAAAAAGCTCGCCACCGCTTTGTAATAAATCAAGACACTGCTACGGAAAATACTGCTGCGCGTTAATTTTATGAGCATGCTTTTCTTTAAAACGATCTTTATCCCGAACAACTTCAATTCCTTTAAAAAATAGTCTTCCTAATAAATTACGACGTAATTGAGTCGAAATCATAAATACGGCGTTGGGTCTAACCTGATGGTAAATAAAACCATCCACTGCCCCATTGCGATGCATCCTAAACAAAATATGGGCTCAAACTTTGTTGGTAAACGTTCCGGATACAAAATCGTAACACGAGAAAATAAACCGTTACAAAAACGATGAAAAAAGTAATACCAAAGCTTCATTATGGTCGCTGATTTTACAGATAAGAGCATCAAAATTTGCAACGATTATCATAACTAGCAAATGTATTAAAATAGTCAGTGATATTTTAATTATCTATACACGAGCCTCTACTTTGCTCTGGACCAATGAGCCTTTTTCGCACATTTTACCTCATGAAGATTAGGCTCAATAAATCGACTCGACTGGACTTAATCAAAAATAATCATAAGTTAAATACCTTTAAAAAATCATGAAAATTGCAACGCATTCATCACAGTTCCGACATGCATTGGGTGGGCAACGGATTTCCTGTTCGATCCGTATTCACTTACAACGATCTTGGTCAAGAACTTAGTCCCTTTTTACTTCTTGATTACGCCGCCCCTTACCAATTTTCATCAGGCCACGAACGGCGAGGCGTGGGTGCGCATCCGCACAAAGGATTTGAAACAGTCACCATCGTTTATCAAGGCGAGTTAGAACATCGCGACTCAAGTGGCGGGGGCGGAAAAATTGGCCCGGGCGACGTACAATGGATGACTGCGGGTCATGGCATCATCCACGAAGAGTTTCATTCTCAAGCATTCATAGAAAGTGGCGGCCTTTTTCAAGTAATTCAGCTCTGGGTCAACTTGCGCGCAAAAGACAAAAACGCCAAACCCGGTTATCAAACTTTATTAAAAGATCAAATTCCAACCCTTCCTCTTCCCAACCAAGCCGGAACAGTTCGCATCATTGCGGGAGAATTTTCTGGGAAAAAAGGACTCGCCAAAACTTTTTCTCCCATCAATCTATGGGATATCAGTCTTCACGCCGATCAATCCGCAGAATTTCCTATCCCTAACAATCACACCACAGCCTTTCTCGTGTTAAACGGCCAAGTCGAAATCAATAACGAAAAAACTATCGCTAAAGAAGGTGATTTAGCAATCTTCGAATCGCAAGGAGCCGGCATTTTTCTCAAAGCCAATACCGATGCTCATCTCCTAATCATGAGCGGCGAACCATTTCATGAACCCATCGTAGGTCACGGCCCTTTTGTCATGAATAGCCGCGCCGAAATACAACAAGCTTTTGAAGATTTTCAATCCGGAGGCATGGGCAAAATGGATTAATTTTCTCCCAATCAACTCGCAGGCCAAATGTGAATCGCCCGACGCTGCAACGCATAAACCATCACCAGAACAACAAAAGAAAAAATCAGTAAAAGTAATGACGTCTGATTCGCTGCCGCGTAATCTAACGATTGCACTTCGTCATAAATCGAAATCGACACCGTACGTGTCACTCCGGGAATATTACCACCGATCATTAACACCACCCCAAACTCACCCATCGTATGCACAAAACTCAACACCATCCCCGCTAAAACTCCTGGCCGAGCCAAAGGCAACGCCACTCGAAAAAAAGTGTGAAACGGCCCCGCGCCCAAACACCATGCCGACTCCAAAACTCTCCGATTCACTCCCGCAAAACCACTAATAAAAGGCTGCACCGCAAATGGTAAACTGTAAAAAACAGATGCCACCAGCAACCCTTGAAAAGTAAAAGGCAATCGACAACCAAAAACCCATTCATACCATCGACCCAACGGACTCATTGGCCCAATCGCCATCAACACATAAAATCCCAAAACCGTAGGCGGCAACACAATCGGTAACGCCACCATCGCCTCAACAAAAAATTTCCCGCGCCACCGCGTATTGACTAACCAGTAAGCCAAAGGCAAACCTAACAACATCAAAATAAAAGTCGTGCACGCAGAAAGTCGCACACTTAAACCAATAGCTACCCAATCCATACTTATTTTTTCGGCAAGAAAAACCCGTAGTGTTTCAGCACCTCACGACCGTGTTCACCCAACACAAAATCTCGAAAAGTGCGACAAGCGCCAGCATTTTTTGTCGTTTTCAAAATCATTCCCCCTTGCTCCATTTTCGGATAAACCCCCAAAGGAATTTCCCAATAATGCCCCGCATCGCGCATCGGCGGCGCAATTACTAAAGATCACGCAATGATCCCAATGTCAGCCGCCCCGCCTTGAACAAATTGTGCCGTCTGCGCAATATTTTCCCCATAAACCAACTTCGACTTCACCGCATCATAAACCTTTAACGATTCCATCGCCGCCACAGCCGCCACGCCATAAGGAGCATGTTTCGGATTGGCAATCGCCACCTTTTTCACAATCGGTTCCAAAAGCGAACGCATCCGTAATTGCTCAACCGCAACAGGAGACGTTGTCGGAATCCACACCACTAACCGACCCACAGCATAAAGAAACACATTCGAATCCAAAGCAAACCCCGCTGCCACTAACTTGCGCGGATAATTCACATCCGCAGAAAAATAAAGATCAAACGGCGCCTGATTTTGTAACTGCGCAAAAAAATTACCAGACGAACCATATGTCACGCTCACTTTAATCTCAGAATGTTTGATTTGAAACTCGCCTACCAACTTATCCAAAGCAAATTTTAGATCCGAAGCAGCCGCAATTTTTATCTCTGCTGCCGGCAAATTCGCCACAGTCAAACACAACAAAAAGAAAACCAATTTTTTCATATATTTCAATTGATAAACTCCCCCGTCTCCCGCGCATCATAACCGGGCAATTCACTCATCAATCGCCGATAATCGCGACTACGCAAAAGACGAATTAACGCCAAAACTCGCGCATCACGCACTAACGAATTCTCAAAACAAAAATCCAACATTTCCGTGCGAACCGGTAAAAAATGGAGACCCGCCTCCTCTGCTGCAAGTTGCACACACACACCGGCATCAGCCCAACCACTTCGAACCGCTTCCACCACAGCGCCATGACTGCGCACCGTTCGCCCCGAAACATTTTTCCCGCCACACAACTCATCGAAACATTCTCGCGCGGCAGAACCCGTTTCGCGCAAAGCCCATCGTCGCACTGTTTCACGACCGCGCGACAGCACGCACCCGATTATGAGTCACTAGTCCTCTTGCCAACGCACCGCGCGCACATTGAAAATTTTCGCCAAGTCGATCACGAACCGTTTCCTCATTTCGATCCGGCTGCTCCCGAGTCGAACGATGCAACCCTGCCACATGAACCAACCCACGCTTCAATAAATCCAACGCCTCACTGCCACCGCGCGAAAAAATAATCAAACGAAACCCACTCGCTCGCGCATATTCGGAGGCCAATAAACCCGCCGCAGGATCGCAACAAGCCATGACCAACGTTTTTTCTCGCTCCGACTTCTTCGTTGCATGTTCCACACCCTCATACCATACCCCATCATGCGGAATGCTGTTGCAAGAAAGCTCTTCCACCGGATAAAGCAAATGACGCCCACTTACCTCCGCCTCCCAATAACGAGATGCCTCGCCCCTTGGCATCCAAGCCCAATGCGATAAAGAACTGATTGTTTCCCGATCAACTCCTCCAAATAACTCTTCCACAGAACATTCTAATGCTCGCGCTAAAGCCAAAGCAGTCGTCACCGAAGGTGTTAACCTTCCTCCCTCAATCGCGCTAATCGTGGTTCGAGCCACTCCGGAACGATTCGCCAACATCATTTGCGACCACCCCTTCACCGCCCGCCGCAACACCACAAAAGATGACGACACAGAAAAAGATTGAGAACGAGATTTTGAAGATTTAATGACTGACATTAAACTGTCATTATATGACATTATTATGTCAGTCAAAACTTTTTATCAAATACAACAACTTTTTAAACCTCTAGCGCCTTAATCAAAGCTCTCGTATAATTTCTTCTTTTAAGAAAAAGAGTATTATTTTAATTTTTAACATGCCGATTCACATTGCCATCACGCGCCGCGTCAAACCAGAATACGAAGCCGAATTTCAACAAGCGCTTCGAGAATTTTTCCAAGCCTCCTTTAATCATAAAAGCGTCTTGGGGGCCAACCTGCTCATTCCACCACCAGGATCGAGCACGCGCGAATATGGAATCCTTCGCACATTTACTAGTGAAGCGGAACGAGACGATTTTTATGCTTCATCTCTGTTTCAAGAATGGGAAACGCGTGTGAAACCCATGACCGAAGGAGAACCCACTTCGCGAAAACTCTGCGGACTGGAAGCTTGGTTTCGAGCCAATCAAAAACCGCCGCCTCGATGGAAAATGGCTATTGTTACTTTAATTGGCGTTTACCCCACAAGTCTCGCTATCTCCTTTCTGCAAGGTGCCAATATTTTTACTTCATCATTTTTGAGTCACTCTCTTATCTTTTCATTAGGCATGGTCTTGTCCCTCACCTGGATCGTCATGCCCCTTATCACACGCCTTTTTCGTCCTTGGTTAAAATCTTAACAACTAGGAGGCAAACTTCCAGCACCCAATAAAATGAACACTTCCCACAACAGAGCTAAGGAGTATTCAGATGATGCCCAAAACTTCAGATGTTGATAAAATTTTTCTCGTGTTCTAAACCTTGTTCTAATTATACACCATTTCTCCACTTACCGCCTCTCCCACCGCCCCAATATACCCTCCATTACTCAAAGTTGTATCCCCCACAAGTCGCTGGCGGATCGTCTCAAGAAAAACTCTATGAGCATAACTTTTGACACGGATACTTTTGAGAACCTTCATCATTTGCGATGGCAACGAACACCCTACCGCTCAAAATGTGAACATGATCTGTGCCAGTGCCCATTTCTTCAGCCTGATATTAGTAGCAATCGGTTATCTCAGACACCACACAAGATAAAGTTTGCTGATATTCTCCGGCATTACAGCCGTCGAAATCGTATCAATTGACCAACTCCATTCCAGCAAACTTCTTTTCCTTTGATAAAAGTTGTCCTACTGATGGAAGTCATCAAACTCAAACTGCATATTTCGAAAGAAGTCTAAAAATAGGTTTTTATCCATAAATTTATTGATAAAACATATTTAATGAATAGATTAGCTTTAATAATAATTATCATCAAAAATAATTTAAAAAAATATTTTATATGTTTAAAGTTGTAAATTTAGTATTATTAAATCTTCTTATTCACCTCTAAGCTTTGCTACTTGGTATCAAAAAGATTTTAATTCGGCTAATGACTTGCTGAATTTTATTAACCAGCCTGCTACACCCAACGATTTTAAAATCACGGCAATACAAAACCTTAATCAAACTAAGTTTCGTGTCTTTTATCATTATGGTGCTTTATCCGATGATAGTAATTATCGCAAATTTCTCTAAAGAATGGTCTTATAAATCTTTTTATACGACAGATAGTTTGTTAAATTTCTTAAAATGACCCTTCTCCTAACCATAAAGTTGCCTATCCCCAAATTAGCATTTCCCATCAACAATACACCCTACAATTTCATGTTTTTTACCAAATCCAGGCAGGCGCTCCAGAATCCTGGTCGAATCCTTTGATGACAGATAACATTCAAACGGTTAACAACCATCTCAACAAGATCACGACAAAAAATGAACAACTAGCCATTTGCAATATCGATAATAATCCACTGTTCTTCGTTTTGCTCAACCGACTTTGATCCAACCGTATGGTATGTTGCACAATACAATAACCCTTCAAGCTCTCCAACGCCCTCAATGGAAACGAAGACTACGTAAACAATGAAGTTCAAAAACTTAAAATGGAATCCACTTTCCTAAATGGAATAGAGCTGAGTTATATTTTTACTGATAAAACATTAACTAAATTATCGTTTAATGAACAAATGTGTGCTTATAAAGAATCAATTTCAGGCCCGTTTTATTACGGCGGCATCGGTGATCCGACTTTAGCTGCGGGCGATCTTAATGGCGACGGTTACACAGATCTTATATTTGGCGACAACAATAAGTTAATCGCTTTTATCAATAAAGGTGCACTCTCACTCATTTCCGTGCCATGGATTCTCGAGGAAAACATTTTTCCAGCTTTAGAAAACACCACAGCAGCGCGCCCACAACTTGTCGATATTGATGCCGATGGCGATCTTGATCTCTTTGTTGGCAAAGAAGCCAGCAATGGAAACTCCATGGGCACGATCGATTTTTATCGTAATCTAGGCGATAGCCAAAATCCTTCATTTGAAAAATTACCAACCTCAAATTACGCCAACGTGGCTGTTCCCACCATCGCCAACCCTTACTTTGCAGATATTGATAACGATCAAGACTACGACCTTTTAGTAGGAGAAGAGGGTGAACCATTATGGTTTTATCGTAATGTTGGCACCCCACAACAAGCTGCCTGGCAGTTAGAAGGCACCGTTCCCGGCGTTGATTATACCGATGAGGGCGCTTATCCCGCAATGGGTGACTGGGACAACGATGGCGATTTAGACCTCATCGTAGGTAATGCTCACGGCCACTTTCGATGCTTTGAAAATGGTGGCAATGCCTTTGTTCCAAAATATGTCTACATCCCTACCGATTTAGAGTATTCTTGCAACGTAACCTCACCCTACGGTTACTCCAGTAGTTATTTAATTGGAGGCGCACGACCTTTACTCATTGATTGGGACAATGATACTGACTTAGACCTTATCGTGACCAGCCCTGAAGGCGCAATAAACCTTATTCAAAACATTGGCACCATCTTTTCACCTCAATGGCAACCTATGAAAAACGATTTTATCTTCGCCGATGAATTCACAAAAAGTGGAGTTGCAGCAAACGATCTCAACAGTGATGGCAAACGGGATCTGATCATTTCAGGTTCCTGCCACATCGCTTACTACCAAAATCAAGGCTTCCCCTCACAACCCAACTGGATCCGCACGACAACTCCATTCACTCAAGCTGGCTTAAACTACTTTGAACTCGCCATGGGCGCTGGTTTTACTAAACCCGTTTTAGTGGACCTTGATAATGACCAAGATCTGGATCTCATCATCGGTAAAGACAATCCCTTCGATGGACTTCTCTACTACTGCGAAAATCAGAGCTGCTCCTCAACAACCTTCATTTCCGCTCCACAAAAATACTGAATCAAATCGTACCTAACCCTACTTCGCGAAAATATTCAGACCTCATGTAGATATCGACGACGATCAAGATTTTTGACCTTTCCTCGGTTCTAAAAATGGAAAAATCATATATCTCCAAAATATCGGCACACCTCAATCACCCGCCTGGCAATTCGTAACCGACAACTACGCCAACATAGACGTTGGCGACAATAGCACACCGACCTTCTACGACATCGACCACGATGGCGATCAAGACCTCTTCATCCGATTAAAAACGGGCGAAATCGTGGGCCTATCGCAACACCGGAACCGCAAACCATGCCCAATGCGACTATGGTCAAAAAATTGGAAGACCTTACCCGCTCAATCTGTCAGTCGTCCTACCTTTAGCGATCTCAATCACGACAACCAAATCGACCTGCTCTGCGGCGGACAAAAAGGCGGTATTCAATACTGGCAAGCTCCGACAACTAATGCTCATCTCCAATTTAAACGATTTTATTTTTTTCTAGTCAATAATCAAGAGTTGGTCATATGAAAACGGACGACAAAGTGCTCCCAAGATGGTCAAAGAAACCCAAAATCATGAACCTTAACCTCCAGGAGATCCGCTTACATGGAAAACATGGTTGCCAGGACTCGATGTCCATGTTCAAACTTTTGTGTCTTGGCCACCATCAATGAACAAGGCGAAGCTTTGGGTTGTCACAGCATTGCCACTCAAGCTGTAGTGCTGATTAGGCCCTTGCTGATCAATCAATCGGGCTCAACACAAACAATTAACGGAAGAAGGGCCGATGGCTCACTGGATTAGCCAAGCGCTCAAAGCTCGCTACTCGATGAATGGTGATTTGTGATCCTCGTTATAATCGAAACATTGGCGCTCAAGCCAATAAAAACAACGATCACAATGATGTAGCATCTAGCCCAGCTGCGCGCTTATTGCGGCTAAGGGAATTAAAAGAAGTTTACCATCCCCCACAAATGCATCGCGCTATTTTCAAATCAGCAGCTAAACAATACTTGGAGATGACTCGGCAACAAACTCAGATCAAACTCAAAATTAAAAACAAATTCCGAGCCTGGCAAGTCACGCAACTGGGCGCTCAACAAGTTTACCACCTGCGACATAGAGAGAAATTTCTCAAACAACTCAACCATCCCGACCTCGTTGGACAATTCTCCATCCTCTATGAACTGCTACAATCGGCGCAACAAGCTCAAAGACAAAGCCTCCAACAACTATGCCAACTGGGCAAACGCTACAACGAAATCCAACAGTTTCTCAAAATTCCAGGAGTGGGTCCCATCACCGCCCATCTCTTTGACGCCTACATTCAAGACCCCCATCGCTTCGCCACCAAACAAAAACTCTGGCGCTATGCCCAACTGGGCATCGTGGATCGAAGCAGCAACGGCAAACCCCTAGGCTATCGGCGACTGGATCGCAACGGCAACAGCCTACTCAAACACATCAGCTACCAAATCTGGAAAGCCAGCCTCCAAACCAAACAACCCAACGAAGTGCGAGACTATTTTCAATGCTCTTTAAACACCACTGGCAATCGCATCCATGCTCGACTCAACACCCAACGTAAAATTCTAGCAGTCATGTGGACAGTATGGAAACACCAACAAGCTTACCAAGCCCAAAAATTTATCGCAGCCGCTCAACCTGAACTGGTAACAAGGACACAACCGAGCTAAATCATGGTTAAAGACAATCCAAGCCGGCTAAACGCGATAGGCTCGCCACACTCTCCAAACCTTCGGGGTCTAGAAGCCAAGGCTTATTTGAACAAACCTTGGACTTCTCTAGAGTTGCTTAGAGGGGCGAGCTTTCTTTCCCAGATGAGCCTAGAGCAGCAACTTGATAAAGAGCTGACTCTCCTATGGGTGACTGAAACAGCACAACCTCATCGATTAGTCCATAGTGCTTGGCTAAAGTCTTAAGCCATAGACACAAAAAAGCTTAGGGGTCAACCTTGAGTCTGCTTCGGCACTGAGACGCCGTCCTTTTCAGTTCAAAATAGGGACTGAAGGGAAACAGGATTTCTTTGTCTTGACTTCTCTTTTCATGGGTGACTCATCTACTACAGAGATTCAGACGGAGTAAAATAAAATCTAAGTAATTTTAAATAGTTATAAGAAATGAAGACGGAGGTTCGATTTTCGAACAGCACCGTCCGAAAATCGAACCTCCGTCTTGACTTCATTATCCCACTCAGTCTAAAGTATTTAAAGTCAGTCGGTCGGGTGATATTAAACAGATCGCGACGGGAACTTATCGAAAAGGCCGAGGACTTGAAATTTGCGTTGATTAGTGAATAGTGAATTAAGAAATGTCTCTTGTGACTCCCCAAACCAACGAAAAAATTATTAACATCTTTTCTATTCTTTGTGGGCTGTGGTTTGTTGCCACTTCCTGGGTCTGGTACTATGGTGCAACTATTTTCTATTCTTATCCGGTGGGAATATTGGGAATTTCGTTGTGGTATTTGGCAAGAAAAATTAATCGAAAAAGTATACTCAATCGTATTGCCTTTTGGCTGCACATTGCCGGACTGACTTCTTCCATTATTTCATTTTGCCTTTTTTATTTCGGTATTTGGGGCTAAAAAACTAATGAACTGGAATTCCCAAAGATCGGTCAGGAAGAAATCCTCCGCATGAAAATCTATCTTACCAGTAAGAGGCGACATGAAAAAGTACGACTTATATATCGCAAACCCTGTACAGATTTTGCCTGTGAGCGGTGACCTTCCGTTCGACCCGAACTTGGTGAGTACCAGAGGGCTGGTTGCTCTGGACATGACGCTTGAGGAGAGCCGAGCCATCCTCAGGATCGTCGGGAATTGCAGAGCCAACGCTTACCTGATCCCGGTGGAATACAGGACACCGCGGATTTCGGTTAACCAGGCACGGGACATTGCAATGCGTCGTTATCAGCAGGTGAAGGGGTCGGGCAGAGAGTTGGGTCAACTCGATGAGGGCTGTGATGACTTCCTCTGGTGGACCTTTCGGGCCGACGACATCAAGGCGATCGAGGAAGATCGCTATCCTGGTCAGCTTATCATCTCTGTAGATAAAATAAGTGGAGCGATCCGCTCAGATAAGGAGCTCCTGGAATGGCTGCAATTGTCTAATCT
>JAWLBA010000004.1:0-119919 GCA_041395165.1 Verrucomicrobiia bacterium
CTTAATCCTCAAGCGATGGCACCCTTGAATCAACGCTATCTTAACCATCGCGGCGCTACCGACGTTATCACCTTTCAACATGGCGAAATTTATATCTGTCCGGCCATTGCCAAACAACAGAGTCAACAACGCAACCTACCCTTTGCTAAAGAACTGTTGTTATATGCTATTCATGGATGGCTTCATTTACTTGGTTTCAATGATAAAACCAACGCCCAAGCTAAACGCATGGAGCAGCATCAACAAAAGTTGCTCGAACAACTTTATTCTTCATCATGACTCCCATAAAAACGCGCGCATTGATTTTAAAGCGCCAAAAAACAGGAGAAACCTCTTTGTTAATAACACTTTTAACCCAAGACTTTGGACTGAGACAAACCCTAGCCAAAGGCGCAGCCAAACCGCCTAACCCTCTTGCCGGCATCCTTGATCTTTTTCATGAAATTGAAGTCGTCCTGACCCCTTATCGAACCAGCGCAAAAACTTATCTCAAAGAAGCGCGCCTCATTCACTCTTACTCCGCCTTGCATCGCGACTATCTTAAACTGCAATTAGCCAGCTATTTCGCTCAACTTTATTTCATCTGCCTGCCACACGCCCATCAAGCCTCAGATTTATACGAACTCATACAAAAAGCTTACCATTATCTCGATCATCATCCCGCCTCTTTAACCCTTATGCAACGTTTTGAAATGGCGTTACTCACTCACTTAGGCCTGGCTCCCACTCCAGGGAAAGGTGCCCTTCAACATTTTGCGAATGTTTTCGGTCAAAATTTTCATCAAATTCCCGAAAAACGAAAAAAACTTCTTTCCACATTACAAAAAATCGCAACAATGCCGAGCCATTAGCAATAACAAAGAAAGAAAAAAAATATGGAAACGAGTCTCATCTTATTAAAACCCGATTGTGTCACTAAAAAATTAACGGGAGAAATCATTCGCCGCTTTGAAACAGCCGGATTTCAAATTCGCGGCTTAAAAATGATGCACCTCAACAGCGCTATCTTAAAAGAGCACTACTCACATCTCATCGACAAACCTTTCTACCCGGAAATCGAATCCTTCATGCAATCAGCTCCTGTTGTTGCATTGGCTTTATCGGGCGAAAATGTCATTGCCCGCATTCGCGATCTCATCGGCCCCACCGACTCGAAAAAAGCCGCCAAAGGCACTGTTCGCGGCGATTATGGCATCGACGTCATGGTTAACATCGTCCACGCCTCAGATTCTTTAGAAAATGCTAAACTCGAACTCAAACGTTTCTTTGCTGACAGCGAACTCTTTGATTTTGACCCAACAAAAGTGCCTCTCGGATCACAAAGATAAAATGTTTTGTATGTCTCTCATTCTTTTTAAGAGACACTCTATCTTTTAAACTTAACAAAAAAGAATTTTGAGGCTTGAGGTTCTAATTTGGAACCTCAAGTTAAATTATTTTCCAGACTTAACCGCTTTAAAAATCTCGCCAAATACTTTGGGTTCGCGCACAGCGATTTCAGCTAAAACCTTGCGATCGAGTTCAATTCCTGATTTTTTCAAAGCTTCGGCAAACCGGCTATAAGTTGCTCCAAGTTCTCGGCACAAAGCGTTCAAGCGAGTGATCCATAACGCGCGGAAATTGCGTTTGCGCGTTTTACGATCGCGGTAGGCCCAATATTTGCCCTTCATCTGGGCATCTTTGGCATAACGAAAAAGTTTACTGCGTCTTAAACGATAGCCTTTTGAAGCTTTCAGGACGCGTTTCCTTCTCTCGCGAGAAGCTGGAGCATTAGTGGCACGTGGCATAAAATTTTACAAATGATAAATTAAAAATTAAGATTTAATGAAGTAGCAGAGGCATCTTGCCTGTAAAGTAAATTAAAAGCTCTAACTAAAAATTACTTAACACTGAATACTGACAACTGATTGCTCTGTTAAAACCGGCTAAAAGGCAGGGTCTCCAACAAAGACGCTTCCATCGTCTTATGCACGACCGATCTTTTACCCAACAAACGTTTTCGTTTACGATTTTTGCTAGCAGCCAAATGACGACGGCCCGCCTTGGATCGCATTATCTTTCCGCTAGCTGTTACTTTAAAACGTTTCGCAACTGATTTTTTAGTTTTTCGTCTCGCAATAGGTCTTGGCATATTTTTACTCAACTTTCTTCTTCTTCATCATGTTCATCATGTTCTTCAATCTCCTCTTCATGAGGCTGACTGTATTTTCTAACTCGTTTATTTTCAGGCAAGGGCGCTATCATCATTGTAATCGCACGACCGATTAATTTAGGTTGCATTTCAACCGTGCCAATGTGACTTAGTTCATCACGAACTTTTTGCATCAACACATTACCGTTTTGCGCATTTTGCATTTCGCGACCCCGAAACATCAAAGTTAATTTTACCTTCATCCCTTTGTCAAGAAAGACTTCGCCATTGCGAATTTTTGTCATGTAATCATGCGACGCAATGTTAGGTCGAAATTTAATTTCTTTTAACTTAGTTGCCGAAGCATGTTTTTTCGAATCTCGCTGTTGTTTGGCAAGTTGATAGCAATATTTTCCATAATCCACGATTTTACAAACCACCGGATTGGAACGACTGGAAATTTCAATCAAGTCCAGCCCATACTCTCTGGCTTTTATCAAAGCTTCTTCCAAACGAAGCAGCCCAAGATTTTTTCCTTCGGGATCAATGACCAGAATCTCGCGAGCGCGAATTCTGTTGTTTACTCTAGGTTTTAGTTGAATAGATCGTCTCCTTGTTTAGTTTTGTTTTGTCGCCACTTCCTTGATGAAAATCGAGTCACCCACGTTTCAAAGGGTTGCACACCTTCATCTCCATGCTTGCGACCGCGCACAGAAACACTTCATACCCGCGGCGCCGCTTCCTTAGCGCCTATTACGAGCATGTAGAAAACTTTTTCCAACCCGAGCAAGTCGAATTCTTTTGCACCCAACTTCTCATGACTTGTATCCAAATTAACCCGCACTTCAACTTCACGCAACTGCGCTTCATATTTTTTTTGCCACTTCGATCTGTTGATCGGTGATAGGGATAATGCGAACTTGCTCTGGCGACAACCATAAGGGGAAGGCGCCGGCAAAATGCTCAATCAAAAGCCCACAAAATCGCTCCATGGAACCAAACGGCGCGCGATGAATCATCACAGGTCGATGCGATTGACCATCCGAGCCAACGTAAGAAAGATCAAAACGAATCGGCAAATTATAATCCACTTGCACTGTGCCCAACTGCCACTCACGCCCAATCACATCTTTGACTACAAAATCAATTTTTGGTCCGTAAAAAGCCGCCTCTCCTGCCTCTTCAGAAAATGGCACTCCCAATGTCTGAGCCGCTTCACGACAAGCCGCTTCCGCTTTGTCCCAATTCGCTGCCTCACCAATATATTTATCTGAATTCACATCACGCAAGCCCACGCGCACCCGGTAATCGTTCATACCTAACGTTCGCAAAACCAAACTCACCAAAGCCAAACAACCCTTCAACTCATTAGCTACTTGCTCTTCTGTGCAAAAAAGATGCGCGTCATCTTGAGTAAAACCTCGCACCCGCGTCATGCCATTCAACTCGCCAGATTGTTCCCAACGATAAACCGTGCCAAATTCCGCCAGGCGCACCGGCAAATCACGATAAGAACGAGGGTCAGACGCAAAAATCTTAATGTGATGCGGACAATTCATCGGTTTCAACAAATAACCATCCACCTCGCCTTGATTCAATCGATTCGATAAATCCGCACAACTACAACCTTCCGAAGCCAAGCCATGCAAAAAATCGCGTTCAATCAAAGGCGGATATTGCGCCTCTTGATAATAAGGAAAATGCCCAGAAGTGCGATAGAGCTCCAATTTACCGATGTGCGGCGTAAACACCGTAGAATACCCCTGCTTCCTCAACTCTTCAGAAATAAAATTCTGTAACTCCTGACGAACAATCGCTCCATGGGGCGTCCAAAGCACTAAACCTTGTCCCACGGCATCGTCAATATGAAATAATTTCAATTCCTTGCCCAACTTGCGATGATCCCGCTTTTTCGCCTCTTCCAATGCATTAAAATAGTTTTCCAATTCCGACTGCTTAGCGAAAGCTGTGCCATAAATTCGTTGCAACTGCGGATTTCGCTCATCACCCTTATAATAAGCACTCGCCACATGCGTTAAACGAAATGCCCCTATTGCATCGGTGCTCGCCACGTGCGGACCGGCGCAAAGATCAATAAACTCGCCATTCTGATAAAGAGAAATTGGCTCGCTTTCAGGAATATTTGCCAAAATATCCAATTTAAATTTACTAGGTTCCACACGATCAGACAAAGCTGCCAACCTTCCCGCCTTTGCCAATTCAAGCGCTTTTTCCCGCGACACCACTTCTTTCGCAAAAGACTGCTTGGCTTGAACTACTTTTTTCATCGCCGCTTCGATTTTTGGAAAATCTTCCGGCGAAATACGATGCTTTAACTCCACATCATAATAAAAACCATTTTCCACAGGTGGCCCGGCAGCAAATTGCGCATCCGGCCAAATTTCACAAATCGCCGTGGCTAAAACATGCGCACAAGAATGACGTAAACGCTCCAATTCAGTCATGATTAACGTAAAACTGCCACAACAGAAAAATGAGAAGCAAGCGCCACCGTCGACCGACAGATCGCTACTAAAAACAGAGTTTGTCTTGAAACTAAACTTGCCACAGATTTTTATTCTCTAGCATTTTCCTAAGAAATGTCGATTGAAAAACTCTTCAAGATAACTTATTGATATAACATATCCGAAAAAACTTCGTAAACTAACTTGCGCCTTTCCGCAAAAAGACAGTCGATTCTTTTGATATTATCCACAATATTAACAGCAAATATAATCCGATAACCTCCTACTCGAAGACGATAATAACCATCGAGCCTCTCACGCAACGATTTGACATCGCCTTTTTCTTTTTCTAACGCTTTCAAAGCCAATCGCAGGCTTCGTTTGGGTTCCAGCGGTAAACCTTTGATGAAATGATGAACCTGTTTACCTAAACAAACTTTAATCTTCATCTAAAACAGAAAGAGGCAAAAATTGGGTTTTTCCCTTTTCATATTCCTCAATTTTTTTCATGGCTTTGGGATTTGCCAAAATCTCCAAGGTCTCAGTTATTTCTTCCATTTGGGATTTAGAAACAATAAAAGCCACCGTTTTATTATGTCGATCCACGGGAACCATTCTTTTTTCGGAAAGCTTAACCAATCGAGGAAATCTGGCTTGAGCCTCAGAAATAGAATACGTATTTTTCATACTATAAATCTATATATTTTTTCTTGAAAAAACAAATAAAATTTACCCTTGTTTCTCAACCAATTCTCATCAAACTATAACTACCAGCATGCAACGCATTGTTTCATTCCTTATTCTTGTCGCAATCCTTGCTATCGCTTTAGGATATGGCTGGCATTATTACCAACAACAACGAGAATGGATCGACATCGGTATCGCAGAAGAAGAACTCAATAACTGTCCTGCTCTCATGGATGAAGCAGCCATTCGTTCAGTTAAGCTTTATCACCAACTCGAAAATGCAGTTTCAAGAGGTAATTTAAAAATCGTCAAACGCAATGCCAAAACTCTCTCCACTTATCTATCTAAAATAAATCCTGAAGCATCCGCAGCGGCACAAAAACTGGCCCAAGTCTCCAATAAAAATCAAGCGAGCAACGAGTTCCAAAAATTCGATCAATTGCTCGAACCCAAAACCCGCAAGCAAAATCCCAACATCCAAGTACTGCCTTAGCTCTCTTTCACCTGTCATCATCAGGCTTGCCCCACATCTGTCCGAAGTGTGCCTAAAAACTCTAAGTGTTATCTTACAACGCCAACTACACCTTTTGTCATCCTCGGGCTTGACCCGGGGATCGAGAGGAATAAAGAATGGATTCCCGATCGAGTCGGGAATGACAAGAGATTTTTCTTAGCTAAATAAGAAATAATTCGAGAACTTCGGACAGTTATAAGACTTGCCCCGGGAATATTCATGCTCATCATGCATAATTGGCATCAAAACATTAATATTAAACACTGGTTTCCAAGCTTAATTTCAGCTTAGCTCTGTTTATGTCACTAGAAACAATACTTCTCAAGACGCTAAAACGCGCAGATTACTCACCATCAGATTTTCATGCCTTACGAAAAAAATTAAACCTCAAAGCCCATCAAACTCGCGAACTTAGCCATCTTCTCGAACGACTCGAAAAACAGGGGCAAATTGTTAAAATCAGAAATAATGCATTCGCACTAGCCAAAGAAGCCGATCTTGTAACGGGACGCCTTCGCTTCAACAAAAATGGTGCAGCAACACTAATTCCTTTAGAACCTCTTCCCCTTCCCATCCATATTCCTTTTGAAAATACAGCTACCGCCTTACACAACGATCTCGTAGTCGTTCGTCTGGAATCTCATCCCATTCATCGGAGAGGAGTCTGTCATAAAACCGGTGTCGTCATAAAAATTTTGGAGCGCAGTCGAACTGAATTGGTCGGCACTTTGAAAAAAAGTCAGCAGTTTTATTATGTTGTTCCAGATGACGCCCGATTTCCGCACGACGTTTATGTGAAACCCTCTCTTCCCACTGCGCCACAATCCATTATCTCACTTGGCAGCAAAGTGCTGGTAAAATTACTCGAATGGACAGATCGACAACGCAATCCTGAAGGAACCATCATCGAAATCCTGGGTAAACCGGAGGAGCCGGGCGTAGACATGCTTTCGATTCTCAAACACTACAACTTATCGAGCGATTTCCCTGATGAAGTTTTGGAAGAATGCCGCAATTTATCGAAAAATTTAGATTTAAAAAATCGCCGTGATTGTCGTTCGCATCTCGTCATTACCATCGACCCCGATGACGCTAAAGATTTCGATGATGCGATTAGTTTAGCTCCTGCTTCAGAAGATCAATGGAAACTTTGGGTTCATATCGCCGACGTCTCTCACTATGTCTCACCCGGTTCTCATTTAGACCGCGAAGCGCGCAAACGCGGCAATTCCACCTATCTCGTCGATCGAGTCATTCCGATGTTGCCACCTATTTTAAGTAACGATCTTTGCTCACTTAAACCACACGTTGATCGTCTAACAGCTTGCGCGGAATTTCTTATTTCATCTAAAGGCAAAGTTATCAAAACTCAATTTTATCGAGCCATTATCCACTCTAAACATCGCTACACTTATCAAGAAGCGTTCAAAGTTTTGCAAAGACAACCCAAAAATTCAACAGAACGCATGCTACATCAGATTCATCACTTGGCTCAAAAGTTTCGTCGCCAACGATTTTCAAGCGGTTCACTCGACCTTGATTTTCCTGAATCCAAAATTCGTCTCAATACCCAAGGCGAAGTGGTTGGAGTAGAGCGCGTCGAAAATGATGTTTCCCACCAACTCATCGAAGAATGCATGCTCCTAGCCAATGAAGCCGTAGCAAAATATCTCAAAACCAAAAAGCGCCCCTCGCTTTATCGGATTCACGAAACGCCCGATCCGGAAAAACTCCAAGAATTTCGTGAAATGGTTTGCGCCTATCACATTCCATGCGGAGATTTGACTTCACGACGTGAAATACAGAAACTATTACAACATCTCAAAAAAGATTCATTAGGCCAGGCATTAAAAATCGGTTTATTACGCTCTTTAAAACGCGCCTGCTACTCACCTCAACCTCTCGGCCATTATGGTCTGGCCAAAATCCATTACACTCACTTCACCTCGCCCATTCGACGCTATGCGGACTTAATCGTGCATCGCAGTTTATTTGATAACGCCAAAAAATTCCTTGGCCAAGGCGCCTTGAAAGAAGTTTCTGAACATATTTCCTTAACCGAACGCAATTCTGCAGAGGCTGAACAGGACAGTAAAACCACTAAAATGCTACAATTCTTGCAACAACAAATCACCTCTAACAAACGCGTCCCTTACGAAGCTCTGATTACCGATGTGCAAAATTTCGGATTTTTTGTAGATGTTCACAATCTTTGTCTGAGTGGTTTAGTGCCCGTTTCCTCCATGAAAAAAGATTTTTATTTATTCGATGCCTCTCGCTTTCAACTACGCGGCAAGCGAACTCGCCATTTGATCACTATCGGCGATAAAGTTAAAGTCCAAGTTCTTAACGTAGATTTTTACAAAAAACGCGTGGATTTTTCTTTAGCAACCAATTAATAAGTCAATTATGCATACTCAGTCACCTTCACTAGACGGCATTTTACTAGTCGATAAGCCAACCAATTGCACTTCTCATGACATGGTGGATTTTGTCAGAAAAAAATTTCGTTTTAAAAAAGTAGGCCATTGCGGAACATTGGATCCTTTAGCAACAGGCCTTATTATTTTAACTCTGGAACGAGGCACTAAAATCCAAGATCTTCTCATGAGCGAAGATAAAGTTTACGAAGGAACTTTGGAATTAGGAAAGGTCACTGACACCCAAGATGCTCAAGGTAAAATAATTGAAGAGCATCCTGTAGCTCCCGAAATCCAAAATCAAATTCCTCAAGCTTTTAAAAAATTTTCCGGTGATTTTTATCAGCTTCCGCCTATGGTTTCTGCCATTAAAAAAGATGGTGTCCCCCTCTACAAACTAGCGCGCCAAGGAAAAACGATTGAACGAGAACCACGCCTAGTTCATGTCTATCGTCACGAAATTCAACGCATTGCACTACCCGAAGTAGATTTTCTTGTGGAATGCAGCAAAGGATTTTATGTGCGCACCTATTGTCACGATATCGGCCAACTTTTAGGTTGTGGAGGCCATTTGAAAAAATTGCGACGAACTCGTTCCGGCAATTTCAATGTGCAACAGGCGCTCACTCACGATCAACTGAAAGCCATGGAAAGCATAGAGACATTGCGGCCTCATATCATTAGCCTTCCTGAGGTTAGTCGCATTCGAAGATTTTAATTGCGTGAAAACGCTTCATGCCATTTCTGAACTCGCCTCATTACAAAAACCGCTATGCCTCGCTATCGGTGTGTTTGATGGCGTGCATCGTGGTCATCAAACCCTTATTGCTGCTGTAAAAAAAGAGGCTTTAATCCGACAGACTCTCGACGTTATTGTTACTTTCAATCCTCATCCCCTAAAAGTTCTTCGCCCCGAAGCTGCACCTCAACTTCTCACTTCAACTCGACACAAACTTCATATTTTAGAATCTTTGAAAGTTTCTACTACACTCATTATTCCTTTTAATTTAACATTTTCTCAAACCTTACCTGAGGATTTTATTCAACAGCTAGTGGAGGCTTCTCCCTCTTTAAAATTGATTGGCATCGGTCATCGTTGGGAGTTTGGTTATCAAAGAATGGGTAACGCCAAACTTTTAGAAAAACTGGGACAACGCCATCATTTTGATGTCTTAGAATTACCCCCAGTCATTGAAGACAACGAAACCATTAGTAGCACCCGCATTCGTCAAGCCGTTCGTGATGGTAATTTAGATCAAGCAGCGCTTTTGTTAGGACGTCCCTTTTCGATTTTTGGTAAAGTAGTTAAAGGCCAAGGCGTAGGTCAACAACTTCAGTTTCCTACAGCTAACCTCGATTTTGAAGGAGAAAAACTACCTCCCTTCGGTGTTTATGCTGCTCGATGCCAGGTTCAAAACCAAACTTATCAAGCCGCAGTCAACATTGGAATTCGCCCAACATTCAATTCAAATACACCAACCGTAGAAGCGTATTTGTTAAATTTTACAGGCAATTTATATGGAAAAGATATAGAAATTTTTCTTCTTAAAAAAATACGTGATGAAAAAAATTTTTAAGTTTGGACGATTTAAAGCAACAGATTGAAAAAGATATTGAACAAGTTAAAAAAAATTAATCAATTAACGTGTTTGATTTAAAGTCGTATGATTTTGCACTCTTTGATTTTCCACAATTGGTGGTGGAGAATAAGTATCAGGATTAATGGCATCCGGCATACGGTAGCCTGCAATTTTATTAATAGAAAAAGCTGAAATTTTCACTTGATCGCTTTGGTTGCCACCCAATAAATAAACCGTTTTTCCATCTTTTGAAACTCCAGCAACAAAACCGACATGCCCTTTGCCTTTTCCATAATCAATCACTGCAATGGCACCATAAACAGGTTCTCCAACTTCCTGTCCCCAATTTTTCCAAGACAAAGCTGCCGCACTATTAGTACCTGGATAACCCGCTTGCTCCATAGTCCAATTTACAAATGAACTACACCAAGGTGTTTCGTCATCATTAGCTCTCAATTTAGTTGAATCATGATACTCAATAATTCGCTCAGAATTCTCAGAACCGCTAATTTCTTTAATACCACTCGCGTCTTCACAACCTGCCATAAGCATCCAGTTGCTAGGATCACAAATAGGAGCAACCAATTCTTTTGTAGTCAAAATATCACGTCGCCCTCGTCCAATCGCTAAAAAATTTTTGGGCTGCATATAAAAATTCAAACCTGCAAAAAAACCTTCTTTTAAAGGTGCTTGAGGTGCTTTTCCCACACCACTCATAATAATTTCGTTTTCCATATTTTTTATTTTCTAAGATTTTTGTTTAATGCAATTTGAAATTCATTAACAAGTTGATCGCTCGTAATCCCACTCAAAGTCCAAATCATTAACTGCTCATAAGAAACTGAACGACCAAAACGTTTTTTTATCAATTCAGCTGCTTGAAAAAATTCTTTTACAATCAAATCAGGCATTTTTAATACAATATCATGTTGCGTTTCTAAAAGAGCTTTTTCCGATTTTTGCACGTCAAATAATATCTTACAGCTAAATTAGCCTGTCAAATTATTTCCTTCCACTCTGTTTCGCAGCCGATCGCAAAGCCAAAGCCTCCTCAAACTCTTTAATCAAATAATCTTCCTGAATCTCACTCAAAATCCAAACCATTAATAGCTCAGGAGATATATCGTAATCGTATTCTTTTTTAATTTTTTGAGAAGCTCTCTGAAATTCACGAAGCAAATTTTGAGGTAGTTTTAAGCAAAATTCGACATCTTTTTTAGAAAATACTTTTTTATTCGTTTTTTTAATGTTGCGAGTTTTTTTCTTCACTAGATTAAGAATATTCGATTTATAAAAAATATCAATCGACTAACTTTAGCTTAATAATTTAACTTTGGTGCAACTGCCCCGGGCGTTGGAGCGGTTTGCAATTCGCCCTTATTAAGCGCATCCCAAACTGATTGTTTACAATCTACGCTTTCTCCCCCTTTCACAGCTAGCCTACGACCCACTTCATTATTATTCAGATCCATAACTGTTTCCTCTGGTGGATTCTGGCCATATTCCTCATGAATATTCCCAATCTTTTCTGCCTGATCAGTACCTAACTCCTGCGCCATTCTGCATGACAAGTAAGCATGACGAAAAGCATCTCTTTGCCCATTATGTCTGCCAGGAAGCCCAGTTTTATCGGAAACCGCAAAGGCTTCCTCTCCTATGTTGTCCGCTTCATTTGCATCAATAGGTCCCACTGCAGATATTTGTGTGGTTGCTTCCGGTGCAATATCAAAAAACTTTTTAATTTTTTCATAGATTTCGCCCATAAGAATACCTTTCTTTTTTTCTTATTTTATCAATTTTGTGCTTTTTGAGCAACAAAATAACGATCTTTAAAAGATAAATCTTTCAGAACTTCTATTCCAGTCAAACTCTCCTGTTTTCCTATACGCGTAATCTCATCTTTTTGATCTTCTCCCATTTCCAACAAAAGCCATCCGCCCGATTTTAAATAAGTCGCAGCCTTTTCGATAAGAATTCGGATAATAACCAACCCACCTCCTCCTCCATCTAAAGCTAGCTTGGGATCCATTTGAACTTCTGGAGGTAAAGTTTTTAAAATGGCAGTGGGCAAGTAGGGAGGATTTGAGATAATCATATCCACTGGAGGCATTGTTTCCTCCAAAAGATTACATTGAATCAATCGCAATCGATCCATCACTTTTAATTTTTCAGCATTTTCTTGAGCCAAAGCGAGCGCTTCAAAACTTATATCGCTTGCAATCGCTTTCCATCCCGGTTTTTGCAATAAAAATGTAATGGCGATTATCCCACTCCCCGTTCCCACATCCCATAACACTCCTTCTTCTTGAGTCGCTTTACTCAAAGCAAGCTCTACCAATTTTTCCGTTTCAGGACGTGGCACCAAAGCCCGCGCATCCGATTTAAAAATGTAACCATAAAACTCAGCGGTTCCAATAATATGTTGCAAAGGCTCACGACTCGCACGTCGTTTTACTAAGCTTCTCAATCGCGCTAAATCGCTCTCCTCAATTTCTCGATCAAACTGCAAGTAAAGATCAAGCCTTTTGACTCCCAACCCAAACGCAATCAACTGTTCTGCATTCAATCGCGGCGAATCAACCCCCTGTTTCTGAAAATAATCTGTGGTAACTTGAATAAGCTCCAAAAGCTTCATTGCAGCTCCGCTAACCGCATTTCCAAATGATTCTTCCTTAAAGCCTCCAGCATCTCTTCAATGCTACCCTCCATGAACTCACTCAAATTATAAAGCGTCAAATTAATGCGATGATCCGTGATGCGATTTTGCGGATAATTATAAGTGCGAATCTTTTCATTGCGATCTCCCGTCCCTACTTGGCTTTTGCGATTGGCCGCATATTTGGCATTCTCTTCTGCGCGCTGTTTTTCTAGCAGACGCGAACGTAAAACATTTAAGGCTTTTTCACGATTTTTTAATTGGGATCGTCCATCCTGACATCGCACAATCATGCCGCTAGGAATATGCAAAACTTGCACTGCCGAATCAGTAGTATTAACCCCTTGACCACCTGGCCCTCCCGAGCGACATACTTCAATGCGCAACTCATCCGGACGAATCACAATATCCACCTCCTTCGCTTCGGGCAAAACCGCCACAGTGGCTGTGGAAGTGTGAATACGACCTTGTGCTTCAGTTGCAGGAACGCGTTGCACCCTATGCACACCGCTTTCAAATTGAAAATGTTTGTAAACCTCTTCACCAAACACTTGAAAAATCACTTCGCGAATACCGCCCAACTCGCCTGGACTCAAATCCATAACCTCCCATTTCCAGGACGGATTTTTTTCAATGAAACGCGTGTACATTCGGTAAAGATCAGCAGCAAACAAAGCTGCTTCACTTCCACCAGTGCCCGCACGAATTTCAACAATCACATTTCGTTCTTCATCAGGATCGGCTGGCAATAAGGCCGCCTGAGCCGCTAAAGCTAAATGATCCTGTTTCGCTTTTAATTCAGCCTGTTCCGCTTCCAACATCTGAAGAAATTCAGGATCTTGCTCCGCACCGTCAGCCAAAAGTTTTTCATTAGCAGCCAAATTGCGAGAAACTTCTTGCAACGCTTCATAGTCAGCCAAAGCGGCTTTTAAACGACTATGTTCCCTTGTCACTTCCTGGGCCTTTTGAGGATTAGAAAAAACGCTTCCCTCAGAAAGTTGTGCTTCCACTTCCTGAAACCGTTTTCGTAAGCGTTCAAAATGAGGCGTTAAATCCAGCATAAACTATATTTTTTGTTACTAAAAACAAAACAGGCGAGGAAAGTTAAACCTCCCTCACCTGTTAAAATAAAATCCTAGCTACTTCTTAGCTTTAGCCTTTTTACTTCCAGCAATCAAAGTTGTGCCGTAGCGTTTACTAAATTTTTCTACGCGCCCTGCAGTATCGACAAATTTTTGTTGACCAGTAAAGAAAGGATGACAGGCCGCACAAATACTAATATGCAAATCACGTTTGGTAGAGCGCGTGTTATAAGTTGCACCGCAAGAACAACGAATCGTTGTTTCCGCATAATCCGGATGAATCTCAAGTTTCATAAACAGCATTTTGTTAGCAGGGTTTTTAATGAAGTCAACTACGGCGTTTCGGGTAAGAAATATCATTGATCCTCGGCCAGACTGTCTTATGCTAAAGATAAGAAACGATAAGATTTTATGATTACGCATCAACCTTACCATTTGACCCTGAACGGGAAAAAAATCCAAATTACTGATGAATCTCCGAATTTAACCCTTCTCCAATACTTACGACAAAATGGTCACATTGGCTCAAAAGAAGGCTGTGCGGAGGGCGATTGCGGTGCTTGCACAGTGGCCATTGTGGAACGCAACGCCAAAGGAGAACCCTGTTATCGTGCCGTAAACAGTTGCATTATGTTACTCCCCATGTTAGCGGGTCGCGAAATCATCACCTCGGAAGGATTAGCCTGTCATGAATCGTTGCATCCCGTCCAGCAGGCAATGGTAGCCAATCACGGCTCACAATGCGGCTATTGCACGCCGGGTTTTGTGATGTCACTCTTTGAAGCCTACTATCGCAAAGATCTCAAACAACAATGGCAAATTAACGATCAGCTTTGCGGGAATTTGTGTCGTTGCACAGGTTATCGACCGATTCGCGATGCTGCCGTAGAAGCATTAACAGGACGATTTAAAAATGGTGTGACTGATCCTTTTGCTGAAAAGTTAGAATGCGTTAAAAATGAATCACAATTAGCGCCTGGACAATATGCGCCCACTTCAGAACAGTTCTTCTTACGCCCCAGTTCGCTCAAAGAGCTTTTACAAATGATTCACGAGTTTCCCGATGCACGACTTATCGCGGGCGGTACGGAGCTTGGAGTCGATATTGCTAAAAATTTTAAATATCATCCCTATTTGATTTCCACAGAAGCCGTTGCGGAACTCAAAACAATTACTTCCACAAAACAGGAATGGCATATTGGCGCTGCCGCTACTCTCACTCAAATCGAGGAAACGTTGCAAGGCGAAATCCCTTCCATTCAAAAAATGTTAACCGTGTTTGCGTCGCGCCAAATTCGCAATCGCGCCACCCTGGGCGGCAATTTGGTGAACGCTTCCCCTATCGGTGATATGGCTCCGGTTTTACTGACTTTGGATGCCCGTCTTGTTGTCGCTTCCTTGGATGGTGAAAGAGAAATTCCGATTGATCAATTTTTCTTGGCTTATCGCAAAACGGCTTTGGAACCTCGCGAAATTTTGAAATCCATTATTATTCCCAGACAATTACCTGGACGCGCCAATTCCTTCAAAGTCTCGAAACGCATGGAATTGGATATTAGCACCGTGGCTGCTGCATTTCGTGTGGAATTGGATGATGCAGCAAAGGTTAAAACCGTGCGTCTTGGTTACGGGGGTGTGGCAGCAACACCGGTACGCGCTAAAAAAACAGAACAGTTTTTACTTAATAAAGCGTGGAATCGCGAAACATTGACTGAAGCAATGGCTATCATTAAAGATGAATTCACGCCTATCACCGATGCACGCGGCACTGCGGATTATCGTCGCGAGCTTATTCCCAGTTTATTGGAGAAATTTTTCGATGAAGAAGAATTTTCCATCAATCATAATGCCATTACACCGATTCCGGTTCCCGCAACTCGACCGATTCCACATGAAAGCGGGCATAAACATGTTGCTGGCACCGCAGTTTATGTCGACGATGCAGCCGAACCCGCTGGCATGCTCGAAGTTTGGCCAGTTTGTTCGCCTTATGCTCATGCGCGCATTATCAAGCGCGATGCTCATCTCGCGAAACAAATGCCTGATATTGTTACCGTGCTCATGGCAGAAGATGTGCCAGGTGAAAATGACGTAGGCGCCGTGCGACATGATGAAATTTTACTTGCCGACAAAGAAGTGTTTTACCACGGTCATCTGGTTGCGTTGGTCGTTGGAAAAAGCCAGGAAGCCTGTCGCGCGGCTGCTGCAAAGTTCAAGTGGAATACGAACCTTTAGAACCTGTGATTGATCTGAAAAAGGCGATCGCCCAAAACCTGTTTCATACCGATCCGCATGTGATGGAACGAGGCGATGCAGAAAAAGCATTGAGTAATTCGCCCCATACTCTGGTTGGCGATTTCCATTTTGGTGGTCAGGAACATTTTTATTTGGAAACTCATACCGCTTGGGCAGAACCGGGTGAAGATGGAGCAATGCTTATCAGTTCATCAACACAACATCCCTCCGAAATTCAAATTGTCGTCGCTCGCGTTTTGGGTGTTTCACGACACAAAGTTGTCTGCCAAAGCCCGCGCATGGGCGGTGGATTTGGTGGAAAAGAAACGCAAGGCAATACTCCTGCTGCGCTTGCTGCTATTGCTGCTCGAAAAACTGGCAAACGCGTTCGAGTGCGTTTCAATCGCGAACAAGACATGATTCTTAGCGGAAAACGTCATCCATTTTATGCGCAATTTAAAATCGGTTTTGATAACGAGGTAAATTGCTAGCTTTGCTGAGCGGATCTTTTTGCTGATGGCGGTTGGGCATTGGATTTATCGCAACCGGTTGCGGATCGCGCGCTCTTTCATTTGGACAACTCTTATTACATTCCTAACGTTCACGCTACAAGTCGTGTTGTCAAAACCCACATTGCGTCCAACACCGCATTTCGCGGTTTTGGCGGTCCTCAAGGCATGTTGGTAATTGAAGAAATTATGGATCGCATCGCGCGTCAATTAGGTTTACCTCCCGAAACGGTTCGCGAGCGAAATCTTTATCATGGCACGGGTGAAACGAACACAACGCACTACGGGCAAGTTATCGAAGATAATCGTTTGCAAAAAATTTGGCATGAACTCATTCGCTCTTCCGACTTTCATCAACGTCGCAAACAATTAAAACAACGCAATGGAGAAAATGCCCGTTTCAAACGCGGCATTGCCATTACGCCGGTTAAATTTGGAATTTCTTTCACCCTAACACACATGAATCAGGCAGGCGCTTTTGTTGTGATTTATGCCGATGGCAGTGTGCAACTCAATCACGGTGGTACAGAAATGGGGCAAGGGCTTCACACTAAGATGATAGCGGTTGCTGTGAAAGAACTGGGCGTCAAAGCCGAACAAATTCGTGTGATGAACACAAGCACCGATAAAGTGCCAAACACCTCTCCTACTGCCGCCTCCAGCGGTTCCGATCTCAATGGACAAGCTGTGAAAAATGCATGTGTCACATTGCGCGAACGTTTTGACACCCGTAGCGATTAAATTATTGGAAGAAGAATTTCAGCAAAAATCGTCCGAGATTATTTTTGAAGAAAGCGAAGTTTATGACAAAAAAATTTCCGCATAACAAAATTTCTTTTATTGCTCTGACTCAACGCGCTTACGTGGAACGCGTCAGTTTATCGACCACCGGTTTCTTTGCGACACCAGGCATTTACATGGATTGGAGTAAAGGCAAAGGAAATCCGTTTCTCTACTTTGCCTGTGGCGCAGCGGTAACAGAAGTGGAAGTCGATAGTTACACGGGCATGAATCAAATCTTGCGCGTCGATATTTTACATGATGTTGGCAGCTCTCTTAACGAAGCAGTGGATCGCGGCCAAATCGAAGGTGCATTTGTTCAAGGCATGGGCTGGTTAACCTGCGAAGAATTAAAATGGGACGATAAAGGTAAGCTCCTAACCAAATGCGCTAGCACTTATGCCATTCCTGCCATTAGCAATGCACCGATTGAATTTAACGTGAAACTATTGCCCGATGCCGCACAGCATAACACCATTCATGGCAGTAAAGCAGTGGGAGAACCACCTTTTATGCTTGCGATTTCCGTTCGTGAAGCACTGCGTGATGCTATCGCAGCCTTTAGCGAATCAGACGAACAAATTCCCCTTCCCTCACCCGCTACGAATGAAGTGATTTATTTAACTTTGAAAAATAGACATTCAGCAACTTCGAAAAAAAGGGAAAAAGAAGGACAAAGAAAAAAATCACAAAAAATTAACGTATAGCTACTCGACGTCTATTATCTTTCTCTTCGTCTTCTTTCTCTTCGAGACTTTGTTTTTCGAGTTCAGGATCTTTGAGTAAAGGAGATTTTTGCATTTTATCAATCTGTTCTGCAGTCCAGCGTTTAGCATTTGAAGCAGGGTCAAATTCTCTATTAATATTACATACTGCCATAACATTTCTTGCATCTTCTGGCTTTGGCGGGCAAGAGTATTTGTCAGCATGATACGGGTAATGATGATCCTGCGTTAAAACATGACCAATTTCATGAGCCAAAACGAAAGGCACTTTTGTATCAGACATCACAACATTGTTAATACGATTATCATCAGGACTTTTATCGTTTAAAATCGTGTCTTCCTTGTAAATTTTAGCATAAGCTACTGCTATATTATCTTTTGAAGGAGGATCCACCTTATCAAACTTGCCCACATAAAAAACCTGAACATCTCTAGGATTTGGAGTTGCTAATTTATCAAATAATGCCTTTTCATCGCTTTCGCTGAAACCATTCGATAAATTGACACCCTCCGGAACATCGACAGAAACAATATTGGCATTAATCTTAATCCCAACCGATGCATAAATCTCATTAGCCTCTTCAACTTGCCTCTCAACATCTTCTCGGCTCGCCGCTTCTTGACCATCTTTTTTAAGAATATTAATGGTTATATCAAGTTCTTTAACAATGGGCACTTTAGCTGTGGTTGAAATATTTTTTTCAGGATAGTCAACCTTAACTTGACCTCCCAGCATCGTTTGAAAGGTTTGATCACATTGCATCACTTTCTTATCACATTGATTATCTTCAATTTTATTTACAACTACAGCATCATCAATGGCATCAGACGTTAATAATAAAGGATCCGATTCATAAATCCCCGACCCTTCCCCTGTTTCTTTTAAGACAACTTTTCTGTCTTTCTCATCATATTTAGGATTTGGATTTTGAGTGGATAATTTAACATTTATTTGTTTTTCACCACTTTCATTGATATCTTTCAATCGAACAAAAAACTTATTCTCATCCTTATCAGGATCAAAGGTTGCTTTTCCAGGATTAACTCCATCTTTAGTTTTTACATAATGAGCCTCAACAAAAGATTTTTCCATGGTCCCCACGTTAAGCTCCTCTGTTGGCTTTTTCTCAGCATCAAGAATTTCTAAAACGGGCGGACCAGCGGCAGCTTGAAAAACGGCTTGATTAGAGCTTCGATTGCTTTCGGTTTGTTGAGACGACTCTTCAAGTTTCTTGATTTGTCCCATGAAAAAGACATATAAGCTAAAATTAATGATATTTCAAATTCAATATTTTTATTCAACTTGCCCTAAAATTTAGCTTTGTTAGGTTAGACTCTAATATGAAAGAACAATTCATGCGAGAAGCGATCCATATCTCGGATCAAGGAATGTGCAGTGATCACGGAGGACCTTTTGGAGCAGTAATCGTTAAAGATGGAAAAATTATTGGACGTGGATGCAATCAAGTGACTTCTACCAATGATCCTACCGCCCATGCCGAAATGGTTGCCATTCGTGATGCCTGTAAAAACGTGAAAGATTTTTCTTTGGATGGCGCGGAAATTTACACCAGTTGCGAACCTTGTCCCATGTGCTTAGCCGCCATTTATTGGGCGCGCATTGCCAAAATTTATTACGCCAACACACGTAAAGATGCTGCGGACATCGGTTTTGACGATGATTTTATTTATCGTGAAGTTCCCCTCCCATTAGAAAAACGTTCGCTAAAAATTGAACCCTTATTACGCGATGAAGCGCAACGCACTTTTCAAGCTTGGCTCAAGAAAGATGATAAAATTCCTTATTGAGTCAGTGTTAAATATAAGCATCTTATAATAAGATTAAGATGCTGAATTTATGACTCATTTTTTTGAACAGATTGCCACTGTTTCGCAATCCGCTCAGCCTGCGGTTTTAGGTATCATCACGCGGGTAAAAGGTTCCAGCCCTCAAAAGCCCGGTGCTAAAGCACTTTTTTTCCCAGATGGCCGCATCATTGGAACTTTAGGCGGTGGCTGTTTGGAAGCAGAAATTCAAAAACGGGCTATTGCTTCATTACAAACACAAAAAGCTGAATCTTTTGATCTGTTGCTAGATCATGATTTTGGTTGGGATGACGGTCTCATCTGTGGTGGCAAAGTTTTTGGCCTCATTTTACCGCAGGCAATTCAAGAAATTTCAATTTGGCAAAAACTGGCTCGACGAAAAGAAATTATTCGGTGGGGAATTGATAAAAATTTTAATGTCACAGAAAATCCCTCAAAAGATAAAGCACTCTATGAGGAAACCACTTATCCTCCGTTTCATTTATGGATTGCCGGTGCGGGACACATTGCTAAAGCCTTAGCACCTTTGGCGGCTTCACTCGATTTTTCTGTAACGGTTTTTGACGATCGCCCTGCCCTCGCCAGCCACGAAAATTTTCCTAAAGAAATCCAGCTTAAAACTGATTATTGGGATAACCTTCTAACTATTTGTCCTCCTGATCATCAAAAAACATTTGGCGTGATTGTGACTCGAGGCCACAAACATGACGCTTTGGTATTGCGACATTGGATTCAATACCCTTTCGACTTTTTAGGAATGATTGGCAGCAAGAGAAAAATTCAAATTATTCGTAATCATTTTCTTCAGGAAAAATTAGCAACCGAAACCCAATTTAATCGTGTGCAATGCCCCGTAGGAATTAATATTGAAGCCCAAAGCCCGCAGGAAATTGCAGTGAGCATCGCAAGCCAATTGATTCAATCGCGTGCATCATTACATTTTTAGTTTCACTAACTTAATCATTCGCTCGTTTAAATTCGCGTAAACGCCCTTTAAACGCTAACTGCACCCACTCCCAGCGTTTATTAAGAGAAAGTCGTGGTGGAATCAGTGGCATAAATCCAACTAAATTTTGATTCCTTAACGCTGCCTCAAGATTGTTTTGCTCTCGAATTAAAGCATCACTGATATCTTCATCCGTAATGGTTCGCGATTTTTCGAGTAGATTGCCGATTTGAATTAAAATAAAAGGTTTTTCTTCTTTCAAAAATTCATAGCGAAAAATAACCGGTAAAAGTTGGGCGCGAGGAACATTATTAGCTAAATAGGCTGTCCCCTCCTTTACTTCAATGGGAGTATAAATAGAAGTCGTCTTTCCTTGAGGAAAAATCCAGCATAACGAGTCAGGATTCTGTAGTAATTGAATCGTATAACGCACTGAAGCCGCGGCGCGGAGAGGATTAGACGTATCGACCGAATACATTCCCAACCACGCAAAAAAACGATAATATTTTAACTGCTTTTCCTCCATCATGCAAAAAGTCGCTTTTTGCGAATTAAATCGTGTTAGATAAAAAGTCAGAAATCCATCCCACCAATTGGTATGATTAGCAAAGCAAATAGCCGGATGCGTTTTTTCTAATTTAGAATAGTTTTCTAATCCTTTAATATAAATCCCTGAAAAATTGCGTCGCAAAAGCCAACGACAATAAAGATAAAAAAAGCTATCCAACAAAGGATTTTTATTGGCGGGAATCACAAGAACTCTTTTTATAAAGCCGATAAGCCGTTAAAACAAGCCGGAGTTTTTTGAATAAAGAAACATGATGTCTTACCGAAACATCGTAGTGGTATTTGGCAGCCTCATCCAAAATCCCAGCATACACACATCGCATAATCCAAACCGTAAATTGAGAACCATCATCAGCCAAAGAAGAAATACCTTTTTCACTTGCTATATAATACTCTTGCGCACGTTGAGCAAAGAAAATGGCGTATTTTTTCCAATTTTCCTGAGTAAAACCGTTTTTTAAATCGACCTGATACGACTCCAATTCTTCTGCAGGTAAATAAACTCGATGGTTTTCATAATCCTCTTTCACATCACGTAAAATATTGGTCAATTGCATCGCAATACCCAGACTAATTGCTTGCTCTCGAGCGCTTGGATCTTTCATTTCAAAAATGTGGCTCATGATAAGTCCCACCACTGATGCCACGTAATAACAATAATCCTCCAAATCTGACCAGGTCTTGATTTGAATGGTCGGTCGAGCATCCATTTCCACCCCTTTGATTAAATTTTCAAAGTGACCTTTCGGAATTTGATAGGTCCGAATCGTGGAATAAAAAGCCTCCGCCCAACCGAATTGATCTGGAGCATTTTGGGAATAAAACTGATCCAACATTTTTCTAAGACTCTGACCGACTTCCAGTTGATCTTCAAAAGATGGCGCACGATCTATGCTCTCATCAATATAACGACAAAAAGCGTAAACGGCATAAGCTGCTTCTTTTTTCTTTCTGGGCAAAGCAAAGGAAGCAAAGTAAAAACTTTTAGCATGTTCGCGAGTGATTTGCCGAGCGGCTCGAAAACTTTGCTGCAAACGTGAAGATTTAGCGGTTGGCATTCAAAAAATAATTACGCTGCTTTTCACTAATCAACATCTCCATTTTTTCCATTACCATAAGGAGATCTTCCCAAACCTTACGTTTCTCAGTGTTGCTCTGATTTCTTAAAAGATAAGCGGGATGATAAGTTGGCATCACTGCAATATCCTGAAACTGGAGCCAGCGCCCACGCAATTTGCCAATCGGCGCTTCGACACCTAAAAGTCCAGTCACTGCGGTAGCACCTAATGCAATAATAGCTTTCGGCTGAATCAGTTCGATCTGCTCCTTGAGATAGGGCAAACAAGTGTTCATCTCTTCAATGGTTGGTTTACGATTGCCAGGCGCACCTGGCGGCATATCAGGACGACATTTTAAAACATTGGAAATATAAACTTTGTCACGTGACAACCCCATTGCTTCCAACATTTTATTAAGTAATTGCCCTGCCCGCCCAACAAAAGGCTCTCCCAAACGATCTTCATCAGCTCCTGGAGCTTCCCCTACCAACATCAGTTCAGCGTCAATATTGCCCACACCAAAAACAACTTGAGTACGACTCCTGACAAGATGTGGACATTTTTGACAGACCAATGCAATGCTTTTTAAATGTTCAAGTTTCGTGTTCTTATCGTTTTCAGAAAGATGCTCATGATGCGTTTTTTCTGAATTTTCTTTTTTCATAAAGGACGGGTTTGAAGTTATTTTTGGAAAATCCGAAACACTTGAGAATCGAATAAAACGATCCCCTCGTTTTTTGCGTTGCTCTAAATATTGCAAAAGAATTTCAGAAGTTTTTGCCATGACGCAGTTGCTGAAGTAAGTGAAGAAAATCTTCGGGTAAATCTGCTTCAATTACCATCTCTTTTTTAGTAAAAGGATGTTGAAAAATAAGTCGTCTCGCGTGTAGCATTTGTCTAGGTGCTTGAGATGCAGTTTTACCATAAAGCTTATCACCCAATACGGGACATCCGATAGAAAGCATATGAACTCGAATTTGATGCGTGCGCCCTGTTAAAATCTGACACTCTAAAAAACTCGAACCTTCGAATTTCTCTATTATTTTATATCGCGTAATAGCTAGTTTACCTTTTTTCGAAACTGCCATTTTTTTTCGATGAACGGGATGTCGCTCTATTGCCGATATCATTTCTCCTTCTGATTTTTTAGGAAAAAATTGCACCAAAACTTGATAAAATTTTTGAACTTTTCGATCTTTAAACTGCCGGGCTAAAGCTTGATGAGCATTATCGGTTTTGGCAACAAGCAACACACCACTTGTTTCCTTATCTAAACGATGAACGATGCCTGGTCTTTCCACACCACCAATTCCCGAAAGCGAGCCTCGACAATGATGCAATAAAGCGTTGACCAACGTCCCTTCAGAATGTCCAGGAGCAGGATGCACAACCAAACCCGGTGGTTTATTAATTGCTAGGAATTCATCATCTTCATATAAAATCGACAATGCAATCTCTTGAGGTTTTAAATTCAAAGATTGCATCGGCGGAAAATGGATCGTTATTTCATCTCCAACCCGTAATCGAAGGGAACATTTAACCGATTTTTGATTAACTAAAATATACGAATCTCGAATTAATTGCTGAACGCGTGAACGTGTTAATTCCAGATTTTGCTTTACCAACCAATGATCCAAACGAACATTTTCTTCGTTAGTTAATAAAGTCCGATTCATATTTAATCGGTTACTTTGAGTTATTCAGGGAAAAATTTTTCAAATTTTACCGTGCCATCTGCCATAATAACAACATTGCCCGAAGAGTATATCTGATTTTTCCCAACAAACAAATAAAGTTGATCTCTATCTTCAGCGTAATGAAAATCTTTAGGACAAACTCCACCATAAAAAAAATCCGGCAAATCACCTGCTTGATGTTTGGGCTGAGTTGGATCATACCAAGCCTCGTCAGAAACACCATAAGCTTTTAGCTGTTTTTGCCACCATCTCATATCGCTGGACAATTGTTCCGTAGACTTTGCAGTTTCGGAGTCCATATCATCAAACATTTTTTGCGCTCCCGAGTAAAGCTCCTGACCGCGAGAAAGGCATTTGGTTGTATTAATATGCTTGCGAAAGGTAAAGAAAGTAGGCACTGAAATCCCTATTAACAAAACAATAAGAGACAGGGTAATAAGAAGCTCTAAAAGTGTAAAAGCTTTTGACGATTTCAAATCTCAAAACAATTAGCGATAAACTTTTGTTGTGGGAATACCAAAAAAATTGGGAACAGTAGATATCTTTTTAGCTTCGACTATGACACCTGGTACAGTCTTAGAACTTCTTATTATAGTAACACCCGTTTGTCTATCAAAGTCTACACGCATATTATTATTATCAGAGGTATACTCCACATTGCCTGTCATAATTTTTCCAGGCGCTTTTTTTTGATAAAACATGATTCCTTCTACCGATAATTCAGCTGAAAATCTTTGAATGAATGGAATATCAACTGGACCAAATGAAAAGGTAATATTTCTATTTTTAGAATCACCCGGAATGGAAATAATATTAGTTCCAGAACCAATCGTACTTCCAAAAGGTAAAACTAAAACAGAACCTCGCGTATTTATTTTTCTACCTGCAACAAATAAAAAGCCTTGTAAAACACGCCCTTCATGAAAACCCAATGGGCTAAAATTTAAGGAAAATGTAAAAAGACCTCCATTTAAAACAAAAGTAAAACCTTCACCCGTTGTATCATTAAAAATGATCGGAACCCGTTGTGGTCCAATCATACATTGATACGTGCCAACTATTTTAATATCACGTTCAGCTTGAGCTTGTAGCTTGTAGCCGCCAACACATAATAATGTTAAAGCAACAAGTAAAATTATGAATTTTTGTTTCATAGGCTTTAGCGGCTTGCAGTTTTTTGTGATGGGATAACTAATGGCTCCGGCGGATTAACCAATTCTCCCGTAGGTGTAATTAATCGTGGTGTTACAAAAATGACCAAGTTCTTTTTAATGGATTGCTCCACATCAGAGCGGAAAAGTCGACCTAAAAGAGGGATATCACCCAGAATAGGAATTTTGTCCTTAATTTTTTGAACATCTTCACGCAATAACCCTCCCAAAACAACAGTTGAACCATCCTTGACTTGGACACTGGTTTCAATTCGTCGAGAATTAAATACCGGCATATTAATAACGTTTTCAGTTAAAACAAAAATTTGATCCCCATCGGCTACGGTCATGGGAGTTCCATAATTAATAAATCCTTCAAAATCCTCGACCAAAGGTACAAGATTAAGATCAATCGTTTGATTGTCAGGACCAACTTCCGGAGTAACATTTAAAATAACACCGACTTCTCTGTCAGTAAAATTAGAAGGTTGTGCCGGAGGATAACAGGAGGCGGCTGATAATAAGATTATTAACGTCATTCGCTCCACCACTTGATGTGGTAGGAGGCAGTTCAGGTGCATCATAAGTATCCGCATAAGAAAAACGACGGACAATTTTAATCACAGCCTGCTCTCCACTACGAGCCACAACTTTTGGGGCTGATAATAAATCAATCGATTTTTTCTGAGCCAAAGTTCGGATTAAAACATCAATATTATATTTAGCAATACCCACAGCAAAATTAAAACTATTGGGTATTGGTCGAGAATCAATACCATTATTTTGTGAAAGCAAAGCATCAACCGAATTAGGTTTGATATTAGCCGAACTTCGCAAACCATCAAAATGATTTAAGCCATCCATATCAAGAGGAGAAAAATTACCTGCCGGACGAGTGTAATTTCCCTCTTTAACTACGTTCATTGCAATCGAAAGTTCATCAAAATCGGTTTGATTTAATTCAATAAACTTAGCCTCAATTTCAACTTGAGCAGGAATATCAGTTGGAGAGCCAACTAAAGCATCAATAAGCTCCAAATTAGACGGAGAATTCCGAACTGTTAATTTGCTAGACGCCGAGGAATAAGAAGCGCTAGCTCCTTCAGGGAAAGTAACCCCTCGTGATTCTAAAACTTTTCGAATATCGGTTTCCCTCTCAAATTGCACTTTTTCCATAAGTGAACGACTAAAAGTCCTTCGAGTTCGGGAACCGCCTTGTTGCTCACCTCCAGTGTCAACATTAAAAAAGTCTGGTTTAACTCGATATTCTTTGGTCAATAACTGATCCGTAGGCGCTGTTAAGGGCAGAATACTTACGGAAAACTCATCCATTTGATATTTTAAATTTGCTAAACGCGTCGCATAACGAATAACTTCCTCTAAAGGAACATTTTGAAGATTCAATGTAACCTCAGAACCCATGGAATCAGGAGTTAATCTGGAAACAAAATTAATCCCCTTTCTTTCAGGATCGAGCTCTTTGCTTCTTACATTGAGAAAATCGATAACATCTAAAATGCTAGCACGATCAAATGAAGCCTGAGGCAATATAATAGTTTTAAGTTTTTTACTAAGATTTTCTACATTAGACCGTGTTAAAGGAGCATTAGCAAAAATGCCCGAATCGGTAATAACATCTTTGGGGATTGGCATTTCCCATTTTTCGGTAACTTCTGTCATACTTTGAAAACGAGCCACTTCTTGAGCTTTTTTGGCATAACGCAATTTATGATCCAGTACTTTATCTAAGCGTTTACGAGCTGTGCTATTAAAAGGGTCAATGGTTAAAATTTGCTGGTATTTTTTTTCGGCGGCATCGAATTGAGCGGTGTCTAATAAATCATCACCTTCTTGAAGCAAGACATTAACATCTGCCACGTCCTTCAAATAACGCGGAGTAATAGCAGGATTATCACGTTCAATCATGGGCTTACCTTCTTGATCTAAAGCAATGCCCATCGCAGCATACAAACTCGCTCGTTCTGCTTGAATACGAGAATCTTTAGGCACAAAAGATAACGCTTCATCAGCATTCGCTCTAACTTCGTCCAAAAGATTAGCTTTTAAATTTTCATGAGCCAATTGAATTAAAGCTACAGCAGCCCCATCATAAGCCTTATTTTGCAAAGGCGCGGTGGCCGGTGAAGGAGCTGGCAAAAGAGTTATGATAGCGCGATATTTTTCTAAGGCTCCTTTATAATCTTGCGTTTCTAATAAAGCGTTGCCCTCTCTCAACAAAGCATTGCCTCGAATAACAGCTTGCTGTCGCTTCAAGACTGCAACCTGAGAAGCTTTTTGTGCACTCAGAAAATCGGACTGATCAACACTGCCATTCCCTAATAAAGCCAAAGGTGCTATACTTAACACAAGGAAACTAAAAATAATATAGGAATCAAGTTTCATTTATTTCATCCTTCCCTGAGGCTCATTTACTATCCTCAACTCCTGAGGTTCTTGAGTCGAATCCCAACGGGGAACCTCAGCAAAAGCAGGATTATTGTCAAAGCTTTGTGTATCTTCAAAATTACGTTTATTAAAAAGTTCTCCATCCGATCGAATTAAATTACAAGTCACAAAAATTAGTAGATTCTTTTTAATGCTTTGATCAATTTTAGAGCGGAAAAGACGCCCTAAAAGTGGCAAATCTCCTAGTAAAGGAATTTTATCATCGACTTTTTGAATATCTTCACGAATTAGACCACCTAACAAAACGGTCTGACCATCTTCAATACTTAAGCGTGTTTTAACTTCTCGATAATTAAAAACGGGTGTATTAATAATATTATCAGCAACCTTAACAGCCTGAGAAGTGCCCAAATCCAAAGCATTAATAGGATTTCCATAATTAATAAACCCTTCGAAATCGACCACTCTAGGAGTTAATTGAAGATCAATGGTTTGATTATCGGGATATAGTTGAGGATTAACCGTTAAAATGACACCAATTTGTTCGTTTTTAAAAGTCGAAGGCGTTGAAGGCGTTACAGCACGATATCCATTTCCACTAGGCAGCTGAGAAATTGAAGCATCAATTTGTGGTGGTTCAATCGCTTGAGGATCAGGATAAAAGAATTCACGAGCAATACGAATTTCAGCATCTTGTGATGGTTTCGTAACCACTTTGGGCACAGCCAAAAGATCAGCGCCTGTTTTTTGTGAAAGCGCATAAATCAACATTTCAAATTTATATTTACTCAACGAAATCGCACTTTGAAAAGCTGTCCCCAAAGGACCTGCAAAAGCAGTAGCGGCTCCCGCTAACAAAGCATCAAAAGTATTGGCATTAATAGCATTCCCTCCCACTGCCAAATCGACCGGTAATCCAAAAATTTCAGTGGAAGCTGAAGGCGCTGAAGTTCTTAACCCAGGAGTATCAGTTGGGGAAGATTGATTTCTTCCTCTTCGATTAATATTCCAACGAAAAGAAAGTTCATCCAAATCGGTTTGGTTCACCTCCATAAAACGTGTTTCGATTTGAACCTGGGGCACTTCTTGACTTTCCGAACTAATCACACTTTCAATCAAAGCTAAATTATCCAATGTATTTCGAACTACGAGCAAACTTCCGTTCGACAAATAATTTGCAGAAGAACCAGGAGGAAATTGAACGCCATAAGTTTCCAATTTTGTCTTCACTTCTTCACGAGCAATATTAACCGATTCGCTTAACGTGCCTCCATCCTTGCTCTCAATTTTCGCCCCAATAAAACCTGCTGGGACTTGGAACGTGCGAGTAAATAACGCCTCAATATTTTCTGAAGCCGGCGCCACTAAAACCGCATATTCCTCAACCTTATAAATCAAATCCGCTTGTTTTGCGATAAGATCCAAAACTGCCGCTAAAGGTAAATTTTCCAAATTCAAAGTAATACGTCGCGAATCAATCGATTCAATAGAAACCTGCTCCCCGGCGCTGGGTTGACCTTCTGCGGCCTCTGAAACAGTTGCAGTCGTTGTTTTTAATACAAAATTCAAACCTTGCCCAGCCGCATCCAATTCTTTGGATTTAGCCTGTAAAAAAGTCACTGCTTCTTCAACTGAGGCTTCGTCGAAATTAATCTTATCAATAATAATATTATTCAACTTTTCCTCAATACGCGCCGTATTTGACAAACTTGCGGCAGAAACACTTCTTTCTTCATGTGGTTTCAAAATATTGCGGTTCACCGGATTACTCCAAGCTTTCGTTACCTCATAAAGCATCTCCTTACGACTATCCTCCTTAGCGTCGTTGGCATATTTCAAACGCAGTTGAGCGACTCTCTTCAAACCATCCTGCGCGGCAATGTTATAAGGATCAATCGCTAAAACTTTTTTAAAACTTTCCTCCGACTTAATATATTGCCCAGTTTGGCGCTGTTTTTCACCCAAATCCAAAAACCGTTTCACTTCTCCCACAGCTTGCACAAACTCAGGGGTCACTGCAGAATTAGGCTCAATTACCACCCCATCACCTGACTGTTTTTGAATTGTCTTAGCAAGTTTCTGCAACTCCTTATCTTCAGGAGAATAAGCCAACGCTTCAGAAACATAGCCACCCGCAGCATCAAACTTTCTCGCCTCTAAAGCCTCTTCAACCAGACGCATATTAGCCATCGTCAACCCCTCAGCCGCAGCCTGATAAAGATCGAAAGTATTCGTCGTCATCGGCAAATTCTGCAAAACAAAACGATAGCGTTCTGCAGCAGGAACATATTCTTTTGCCGAATAAAGCTGGTCTCCTTCCACTAAAGCTTTTTTACTGCCGGTAAAAAGCTTTTGTCGCCGTGCTGCTTCGTTCTGCAACGCACGATCAACAGAAGCATCATTTTCGGCAAGCACAATGCTTTGTATCAAAAAAATGAAACCTAATAAAAAACCAAGACAAAAGAAACGATTGCTACCCTTCAATCTCATAAAGTAAGTCGATAGTGAATAGGCCCTTTCTTGAATGCAAGAAATAATTTCCCTTATTTTTAAAATGTTTAAAATTAATTATTGACTTGGAATCTGGAGTATTTCTTTTTCCGTTCCATCTTCTGCTAAAGCCAGAATCTCCGCGCCTGTTTCACTCAAATTTTTCACGCGATATTTCACTCCACGAAACGTAATTTCTTGAGCTTTTTCGACAGGATAAGTTTTATTTTCAAGCAAATCCACCAACGTGCCAGTTAAAATCGGCGCATCAACTTTTTGTTTCATCACTAAAACTAAATGTTCTCCTGTCACTTCATTCACCACGTCCAACTCCGATTCATCATAAGGCAACATCACCCCTTGCATTTTGGGATTTTCCCGTTCCCCTTTTTTCTCACGATATTCTTCCACTCGCCAATCTTCAAACTTATCACCTTTTTTCACAGAATTGGAACGATTTCTTCGATCGCGAGGATTGGAAAGTTTGACTTGAAAGAATGTTTGCCCCCCCACTTCGTTAACTCCCGTAAACTCAAGCGAGTAAGGTTTTGCCTCGAAATTCGTCAAGCGCAACTTCGTTGTATAAGGTGGATGCGATTCCGCATTCAATGGATCCGTTTTGCCCAAATACTCATCTTTATTCGTAAAACCATCTTTATCGGGGTCCTGATCTGCCACCGTTGGATCACTCAAACTAAATCCATACTTCTCTTTCCACAACGGCGCAATCCCATCAACTCCCGCCTCGTCAGGTCGATACAATTTCAATTTGCGCTCATCCGCCAACCACTCCAACTTCCTAGAGATAAACAGACGATGCCCATTCTCAGCGGCTTTCCATTCCTCATTTTGATCCAATGCTTTCCCTAAATCTTGATATTGATCCAAGTCCTCGCGAACCTTGGCATTACCACCCAACACTTCCGCCACCGCTTCAGGAGGAGCGGTAGTAAAAGACAATGCTTTAAAAATGGCAACGCCCAATAAAATCAGCAACACGCCAAACAACAACGTCCATTCAATATTTTTTTTTGCCCAATTCATTTTTTAACACTCACATTTTCATTACTCTGCCAATTAATATAATCCACTCGCATCGTAATGCGAATCGTTTCCTCACCTAAAATTAAATTAGCCGCAACACTTTTAGGACCTTCCCCAGTTGCACCCTTAGCCTTCAAATCTTCTACCGTTGGCGGCTCACCCCGTTCATTAATAACCTCCAAAGAACGCATAACCCAAAAAGGCTGAGCACCCTTTTCTTCACCCTCCCCGCCTCTTTCATTCAAAGCATCCACAATTTTTCTCAAACTCGTATCCGTTCCAACAAACTGAAAAACAAAGGGAAGAGTTCGATAAAAAAGCCCCTCGCGATCCAACGATACCGCGGGCAGTAACTCTCCCAACTCTCCCTCACTTCCACGCACGGGCTGTCGAGCTGCTGCGGCTGCCCCAGAACTCTGTGTTAGCAAATCTTCTACAGGTAAACGCGACACACTCTTTAACTCATTAATTCCCGACTCAAATAACAACTGTGTCAACCGTTCAATAATTCTCAACTCTTGCGTCAAAAACACCGTCGCCTCCGGTGCTGGAATACTGGTTAAATAGCGACCAAATCCAAACGAAAAATTTTCCGGTAATCCAACAGGATTTCTTGCCTTCTGTGCCATCTCCACCAAACGATCGCGCGTATTGCGAAATTCCGTTTGAAAATCGATCGGATTCAAAGCCTCACCTTGAATTTGCCCTTGCCTCAATTCAGCAACAGCCGGTTGCAAATAACTCTCCAACTGCTGCGCTTTTTCCTGATAAACCTTCGTATTTTCCTCACTGGGAAACACCGACTGCCCGCGATAACGCGATAACGTCATCGCTTGCGACTCCAAATCCGCATTCAACGAGCTCACCCGCTGTCCCTCATGCCACCAAAAATAACCTCCCACTGCACTAATCACTATCGCCACTACCAACGCTTGAGAAGTTTCACGATTTTTCTTAAACCAATCCATATCACCTTTTTCTCATTTTTCTTAAGGCACCAAAGGAATCGGCGTCTTCAGCTTTGCCTTAATTTTAAAATTCAATGCCAACCGCTTTTCTTCCACCGAAACCACATCCACCGTCACCAACTTAGGATCGGCAATATCCTGCTCTGTCATCGCAAAAAATTGAGATTGCGGAAATTTTTTCAAAAAATTACCAATCACTTCCTGACCATCAATTCGCAAATCGGGCGTTTGCAAATCGGCCGAATTAATATTTTCATACGAACCCTCAATCAGTAAATGCGTGATTTGCGTCGCATCTGCAGCAGCAGGTTGAGGCTTGCCCGTGCGCTTGGGGCGGCGCCATGATCGGACTCATCACCATCGGCAACTCGATCATCAAACGCCGGTTTCAGTGCCGTAATCCAAACCCCCACAGGAATCATCGTATTTAACTCTTTCAACAAACCCGGCCAATAACGACGCATCTTAATTAAACCATCAATCTGTTCCGCCTCACCCAAAGCTTTCTCATAATTTACTTGCGCTGTTTTCAACTCACGATTCGCCGACTCCAACGTGCCAACCTCACCCGAAATTGTAGCTAATTGTGCTTGCAAAATATTCCCTTTACGCCAATGGCTCGCCCACAACACCCCAAACAAAACCACCAAAGCCGCCGCTAATGCCACTTGCAAACTGCGTCTTTTCCCCGAAGCTCGAGCTGATTCCACACTCGCTGGCACTAAATTAATATCTAGCGGACAAGGCCCCGTCGCGTACAACGCCAAGCCCACCGTCTCACCCAACCAGGCCGCCGAACGCACCAATGTCTCACGCGAAATCGAAGGCGCTACAGCCACATTGCGCAACGGATTAAAAAACTCAATCGGCACACGCAACTTTTCCGAAAAGAAAAGATCCATATAAGCCAACAAACTCGATCCACCCGTCAACAAAATTCGCATCGGAGCACTCCCCCCTTGCTGACTGCGATAAGACACAATCGAGCGCGACACTTCTGAATGCAAACGCGTTAAAATACCACGAATCACCTTGGAAATACGAGCAGCTGTTGCGTCATCAGGATCCGCATAAGCGCCACCCAACCCCACAAACCCTTTTTCCTGCTTTAATTGTTCTGCTTCACCAAACGATAATTGCATATCCGTCGCAATCGCCTGAGTGATCTGGTTACCACCAATCGGCACACCACGAATAAAAATTTTACCATCTTCCGCAAAAATTAATTGAGTCGATTTCGCGCCAATATCCAAAATCAACGTACAACCTTCATAATCCGGATAATTAAAACGAAAAGCATTATAAATAGCTAAAGGCCCCACACCCACCCGCTCCGCCACACAACCCGTTGCTCTAACCCCTGCATTGATACGTTCTAATATTTCTGCCTTAATCGCAACAATCACCGCTTCTAAATCCGAATTTTTTAACGATTGCACCAACTGATAATCCCACACCACTTGATCCATCGGGAAAGGCACATTCTGCTGCGCTTCAAATCTCACCATCTGCGTCACTTGGTCTGGAGCCGAAGGCGGCAACTTCACAAAACGCGTAAAAACCGATTGACCTGAAATACAATAATAAATTGAAGTGCCTTGACTTATCTTGCCCGTCAAAACCCGTCGCAACACATTGGCAACCGCTTTTTCTCGCTCCTCTTCCGAAGCTCCTTCCAACGCAATCGTTTCAATCACTGCCCCTTCCAATAATAAGCCACCTCCCGTAGAACTATAAAAACCCACACTAATACTGTGGCTACCTAAATTAATCGCAATGACCCTACCGCTTTTACTCATCGTTTCTCCAAGACTATTTTCAAAACCATTTAAAAAATTACAAGAGTTACACCATCAAGGACTGTTCGTCTCCATTATATTAGTAGTCACTTCCGGTCGAGGCAGAGGCGCTGTCATCCGAGGCATCGTACCTCCACTACTGCCACCGCTACCCGACTCTCTCAAAGGCGGATAATGTTCCCAAAAATCCATCGCCCAGGGCGTCTTCGTAATTGGCATTAACACCCCTGTCTTGCCACCTTTTAAAAACCAATCTGCTTCCGCCACTCGCTCAGCGCGACGTGTCTCCGCCCAACACACTCGCTTTCCATCTACAAACACTTCCGCTGCCATCGCTGACTGCTTAAAAGCCTGCTCTCCACCATACATTTCCACCTGAAATGGCGACAAATAAGCTGATGCAAAATAACCCTCGCCTAAAGCCAAAGGTCCATAATGCAACTCAATTGACAAAACCTCTTGATCCAAATCTTGCGGTCTCTGCGGTTGCGGTGTTAAGAGATAAAGTTTCACCATCACATCCTGAAAAAAACCGCCTCCTGGCTGCTCCAACTCTTCCCGAGACAGTCGCGGATTCAAACCATATTCCACTTCAATCTCCAACCATTGCATACGAGGCCCTCTTAACGGATCCGAAGGCCGTTTCAACTCCGTCGCGTTCACACCGCGCTTAGGCGTCTCAATAAAATCCATCTTAATATTATTAGGTTTAATCTCAAACCCCGGTACTTGATCAAAATTTTCCTGATCAGAAAAAGGCATTGGATCTTGAGGCTCTTGTCCTCCTACCACCATACAACTTCCTACCAATGCCGCTGCTAAAATTAAAAAGTGTCGGCTCATACCTACCTATTTGCCAAAAAATGAATCGAGGTCAAACTTTATATTAGTGACAAGTGATTGGTTACTTATCACCAGCGATTCTACCAAGGCTTAGGCGCGCCCCAAAGAGTAGTCTTACCCACTTCACTCGCGATCCTAGCAGGTTCTTGGAAGGCTTTATCGAGTTTATCAACAGTTGGCTTAACCACATACTCATTAGCTAATTCAGCCCCTTTACTAACAACCGGGGCAATCACTTCTTCCACCTTTCTACCCGCTGCTATACTTGTTCCAACTACTGGTGCAACTAAAGTCTCTGCTATAGGCACCACCACATTGTCAACTGCTCTATCCGCAACTGGATTAATTATATAACAAGCCCCATAAGTCTCCACGCAATCAGCCACATCAACAACATCCAGAGCACGCCCACCTAATTCAGTCCCCTTCTCTAGTGCATTTCTAGCCACTTCACCTGCTGATAAAGGATGTTGCCGAGCCTCTTTTTCTTCGGTTCCATTTAGAAAAGATGCACCACCACTGATTGGCATTCCACGAAACAATCGATGCTGAAGAAAATTATTCACCGCATCACTTGTATCTCGAGAGGTTTTTTCCAAAAATTTGGTTGATAATGCAATCTCTCGAAGATGCTCATCAACTCTCCTTAAAGCGTCTTTAATTCTTTGAGGGTCTATTTCATCTCCTATATCTCTGAGAATACTATTTATTGCTGACCATCTTTCATTTAACTGCCTATCTACAGCGTTAGCTACATCACAAGCTTGACCTGCTCTATTAAGCAGCTCTTTAATCTCTGGAGAATTGCCAAAGGATCGAGACATTTGCATAGCACACTCCCTCGATTGATCAGCCAATAATTTTAAGCTTGTCTGAAATTCAAGCATTTTTCCCCGTCCTCGAAGAAAAAGTTGCTTTATAGAATTAATATCAAACATTTCCATTGATCTCAAGTCATGGCCTTGCCTAACACTTTTCAGAAAATCGTTCCCCAAACGTTGTCGAATGTCATTTGCTAAAAAATTTAAATTCCGAGCTTCAACCGTTGTATTACGGGCAAAAATAAAAAAACCTTCTTCAGGCTTTATATTTCTACAAAATTTCTCAAAAGCTTCTTTTGCACCTTGGTAATTTGCATTAGAAGCTGGCAATTCTGGAGTTGAAAGCATTTGATTCTGCGCTCTCAGTAAGTTTACTCGAAGCTCGTTCCACCTTTGAAAAATATCCTCTACTGAGCCATGAAATGTTGCAACCCTTGCCGCCATTCTTTCCTCGGCACTAGCAAATATTGCTGCCCAAATACGACGACCCCGCTGTCTCCAAACACCTTTAGCCATGATAATTTCCTTAAATTTCTTTTTTTAAGAATTAAACTTAGAAAAAATTTGTCAAATACCCCATGGCTACCAAACTTATCATCCGTCATCCTCGGGCTTGACTCGGGGATCAAAGCATTTACCACCGCTTCTAAGCCACAACAATTAACTTAATCGACGTCGGCAAATGTCGAGCCACTTGCGTAATGACATTACCTTGAATTAAATTAATAATCGCCGCGCGATTCGAACTACCCATCACCAAAAAATCAACTCTAACGTGGATGCCACATCTAAAATCGTCTCAGAAGGATTACTGCTTTGGCTATACAACGTTCGCACCGCCACCTCATTACCAATCCCCTACCAGTTAAAAAACGACACGGCATAAGCGTCATCCTGCCAACGCCCACCAATATCCAGCGTCACCGCCACCTGCTTAATATAAAGCACAAATAAGCTCGCCCCTCTTAACTTAGCTTCATCCAAGGCAAACTGCACCGCCGGAGTCATCCCACGCGCAGCCACTAAAATCTTAGCTCCTCCTTCCATTGCTTGCACAACTTCTTCTCTTTCAGCCTCTGAAGAACTTAAGCCCAATTCCAATCCTGGCTGGGGTTCCACCGAAACCTCGACGCCCTGTTTGCGCGCCACATAACGCAATAAAAAGCCCATACTTAAAACCAAAACCATAAAAAATGTTGCCGAATGTTTGCTTATGGCAATCGTAACCCACACTGCAAATAAAACCAAAAACGTCATTAACATTACCACTCGTTCCCACCGTTTCATCGGTAAATTGCGATTCACCCCACACGAAAATAAATTAATACAAATCGCCCCCACGACACCAATGGCATACAATGAAGCCAAATATTTCACCCCTTGATCAGGACTTGCCGACTCTAAAACAATCACCGGCGCCACCATCGCTACAATCAATGGCACCCACGGCACACCAAAACGATTCAACTGCGTAAACGGTTTAGGCAACTCGCCATCATGAGCTAACAAATACAAAATCGCAATCAACCCGCCTATGGCCGTATTCACCGCCGACAACAATAGCAGACCAAAAACAACACCCACAATCCAACCAAACCAAGGCCCTATCCACAGCTCGCCCATATAACGAAGTAAATTCGCTTCTTTCGCCATGGCTTCTTTCGGTAAAGCCATAGCTAGAAACCCCAACAACGCCGTCGCCACCGCTACTTCAATCAAAACAATCGTAATAGCCACCTTCGAAGTTCGATGCACCGAAGGTTTTTCCGGCGTACTACCGGGATCTAAACGCATCACCCCCGTCGTACTCGCAATTGCTTCCACACCAGACAAAGCTAAAATAATGCCCACAAAAGCCACCCAATTATGTACACCTCCCCCTTGCATCGGCTCAATCCGAATTTCATCCAAATGAAATAAACCCGCAACTAACAAAACAATCACTACAAACAACGTCGGAGCCGCCAACCAAATCGCAATTCCACCAGTATGTTTCGGCCCAAAAAAATTCAAAAACCCGACACCAAAAATTGCCAAAGTCGCAAACCGCTGCGCTTCATACGATTCAAACCCAAAATAATGAAACGCCTCAAAACAACTCAGCGACGCCGTAATAATATAATCTGCCACCAGCATCAACGCCCCAATCACTGCAAGCTTTTGTGACAATCGCTGCGCCGAACTATAAACCCCACCCCCCGTAGGAAAATATTTACAAACCCAAACATAATTCAAGCCCACAATCGCCGTCAAAGCCGCTACTGCCAAAAAATGAGGTAATGCCGTATAACCCAAAATCGCAAACCCAATCCCAATCACATACGCTTTGCTCGTTCCCCAATCACCATAAAGCAAAGCGGCTGCCCGCGCCCAACCCACGTTGCGCGGACGACCTACCTTATTTAACTCCATCATTACATCCCCACTCTAAAAGAGTTTTCCAACAAAACTCAAACAGGAAATTTTTCTCACTACGTCAAACGACGTATTTCCAAACCGGAAAAAATATATAATATAGCAATAATGAAAATCCAAATTAGCCTTTTACTTCTTTTTACCGCCCTCTGCCAATCGACATGGAGCGCAATCAATGACAACTTTGCAAACCGCATTCCGCTCATAGGTCTTCCAGTTACAGCTCAACTCATAACCAATACCGATGCCACCGTTGAAGCTGGCGAACCTCAACATGCAGGTCTCGCTGACACCACCAACTCCGTCTGGTGGACCTGGACAGCGCCTGCTGATGGCGATTACGCTTTTTTAACCTTTGGCAGCGATTTCGACACGGTGCTTGCACTCTATGAAGGAAACGCCGTTAACATGCTAACACCTCTCGCCTCAAATAATGATGCCAATTTAGGTGGCACCAACATCGTTAAACGCAGCTATCTTCATCTTAATCTAACCAATAGCCAAACTGTCCAAATCGCAGTATCAGGCACGGGCCCTGACAAAAGTAATAAAGGTGAAATCAAACTACAAATTGCCTCACGCCCGATTAATGACGATTTTGCCAATGCTCAACTTCTTTCCGGCGCCACACTTACCACAAACGCCACTACCCTCGGCGCCTCCAAAGAATCGAGCGAACCTCAACTTCAACCCACCGCCCCCGGCAACGCTTCAATCTGGTGGCAATGGACGCCCCCTACCAACGGCTCTTATGTCGTCTCCACAGAAGGCACAAGTTTTGACTCGCTCTTAGGCGTTTACATCGGCAACTCACTCAACGCACTCACACAAATCCTGCGCGCCAACAACACCAGCTCCAATTTAAACGAAATCGCATCTTTCCAAGCCGACGCCAACACAACTTATTTTATTACCGTCGACGGAAATGGCCCACTGCAATTCGGCAACGTCGCTCTTAGCATTTATCCCGGAACCGTCGAAAATTTTGTCGACCCCGCTTTACTGGGATTAGAAATTTCAATCCGCGCCCCTAAGCAAGATGGTAAAACTTATAAAAAACGCGCTGGACGTGGCGTTCGAGCCCGAGCCAAATTCGTAGACACCACCGGCACCAACACGATCAAAAAAATTGAATACGCCGTCGTCAGCGGCACCAATTTAACCACCGGCACCATTCCTGACACTTTCATCAGCTTCGAAAAAGTTAAAATTCGTAAAAAAGGTAAAGTGGCCCGCGGTCGCACCACCATCGCATCCAACCTCCCCAGCGGCGAAGTTCGCTTGGAAGTGCGCGCCGTGATCAACGACACCAACACCACCAGCACCATGAAACGAACATTCAATTTGATTCGAAAGTAGAAACCTTCTTTTTCCATCCAGCCCAATAACACCCAAGCGCGATAGCTAACAACAAGCTATTGCGCACCACCATCGCTTGCGCTGTTTTTCCTAAAAAATTGAGCGCGCCAAAACAACTGCATTCTATCGCAATTCCCCGATAAATAGCCGACCCCAAAGCCCCCAAAAAAATGACCAATAAAAAACTAGCCGCCAAAGCGCCAACCCGTCGCCCCATCACCAATAACAAACCCGTGAAAACTTCAAAAAGAGTCAAACCCATCGCCAATCCAGGCAATAAAAATTCCGGTAACAAATGATAAGCCTTCATTGCCTTCACCAATTCCCAAGGCGTTTGCCATTTCATTACCCCTGCTAACAAAAAAACAACTCCCAAAAAAAATTGTCCTACCCGTAGCACTTTCGCACACCAAAATTCCTGATTCTTCATCGCTCCACCTCCTGCCCCGATTTCTCCCACATTTCCCAACCCTCCGTAAAAACCATAACCTGACTCACTCCCAACCCTAATAGCTTTCCCGCAACAATCCGACTATCCTCACAATCCGCTCCAGAACAATAAACCGCAACCTTCCGCTCCGCCAAACCCGACATTTTCAGATTTAACCTTTTCCAATCTTCCTCAAATTGACGCCTCGCCAAATTTAATGCTCCCGGCACATGACCCATCTCATAAAACCCACTATCCCTCGCATCCAAAATCACCACATTTGGATTTTTTACAAATGTCAAAAACTCCGCTAAATTCAATCCGCGAATTTCACTCGATATTTTCTTTTCTTGCAATGGCTCAACCAAAGCTTGATGCCATCGGGGAAAATAACGCTGCCCAACTTGCACCAAAGCAAAACCTAAACCGCAAGCAACCGCCCCCATGATTAAAACCCGAAGACAATCTTTGAAAAAAATTTTTCTACCCACACAAAAAACCTGATTCATATCTCATTTTGCATTTAACAATTTCTTGAGTGAAGGATAAGAATCAGGCGAATTCGGATTCGGCGGCAAATTCGTAATCAACTGCACCACCCGATCCCCTCCTTCGCCCTTATATTTTTCAACAAATTTTTTAAAATCTTCACTCGCCGAATCATCCGCCAAATCGCTCACCACCCGCAAAGCAATATGTGGCACAGCATAACTCTCCAACACCGACAACAAACCAAACAAATTCATATCCACCGCTTGCGCTTGCGTGCTATCACGCAACTCATTCCTAAACCGTTCCGAAGCAATAAACGCCTCACCCGAAGCCACCGTAATTTTTTTCAATCCATTTTCCAAAACCATTTCCTTCACCCAACCCGGAAAAGGCAAAACAAACTCTGCTCGCTCGCCGCGTTGAAATGCCGAACCCGTTTGAGTCCCCTTTTGATAAGCCACGACATTCGTTACTAAACACCATTGCCCCACCTTCAAATCGTCTACTAACGCCCCAATTGGCCCCAGCGAAATCGCCAAATCGCAACGAAACCGGCTCAACAACGCCTGCGCCGAAATCGCGCTCTCGACCACTCCCGCACCCATTTTCACACCGTAAACCTGATGCGCTCCCAGCCGCACCGTTTCAATCGTTCGATTCCCCACTTTAGTCGCACCGTTCACCGATTGAGCCTGCGCCTTGATTTGATCCCAATCCCGTTCCAAAGCATAAAACACCGCAATCTCATCCGCCCAAATCCGCCAACTTAAAAACAATCCAACACTAAGAATAAGCGTCAATTTCACATCTTAATTTTAAACGATTTTCTGCAGGAGTAAAGCCAAGCTAAAAACCGTCAGCATTCGAAGGCCATTATTTAAAAATCTGCCAGAGGGGAGATTTGAACTCCCGACCAAGGGCTTATGAGTCCCCTGCTCTACCACTGAGCTACCCTGGCTCTGGTTTTTTCTTAGAATAATAAACCTTCTGCGTAAAACAAATTTTTATATTCTAGTTACGAGTTACCAATCACCAGTCACTTACCTCACGCCTGATCCACCCATTTACGACGTTGACCTTGCAATAAATTTTTAATGCGCCGTTTCAACTCTTTATTTTCTGGATTGCTCAAGTGCGGATCCTGTTCCACCGTCTCACGAGCGAAAGCTTGCGCTTTACGAATCAAATCCCAGTCCGTCACCAAATTACCTAATCGAAACGGCGCTACACCACTTTGCCGTTTTCCTAAAACATCCCCCACTCCTCGCAACTCCAAGTCGGCTTCCGCAATTTTAAAACCATCCTGAGTTTTTTCCAAAATTTTTAATCGCTCCCAACTTTCAGTATTTTTCGCCTGACTCACTAAAATACAATAAGACGTATGAGAACCGCGTCCAATGCGACCCCGGAGTTGATGCAATTGCGCCAAACCAAAACGTTCCGCATTTTCAATAATCATTACCGAAGCATTGGGCACATCCACACCTACCTCAATAACAGTTGTAGCAACTAAAACAGAAATTTCACCCTCCCGAAACTCTTCCATTAACAATTCTTTTTCCTGAGGTTTCAATTTACCATGTAATGCCACTACGGGATAAGGTGCCAATTGTTTCTGCAAGGTTTCGACCTGTTTTTTAACCGTTTTCAAAATTTTCTCGTCACCCTCTTCAATCGCAGGATAAACAATATAAACCTGTCTCCCCTGCTCACATTGCGCACGCGCAAAATCCCAAATCTTTTTCAAGGCCTCTTCTGATCGCAATGCCGTGATCATTTTGCCGCGACCCTTCGGCAATTCATCAATCACCGAAACATCCAAATCGCCATACACCGTTAGCCCTAACGTTCGAGGAATCGGCGTCGCTGTCATCACCAGCACATGAGGCGATTCTCCTTTCGCACGCAAACGAGCGCGTTGTTCCACGCCAAATTTATGTTGCTCATCAATCACAATTAATCCCAGATTTTCCAAGCGCACCTTTTCCTGAAATAAAGCATGCGTTCCAACCCAAATTTGCGGCTTAAAAAAATCGCCTGATTGCGTTTTTTTATTTCCTGTCATCAAACCAATCGTCAATCCCATTCCTTTCAAAAGTCGGCGCAAGGTTAAGAAATGTTGATTCGCAAGAATATCCGTAGGCGCCATGAATGCCGCAGTAAATCTCGCCTCTACCGCTTGCAAAATTGCAAGAATCGCCACCAAAGTTTTCCCAGAACCCACATCACCCTGCAACAAGCGATTCATGGGATGTTCTCGATTTAAATCCGCACTAATTTCCGCAAACACACGCTGCTGCGCCGCAGTCGGTGTAAACGGAAGCTCAGAAAGAAACTTAGGTATCAACTGCGAACTCGGAACAATCGCTTTTCCCAAAGCCACCTTATTCTTATGACGCCGCAATGCCAAAAGACTTTGCCAAACATAAAATTCGTCAAAGGCCAAACGTTTTCTCCCTTTTTCGGCTTGCACAAAATTTTCCGGAAAATGAAGCTGCCAAAGATTTTCATGCCACGATTTCCCTTCTCGAGCCATTGGCAACCATTCCTGACATTGCGAATCCAATTGTTTCAAGGCACGAAAAATAATGCTGCGATAAACGCGTTGCGACAAACCATGGGTTAAAGCATAAATCGGCACAATGCGCTCCATGTGCACTTGTTTTTCGGCATCATGATAAATCGGTTCCCATTCCGGCATATCCAGCACCCAACGATTCCTAGCCTGTTTCAGTTTGCCGAAAACATATAAATCAACCGATTGCCCCTGCCATTGTTTGGCTAAATAAGGAACATTAAACCAACGCAATTGCAAAGAGGTTGCCATTCCAATCGATGTTTTTGCCAGAACTTCAATAATCGACCGGCCTCCACGCAAACGGCGCACCTTTACATTTTTAAAATGAACCGGAACCGCAAGCCATTGTCCTTCTTCCCACGGTTTATTGCTTACGTCCGTTGCATGAGATCGTCGATCCTCATAACGCCGCGGCTTAGTAAAAAAAAGGTCTTCCACTGTAAAAATATCAAGTATCTCAAAAAGCGCAGAACGCGTTGCACCGACAAAAGGCAACTGAATCAAAGGCGTGTGAAGTGTGTCAAAACTAAGTTCCAAAGTGAAACAGGCTAAAAAAAATGAATCGACTTCGCAACGACAATATCCTTGGTTCTTATCAAAAAATGAGTTATACTGTTAAAAAAATGAAAAGTTGTAAATTGTGGTGGCTTAATTTCCGTGGAAAGTTTCAAAGCAAAAGTTTCTGGAATATCAGCTCTGTGCTGCTGGTTCTATTGAGTTTTATTTATCAATCCCAAAGTGATAGCGCCATGAGCTTAATGACACCCGGTTCAGTCATTAAAGGGTTTAAAATTCCTCGCTTTAATGAAAAAGGCGAAACTATTGCTCAACTCTCAGGCGAAAGCGCCAAAATTATGGATTCCGAACGCATTCTTATTCAAGACATGCACTATGAAACTTTGGAAAAAAATAAACCCCATTTCCAATTTGAAGCGGAAAGTGGTGTTTTTCATCGCAAAGCGGAAATTCTAACCTCAAAAAAACGCGTGCACTTTTATCGAGACAACTTAAAAATTAATGGCACCGGTCTTGTATGGAATTTAAAAAATAATCAGTGTCGAATGGATTCGAATGTGGTTATGCTTATTCAAAATATGGAACAGGGATTAACACAGTAACATGAAAACACTAAAAATATTTCAATTATGTTTAGCCACCAGTATCGTGTTGCTTGGAATATCTTTCCGTTTTTCCTGCCACGCCGCTCCTCCACCCGCGACACCGACTAACACCAACGTCGTTACAGAAGTGACTTCCGACACGATGGATGCCAATCTAGAAAAAAACGAAGCGCTTTTTAAAGGGCATGTAGAAGTTAAAGACCCAACCTTTCGCATGACAGCAGACGAAATGACGGTTTACTTTCAGGAAAACACCAATAGCATCGAACGCATTCACGCCCGAGGCAACGTTCGCATCGACCAAAAAAATAAAAAAGCTGAGTCTCAAGAAGCCAATTATTTTGTAAAAGAAGCACGCATCGTCTTAACAGGAAATCCCAAAGTCCATGAAGAAGGAAAAACGTTAGAAGGCAAAATCATCACCTTCTTCCGAAACACACAAAAAACACAAGTGGAAGGACGCACCACCCTCGTTATCAGTGATCCGAGCTTTCTTCCCAACCCCAAATCGGATAATAATACGAACCAATAAATTTATGGAATTGTTGCAAGCGAAAGATCTGCAAAAGAGTTACGATGGTCGCAGAGTGGTCAATCATGTCGATATCACCGTCGATTCAGGAGAAATTGTAGGATTACTCGGCCCCAATGGCGCAGGTAAAACAACCAGCTTTTACATGATTGTGGGATTGGTAGCACCAAGTGGCGGATCCGTCTATTTTAAAGGCAAAGACATCACCCAAACCCCCATGCATCGACGCGCTCGTATGGGCATGGGTTATCTCTCACAAGAACCCTCTGTTTTCCGCAAACTTTCCGTGGAGGATAACATGAAAGCCATCGCTGAAACCCTACATATTCCACCGAAAGAAAGAAAAGACACCTGCGATCGCCTCTTAACCGAACTCGGTTTAAACCACGTGCGACGCAGTATAGCTTTTACGCTAAGTGGCGGTGAACGACGTCGTCTAGAAATCGCTCGCGCTTTGATCACGCATCCCACTTTTCTCTTGCTAGATGAACCCTTCAGTGGAGTGGATCCCAAAGCTGTTAATGACGTTCAAGACATTATCCTGGATGTGCAAAAAAAAGGATTAGGTATATTAATTACCGATCATAACGTGCGCGAAACGCTAACCGTTTGCCAAAGAGCCTATTTAATCTGTGAAGGAAAAGTCGAACGCGAAGGCACAAGCGAATTTTTAATTAACGACCCGATGAGCCGAGAACTTTATTTAGGACCTCGTTTTTCACTTTAAAAAATCAATAACCCTTAACCGCCTCATGACACGACGCAAGATCACTGTCGCCCAATTTTTCAAAAATCACGGGCGTGCCTTGCAACTTCAACTTGTCGCTGGCGAAGCAGGATTGTCCCGTTACATCAAAGAGGGTTCCGTTAACCGTCCAGGATTGGCATTCGCCGGTTTCTATCGTTACTTCGCCAAAAACCGCATCCAAATTATTGGTAAACACGAAACCTCTTACCTCAACCACTTGCCCGCAAGTCAACAACGCTCTAGCGTTAAAACGTTTTTTCAAAGCGAAATCCCATGCGTTATTTTTGGAAGAAAACTGAATCCTCCACGCATCTTTCTACAAGAAGCCGAACGATATGGAATTCCCGTTTTTGTTTCCCCACAAATTACCATGCGTCTATCCAATGCAACCACTATTCTTCTAGAACTCGACTTTGCTCCCACTACCAGCGAACACGGTAGCATGGTCGACATTCAAGGCATTGGCGTCTTGATTCGTGGGAAAAGTGGTGTGGGAAAAAGTGAAGCCGTTTTGGGATTAATCGAACGCGGCTATAGCCTCGTCGCTGATGACATATGCAAAATTCGCTGTTTTGAAGGACGCGAATTAATCGGTACCGCGTCCGATCTCACCCGTTACCACATGGAAATTCGTGGTCTTGGCATCATCGATGTCGGCACCACTTTTGGCGTCGGTAGTATTCGTTACGAAAAACGCATCGACTTTGTCACCACATTAACCGAATGGGACGAAATTGATGAAATTGACCGTACCGGCCTCGATCAAAAATATTACGAAATTCTTGGCATTCGCTTGCCACATGTCATAATACCGGTGAAAACTGGTAGAGACGTAGCTCGACTTATTGAAGTTGCCGCACTCGACGCCAAATTAAAAAGTATTGGAAAAAATGCTGCTGTTGACTTTAATGAAAAATTGTTAGCTTTAATGAAACCGAATCCAGCCTCATGAATAAAACCTCATCCACAGAAAAGAAGACCGCTCGGGAATTTACTATTCTCAACAAACTCGGCGTGCATGCTCGACCTGCTGCTATGTTCGTTAAAATCGCAAATCGATTCCCTTGCGATATTTGGGTCGAAAAAGATGGTGAAGAAGTCAATGGCAAAAGCATCATGGGCCTTATGATGCTCGCAGCAGGTTGCGGTTCGAAAATCCGTGTCACGGCATTGGGGCAAGCTGCCCAAGATGCTCTAGACGAACTCGAACAACTCGTCATCAATAAATTCGACGAAGATTAGGATGAAAAATTATGACCAGCGCGAACTCCTCAGCTGAATTTCGCGTAACAGGTCTAGCCGCTTCACCCGGTTTAGCTCAAGCACGTCTTCTTATCATCGACTTTGATGATATTACTATTCCACGTTACCCCATTGAAGAAAATCAAATTCCTGAGGAAATTGCTCGATTCAACGCCGCCATAGAAAAAACCAAACATCAACTTCTCGATATCCAAAAAGAAGTGCGCGAAAATTTAGGTGAAAAAGATGCTGAGATTTTTGAAGCACATCTTCTCGTTTTGGAAGATGCAACACTTCTAGGTGCCACCCACAAACAACTAGCTTTAAAAAAACTCAATGTCGAAGCTGTCTATCATCATGTCATCCAACATTATACTGAAGCCTTAGAATCTCTGAAGGATTCTTACCTGTGCGAGCGCGCTGCGGATGTGCGCGATGTCTCGCGTCGCGTTTTTCAGAACCTTACTGGCAATCACGGTTCACTCATTCACGCCATTAAAGAACCTTGCATTATCGTTGCCTACGACCTCACGCCTTCCGAAACTGCTCAATTACCACGTGACAAAGTCATGGGTTTCGTAACTTACATCGGTAGCAAAACCTCTCACGCAGCCATCATGGCTCGATCCATGGATATTCCTGCCATTGTCGGCTTACAAGAATCTCCAATTACTTTGGAAAGCGGCATGTTCGCTTTACTCGACGGCACTCATGGCGTTCTAGTCATTAATCCATCACCCGAAACCATTGCCCAGTTTGGCGCTTTAGAATCACGACATGAAGCCGTCGTTCAAAATCTAGAGCAACTTCGCGAAACCAAAGCCGTTACACTCGACAATCGACATATCATGCTTTCTGCAAACATTGAAATCTTAGAAGATTTACCCGATATTCTAGAAAGCGGTGCAGAGGGCATTGGCCTATTTCGATCCGAATTTCTTTTTACTCAATCCGACCATCTGCCAGACGAAGAAACGCAATATCAATCTTATCTACAAGCTGCCCAATCCGTAAAACCCTACCCCATTATCTTGCGCACCCTAGACATCGGTGGCGATAAATTAATGGGTGACTATTTTGAAGAAGATCAAAATCCCTTTTTAGGAGTTCGTGCGATTCGTTTTTGTCTTGCACACCCAGACTTATTTCGCACGCAACTTCGCGCCATGTTACGGGCTAGCGCTGAAAAAAACGTAAAAATTATGCTGCCGATGGTTTCCGGTTTATCGGAAGTGCTCCAAGCCAAAACTCTCATCGAAGAAGAAAAAGATAAGCTCCGCCAACAAAGCATCCCATTTGATGAAAAAATTGAAATCGGCATCATGGTTGAAACACCTTCTGCCGCTCTGATTGCTGATATTCTCGCCAAGGAAGTCAACTTTTTTAGCATCGGAACTAACGATTTAATTCAATACGCCATCGCTATCGATCGTGGGAACGAGCGTTTAGCCCATCTTTATGAACCCACCCACCCTGGCGTTTTACGATTGATTCGACAAATCATTCAAGCCGCTCATGAAAACTCGATTTGGTGCGGCCTCTGCGGCGAAATGGCGGGCGATTTCATTCTTGTTCCACTACTTGTTGGTTTAGGTGTGGATGAACTCAGTTCAGGCGCCGCCCAGGTGCCTCGTGTCAAACGCGTGATCCAATCCATCTCTTACGAAGAAATGAAAATATTGGCACATGAACTTTTACAACTCACCTCTTCCAGTGAAATCATCAACCGCCTTGATGAACTAGGTCGAGCTCGATTCCCTGAACTATTCGAATGAACTGTGTTGATTTGGTAAAAACTGCCATTGCAGAAGATTTAGGTTCGAGTGGAGATATCACCACCACTTTTTTCATTCCTAAAACGCACCAAGGCCAGGCTCGCATTTTTGCCAAAGAATCAGCTGTCCTATCCGTTCAAACCGGCAAATGAGGTTTTACGCCAATTTCATTTAAGTTCTCATGCCCAATGGCTTTATAACGATGGTGATCTTTTAGAACCAAGCGAAACTGTTCTACAAATCAGCGGTTCACTTCATGCTCTACTTGCTGCGGAACGAACACTGCTCAACTTTTTTACAACACCTTTCCGGAATCGCTACCCTAACCCGGTGTTACGTGGAAAAAATTGCGGGCACACACGCCAAAATTCTCGACACACGCAAAACTCTTCCCGGTTGGCGTCATCTAGCAAAAGCCGCCGTAAAACATGGTGGAGGCTGCAACCATCGTTTCGGTTTATATGATCAAGTGTCATGAAAGACAATCATCTCGCAGCTTTGAAAAATGGAAAATCGGATTTAACTTCTATCATCCATCAAATTCGAAAGCAAAATCCTGACATAAAAATTGAAATGGAAGCAGAAACGCTAGAACAAGTCGCCCATTTTACGACCTTGCCCATTGACATCATTTTACTAGACAACATGCCAATAAAAATTTTATGCGAAGCGGTTAAACAAATTGCCGGTCGTTGCCAAACCGAAGCTTCGGGAGGCGTCACTCTCGAAACAGTTCGTGCCATTGCCGAAACGGGCGTTGATTTTATTTCTGTGGGAGCCTAACTCATTCTGTGCAGTTACGATCGATTTTTCCATGGAAGTATTATGAAACCGGCTTCTCTCATTCTTCGTCAACTGCGCTCTTCACCCACTCAAACATGGCATGAAGATTCCTCGCTCACCAACTCGCTCTCTCTCACCTCAAATGGTTCGTCAAGAAATCCACGCCTTACAACAAAGTTAGGCTTTCCCATCGTCGAAGAACCTTTTGACGGCTATCGCTTACTTCATTCCCCAGACCTGCTTATCGCCGGGAAAAATATAGAATCCTACCCGCCAGAAAACATTACCAATTCCCTGGCGTTGCTCCGCCCGATCGGGAAACCACATCAACCAACGATCGCATCAATCAACTCATCGAACAAAGAAAAAAGGAAGGCCTCGTGCCTTTCTTTCGCTGAATCCCAAACTCAAGGTCGCACGTCTACAACGTGTTTGGGAATCGCAAGCCGGTGTGGGACTCTGGTTTTCATTACTCCTCAGACCTTACTGGAGCATCGCTTGGACCAATCGTTTAACTGTTATCGCAGCTGCGGCAGTAGTCAAAGGATTAGAAAAGCTAAGCAACGAAAAATTTCAAATCAAATGGCCTAACGATATTTTTCTTCGTGACAAAAAATTAGGAGGCATCCTTACCGAAACCAAAGTCAACGGCAACCAAATCTATTCCGCGGTGATTGGCATCGGTCTTAATATCAATCACACTCCGGAAAATTTTTCAGAAAATATAAAACCTCTCGCCATTTCCCTATCACAAGCCACCGGACAACACTGGATTCGTGCCGAAATTGCCGGCACAATTCTCACCCAATTTTCCAGGCTCTACACGGGTAACTTTGAAGAGAGCCAAACTTTATGGCAAGAACGTTGCCTGACTTTAAAACGCGATATCATCGTCCAAACCGCTACGGGAAAAATCGAAGGCCGCGCCGAAACCATTGCAGAAGACGGTTGCCTTATGATTCGCGACAACAACGGCTACTTGCAATGGGTTAATTCCGGCGAAATCATTAACACGTGAAATCTCCCCCCCCTCTTCTCATCGATATCAGCAATACGTTTACTAAATACACGGTAAATTTAAAAAAAATTTATCGCGTTCCCACTTCTCAATGGAATCGCAAAACATGTGAAGCACTGGCCAAAAAACTAAAAACTTCTCACGTAATCATTAGCTCTGTGGTTCCTAAAATGAATCGCCATTTTGCTAGCGCCTTCCCTCATGCCCATTTTCTATCCCATAAAAGTCCACTCGGCATCGCCATTGCTTACCCGCAACCCCAACACATTGGCGCCGATCGCCTCGCTAACACCGTTGCGGTAGCTGCTCAAAAATTAGCGCCTGCCATCGTCATCGACTTTGGCACCGCCGTCACTTTCGATGTCATCGACACCCACAACACCTATCGCGGAGGCGTCATTGCTCCCGGCATTCAAGCTTTAACCGATTACCTTCACGAAAAAACTGCGCTCTTACCTGCTATTCAACTTTCCCATCCTTCTCGCGCGATTGGACAAAGCACAAAAGAAGCCATGCAAATCGGCGCCATGATCGGCTACCCAGGCCTCATCCAAGCTATTCTCCAAGCCATCCGCAACGAAATGAAAACTCGAAAAAAAATTCATATCATTGCTACCGGCGGTGACGCCAACCTCCTTGCCCAAAAATTAAAACGCCAACATCTCCTCACCCATATCGACCCACAACTCACCTTGAAAGGTCTCGCTATCGTATCTCAAAAAATTTGGGGCTAGACCCGATCCTCTACGCGGATGGGGTGAGATTCGAACTCACGGTCCAGGATTACTGGACGCCGGTTTTCAAGACCGGTGCATTCAACCACTCTGCCACCCATCCTTAATATTAATTAAAAATACGTGATAAATTTATGAAAGAAAAAATTTTAACGCTGCATTGCCATTAAATCGGGATATCTACCGTAATCACTAGCAATCCAAGGAGTATACATGATATTTAATAAAACACCATTATATGTATTATACTTTAAATTCCACCCATCAGGAATTTTTGCGCCAGAGCTCCATTTAAAAACATCTACTTCTTGATCATTATAAAAAGCTCCTACTGTTACAGCTACAGGCACACCAAACCGTTTAGTCGCTGAAGGACTAAGATATAAAACAGCCTCATTGATTCCTTTCGGAACATTGGCATAACGAACTAATCCTGTTAATACTCGGAATCGATCTTCTACTTGAACAAGTACTTCATAGTTAAATACTAACCCGTCAGCCCATTCTGGCAGTGAAGAAAAAGTAGTAATTAACTTAGACCATTTACCTCCCCCTCCCTGCGCCGCTTCCGTTTCAATGTTAAATTTTGTCATCTTTACAGCCGGTGGAGCATTAGTATCAACTTGAGCAAAAATAATATTCGAGCAGCTAATTAAAAGAAAAATACAATAAACAATTTTTTTCATAAAAAGGTTTTTCTAGTTATATGAATTTCTGGTTGATTTTGTTGATTAAATCTTATTTCCACATCTGCTTTTAACAATGCTTTTGATAAAGCACGATCACTATTTTTCCTTTTTATTTCACCCGCACTGTAAATAGTAAAGTTTTGCGACCTTAAAGTTAAAGCATTAGCAATAAAACGCATAAAATCCTCTTTACGAAAATCATATTTTTCTGAGTTTTTCATTCCAGGAATAGTTAAAATATTTCCTATATTAATAAAGGGTTTACGAGTAGTTTTTGCTAATAAATCAGCAAAGTAAGTATATTGACTACCAATATTGGAAGCACCATAAAAAAGTTGTTCAAAAGTCAAATTTTTAGCAGCGTTAACATTGATGAAGCCATCTACCATAGGTTGACCATTAACATTAATTTCATTAATCAATCCAGTATGAAAATAGTTTAAAATTTGGGCATCTGAATTGGAATCAGGAGTTTGCTCACCTCCAAAAACTTTTAAAGTTTTCCAAGGATCACCAGAGAAAATATAGCCTATATCAGCAAGGGATTGAAAATTAGTGCTAGCCACATAAAAATGATTGGCGGCATTTTCATTCGCATACCAACGATGATTAGGAGACACACCTTGAATGCCATCTCCGGCTTCCATTGCAACTGAAAAATCAATTGGTGTCAAAGGATCAGGTGTTGTCGTGCCCACTTCAACAGTCTTACTTTGAATCCAATTTTGAGAAAGATAATTTAATCTTGGATCATTGTTAAGATGATATTCTAATTTATTTGGCTTCTCCGTATATTTAAAAATTCTAGAACCCGGTGGTTGACCTTGTGAAATAAATTCAGAAGGTTCCGCGGGAATTGGTTGTTCCGAAAGGTTATCCAAAATCTGAACATAACCTGAAATTCCAGAAGTACTAGTGTATAGCAACCTGACTTTTTCTATTTCAAATTTTAAATCATTAAAATTTACAGCTTGACTATTTCCTTGTTGAAAAAAACTTTTAAAATTAGCGTAATTAGCAGAACCAGACGTAGGTTGAGGAAAACTCCATCCACTAAATGGAACAAAAAACTTAGGAAAGCCGGGTGGCATATCTGTTAATTTTTCATTCAAATCCTTTAAAAAATAATTAGAGGCGTCATCCCCATAAGAACCTCCAGAGGCACTCCCGGTCACTTTAATTGATATTTCAACGCTATAGTTTACATTCCACTCTAAAGAATTAGCCGTCCAAGGATAAACTAGCCCTAGTGTTGAAACTACACGGGTAGAATTAATTTTACCCGCGTTATTTCCAGAACCCATATTAAGAATCATTCCAGTTCCTACAAAATTGATAAAAGGATGCCCTTGCAAACCACCGTTTACCACTTTAGCTTCTACACCCAAGTAACTAGGATTTTGATCGTTATCTGTAGTAGGTATCACATCAGAATCTAGGTAGTCTACAATATTGGCTAAAATTTGGCGTCCTTTAACCATTCCATATTTTTTCTTTAAATAAGAAAAATCACCACCACCCCACTCCTCAGATTGCACCCCATCTAATAATTGATCAATTAATGCTGCACGAGGATTACCCAAAGCCTGGCTCATAGACAAAGAATCAATATATTGAGCCAATTTTTTAATATTTATCTGTTTATTACCCTCTGGAGTCAAATAACTTGAATGCGATTTCAAAGTATAATCATATTCATTAGCCTTTTCCTGAGCAGGAGCCACCTGATTAATACTACTTGGGGTTAATAAAAAATTTGATGCACTTGAAACTGCTGAAAGTTCAGTTTGAGAAAATAATGAGCCGTTTTTTCTTAAAAGCGACAATTCATTTAGATTGGTTAAATACTCTCTGGGTTTACCCTGAGCAACTAAAGCATTTTGTTTGGAATTTGCTTCATCGATCCAATAACCATAACGAAATTCCATATTGGTACTACCACCAGCGTATAATGACGTGTAGCCAACATCTCTTACAATTCCATCAGTTATTTGAATAATGTTAGTTGTGTTTCCCAATACTGTATACATATAGTTACTCCCCACTATATTTGTAGTTCCATAACGAAATTTTAATAGATAAGGCTTGTGATAGTTAGTATTTGAAGTGTCAACTTCATCCACAGTTACATAATGATAATTAGTTAATCCATCTGTCAATTTAATCATAGCTTCAGCTAATCCAGCTTCTGCAGCCATTTGCGCTTGCGTTACATTCACAATATTCCTCGCTGCGATGCGTTCGATGCGCATGTTGGTGAGGAAAGCAGTGACGCTGACGGTTAAAACCACGAGTAGAAGCAACACGCTAATGAGGGCAAAACCTTTTTGCTCCGTTTTTTTTCTGCGGTAGGTTGGGCTGGATTTTGTTTTCATGATTAACATAACAAAGGTTTGAAGCCGGCATGTTTGAAGTGGCGATCACTGGCCAGGACTTGGGTTAATCTCAATTCTCTCATGACAACAAAGCTGGTGCAGTCGGTGAAGGAGTAATTTTTGTCTTCATGTTTGAGCAAAAAATCGCGCGCTTGAAAAAAGCGGTTTTCATTAATCCATTCGATTTGCACGGGATTGCCAGAAAATATTTTTTTAAAAAAAGGCGCTACAGCAAGAATAGCGACGAGATCGAAATAGGGTCACCGTTTCATCAATGATACAATCTGTCGTAATCATACTAAAATTTAAGGGAGACATTTGGGTTAACCAATCTTGAGCCGATTCATGAGCGAAATCATCATCATTAAAAATCGCCATCCACCCGCTTGTATCGACAAATATCTCAATATTCATAAATCAAACGATCCATTTCTTCATTAGTCATCGGCCCCATACTCACAGACATAGCAAATAGACTCTTAACAAAATCAACATTATTTTCAGCGGATTTTTTGACAGGAGGCAAAGCAGGCTCCAATCGCACTGCTGGACGTCCGCGATAGGTTAAAATCATGCTTTGGCCATTTTCCACCTTCTTTACAATGGTTTCCGCATTATGCCGTAAATCGAGCATGGTGATTGTGGGAGCCTGCACCTCTTCTCCCACAGCCACTTCGCGCAATAGCCTAGGCATTTTTTTCACGGTTTTATATTTGATTGATTTCTTTTTCATAAGTTAAAGTTAAACTTTAAGTTTAACTTAATCAAATTTAATTGTAAATTTTCCATATTTACTCCGGTCCTATCAATGGAATCCTCGTTGTAAATTGTTGCACGTAAGGTTGGATGCCATTGCGATACATTTCCGAACCCTTTTCAAACCAGCCATTAGGATCAATCCCCTGCGCTTTAATTTTTCGAGTGGCTTGGGCGTTAAGCGCTTTGAATTCGATCTGAACAGAAGCTGGCAAATTCGTTTTAACGGTAAGTGGATAATTCATCACAACACCGTTTGTGTCGAGCGCTGTGACTTGAAAATCCCACACGTAGGCAGCCAAGGTGCTATCTGTAGCATTATCGCGATTGGCCGGTGCCGGTTGAAAAAGTTGAGAAGGATTACCCAAAAGAGGAAAAGTGTCGTCGCTATTACGGAAGTAACGTTTTAACATAAAAGCGCCTCGAGAATCGTCCCAATAACAGTAAAACCCTACTGCGCAGACATCGCTTTTACCTCCGTTATTTTTAACTGTGGTTAAAGCATAGATTTCTTGATTCGGAGGCGTTGGCGATGGCGATCGTTCGCCCAATACCAAAGTAGCCACTTGCGAATTCCCTCGTAATGTATTACGCAGATCACGAGAAATAATATGCAAAGCCGCGCGCGCTTCGCGAAAGGCATCGGTGCGTTGCTCGGCATTTTGCCACGTGCGCATAGATAATTCAAAAATTTGAAAAAGCAATGCCATCAATAGCGACAAAACTGCCATGGAAATAAGCAACTCGAGTAAGGTAAAAGCTTTTTTACGTGATCGAAGGCAGGTTATTTTTTTCATTTCAAATCCCCCACAAACGATACAAATTTTAAACCACCAACACTATTCGTAGGTAACCAAGTCACGCTTAAAGCCACTTCATTCACACGACTAGGATTGCTTGTCGGAAAATTGGTTGGACTATTGTTAAAGTCTAAATTAAGAAAAAAAACGCTTTCTGCGCTTTCCGCATTAGTGATGTTGCCATTAATATCGCTATAAAGTTGCAAAGGTCCATTTTGAGAAGACAAATTCACATCCTCCCCAAATAATTCCACCTTATCAAACGGCTGAGAACGCAAAGTCGAATAAATCGATTGTGCCATTAACGCAGCACGAGTTTCATTAGCTGTATCGCGACTCGAGTTGAGGCCTGAAGGCAACAAACCTAAAATAGCAATAATCCCAATCGCTACCACCCCTACCGCTGCCACAACTTCCACAAGTGAAAAAGCGGAAGATTTTTTCTTCAGAGAAAACCATTTTATTTTCATAAAAGTTAGCGGTTCCCTCCCGTTTCAACACTTTCCGGTGGCGTCCAATGCACTAATCCGGTGTAAAGCGAAACACGAATCTCATCGAAATAAATCGCTTCTCGACTCTGCTCCGCGACTTGCCCCGCTTTGGAAGTAAAAACTTCTTTACCATCCTCGCCCACAAAACCTTCAAAAATATAAAAGGCTAACTGATTAGAATCCGTAGGAGTGCTAACAGCTCCCATTTCATCAAATTGAATATATTTTAAATTAATAGAGCCTCCGCCGGAAAAATCGCGCGGCACGGGAAAGTTAAGGGTTTGAGTTGAGCCAAAAAGGATTGTGCATCATTTCGCAACGCTGTGCCTTCCGGTAAAAAATTCCAACGCGACACAGCAACAATATTACTCTTTCCATCATCGGTTTGTTGATAAATCGCAAAGGAACGGTGACGATATTTTTCCGGGGCAGAAGCATCGGCAAAAACCATATAAACCGGTCGCCCTTGTGAAATCGCCAAAGATCGCGCTTGCGAAAAACCGCTTAATAAAGTCGAGATGGCCCCCTTTTTTCCTGAAACCGTTGTCACACTTTTTAAAGCTGGCAACGAGATAGCGCTTAACAACGCGATAATGGCGATAACAGCCATTAACTCAATCAACGTAAAACCGTGTTGCTGTTTCAGGTTTCTCATCTCCTATAAAGATCGCTATTTTTAACAAAAAGACAAGAAAAATTTTGTATATACTTTGTAAATCGAAAAATAACTACTTTTAGCTAAAGCCTAGCAGCCTAATCACCTAATAAATATCTTCGTAATCTCGATGACGCGCATCATTCGAAGGTCGCGAATGAGAGCGATCCCCCGCTGGTGGAATCATAACAACAGGCAAGCGCAAATCGAGAGAACCGTGTTGCCCTAACGATTCATAACGCTCCAACTCGAAAACGTCTAACATCTTATTCATCATGGGTTCATAACCCTTGCGTGCCCAATAACGACCATACAAACGATATTGAAAATTTTGATCCGCTGTGCGGCTACCAAGACTTCGATGCGGCGCCAAACATTTATCCTCTTTCAAAAGAACTAAACGCGCATCATCCCAGGACTGTTCAGGACGCTTAACCCATCCCCAAACCTGTAAATTCGTATAATAAACACGCTGCCCAAGCCAATATTCAGGCGGGTTAGCATTTAACTCAGCCGCAGTAATGTCCGGCCTATCTGGTGAGTCAGGCACCGTAGCACAACCCACAATAAACAATAACATTCCGAAAATTAAAAAAGTGTTTTTCATTTTTCCCTCTACATTTCTCTGTGTGCTTGGTAGCTAAAATTAATTTGTCCACTTCCCATTTTTACTCGATAAAAATGGCAAAGCTCCAGAAGAATAATCGGTCTTTCCAATCGCTCCAACCATCTTCACACCCGTCGTCTCTCGAAACTTTTGAGAATAATATTCGCCCGAATGACAGCCCCAACTTTGAGTCTTCGCGCCTTTCGCAAAAATACCTCGCTTTAATTGACTCAAATCGCGCGTGTGCAAAAAGACAACAGAACACGCATCAATTTCATTGCTATAATCAAACATCCAATTCGCTTTATTGCTATGTCCAAAAAAATCCAACGATCGAATCGGTTGTTCATGACGATCTTGCCCTTCATTTAAATAACGAATCAAAATTTCAGTTTCATCAAACCAAATCAATCGCACTCCCAACTCTTGAGCTTTAGCTTCGACTTGACTCATTAAATCCTGCCCTTCTTCCACAGAGCGCCGTTGATAAGAAGGTCGATAAACCACCCAAGTCAACAAATCATCAACACCCTTTTCCTGTTGAATTTGTTGCAAACGAATTCCCGCACTTTTAATAAAATTCCCCCAATAAACATCATGCGTCGGATTGCGCTCTCTTTCCCATTTTCTTAACGCTGGTCCACCACTGACCACAATATATTCATCGGCATAAGCTAAACTTGCACTCAACAACAAACTAAAAAATAAAAATTTAAAATGTAATTTCATAATTCTCTATCGCTACATCTTCTATAATTAAACACTTGCCGTTTCCTGCTTCTCGGTCGGTTCCTGCCATTTGCCATGCTCACGAATCAGATCCACTAAACGATCCACCGCTTCCACCTCAGGAATATTAAATTTTACCGGCGTTTTTCCAACATAAAGATTAATCTTGCCCGGAGCGCCTCCTACATAACCAAAATCCGCGTCAGCCATTTCCCCAGGCCCATTCACAATACAACCCATAATCGCGATTTTCACCCCTTTTAAATGGTCCGTGCGACTTTTAATCCGCGCCGTCACCGTCTGCAAATTAAACAAAGTGCGTCCACAACTAGGACACGCAACATAATCCGTTTTAAAACTGCGACATCCTGCCGCTTGCAAAATATTATAAGCCAAGCGCAAACAAGCCCCCGCGCCCGGCTCGCGTCGCACTAAAATCGCATCCCCAATTCCATCACACAACAACGCACCCAACGTAGTGGATGCAGCCAATAATGCTTTGACAGGATCCGGCGTTTCTTGAGAAACCTCCAATGTGTCCTTAAGAAGAATAGGATTCGTCGCACCAATTTGATCCAATCTCGCTGCCAACAAACGAAACGCAGCAATAGCATTCAATCCCACCCCATCCGCCACAGTCACTAATTGGCCATTAGCCGGTTTTTCAAATTCTTCCAAAGGCGAAAGCTCAGCAATCGCCATTGTTTCATAAATTCCTTCCGGCTTCACATCATCGCCCGGCTTGATCCGCGGCGCTACCTTATCCCAAACTGCTTGCGGCACCACCACACGCACCAACTCCTCGCCTCCAAACCGCATGCCATTCTGCTCGACAACATGCGTCGAACGACGCGCGAAATGAAAAGGATCGCGTTTTTCAACAATATTTAAATGCATCACATCCGTAGCATTTTTCGACAAAACAGGAATCTGCTCGATCAACGCTTCGCAAACCGGAATTTCATGCGGACTATCCTCCGTCAAACTCACGCGAATCGTGTCACCCACACCTTCATGAAGCAACGTGCCAATACCAATCGCACTTTTAATGCGACCATCCTCCCCCTCGCCCGCTTCCGTCACGCCCGTGTGAATGGGATAATTCCAGTCCGACCCCTCTGCATCCAATTTAGTCACCAATAAACGATAAGCCTCAATCATCACTTTCGGATTTGACGCCTTCATCGAAAACAAAAAATTATGAAAGTCACACTGACGCGCAATTCGCGCAAATTCCAAAGCGCTTTCCACCATCCCCAATGGCGTGTCACCAAACCGATTCATGATGCGATCTGATAAAGAACCGTGATTCGTTCCAATTCGCATGGCAATTCCACGACGTTTACACAACTCAACCAATGGCCGAAACGCCCCTTCCAATCTTCCTACCTCCTCAGCATAAGCTTCATCGGTGTATTCTTTGACCACAAATTTTTTCTTATCAATAAAATTACCCGGATTAATCCTCACCTTTTCCACCCATTGCGCCGCCTCCATAGCAGCTTCCGGTTTAAAATGAATATCCGCCACCAATGGAACCGTAACACCACGTCGATTCAATTCTTCACGAATATTCTTTAAATTCGCCGCATCTTTAACTGTCGGCGCAGTAATACGAACCATTTGACATCCTACCTTTACCAAATCCAATGTCTGCTGCACACATGCGTTTGTGTCCATCGTGTCACACGTCAACATGGACTGACGCACGATAGGATTAACACCTCCAATTCGCACCTGACCAACCGTAATTTCTCGAGTTTTGCGACGTCGATAAAAAAAAGCTGGTTGAGGATAATTCATAATGAATGCCTATTTTATTTATGGATTGGTAGGTTCAGGTTCTGCAACAAATTCAATCTTTTCCTGCTTTTTAGCTTCTTCACCTGCCTTTTCAATTCTGAAAACATTTTTAAACCACGTGTGGCATCAAAAAATGTCACATACAACATGAAAGAAATTAAAATGATCGCGAAAGCCGATTGCAAAGCCGAAACCAAGCGCGCCGGCAGTGGTCGACGAATCACACCCTCGATCGCTGACAACAAAATATGCCCCCCATCCACAACAGGAATAGGCAATAAATTCACAATAGCCAAATTGATATTAAGCACCACACTAAACCATAACACCAAACGAATATCCTCACGCAACAACATCAAATACATCATCAAAATACCCAATGGCCCACTCATATGCTTAATCTTAATATCAGAATTAGGATCGGTAATCGCACCCATCGTTTTTTTCACTGAAATCAAACTATCCAAAACCAATTGAATGGGCGACGGGTGCACAATCGTCAACAAATCCTGTTTCCAACTTATCCCCACAAACGGCTCTGTAGCACCTTGAGGAATCTGCGGTGTAAAAACACCATTGTACTCCTTTCCCTCTCGTAAATAACTAAAGCTTAAAGGCTGATTATTATTTTTCACCACCACATCACTAAACAGGATGGGATGATAAACTTTCTTACCATCAATACGGATAATTTCATCCCCCACACGTAATCCTGACATAGCTGCAGGCGAATTTTCCAATACCTCTCCCACAACCAATCGAACTGCGGGCATAATACCAACCCGGCGAATTCCAACTGCATCATCTTTTGTAGGCTGAATCAAAGTCGTAACCAATTCCGACACTCCATTAGGTAAAACACGTTCCACATCAAATTGAATCTTGGATCGACGACTAAATGCAATCGCTTCAACAACACTATTCGGCGTCACTGCATAATCAGTAACTGGCTTATTATCAATTGCTAAAATCTTATCACCCGGCTCCAAAGGAATCTCTGCTTTAGCCGCGGGCATATTCGGCTCCACATAACCAATCACCGTCGTCATTCTCGACTCTTGAATCGGTCTTCCTACCCCACCAACAATCACCGCCAAAAAAACTCCAAATAACGCGCTAAATAAAGGTCCCCCTAAAGCTGCCCAAATTTTATCTATCGGCTTAGCTACCGGTAACTCTTCCTTATCTAATTTACTTTCCCCCTCCAACATCTCCATCGGAGCCATCTGTGGCAGTGAGACATAACCTCCAAAAGGAATTGCACAAATGCACCAATCCACACCTTTAATTTTCTTTTTCCATATGGGAGGACCAAACCCAACCGCAAACCGCTCCACCACCATGCCTCGAGCCAAAGCAAATAAAAAATGGCCTAACTCATGAACAAAAATCGTAAGCCCGAACAGCAAAAAAACTGCAATAATAATACCGAGCCACACTAAAACTTCCCACATCATAAATTTATTTTACCTCTTTCAAAACTTCTTTCGCTATTCTTCGCGCTTCCTGATCTCCTTGCAATATAGCCTCTAAATCGGGCGAAGCAACCTCCTTATGCCTTTCCATTACCTTTTCTACTACTTCCCAAATTCCTGGAAGCGATAACCGTTCTTCCAAAAAATGTTGGACGGCTACTTCATTGGCCGCATTCAAAACAGCGGGCATCGTCCCTCCCTTGGCATCTGCCTCTCTAGCTAAACGCAAAGCCGGAAACCGTTTTTCATCCGGTGTTTCAAATGTTAAAGCCCTGACCTTGGCAAAATCCAAAGGCATCAAACTATTTTTCAAACGCTCCGGATAAGTCACCGCATATTGAATCGGGAAGCACATGTCTGAATAACTTAACTGCGCCAAAATAGAGCAATCCACAAACTCCACCATCGAATGAATAATGCTTTGCGGATGCACCACCACATCCACCTTTTCCATTGGCAAATCAAACAACCAACGCGCTTCAATCATTTCTAGTCCCTTATTAAATAAAGTGGCCGAATCAATCGTAATTTTTTGTCCCATCACCCAAGTCGGATGTTTCAACGCTTGCGCTTTCGTCAACATCGGAAAATGCTCCAAAGGCGTCTCTAAAAAAGGCCCACCCGAAGCAGTTAAAATAATGCGTCGCACCTCTTCCACTTTACGACCTTCCACGCATTGAAAAATAGCATTATGCTCAGAATCCACTGGCAACACTTTTACCCCTTTTGCTTTCGCCAATGGCATCACCACCTGCCCCGCCATCACCAAAATTTCTTTACTCGCCACCGCAATATCCTTACCCGCACGAACTGCCGCTAAAGCAGGTTTTAATCCTCCTGTGCCCACAATTGCCACAATCACCAAATTCGCCTCTGCCAATTCGGCTAATTGAATCAACCCTTCTTCGCCCCAAACTACTTTTATCCCATTCGGCACACAATTTTCCAACCATTGCGCATCCTCTTGACTCATCACACTGATTAACGCAGGACAAAACTCCTGAGCTTGCTTTAATAACAACTCACGATTCTTCCCACCTGCCAACCCGATCACCTTCATGCGATGAGGAATATCACGAGCCACTTTTAATGAACTCGTGCCAATGGAACCCGTAGAACCTAAAATAACAACTTTCTTTTGCATCCGCTAAACTCCAGCCATACTAAAGCGTTGCCCGTAATTGTAAAAATAAATACAACACCGGCGCAGTAAATAAAACGCTATCGATTAAATCCAACGCTCCGCCAATTCCCGGAATAAATCCGCCTGAATCCTTCACCTGCGTGTCACGTTTCATCACCGACTCCGCTAAATCACCCACCACACTCACCAGGGAAATAATTAAACCTAACCCAATTGCCCACTCCTTAGGAATCAACGCCAAACGCTCAGGGAATCCAACAATCAAACCATAACTCGCGCCCACCGCACACAAAACTCCAACTATAAAACCCTCCCAAGTTTTTTTCGGACTGACTTCTGGCAACAATTTATGGCGACCAAACAAACTTCCCCCCACATAAGCGCCAATATCTGTCATCTTTGTTACCAGTAATAAATACAGCAAAAGAAATGATTCTCGACCTGTCTCAGGAAAGTAAACCAAACGCGTCACAAAATTAAAAAGCCAAACCACATAAAAAATGCCGAAAAAAGTTACCGCCACCGTCAACACAGGCGTGGTTTGCGAGCGATCGAAAACCTGTCGCGACAAAATGCCCAGTAAAAAAATTAATAAACAAATGAGTTCGAAAAGCGCTTGCGATAAAAAAGTCACGCGCCCACTTAAAATCAACCAACTGCCTATTAAAAAAAAGAGTCCGCTAACTATTCCAGTCTTACGAAAACTGCGAATGCCTTTATTGCGCAAAGCATAAAAAAATTCTCCTAAAGCAATTGTGCCAATCGCCGGAATTAATAATCCAAATCCCCAATCCCAATCAAAAATAATGACCCCTAAAATAAGTCCCCACAAAAGCAACGTAGAAAAAGCGCGTCTTAAAAAATTAGACTTTGCCATAACGTCTTTGTCGGTTTGAAAAATCTTTCAACGCTTCCAAAAATTGTATCTTCCGAAAATCGGGCCATAAAGTTGATGTTACATATAACTCAGTATACGATAACTGCCATAACAAAAAATTACTCAGACGCATTTCGCCACTGGTGCGAATCAATAAATCCGGTTCAGGATAATAACGCGTGTAAAGATGGTGACTAATGACCGTTTCATCAATTTGCGCCCAATCCAAATGCCCACTTTGCACTTCTCGCACAATCGATCGCACCGCTTCCACAAGCTCGACACGACCACTATAACTCAGCGCCAAAATCAACGTTAACCCTGTGTTTCGACTCGTAGCAAGAATCGTGCGATGCAACTCCTCTTGTACATCTTTTGGCAAATCTGTTAAACGCCCAATCGCTTGTAACTTGACATTATTCGTTTGCAACTCTGCCAATTCATCACGCAAAAACCGTTTTAAAAATTCCATGAGAAGTTTGACTTCTGTTTTGGGTCGTAACCAATTTTCAACCGAAAACGCATAAAGCGTTAGATATTCCACGCCCACTTCACCCGCTGCACGAACCACCGCACGAACCGATTCCACCCCCTGGCGATGCCCTTGAATACGCGGCAATCCTCTCTTCTTGGCCCAACGCCCGTTGCCATCCATGATAATAGCCACGTGACGAGGAATCCGTTTTAAGTCATTATCATCAACCCCTTTTTTCATGACATCTCTACCTCTAGGCAGCTTCTGGAAGGGAACAAGACAATTTCATAATCATCTTCCATCCAAAAGATTAATTTTTGATTAAAGGACATTGACGAGTTTCTTGCTTTGCGTTTCACTCACCACCCATGACAACTCATTCTTTGCTGGAACAGCGACTAGCCAAGCTCAAAGCTTTGGAACAATTGGGTGTTTCCCCTTTTGGCCAATCTTTTCCTGACACCATTTCCGCACAAGAATGTAAAACCCATTTTCTAGAAGGGAAAAAAGTAAAAATAGCCGGCCGCCTAATGACGCGACGCGATATGGGCAAAAGTCAATTTGCCCACTTACAAGACAGCTCGGGTCGCATTCAAATTTATTTGCAAAAGAATAGTTTAGGCGAAACACCATGGGAACAATTTCAACTCCTTGATCTAGGCGATATTCTTGGCGTGGAAGGCACGCTATTTACCACCAAAACCGGCGAACAATCCTTAAAAGTTGAACAATTTCAACTCCTCACAAAAGCCCTTCGCCCTTTGCCCGAAAAATGGCATGGCCTCACGGATGTCGAACAACGTTATCGGCAACGTTATCTCGATCTTTTGACCAATGAAGAAGCCCGCAACATTTTTCAACAACGCATTCGTCTCGTGCGCCAAATCCGTCGTTTTTTTGATGAACGAAATTTCTTAGAAGTTGAAACCCCAATGATGCAAACCATAGCGGGCGGCGCGGCTGCACAACCTTTTGTCACGCATCATAATGCTCTCGACCTTGATCTTTATTTACGCATTGCACCCGAGCTTTATCTCAAACAATTGTTGGTTGGTGGCTTTGAAAAAATTTATGAAATCAATCGTAACTTTCGCAATGAAGGCATTTCACGCAAACATAATCCCGAATTCACCATGTTAGAAGCCTATTGGGCTTATGCCAACTTTGAAATGATGGCTAACCTAGTCGAAGAATTAATTTGTCATCTGGCGCAAATCATCAACTATGACGGACCCATCCAATGGAACCGACCTTGGCCTCGCAAAACTTATCACGATGCGGTTTGCGAAGTTGCCGGCAACGATTGGTTTGCCTTGAGCACCGAACAACGCAAAAACAAAGCGAAAGAATTAGGCGTTGAAATTATTCCCGGATTAGAAGACTTTGAAGTCACCAACCAAATTTTCGAAAAATTGGTAGAAGCCAAAACAATCAATCCGGTTTTTTATACCCATCTACCTAAAGAATTAGTGCCTCTAGCAAAGCAAAATCAGCAAAATGCTTCGCTAGTTGATGTGTTTGAATTGGTAATCAACGGACAAGAAATTGCCCCAGGTTACAGCGAATTAAATGATCCTCTCGTGCAACGCGAACGTTTGATGCATCAAGCCGGCGAAGAAAAACAAAACATCGACGAAGCTTTTCTCACCGCATTAGAACATGGCATGCCACCCGCAGGCGGCATTGGCATTGGCATCGATCGACTTGTCGCCACCCTAACTGGCGCCGATAGCTTACGCGAAGTCATTCTATTTCCCTTGCTTCGCCCTCATTCTTGAACATAATATAATTATGAGCTGGCGTCTGACTCCAAAAGAAACAGGGCTTATCGTCATTGATTTACAGGAAAAATTAGTTCCCATCCTGCATGAAAAAGAAAGGTTAATTCAAAAAACGCGTGCCCTTATCGAAGTCGCTAAAATTTTTAATTTTCCTATTTTTTTTACAGAACAACTTCCTGAAAAATTAGGCGCTACGATTCCAGAAATCAAAAACACGCTCCCTGATTTTATTCAACCGCTTGCCAAATCCGAGTTTTCCGCTCTTCACTGCCTTCCTGAAGAATTACCACGTCACCTCTTGATCGCAGGTTGCGAAACCCATGTTTGTGTGCGCCAAACCGCTTACGATCTGCGTGAAGAAGGTAAAAGTGTTTATTTAATCGCTGACGCCACCAGTTCGCGCAAACCCTTAGACCACGAACTTGCTATTCACGAAATGCAACAGGACAAAATTATCGTAACTTCAGTGGAAACCATTAGCTGGGAACTCGTTCAAAAAGCAGGCACTGACTTATTTCGTCAGGTGTTGGCTATCCTAAAATAATGTTTAATTATTCTTCAGACTTCTCTGATTCTGATTTCTTTTTTCGAGAAGCCGATTTTTTGGTGGAACCTGATCTGCTTTTTGCTGCTGTATCAGCCTCATCATCCGAACCTTTAGGCACTTCTAATACCACTTTGAATGCCGCTTTCACTTCGGAATGTAAAACAACTTCCAAAGTATGAGATCCTTTTTCTTTTAAAGGATGATCCAGACGAAGCTGTTTTTTCTCAAGCGTAATATTTTCCTTATTTAAACGCTCCAAGATATCCTGACTCGTAACGGAACCAAACACTTTACCTTGTCCTTCTGCTGCTGTCATTTGAAAAGTCAACGTGACTTTATTGAGTTGTTTGGCCAACTCATTTGCCTCATTTAACTCGTTCGCTTCGCGTTCCGCTCTAGCTTTTTTCAATTGTTCAATTTGATGTTTGTAAGCAGCAGTCGCCGGCAAAGCAAAACCGCGTGGCAACAAATAATTTCGCGCATAACCTGGACGCACTTTCACGACATCAGCTTCGGCACCTAATCCAGAAATTTTTGATTTTAAAATAACTTCTATCATAACTTTTATACTTTTACTTGATTAAAAAGGAATATCATCTTCTTCCAAATGCACTTCTTCTGCCGACTTGGTAGATCGTGCTGCGGTTGCTGCACCTTTTTCCGCTTCTTTGGCAGCAGGAACCGAAGCAGCGGCTGCTCCTTCACGAAACTCGGCATTACGCGGCCTCCCTAAAAATTGAACTCGCTCGGCGCGAACGCGCAACCGACTTTTCTTTTGACCGTCTTTATCTTCCCATTGATCCAACTGCAACCGGCCCTCTACAAAAACGGGTGCACCTTTGGTTAGATATTGACCGCAAGTCTCCGCTTGTCGCCCCCAAGTCACAATATCAACATAAGTGACCTCTTCCTTTTCATCACCTTCTTGAGTTCGATAAACCGTGTTGATGGCAATGGAAATATCCGTTACCGCGGTTCCTTTAGGCGTATAACGCACTTCGGGATCGCGCGTCAAATTGCCCATTAAAAAAACTTTGTTTAATGAAGACATAATTTAATTAAGCAGTTGCTGCTTCCGTCTTTTTTCGGGAAGCTTTCTTTTTTGCAGGCTTGGCCGAGGTGATAAGATACATTTGGCGAAAAACTGAGGGATTTAAAGTCAGCTTGGAACGTAATGCTTCCAATTTTTCAGGCGCTAACTGCAAAATCACATTCACATAAAACCCGGAATCCAAACTGGAATCGCCTCGTTCAAATTTGCGACGCTCCAGTTTTTGGACACCTTCCACTTTACCCTCTAAATTTTTAATTTCTTTTTCAATTCCTTCAATGGCTTCAGAGACTGCTTCGTCCTGTCCTTGAACATTCAATATATATAAGGCTTCGTAATACTTCATAACTCGTTTTTTATTTGATTAAACTGGTTCATAGCCGTAGCCAAGCCCAAAATGCAAGCGCATTCTGTAGCCTGGACAGCTTTTTCTATCATTTTCATAGTCTCGTCCCGTTCCGAAGAAGCAAAAGGTTCCAAAACATAATCCGATAAATTTTTACTTTCAGGCAAAGGCCCCACGCCACAACGCAAACGCGCAAAGCTCTGAGTTTGCAACTGTTGCTCCACTGATGCCAACCCATTATGCCCACCAGTTCCGCCCGACACGCGCAATCGCAACTGGCCCAAAGACAAAGCCACATCATCCGCTACCACTAAAATTTCCTCTGCCGAAATTTGATGCCAGTCTAAAAACGACCTTACCGCGGTGCCGCTCAAATTCATAAAGGTTAAAGGTTTCAGCAATTTTATCGCTTGCAAGGAACCTTCACTTTCTAAATTAACTGTAGTCACCTCACTTTGCCAACGTGATTCCTTTTTCCAAAAAGCGCTATGCTGCGCTGCCCAACGATCTAAAATTAAAAAACCGATATTGTGTCGCGTCGCAACATATTCGCGACCCGGGTTGCCTAATCCCACCACCACGCGAATCACACGCGGCTCCTCAAATTATTTCTTGTCCTTTTTGGCTTCACCCGCTTCTGCAGCAGCAGCGCCTTCAGCCGGTTTCTTTTCCTTAATGACTTCCGGTTGAGTTGGTGTTGCAGCCGTTTCGGCAGCCGTTTTTTCCTCTTCCACTGCTGGGGCTGCTACAGAAAAGACAACGAGATCTTTCGAATTCAAAATCTGCACTCCGTCAGGAACAACAATGTCGCTGACATGCAAAGTTTGTCCCACGTTTAATTGTGAGACATCAACCGTAATACGATCCGGTAAATCTTTAGGCAAACATTCCACCTGTAATTCGCGAAGAATATGCTCAAGAATACCGCCATACGTTTTCACACCCACTGCTTCACCTGTAGCTTCAACTACAACCTGCGCTTTAATTTTTTCATCCGCTGCAATCTCATGCAAATCGACATGTAAAATATTGCCAGAAATCGGATCATGCTGAACATCTTGCAAAAGCGCTAATTTTTTAACTTTGCTTCCCCCAGTTTGTTCCAATTCCAAATCCACTACCAAATTTTCACCCGTTGCGTGCTGAATCAAAGCATTTAACGCGCGTGAATCGATTTCCAAATTGGTGGCTTGCGTTTTTTTACCATAAAAAACCGCCGGCACACGACCCTGAGTGCGTATTTTTTTAACCTGATTTCGACCCGCGACTTGACGCGAACTCGCCTTTAATAAAACTGAACTTGCCATAAGCCGCGCACTATAAAGAGTTTCTTAATCTTGGCAACTCACAAATTTTACCATGACAGTTTACTCGGGTTCAGATATAGAATCGCGTTCGAATGAAACTAGAGCTGGGCCAACTTCTAACCATGGGTCTTCCTGGACCTCGATTAAATGACACTTATCGCGATTTCATTAAAAAAGTGCAACCCGGCGGTTTTATTTTATTCGGACGCAATCTTCAAAGCCCACAGCAAGTTCGAGAACTGTGCAACGAACTCCGCTCCCTTTGTGAAAGACCACCCATTCTTACCATCGATCAAGAAGGAGGTCGCGTTTCGCGCTTAAAAGAAATCGGCGAGCAACCACCTAACGCGGATCAACTACGCCAAGCTAACCAACTCAAACTCATTGAGTGCCACGGAAAACTAACCGCTCAATTACTCAATCTTTTCGGTTTCAACTTAAACTTAGCTCCTGTGGTGGATATTCTTTTAGACAGCAGCACGGAAAATTCACTTCTCAATCGGTGCTACGGGAAAAAGGCAGACGAAGTTATCCAAAAAGCTGGCGCATTCCTTGATGCCATGCAAAAAGAAGGTGTCCACGGAACGATTAAACATTTTCCTGGTTATTCTCTTTGCAGCAAAGATCCCCATCGTTCTTTGCCGACTGTTAACCGTTCCCTAAAAGAAATGGAAAATAACGAACTCAAACCTTTCAAAGCACTGGCTCCTAAATCCTCTGCAATTATGATCGGCCATGCCGTTTATCCTCAACTCAGTTCGGATAATCTACCCTCCTCCCTTTCCTCTCAAATCATTCGACAACTCTTACGCAAAAAAATGAATTACCAAGGCCTTGTCATGACCGATGATCTCGAAATGGGCGCCATTTCCTTTGAATACGGCATTGCTCAAACGGTTCGGCTCGCTATCGAAGCCGGAAACGATCTACTCCTCTTGTGCCACCAAAGAGAATGCGTCGAAATCGCTTGGGAAACTCTCAAGCAAATGGCTCAAAAACAAGACCTCGAAACACCACTACATCGCATGCTCAATTTCAAGAAAAAACTGTCCTCCGTGCAACCCTGGAGTCAGAAAGCTTTTGAAACTATTAATGCCGAGATTAAAACTCTTCGCGAAACAGTTGAAAAACTAAGTAGCCATTAGCTCTAGCTCTTTGTTGAAAACTTCCACGCACCCAATTTTTTCTTTTTAGCCTTTTCTTGCAGCTCATCCAAACGCCGACGAAATTCAATTTCCTTTAAAACACCAGGAATATTAGCCGCGGCCCCATAAGCTCGGGCCAAACCATTTTCTACCAGTAATTCCGATAAATTTTTCCCATCTTTGGTAATTAAAACAGCAAAATAACGGGGCATAGAACTATTACCTTGAGCATCCAGCCATTGGGTATAAGCAGTAAAAGTTTGGCCTTGCAAAAGTTTCCAAGTATAAGTCGTCGCTTCATGACCCGACTCAAGCACCTGTTCATCTGTAATTCCAAAATATTTCGCCTGAGTTTTAACTCGAAAGGGTTTGTCATCACTACTCTCGGGAGCATCAGCAAAATACAATCGAAAAATATATTCTTTACCACGATGCGACACGTGAAAACTATCTCCATCGCCGTAGCGTTCGGTCATCAAACGGCATCCCTCCAACTTTTCCCAAGGTTTACCAGAATCCGGTAAACCCGTAATTTCCGATTCTTCTTGGTGCCCTTTGGATATAATAGACGTTGTTCCTGAAGATTCTGGCGTATAAGAATCTTCTGGTTTCACATCTTCTTCAGTATTAGAAGGTGTTGATAATGAATTATTTGTCAAAGAACCTTCAAATGGCTGCAAATCAAATTGAGCTAAACTCTTTACCTGTAGCATCCCCAACATCGCGATGAAAAATAAACAAATCCGTTTCATAACCCATTTGACGCTACTAAAAACTCTATGATTTGCCAAGTTTGCAAAATAAGATTATTATATTGAAGAAAGAACAAAAAGAACGCGTCTCAATAATGAAGTAAAACAAAGGATTTCTATGAAAAAAATAATTTTCACTCTTTCTCTCTTTGCTCTTTTGTTTGTTCCCAAAATAACTCAAGCAGGCGTTAGTTTTAATGTTTCCTTTGGTTCTTATTATCCTTCAGACTATTATTACGATCGTTGTCGACCTGCTTATCGCTCTTATTATAATAGCTATTACGCTCGCCCGGTTTACTATTCCCGTCCCGTTTACTATCGCCCCGCTTACCCCAATTATGGTTATTCAGGCGCTTACCGACAGGGATTTCGCGATGGCTATTCTACCGCAGTCAGACGCGCCGTGCCCGTTTATCGTGTGGAACGTTGCGACAGAGTTTACCGTTAAGCCATTAGATTATTCCGATTTAATTTTTCTTTAAGAGAACGAAACTCTTAATAAATCATGAATTAAAGGCTAAACGTTCGCGTCAATTAACGTATTTAGCGGGTAAAAATACATTGAATCGAACTCAATTTTCTAAAATCCATTGACCCACTATTGAAAAGCTTATAAATCACTAAGAAATGCGCCCAAAAAAGCAAACCATCTGGGGAGGACGTTTTACAACCCAACCCAATGAAAAAGTGCGTGCTTACACGCAATCCCATACTTTCGATTCGCGTCTTTATCGCCACGATATTCGCGGCAGCCTAGCTCATGCCAACATGCTAAAGAAAATCGCCTGCTAACCGCTAAAGAACTGTCGGAAATTCAAAAACATTTACTCGCCATTCAACGCAATATCGAAACCGACAAATTTCAATGGCGCGCTGAACTAGAAGATGTGCACATGAACATCGAAGCCGAATTGACGCGACTAACATCTGCTGGCGAAAAACTTCACACAGGCCGAAGCCGCAACGATCAAGTCGCTACCGACATGCGACTTTGGTTGAAAGAAGAAATTTTTTCTCATCAACAACTCATTCGCCGCCTACAAAATACACTTCTGACAGTGGCAAAAAAATAAAAATTGTTTTATTCCCGGCTATACTCACCTGCAACGCGCGCAAACGGTTTCTTTAGCTCATCATTTTTTAGCTTATGTCGAAATGTTGGAACGCGATTTCAGTCGACTCGAACATAGTTACGACATCACTAACTACTGCCCCCTAGGCTCTGGCGCTTTAGCCGGCAGCACCTTGCCCTTAGACCGAACTTTTGTTGCTCAAGAACTCGGATTTATCGATAAGCAAGGCAAACCCCGTCTGATTGCCAACTCCATGGATGCCGTGAGCGATCGTGATTTTATTGTCGAATTTCTTTCTGCATCTGCCTTGACCGCTGTTCACCTTTCACGCCTTGCAGAAGATTTGATTTTATGGTCGAGCGCTGAATTCAATTTCATTCAACTCAGCGACACCTTCACAACCGGCTCCAGTTTAATGCCGCAAAAGAAAAATCCCGATATTGCCGAACTCGCTCGCGGCAAAACAGGTCGCGTGATTGGAAATCTTCTCAGCGTATTGATCACGTTAAAAGGATTACCCATGACCTACAATCGCGACCTTCAAGAAGATAAAGAACGACTCTTCGACACTGCCGATACCTTACGTCTGTCACTGGATCTCTTTGCAGATATGCTAAGCCAAATCAAAGTCAACACCATCCCCTGCCAAATCGCCATTCACGATCCCAACCTCTTAGCCACCGATCTAGCCGATGCTTTGGTGCAACAGCGCATCCCTTTTCGCCAAGCTCACCATCTCGTCGGTTCTGCCGTAGCCTATGCCTTGCGCCACCAAAAAACACTTCGCCAACTTTCTGACCAAGAATGGCGCGAGCTACACCCCACTTTTTTGAAAGTGAAACATCTTTTAACTCAATCGCCATACCAACAGCTCTTAACTAAAAAAACTCTGGGCAGTCCTAATCCCAAACTCGTTGAAAAAGAGATCAAGCGTTGGCAAAAAAAATTAAAAAATTCTTAATATTTTCTACCTTAAACCATGCACCACTTTCATCGTAAAAATGGCCAACTTCACATCGAAAAACTTCCTATCACGGATCTTGTAAAACATTATCAAACTCCACTTTATCTCTATTCCCAAAGCACTTTGGAAGATCATTGGCAAAAACTCGATCGCGCCTAGCCCCGTCGATCATCTTGATCTGTTTTGCCATGAAAGCCAACTCCAACCTTGCCGTTTTAAATTGCCTGGCAAAACTTGGCAGCGGCTTTGATATCGTTAGTGGTGGTGAACTTTATCGCGTCAAAAAAGCGGGAGGCGATCCCCAAAAATGCAACTTCGCCGGAGTCGGCAAAACGCGTGAAGAAATTGAGTTTGCGTTGCAGGAAAATATTTACAGCTTCAACGTCGAAAGCGAAGCGGAACTCAACTTCATCAACGAAATTGCTGGCAAATTGGGGAAAAAAGCGCCGATCGCTGTGCGCGTCAATCCCAATGTCAAAGCCGACACCCACAGTAAAATCACAACCGGAACTTACGAAAATAAATTTGGCATCGCATTTGAAGAAATTCCCGCACTTTACCACCGGATCTCCCAACTTCCTCATCTTAAAATTCGTGGCTTACAAACTCACATCGGCTCCCAAATCACCGATGTCACACCATTTTTACAGGCCATTGAAAAATTATTGCCCCTCATTCAAAGCCTGAAAGAAAAATATGACCTCGAATTTTTTGATATCGGCGGTGGTATGGGAATTATCTACGATCCTGCTTTAGAAAGTGGCGCAGAAAGCTGGTGGCAAACGCATCCCAATCTGTTGACCCCAGATCGTTACACCCAAGCGATTTTACCCTTAATCAAAAAATTAAATTTAAAAATTCTGTTGGAACCTGGCCGTTATATCGCTGGCAACGCCGGCATACTTGTCACTCAAGTTCTTTTCGTAAAAAATACCGGTGAAAAACGATTTGTCATTGTCGATGCCGCAATGAACGACTTAGTCCGACCTGCTTTTTACGATTCTTACCACGAAATTGTTCCACTAGACAATTTAGAAACTTCCTCCTCTTTAGTGCCCACCGATATTGTTGGCCCCATTTGCGAATCCAGCGATGTCTTTTGCAAAAATCGTCCCCTACCCGAATTAAAACAAGGCGATTACATCGCTTTCTTAAGCGCAGGCGCCTACGGATTCACCATGGCTTCTAATTACAATTCCCGACCTCGACCTGCAGAAATTTTAGTCAAAGATTTCAATCATCGTCCCATAAGAAAACGTGAAACTTGGGATGATTTGATTCGAGGCGAAACGGTTTAAGCCGGAATAGGCTCAGGCTTTTGCGAAATGTCCGATTTCATCGCTTTAAAGAAATTACCGCCCATTTCCCAAAGTGGGCCTGGGAATTTTCTGAGATCAAGTAGGACGTGATCCAAAGCATTCACAAACCAATCGATTTCTTTTTGACCAATGACCAGTGGGGGTAAAAACTTCACAATATCACAATTATTCGCTGCAACTTGAGTCATGACACGATGTTTCGTAAGAAGCGGCGTGACGATGAGTTGAGGGAAAAGGCCTTTGTCCATTTTGTGAATCGCTTTCCAACCCATTTTTTGCATGAGCGACTTCGGTTCACCAAATTCAATGGCGCACATGAGCCCTTTCATGCGGATATCATAAATCACATCATGTTTTTGTTTTAAGGTCAATAATGCCTCTTCCAGAATTTTTCCTTGTTTTGCAGCGTTTTCGACTAAGTTTTCTTCTTCCAAAACGGATAAAGCAGCTAAACCACAAACCGCGGCTAAATTGTTTCTGCCAAAGGTTGTAGAATGCACAATGCAACGATCCAAACGTGAAAAAGTAGCTTGGTAAATAGCGCGGCGCGTTACAATCGCACCACAAGGCACATAACCCGCGCTCAATGTTTTTGCGAGGGTAACAATATCCGGCTCAAGATTCCAATGTTCAAACGCAAACCATTTGCCTGTGCGACCCAAACCGGATTGCACTTCATCGCAAATGAGCAATGTACCATGTTGTCGACACAAAGCTTGCGCTTGCTGAAAATAATCGTCTTTAGGAAATTTAATCCCCTTCCCTTGCACGCATTCCACTAAAAAAGCTGCAACATCGCCTTTTTTGAGTTCCTGTTCTAACTCGTTCAAATCGCCTAAATTCACATGCTCGCAACCGGGTAAAAAAGGACCAAAACCCTCGTGAAAATAAGGATTACCCGTGACCGAAAGCGAACCATAGGAAAGGCCGTGATAAGAATTTTTTAACGCCAAAATGCGAGGTCGTTTTGTAGCCGCACGCGCAAATTTTAAAGCCCCTTCAACAGCTTCGGTGCCACTATTACAGAGAAACACCGCATCCAAATGCGATGCTCCTTGTTTAGCAAATCGTTCCACTAATTTTTCCGCCAAAACGCCAGCGAGAAAAGCGCAATCCATTTGCACCATATTAGGCAAATCGAGATCTAAAACATCGCGAATGGCCTGTTGTGGAACGGGGTGATTACGACCAATATTAAACGCGCCAAAACCGGCTAAAAAATCCAGATATTCGTTGCCTTCTTTATCATAAAGATAAGCGCCTTTAGCTCGCACATAAACTTTATCAAACCCAATGGTGCGATGCACTTTGACAAGGGTGCGATTGAGGTAGCGATGATGCGTTTCATAATTATCACCTAACCGCTGGTTAACGAGCGCTTTAATATCGAACGGCATAAACAAGATTCTATTTGACGTCTAAAATAAATAAACGAAGCGCCCAACCGATCACTGCTAAAACTGCTAAAATTCCAACCACAGTAAGAAGAGAGTAATATTTTTTCTCTTCTTTTTCAGAATTGGTTTTTGGAAAAGGCGCCGCATTCACAAAATTGGCTGGTCGCGCACTTTGGTTGGCCACATTAAATTGCTGCGCTTGGGTCGGCTCGGGTAAAGGTTGAATTGCACCTCCAGTTTCGGATTGGTATTGAAACTGTAAATTACCAATATGCACCACATCGCCGCGCTGCAGTTTTTGTTGCACAATTTTTGTGCCATTCACACGAGTACCATTGGTAGAGTTTAAATCTTTAATGGTATAATCATCTTCTGTGAACGTAAGCACAGCGTGACGACTGGACACGCTTCCGTCGTTCAGACGAATCGCGTTACCCTCCGCTCGGCCGATCGTGATTTCAGGATCAGCAAGATCAAAAGCTAATTCTCCTAGTTCTGAGGATTGACCCAATAGACGTGGCATAGTTTAAAAAAAGTAGCGTTATTTTTGAGAAGATTCAATTCTTTTGGCAAATTCTTGAAAAAGATAGTTCGCGTCCGAGGGACCTGGCGAGGCCTCAGGATGATATTGCACAGAAAAAAGATTCAAAGTGCGATGCGCCAAACCCTCACACGTGTTATCGTTCAAATTCAAATGAGTTACTTCTACCTCTTGCGGCAAAGAATCTGTCGCAACAGCAAAACCATGGTTTTGTGAAGTGATAGCTATCTTACCTGTTCGCAAATCTTTTACCGGTTGATTGGCGCCGCGATGGCCAAACTTCAATTTAAACGTTTTGCCGCCGAGTGCGTAGGCAATGATTTGATGCCCCAAACAAATGCCAAACATCGGTTTTTTCCCAATCAAATCTCGAACATTGCGATGCGCATAAGTCAGCGCGGCAGGATCGCCGGGCCCATTGGAAAGAAATATTCCATCCGGATTATCACGCAAAACTTCATCGGCAGATGTATTCGCAGACACTACTTTCACTTGAAATCCAGCACGTCGCAAACAGCGTAATATATTATGTTTTATTCCAAAATCGTAAGCGGTAACACGATAACGCGCAGGGGCAAGAGATTGTGATGAAGGCCAAGCACAACTTTTCTCGCCTTTTTCATCCCATAAATAATTTTGTTTTGTGGTGACTTGTTTTACAAAATCCACGCCTTCGTAAGAAAAGCTTTTTGCCAAATCCCTAGCCGCGACATCAGAAAGTTTTTCGGAGGTGATGACTCCTCGCAAAGCGCCACGCGTTCGCAAATGTTTGGTCAAGGCACGCGTATCAATCTGTTCAATGGCAGAAATATCGTTTTTCAATAAATATTCTTCTAAGGACAAATGAGAACGCCAATTAGAAACCATGGGAGAAAGTTCACGCATTACAAAACCGTTAACTTGAGGGCAAAGCGATTCCTGATCTTCTTCGTTAATGCCATAGTTTCCAATTTGGGGATAAGTCATGGCAACGATTTGCCCCTTGTAGGAAGGATCCGTTAACACCTCTTGATAACCAGTCATTGCGGTATTAAAACAGACTTCGCCTAAAGCAGGTCTCAATGAACCCACCGCTTTGCCTCGAAGAATAAAACCATCTTCCAAAGCCAAAATCGCTTCCTTCATGAAGACGTCATAAAGAAAAAAAATAAAAAAGCAAAATGAACTCGCTTAAAAACAAAAAAATCAGCAAGAAAGCTGATTACTTCACATCTTCATCGGAAGAATGGAAAGAGGTTCGAGATTGACGCCATTGCGCTCGATGTTTCATGGTCCAATCGATTAACGCTTTTTCAAAGCCTACATCGCGTCCCACTTTTTCACTTTCAATCCATTTGTGCTTTAAGATTTCCTCCCGTTCCGCGAGAAATTCTCGATAAAGGGAAGAATTTTTCAACAACTCGTCTATATCATTAATTCGCACAAACTCCTCCTACCATTTCCACTAATGTTCCACTTCACGCAACAAAAGTCAAGTCATTTTTATGCTTTATAACAAGTTTATGAAGATGTTTTTCGATAAGAACTGAGCCAAAATGCTAAGACAAACAGAACCATAATGGTCATACCCAGAGCGGCTCCAAATGGCCAATCGCGCGCTTGCAAAAATTGATTCTGGATAACATTTCCAATCATGGGCACACGAGCTCCACCCATCAAATCTGAAATGGCATACATACCGATTGAAGGAATAAAAACCAACAAAATTCCCGCCACAATCCCCGGTTGAGTCAAAGGAATAATAACCGACGAAAAAGCCCGGGCAGGACCAGCACCCAGATCACAAGCCGCTTCGATCAAAGCATTGTCCAAACGTTCGACACTACCATAAATCGGCAAAATCATAAAAGGCACATAACTATAGACCAACCCAATAATAATAGCACTGGGCGTATAAAGAATTTCCAAAGGCGCTGAAATAATACGCGTATACTGCAACATACCACTCAAAAGACCTTCCGATTTTAAAATCGTAATCCATGCATAAGTACGAATCAAAAAACTCGTCCAAAACGGAATCATGACTAGCATTAACAATTTATTGCGAACCTCTTCGCGCGCGCGACCTATGTACTAAGCTACAGGATAACCAATCCCAACGCACAATACTGTAGTCAGAAAAGCATACCACAAAGAACGCAGCAGAATTTTCACATAAATCGGATCAAACACACGTTTATAATTGCTCCAATTAAATTGATAAACGACTTGTCCTAAAGTATCGCGTTCACAAAAACTATAAACTAAAAGAATCAGCGCTGGCGCTACCACAAAGGCAAACAACCACAAAAGCATAGGCGCCATTAAAAGCCACCCCATCAAGCCTACGGGTCTTTGCCTGCCTTGAAAATCTTGGTCTGCGCCAGCTGCAAAATTCATAGTCTATCCTCTTTTAAGAACTCTTCAAATCAGTCATGAGTTTGTCAATATCAGCTGCTGATTTGCCAATATCTCGGAAAATTTCCAAATGCCCTGGAGCAGTAGGATAACTCGCTGGATTGTTGAGTTGTTCTGGTGAAAGAAGTTCGCGCGCTTTCAAGTTAGGATTGGTATAAGGAAAATCGTCAGAAATTAATTTACTGACTTCAGGACGCAAAATGTAGTTGATAAATAAATGAGCCGCTTCTTGATGAGGTGCGTTGGCTGGAATAGCGAGACTATCGACAAACATATGCGCACCTTCTTCAGGCAAAACATAAACAAATTTTTATCTTCATTATAAAGAATCGCTGCTTCTCCACTCCAAACTACACCTAAATCGACATCTCCATTCAACAAGGCTGTTTTAGGACTATCGGAATCAAATACCTTCACTCGCTTCACCCATTCGGCCAAAAGTGGACGAACTTTTTGCAAGTTTTCAGATGTCACATCATTGATCGGTAATCCCATTGCGGCCAACGCCCAAGAAGACCATTCTCGATTATCATTTAGCGCCACAATGCGACCAGCGTATTTCTCACTAAAAACATCTTTATAACCTTTTACCGGATCTTTTACCACATCCGTATTAACAACAATTCCAACTGTTCCAACCATCCAAGGCACACTATATTTCAAACCAGGATCATGCGCCAAATTTTTATATTCCTCTCCAATATTCTCCAAATTAGGAAGTTTCGAATGATCTAAAGGAGCTAGCTTATTCTGCTTCATTAAAGCTTCAATCGTATATTCTGAGGGCTGAATCAAATCATAAGAAGTCGCGCCCGATAAAAGTTTCGACAACATTTCCTCATTAGAAGAGTAAGTTTCGTAATTAACCCGAATGCCAGTCTCCTTAGTAAATCCATCAATCACAGTTTGCGGCACATATTCTGACCAAGCAAAAAGGTTAATTTCTTTAGCCATGGGCTTATCGCCTTCTTCGTTGGCCATCTTGTTCTCTTCTTTTTTCCCGCAGCCAGACAACACCATCATCGCTAGCAACGAACAGATTAATGTTTGTTTTTTCATTTTCTTCATAGTTAGGTTTTCCAAGTTAGGGTTAATAAAATTATCGGTTAAATTTTTTACTGTATTCGGATGCCAAAACTAAAACAGCCGTTCCCAAAATAAAGATCGTCGAAATCGCATTCAACATCGGATTTAAACCCACCTTCGCCATACCAAAAACTTTCATCGGCAAAGTCGCCGAAGAAGGGCTCGCAACAAAATAAGTCACCAACAACTCATCTAAAGATAGAGTAAACGACATCAAAGTACCCGAAAAAATCGCTGGTAACAAATAAGGCACAATTACCAACCAAAACGCCTTCACCGGTGTCGCTCCTAAATCCATTGCTGCTTCCTCCAAAAAAGGATCCAAACCCGACAAACGCGCTTGAATCGCTACCAATACAAAAGGGAAACAAAACGTTACGTGCGAAATAATGATCGTTACAAAACCCAGCCCAAAATTCACCACAGTAAAAAGAATCAATAAGCTAATACCCATAATAATTTCCGGAATGACCATGGGAATAAAAATCAAAGTATTCAACGTACGCATTGCGGGATAACGATAGCGATAGAGCAACCATGCCCCCACTGTCCCCAGTATCACCGAAATCACCGTGGTAAAACAAGCTATAATCAAACTATTCCGCAAAGCCCGAATGATCGGTGCGTTATGCATCAACTTCACATACCAATCCAATGTGAAACCAGTCCATACGATGTTAAGCTTTGATTTATTAAAAGAAAAAATAATCAGTAACAGAATTGGCAAATAGAGAAAAGCAAAGACCAACCATGTCCAAACCCCGAAAAGCATATTCACCCAACCCATGCCCGAGAGTTTATGGAAGCCTTTTCCATTAGCCTTTTTGATGGCAGTCGTGGTCACTGGAACAAAAAATTAATCCGCACTAAAAAAAGATGCAAGAAATTTGTTAAATAATTTAACGAACCTCATTTTTTATGATAAGATGCCATTTCATGAATTTCGAACAAGGCACATCTAAAAAGTAACTATGACATCTCTCCAGCGACTGCAGTGTCGCGCTAAATTTTTTTTTCTCGGCGAAAAAAAGTTTCACCTTCAGGGTGTAACTTATGGCCCATTTCGGCCAGCCCTTAACACGCCTGAAATCTTTTTGCCTACCGAAGACAAAATAAAACATGATCTAGAAATCATTCGCCAACTCGGCGCTAACACATTACGACTTTATCATATTCCCCCGCGATGGTTCCTGGATTTGCTAGCCGAAAACCAGCTTTACGCCCTTATCACTGTCCCTTGGCAGCAACACTTAACCTTTTTAGATCACCGTAAAACGCGTCATGATATTCATCATCGCATTCGCCGCGCTGCAGAACAATGCGCTAATCACCCTGCCCTCATGGCCTTATTAATCGGTAACGAAATTCCTAGCGACATGGTGCGATGGTATGGAGCAAAAAAAATCCGAAATTTCCTGGATGAACTCATCTCGATTGTCAAAAGCCAAGACGCTAATACACTCGTTTCTTACGCTGCCTATCCCACTACAGAATATTTAATTCCACGTTTTGCCGATTTTTTAACCTACAACGTCTATCTCCATCGCCAAATCGATTTTCAAAACTATCTGGCGCGCTTGCAAAATCTCGCAGAAGAAAAGCCTCTCATCTTAGGCGAGTTCGGTATGGACACCCAACGCCATACCCAAGCGGAACAAGCCGAAATGTTAACCTGGCATATCGAGACTGTAATTCGCTCCGGTCTAGCCGGCACCATTCTTTTTGCTTTCACCGACGAATGGTTTACAGGCGGCCATGATATTACCGATTGGGATTTTGGTTTAGTCACCCGCGATCGCTCTCCTAAACTTGCTTATCATGCCGTTCAAAAACTTTGGAAAAATTCCAGCTCTCTGGTGTCGCTGCCGCAAACGCCTAAAGTTTCCGTTGTTGTCTGTTCTTACAACGGCGGAAAAACGCTAAAAGGCGCTTTAGAATCCCTTGATCAACTCAGTTATCCTAACTACGAAATCATTCTTGTCGATGACGGCTCCACCGACAACTCGCAACAACTCGTTCAAGAATTTGAAACAGCTCGCGCACAACGCTCTAATAAACCTGACTTCAAAAACATGGTTCAACCCAATCTCGGTCTCAGCGCGGCTCGTAACAACGGTATGCATGCCGCCACGGGTGAAATTATCGCTTACACCGACTCCGACTGTATCGCCGATCGTGAATGGATCTACTATTTAGTTAACACACTACTCCAAGGAGATTTTGCCGCAGTGGGCGGTCCCAACATTTCTCCACCTGCTCACAATTGGGTGCAAGCTTGCGTCGCCGCAGCACCAGGCTCTCCAAGCCACGTGCTTGTTTCTGACACTGTAGCCGAACACGTTCCCGGTTGTAACATGGCATATTGGAAATGGGCACTTCTGGAAATCGACGGTTTCGACATAGAATATCGCAAAGCGGGCGACGACGTCGACGTTTGCTGGCGCCTCATCCAACGTGGTTACCAAATCGGCTTCAGCCCTTCCGCTGTAGTATGGCATCACCGCCGCTTTACGGTAAAAGCTTATTTCAAACAACAATCCGGTTATGGTGAAGCCGAGGCGTTGTTGCGATTCAAACACCTGATTTATTTTGGCACCACAGGAGGAGCAAAATGGCGAGGGACGGTTTACGGCACACCCCGTTTTGAACACATTTTTTCGGGCCCCATCATCTATCACGGCACGTTTGGTATGGGCCTTTTTCAATGCATCTATCCACATCAAGATGTCGGACAGGTATTGTGAGCAGCTTAGAGTGCGGATGCTCTTTACTCTCTTCATCTTCTTACTCCTGAAAATTGTCGGCTACGTTTGTTTCTTAATCATGTTAGGACTAACCTTAGCCGCTAGCGCTTTGATGGCTCGCGCACGATTAGAGCCAAAACAGATTCCGTTTTAAGTCGCCTCCCTTCATTTATCTCGTACTCACCCAGCCCTGCCCGTTCTGGGCATGCTATTTTACCCGGCTCAAACACAATGTGTAATACCAGAAAAGTTATCGCATCCAAAGAAACTTCGCTCCAAGGCAAAGTCATCGATCGCTCCCAGTCAACAAGCATTTCGAATGAATACACAAACTTCACAAACGCTTCTGCAGATAAAATAAGTTGACTCTGCTTGGAGGACGAAGGCTGAAATATTCCGCGACGCTGGAGCACTGACTTGCTGATCTTTGGCAATCGTTGGTGGCATTGGCAAATAAAAACCGCTAACGAATTTCATGGGAGTAACCAAGTGCTAACACGTGTCGTCTATTTTCAACCCAAATTAACCGCCTTTAGTTGCATTACTCTTATTTTTATTTTAAGCCTTCTCCTAGTTCTCGTTGAAAAATCTATTTACGTTTTTACGGGCACAGCGCTCACCCTCATTTTTCTCTTCTACCGTGGCCGTCGCTTCCAAAAACGAACTGCTGCCCTGAACCGAAGCCGCCGCTGAACAATGTCAATTTCTCTTAACAAAAGACGCTCGTTAATTTTAAATATGACTTTATTACGACGATACCTGCACTTATTGGTCTTCACTGGGCACTTGCGTGGCTCTCTTTCTCATGTTGATCGCAAACGGGTTGAGTTTGTTACGACCTATTTCGGCTTTGGCCGCTCGATCAAGTTCTCGGCACAAAATCTCTGTCACCGTTTCTCTTTTTGACTCATTATACGTACACCCGACACACAAGAAATCATTCTTTGGCTCGCTATTACGGTCACCGCTTTTGCAGCTGTTGGGGGATTTTTTCAATTTTTTCACACCTGGATTCTCGTAAAATCGGTCTGGCGCGCGTTTTGGCTGAATTGCGTGCCGATCTTTACAGCGCACTACAGAACCTTTCCTTAAATTTACGACGCGATTTGGTGGCGATTCCACTTTTCGCAGTCACTGAGCGACATTACGCAATCTATTCAAACGCTCTATAACCGCGTTTTATTACTATCCTGAGCGTATGATTTCTTGAATTTCATGTTCCTGATCATGTGGCGATGCTCCTGGAAACTGGAGACGCTTCGTTCATTACGTCACACCTCTCTTAATCTGGACTATTTATTATTTTGCTAATCGTATCGTCAAGAAATCTATCGACGCAACAAGGTGAAAGCAATGTGTTGGCTAAAGGCAAGAAGGTCTCACGAGCGTGCGCATTGTGCAGTGTTGCCTGGCCGCCAACGCCATGAGGTGACAATCGATTCACACGAATGCGAACAGAGTCTTTCCATAATTTACGTCTCACTTTTACCAATGTAGAGCCTGCTCGTCGGATTCGCCATCAGCACTGGGAACCGGGTTTGCCTCTTTTATGTTGGCAAGTCATCAAGTTTTATCAGGCGAATTAGTATAGGCACTTTTGTGCTTTACTCTCTTATCTGGTGATGCTTTATCAACCGCTCGAACAACTTTCTTACACCGAAGGGCAGCAGCAGGAGCCACAAAATAATACAATGCGTTTTTGAAATTCTCGATATGCAAGATGATATTCCTGATGCAACTGCACAAGCACGCCCTCTGCCTTCTATCAAAGGTCATATTAAAATGGAAAATGTCGCTTTCGGTTATGAGCCAAATCATCCCGTGCTTCAAAATGTTACTTTCAAAATCGAAGCAGGAAAAACAGTGGCTTTCGTCGGTGGCAAAGGCGCCGGAAAATCAACTCTGCTTTCTCTCATACCCCGTTTTTATGAACCGCAACAAGGCACGATTGAAATTGATGCTCATAATATTCGGAATGTTACCAAACACTCTCTCCGCGCACAAATCAGCCTTGTTCTGCAAGACACACTTCTCTTAAGCACCACAGTTCGCGAAAATATTGCCTACGGAAAATTGCGTGCGACCCAGGAACAAATCATCGAAGCCGCCCAAGCCGCTCAAGCTCACGATTTTATCATGTCTCTTCCCCAAGGCTACGACACGCCTGTCGGTGAACGCGGCGTGCGACTTTCCGGTGGGCAACGTCAACGCATCGGTATTGCGCGCGCTTTTTTAAAAGATGTGCCGATTCTTTTACTCGACGAACCCACCAGCGCTCTGGACACCAAAACCGAATCCGAAATCATGGAGGCTTTAACTCGTCTTATGCAAGGTCGCACCACTTTAATCGTCACCCATCGCTTAGCGACCATTCATCAAGTCGATCATATTTATGTTTTAGACAAAGGCCAAATCGTGGAAAACGGTAATGGTCCTGAATTGCTAGCTAAAAATGGAGTTTATTCGTCGTTGTGGCAAAACTTAAAAGATTAAGGTTTTACCCCTAAATTTTGATAAACAGCATTTTGTTGATCAGTAGTAAAACGTTTGGATGCTCCTATGCTATTTGTCTCACTTGTTTCGTCTTTCATCAAGTTTCTAGTAATTTTATCTTGTGAAACATCAGTTGCGTAATCTTCGCCGAAGTGGTTGTTGTCGGTAAGTAAATGACCTAATTCATGAGCCAAAGTAAATTCTTTTTTAAAATTAACATTAATAAAAGAATTATTAATATAACGAACAGACCCCGATAAATTTGGGTCTTCAGCTATACCTTTTTCTATGAATCGCTTATTAATCGACACTCCACCACTTACCCCATTTGCTGTATTTAAACCACCAGGATTAAGATTATTAACATAAAAAACTTCCAAGTCATTTGGATCACTAGTACCTAAATCCGTCATAATCCTTGCCAGATCATTTTCATCACCTTTAACAGATAGCCCCTCAGGAGGATCAACTATGCGAGGCTCTCCTCCTTTCATTTTCAACTCAATACCTAATTGAGCATATCTTTCCTGAGCTATCGCAAAATCTTTTTCAACCTCTTTTTTGTCAATAACAGGCTTTCCTCCCTCATTTTCAGGCTTATCTCTTAAAATGATAAGATCAATTTCTACAGTCTTTTTGATTGGCACCTTGGCTTCTGCTGTTAACTCGCCACCGTTATAACCCACTTTAACTTGACTGCCCAAAGCCACTTTATGGGTCTGATCATTTTTCTGATCATCTTCAATTCCATTTACTTTTAAATTATCGTCTACCTCATCACCGGTCAAAATCTGTGCTTGAGACTTGAAAATACCTGATCCTTTCGGACTTTCGGTAAGCTCTATTTCCGTGGCATCATCATCGTATGCGTTATTTTCATTATCAGTTGATAATTTTACTGTGACGGTTCCTTTTCCCTTTAAGGAAGAATCCGTTAGTTGAACATAGAATCTGTCCTTATCCTTTTCTGGATCTAAGATATAATTACCTTTATCATCTTTATTTAAAGAATCCTCCATCTTAGCCACTTTTAGTTCAGTAGTCGGTTTTCCATCCGCCCCTAAAAACTTTAATTCGCCAGTGAGTGGTAAAGTGGAACCAACGTTTCGCTGTGGAACAATTTGATCCCAAACGCTATCCCTTTGTGTTCTTTCATAAGGTAAAATTGAGCGATTGAGCAAATTCCAAACTTCACTTTCTTGTCTGGCGATAGACATAACATGATCCAAGCGACTATTGGACAATAAATCAATGCTGTTTTTTACTTCTTACTCTGTATTCTCGGTGGGTTACTACAAAAACCCCTTCTTCCGAAAATCATCCAAATTGCCATGACTGGAAGAGCTAATCATATCGACCATAAATTTCAATAAACAAACCTCCCAAGCGTCGTCCACTCCACTTAAAATAGTGCTTAAAGGATCATTCTTTTCTTTAACCTGCTCTTTTAATCGTCCAATCACTTTTTCAGCCGATTCTTTCACTTCATAAAATTGAATTTCCGATTTGCGAATGCGAAACCCATATTTCAAAAAAGCGATTTGTTTAGTATTTTTACTAATCCATCGGGCATAATTTTCGCCCCATTCGCCAAATCCTTCAACAAAAAGCTCCGCCATATGTTGCGGTGTAATAATTTGAGGTTGTTCCGCAACAATTTTTCCTTCACGCACCCGCGACTCATTGACTAAATCCATCGGTTCCGTCACTAAATAATAATTCAGCACCGACGTGCCAAACGTTTCCAACCGTTTTTCCGGTGGAACAATCACATGCGTATTTTCGATTGCATATTGAAAATCGTCCTCTGTCATGGAATAATACTTTATTAATGCTATAACTTTGACCCATTCCTCATGAAAATTATTCAATCGCAGGTCGCCTCTTTAAACCACACCTCCTAGCATTTTGCAAATCATTCCATGAAATCTTTAACTCATTGGTTTTATCCCGCTCTATGGAAATCACTGCAACACTACTCTTTCAAAAAATTCGGCACTGACTTAATCGCTGGATTAAGCGTTGGCATTATCGCTTTGCCATTAGCCATTGCCTTTGGTATCGCATCGGGTGTCAAACCAGAGCAAGGCCTCTACACTGCTATCATCGCTGGTTTTTTGATCTCATTTTTCGGTGGCTCTCGCGTGCAAATCGGCGGACCCACTGGCGCTTTCGTCGTTATTGTCTATGGCATCATACAAAAATACGGTTATGCCAACCTTGTCATTTGCACAATCATGGCCGGCATCATCCTAGTAGGGATGGGGTTGCTTAAAATGGGCACTCTCATCAAATACATTCCTCAACCGGTTACCACCGGATTCACAAGCGGCATTGCCGTAATCATTGCTCTGGTTCAAGTGAAAGATTTTCTTGGTTTAAAAATGGGAGTCCTACCCGCTGATTTTTTTGAAAAAATTCAAGCGCTTTCAGAAAACATTTCTACCCTACATTTCCCAACGGTATGCATTGGCATCTCTTCTCTTGCACTGCTTTTTATCCTGCCTCGATTCGTTTCTTACAAAATTCCTGCTTCGCTACTTATTATGATTTTAGGAACTCTTGCGGTAGTTTTATTCAAAATTCCTTTAGAAACCATCGGCACGCGCTTCGGAGAAGTGCCCAACACCTTTCCACAATTTGCCATGCCAGACTTATCACTCAATCATTTAGCCAATCTTATCTCGCCCGCTTTTACCATTGCCATACTTGCGGCCATTGAATCCTTACTATCAGCAGTCGTGGCCGATGGCATTATCCAAGATCATCATGATTCCAATACCGAACTCATCGCCCAAGGCATCGCCAACATCACTGTTCCCTTCTTTGGCGGCATTCCAGCCACAGGCGCCATTGCCCGCACCGTAGCAAACATTGAAAACAATGCTCAATCTCCCGTCGCAGGCATCATCCATGCTTTAACCCTGCTTTTCATCATGTTAATCGCTGCGCCTTTGGCAAAATTCGTGCCACTAGTAGTATTGAGCGCCATTCTTCTGCGCGTGGCTTACAACATGGGCGAATGGGAAGAATTCAAACGCCTACATCGCATCCCGAAAAGCGATGCAGCAGTTTTTCTTACCACTTTTATTCTCACCGTTGTTTTTGACCTCACTATCGCAGTGGAAATTGGAATGATCTTAGCCGCTGTGCTTTTTATTAAAAAAGTTTCAGATAACACACAAATTGTTCGCATCACTCCGGAAACCGAAGCCGAAGGCGCGCATCACTCCATTCATGGAAAAACCATTCCTGAAGGCGTAATGATTTATGATATTTACGGCACTTTTTTCTTTGGCGCCGCAGAAAAAATGGAACACACGCTTCAAACCTTAAATCAACTACCAAAAATATTAATCTTACGCATGCACCGTGTTACCGTCATGGACGCCACAGCTCTTTATGCCTTGGAAGTGCTCGTCGAAAAAATGATAGCTCAACACAACCACGTCATTCTCAGCGCGCCTCACACGCAACCTTATTTCATGATGACCCAAGCAGGCTTCATCGAAAAAATGGGCCACGATTTCGTTGCTGTGGACCTGGACGATGCCTTAAAAAAAGCCGAACATCTTTTAATAAAACCCACTCCAGAAATCTAGTTTTTGAAAAATATTGACGCTACCCCACAAGCAACGTTACGTTAAAACTATGGCTAAGACATTGCTTGAATACGCCGGACAATTTAGTTCCGCAGGTTAAAATATGCTGTTCCTACCGTGGACCAAATCATGGTGGAAGAAAGAGCAACTGCTTTGACAAAACGCAGCATTAAAACTACTGCGAAATTGGCTGGACTAAAAATGGCCGTCTCCATGATGGATCTTACCACCCTGGAAGGCAAAGACACTCCGGGTAAAGTAGCTTATCTTTGTCGCAAAGCCATGCAACCCGCCGATCCACAATATAACGTGCCTTCGTGCGCCGCGGTTTGCGTTTATCCTAATCTAGTTCGTTACGCCAAACGTTTTCTCGGTAACTCAGGTGTGCATGTCGCTTCCGTTGCCACTTCATTTCCTAGCGGCCAAGTGCCTTTAAAAATCAAACTCGAAGACACCAAACGCGCTAAAGAAGAAGGTGCCGACGAAATTGATATGGTCATTGACCGTGGCGCTTTCCTTGCTGGCGAACATCAAAAAGTTTTTGATGAAATTGCGGCGGTAAAAGAAGTCTGTGGCGAAACCCATCTTAAGGTTATTTTAGAAACTGGCGAACTTTTAACTTACGATAACGTCCGACTCGCCAGCCAAATCGCGATCGAAGCTGGTGGCGATTTTATTAAAACTTCCACTGGCAAAGTGACACCTGCCGCAACGCTTCCTGTTACCTTAGTCATGTTAGAAACCATTCGCGATTATTTTTATGCCACCGGCATTCGCATCGGCATGAAACCGGCTGGAGGCATTCGCAACGCTAAACAATCGCTGGCTTATTTAGTCATGGTTCGCGAAACCTTGGGCGACGATTGGTTAACCCCCGACCTTTTCCGTTTTGGCGCCAGCACTTTATTAAATGATGTTCTCATGCAAATCGCCAAAGTAGTGGATGGCAACTACCAAAGCGCCGACTACTTCTCTTTGCCTTAATTTTAATGACAAAATAAAAAAATGAAAAACAGTAGACTATCTAAAAAATCTTCTAACGGCTCACACGCATTATCCACAACGATCGTGACCAATGGCCATCTCACCCATCGCGATGCAAAACCTGTGCCCGCCAACCAGCGCCAACTCAAATTTGGCAATAAATGGTCTTATGCGCCCGCCCCAGAATCTAATTCTTTTGTGCAACTGCAAAAACGTTACGATCTTTTTATCAACGGAAAATTCGTTACGCCTACCTCCAAAAAATATTTCGACTCAATCAATCCCGCAAATGAAAATAAATTAGCCGAAATCGCCGCTGCTAACGCTCACGATGTCAACCAAGCTGTTACCGCCGCGCGACGCGCTTACGAAAAAGTTTGGAGCAAAATTTCGCCACGCGAACGGGCGAAATATCTCTATCGTATCGCTCGAATCATTCAGGAAAAATCGCGCGAACTCGCTATCATGGAAACGATGGATGGTGGAAAAACCATCAAAGAAAGTCGCGATGTCGATATCCCTTTGGTCGCCGCCCACTTTTTTTATTATGCAGGCTGGGCCGATAAATTAAACTATGCTTTCCCTGGTCGCACACCTCGTTCGATTGGCGTTGTGGGCCAAATTATTCCATGGAATTTTCCTCTGCTCATGGCCGCCTGGAAATTAGCGCCCGCTTTAGCTTGCGGAAACACTGTCGTTTTAAAACCGGCTGAAACGACTTCCATTACCGCCATGCATTTGGCTCAAATTTTGCAAGAAGCCGAATTGCCTGATGGTGTTGTGAATATTGTAACAGGCGCAGGAGAAACGGGTCGAGCTGTTGTCGAACATTCCGATATCAATAAACTCGCTTTCACCGGCTCCACTGAAGTAGGAAAACTCATTGCCAAACAAGTTGCTGGCACAAAGAAAAAATTAACTTTGGAACTGGGCGGTAAAGCCGCTCACATCATTTTTGAAGATGCCCCAATCGATCAAGCGATAGAAGGTATTGTTGGCGGAATTTATTTTAATCAAGGCCACGTCTGCTGTGCAGGTTCGCGACTTCTTGTTCAAGAAGGCGTGTACTCGACCGTTATTCGTAAATTGCGCGATCGTATTGCAACCTTACGCGTGGGCGATCCCCTCGACAAAAATACCGATATCGGTGCGATAAATTCCAAACCGCAACTGGAAAAAATTCGTTCCCTCGTCCAAAGCGGCGTAGAAGAAGGCGCTAAATTAGAGCAATCTTCTTGTCCCTTACCACGACGCGGCTATTTCTATCCCCCCACCTTTTTAACCGATGTGACCGCCTCCCACCGCATCGCACGTGAAGAAGTTTTCGGACCTGTGCTCAGCGTCATGACCTTCCGCACTCCGGAAGAAGCTATCGAACGAGCCAACAACACACCTTACGGTCTAAGTGCGGGCGTTTGGACCGATAAAGGCAGCAAAATCTTTAAGATCGTAAACAAAATGCGAGCCGGCGTGGTCTGGGCAAATACTTACAACAAATTCGATCCCACCAGCCCTTTCGGCGGCTACAAAGAATCCGGCTTTGGTCGTGAAGGCGGCTTACAAGGCTTATTACCTTACTTAACTTTAGATTAAAAATTTATGGCAACTCTATTATCTTCACCCAAACGTCTCGACGTTCACAAAACGTATAAACTTTTTATTGGCGGCAAATATGTCCGCAGCGAAAGTGGTCACAGTATTCCTGCGCTCTCTGAAAAAGGTAAAGTGCTGGATAATGTTTGCCGCGCCACTCGCAAGGACTTTCGCGATGCCGTTGTAGCCGCACGCGCTGCTTTTGGCGGCTGGGCAAAAAATAGCGCCTATCTCCGAAGCCAAATTCTTTATCGCACAGCAGAAATGTTACAGAATCGTCGCGAAGAATTAATTCAAGAGTTGATTCGTTCCACCGGCGTAACGCGAAGCCAGGCAGAAAAAGAAGTTACACTGAGCATCGATCGTTTAGTCTACTTTGCGGGATGGTCAGACAAATACACTCAAATCTTCGGCTCGGTAAACCCTGTCGCTTCTTCACATTTCAATTTCTCCACCTTGGAACCTACAGGTGTTGTGGCAGCATTTTTACCCGATTTACCCGCCCTATTACCTGCTATTACGCTAATGGCCACAACTATTCTCAGCGGTAATACAGTTATTCTTATTGGTTCAGAACGCTATCCCCTGCCCATTGTCACGTTTGCTGAAATCATCAGCACAAGCGATATTCCCGGTGGTGTCGTCAATATTTTAACTGGCAAACGATCCGAACTCGTTTCACATGCAGCAAGTCACATGGACGTAAACGCTATTGTCAACGCTCCGGAGTTTCGGAACTGCATAAAACTTTGCATGAAGGCAGCGTGTTTAATCTGAAGCGTTATGCTCATCACGATCTTTCAGTGGAAAAATGGTATTCCGAAAAAGGCGAAAATCCTTATTGGATTTTAGACGCCGTCGAAGTCAAAACCGCCTGGCATCCGATTGGGGTTTAGCTTTTAAGCTAAATCTTCAACGGCTTTTTACTCGCTAATGACGCGAATGGACGCTAAAATTTTTAAAAGTTAAACTCTATTTCCTTTTTTCGTGTGATTAGTATGATTAGCGGGCAATAAAATTAGGCAGTTTAAAAAAATCTCTGCTGAAGTATTTTAACTTTTTGCTCTAAAAAAGATAAGCCTTACCCAACTCCAAATGGCGGGTAAAATAAAAAGAGGGATAATCGAGGCAATTAATTCAGGAGTTCCTAAATTAGATCGATAAAAAGTTCCTCCCAAGCTTGCAAGAATTATCGAAAGATAAAAAATAGAAAGAATCGCTAAGAAAACTTTTTCCATCCTCGAATCGCTATTCGAATAAAAGTTTAAAGGAATAATCGATCCAAAAAGCCAAGCTCCACTCACGATTAAAGTGTCTTGACTTAACCAAGCACCAAATCCAATTAAAATAGGTCCCATGAAAAGTCCCGTTCCTGTTAAAATTGCAATCCGTTTTTCTGAAATACTTAAAACTCTTCTAGCGGAAGAGTCTTTTAACAAAATTAAATTACCCATACTTTCGGCAATATGTCTCCACAAAAAAAATAGCCAATAAAGTCCTAGAAAAGAGCCCGCAGCAACGAGTGACCAACGATTAGCTGATAAAGCCGGTAATAATTTAATTAAAACGATAGGCAAAATGATAAAGAGCCAAGTTCGTTGCCCTCGGCTAAATCGCGCTACCCAAAAACCAATTTTGAGATGAATGCGGTAAAGTAAAGATTGCGCTCGAATGGCTTGCAAAAAACCTTCACGCGCGCTCCCTCCATATTGATTTTCGGGATCCAATCGCAACGTTTCCCCAAAATGTTCTCTCGCCTCGTCCATTTCACCACGCTGCAGCGCTGCCCAACCCGCATTATGACGAGTCGCAACACGTTCCGGATCTTTCGCCAAAGTTTGCCCAATCAAAATCTTCGCTTCATCTTTTTTTCCCTGCATCCGTAACGCATGGATCAATTGACTCGAGGCTGAAGGACTATCGGGATCTAATCGTAATGCTTCACGAGCTGCTTTCTCGGCTTCTTTCCAATTCCCAGATGAAAGATAAGCCGAAGCCAAAGCCACAAATGACAAACGATCGTCAGGCGCCAACTCCACCGCACGCTGAGCGCTTTCCAACGATTCTTTTGACTTACCTAAGACCGAAAAAATAAGAGCTGCCAGAGCGTGCTGATGACTTTCATTTGGCTCAATAGCAATCGCACGTTGAATCGTTTCCAACGCAGTCTTTTCACGTCCTGTCTGCATATATTGCGAAAAAGCCAATTCATAAAGTATCGTCGCATCACGCGGAGAAATACTTAACGCTTCATGAAAATATTTTTCCGCTTCGGCATAGCGCTTTTGTTCGTAAAAAACTTTAGCACGTTGATAACTGGGATTGGACTGTGACACAATCAGAAGAATTACTTTTTAATGCCAAGAAAAGTCAGCACGTCGTCATAAAATCCGCTTTGATTGGAATAGAGCGCATAATTTTTAGCGCTTTCAAACCAAGCTTTTGTCGAGGGTTTAATGGTTTTGACGGTCTCCAACAAATCTTTCGTGCTCAACGGCACCAAACGATTTTCTTTCATCGCACGCGCTAAAGAACGCTCAATGGCAACATCAAAAACCGATTTTAAATCGGCTCCCGAAAAATCTTTCGTCTTTTTTGCGAGCGCTTTGGCATCCAAATCTTCAATCGGTTTGCCTTGGGCCAAAACCTCAATGATCGATTGGCGGGCAACTTCATCAGGCGGTGGCACAAATAAAATGCGATCAAATCGGCCCGGACGACGAAAGGCCGGATCAATATGCCAAGGTGCATTCGTCGCACCTAAAACGAGAACTCCTTCGTTGCTCGCTTGGCTTCCGTCCATTTCTGCTAGGAATTGGTTAATGAGAGTTTTGCCAGCACTTCGTTTCAAATCGACTCGATCTGCCGCTAAAGCATCGACCTCATCAAAAAATAAAATCGTTGGCGCATTGTCACGCGCAAGTTCAAAAAGTTGATGCAAATTTTTTTCGCTATTGCCAATCCACATGTCCAAAATTTGATGAATCCCGATCGAAAGAAAATTAGCATGAATCTCACCTGCAGTGGCACGGCTGATTAAAGTTTTGCCACACCCCGGAGGACCATAAAGCAGCACACCGCCTCCCGCCGTTTTGCCATAAGCTTTGAATAAGGCAGGATTTTTTAATGGATAAAGAATCTTCATCCGAATCTCTTCCTTTACCGTTTCCATACCGCCCACATGAGAAAAATCAATTTTCGGCGTTTCCATTTCAGTGGGCAAATCGACGTCATCCAACTCATCTTCTGCTGCAATCGATTGAGCAATTTTTGAGATAACTGGAGGAATTGCCTCTTCGTGAACCGACAAGGCTTTTTCCAATGCTTCATCCCGCAACTGGGCATTTAATTGACGCGCTTTTTTATAATATTCTCTGGCTACATCCTTTTGATTTTCCATCAAAAGCAATCGACTTAAAAAATGATGAAACTTGGCCTGGTTCGGATGCGACTGAACTAAAGATTCCATCCGAACAATTGCCTCCGAAATTTTGCCGCTCAAATGCATGTAGCGCGCTAATCCAAATTGTGCCTCCGCGCGATGAGAATCAAATTGCAAAAGCTTTTCAAAAGCTTGTTGAGCTTCATCCAACTGCAGCTCTTCCAGCGCCGCCTCTCCTAAAACCAAAAGCAAAGGCGCATTGTCTGGAGACACTGACAATGCTTGTTTTAAATTTTCAATCCTATCCATGCCGCTCAACACCTTAGCCCACTTTAATTCATAAAACAAATGGATTTAAAAATCGGTAGTGTGATATAGTTTGGGTAAATGAAGTAGCACGGGCACCCGCCAGCAGCGCTGGAGCGCAGCTCCTGCGGGCTAGGTCTTGCCCGTAACAGCCTGGAAGGCTGTGCTACTCCTAGACAATCCGTCAGCTGACGGATTGCTCGACAAATAGTTTACTCAAACCATACCACTACTAAATTATATAGCACTACTCCACCACCCATTTTTTCCCATGAGACAAAATTTGATGACCCTCTTCCTTTAATTTCTTTTTCAAAAAGAAATACCACCAGGAAACTTTTCATTTAAAATCTGCCCGTTTTCAAGGTGCGCCAATAAGGTGTAACCGACTGCCTCCCTCATCCATCGCCTCTTTCGCTGCATGGGCTGCAATCCAAATGCCTCGTTGTCACCGGACAACAAAGCGCAACACGATGTTGCTTCGCTAATTTCTGACGAATTTCATTAATGGTAATCACCTTACCCTTAGGAACCCGCCTCATCACCGCATCCACTTTTGGGAGAAGGCACTACCTCATCCTGCCTTTTCCCCATCGCTTCTCTAGCTTTTGGGTTAAAGTAATAATTTTCGGGAGTTGCTTATTGCCCTTTAATTTTTCCTGCCAAGATTTTCGTTGATTTTTTAGCATAAGATTGAAATTAATTTTTAATTCTTTAGCATTTCGCAAAATGATGCTCGAAGAAATTACCATTTTACAAAAAGAAGCTGAGGAAGCGATGCAAAATATTAAAACTGTCGCCGACTTAGAAAATGCTCGTTTGACTTACTTATCTAAGAAAGGCGCTTTGCCTCAACTTTTAGAAAAACTAAAAACCGTTCCTGCCGATCAAAAACCTCTCATTGGCAAAAAACTCAACGAAGTCAAAACTCAACTCGAAACCCTATTTGCCAATCGTAAAGAAGAAATGGAATCCCAGACCAACCTGGGCGAACAAGACCTTACCTTACCCGGTCGCCCTTATCCGATTGGGAAACTACATCCCCTGACTCAAATTACCGATCAAGTTATCGCGATCTTTCGTCGCATGGGTTTTGCCTTGGCAGAAGGTCCTGATATCGAAACCGAATTCAACAATTTTGACGCTTTAAACACACCTGCTGATCATCCCGCTCGCAATGAAAAAGACACCTTTTATATTAGCCAACCGCCTCATCCTAAAGAAGGTCGCTATCTTCTTCGCACCCAAACCTCGCCCGTGCAAATTCGTGTCATGCAAAACCAAAAACCGCCCTTGCGCATTATCTGCCCTGGACGTTGCTATCGGCGCGATGAAATCGATGCCACACACTCTACCAGTTTTCATCAAATTGAAGGTCTCGTGGTTAATGAAAATATATCTCTAGCAGACCTCAAAGGCACTTTAGAATTTTTCTTTAAAGAACTCCTCGGTCCCGAAACGCGCATGCGACTTCGCCCACACTTTTTCCCTTTCACCGAACCCAGTTTTGAAGTCGATCTCAACCATCCCACACTCAATCCCAAAGGTAAAAAATGGCTGGAAATTGCCGGCTGCGGTATGGTCGATCCCAACGTCTTCCAATCTGTTGGCTACGATCCCGAACGTTACACCGGCTTTGCCTTTGGCATGGGCATCGAACGCATCGCTATGATCCTTCAAGGCGTCCCCGACCTACGACTCTACGAACAAAACGATTTGCGATTTTTGAATCAGTTTTAAAAATATTCACTCCCATCCCCGATTATTTTTTAAATTATATTTGTAAGAGATTTTAGAACTCTCTAAAATCAATATTGAATCACGCTATAAAACGATATAAATTGTTAGTAATGAATACACATCCTCGCATCACTCGCAGCCCAGCAGTCATGGGAGGTAAACCATGTATTCGTGGGATGCGAATTACAGTTGGCACAATTACTGGTCTAATTGCTTCGGGCTACAATCAGGAATATATTATTCGATTATATCCTTATCTTGAAGCTGAAGATATTACCGCAGCGCTTTCTTATGCAACTTGGCTGGCTGAATCATACGAAGCGGATTTGCAGCCTGCATGAATCTGCTTGTTGATGTTTGTCTGACTCCGGAGTGGATTTCCTATCTAACAGCACATGACATTTCAGCAATTCATTGGTCAACTATCGGAAATCTTGATGTGGAAGATCATATTATTTTTGATTATGCCACAGAACATAATTATATCATCCTAACACATGATTTAGATTTTGGAGCGCTTCTCTCGCACACGCGCTCTCATAAACCTAGCATCATCCAAGCTCGAGTGGATAATACTACACCAGAATTTCTTGGCACAACTTTACTACAAGCGTTAAAACAATTTGAGAAAGAATTACAAACAGGCACGATTATTACCATCTTACCCAATCGCACTAAAGTAAGAATACTTCCCATATGAAGAAAACCTCTATCACCAAAGCTACTGATTTCGACCGCCATTTTGATGAAGGCGGCGATATTTCATCTTACGTCGTCGCCTCCTCCATTCATCGTCCTGGTCTGGAGCAACGCCGCGTCAATGTCGATTTTCCTTCTTGGATTATTGACTCCTTAGACCAAAAAGCCCGCCGCATCGGTGTCACCCGCCAATCTCTCATCAAACTCTGGATCACAGAGAAATTGGAGCATAGAAATGGTTAATGCTCTCTTTAAATTCTCAAGCGCAAAAGGGGCATTAGATATCCTTAAAAACAATTCTATATTCATTACAAGTCCTCTCGATCTCAATGACCCCTTCGAAATGCGACCCGCTTGGACAAATGAACACGAAAACAAATTTTACCAAGATCAATTACAAAAAAGCCAGTTAATAACTGGCATGCCAATAATTGTGGCTCATAAGGACAAATTCGGTTCTGGTGGCAATATGCCCTATTATCCGCCACAATCTCCAATCAATGTCGAGCACCAACGAGGTATTGCCGACAGACACAATGAGCCCGTTTTTAGAGATTTGCATTCTAAATTTCGTATCTTGAGTCTCGTAAGCAGCCTCTTTAATTTGGATCAGCCTGGCAATGAGTCAGACGAAAAATCTACATTGATGTGGGCACATTACGCAGATAAATTTCAAGGCGTCTGCCTAGCACTTGATCCATCTCAATTTGATAATGGTCTCCAGCAAAATGGTTTTCCAGTAAAATATCTTCCAACTCGGCAAGAACTACCGCCAAGCCACTATAATATTTGGTCGATCCCAGAAACATTACCTACAGAACACGTGCACGACCCCGAATCAAATCTTTATCTTAATTCTGAAGAAAAACATGCTCGATATAACCAGAAATTACTTCAGTTACTTTCGCATAAATCCCCAGTTTGGCAATATGAAAACGAAGTTCGCATGATTTACGACACTGAAAAACTACAATCAGAAACTTTTTATCGTTTACTCAGGTTTCCTTGCATGAAATGTTGGGAACGTGGAATCACTGATCCATTGAAATGCAAAAATTCCTTTTTCAAAGACGCTATAAAATTACCTGCTTCTGCTATCCTCGCAGTGATTTTCGGCCACGATTGCATGTTTGACATGGTTGATAAAATCCTTTCCAGACACTCGAAGATCTCCGCTACCAACATGTCCAACTTTACTGGACATCCTGCATTCGAATCGATATGTAGTTCAATATAATAAACGTGATAAAGACTATATAAAATCCATTCAAGAACAACGCATGCAAGCGACTGCTATGGCTAAAGAACATATTGGCAAAAATGCAAATGGGTTATATTATAAACCAGCATCCAAAGGAATAAATTATAACTCCATAAAAAATAAACCGAATTGATTCCGGCACAACTAAAGGCAAAACCTTCGGATAGCATCTTAAAGAGATCAATTGCCTAACAAAAATTTTCTTGCTACCTTTTTATTATGGATCGGATTGTTATTGAACCAGATATTTGTAACGGCCAACCAACTATTCGTGGCACGCGCATTACCGTCCAAACTGTGCTAGGATTTTTGGCCTCGGGTGATTCGATTGAAGATGTTCTCGCAGAATATCCTTCTTTGACCAAAGAGGATGTTTTAGCTTGTATCGCGCTTTCCTCAGACTTAATGAAACACCATTTTTCTTTGCAGGAGGTCAATTGAAAGGAATTCTTCTTGATGAAAATATTCCTAAACAAATTACCTTTACTCCGACTCTACCCGTTTTTCACTCAACAGACTTGGGAGCTAGTCTATCAGGACACAGTAATTTGGCAGCACGCCAAACATCATCAACTGGTCATTGTATCTAAAGACACCGATTTTTCTAACCGAATTATATTATTCTCCCTCCACCTTGGGTTGTTCACTTACGCTTTAATAATATGAGAAAAAAAGAGTTTCATTCACTTCTTGCACGGCTATGGTCTCATATCGAAGCTCTCCTTCCCGACCACAAATTAATCAATGTTTTTGCTGACAAAATTGAGGCGATTAAGGACTAATAAGATTCATAAATGACCCTCGAACTCATTAACACTGGTTCCGAACTGCTTTTGGGACAAATACTGAATACCCACCTACCCTACCTGGCGCAAAAATTGGCGGAATTGGGATTGTCGATTCAGCGGCAAACGACTGTGCCAGATGGCCAACTGATTCGAGAGGCGATTGAAGAAAGTTTGGTGCGAGCGGAAATTATTTTGATTACAGGCGGTTTAGGACCAACTTCGGATGATTTGACGCGCGACATCGTGGCAGAAATTGTTGGTCAAAAATTACTCATGCATCAACCCACGTTGGATGCGATTGAAAAACGTTATTCTAAACGAAAACTACCCCTGCCAGATCTGGTCAAAACTCAAGCGCGTGCCAGAAAAAGCGGAAGTCTTTCCGAACGAAACGGGAACCGCGCCCGGTTTTTATTTACATTATCAAGGGAAACATCTTTTTATTCTTCCTGGCCCTCCTTCTGAATTAAAACCCATGTTTGAAACCTATGCGATTCCTCGATTAAAATTTTACTCCTCATGCTAACAAACGTGAATGCATTATTTTTCGAACCTTGGGCCTAAGTGAATCAGCTGTTCAGTTACGTTTGGAAGATAAAATTCGCAAAATCGATCCCACCATCGAAATTGGCTATTGCGCACGCCCTGGTGAAGTCGATTTTCGGTTAATTGGTGAAACAAATTCCGAAACTTTCATGCGAGCGAAAGCAGCTGCCCAAACGGAACTCACTGATCACATTTATGCTTATAATCAAGAAAATTTAGCGCAAGTTGTCATCACCCTTGCCACTCAGAAAAAAAGCGAATTGCGGTAGCTGAATCGTGCACAGGCGGTCTTATCGCTCACCGCTTGACCAATGTGCCAGGAAGTTCTGCCCGTTTTTAGAGAGGCGGCGTGGTTTACGCGAACGAAGAAAGAACGTCAACTTAATGTGCCTAAAGAAATTTTGGAAAATTTGGGGCGGTCAGCCCAGAAACGGCTGAAATCATGGCCGCCCACCTTTTTCAACTGACTGGAGCTGATTTTGTGGTTGTGACCACTGGCATTGCGGGTCCCTCGTGGAACCCCGAAACCGGTTGGAACTTGCTATTTTGGCTATCAATCCCAGACAGAAAAAAAGATTTTGAAAAAACTATTGGCCACCGAGCGAGAAACCTTTAAATATATGGCATCCCAACAAGCGTTGGAGTTGTTGAGAAAAGGGTTAACGCAATTATAATAAGAAAGAAATTTTATGGCCAAAGCATCCGAAAAAAATGGCGCAAGCGAAAATAAAGTTATGGCGGCGCGTGATAAAAATCTTGATTTAGCGCTCCAAGCCATTGCCAAACAATTTGGCGAAGGTTCTATCATGGTTTTAGGCGATACCGATACGCGCATGAAAGTTGATACGATTCCAACCGGCTGCATCGTGATTGATAAAGCCTTAGGCGTGGGTGGATTGCCTCGCGGACGCATCATTGAAATTTATGGCCCTGAATCTTCCGGTAAAACCACGTTAACCCTCACCGTCGTTGCGGAAGCTCAAAAGGCTGGTGGCATTGCTGCTTTTATCGATGCCGAACACGCACTCGACACAGCGTATGCGCGAAGACTCGGAGTCAAAACCGATGAACTTCTCATTTCACAACCTGATTCGGGTGAGGAAGCGCTTACCATTGCAGAAACTTTATTAAAATCGAATGCGCTGGATGTTCTCGTGATCGATTCTGTAGCGGCGCTCGTGCCTAAATCAGAATTGGAAGGCTCCATTGGCGACGCGCAAATGGGCGCGCAAGCACGACTCATGAGTCAAGCCATGCGCAAATTAACTTCTGTGATTGCCAAAGCTAAAACCATCTGCATTTTCACCAATCAAATTCGCGATAAAATTGGCGTTATGTTTGGCAGTCCCGAAACCACGACTGGCGGTAAAGCATTAAAATTTTATGCTTCGATGCGCTTGGACATTCGTCGCATTGGCCAAATTAAAGCTAATGACGGTTCCGTAGTCGGCAATCGCACCAAACTGAAAGTGGTCAAAAACAAAGTAGCCCCTCCCTTCACCGAAGCAGAATTCGATATTCTTTACAACGAAGGCATTTCTCGTGAAGGCGCACTCATTGATTATGCGATTGAAAAAGGCGTTATCGAAAAGCGCGGAGCATGGCTCTCTTATGGCGGCGAACAACTCGCTCAAGGTCGCGAAGCAGCGCGTGAAGAATTAAAAGGCAAACCTGAATTGCGCGATAAAATTTATCAAGAAGTCATGACCCAAAACAATGGCAAGAAAGCTTAAGTCATAGGGTTATTTGGTTGATTGTGTTTTTCCTTAAAAGAGCAAATCCGTCGTTTAACGACATTTTCCTTTCGTGTTTAAAACTATTTCATTAAGAAAATAGGGCAAAAATTGGATCCCCGGGGCAAGCCCGAGGATGACATGGCAAAAATCGAAAATTAATAGCAGAACTTAAAAGTTTTTGCGTAGAGAAGAAAAAAGTAAAAAATATTATAAAAATTTTAGTGCATCCTTAGAGAAGGTTGATTCTCCAACTTGATCCTCGCGTTTATAAAAATGCCAAATGGTGAACCGAAATGTTGCCCTTATCCAATTTGTCATCCTCGGGCTTGCCCCGGGGATCCAGTCTCAACTCCCTCCCACCGATCTTGACCCTAAACCTTCATTAAATCTTTTTCTTTCACTTCCAGTTGCTGATCCAATTTTGCAACATATTGATCGGTTAATTTTTGTATTTCTTTTTCGCCTTGTCCCAGCTCGTCCTCGGAAATTTTTCCGTCTTTTTGCAATTTTTTTAAGGCGTCCAATCCCTCACGACGCTCATGACGAATCGCCACGCGTTGTTCTTCAGTCATTTTGCGAACCGCTTTTACCAACTCCTCGCGTCGTTGCTGAGAAAGTTCAGGAAAAGGAATACGAATAATTTTACCATCGACTTGCGGAGTAATTCCCAAAGAAGAAGTTTCCAACGCCTTGCGAATCGGCTCCACCGTAGCAACGTCCCACGGTTGAATCATCAACAAACGAGGTTCCGGCGTTGTCAATCCAGCTAATTCTCGCATTTTCAAAACGGTGCCCGGATAAGCCTCTACCGCTAAATTTTCTACTAGCGAAGGCGATGCCTTGCCCGTCCTCACTGTCGCAAGTTCTTGATGCAAAAAATTGACGGTTTTTTCCATCTGTTCTTCTGTTTGCAGCAACACCTCATCGACACTCATAATTAACCTCGAACGGATCGTCTGGCTTTTTGTTGAGCGCGCGTGCGTTTGGAACGCAATTTGGTCTTATGGCGACGCAACTGAACTTCAAGTTTGTCCACCACCAGATCAATCGCGCTATAAAGATCATGACTGTGCACTTCTGCATGCAAATCATTTCCCGGCACGCCCACGTGCACTTTGACTTGATACTGTTTGGCACCATGATTTTCGTCATGATACAAAACCACATGCGCGCCCAGAGCTTTTTCATCAAAACGATCCAAGCTTGCAATTTTTTCCTCTACATAATCGCGAATCGCACCCGTTAAGGTAATGTGTCGCACTGAATAATGAATTTTCATCGTTTTACTCCTAGGTCGTGTTAGCAAATAATACAAGGGGAATGTTGTTGAAACTTAGCCTTTTAGCAAGGCAGCGGCGCAGGAGTGCATCCGCGCTTGGATGCTCGACTAAGCCGATAACAACGCTAAAGGGCTAAGTTTCACAACCCCTTGGGCTGGATTTTTTCTTTTCTGACTGTGTTGCTTTTCGGCACAATATCCACTCAGGGATATTGTGCTTTCATCGCGTCTTGCCAGAAAAGAAAACTCTACCAGCAGTCCCCTTTGTCTTATTTGCTAACACGACCTAATTTTATTCGCCCACCAATGTTCCGACCGACTCTCCCAAAAGAGCACGACGAATATTGCCAGACTTAAACATATCAAAAATGACAATAGGAATTTTATTGTCCAGACACAAAGAAAAAGCAGCGGAATCCATCACTTTTAATCGCCGCTGCAAGGCTTCCTGATAACTAATATAACTAAAATGTTTTGCTTTAGGAAATTTTTTAGGATCTTTATCATAAACCCCGTTCACCTTTGTAGCTTTCAATAAAACATCGGCACCAATCTCAGAAGCGCGTAAAGCCGCAGTCGTGTCAGTAGTAAAATAAGGATTGCCCGTGCCTGCAACAAAAATCACAACCCTACCTTTTTCCAAGTGGCGCATCGCGCGACGCCGAATAAATGGCTCTGCCACATTTTTCATATCAATCGATGACATCACACGCGTTTGCACGCTTTGCTTTTCCAAAGCATCTTGTAAAGCCAAGCCATTAATAACCGTTGCTAGCATGCCCATATAATCACCCGCCACACGATCCATTCCAGCCTGCTCCGCTAATTGACCTCGCCAAATATTGCCACCCCCGACCACAATAGCCATTTGCACACCCACCTGACGCGCTTGTTTAATTTCTGCTGCTAACGCTTTGACAATGTCAGGACAAATCGCCTCCACATCACTTTGCAAGGCTTCCCCGCTTAACTTCAATACCACGCGATGAATTTTTCTCCCTCTTTTCCCCTTAATAAATGATTGCCTTGAATTCACGGGCGGTCATTCTGCAAGTTCTTTGGCAAGAAGGCAACGGGAAAAACTTTCTTTTCTCAAAAATCCACTTAACTTTAAGCCGATTTATGAAAATTTTTAGTGACTACCATACCCATCCCCAAGCTCATCAACTCCAACCTTATACCGAAGCTTTACTCCAACCTTGGGCGGAAACATGCCGCAAAAAAGGCATTACGGACATCGCTTTTACGGATCACGATCGCTATCATCAAGCCGTAGATTTTAACGTCATCGAAACGGTTCGAGAAAAAAATTCTGATCTTAAAATTCGAGCCGGAATTGAATTAGACAACGACCCTGTCAATTCCACAGCCGGAAGAAAATGGGTTGAAAAAAATTGGGATCGCTTGGATTTTGTTTTAGGTTCGGTTCATTTTCTTAATAACTGGGCTTTCGATCATGCCGGCCAAGAAAAAGAGTTTCAACAACGCAACATCGATGAAGTCTACACTCACTATATTAAAAATCTAAATAGCCTAATCAACCAAGGCCACATCGATTGCCTAGCTCACCTTGACCTCATTAAAATTTTTAAGTTTTTCCCTACACAACCACTCGATCAACTCTTTCGCCCAATTTTAGAACAAATAAAAAAAGCGAATTTAGCCATGGAAATCAGCACGGCTGGCTGGCGAAAGCCGGTGAATACGCCATATCCCGATCAAACCATTATTCGCCTAGCGCTTGAATTAAAAATTCCTTTCACCCTAGCTTCCGATGCCCATTCCCATTTTCAAATTGCGGAACATTACGATCGACTGGCTCAACTATTAACCGAACTGGGCATTCAAGAAATTGCCATTTACGAAAAACATCAACGTCAACTTGTCACTCTATAATCTATGAAATCTGCCATTCTCGAAGGCGTCAACCAACCTTTTCATCTAAAATCTGTCGACGCACCTCAACTACAATCCAACGAAGCGCTCGTTCAACTCAAAACTACTGCTCTTAACCATCGCGATCTTTGGATTCAAAAAGGTCAATATGCCGGTTTGAAATTTCCAATTATTTTAGGATCCGACGGAGCTGGTATTGTCAAAGAATGTCGCACGGAAACCACCTCATTATGGCTCAACCAAGAAGTCATCATTTGTCCCAGCCTAAACTGGGGAAAACATCCTCAAGCCCAATCCAGTATTTTTGAAATTCTTGGCTTGCCACGGAATGGAACATTTGCCGAATGGCTCACGATTCCTGCAGACAATCTTTTTCTCAAACCACCTCATCTTTCGTGGGAAGAGGCTGCTGCTTTACCCTTAGCCGGTCTGACCGCTTATCGCGCTCTTTTTTCTCGTGCCCATCTGCAATCACAAGAAAACATTTTAATCACCGGTGTCGGAGGTGGAGTTGCGTTATTTGCGCTTCAATTTGCTTTAGCAACCCATGCCAATGTCTATGTCACATCAGGGTCCGATCAAAAAATCCAGCGCGCCCTTCAACTCGGCGCAACGCATGGCGTGAATTACCATCACGACAACTGGCATGAACAACTCCAACAAGAAATGGCGCGAGGCTTCGATGTTATTTTAGACAGCGCAGGTGGCGCTTCATTTCTTCATTTAATCGATCTTCTTCGACCAGGAGGACGACTTGTTTTCATGGGCGCTACTCAAGGCAATCCTCCCGAACTTCCCATGCGAAAAATTTTCTGGAAACAGTTATCTCTTTTCGGAACAACCATGGGCAACTTAGAAGAATTTGGCGAAATGCTCCATTTCGTAGCGGCACATCAAATCAAACCCATTCTAGATAGCACACATTCGTTAGATGAAATTAATAATGCCTTTCAACGAATGGAACGCAGTGAACAATTTGGAAAAATCGTTCTAAAAATAAACGAATAATCAAATAATTAGCGACGCTTCTTTTTAACTTCTTCAACGGTTTGTTGTATAGATTGCTCTATAATAGTGGAACTCATCACATCCAAATCACGCTTCTTTTTCGAAGCGTTTCCACTTAACCAAGCTTCAATACGACGTTGAATACCATCCTTATCCTGAGCAATTTTAGGACGATAAATAAAAAGATAACGCTCTTCATAACGCTCAGGTCGAGCGGCATTCCACACAGGCAAACTCATAATCGTATGACGAACAATATTTTGTCCCGTTAAAGCAGTTATTTCTTTAGGCGCGGGCCCCGCTCGAACAAAATCACGATAGTTAGCAATTTTAAAAATATGCTGACTTACCTGAGTTTTTGGCAAAATCTTCTCCACCTCTTCATCCCCTAAAAAATCTTCTTTTTTAAGAGAGTGAATTAATTTTGTTTTTAAAATAAAAAACCAATTTTTTCCTGTTGTCTCGACTTGCTGGTTCCAACCGAAAAATTGATCCGTAGCGCGCCACTCAACACGAGCTGGATCCCAATTGACATCAGGAATCCAACCCCATCTTTGCCCCATTCGCTGCCACCATCCATAATCATAACAAATGTCAGCAAAAGGTTCTTCTCCTCGCCACAACCATCCCCAATCCGTATAAACCCATTGCCCTTGCTGATAAGGAACCCAACTCTCTTCTTGATTTGGCTTTGGGAAGTAAATCCAACCAATAGTTTCAACTTTTTTCCATTCTCCGTAAGGCGCCAAAATTTCTAAAAATTGATCAAAATCAACAACACCTCGTTCGGTATAAGGCTCCATAGCGCCTTGCGCTAAAAAACAAAATCCCAATATCACCCCACAAAAAAACGATCTCATTCACCTTTTAAAATTCTATGAATACCTGTTTTAAAATCTTCTGCTTCAAACCCCAATTCGCTCATCGCTTTTTCCGCATTACCCACGTTATCTTCCTCCAACATCTTCACTGCATCCACACTGATTGACGATTTGGGAAAAATTTTTTCTGCAACGCCTGCCACGAAATAAGCTAATTCAAAAGGAACCGAAACAATAAGCGGTTTTGAACAAGTTATCCATTTCCACGGAATCAACACAGGATATAAACCGGGAAACGATTTTACCCAGGTTGGTTTAAGACCTCTTGCCAACGCTATTTCCATCAATAAATCTTTCAAAGCAATGGGTGTCGGACCACAAAGATCGTAAACTTTTTCTATCGCTGACTCTCTCGTTAGAGCCCTAACAAAACAATGAGCCACGTTTTCAACTGCAATCGGTTGAAATAAATTTTTACCCTCCCCAAAGCAAGGCACACAACCGAATTGCAAAACATTCATGGGAAAACTCATCATTCGAACGAATATCTTAATGAATTCACTTTCCACCCCGTAAATTAAAGAAGGACGAAAAATCGTCCAATCTAAACCGCTGGTTCGCACCACTTCTTCTCCTGCCCATTTCGTCTGGTGATAACAAGAAGCCGCATGTGGCCGTGTGCCTAAAGCGCTCATATGAATCAGACGTTTCACACCAGAAGCTTGCATCGCTTTTACCACTTCACGCGTGGCTTCCACATGAGCCGTTCGAAAACGATTTTTCTTACTCGGTGCAATAATGCCGATCAAATGAATCACAGCTCTGATATCTTTCATAGCCGGCAACAGAGCATCTTTTTCTGACACATTCGCCTCAAAACAATCCACATCACGAAACCCAGGAAGTTTCTGTAATCTTTTGCATTTCTCGAAACGACTCTGACGGAATGACCGTGCTTTAACAGCTCTCGCACGACAATACGTCCCACAAAACCGTTACCGCCCGTTACTAAGATCATAGATATTTTTAAGTTAAACTTATTTTGCCAGTTCCGCGCACTTTTTCAAATCCAGCTTTCCACTACCCAAAACCGGAATCGCTTCCACGCGTTTTACCACTTTAGGAATCCATAAATTAGGCAACCCTTTTTCATGCAATTTTTTGATTAAATCCGCACCCGACAAATCCAATACACTCAACGCCACTAACTCTTCACCTTTTTCCGTATGAGGTCTTCCCACTACAGCAAAAATCGCATGATCATGTTCCTTAGCACGATAACACTCATTCAAATGTTGTTCCACTAATCCATGCGGAACCATTTCACCACCAATTTTAGAAAAACGCGACAATCGACCTTCGATATAAAGAAAACCGTCTTCATCCATCCGACCCAAATCTCCTGTTTTCAGCCATCCTTCTTGTAACACTTCATTCGTTCGCTTGGGATCATTCAAATAACCTTTGAAAATATTAACCCCCTTAAACCAAATCATGCCCTTCTCAAATAAAGACATCGGCGCGTCCGTTTCAGGATGTCGAATCCGCACCGCCACACCTCCCACCATTGGTCCAACACTGCCACGACGGTTGCGAGTCTGCCCTGGAAACTGTTCCTTCCACATTTCCGACTCCACAAAATTTGTGCTAATAACCGGTGAAGTTTCCGTTAATCCATACCCCTCGCGCGCCGGCACATGAAACCGTTCTTCAAACTGTTCCGCCAACTCTACAGGCAATTTTTCAGCTCCCGTCAAAACCACTTTCACCGTTTTAAGCTGTTCCGGTTTTACCCGACGCAAATAACTTCTCAAAAAAGTTGGTGTGCTAATTACCAAAGTAATGCCATAGCGCTCAATAATTTCACCAAGTTTTACCACTTCTAAAGGACTGACATAAGTCACCACTTCTGGACCAAAACAAAGTGGATACCAAAGCGTCACAGTAAATCCAAAAGAATGAAAGATAGGTAAACACCCAAGAAGTTTACTTTCCGAGGTTAATTCTAACACTTCTCCAACTTGCGCCGCATTTCCCAATAAATTACGATGCGTCAATATCACCCCTTTTGGCTCACCCGAACTACCGCTCGTAAACAACAAAGCCGCCTCTCGATCCCCGCCTTCAGTAGGAAGCTTAAAAAATTTCATGATTCCCTTCCACCCCAGGCTCATAACAACTATCCAGCGCCACAACACTCTCCCTTTTCCAATCTCTTTCAACACCGTCGACAAATCCCAACGCTGCACAGGCCAAGGAAAATCTTTCAATTTCGTCACAAAAGCTTCTGCCGTAAAAACAGAATTTAAATTCGCAATACGCATAGCTATCTCATTACTCGCCATGCCCGCAGTAAAATTTAAATTCACTGGCACTTTACCTGCCAAAACCGTAGCCAAATTAATAAGCGTTGTTCCCAATCCAGGCGGCAACACAATTCCCACTCTCTGCCCTGAAACATGACACCGAATCCAACTCGCTAACGCCAAAGCCGATGCCAATAACAAACCGCCATTCAGTTGGCGTCCCTTTTGAAACGCATCAGTGACAACCGGTTTAAACTGTTTTCTTTTCAAACCGCGCACACACGCTTGTGCTAACGACTGCTGTAACATCTCACGATTTTCGGGTAAGCTTTTGCGCCTAACTCAAAGCGCCTTCTCGAACCTTCGCTACCGAAAAATTTTCTACAACTGCTCTTCCCCATCTCCATCTCCCTGTTCAGCAATCCATACTTGGAATCACCGAACATTTGACTGTTTCACCAATGCCTCCAGGCCTTCGTGCAATCGCAACAAACCACCTAATCAGTCAGCAAGCCCAGGCGGTAAAGAAAGACTGCCCTGCTCCAAATATTGAACAGCTTCCTCAAATCCCTTTCACCAGTTGCAAACGCTTTTAATTTTTCCAAACCTCTTGCACTAAACAATCGTGCTTGAGATAAAAAAGCGCGAATAGGCAATTTCAGCGTTTGATGCAACCAAAGTAAACGATCCGGCGTCACATGATTGTAGACAAAATAGAAGGAGCGGGAGATGATAAATCTTTCATTAACTCAAAACAACTCGTCAGACAATCCGCAACAACAAGAAAATTCCAACTCCAAGACCACCCAAACTCAAAATCATCATCGGCACTTGAGGCATGGGTTTGCGAGTGCGTTGCCAAACATGAAAAAAACGGGAAAACAAAAGTAAACTAATAAAACAACCGATGCCAGTTGCCACAATCGCATTGCGACTCATCCAATAAAAACTAAAAATAATATAAAAACCACTAATCAAACCAGCAATCAAAGAAGCTTGCGATTTTACTTTTAAGATAACCGTAAACCCCTCCCAACGCCGTTAATATACCAAAAAATTAAAAATAGTTTGCTGCAACATTTTGCATACTCATGCCAACAGCTTAAATAGAAAATTCTTTAGGAAAAGTCTGAATTCATGAATTATTTCATTTTATTTTTTTAAACAATTCCAACGTTTTAACCCGTTCCGCTGCATGGTCTACCAATGGAACAGGATAACCTTTGACATTCTTCCAGGAGCATGAATCTCTTCCGCAGATAGCAAACCTCAACTCTGGCACAAACTTTAATAAACTCTCCTTGCGGATCAAATTTTTGACTTTGGCCATTAGGCGAAAAAATACGGAAATAAGGGAGCTGCATCCGTTCCGTGCTCGCGCTCCACTGCCAACCTCCATTATTAGCCGCCAACTCACCATCCATTAATTTTTTAAAAATATTTTTCACCCCACTGCCAAGAAATATGTAAATCCTTAGTCAAAAACATCGCCACAATCATCCGCAAACGATTATGCATCCAACCCGTTGTATTGAGCTGTCGCATCGCTGCATCAACAATCGGATAGCCCGTTTTACCGTTACACCACGCTTGAAAATGTTCCTGATTTTCCGACCACTTTAACTGATCATATTCCGATCGAAACGCACCCTTGAGCACATGAGGAAAATAATAAAGCACATGCACATAAAATTCGCGCCAAATCAGCTCCTTCAAAAAAACATCCATTTCGACGCGCTATGGAGCCTACTTTTTTTTGCTCATTCACCACCGATTCATAAACCGTCCTTGCGCTGATCGTGCCAAATCGTAAATGAGGCGAAAGATGAGAGGTTGAATTCAAACCAGGAAAATCTCTCTTTTCACTATAATACTCGGCCCTTTTATCTAAAAAATTGTCGCAACACCTCATGTGCCTCACGCTCGCCCGATTTCGCAATCGCATAATCCAAAGAAAAATTAAGCTCCTTTAGCAAAGGCAAGGTTGCGAAACAAAAGAACCCTCTCCTTTCCCTTGAAATCTCGGGCCAAACCTTAGGCCGAGGCAATGTTAACCATTTTTTAGAAAAGGCGTAAACACTGTATAAGGCTTATTTTTTGCTCCGGTTTTCAAAGCGCCCGGTTCCTGCATAACAAAATCGGGAAAAGTTTTTGTTTCGACTCCTTGCTCGTGACATCGCCTGTTCAATTGCTGCATCCCGCGGCAAAGTATAAGGATCATATTTACGATTCCAATAAATCGCCGACGCGCCCACTTCCTTGGCTAATCACTAATTCCGTTAAAGAATCCTCTCTCACAATCAAACGGGATCCCGCCTCCAAGTTTTTCTGTAAAGAAACCAAAGCATCGAGCATAAACTGCACACTTGCTGCCCCAAATTCATCACGAGCTAAAACTGCCGATCCAAACAAAAAACAGGGATTACCTGATCCGCTTCTTGCATCGCACGATAAAGCGAACCATTGTCCGACAAACGAAGATCACGCCGAAACCAATGGATAATGGTTTTCATTGCAAATACATATTAGTCACTCGCTCATATCCAATCGTTGTTTCTGACCATGACTGGAACACTTTGACCGTCTGACAAACTCAAAGCTTTTCACGAATGCCCGACAATAAAATTTCTGCGATCCTCCGGGCAAATCCCATCGCCCCCACCACCACGAAACAAAACATCGCCACCAAACAAAACCTGATTTTTCGGTTCATAAAAACAAACACTCCCCGGCGAATGTCCTGGCACATGCAAAACAGAAAATTCATACTGGCCAGCCTTAATTTTCTCTCCCTCCTGCCAATAATGATCCGCCTTAAGCGTTTCAAACTTTTCTTCAATCCCAAAACGTTTCCAAAGATCAGGCTCCAAAAACATCGACTCATCCTCACGATGATAACCCACACGATACTTCGTCAACCTTTGCACCTGAGCGCCGTCCCAGTTATGATCAAAATGACCATGAGTAAAAAACAGGCAATCCACCTTCCATTGCCGATCCTGCACCACCCGCGCAATTCCCTGCGGAGCATCGATCAACACCGCTGCCTTTGGCAAATAATAGGCATTGGTTTCTAATAAACCTCCCGTATAAACTTCAATTTGCATATATTATTAATTAAGTATGAAAATCAAACGTGCTCTAATTTCCGCTTCCGATAAAACTCATCTTTTATCTTTGGCGCAAACTTTGGTCAAACATCATGTTGAACTTATTGCCACAGGCGGCACAGCACAATTTCTAAGACAAAGAAACATTCCAGTCATTGAAGTTTCTGATCTTACCGGCTTTCCTGAAATGTTAGACGGACGCGTCAAAACCCTGCATCCACAAATTCACGCCGCCATCCTTTTTCAACGCGACAATCCCACTCACCAACAACAAACTCAACAACACAACATCCTTCCCATCGACCTGATCATCGTCAACCTTTACCCCTTCGAAAAAATCATTCACGAAGCCCCGGAAAACGTCAAACAAGCCATTGAAAACATTGATATCGGCGGAGTCGCACTTTTACGAAGTGCAGCAAAAAACTTTCAACACGTCACCGCAATCTGCAATCCGCAAGATTACCCAACCCTTACCGCCCAACTCCAAACCCACGGCAACACCACTTTGGAATACCGAAAAACTCTCGCACAAAAAATTTTTCAACACACAAGCGCCTACGACGCCTTGATCGCTAATTATCTAACCCCCAATCCCACATCACCTCCAGAGCAACTGCATCTCGCCCTACCCCAAACTTGCTCCTTACGCTATGGCGAAAATCCCCATCAAAAAGCCGCTTTTTACGGAAAATTTCCCTTTCAACAACTTCATGGCAAAGAACTTTCCTACAACAACCTGCTCGACACCCACGCAGCCCTTCAACTCATTCACGAATTTACCGAACCTACCGCCGCCATCTTAAAACACACCAACCCTTGCGGCGTCGGCACCGCCCATCAACTCATCGACGCTTGGGACAAAGCCTATGCCACCGACCCTTTTTCTCCTTTTGGCGGCATTCTCATTTTCAATCGCACCATCACACCCTACATTGCTCAAAAAATAAGCACCATCTTTTGCGAAATCTTGCTCGCACCCCATTTTGAACCCGAAGCGCTTAACCTATTAAAAGAAAAGAAAACCTGCGCATCCTCCAATTTTTCTCCTTTCCCGCTATCCCTGGGAAATCAAACCACCTTGGGCGGTCTCCTACTTCAACAACCCGACAATCAATTACTGCCCGCAGAAAAAGGGCAAGTCGTCACACGTCGTCAACCCACCGAAGAAGAATGGCAAGCATTACACTTTGGATGGCGCGTCGTAAAACACGTCAAATCCAATGCCATCGTCTACACCAGCACCGACCGCACCCTAGGCATTGGCGCTGGCCAAATGTCACGCATCGACGCCTCGCAAATTGCCATCCAAAAAGCGCACGATGCTGGCTTAAGCTTGAAAAATAGCATTATTGCTTCCGACGCATTCTTCCCTTTTGCCGATGGCGTCCTGGCCGCCGCCAAAGCCGGCGCCACTGCCGTCATCCAACCCGGCGGCAGCCTACGCGACAAAGAAGTTATCGAAGCTTGCAACCATCATAACCTCGCCATGGTTCTTACCAGCGAACGCCATTTTCGACATTAATTTATCAACCTTCAGTTTTCAGTAATTAATTTTAAGCATTAAGAATGCTTGTCGATTCTCTTTGCGAGTTGCCTTAAAATCATATATATTGAAATAATGTCTCGCCCTTCCCATGCCAGCATTTGTTCTTTTTGCGGCAAAAATCACGCCGAGGTCAGGCGTTTGATTGCGGGGCCCGGGGTTTACATTTGCGATAGTTGTATTCACGTCTGCAAAAACATCTTGGACAAGGAATTAAGCGAAGAGACAGTTGCCACCTCTCCTGCTCTTCAGATTCCCAAACCCATCGAAATTAAACAACAGTTGGATCATTATGTGATTGGTCAAGAGATGGCAAAACGTGTTCTTTCTGTAGCGGTTCACAACCATTATAAACGCATCTTTTTTTCGCAAAACCAAAGCTCTCCCTTTCTAGCGCATCACGAAGTGGAAATTGAAAAAAGCAATATTCTGCTAATTGGCCCCACGGGCTCTGGCAAAACTTTACTGGCAAAAACCTTGGCTAAAATTTTGGATGTGCCTTTTTGTATTGCCGATGCCACAGCTATTACGGAAGCTGGTTATGTAGGCGAAGATGTAGAAACGATTGTTTTGCGACTCTTACAAAATGCCAATTACGATGTGAAAAAGGCTGAGGTTGGCATCGTTTATATTGATGAGATTGATAAAATCGGTCGTAAAACAGAGAATGTTTCCATCACACGCGATGTCTCGGGAGAGGGCGTGCAACAAGGATTACTAAAAATCCTTGAAGGAACGGTTTGTAATGTGCCACCTCAAGGCGGTCGCAAACATCCTCATCAAGAATATATTCAAGTCAACACGGAAAATATTCTGTTCATTTGCGGTGGTGCATTTGTAGGGTTAGATAAAATGGTTAACCGTCGTCTTGGCGCCAAGGTGTTAGGTTACCACTCACCCGATACTCAAACCGCTTTTTCATCCGACCTTTCTTTATTACAGCAAGTCGAACCGGAAGATTTAATCACTTTCGGATTAATTCCCGAATTTATTGGCCGTCTTCCCGTTACAGCGGTGTTGGACGAATTGGTCGAAGTAGAACTGGTTCGTATCATGACGGAAACTAAAAATGCTCTCGTCAAACAGTTCACTAAACTTTTTGCGATGGAAGAGGTCAAGTTAACGATCGAAAAGGAAGCGCTTACGAGTATGGCACAACAAGCTTTGAAGAAAGGCACCGGTGCGCGAGCATTACGTTCGATTTTTGAGCATCTCATGCTAGATGCCATGTTTGAAATTCCCTCCTCACATCGAGAGGTAATGGAGATTGTCATCACACGCGCTGCGGTGGAAGGCAAAGCCAAACCCAAACTGCATTATCGTCCAGAACGAGAAGCGGCAGCTTAATAAAATTATTTTTTTTTCTGCAACTGCGCAACGAGTGCTTCTAATTCTTTCACTCGTTTTAATAGTTCCGGCAAACGCCGCATCGCTGCTTCAATCCGTTGCTCTTCACGAATCGGTTGTGCATGATAACCCGAGACTATTGATTTGGCCGCCACATCCTTGGAAACCCCAGCTTGTGCTGTGACTACCGCCCCATCGCCAATGTGAATATGCCCCGCCATTCCCACTTGTCCGGCAATAATTACTTGCTGGCCCAACGTCGTGCTACCCGAAATGCCCACCTGTGCCACAATAATCGTGTGCTTGCCCACAACCACGTTGTGAGCAATTTGAACTAGATTATCAATTTTCACCCCTTCTTGAATCCAAGTCTTGCCAAAACGCGCGCGATCAATTGTGGTATTGGCTCCGATCTCTACCCGATTATCAATTTGAACCATGCCAACTTGCGGAATTTTTTCTGCGCCACCTTGTGAAAGATCGAAACCAAATCCATCCGCACCAATCACAGCTCCGCTGTGAATCACCACTTCATCACCAATTTGGCAGCGCTCCAGAATGGTGACATTTGGATGAATCAAACTATTTTTCCCAATTTTCACATCGCGCCCAAGATAGACATTCGCGCCAATTACCGTTCCCTCGCCAATTTCCACATTCTCTTCAATCACAGCACCAGCTTGAATTGTAACGTTCGCTGCAAGTTTGGCTTGAGGAGAAATAATGGCCTGCGGATGAAGTTCTGCCTTGGGTTTAGGTCGAATCGGAAAATATAAGGCACAAATTTCAGCAAAAGCTTTCGACGGATTTTCCACTCGCAAAAGCGAAGCCTGATCATTGGGTGGCGGTTCTTTAAGACCTAGCAAAATAGCGCCTGCACGGGATTTTTGTGCGCTGCGTTTATATTTAGGATTGGCCAAAAAAGAAAGTTGGTCAGATGTTGCATCGTCCAATCCCCCCACCCCTGCAATCAAACGCGATCCATCACCCTCCAGAGTCGCCTCAACCAGTTTTGCCAGTTCTAAAACTGTATTTTGCACAACGAACTACTGGTCTTTCTTCTCTCCACTATTCGAGGAAGAAGAAGGCTTATTCGCATTCAAAATTTTGATAATCGAATCTGTAAAATCCATACTATCGGATGAGTAAACGATAATGGGCGCAGCGGCCATCGATTGCGCAGTCTTATCGAACACTAATGTGTAACCATTTTTCGAAGCATAATCCTGCACCACTTTAGTAATCTCTTTCACAATTCCATCACGCAAACGCATCATCGTAGTTTGAATCTCGTTTTGTCGCTCATTATTAAATTGCGTAATTTCTTTTTCGCGCAATTGCAATTCTTTCGCTTTTTCCATAGTGGCTTTGCGTTTCGCTTCTTGCACGGATTCCGCTAAAGCCGGATTTTGCGCATCATCCTTTAATTTATCATATTCATCAGCCAGTTTTTGATAATCGGTCATCTTTAACTGACGCTCTTTTTTGTAAGACGCTTCCAATTCGCTCACACGGGCTTTGGATTCTGCCGTTTTGTAATAAGCATCAAACGCGCGATTTAAATCGACCATTCCCACTTTCATTTGAGCCTGACTCAAAGAAGTGATCATCCCTAATCCTATTATTGCCAATAATATTTTTTTCATCATTTTTTAACCTATCCGTTTAACTTCTTAAAATTGATAACCTACATTGAAATGAAATTGCGGTCCATCATCGTTATACTTGTCGGCAACGAGCGGCAAGCCTAAATCTAAACGTAACGGGCCAATGGGTAAATTTAAGCGCAAACCAACGCCTGCGCCAACGTTAAAATTATCAGGTGAAAAATCGAATGCCGCTTTATTCACAAAACCTGCATCCATAAAAACAGCGCCACGCACCCGACTAAAAATGGGGAAAGTTAACTCCACCGTTCCGTAAGCCATAGTTTTACCACCCACCGGTGTTCCTTCAAAATCTTTTTCATCGTCAATCTTATCTTCTAAATCATCTTTTTCATCATTCAGATCATCTTTTCTGTCTTCTGAAAGATTTTTCTTCTCCAGCTCCCGATTAATCTCATCAATACGATCTCGCTCATCATCTAAGCCAGGGAAATTGTCCGGTTCATATTTAGGCCCCACATCACGAAACTTAAACCCACGAATACTGTTAGAACCACCCGCAAACAGTCGATCAAAAATAGGCACATCATCTCCACCAAAACTATCCACTACCGCAACGTTGCCTTGCAAACTTAAAATCATATCCAAAGGCAAACTGAAATATTGTTCTGCTTCAAACCCAATTTTATAAAGTTCGACATCGCCTCCAGCAGCAACTTCTAACGAACCGTCAATGCGATGACCCTTACGCGTTAGGAAAACGCTATCACGCGTGTCATGCGTTAAACCAAACTCAATCGCATTACGAATGCGCGAACCGTTTTCTGGCTCCAAAAACAGCGGTGCATCACCTTTAACATCTAAATTAATACTTTCGATCTTATAAATCGCTCGCGCCGTGAGAAAATCGTTAAGAGCTTTAGCAAATTTAAAGTGACCGCCAACCCGTTGTTCATCGTAATACGAACTAAAATAACTGGCGTTACGATAAAAAAGATCGACCCCAAAAGAAAGCCGTTGATTCATAAACCACGGCTCCACAAAAGAGATAGTAAAATCCTGCCGTTTATCACCATATTGCAAACGTGTCCTAAATTTTTGACCGCCACCAATAAACGAAGGCCAATTCGCAATATCAAAATTTCCCTGACTGAATTCAGCAAAACCAATAAAACTATCAATCGAACTATAACCCGCACCAAAAGTAAACGAACCCGTGCGCTCTTCTTCCACCGTAACCACCATATTTTTTCGACTAGGAATCGCCGTTTCTTGCGGACTAATATCGACTTTCGAAAAATAATTTAAATTTTCCAAACGCTTCTTGCTCGCATCCACGCGCACACTATTATAAACATCGCCTGGCGCAACGGCTAACTCGCGTCGAATTACCTTATCCTTCGTCTTATTGTTACCTTGAATAATAATACGCTCCACAAAACCTTGAGGTCCCTCGGTAATATTATAGGCTAAATCCATACGCCCCGATTCAATACTCGGACGTCGTGTCGGCACAACTTCGGCATCAATATAACCTTGCTCTCCGTAAAGATCGCGAACTGCTTTCAAATCCGTTTCCAAGCCCAGAGGCGAATAAGTAGCACCTTCCAACATGCGCATGCGGTTGCGAATTTTTTCTTTAGAATAAACTACATAACCTTCCAATGTAACGGAACCCACCTTATAAGGAATCCCCTCAGAAACTTTAATCACCGCATCCACATCTTCATCACCCACACGACGAAATTCTACCCCTTGAATTTCCATATCGATATAACCTTGATTTTGGTAAAACTGTTTCAACGCAATCAAATCATCCTGGAACTGTTCTTCTTTCACCACTCCTGTGCCTGTGAGCCAGGATAACAACCCACGTTTTTTAGTTTTGAATTCTTTTCTCAAACGCGATGCAGGAAAAGAATCATTTCCCACAAATTGAATGCCATGCAAATATTGTCGCCCGCTTTCACTAATGTTAAACGTCACCGAACAACGCCCAGTCTCTTCCGAAGTTTCCACCTGATAAGTCACCTGCGCATCTTTAAATCCTTTTTTCTGATAATAAGCCTGCATCGCCATCGCATCTTTAGACACCTGCTGCTCATTGAGTACTTCACCCGCTTTGGTTTTGACTTCTTTTAATAACCTGCCCTCAGGCACTTCCGACCACCCCACCAAAGTAACCTGGCGCACTAAGGGTTTGGGTTGAACAATGACAATAATTTTCACGCCATCGGCCAGTGGTTCATCATAAACACGCAAATTCACAAAAAGGCCTGTCTCATAAAGATTGTGCACATCCTCTTCAATCGCCGCTTGACTATAAGGTTGACCCACTGTCGTCCGCATATTCGATAAAATCACTGCCTTACTGACCGATTTAGGTCCGGCATATTCAATCTCAATCTCCTTAATTGGCGGTCCGAACATCTCTTCATCCGATTGAGAAGGAGGATAAACCACTTCATCCCCTGTCGATTCCGAAGACGTTGCAGCATCAGAAGCCGCAGCATCCACATCAGCATCATCCAACACTGGCTCCGGTAAGGAAGACTCTTCTGGTAACTCCGTCGAAGAAGTGGCTGAACTATCTTCTGTTTCATCAATCGCAGCAGGCGGAAGATTAGTTGACTCTTGGCCATAAACCATAAAGCGGGAAACATCCCCAAAAAACAGGAATCCTACAATCATTAGCCAAGAAATCTTCGGTAACCTCATAATTGGAAAGTTGGTTTCATAAGTGGTTATGGGCTATACTGCAAGAATTTTCTCTATTTCATACAAGGGAAAGCCCAGTGCCCGGTGAGTCGGCTCATCAAGAAAAATCACATTCCAGGTTCCATGACATCTTTTTTGCGAACACGACTCTCGAATCGAGTCAACGCTTTCAAGAAAGTTAAATCAATTTTTTGAGTCGGACCATTTCGATGCTTCTGAATATCGAGACAAGCTTCACCCTCTAACCCGTTACCGCCAACCTCATCACTATCACGATACAATTCGGGTCGATACAATAATCCGACAATATCCGCATCCTGCTCAATCGCACCCGACTCCCGCAAATCAGACAATCTCGGCTGTCCCCCTCCCCGTTTTTCCGGCTCGCGATTCAACTGACACAAAACCACCACCGGAATCTTCAACTCTTTCGCAATCGCCTTAATACCACCAGAAATTTCTGCCACATCGGCCTGACGCGAATCATTGCGACGAATCCCGCCCGCCTGAATCAACTGCAAATAATCAATAATAATCAGATCAACATCGTAACGCTTTTTGAGTCGACGCGCCTTGGTTCGAAGTTGCTGAAGTGTTATTCCCGCCGTCTCATCCAAATATAATTTAGCATTTTGAATCTCACTCGCAGCATGAGCAATTCGTTTAAATTCTGTGTCAGAAATAAACCCATCACGAATCGTTTTTTGATTCACCCGCGCACGCGAAGCCAACATGCGAAGCAAAAGCTGCTCACTCGACATTTCCAGAGAAAAAATGCCAACCGCCTTGCCACCTTCCAAAGTCGCATGCTCCGCAATATTGAGCGCAAACGAAGTTTTACCCACACCAGGACGCGCCGCAAAAACAATCATATCCCCACCATGTAAACCGCCCGTTAACGAATCCAAATCATAAAAACCCGTAGGCACCCCGATTACCTTGCCTTTGTTCGTGCTCATATGCTCGATGAGCTTCAAAACCGGCATTACCAAATCCTTAGCAGGCTGCGTGTCCCTAGCGGTAGAATCTTCCGAAATCTTAAAAAAAGCTGCCTGAGCCTGATCCAAAACCGGCCCCGGATCATCGGGAGCTTCTTGCACCGCTTGCACCAATTCCGCACAGGAACAAACCACCTGACGCAATAAAAACTTGCTTCGAACCAAATTAATATAACTAAAAATATTGGCCGGCGTTGGC
>JAWLBA010000005.1:0-110929 GCA_041395165.1 Verrucomicrobiia bacterium
GAACTGGGGTTCGCATGGCATTTAGTCTAATGAATTAAATTTTTAATGCAAACGCTTGTCTTACGATGTTGTTATTTTTTAGTTGTTTTGATACCAATCAATTTTTCGAGTGGTATACATCACGGCGGCTAGGACAATCAATAATCCGGCTGTGCCAAGGAGCAAGGCGTAATCCTGAAGTTGTAAGATAATGTAAAGAAAACCGTAGATGCCGATTAAACCGCCTCCAATGAAAATGGTTTTGACGCCGCTTTTTAGAATGGCGAGGCTGTAAAGCGTGATCATGATAACAGCGACGCTAGAGGCGATGAGATAGGCATAAGAAAAAAGCATGAATTCAGACAAGGAAAGAAGCGAAAGATAAAACAGGCAGAGTGCGGCGCCGACTAAAATGTATTGAAAAGGGTGAATGCGAAGGTGAGCTGTGACTTCAAAAAGAAAGAAAGCAGTGAAAACTAATACAATAAAAAGAATGCCGTATTTGATAGAGCGTTCTATTTTGCGATAGAAATCAATTAATGAAATGAATTCTACGCCAAAGGTTGAATCTTGAACGAGCGAAGAGCGGAAGGGAGTGCTTTCTTGATCAGTCCATTGTTGGGGATAATTGCGACCATAATAAGAAATGTTCCAGTGTGCTTGAAATCCTTCGGGAGTGATATTGCGTTCAGTGGGGAGAAAAGCGCCTTTGAAGCTGGGATCTGGCCAGGGCGAATGGATCGTGGCTTGGTTTTCTATACCGACAGGCGCAAATTGTAGTTCTCGACTGCCGTTGAGTTGCAGATCCAGTTCAAAAGATTGTTTGGGTAGTGAGGGATCAAATTTTTCCAGTGAAGCTTGGATGCCGGAACTGAAATCGCTCAGTTTAATGCCCGGTGTCAAAGGAATGTTTTGAGAGTTCCATTTTACATTGAGCGCTTTATGTGTGCCTCGCAGATCGGTAAAGGCAAACGCCAAACTAGCTTTATCCCATAAAACATTTTGTTGAGAAATGTTTAGGGTTTTGAAGTTTAATTCATTAAAATAGCCCGATAATTTGAGCTGAGCGCTATAAACAACTGCCTCGTATATGCCGCGATAAAGCTTTTGAGGATTGGCTGTGCATTCGATACTGAGTTGTGCCGGTAAAAAATAAGCATTGGCTATGGCGGTAACCACGGTTTCTTTATCCACGGTTTTGCCATTCATTAAAACGGATTTGGTTTCTTTATATTGATAGCGGTAAGGAAGAATCAGGACGGGGCCTATCACACGTTGCGGTTTTCCCCATGTGCTTGTAATGTCTTCGATGGCTGTGTTTCTTTGGTCGAGTCGATCGTCCAAAATATAATGAATCATGCTCAAAGGAATCAGAAGAAGAAGCACTAAGACGCAAATACTGATCACTTTAAAAAATAAACTATTGCGATTTAAAAAAGACGAAGTTTGAATGACAGGAGGGATAGCCATAAAATGAAGGTTAATTATTTTATGGCGATTGGGGAAGCGATATTTTGGAAAATACGGATTCGCTCGTAAAAATGGCGGGCCTCAATTTTTGAGTAGGGATTGATATCTTAAATCATGTGCGCCGCCTCTCTTGTCCAAGCTTGTTGTGTATTGTGCAAAGCAATTATTCCGGCATTCGGCTCAGTCACGTCGCCTTCATCTGCAAGCTCTGTGACAACGATAGCAGGAATAATTTCGCTTATTTCGACGATTAGTGGTGTGATGTTTTTTAAATGTTCTAAAGCGAGATCGGCAATGATGGAGTCATGCAATGAAAGACCGACTGTGTGGAGCATGGTGTAGCTGATTGCCGAAAGACTGAGTGCGGTGTAATCGTCGCGCAACATTTTAGAAACTTCATGGGAACGAACTTTATTGAGAAATCCCATGGTTGAACCTGCTAATGAAGTGACGGCTCCTTTAAGAGCAGAGCGAGCGCCTACATTGAATCGGGTTACTTGAGTGTCTAAATTGACGACATGTTTTTGGGTGATAAAAACAATTTGATTAATTAAGCTAACGGCTTGTGGATATCTTTTTAGATTGGAATCGTTGGCTTGAATTTGTGAGATATCGAGCAAATATTGATCCCAAGCTCGCATGTCCGTAACGTATTGTTTCAATGTTTGATTTCTATCTTTCAGAGTTTCTGTTTTCATGGGTAGTTCCCTTTCATGGTGAGATTAATGATTTATTTTGAGAGAAAACTTTTTATGTGAGGTTAAGTCCGATGTGGCTGGGCCGTGGATAACTTTTCCGTAGCAATCGAAGCGTGAGCCGTGCGCAGGGCAATCCCAGGTTTTTTCTACTGCGTTCCAACAAAGTCGTGCTTTGAAATGAGGACAAAAAGCCGACATCTCATAGTAATTGCCTTGTTCATCGCGATAAACAGCAACTTGTTCCAGTTTGCGTTGAATAATGGCCCCCTGGCCGCGTTTAATTTTTTTTTCGGATAATTTCTTAACAGGAATCCACTTGGTGTATTGACATATGACATTCCAATTTTTTTTCGCAAAAGTTCCTAATGTTTTTAATGGAATTCGTGAAGGGCTATAAAGTTCGGTCCAGGGATTGCTCCGTTGTTGAACGAGATCAGTTAAAAGTAAGCCGGCAATCGTGCCGTGAGTCATGCCCATGCCGGAATCGCCCGTGGCGATATAAATATTTTTTTCACTGCCAGGATAAAGTCCGATAAAGGCTAGCCCATCTAAAGTCTCTAACACTTCGCCCGACCAAAAATAAACGGGGTCGCTGGCTTGAGGAAAATATTTTTTTGTCCACCGGATCAGTCGTTGAAAACATCGCGAGGGATTTTGAACCTGGCCCGTTTTATGATCTTCACCCCCTACGATTAAAATATCTTTCTCATTATTTGTTAAAGTTGTTTCTGATTTTGCTAGACGAATATAATGATATGGATCTAAAGTGTCCCAATAAAGACCTGTTTTAAAACTGTTATGAGGTATTTCAACGCCGATGACATAAGTTTGATAAGCAGTTTGTTTGGTGTGAATGGTGAGTCGATTGATAATTGGTGTATTGGTTGCTAGCACTAAAGCTTTGGCTTCAATATGAAATCCTTGATTTGTTTTGATTGTAAACAAGTTGTTATCTTTCTTTTTTATTTCGGTCATTGCAGTTTGCGTAAAAATTTTCCCGCCACAATTTTGAATGGCTTGTGCCAAACCCTGAAGATAAAGTAATGGGTTAAACTGTGCTTGGTTAGGGAAAAGCAGATAATCATGATTTTCAAAACCGGAAAGAGGCAGCTCAGACATTAATTGCACATTGCTCAAACCGGCACGATGCGCAGCTTCTAACTCTCTTTCCAATTCTTTCGAATGTGTTTCAGGAGAAAAAAGGTAACCATTTAAGCGTTGAAAATCGCAGTCAATGTTTTCTCGTTTGATAAGGGTCTCAATTTTATCAATGGCTTCGGTATGGCTTTGGGCCGCTAGTTTTGCTTTTACCAAGCCATGACATTGTTCAATGCGATAATAGCGATCGTCTATGGCATTGGATAAATGAGCAGTGGTTTTTTGAGTTTCTCCAGAAGCTAAAGTTTTAGCTTCTAAAACAATAACGTTCACTCCTTCGCACGCTAAAAAATAGGCGGTCGATAGCCCTGCGATTCCCGCTCCAATTATGCAGACTTCTGTATTTAAATTTTCATGTAAGGAGTCGTTTAACCATTGTGGTGTGCCTTTCCTCCAAAAAGACGATGTTGGATCGGTTTTCATGGTAGTGCCGTTTTTCTTTCATGGGATGTTAATCGATTTGTTATATAGGAGGGCGCCGACCAAAAAAGAGTGATACAATAAAAAGCACAAGGAATATGAAAAATAAAATTTTGGCAATTCCCGCAACTGTTCCTGCGATCACTCCAAATCCCAATACTCCTGCGATAATGGCAATGATTAAAAAAGTAATGGCATAACCTAACATGGCTGCCTTCTTTCTAATTATGGGTTTGTTTCTTCAAACATTTCTTCAACTTCTTCGCGACTTTTTCCAAGTTTTCTTTGGATGTTGCCAATGAGTTCGTCTTCTTTTCCTTCTACATAAACTAAATCTTCATCGGCTAATTGAGCGTATTTTTGTTTTAATTTACCTTTAATTACGTTCCAGTTTCCTTTGAGTGATGTTTTGTTCATACTTTAATCTAAAGAAAAAACGCGATGACGCAAATGGGGCGTGGTTTTTTAAAGCAGTTCACTCAGAGATAAAAAATTTCCAAAAAATTTTTGCGAATCTGTTAATATGTTATTACATTTTTAGTATGACAGTTCTTTATGATGAGGCCTGTGCGGAGTATGAAAAACAAGGACATCCAGAAGCGGCTTTTCGCGTGCAAGACACTTTATCTTATTTGCAGCGGCAACATGGAGCGCAGTGGCATTGGCAAAAGCCATCGCTATCAGTGATAGCTGAGTCAGATTTACAACTGGCGCATGATAAAAATTATTTGGAAGATTTAAAACAGATTCGTAAAGATTTTGATGAGGACACACCTTGTTATCCGGATATGTTTCATCATGCTATGCGAGCTGCGAGCGCAGCAGTGGAAATGATACATGTCGCGAAACAAGGGGAACCGGTTTTTTCTTTGATGCGTCCGCCTGGGCATCATGCAACGCGTGATCAGGCAATGGGTTTTTGTTATTTGAATTCTATTGTGATTGCTGCTTTGAAAGCGATTCAAGAAAATGCGAAGGAGCGAATTGCCATTTGGGATTTTGACGCGCATCATGGTAATGGAACAGAAGCGATTGTTTTAGGGCATCCGCAGATTCGTTATGTTTCGGTGCATCAATCGTTGTGTTATCCCGGGACGGGTTTAGTTTCTCAAGAGAACTGTTTTAATTATCCGGTAGAACCTTATATTTCAGCTCGAGAGCATATGGAAGTTTTGCGTCAATCCTGGGATAAAGTTTTGGATTTTTCACCTACGCTTATATTAATTTCGGCAGGGTTTGATGCTTATGCTCAGGATCCTTTGACGCAGCTTTCTTTGGAGAAAGAAAATTTTTCGGAATTGGGAAGTTGGTTGCATCACGCTGGGTTGCCAGCAGGCGCACTTTTGGAGGGAGGTTACAGTCGTGATTTACCTTATTTAGTTGATGCTTTTTTGGTGGGTTGGGATTTAGGCGATTTCATTAGTGCAACCTAATTCATTTTGCAATTCGTAGGATAGGATACTGAGTGAAAAAATGGCAGCAGTTTCACTTTTTAAAACGATAGAGCCTAGGGTGACGGGTTGACAACCGTGAGAGAGGGCGAGATTGATTTCAGCGGGTGTAAAATCGCCTTCGGGGCCGATAAGGATGCAAACATGATTGGGTTTTTTTTGATGGTCTTGGTGATAGCGAGTAAAAATGGTTTTGAAAGTCATGGCACCGGGTTGCAAGGAGCCAATGAAGTTAAGGTCTGAGGCGAAATGGGTTTCGAAATAGTCGCGCACGGTGAAAAGCGGGTGAAGTGTAGGGAGCCAGTTTTGACCGCATTGTTTGGCGGCTTCGATGATGAGTTGTTGCCATTTTTCTCGTTTGTTTTCTGCACGTTGTTCTTCGAGCTGGACGATGGTGCGTTCGGAAATGATTGGAATGATATCGGTTACGCCAAGTTCTGTGGCTTTTTGTAGTAGGTTATCCATTTGTTTTGCTTTGGGGATAGCTTGAACTAGGGTGAGACGGTAATTGGGGCGAGGTGTGTGATGAAGGTTGAGTTGTTTTAACGTGACGCGATTTTTTTCAACAGTCAGGATTTCGTTCATGGTTTCGTTGCCGCGTCCATCGAATAGAACGATGCGATCCCCAACTTCATGACGAAGGACGTGCAAGCAGTGGTGAGCTTCTTCGCCGGTTAGGAATGGCTCTTGAAGATTGGGCTGATAGAAGCGGTCGATGGCCATGAAAGTTATTGTTTGAAGAAGGCTTTGGCTTTTTCAAAAAAGGAGCGATGAGCAGGATAGTTGTCGTTGTGGCTGAGTTTGGAAAATTCTTCGAGTTTCTTTTTTTCTTCTACGCTGAGTCGAGTGGGAACTTCGATAGTGGTGCGGATATGGAGATCGCCAGAGATTTTTGTTTTGAGGTCAGGGATGCCTTTGTGACGTAGACGAAAAACTTTTCCACTTTGTGTGCCTGCTGGGATTTTTAAGGTGGAGGGGCCTTGCAAGGTGGGGATTTCTATTTCACCGCCTAGTGCTGCGATGGGAAAAGGAATAGGAATCTCGCAAAGCAAATGGTTGCCTTCACGATGAAAAATAGGATGGGATTGAACGTGTAGGATCACGTAAAGATCACCTGCTTCACCGGTTCGAAAGCCGGCTTCGCCATTGCCGGTGGAGCGAAGGCGTGTGCCGGTTTCCACGCCGGCTGGAATGCGTAATGAGACGGTAGAAGTTTTTTCTACACGCCCGTGGCCGTGACATTTGTGGCAGGGTTTATCGATGATTGAACCTTCACCTTGGCATTGGGGCAGGGTTTGCATCATAAATAAAACCGCCTACAGAAGTTCGAATTTGGCCGGCACCGCGACAGGTGGAACAGGTGATTTTTTGAGCGCCTTCACTGCGCCGTTGCTGTGTGGTGATTCGCATTGGCTGAGTTTGCGGACTTTAATTTCTTTTTCGCAACCGAAGACGGCTTCTTCGAAAGTGAGCTCTACCGTAGCGAAGATCAGCGCCACGATATTGAGTTTTTTGGCGACCAAGAGGTGCCAAAAAAATCGTCAAAGATACCGCCACCGCCTCGACTGCTTCCGAAGACTTCGAAAAATTTAAAGGATCGATGTGCATGCCGGCGCCAATCCGTTGCCGCCACCACCATTGGCAAATGCGGCGTGACCATAACGATCGTAAGCGGCGCGTTTATCAGGATGGCTTAGTACTTCGTAGGCTTCGCCAATTTCTTTGAATTTTTCTTCTGCTGCTTTGTCGTTGGGATTTTTGTCGGGATGATATTTAACGGCCAGTTTGCGATAGCATTTTTTAATTTCTTCCGAACTCGAGCTCCGAGTTATTTCCAGAATTTCATAATAATCTCGTTTTGTAGTCATGACTCGTATGCAGGGTTGCGATTTTAATAAGAAACTTCTTTTCCTTTAGCAACGATAACGGTTGCGGGGCGCAAGAGACGCTTTAGTTTGTAGCCTTTTTCGAAGTTGTTGCAGAACGATGCCGTCGTCAGCAGTTTCGACTTTGATGCGAGCCAGCTTCGTGCCACCGTGGATCGAAGGCGACCTAAAGCGTCGATGCTGGGTTCAACGCCGACTTGTTTTAAAACGTTGAGGAGTTGGTTGAAGGCGAGCCGTATGCCTTGAACGATGGCGTTATTGTCGGCACTTTTCTTTGGCCGCTCTTAAGCCTAGTCAGGCTGTCGATAACGGGTAAAAGTTGTTCTAAGAGGGATTCATTGGCAAATTTGATGGCGTCTTCTTTTTCTGCGAGCGGCGCGCTTGCGATAATTATCAAAAATCGGCAATCGAGTCTTCAGCGGAGTCGATCTTGGAGTTGATCGACTTCGGCATTTGGGTCGGAACCAGATTTTTAAATAATCTGTTGCTGCAGCAGGCACGTAGAGGAGTGTGTGTTTATGTGACATAGAGCGCAAATAAAGTAAGGCGTCATCACTGGGTGCGGTAGAACCTCTTGATGTGTTTAATCTCTTTGATAATATTACTTAGAAACTGGGCGTGCCCCTGTTTTGGGGTCATTTTTTTCATTGTTTCGATTGATTGTTTTAATCTTTCCATTCCAAACTCGTCTTCGTTGTTATTTTGGGTTTCATTGACACCATCGGTAAAGAAGGTAACGGAATCAATCTTTGATTGCAGTGTGACAATACCGTCTTGAATTAGTTTATCGAAGCGGGTCTCCTTGTCAATGCCTAGGGCCATGCCTGGGGATTCAATGGGAGCAAGTGGTATGAGTGCGGCTATAATGTAGAGGCATTTCGTGGCCGGGTTCGAGCAATGGTTGTAATAGTGGGGTATTGGTTTTTATGTCGACGATGGCGTAGCATGCCGTGATGTTATCACAACAATCCGCGTTTAATCGTCGATTCTATTTCTTTTAATAAAGCGCTGGGAGAAGAGTAGGTGGGTGCTAGGTGGATGAAATGGGTGAGAGCTAGGGTCATGACCAGTGATGTGGGTAAGCCTTTTTCCGGCAACGTCAGCGATCAGGATCCTAAGCAGTGGTCGGAGAAAGAGAAAAATCGTAAAATCGCCACTTAAATATTGTGCGGGTTGATAGGCAGTAGCGAGTTCTAGTTGGGCGAAAGTCAGAGGTGTTTGGGGAAGGAGATGTTTTTGAAAGGTGATTGCTTTGTTAATGTCGCTTTGGGAGAAAGGTGAGGGCACGGAAGAAAGGGAAGGTTGAGTTGGGATAAAAATTTTAGATTGAGGTTTTCTTAATGCGAAGAAAATAAGTGCAAGAAAAAGACAAATCAAAAAGACAATCAGAATCAAGCCCATGAGAGACCTTTTAGGGGCTATGTGGTTGCAGTGGAAGGTTGTTTTTTCTGATTTTTTTGTTTTTTGGCGCTTCGATGGAGGTAGTCGACGACTTCTTGAAATTGTTCGCGATTACTCTCTTTAATTTTAATAAGGGTTTCGTGAGCGTCCAACATGGCTTGCGTGGTTTCGGGTTTGGTGGCTTCATCACCTTGAACCGGTGCTAAGGACGGAAAGTTAGAAGTGTCAGATGGGCTGGCAGGGATTACAATTAGGGAAATCGAGCCCCATGTTTCGAATGAGTTCTAGATTGCGATTTTGGCAAATTAACTAAAGAAAGCTGAAGATTAAGCTGGCGAGTTTGTAAGGCTAATCCTGCCAGCACACCAAGAAAGGTGCTATCGAGGCCGGTGCAGGAATTGAAATCGATTGTTAGATTCTTAACTCTTTGATTTAAAATATCTTGAGTTGTGTCCTTAAAGAGACAGGCATTTTTATAGGAACCTTTTCCGCGAATCTGAAAATAGGCTTCCTCCTCCTTTTGACTAAACCAAAGGGTTTGTTGTGTCACAGTTGTTACTATAAAGCCTGAAAATGGATCGTCAAATGATGAATTTTGATAAGTATTAAGTTTTTTATAATCAATTAATTAATCGCTTAAAAAGGTCGAAAAGTTATCTTATGTGAAGTATAAGTTTTTCTTATATACCTACCAAACCATACCTAAGATTACGCTTGCTAATAAAAAATGAGTCGGTTTTCATGAAGTCGAGAGTTTGGCTGAAAATAAGGCAGCCTGCAGGCATGAGATCGGCTCGATCTTGAGGAAGAAAGGGATGAGATAACAAATCGGGCAGGGTTAAAGCTAAAAGCGTTTCGGTAAGTTGTTTTAAGAGAATGGTGGAAAAATGGAGCTGAGATTTTTGGGAGGATGATGCATTTAACCAGGGCAAAAGACAAGTGATAGCGCCTCCTGTCAAAATGACAGTGTGAGATTGCTGAAGGAAAGAGTGATGCGAAAGTTGAGCTCCTAAAAACGTTTCCAAGTTATTTCGAGAAGAAGGAGAGATAGGATAATGCGTGAAAAATTTTTCTTTTATTCGCACGCAACCGATATCGAGACTGGCTTGAGTCAATTGCTTATTTTTGGTGGTGTTTTGGTTTGATATGAATTCGACACTGCCTCCGCCGAGATCCATGACGAGTAAGGGGGAGGCTTGCGGAATGAGGGGATCGCTTAACACCCCTTGAAAAATCAAAGCTGCTTCTTCGTGACCGCTAAGGATGCGAGTGGGGAGCTGTAGCTTTTTTTCGAGAAGATCGAGCAAAGCTTGAGGGTTTTTGCAGCTTCTCAAAGCGCTCGTGCCAAATGCACGAATATCTTGAACGTCTAAATTTTTTGCTTTTTTATAAAATTTTTTGATGGCTTGGAAGGTTCGCTGAATGGCTTCAGGAGAAAGTCGGGATTGATGTGATAGGCCTTCTGCTAGTCGGGTTGTTATGGAAGATTCGAAGTGTGGCTGAATATGACTTTTACGAACTTCGGCCACCAAAAGTTTTACGCTATTGGAACCGATGTCAATTACGGCACGGCACTGTGGATAGGTTTTCACAAAACGAGAAACTATCAGGTAAGGGGTTTTTGTTGTGAAGAAAAAAAGAAGTGATAATCTGACGAGAATGAGAATAGCTATTTTCTTTTTTTCTCTGATTTATTGTTTTATATTCCACACATCGCTTTGGGGTGCTCAGGTCATTCTTCCCATGGGCGTTTTGGATGAAATATCAACCAAACAAGTGCCTTTATTTTCAGTGATCGCATGGAAGGGCAAGGGTGATCCCTTTGCAAAATTGGATGAGGCTTATTTAAAGTTAGCGCGCTACACGGTCGGCGAAGGATTGGAACCGGTGAAGCCGTTGGTTATAGAATTGCCTGATCTGGATTGGAGTCCCACTAAAAACGATTCGGAAACGGCGATTTATTTGCCTTTGCCGCAATCTCAAGAATGGCATTCTCCGAAAGATAGAAATTTATATCTGGAAGAGCGCGAAGCGAATCGCGTGATATCATTGGCTTTTCGTGGTGCGTATGAATGGGAGGTAGCTAGGCCCCAGTTGGAAAAACTAAAAAATTGGTTGCAACGAACCAAAACCGTTATGGCAGGTCGTCCGCGTTTGTTGATTTATCATTATCGCTCTTTTCGTCCTAGCGGTTGGCGCAGTGCAGAATGGCAATTACCGGTTCGCTAATTTTATTTTCCTTTTTATCACGTGTTTGATCTTATTATTACTGACATAGCCTTTGGCGGCGAAGGCGTTGCTCGACATGAGGGCATCGTGGTGTTTGTGCCATTTGTGATGCGGGGAGAAAAAGTGCGCGTCACAATAGAAAAAAAGATGCGTCATTTTTGGCGCGCAAAATTGATTGAAGTACTGGAGCCCAGCCCACATCGCATTACGCCGCCTTGTCCTTATTTTTCGCGTTGTGGTGGATGCCAATATCAGCATATGACCTATACCGAACAGTTGCGCGTAAAAGAAGAGCAGGTGCGCCAACTTTTACAACGCATTGGCAAAATCCATGAAGTTTCACTTTTGCCCACCATCAGCTCGCCGGAAAGTTATGGCTATCGCAATCGTATTGTCGTGCATTCAGATGGGCGAGCGATTGGGTTTCGAGGGTGCGATAATGAAACGTTACTTGACATTGAGCGTTGTGAAATTGCTAGCGAGGAAGTGAATCAAAAACTAACTGCGTTACGTACGACGTCTGTGCCGCCCGGTCATTATTCTTTGCGAGAAAATGCCGTGCCGCAAACCGGTTTTTATCAAACGAATCGTTATCTTTTGGATGCATTTCGTCAGATCGTGAAACAGGCGATGCCGACTCAAGGAAAATTTTTGTTTGAAGGTTATTGTGGCAACGGTTTTTTTACAGTGGCGGTAGCAAATCATTTTCAAAAGGTGGTAGCAGTTGAAACGAATTCAGATGCTTTATCTCTAGCGCCTTCCCTTCCTTTATGTTGAATGGCAATGCAACTCGGTGGAAGTAGTTTTGGTCAACGAAGATCCGGATGTTCTTTTATTTGATCCACCCCGTGAAGGGCTAAACAAAGAGGTTGTCGATTTAATTTTGCAAAAAAAATCCATTCAACATTTTATTTATATTTCCTGTAATCCAGCCACTTTTGCTCGTGATTTTGCAAAAATTTCCTCTCGTTTTACGCTCCACACGATTCAATTAATCGATCTTTTTCCTCAAACTGCCCACATCGAATTGGTGGCAGTGTTAAAAAGTTTAAGTTGATTTTAATGATTAAATCACCTAAGCTATAGCAAAGATAAATTGAGGAGGATTATTATGAAAAGAATATTTAATGTATTTTTATTGTTTTGTGTTTTTACCTTAACAGCAAATGCGGAATGGCGTGTTTATAAAATGAAAGATAAGCGTTCCGAAACTTCACGCGATTTTTTGGTGGAAACAAAGGATTACAATCCAGGCACCAACACTTACACAGTTATTGTCCCTGGGCCGAATTATGATACCAATGCTATTTTTACCTACCGAGCCTTTGGTCGGGTGGCTAGCAACGGGGGAACGCCAACGATTACCGATCCTTTAGCTTTGACGCCTTATGCTACGAGCAACATGAATTCCAAAGGATTGGTTTTAATGAACGTGAACCCTAACGGTTCTTTGTATCCTTCCAACGAAGTGTTTGTGATTCAGAACGGTGTGGTGGTTGATACGAATTATTGGTCATGGGCCGAAATTGAATTGCCCGATGTCAAAACCAAACAATATCGCATTGTTTATCATAAGAATGGCACTTTCCTGCAAGATCAAGCCCCTAAAGGCAGCAAAAAAATTGAAGTGTTTACTGGAGCTGATGTGACGGGTAAATTACCTAAAAATAAATCGTTTGCTAAAGTTTTGAGTAAACGCCGCTTGGGCGATGTTAAATTTTCTCAAGATCCTGACGCCAATACGCAATTTGATATGAGCGGTGTTATGGTAACTCGTGAGTCTTTAGGACTACAAAATGATTATATTACTTCTATTACTGGTGATGGTTTAACACGTTATGTTTATAGTAAAAAACTATCCAATAAAATTGCAGACAAATCAGGTCCGGATGCAGTTACCGCGCTCTTGGATGAAAAACCAATAAAAGGTGCAACCTTGATTCAAGATCCTGTTATTGCTCCAGTAGTGTTACCGCCGTTCTGGTCAGAATATTGGTATTTCAATACTTTAACTAATTGGCCAGGTGGCAGCATTGATTTAACTCCTCCCTTTAACAACGGCTACGACAATTTAGGCGGAGACGTTGATATTTTCTAATTTGTCATAGCTCTTTCAGTTTTAAGCCGACCCTGTCTCATATCGACTCGGTCGGCTTAATTTTTTTGTGTTTCCATAAAATCCTGTTAAAAATAAAAGTTTTTATTTACTAGCAATTTTTAAATCATGGAACCTGCATCAATTATTATTCGTGGCGCAAGACAGCATAATCTTAAAAATTTATCTCTTACCATTCCACGCAATCAATTGGTGGTAATTACAGGATTGAGCGGCTCCGGCAAATCTTCATTGGCGTTTGACACATTATTTGCCGAAGGTCAAAGGCGCTACATGGAAAGTTTATCGGCTTATGCGCGTCAATTTTTGGATCAAATGCAAAAGCCGGATGTGGATCATATCGAGGGGTTATCGCCGGCTATTGCCATTGAACAGAGAACGGCTGCCACTAATCCGCGTTCCACGATTGCCACGACAACAGAAATTTTTGATTTTTTACGATTGCTTTATTCCAGTATTGGCAAGCCGCATCATCCGGTTTCGGGACATTTATTGAAACGTTACACTCGCCAGGAAATTGTAGATGAAGTGCTTCGTCTCGAAGGAAAAGTGATGGTGTTGGCGCCACTCATTAGCAAGCAAAAGGGCGAGTTTCGTGATGTGTTAGAAAAATTGCGTAAAGAAGGTTTTATTCGTGCACGAATTGACGGAGAGATTCAAGAAATTGAAAAGCTAAATAAGCTGGAAAAAAATCAATTGCACACCATTGAAGCCGTAGTCGATCGGCTCGTTGTTTCCGAAGCCATTCGTAATCGATTGTCCGATTCCATCGAAACAGCCTTGGAAAAAGGTTGCGGTTTAATTACTGTGCTTTGGCAAACGAAAAATTCCGAGAGTTGGCAGGAAAAAACTTATAGCATTAACTATTTTGATCCTCTTACAGGTGAAGCATTTGAAAAGTTAACCCCACGCCATTTTTCCTTTAACAGTCCTTTAGGTGCTTGTCCTCGATGTCATGGATTGGGCACACTGCCCGTTTTGGATGAAAAACTGGTGATCCGAGATCCAACTTTATCTTTGGAAAAAGGTGTCATCGCGCCTTGGCGTCATGGGCATCGTCGTCTCATTATTTATTACAAAGCTTTGTTGCGCGCTGTGGCGCGTCATTATAACGCTCCCCTTGATAAACCGTGGCAGGATTTGGATAGCGATTTTCAGCGCATTATTTTTTATGGAAGCGGTGAAGAAAAAATTGCGTTTACTCACGGGAAGGCGGGAAAAGTAGTTAAGGTAGAAAAAGTTTTTGAAGGAGTGATTCCTCAGCTCAAGCGGTTGCATGAAGAAACCGAAAGTCAATTTACCCGTAGCAAAATTGAGCGTTATATGAGTCGTCAACCTTGCCTCGCTTGTAAAGGAGCGCGTTTTAAACCTGAGATTTTAGCGGTCACTTTGGGAGGGCCATATTGTTCTGAAACGAAAAATCAAAAATCAGCGAAAGTTGTTGGGAAAAATATTCATGATATTTGTGAACTAACGATTCATGAAGCGAAGCAATTTTTGGCTCAACTGCAAACTCAGCTAAGTGATACAGAACAAAAAATGTCCCACGAAATTTTTCGTGAAATTTTGCAAAGGCTTCAATTTTTAGAAGATGTGGGTTTGAGCTATCTCACCTTAAATCGTGAAAGCGGGACTTTATCCGGTGGCGAAGCGCAGCGCATTCGTTTGGCCACGCAAGTCGGTTCAGGACTCACTTCTGTGCTTTATATTTTGGATGAGCCGAGCATTGGTTTGCATCAAAGTGATAATGAACGATTGTTAACGACATTAAAAAAACTTCGCGATCTCGGAAATTCCGTGATTGTGGTGGAACATGATGAAGATACGATTTTGGCAGCAGATCATGTGATGGATTTGGGGCCTGCTGCGGGTGCGCGGGGGGGCTATTTAGTGGCGCAAGGCACGCCTCAGGATATTTTTAATCATCCTACTTCTTCGACTGGTCATTTTTTACGTGGCGAACGAGCTGTACCGATCCCGCGTCGGCGCGAGTTGGGACATGGGACTTTTCTTACGCTTCAAGGCGCGCGTGCGAATAATCTCAAAAATCTTACTGTTCGTTTTCCTTTGGGAACTTTGACGTGTGTGACAGGAGTGAGCGGGTCAGGCAAGAGTTCGTTGGTGAATGATATTCTTTCGCGCGCCTTATTTCGTCATTTTTACGGAAGTAACGAAATTCCCGGGGAATATGATCAGCTAGTGGGTCTTGAAGAAATTGATAAAGTGATTGAGATCAATCAATCTTCTTTAGGTCGCCATTCGCGCAGTAATCCTGTGACTTACATTGGCGTTTTTAATGAGATTCGAAATTTGTTTGCTGGTTTGCCCTTATCGCGAGTGCGCGGTTATAGCAGTGGACGATTCAGTTTTAATGTGAAGGGAGGGCGTTGTGAACATTGTCAGGGCGATGGAACGATTCAAATTCCCATGCATTTTTTACCGGATGTGTATGTGATGTGTGAAATCTGTCTGGGCAAACGCTTCAATCGCGAGACTTTGGAAGTTACTTATCGTGGTAAGACGATTAGTGACGTGCTAGAGATGAGCGTGGATGAAGCATGTGATTTTTTCCGCAATATCCCAAAAATTAAAGACAAATTAGAGTGCCTTTCTCAGGTGGGCGTGGGTTATTTAAAATTGGGTCAATCGGCTGACACCTTATCGGGAGGCGAAGCGCAACGGGTTAAATTATCAGCAGAGTTGGCCAAAAAACAGACGGGGCGAACGATTTATTTGTTGGATGAGCCGACTACGGGTTTGCACTTTGCAGACGTAGAACTTTTAATTAAAGTATTGTTAAGACTTCGCGATTCAGGAAATACTTTGATTGTGATTGAACATAACTTAGACGTCATTAAATGCGCCGATCATGTGATTGATTTAGGCCCCGGGGGTGGTGTGCAAGGAGGACATATAGTGGCGCAGGGAACACCAGAAAAAATCGCAGGCAATGCGCGTAGTTTAACAGGAAAATATTTGGCTAAAGTTTTAAAAAAGGTTTCGATATGAAATCATCGCGTTTTCTTTCCTTTTTTTTGTTGAGTGGTTTTCTGTTTTTATCTCCTCTTGCTTTGCGAGGGCAAAGCGATGAGGAGAAGAGCGAGGTTCAAGTTATTCAGAAAATCATGGATGATGGATTGTTTTTTTATGCGGAAGTGAAATTAAAAAAATTTTTGGCAAATTATCCCGAAAGCGAATTTCAGAAACAAGCGCGTTTGTGGTTAGGACAAAGCCAGTATTCACTTGGGCAATTCGAACAAGCGATTGCAACTTTGAAGCCCAATGTGGAAAGTAAAAATCAACCTTGGCGCGAAACCTCCCTATTTTATACCGCAAGCGCTTACGCTGATAATCAACAATGGGATAAAGCGGAAAATTTTTATCGAATGTTGCTTGCAGAAAATTCCCAAGCCCGTGATGAAACTATTTTGGGTTTAGCTTGGGTGTTATTAAATCAAAATAAAGTAACGGAAGGTCAGGAACTTTTGAAAGCGGTAGTTGAGGACAAAAAAAATCAGCCCTTGGCGCAACTGGCGAAGATTGTTTTAGCAAAAGACAGGATTCGTCGTGGCGACTATGAAGAAGCAAAATTTTTTTTAACTGAGTTAAAAGAGGAAAAATTAAGCTCTAAAGTAAAATATGAAGTGGAGCTTTGGTTGGGAAAAATTGCGTTTACCAATAAAAATTTTTCTCAAGCACGACATTATTTTGAAACTATTGCTTTGGATCCTCAAGCCTTTCCTAAATCCGTGGTGGCACAAGCTATTTTGGGTTTGGGAGAAAGCTTGCTTTCTCTTGGTGAAGCTGATGAGGCACTATCCCTTTTTGAAAAAAATATTGTTTCGGCCAATCAGGAGGGGAATGTGTTGGTGGCTACGAAATATTACATTCAAGCCGCCAAGCAGTTGGGAAATCGTGGAGCTAGTGCATTATCACATTTACAGGATTTGATTTCCAAAAATTTGGATAAACCTTTTGCAGCGGCTTGCTTGTATGCAATTGGTGAAGCTCAAATCCAGGAACAACAAAAAGAGGCAGCGAAGATAACTTGGAATCAGATTGTAGATCATTTTCCAGAAACTTCTTGGCATAGCTTGGCGTTGTGTCGGTTGGGAGAAATGGAATGGAATGGGACTAATGTAGAAAATGCGGTCACTTTGTTTCAGCGTGCCATGGAAACAAAGACAGATTCAGCTTTGGTGAGTGAAGCACAGTTTCGGTTGGGTGAAGTTTATTTTTCTAACCAGAAGTATGCGGAAGCTTACACGAATTTTTTGGCGGTTTTAGAGAATGCTGGAGCGGGACCTCTTAAAGAAAAAGCGGTTTTTAACGCTTTATTGGCTTTGTCTAAGCAAAATCGAATTACAGAGTTTAATCAATTAAAATCGCGTTTTGCTTCATTATTTCCTGAGAGTTTACTTCAAGAGCAAACCATTCAAGAACAAGCGCAGCTTTATGCGCGGTCGGGGCAGGGAGAACGCGCTCGAGAACGATGGCAATTGCTATTGGATAATTATCCGGAATCGGAATCGCGCGCTCGAGTGATGTTGGCTATAGGACAATCGTTTTATGATGAGGCCAAATATCAAGAAGCAGTGGATGAGTTGACGCTGGTGACTCGAAAATTTTCGGAGGGTGACATTTTTGTTTCCGCAGAATTTTTAAAGCTTTGTGCGCTTTATCAGATCGATCGAAAAAATGCCGATCAAATATTAAATCAACTTCAAGCTTTGCTTGCGCAATTTCCTCAAGCTTCAGTTTCGGGATCGATTCAATTTAAAATGGGACAAATTTATTTTGATAAGGAGGATTTTCCTAACGCACAAATTCAGTTTGAGACTATGGCGAAAAACTATGCTAAACACGACTCGGCTGATGAGGCACTTTATTTTGCGGGAGTGTCGGCATTGCGACGAGCTAACTGGGTGGCTGCAGTCGATTTGTTTGAGGAGTTGACGCGTCGTTATCCGAATTCAGCAAGAGTTTTAGATGCTCGTTTGGGACAAGGCGATGCCTTGACTTCACAGGCAAAATTTTCTTCTGCGATGTCTATTTATGATGCAATTATTCAGCAATTTTCTGATCAACCGCAAGTGGCTTTGGCTTATTTGGGGCGTGGTCTTTGCTTGTTTCGGTTGGCTGCGGATGCGGAAAATGAGAAGCGTTATACTGAGGCTTTGGCCGCATTCAATGAAAGTTTGAATCAGAAAAAAACAAAAGTGGAATGGAGAAATGAGGCGGGCTGGCGAAAAGGTAAAACTTTGGAAAAGTTAGGAAGAACTCAAGAGGCGTTAGAAGCTTATTTAGATGTGGTGTATGGGCGATGGACAGCAATAGCTCAAACGAATCAAGCTTCCCCCCCAGAATATTATTGGTTTGGTAAAGCAGTGATTGAGGCGGGAACTTTGCTGGAACAAAAACAGGATTGGAAGGGGGCGATTGCGCTTTATCGTGTCGCTGAAAAACAAGGTGGTCCAGAAGTTGGAGCGTGGCGCGATCGACGTCTTAAATTGCAGCGCGATTATTTTATTTATGATTGAGTGGGTAGGGTTTGAGAATTGTGTTTAGCTTGGAGTGATTGAATTCGTTGTTGTGCGTAGAAACCTAATCCATAAATAATGGCTGACTCAATGAGGGCAATCCATACGGAAAAAAGAATATCACTAGGATAATGAGCGCCGGTGTAAATGCGGGCGTAACCCATTAGGAGGAGCCATATGACTAGTGGAATACGGAGTGCTGGAAAAAGTAAAAAAGCAATAGCACAGACAGAAACGTTGTTGGTCATGTGTGAAGAAGGGGTGGATCGCCCACTATGTTTAGGTTTGATATGGGTTGTGATTCGGATGCGCGGAGCAAGATTTTTTAATTCAACGCGTCGTGTTCCGATTAAAGCCTCGTGCGGTCTTGGTCGGTGAATCCAATGTCGCAAAGTTGGACTTACGATGCCATCGTTAATGATTAGAGTTATTACTGTTAAGATGAGAAAAAAACGCACGCGTTTTGTTCCACCAATTAATAAGACGATTCCCAAGCCTAGCAAAAGGGGCATGAACAATTTTTGATCGCAAATAATTGCTGTGAAGTAATCCAGAAAATTGTGCGTCCAATGTTGATTCAATGTTGTGAACGCCATACGATCCCAGTTTAACCATTGCTCCCACATGGGTGGCAGCCTACCTTTAATGACTATGAAGAAACAAGCACTTTTCATCACGAGTTTAATTCTTTTAAGCTTAGGATTTTCTATTTTGAGGGCTTCTCCAGACATGCATCAGGCAGCGCCTTTACCTTCAACAACTGTTGTTATGAAACGAGTTTGGGCCAATATGAAATGGGAACCTTTTACTATGACTGGTATTTTACGAGTTCGGAATGAACGTTGGCCTTTGTCTTTAAAGACGAAACCTTATGAAATGGAGTATGAATTAAAAACAGAGGATAATTTCCAAAAAATTCGAGTGACTTATGATCCTCAGGGATCACATATTTTGACGCGTTCTCAGGATCGAGAGCCTTGGGAGGAATTGCCGGTTACCCAATGGAATCGATCGATTTTAAAGACGGATCTGACTTATGAAGAGTTAGCGCTGGATTTTCTAAGTTGGCCGAAGATAGAGATGGTGGGAACGGACTCTTTTAAAACGGAGAATGCTTTTATTTTAGATGCATTTCCAATGAAAAAAACTGAGTCTTTCTCGAAAGTCAGATTTTGGGTTAGTCAACAACATTATGTTTGGATGCGTGCCGATTTTTATAATCAGAATAATCAAATAGCCAAACGCATTGAAGTTAATGGGGTGCAAAAAATAGATAATGTTTGGTTTTTAAAAGAGCTACAAATTTCTACTCGTTTTTTGGATCGTGATCTTTCCCGCTCTCGCACTTATTTGGAAATTCAAAAAGTGGAAGGTGAGGACATTCATTAACTTGAAATTGAGCGCCTGAGTTTGGGTCGGAATACATTTATTGAAAAAAATAGAATTTTGCTGCTCCTGCTAAAACTCCGAATAAAATAACGGGCATGACGCGATAATCCAAACGTTTCAATAGCCAAAAGCATGCTGCGCCAATAAGAGGGACAAAAAAATTAATTTTACCTTCTTTTAAGCACGCCGCTTGAGCAAACCAAAATGTTAAACTGGCTAAGACACCTAAAACCGCAGCAGCAATAGTCGCTAAAACGGCAGCAAAAATTTTTTTCTGTTGCCATTTTTCGGCATAGCTAGCACCCAGAAAAATCCATAAGAAACTTGGCACAAATGTCGCCCAAACTGTAATTCCTGCACAAAGTGTTGCGGTAAGAAGCCGAGGCAAAGAGCTAGGCTCATGCCACCCTCCTAAAAAGCCAACAAATTGTAGTACGATGACTAGGGGACCTGGCGTGGTCTCAGCTAGAGCGAGGCCGTCCATCATTTGGGCGTGGGTCAGCCAGCCAAATTGATCGACTGCATGTTGTGCCACATAAGGTAAAACAGCATAAGCGCCACCAAACGTGACCAGAGCTGCTTTGCTAAAGAAAAGACCTTGTTGAAAAAAAACTGATTGCCAGCCAGCTAAAATTCCAGCCAATAAAATGGGTCCCCACCAGATTAATAATCCACAAACGAGAGTTTTGAAGAATTGACTCCAGTTAAATCTTTCTTCCAAAACTAAGGTGGGGTTAGTAAGGGGAGGTATGGGTGAAAGCGAAAGTTCTTTTTTAAAAATGATACCCGTTGCGGCAGCTGATAAAATAATCCACGGAAAAGAAATTTTAAAAAAAGTTAACCCTAAAAAAGCAAACCATGCAATAAGCACCAAAACTTTATTTTGTATTGTTTTTTTTCCTAATCGTATCACGGCTCCTATGATAATGGCTAAAATAGCGGCTCGTAACCCTTCAAAAACAGAGCTGACCCAAAGCATTTGACCACATGAAACGTAAAAATAACTTAATAGCCAGAGAATGAGCAAGGAAGGTAAAATAAAAAAAATGCCAGCAGCTAGCGCGCCTCGAGTTCCATGCAGCAACCAGCCTAAATAAATTGCAAGTTGATGAGCCTCGGGTCCGGGTAATAACATGCAGAAATTGAGGGCATGCAGGAAATGGTTTTCTTCAATCCACTTTTTGCGAGTGACTAATTCATGATGTAAAATGGCGATCTGACCAGTGGGACCACCAAAATTGATCCATCCTAGCTTTATCCAAAATTGCAAAGCGTCACGAAAACTCGGAGTAAAAGATTGAACTAACATAAGCTCGCTTTAATTAAGCTGTATTTTGGTTGGTTTGCCAATGCTAAAAGAAATCAGAAAATGCTATTTATGCCTTTAAAAGATTCTGTATAAGAAAGTATTCATGAGTCGCTATATTTCTTGGATCGTTACTTTTTTACTTCTTATTTTGAGTCAAAACATATGGGCTCAAGATAAAATTTCTTCTCCCATTTCCTCTGACGTAGAGGTTTCAAAAATAGAATCCATGAAATTTACTTTAGCTGAGGCTGTTACTCGCGCTTTAGAAAGGAATCCAGATTTGTTGAAGGCCAAAGCTGAAATTCAACGTTTGGCGGGGGTAACTTATGAGGTGCGCGCTGCAGCATTGCCTCATTTGACTTTGGAAGGCAGTTTTACCCAGACCGATGAATATTTACTGGGTCGAAACTCAGGACGGAATTTTAGTTCTCGTAACAGTAGTTTGGAGGGTCAGGATTTTTCTTCGCAACCGAATTTTGATCAGTTTACTGATGAGCAGTGGCAGGTGGGCATACGGTTTTCCAAACTGCTTTATGATGGAGGTGGCACGCGCGCACGCATTGAGCAAGCGAAATTGGGCGAACAAGCTGGTTTTTATCAATTGCAGGAAGCGATTTTAGATGTGGTTTTGAATGTTCGTGAAACTTTTTATACGGTACTTGTTAATCGCGCGCGCATCCATGTCGAAGAGCAGAATATTCATTTATTAAGCGCAGAATTAGATCGGCAGAAAAAATTTCTCGAAGCGGGAACGGTGGCGCGGTTTAATGTTTTGCGAGCCGATGTGGCGGTGGCTAATGCGAAGCCTCAGTTAATTGATGCTAAAAATCAATACCGTATTTCACTGCGAAAATTGGCTAAATTATTGGCGATTGATGGTGCTCAGAGCGATAATTTTCAAGAAAATACTTTGGAGGTGGTTGGTGATTTGGAAGTAAAACCTAGAAAATTGGAGCTTCATCCTTTGTTAAGGTCTGCTTTTCAAAAAAGACCCGCCTTACAAGTCGCGCAATTAGGGATTAGCTCGCAACTTGCCGCGATTCGTGTGGCACGTTCGGGTTACTATCCACGACTGGAAGCATTTGCCACTTACGGTTATTCTCATGAAAGTTTTACGGATGAATTGTATGCAAATGATGGAGGTTATACGGCAGGTGTTCAAGGTAGTTGGAATATTTGGGATGGTTTCGAGACTAAAGGGCGCGTGGATCAAGCCCGTGCGCAGTGGCGATCTTCTGTGGTGAATAAAGAAGATGTGGCGCGTGGGATTGATTTAGAAGTGCGCACGGCTTATTCCCATTTTGTTGAAGCAGCGGAGCTTGTCGAATCTCAAAAGGGCAATGTTAAGCTTGCTGATGAAGCGTTGCGATTGGCGGGTTCACGTTTCGAAGCTGGTGCTGGCACACAATTGGAAATTCTTGATGCGCAAACGGAATTAAATCGAGCCAGTTTAAATGAGCTTCAAGCTCGTTATCGCTACCAAGTTGCTTTGGCGGAAATTGCTCGAAGCGTTGGTGGAGACACTTTCTTTTCGCGAATGCCTTAATTTTTTTTCGCGATTAAAAAGAACTGTTTTTTAATCGTGAATGGCGACTAAAATAAAAAGAACAGACGAATGAGGATCGCTTTGGCCATCGGCGTAGCGCTTGATGCTTCCGATAAAGCAAGGGAAAATGTTTTCTGAAGTCGAGACTTTTTGTGGTATGAGAGGGTTGATGAGCGCGAACATTTGTGCTTTCAGGAGGATTCATGGCAATAAATTGCCACAAATAAATGAATCACGTGCCAAAAATTGGTAAAAGATTTGTAAAGGATGTGTAAAAACTAAGGTCTTATAACAGGTCCTTGTGCGGGTGCCGGTGCTTGAGCGGGTTGAGGAGTCGCAGGTTGCGGTTCAAAGCAAGTTCCATCAGCTTGGCGATTAGCGGGCGGAATTTGTAAATGAACATGGGGGCCACTCCAAACTGCCTGGCCCGCAGGTTGAGTGCGCTCGTCTCTCACGGTAATTCCTTCCCCGCGGGCATCTTCGATCAATTGATCGACTTCCTGAGTGGTTCTATCACGAGTGCGAACATCCACTGCGCATCCGCTTCCGTGGACGCTTCCTGCATTATGTCTGCCGCCGGTTGTGGAGGTTACCGTAAAATTACGGCCTTCAGCAAAGTTTTGAAGGTCGTGATAATCGCGCATGACATTTCCTTGAGCGGGTTGTGTTGCTGCGGTCGGAGTAGCAGGTGGTGGCGTCGTAGGAGCTGGGGCTACGTGAGGGGGAGTTGTAGGCACACCGGTGGTTTGAGTCACTCGATTGTTATCAGGAGTTGATAAAGGCTGAGCAGCTAAAACTTCATCTGCCCAACGATCTAAAAATGAAGACTGATTGGGAGCTTGGGGTGATTGAGCTTTTTCCATAGAAGTATAGTTTTAGTTGATTGAAGTAAGAATTACTTAGCACAATTATGGGTTTAAATCAAGTAAAATAGAAGGAAGCTTAACCAGATTGGCTAAGCTTCCTTTCATGGTAGGTATGTTGGAGGTAAGGAAATTTTAATGAGATAACTTTATTCATTTTTAGGAAAAAGTTGTCAGAATCTTGTAAAAGGTTTGTAAAAAAGTTGTGCGGGATGTGAAGAATTACAAGTGGACTGGAGGCAAAGAAATTGCTGTTTTTTAAATGTAGCTAAGTTATTGTTTTTTTAGAAAGGGAAACTTTATGAAATTAAAGGCATTCATTTTGGCGTTTGTCGGAGTGTTTATTTTTGTTTTCGCTTATGATTGGGTTTTTCATGGCATCATTTTGAAAGATGCTTATGCGGCGACGATGGCTTTGTGGCGACCTGAGGCGGAGATGGCGAGTTATTTTAAATGGATTGTGGTGGGTCAAGCGTTGAGCGCTTTTGCGATTACGATCTTAGTTGCACGAGCAGCTTTTGGACCGAAGTGCGGGTTAGGCATTGGTGGATTGGTGGGGTTGGTTGTGGTGGCGGGTAATTTAATTGGTTATGCTGTTCAGCCAATTCCGGCTAATTTGACATTAGCTTGGTCGATCAGTGCAGTGATTCAAGGTTCTTTAGCTGGGGGTGTGGCTGGATTGCTTTATTTTAAATTTGGTGGGAAAAGTTGCTGCCAAAAATAAATATTTTGAGTGGCTTTTCGCTTTTGAAAAGGAGCAGAAAATGCATCTTTTAATAAGATTAATTGAGGAAGAACTTTTAAAAACGCTTGCTATTCGGTAAAAAGAAGCCAACTTAGAAGAATTGATTAGATAGTTGAGGGCGTCCAAAGCATGGTAAATCTTCAGGTGAACTTGCTTCAGTGTTGATTTGAAATCCGATGAACGGGAACAGTTTGGAAAGTGCAGAGCAGAGTCTAAGACAATAGACATACATGAGTACAAAACTTTTTGTGGGAAATCTTTCCTATAACATAACAGAAAATGATTTGAATGATGCGTTTGCTGCGCATGGAACAGTGGTGGAAGCTAACTTGATGATGGATCGTATGAGCGGTCGCCCTCGTGGTTTTGCTTTTATTACAATGGGTTCAGCAGAAGAAGCGCAAAAAGCCATTGATGCGATGAATGGTGTGGCTTTGGATGGACGTAATATTACGGTGAATTTAGCCAGACCTCGTGAAGATCGTCCTTCGGGCGGTGGTGGTGGAGAGAGAAGAGGCGGCGGCCGTAGATTTGGCGGTGGTGGTGGTGGACATCGACACCGATAAAATTTTTAGCTCTTACTGTTTCAAGTGTTTTACTGCTAATGCAGGTTAACTATGTCGTTTCGCGTTTTTAATTTGGGTCCATCGATTGATCGAGCGATTCAAGAAGCGGAGTATGTTGAACCAACCCCGATTCAAGCAGCCGCTATTCCTAAGATATTAGCGGGTCATGATGTGATTGGCATTGCGCAAACGGGCACAGGTAAAACAGCAGCTTTTGTTTTACCTGTACTGGCTCAACTCGTCAGCAAACCGCCTAAGGGCGTGGCAAAAACAACACGCGCTCTAATTTTAGCGCCCACGCGAGAGTTGGCAGTGCAAATTGAGGAATCGGTTCGTTTGTATTCTCAATATCTTTCCTTAAAAGCTGTTGCTGTTTATGGAGGGGTAGGAGAACAGCCTCAAATTCGTGGATTGCGCAATCGAGTGGATCTTGTTATTGCAACACCGGGCAGACTTTTGGATTTGATGGAGCAAGGACATGCCAATTTTTCTGGCCTAGAATTTTGAGTGTTAGATGAAGCAGATCGCATGTTGGACTGGGATTTTTGCCGGAGATTAGGCGTTTGATTAAGCAATTGCCTAAACATCGGCAGAGCCTTCTTTTCGGCGACATTGTCGCAAGAAATTGAAAATTAACGCGCGAATTTCTTCATCATCCACAATTGGTCGAGATTGGGCGTCGCTCGAATCCAGCGGAAACGGTAACCCAGTTTGTTTATGAAACATCGCCTCGTTTAAAAACATCATTATTACTTCGTCTCTTAAGGGATTCTAATTTTAATATGGTGCTGGTTTTTACCCGTACGAAGCATGGAGCGGATCGCGTAACGGAAAAGTTGCGGCACGAAAAAATTAGCGTGGCCACTTTGCACGCCAATCGCTCGCAAAGTCAACGTCAACGGGCATTAAAAGATTTTAAGGCGGGCGTGGTTCGTGTGCTGGTTGCAACCGATATTGCAGCGCGTGGGATTGATGTGGATGGTATTTCGCATGTGATTAATTACGATTTTCCGAAACATCCCGAAGATTATGTGCATCGTATTGGTCGCACCGGTCGAGCTCAAGCAGTTGGTGAAGCGATAAGTTTTGTGACCTTTGAAGATTACAGCGTGTTGCATTCCTTGGAACGTTTTATTGGAAGGGGTTTAGTGCGCAAGCGTCTAGAGGGAATGGATGATGCTTCGGAAATTTCGAATCCTGCAGAAAAAAAACAGGAATTGACAGTTTCATCTCCCACAGGAAAATTTTCTCGTTTTTCGCGTCGAAATCGTTTTTCACCACGGCGAAGATCGCGAAGGTAAAGTTCGATGATTATATTATTATCTTCTGCATCATTCAATTAATGAATGATTAGAATTTTATTCATTTTGTGTGTCATACTAGTGTTTGACTGAATATTTTTTGCGGGTCGACAGTTTGTTTTACGAAGTTGATGTCTGAAATTTGATTTGATTCAAATCATTTACTTTTTTAATGAGCTTATTTCTTGACAAAGTAAACAATATACTTACCGTTCGGTATATGAAAACCGATATTTGTGCAAAGCAGATTATTTTAGATTCGGCTATTGTGGCCTTTGCTCAAAAAGGTTATGCGGGTACTTCCTTGAAGGATATTTTAAAGGCGACTAGACTCTCTAAACCCACGCTCTATTATTATTTTAAAAGTAAAGCTGGTTTATTTCGTGCAATTTTGGATTTTGCTTATGATGAATGTTTTCGTTTAATGTCAGAAGCGGTAAGAGATAAAAGCCGGTGTGAAGAAATTTTAGTGGCTTTAGCGAGTGCTCTATTTCATTTTTCTGAGAATAATAAAAATCTTACCCGTTTGATTTTTTCAACAGTTTTTGCTGCACCTCAAGAAATTCCTCAGGGTTCGGTTAATAAAAAAAAGAGGAGACGCAATTTTGAGTTAGTTCATGGTTTTATTCGGCAAGCTCAGAAACATAAGGAAATTGATTCGAAGTATGGTTCGTTGGAGTTAGCGCATGGTATTTATGGTGCGATTAGTCATCAAATCCGTACGCAGTTACTTATGTCGAAGGGGCATTTAGATGCTGCCAAGGCAAAAAGAATGGTTGCATTATTTTTGAATGGGGCACGAAAAAAAATATGAAAAAGCACTATTTTTTCATTTTTTTAATAGGGTGTGGATGGTTAATGGGTTGTGAAGATAAAAAATCACAAAATCCAGTGGTAGAGTCTCCCGCCATATCGGTTCGGGTATCAATGGCTACTAATGTTTTTTGGGATAAAACACTTCCCGTTATTGGCACGTTATATCCCATGAATGAAGCTACGGTTGCGGCTCAGGTGGATGGAACGGTGGAAGAAACTTTAGTGGACTTTGGAGATCGGGTGAAATATGGAGAGGATTTGGCTACGATTGATAGGGCGGTTTATGAAGCGCAATTAGAACAAGCGATTGGTAATTTGGCTCGAGCGGAAGCGACGAAAGTTAATGCGCGTAAGAATTTTGATCGAATTCAAAAATTACAAAAGGGTGGTGTAGTTTCTATTAGTGAATTGGATGCCTCGAAAGCGCAAATGGAGCAGGCTGAGGCTGAGGTCAAAGCGGCTCAAGGATCAGAAAAAGTGGCGCGTTTGAATGTGGAGCGCTCACATGTCAAAACACTTTTTTCTGGAGCTATCGCTCAACGATTTGTTGAGCGAGGGGATTTTGTCAAAGTTGGGGCGCCTTTATTTAAGGTAGTGAATGACGCGACTTTAAAGTTTGTTTTTCAAGTCCCGGAACGTTATGCCTCTTTAATTAAAAAGGGGTTGCTGGTGAATTTTGGTGTGGATAATTATCCTAATAAAATTTTTAAGGGCCAGATTTATTTGATTAATCCAGCGATTGTAACTGTGTCGAGGGCGTTTGATGTTGCGGCAGTAGTCTCTAATGAGTCGTTATCCTTAAAGGCTAATACATTTGCTCGTGGTGTGATGATTTTGGAGAAGGAGGCGAAGACGATGGTGGTTCCTTTAGATGCTATCGTCAATTTTGCTGGTGTTTCCAAGGTTTTTATTGCAGAAGGCAACGAGGCTCGCAGTCGCCAGGTGAAAACAGGGCAAGTTCGTGATGGGTTGCAAGAAGTTGAGGGAGTTAAGGTAGGTGAAAAGGTTATTATTACAGGGCAAAATAGTTTAAGTGATCATGCTTTGATTACGATACAAAGTATATCTTCCCATTCCTTGGAAAAAGAAAAGGATTTATGAATTTTTCTGAGGTTCATAGTGATTTGCTTTCTTCTTCAGTTGCTCCAAGTAAGGGAATAGGTATCGCCGATCTTTGTATTAAAAGACCGGTATTTGCCACGATGATTAATTTGTTTTTGGTGGTTTTAGGTTGGTTTTCTTTTCATGAGCTTGGGGTAGATCAATATCCGAATGTCGAGTTGCCAATTATTACAGTTACTACCACATTGCGAGGAGCGTCACCTGAAGAAATGGAGACAAGCGTGACGAAACCTTTGGAGGAAATTATTAACACGATTCAAGGAATTGATGAGTTAAGTAGTGTGACAACTGAAGGGGTCTCACGAATTACGATTCAGTTTGTTTTAGAGCGTAATCGTGATGTGGCTTCTCAAGATGTGCGTGACAAGGTTAACACCATTTTATCAACTTTGCCTGAGGGAACAGAGTCTCCTATTATTGATAAATTTGATTTGGATGCTGTGCCCGTGATTTCGATAAGTATTAGTGCGCCACGGGATCTAAAGGAAATTAGTTATATTACTGATAAGTTTATTAAACAAAATCTAGAAACTGTGCCAGATGTGGGATCGGTGAGTATGGTGGGTTCTCGAACTCGAGCTGTGCAAGTATCAGTCGATATTGAAAAGTTACGGGCTTATAATTTAACGATTGAGGAGGTTAGACAGGCGCTTAAGAGTCAAAATTTGGAGGTGCCGGGCGGTCGTTTGAATCAGAGTCCACGTGAGTTGGTAGTGCGAACGTTGGGGCGTATGCAATCAGTAAAAGATTTTAATGATCTCATTATTGCTAATTTTGTAGGGCAACCAGTTTTTTTAAAGGATGTGGCAAGGGTGGAAGATTCTGTGGAAGAGCCGCGATCCTTGTCGAAGTTAAATGATGAAAATTGTGTTACTTTGGTTGTTCGCAAGCAGTCGGGCAGTAATACGGTAAAGGTAATCGATGCGGTAAAGGATCGGCTTCAGGAATTAAAGGCAATAGTGCCGGGTGATTTTAATATATTGAGAATCATCCGAGACCAATCCCGTTTATCAAACGTTCTTTAGAAAGTGAATTTTCATTTATTGTTAGGCGCCGTGTTGGTGGCATTAACAACTTTGCTGCACATGCATGATTGGCGGGGAACGGTAATTGCTTGTATTGCTATTCCGGCTTCGATTGTTGCGACTTTGTTTTGATGAGAGCGATGGGTTATACGCTTCTGAATAATTTTACGATGTTGGGTCTGGTATTTGCTGTGGGGATTGTGATTGATGACGCGATTGTTATTTGGGAAAGTATTCATCGCACGATGGAGGAAAAGGGTGGGATGGGAAAAGGGCAGTTATGCTACGCGAAATTGCTTTGGGCCGTTATGGCTACCACTTTGTCTTTAGTTGTCATTTTTTTGCCTTTGGCGTTTATGAAGGGTCGGGTAGGTATGTTTTTTTCAAGTTATGGGGTCACGGTTGCTTTTGCGATCCTGGTTTCGCTTTTTGTTTCTTTTACTTTAACGCCTATGTTGTCTTCGCGTTTTCTTAAGCATAGTCGTGATGAAAAGGTGCGAGAAAAAAAAGCGCATGGGGGGCGTTTGATGAAAGCTTTATCGAGCCGTTATTTGGGGTTATTACGTTGGAGTTTGCATCATCGTTGGGTCATTGTTTTGGCTACATTGGTTTGTTTCGCTTCACTTTTTATTTTAGGAAAAATGACGCGTTTTACTTTTATTCCTCAAGACGACTCAAGTGAATTTGAGATTGCGGTACAGACGCCCGAAGGCTCTGATTTGCAAAGAAGCACAGAAATTTGTGAGCAAATAGTCGCGCGCTTGAAAGAGCTTCGTATCAATGGTGATTCGGCTGTGATTGAAACGCTTATTACAATTGGCGATGTTTCGGGTCGTTTGGGTAAGGGTGAGGGTGACGTTACCCAGGCCTCTATTTATTGTCGTTTGCCGGAACTGGGGGGATTGTGGTCAAAGATTTTAGGAAAAACACGGCGTTGGACACAGGCACAAGCTATGGGAATGGCGCGTCGTATTCTGTCGCAATTTCCTGACATCCGTTCGTCGGTGCAATATATTTCGAATATCGGTGGTGGAGGACGAAATGGTGATATTCAATTTAATTTGTTGGGAGCCGATTTAGCACAGCTTTCTTTTTATTCTTCGCAGATTATTGGTAAGTTGCGTGAACAACAGGGATTTGTAGATGTGGATTCTACTTTGACTGATCGTAAACCTGAGTTACGAGTGAATATTGATCGAGCAAAAGCCAGTCAATTTGGATTAAGAGTACAAGATATTGCGGATACTTTTCGTACTTTAGTAGGAGGAGAAATTGTTGGGACATTTCGCGAAAACGATGATTTGTATGATGTTTGGCTTCGTGCGGATTCCAAGGATCGTAGCACTCAAGAGGCGTTAGAAAATATGACATTGCGCCTTCCATCAGAAAGTGGTGGTGGTTTGGTGCAAATGGCAAATTTGGTGCAATTTCAGGAGGCGCGAGGACCCAATCAAATTGATCGTTTTCAACGGCAGCGCAAAGTCACGGTCGTGGCAAATTTGGTGGATAAAGCTTTAGGCGATGCAATTACAGAGGTTCGACAAGTCGTAGAGGATTTGCATTTGAAGCCAGGCTATACGATTACTTTTACAGGGCGCGCTAAAACTTTGCAGGAGACAGGGCAAAATTTTATTATCGCTTTTGGATTGGCGATGGTTTTCATGTATATGATTCTTGCAGCACAGTTTGAAAATTTTGTTCATCCTGTCTCTATTCTTTTAGCAGTTCCGCTTTCGTTGCCTTTTGCTTTGCTCACTATGATTGTTTTAAATGAACCACTTAATATTTATGCTATTTTTGGTTTGTTTATGTTGTTTGGTATTGTGAAAAAGAATGGAATTTTGCAGATTGATTACACCAATACGCTGCGTGAACAAGGGATGGATCGAGAGACCGCTATTCTAGAGGCGAATCGAGCACGCTTACGTCCTATTTTGATGACTACGATGATGTTAGTGGCATCGATGATCCCGATTGCTTTAGGTCAGGGACCCGGGGCTGCAGGTCGTGCTTCAATGGCTAAGGTGATTATTGGTGGGCAGATGCTTTGTTTATTACTTTCGCTTTTAGTGACACCCATTAGCTATTCTATTTTCGATGATTGGAGTCTAGGGCGGTTTTTGAGAAAAAAAATCAATGCCTCGAAAAGCACTCATTAATTTTTGAGTTTGGCAAATAAAGCAGCACCTGCGGCCGTGTGATTTTCACTCAATGAACCCATCGAAGAATAATTAATGGTGGGTCATAATATATTTTGGAGAAAATTGGCGGGTTCGTTGGTAAAAGCGAATGATTCCAAATACAGCAAGAATAGCGGCCCATACTTGATAGCCTGTGAAAATGCTTAAGATAACTGGGGTTTCGCGAAAAAATTCATGAAAGAAACGGAATAAACCATAGGCTATAAGATAAAGATGAAAGTGTTGATGGATGAACCATTGGCGTTTGCGACAAAGTAAAAAGAATAAAGCAGCCATGAGATTAAAGGCAATTTCAAGCGGAACAGAAGGGAAGCGAGGATGGCCTTGGGAGTCATATATGTTAAACCAGGCGGGTGCAGTGCAGATGCGACCTTGGCAACAGCCATAAAAAAGACAACCTAAACGCCCTAGGGCGATGGACAAAGGAACGATTTGAGCAAATTGATCGCCGGTTATAGGTTTATATTTCAAAAAATATTTTGCAATTTCTACACCCAAATACCCGCCCAGAAGAGCGCCAAGCACAGATTTGCCCGTTAGCCAAAAGCGCCAATTTTTGGATTGTTCTGACCAATGCAGCCATCCTTCTGAGGTTAGATAAACGATTTTAGCACCTAAAACAGCGCCAATTAAACTGATGATAAAAATGATAAAAAGCTTGGTATTGTTTCGGGCAATACGAAACCAAAGAAAAACGCTTAGCCATAATGAGACAATGACTACCCATCCATAAGTATTTTGAAAAATGGGTGAGGTCACGGAGCAGATTGAGTGTCGGAAAAATTGGAGTAATAGCGGCAAAAAGAATCTAACTTTCCATCGGGTCGAATGACATGGGTGCAGCAGCGATCGATGCGATGTTCATCCCAAGTCCAAGCATCCATAAACGGTTTAATGAAAAGACGAAAGGTGTGAGTTTCGTCGAGCTCCAGTTTTTTTAACAATTCTCCCAAAGGCTCAGTCTCACAACCGCATTGTGTTAAATCTTGCAGGTTGTAACGAATTTTATCGTGTAGAAATCCTTGAACGTCGGAGAAGTTAATAAATTCACTGATGGAACGAAAACCTTCAGGCGTTTTTAATAGGTAGCCAATGGTAGCGCAGTTGGGGTCACCGCAGGGAGGTGGTGTGAAATCATCTGCTGTAAGACGATGAGAGGATTGCACGATTAAGGCTAAAATGATATCCGCTGTATTAAGGCGTGGGTTCGAGGCTTTCCAATTTTTCGGAGCGCGTCCGCTGGAGAAAAAGGGTTGAAAAGTCACCCCGCGAATCATGGTGTAGGGAAGAGCGAATTGAACTGTGGACCAAAGTTGGGACAAGTTTTCATGAGTGACTGTCATGGCTAAAGTGAGAGGGATACGATTTGTCTCACAAAACTCAATCGTTTGTTGTCGTAAAGATCGCAAATCCATGCCTCGCAATGAAATTTGGCCTTCATTTTGAATGCCATCGAATTGAAGATAAATTTGAAATTTTCCATAGTGAAAATGTTCAGCCAGCTTTTGAGCAAAAGCAGAATCAGAGGCGAGTCGGACTCCATTCGTGTTAAGAAGAGTATAATCAATTTGAGGATGATTTTGTAACCATTGTAGCAGTTCAAAAAAATGGGGATGCAAGGTGGGTTCGCCACCTGAGAGCTGAAGAATTTCGATTTTCCCTTTTTTTTGTATGACGCTTTCAATGCGATTTTGAATGTCGCAAAGAGAAAGATATTTGAGGTTGGAATCTGTGGAGAAAGGTGAGTTGGCGTAGCAAGTGGGGCAAGTGAGATTGCATGAATCCACAATTTCGATGAGGGCTAAACATGTGGAAAGAGTTTCAAAGAGGTTATCTTTTTTTCCTGAAGCGTTTCGGCCTAAGGTTGCTCTGTTACTGCCATCGGCTGAGCAACAGCCAGAGGTTTGGCAATCGCCTTGAGCGAGCCAATAAAAACGTGCGTCTGAACTCAGTAAGTTTTCAGTTAATCCATGTTCAGAACAAGCACGACGAATAAAAACTTGAGCAGGTTTCCCTTCAACTCGCCAAATTTCTGCAGGACAGGAGTTATGACAAATAGGGCAACGCCCCATTGTTGTTTTTAGCAACGATTCAGCTTTCAAAGAAATCGGCATAACTTATTTATTATGAAGGTATTAAAGTAATACAGCAACCCAGAGGAAAAGAAAATGCTACATTAATAAATACAAGAAGACATGTGAAAAGAAAAATACTAAGGATGAGGCCAATTCCTTTTCGATTAAAAATATTTTTTGAAATCCAATAAGCACTAAAGATGCAAATTAAAAATGCGATCGAACAATAAAAATAAAATGTGAAACGATTTTGAGAATGCAAAGAAATTGGGATTAAAATAATCAATCCAGGAAAAGGTAAGAGAAACCATACTAAAGAAAGCCGATCTTTAGAAGAAGAGTTGAGTTGAGAATGAGATGATGAAGGTTCTCCATTGTTTGTTTTTACAGGATTGATTTTAGGCGGTAAAGGAGCTGGCATGAGAGATAAGATTATAAAATAAAAATTAAAAAGCAATATGATGCAATTTGTGATAAAAAGTAAGTTTCTTTTTTATGCATGATATTCCTTTAATTACAACTATTGCCGTGGCGGTTACAGCGGCTTTGGTTTTAGGAATTTTCACGCAACGACTTGGTTTATCGCCAATAGTGGGTTATTTATTGGCGGGTGTTTTGATTGGTCCTTATACTCCGGGTTTTGAGGCTGATTTCGATTTGGCACAACAGTTAGCTGAAGTGGGCGTTATTTTGTTGATGTTTGGAGTAGGGTTGCAGTTTCATTGGAAGGATTTATTGGCAGTGAAGGGGATTGCGATTCCGGGCGCTTTGTTGCAGAGCGCAATAGCGACAGGGGTTTGCACTTGGTTTTTGTGGCTATGGAATTGGCAGTGGCAAGAGGGAATGGTTTTGGGGTTGGCGGTTTCTGTTGCAAGCACGGTGGTTTTAATTCGCGTGTTAATGGATTCGGATCTTTTGCAAACCGTTCATGGTCACGTGGCTGTGGGATGGTTGGTGGTGGAGGATATTTTAACGGTAGTTATTTTACTTATGTTGCCGGTGTTGGGTGAGGCGAACATGGTTGAAACGATGGGAGTAGGGAAAAATTTGTGGAGCGAGTTGGGTGTTACTTTGGGTAAATTTTTGTTGTTGGTTGTGATGATTGTGGTGGTAGGGCGTCGTGTTATTCCTTGGGTTTTGGTGCGGGTGGCAAAATTGCGATCACGTGAATTGTTTACTTTAACGGTTTTGGTGATGGCGATTGCATTTGCGGCTGGTGCGGCAAAAGGGTTTGGTGTTTCTTTGGCTTTGGGCGCTTTTTTAGCGGGCATGTTGGTGGGGCAATCGCCTTTGAGTCATCAAGCTGCAGCGGATGCTTTGCCGTTACGTGATGCTTTTTCCGTTTTGTTTTTTGTATCGGTGGGGATGTTGTTTGATCCTATGTTTGTTATTAGGGAGCCGATTTTAGTGTGCGCGGTTTTAGGTGTGATTTTGGTTGTGAAACCGTTAGTTGCATGGGTTTTAGTTTTGAGGTTGGGTTATTCGTTGCGAACGGCGTTAACGGTGGCTTTTGGTTTGGCACAGATTGGTGAATTTTCTTTTATCTTGGCCGAATTAGCTTTGCGCGTTGGTCTTTTGCCTGAAAAGGGAAGACATGTTTTGGTTGCAAGTGCCATTTTTTCTATTGTGATTAATCCTTTATGGTTTCGGGGATTAAACCGATGGGAAAAATTTTTCCAAAATCATCCGAAATGGTTGAGTTGGTTTCAAAGAGGAAAGTTTCGTTATGAAGCGCCTCCGTTAATTGAAGCGGATGAAAAAGAGGTTTGGGCTATTATCGTGGGCTATGGTCCTGTGGGACAAGCGGTTGAGACGATGTTGCAGGAGAGTGGTTTAAAAACAGTCATCATAGAATTAAATCCTGACACGGTTCGAGCGTTGCGAGGGAAGGGAAAACAAGCGATTTATGGAGATGCTTCGCGTCGGGAAATTTTGCAGGCGGCGGGTGTGGAAAAGGCAAAATATTTAGTGGTTACTTTGCCGCATTCTTTTAACCGCTTGCCTTTGGTGGTGATGGCACGACAACAAAATCCTGAACTCAAGATTTTGGTGCGAGCTCGTTATTTGGCTGAGGAAGAAGAATTGAAGCAGGTAGGGGCAACGGCAATTTGTATTGAGGAGAAAGAGGCAGCAGTTAAGTTGGGCGAGATGATAGCTGAAAAAATTCATGCTGAAAATTTGGGTGTGGATTCTGATGTGGTGAAGTAATGTAAATGTGATTTTATGACGCCAGGAAAACTTTCTGCCACGTTTTTTTTACAGATGTTTTTTATTTTAGCAGTATGTCGTGGGGTGGGAAAGTTGGCGCAGCGTTATTTGGGACAGCCGCAGGTGGTAGGGGAGATGATTGCCGGGGTTTTAATGGGGCCTTCTTTTTTCGGTTTATTTTTTCCGCATACGCATGCTTATCTTTTTCCTAATGAATCTTTGAAGGTTTTATATGTAGGTGCTCAGCTAGGGGTTGGATTGTATATGTTTTTGGTCGGGGCAGAGTTTCGTACAGAATTTTTTCGGGAGCGTGCGAAAAGTGCAGTTACTGTTTCGCTCGCAGGCATGGTGACGCCTTTTGTTTTGGGTGGAGTTTTGGCGATTTTTTTGGTTCAAGTGCCGGGTTTATTTTCGCAGAAAGCGACGTTGTTAGAGGTGGTTTTGTTTTTGGGCGCTGCCATGTCGATTACGGCATTCCCGATGTTGGCACGAATTATTTATGAGCAGGGTCTTTCAGGGACTGCTGTGGGTACATTGGCACTGGCAGCGGGCGCGATTGATGATGCGGTGGCCTGGTGTGTGTTGGCGATTGTTTTAGCCAGTTTTGGAGCTGGGCCTAGTGTGGCGATTATCGCTATAGCGGGTGGATTGGGTTATGCGTTGATTATGATTTTTTGTGTTAGGAAATGGGTGGCGCCTTTGGGTGGATGGGTGGAAAGGGAGGGACGATTGGGATCGGGTATTTTAGCGGTGGTTTTGATGTTATTTATGGGGGCTGCTTGGTTTACCGATGCCATTGGGGTTCATGCCGTATTTGGCGGTTTTCTTTTGGGGATAGCGATGCCACGCGGTTTTTTTGTTCAGGAATTGCGACGGCAATTGGAACCTTTTGCGGTAGTTTTTTTGTTACCGATATTTTTTACTTTTTCGGGCCTCAATACGCGTTTGGATATGGTTAGTAACTTGCCATTTCTTTTGATTGCAATAGGTATTTTGTTGGCATCGTGCTTAGGAAAGGGTGTGGCATGTTGGGCGGCAGCGCGATTTCATGGCGAGGATAATCGAACGGCATTGGCGGTTGGAGCTTTGATGAATTCAAGAGGTTTAATGGAGTTGATTATTGTTAATATTGGTTTGCAGTATGGTGTGATTCAACCCGCTTTATTTTCGATGATGGTTTTGATGGCGATTGTGACGACGTTGATGGCTACACCTATTTTTGAATGGGTTTATGGACGATATGTAAAAAGGCAAGAGGTAGTGAAGGAGTTGGATTCTTTATAAACAGAATTGATTTAGCGATAAAACCGTTTGTAAATCCAACGCTCTAGGGGTGTAAAATAAGGAAAAAGATGGCGTGCAGGAGAATAAAGGAGTCGAAGACGGATGATGGAAAGCAACATGGAAAGGGAGGTACGAGCGAGGTGAACAGTGGAACCGCTTTGATCGGTCCATGTAGTAGGAATTTCGCGGATGGAATAGCCAGCTTGCTTTAAGGCAAAGAGTAAATTGACGTCAAAAGCCATGTCGGAAATCAGGAGCTGTCTTTGCACGGTTGCAACGGCTGAGCTTCTTAAAACTTTGGCACCGCACTGTGTGTCTTTAACTTTGAGTGGGAAAAGAAGTCTGACAATATAATGAAAACAACGACTGGCAAGTCGTCTTCGTTTTGATTGAAGTTTTAGAATTTTGGCACCTTTTATCCATCTCGAGGCAATGACTGCATCGACATTTTGGCAGGCTAGGAAAAGATCGTAAAAGGCTTCGGGCTGAGTTGCGCCATCTGCGTCAACATAACCGATAAATTCTGAACGATGTTGTTCTTTGAGTCCTTCGATCAAAGCACCACCTTTCCCAATTGGTTTAGGAAATTCTACCCATTGAATTTCGGGAAATTGGGTTTGATGTTGTTCTACGATCTCGCGAGTGTTATCAATGCACCCATTCAAAACGACTAAGACTTCAAATTGAGCTGGTATTTTTTGTCGAAAGTAGGAAATGTATTGCGTTAACATTTTGCCAATGCGCTGGGCTTCATTGTAAGCTGGAATAAGAATGAGGAGCTGCATGGATTTCTTTTTATTCTTTAAAGAAGAGAGGGGGTATCTGGCAAGGGTGGAATGTGATAAAGGGTATGAGTGAAAAGAAAAAAAGTGGTTTGTGGCAAAGTGGGATGATTTTGGCTGCTGCAAATTTTTTGGTGGGGTTAGGTAATTACCTTTTTCAAGGGGTGATGGGCAGACAATTATCATTAGCAGAATTTGGTTTAATGAATGGGGCTTTGGGGTTGATGGGGTTTTTGTCACTTCCTGTTTTGGCATTTTGCTTAGGCATTAGCCATTATTTGGCTCATTATCGGGGACAAAGTGATGAAATCCGACTTAATCGCATGTTGCAAACTTTGAAACAAGGTTTGTTTGGAATAACATTGGGAAGTTCGGTATTGGCTATGATATTAGTTCAGCCTTTATCTTATTTTTTCCACTTTCCACGATTTAGTTTGGGTGTTGCTGTTTTGGTAATTGTTCTCGTTAATTTATGGGCCAATGTTGTGATTGCTTTTTGCTCTGGAATGGGTTGGTTTAAACGATTGGCGTTGGCATCATTGGTGGGGGTAGTGTTGCGTTTGATTTGGGGATGGCAAACGACATTGATGTGGCCTTATGCGGAGTGGGCGATTTATGCAACGGCTGTGGCGGCTTTATCAAATTTATTGCTTTTGGGTTGGTATCGTAGGTCCAAAGAAAAAGTTAAAATTGCTCAATCTACAGGGCATCGTCGCGAGTTTTTATTTTTTTTAATTGCGACGGCTTGTTTTGTTTTTGGTAATTATACTTTTTCTCAAGGCGATATTTTGGTTGCGCAGCGTTATTTTGGAGAGGAGATGTTTGGAAAATATACAGGAGCAGGATTATTTGGAAGGGCTTTGGTTTATTTTGCAGGACCGCTTTTGGTGCCGCTTTTTATTTCACGTTCGGAAAAAAAGGAAGGTGGAATGGGCAAGGAACAAAAAATTTTATTAATTTTATATAGTGTTGCCTTAATTGTAGGAGCGCTAAGTATTGGAGAGTTAAGGCATTTTTTAATCCAACTTCTTTTCAATCGTTCGGAACCTGAGGCAGCACTTTTAGTAGGAAAATTTGCCTGGGTCATGGCGATTGTGGCTTTTTTACAGCCGATTGCGATGTGGGCATTGGCGAGTCGACATTTTAAAATTATTTTTTTCTATGGTGTTTTGGGGGCGATTTATTGGATAGTTTTATTTCTTTTTGGTCAATCGCCACAGCAATTGCTGAAGATAATGGGAATAGGAGCTGCCATAAGCTTAATCACGCTATGGGTTTTGACTCGCAAAATAAGGTAAAAACTAGTTATTTTATCAGATGCGTTTTTTAATGCTTAATTGGCGAGATCCTCTTAGCCCTCTTGCAGGGGGTGCTGAAAGAGTGTCATTGGCACATCTTGTAGAGCTTCGACGGCGTGGTCATCAGGTGTATTGGTTTGCTAACGCTCATCCCAATTTATCGCGGACTGATATGGTAGAGGACATACAAATTATTCGAGGTGGCAATAAAGGAACCTCTGTTCTAGCGGCACGAAACTGGTATAAAACTCAACCTTTTTTTGATTTGGTAATAGATCAACATCATGGGATTCCATGGTATGCTCCTTGGTGGTGTAAAACAAATTGCCTCGCTTATATTCATGAAGTTTTGGGTCCAATTTGGCAATCGTTTTATCCTTGGCCTTTGAGTGCTATTGGAAAATCGCAAGAACATTTAACGCACTGGCTTTATCGCAATATCCCATTTTGGACTGTTTCAGAGTCTACGGCGAAAAAATTACGTTTGGTTGGTGTGAAAAAGGTTTATGTCTTTCCTAATGGCATCGATATTCAGCCATTGACTTGTCTTGATGAGAAGCCTATGGTTCCACCAATTCGTTTGGTGGTAGTTTCTCGTTTAGCTCCCAACAAAAGGCTGGATCATGCTATTGAAGTTGTTCGATTGCTTATTCAAAAAGGGTTTGATATCTTTTTGACTATTGTAGGAACTGGTGAAGAGGAATGTAAATTGAAGCGATTATCTCATCATTTTCATCTCGATGATAAAATTATTTTTACTGGATCAATTGACGAAAAACAAAAGAACGAATATCTTCGCAGATCTCATTTATTGATTCATGCTTCACTGCGTGAAGGTTGGGGGTTAAATGTAATAGAAGCTAACGCCATGGGGACACCAGCTATTGTTTATCCAGTGGATGGTTTGGTAGATTCTACGATTCATGGTAAAACGGGTTTAATCGCTGCGGCTGAAACACCTATTGCTTTGGCCAATAGTGTAATTGAAATGATTCGTTCTCCAGAACGTTATCAACAAATTCGTCTCAATGCGTTGAAACACGCTTCGATACATGAATGGAAAAATATTTTACCCAAAACGTGTGATTGGCTAGAAGAAATAGTTCAAGGTAAAAATTTGTTTAGAGCTTAAATCCTGCCGAACGCGCATCGGCTTCAAACATTTGAACAGTTTCTAAAGAGAGTTGAGTTAAATCTTGGCCTACCATTTTAATGGCTTATTTAGAATGTCGGGTCCAAACCGTGACGATATGGCAACCGCTTTCTTCCGCTTGAAAATGTTTAAGATTTCACGAACACTTGCCCAAAGAAGTTCGGCTTTAGGAAGGTTTTTAACCAGCTTAAGACTTTCAGCATAATAGCTATTGGGTCTCGTCCTGTATCAGCAATTCTACCTGCAAAAACTGAGACAACAGCGGGAATTTGAGGATGCAATGCTGCGACAGTTTGAGATACTTGTTCAGTGGTTAAGAGAGCGGTGATATTAAGTTTTACTCCTTCTTGACTTAATTCTTTGATTAAAGGGAGAGAGGATTCATTTTTGGTATTGGTAATAGGAATTTTGACATATACATTGTCTTGCCATTGTTTGATTTTCAGGGCCTGGCGACGCATTTCGGGAAATTCATCGGAAAAAACTTCAAAGGAAATCGGTTTTGTTTTGATTGCTCTTAAGATTTCTTTGGCAAAATTTTCATAATTTTGAATTCCCGCTTTTTTCATGAGCGTGGGGTTGGTGGTAACGCCTTTAACCAGAGGATTAGCATAAAGAGCTAGGAGCTGGGCTTTGTCCGCGCCATCGGCAAAGATTTTAATTGTGAGTTGTTCTAATGTTTTCATGACCTGGTTTAATTTACTTTTTGATTTAGATGTTTCAAGTTCAATATAATTTGCGCAGCTTCTAAAAAGGTTTGAGACAATAAAATTAGGTTGTTGATTTAACTTTTCTTTATAATTTCTTGATTAATAAAAATTGTTTTACAATTTGCATTGTAGCCACAATCGATATCTCGCCAACGATCGCCAATCATAAAAGATTGAGATAAATCGACATTAAATAGTTTAGCTGTTTTTAGAATCATGCCTGGCGCTGGTTTGCGAAAATCAGAAGCAGTATTGCCAGAATCATAACACACTTCTATGTGGTCCAAAGGTAGAAGTTGGTTCATTTTAGAATGCATGGCTTCAATAACAGGTTTGAACTGAGTGCCCCGTTCGACATCAGGTTGATTGGTAACTACAATTAGGAGAAAACCTTGTTTTTTTAGTAAATGACAAGCTTCTACTGCTTCAGGATAGATTTCGAAAGCTTCTAAAGTTTGAGGAGGATAAGGTTTTCCTTCTTTAATTAGGGGGACATTTAAAACGCCATCACGATCTAAAAAGATGGCTCGAACCTGAGTTGTTATTTGGTTGATTCCCACTTGGTTTGTTGAATTTTCAAGGCTGGGTGTGATACAAGTAAATGCCAAACAACGGCTTGAAAAGCTTCTGAGTGTGGAGTGACATTTTGTGGATTAACTGTTGGAATAATAACTGCATAATCAGCAACTTTCGCAGTATAGCCTCCATCACGTCCTACGATCCCTAAAATAGCTGCATCAACCATTTTAGCTAATTGAAGTGCGGTCACGAGATTGGGACTGACATTTTTTTCTAAATTGCCACCTCCTACAGATAAAATAAGTAAAGCGTCTTTGGAGTTTAAGCGACTGCCTTTGAGCCATTCGGCGAACACGGTTGACCAGCCTTCATCATTGGTTCGAGCTGTTAGTTCAGAAACATTATCTGTCGGGGAGTAGGCTTCCAATTGACAAATTTTTCGAAAATCGTTGACTGCATGAGAGGCATTTGCGGCACTGCCGCCTACGCCTAAAATAAAAAGTCTACCTCCTTGATCTCGAATTTTTGCCAATTTTTCTGCCATATTATCAATTAGGGTGGCATCTAATTGCGAGATGATAGTTTGAGTTTCTTGTAAGTATTGTTTGGCAAAGCTCATGATTTATTTTTTAAAAGTTGATCTAATTCTTTAAGGCCTGAATGCGAACCAATTTCATAAAAACGTTGTGCGACAACGTAACCGGCTAGTTCGTTTTTGACAATCAAATCTTGAAAAAGTTCTGAAAGATCAAATGATTTTTTTTGAGATGCGCTTCTGAAAGCGTTGCGATGAAAAACGCTTAATCCATAATCAATAAAGCGCATTTGAGGTAGAAGATTTTTTTTGTCATAAGCTTTTATAACGCCTTTTTCAAACCAGATATTGCTGGTGTCCCATTTGCCTTCATTTTCAAAAACAGTCATTAAACCTAATTTTTGAGCGGCTATATGAGCTTGGGCTATAGCTTGATAATCAATAGGCAAATAAGAATCGCCATAAAGTACGAAAAACCTTTCACCAAGCATGGGAAGAGCCTTGGCTATGGCGCCGCCTGTGCCGAGAGGTTGTTCACCATCAAAAGAGTAAGAAATTTTGATATCAAATTTTTCACCGTTCCCATATTGCTCTTGAATCATTTCACCAAGATGCCCCACACAAAGAACTATTTCATTAATTCCTTGAGATTTTAAGAGATGAATTTGGTGTGTTAGGAAAGGGACACCGGCTATAGGAACAAGAGCTTTAGGAATTTGGTTGGTGATAGGTCTTAAGCGAGTTGCAAGTCCACCCGCTAAGATAGCAATGGGCAAGCTCATGGGATTTAGTCGGAAATAATATTTTTTGTTCCTTCAAAATCGAATTTAAAACGGACTTCTTTTAAACCCTTTTCGCGTAAAGCATGTCGAAGTTTACTTTTATTTGTTGCATAAAACATAAGAAATCCGCCACCACCTGCTCCGATTAATTTGCCGCCAATTGCGCCATTTTTTAAGGCGTAATCATACCAGTCGTTAATGTGGGAGTTACTCATTTTGCCCGAGCGTTTCTTTTTGTTTTGCCAATGCACATCCATGAGTTGACCAAATTCTTCTAAGTCGCCTTTTTCTAAAGCGTCTTTACTTTTGAACCCAAGTTCTTTTACGAAGTGTAAGTTGTCTGTAATAGAGGTGTCTTTAGATTTCGATTTATCATCTTGTTCTTTTAGGATGGTTGAGGCCGATCGGGAATAACCTGTAAAAAAGAGCAATAAATTATCTTCAAGATTGTAAAGGGTTTCTTCAGAGATTTGAAGAGGATGTGCTTTAACAGTGTTATCTTTTAAAAAATTAAAGCAGGTAAGTCCGCCATAGGCAGCAATGTATTGATCTTGTTTGCCAATGGGTTCGCGCAAAATATCAATTTCAATTTGGCAGGCCAATTCAGCGAGTTGTTGGGGATGGATTAATTTTTTTTGGTAAGCGTACAAAGCTTTGAGTAGGGCTGTAGTAAAACTTCCTGAAGAACCTAATCCTGTTCCCGCCGGGATGTCAGCCATGGAGGTAATTTCTAAAAAACGAGGTTGAACAGAAAGAAGACGTATTGCTTCTCGAATAATGGGGTGTTCAATTTGGTTAGTATCAGTGACACGTTCTAACTTAGAATATTTAATGATGAGATCTTCGACGAAGGTTTGATGGAGGGTGAGATAAATATATTTATCGATGGCTGCTGCGATCAAAAATCCTTCGTGTTCACGATAGTAAGAAGGCAAATCGGTTCCACCACCACCTAAAGAAATGCGAAGAGGAGAGCGTGTGATAATCATAAAATATCAGTGTTTGTAACCGCTTTTTTGGTAAATAGTTTCTACAATTTTTAAAGTTGTTAAAGCGTCATTTAAACCCGGTTGGCATTTACGGTTTTCTCTAATGTCTTTTTCAAATTCTTTCATTTCTAAATTCCACGATTGATCGCCTTGTGGATATTCCCAAATAGTGGTTTCAGGCGGCCCCATTTGAGGCAACATTTTATAATAAGAAAGTTTTTCGATTCCATAGCTGCCGCCTAATCCTTCAATGTGAAGTTTGGCGTTGCGCCCATAGATTTCAAGAAAAAGATTTTTCCATTCAGTACAGCTAACTTGCAGCCAGGCGGTTTGTCCTGAGGCAATACGCAAGTTAAGAAAGGCATTATCATCCACCGGCATATCCCAGAAATAAGTGGCAGCCTGACCTTCAATTTGTAAAAAATCGCCTAAAAACCAATGGGCCAAATCAATCAAGTGAACGCCTTGATCAATGAGTTCACCGCCACCTGAGAGTTTAGGATTAGCGCGCCACTCTTTTTCATAGCCTATTCGTCCTCCGTGCCCATACCGCGCACGAATAAACATTAAAGGTCCGAGAGCGCCAGTCTGAAAAATTTCATGGGCTTTTTGAAGTGCAGGGTGATAACGATGATTAAATCCTACGCGAACTTTCACGTTGTTGTGTTGCATTTCAGTTAAGGCGAGTTCTAATTCATGAGATTTAAGAGCGCCCGGTTTTTCCACTAAAACATGTTTTCTGGCGCGAATTGCTTCTAAAGTAAGGGGGGCTAACAGATGATTGGGAGTGGCAATTATGACAGCTTGTAGCTCTTTTAAAGCAAGGATTTCTTCGATGGATTGAGTAACAACCGGAATATTAAAGGTCGAGGCTAATTTTTGTGCCGATTGCAAATTAACATCGCAGCACGCAGCTAGAGAAGCGCGAGATAGCGATTTTGCACGTTTTTCGCCAATTAAACCACAGCCAATAATGCCATATTTTATTTGCTCCATTTTTTCCCTCGGTCTTCTGCTACAATACGACGTAATGTGTAAATGTCAGTCTGTTTTAATTCTTCTTTGAGTTCATGAAATTTTTCCCAGGGATCCCATTGAGCACTGATTAGTTTACCCGTAATGCCATTGCTAATATCACTCGCTAAATAGGCGCAAAGTTTGGCTCCTAACAAGGGTGAGGTAGCTCCTGTTTCAGCCCATTTTTTATTTTTTTCAAAGAAATCTTTTCCTGCTTTTTCAGCGCCGGCTTCGAGCACTTGATCAATTAACCGAGTTTTTAAAGCACCAGGCGCTATAGCGTTGACATCAATATTAAATTCACAAAGTTCTTCAGCTAAAGTTTCAGTAAGTCGGACGACTGCCGCTTTGCTTGCAGCGTAAGCACTAAAACGTGGCATAGGATTAGTCGCTCCACCACCAGAAATGTTTATGATTTTGCCATATTTCTGTTTTTTAAATTGAGGAATAACCGCTCGGCAACAGTGTAGAAGACCATAAACATTAATTTCCATGGCTTGCTTCCACTGTTCCCAATCGATTTTTTCAATTAATCCGATGGGTCCGTAGATGCCGGCATTGTTAATTAAAATATCAATTCCACCCAAGGCATCATTAGTTTGCTGAATAAATTTTTTTACTAGATCGGGTTTTGAAACGTCACAGGTGAAACCAAACAAATTTTTAGAGTTAGCGAACTTAGCTAAAATTTTTTTAATATCTTCAGAGTTTCTGGCGCAAAAACTAACTTTGGCACCTTCTTGTAAGAATTGTTCAACGATGGCTTTGCCTAACCCTTGACTGCCTCCCGTAACAATAGCGCGTTTATTTTTCAAAATCATAACAACTTCCCACTGTAAAATAGCGAATTTTGGAAATGCCTTGCAAACTATCAATCAAAAAACGGTAAGCGTCGATTATAATTGGTTGATGAGTTAAGGGTATAAGCTCTGACCAAGGCAGTGCTTTAAACTCAGACCAAGGTGTGCAAATAATAATAGCGTCTGTTTTTTTAATGGCAGAGCGGATATCCGTTTTTAAACGGATAAAGAGAAATTCTTCAGGGAGTTGGTTAACAGCAGGATCAAACGCTTGTACTAGAGCATTTTCTTTTTGTAGGGCATGAGCGAGTTCGATAGCTGAACTGCGACGTAAAGTGTCAGTTCCTGGTTTGTAAGTTAGACCTAAAAGAGCAATATTTTTTCCATTTAAAGAGGGGAAAAGAATTTTTAATTGTTCTAAAGGCCAAAGTCGATGATGGTCGTTGCTTTGTTTAATAGAAGGGATGAGTTCAAGTTTTGTTTGTGTGGCGTTGCCTAAATCAGAAAGAAAGACAACGTCGCGTGCTAAAGTGCCTCCGGCAAAAGCGGGACCTGGAGAGAGGTAGGATCGAGGACCAATTCGTAAATCAGTTTTTAATCCTTTTTCGACTTCTTTAGCATCCGCTCCCACTTTTTCACAAAGTCGTGAGATTTCGTTGATGTAAGTGACGGATAAAGCCAAAAATCCGTTGAGGGCATGTTTTACCATTTCAGCAGATTCTGATTTCATTTTAATAATGTTTTTGCTGAAAGGAGCAAATAAAAGTTCAAGTTTTGTATGAGTCTGTGAATTTCGCGCTCCAATAATAACCCGATCGGGATGACGAAAGACTTCAAGGGCTTGCCCTAAACGCAAATTTTCTGGACTAACAGCAATAGAGCGATTTTTAGTTTCTGGCCATGATTCTATTTTTTTTGCAGTTCCAACTGGGAGTTGTGAGGAGATTAGGATGACAGCATTAGAAGGGAGAGAGGGTAGACAAAGTTGAACTCCATTTAAAACAAAGTCTACATTTGCTACATCGTTTTCATCAACTGGTGTGTCATAGCAAACCCATAAGATGTCGGTTTGATTACAAGCGTCTGCTATATCAGTTGTAAAACGGAGTTTGTTAGTTTGGAGTCCAGAAGCAATGAGATCGTTTAATCCAGGTTCAGCAATAGGGGCTTTGCCTTGTTGTAAATCATTAATAATTTTAGGATCAAAATCGAGACCTACGGTTTCGAAATGTTCTGAACAGCAAGCGGCTGTTACCGATCCTAGATGCCAGAGTCCAAGAATAGTAACGCGCATAAAGGAATTAATGTTTGGAAAGTACCCAATGATTTTGCTGCAACCATTTTACGGTGCGTTTGACGGATTGTTCGATTGAAAGTGCGGGAGACCAGCCTGTACTTTTAATTTTTTTTGTATCTAGAAAAATAAAAGGATTATCACCAATCCAGCCACGATCTCCGCCGCTAAAACTTAGTTTAGGTTGAACATTTAATGTTTCACAAATCCAACGTACAGAATCATTGACCTGGCAATATTCATCAGTGCCAAGATTATAAATTTCAACATGATGTTTTGATTTTTGAACGGTATTTTGTTGTAAGACATGAAAGATGGCTTGAACACAGTCTTGAACGTAAAGGTAAGATTTTCGCTGAGTGCCATCGCCTAAAATTTTTAAATGATCGGGATGATCCAATAATTGTTTGTAAAAATCGATCACGTGACCATGAGTATATCGTTCACCCAGAATAGAGACAAAACGAAAGATATAACCTTCAAATCCAAAGCCCTCGCAGTAAGCTTGAATTAATCCTTCACCAGCTAGCTTAGGGGCGCCATAAAGCGAGGTTTGAATTGGGAAAGGGGCATCTTCAGAAGTAGGAATTTGGGTTGCTTCGCCGTAAACTGAACCCGTTGATGAAAAAATAATTTTTTTAATCTGGGTTGCACGCATCGCTTCCAAAACATTAAAGGTTGCAAGAGTGTTTTGCTGAATATCTTTTTCAGGATGATTTAACCCAAATCTTACATCGGCATTGGCAGCTAAATGAAAAACGGTGTCGCAACCACTCATTGCTTTTGTTAGAGCGGGCAGATCTAAATTATCGCCTTTAACTAATCTAAATTTTTTATTTTTTTGGGCGGATTCAAGAAATTCGGAAAGGCCCGTCGAAAAATTGTCCCATCCTACAACTTCGTAATTTTTTTCCAAAAGAAAATCAATCAGAGAGCTCCCAATAAAACCTGCCGCACCTGTAATAAAAATTTTTTTCATTTTTTCTTATTCATATCGCTTTTCCAGCGGGTCTCAACTCTTTATTCTCGCAAATATTTCAAGGGTGAGTAGTTTAGACTTAATAGTTATTTATGATTTTAAAAAGTTTTTTCAATCGCAACATCACGCAGGAATCCAGCGTTGTGAGATGAGATTTGTAAATGGGTAAATGAGGCACATCCGAAAAAACTTCTTGATGTAGGTTGCGGTGATGGAAGGGTGCTATTTCGACATCTGATAGAAATGCCTCAAGAATTTTATGGGGTGGAGGGGGCCTCAGATTTGAAAATTGCAGCGGAAAAGCGAGGCTTAAAAGTAAGTTCTTTTGATTTAAACGGGCGTTGGCCTTATGAGGATGAGATGTTCGATGTTGTTTTTTCCAGTCAAGTGATTGAGCACTTACATCACACACGTTTATTTGTGCAAGAGATGTTCCGGGTGTTAAAAAAAGGCGGAACTGCTATTGTAGCTTCAGAAAATCTTTGCAGTTGGCTCAATTTAGGAGCGATGTTTTTGGGTTATACGCCTTTTTCTTTGATGCAAACGTGTGGAAAATATTTGGGAAATCCTTTAGGTCTACATTATCAGGATAAGCATTGTGATTCTGTTCCAATAGATCATCCAGCTTTTTCAGGTATTACGGGACATGTTCGAGTGTTAACCGTGAGACAAGCAAAAGAACTTTTTGAATGGATTGGTCTTCAAGTGGAAGAAGCCCGATCAGTGGCTTTATTGCCATTGCCTGATTTTTTAAGCCGAACTTTAGAAAAATGGATTAAAAATCGAGGTCATTTTTTGATTTTAAAAGCGCGTAAAATATGAGTGAACTTTTGCCGAAGGTCAGCATTATCACCCCAACACGCAATGCAGCTAATATTTTAGGCAACTGCTTTGATTCGGTTTTTGCTCAGGATTATCCCCGTGATCGTTATGAGATTTTAGTGATAGAGGGGCGCTCAACTGATAACACACGGGAAATTGCTGCACGCTATGGAGCAAACATTATTGATGATCAAGGCTGGAATATGGAAGATGCCAAACGCCAAGCATTAAACCATGCTCAAGGAGATTTTATCTTATTTTTAGACGCTGATAATGAAATAACTCATCCAGACTATTTAAAATTAGCCGTAAAAGCTTTGATGGATTATCCTGAAAGTTTAGGAGTTGAAGCTTATTATTTGGGTTCTAAGAAAATGACTTCGCTATGTGTTTACTTAACCGAGTTATTACATATTAGTGATCCAATTTGTTGGTTGATGAGTGTGAAACCGGTTTTTGTTTCAGAATTGGATCAAGTTGAGGTCTGGCGAATGCCACAAAAAAGTAATGCTTATCCGCTTGGTGCGAATGGGTTTCTTTATCGAAAATCGGATCTCGAACAAGTTGCTGCGAATCAACGTTTTTCGGATACTCATATTGCTTTGTATTTAATTGAGTCCGGAAAAAAGACGTGGCTCAGAATTAAGGGACGAGGTGTGCACCATTACTATGCGATGACTTTGTATGAGTTTTGGCGTAAGCGAATGAGAGCCACGCTTCATTATTTTAAGATTAAAAAACAGTTTCAATTTAGTTGGTTAGAACAAAAACCTAATGTGCCAGCATGGTTTGCAGCGTTTTATTGCGCAACAGTCATTGGGCCTGTTTTTCATGCTTTCTTAGGTTGGTTGAAAACGAAAAATTGGCGATGGTGGTGGCATCCTTTTGCTAGTTGGGCTTCTTTGGCAGGAGTGTTGGCTGGTTTTTATATGCAAATAATGCAAGGCAAGCGAGAAGACTTGGTGACTTCCTTACAGCCCACTCAATCGTTAAAAAGAGAAAAGTAGGGTATTGGGTTATGACAAAATCTCCCAGGATTTTTTTTATTGCGAATGGAGTTTTTAGTGAGCACATCGCTGGTGGTGATATTCATTTTTTAGAAATGGCTCGGGCTTTAGTTCGAAAAGGTTATGAAGTGCATTTTTTAGGAGGTTTTGTTTTAGAGAAAGTGATTGCGTCTTGGCAGTTATCCGTGAGTTTTCATCCTACAGAGGAAAAGATGGAAGCAGGATTAAGCGATCGCAGTTTTTTCAGCCAAATCGTGTTGTTTTGGAATTATACGAGGCGTTGTTTGAAGGCTTTTCAAATTTTAAATAAAAAAACAAAACAGGATGATGTAGTTTATGCTGTTTCAGATTATTGGTTTGATGTTTTGCCAACTGTAAGAAGTCATGCTTCCTACAAAGTTGGGGTTTGGCACATGGAAGCGCCTAGCTTTGAGGAAATCCTTTTTCGGAAACGGGCTGATGTTCCCTTTTCACGTTTACCTTCCTTTCATAATTGGTTGAGCCAGAAGCTTTCTTTAAAATGGTTAAGTCAGTGTGTGCATAAAAAAATATTTTATTTGCATCCTGACATGAGAGAAAAGTTGTTGGCCTTAGGTTGTCAATGTGGCGAAATTAGCTTAATTTCATATGGGGTTGATGTTGCTACCCCTCAAAAGATAGGAGAAGTTGAAAAGGAGTATGATGTCATATGGCTGGGACGCTTGCATCGACAAAAGGGGGTTGATGATATTATTCCTACTTTGAATTATTTGGCAGAACGAGTCGATAATTTTAAAGCTGTGATTGTAGGAAAAGTAAAAGAAGGTTTGCAACCAATGATTGGAAAACCTTTGGCGAATCAAGTGTTTTTTCCAGGATTTGTTTCTGAAGAGGAAAAGTTTCGTCTTTTGAAGGCGAGTCGAGTATTTGTAATGCCAAGTCGTCATGAGGGTTCACCTCGGGTAATTGGCGAGGCGTTATTGTGTGGAACGCGAGTGGTGGCTTATGATGTTAAGACTTATTTTGAGATGTTCCATGACTGGATTTATTATGTGCCTAAGTTTGATTTATTCACATTTCAAAAAGAGGTGGAAAATCAAGTGATTCAATCGCGGAATCAAACCAAGCTCATCAATAGTTTTGATTTAGAACAATTTAAAAACGAAAATTCATGGGAAGCCACAGGCGAGCATTTTGTGAAGGAAATTCAAAAGCTTTTAGTAAAAAATTAATCCCTTTTAAGGTAAATTCCCCGACGCTTTGCAGGTGGGTGTGTCATCTTCGGGCTTGACACGTGGATCCTTTTAGAATGTAAATAACAATAGATTCCCGCTTTCGCGAGAATGACAGATGTTTTATGTCGAGTTCTATTTTATTTTTGACAAAGCGTTTTCATAACCAAATGGCAAAAAGTCAGGTGAAGATCTTCAGTGATTTGCATATCATGAATATTGACCCAAACATGATGTTGAGCGATTTGTTTTAATTTACCACCATCAAAACCACAGATTCCTAAGGTAATGCCACCGTTTTCGTTTGCGTAAGTAATAGCGTTAATCACATTGGGAGAATTTCCACTGCCCGAAATGGCAATAACAAGATCTTTAGGTTCCAAAGTATTTTTTAATTGTTCTGAGAAAACTTTTTCATAGGCGATGTCATTGCTGTAGGCGGTTATTAAGCCCATATTGTCGTTGAGACAAACACCGCGAAATTTTTTCCCATGAGTAAGCACAGCTGATTTATTCCAGTCAGTGATATAATGGGAGGCGGTTAATGCGCTTCCTCCGTTTCCAAAAACAATAATTTGTCGCCCTTGCTGCCAAGCTTCATGAATGAGTTGAATGGCATGTGTGATCTGTTGGATGTCTAGAGAGCCAATAGTTTGGGTTGAATGGATTAAATAATTTTGAACAATTTCAGAGTGTTTCATGGATTGTGAATAAATATAATACGACTTCCTTGAGCTTCAAAGCGGAAAGGGACCATTCGCAAAGGTTTTAAACTTTTTTGGATAGCTGCATGTTTTTCTTTTGGCACGTAGAAAGTAAGAAATCCTCCATTGCCGGCGCCCAGGAGTTTTCCCCCAATAGCGCCGGCTTTTTTGGCGAGTCGATACCATTCATCGATTTGTGGGGTGCTAATGTGGGAAGTGAGCGATCGTTTGAGCCGCCAGTTTGCATCTAAAATTTTACCGAAGGCTGAAAGATGATTGTTTTGCAGTTCTTTTTTTAGATCGTGCGCCAATTGAACCATCGCTTGTAAAGCTTTTTGCTTATCTTTTTTTTCTTTCAATGCGATTTGCTGAGCTTGGAGTATGTCTGAAGCGTTGCGACAAACTCCTGTGTAAAAAGTTATTAAATTATCTTGAAGATTCGTTAAAATTTCTTTGCGACAGACAATAGGCTCTACACACACCGTGTCGTCGGGATTGAAACGGATGAAATTTAATCCTCCAAAAGCGGAAGCGTATTGATCTTGCTTGCCAATGGGAGCTCCGCAACGTTCGATTTCAATTTCACAACTTTCTTCAGCCAGTTGTGCCGCCGAAACATAACGTGATGAGTAAGCATGCAGAGCATGAAGTAAGCCAGCCGTGAAAGCACTTGAGGATCCCAAACCGGTGCCTTTGGAGGGAATATCGGCGATAGAAGTAATTTCGATGCCGCCACGAATACGAAGTTTTTTTAACGCTTCGCGCACGAGAGGATGTTCAATTTGGCTGGGCCGATCCACTTCTTCTGTTCGAGAATAGCTCAACCGAATTTTATGATCGAATTTTTGATTAACCGTAACATAAACATATTGATTAATGGCAGTAGAAACCACAGCGCCGCCACATTGCCGATAGAATAGAGGTAAATCGCTTCCTCCGCCAACAAAGCTCATCCGAAGTGGTGTGCTGCTAATAATCATGTGATGATCGTCTAGTTTTGTGAAATAATAAACTCTGCCGCTTCGAGTAACGAGTTAAAAGTGAAATCGGGCGTCGCTGAGTATTTTTTGTCTTGGCCAGCTTGACCCGTTTTAACGAGTATCGATTTTATATGGGCATTTTTCGCTGTCTGAATATCGGTTGTGGTGTCTCCAATAAACCAGGATTGCTGTGAATCAATGTGAAATTGTTGTATGGCTTGTTCAACCATTCCGGTGTTGGGTTTTCGACAGTCGCAATGAATTTTAAGTTCTGTGCGTTCACCGGGAAAACCTTTTTCTGGATGGTGGGGGCAGTAATAAATTCTATCCAGAAAAGCGTGATTTTTACCTATTAAGGTTTCGAGTTTATTATGAATCATTTGCACATCAGTTTCAGTGCAGAATCCTTTAGCAATAACAGGTTGATTGGTGATGACGATGGTACGAATGCCATGATGATTAAATTTTTGAATGGCCTCGGCGATGTGAGGAAGTAAAATCACTTGTTCCCAATGGGTAATGCCTTGTGCTCGATCTTCCATGAGCGTGCCGTCACGATCCAAAAAAACTGCGCGTTGAAGGTGAGACAGCGAGGCTTTTTCAATTACGCCGGTTTCATATTCTCGACAAACTTTATCGTAGCGTTCTGGTGTGCCGATGTCTTTGATATATTCGGGGCTTCGATAGGCTTGTAATGAATTTCCTTTATTTAGCAATTCCGGGAAAAGATCTTTTCCGAAGTCTAGAGATTTTTCATTTTTTTTCCAAGATTCTAGGGCTTTTTTCTTAATTAAATAAAGTGCAGCATTAACTAAATTTTGGCGAAAAACTTTTGGAGAATGAGGACGATTATGAAAAGCAATAATGCGATCGCTAGCATTTGTTTCGATTAAATCAGAATCGAAAGGATGATCGTTAGGGTGAACCAATAGAGTGGCATCGGCTTGATGTTGATGGTGATAGTTTTCGAATCGTTGTAAGTCCACATTAATCATGGTGTCGCCATACATAATCATGCATTCGTCGATAAGATGATCCCATAACTGAAGCACAGCTCCCGCAGTGCCTAGTGGATTTTTTTCTTCAAAATAATTTAAGGTAACTCCAAATTGTTTCCCATCACCCAACGTTTTTCTAATTTGATCAGCGCCATGGCAAATAAGGAGCCAGATTGAAGTATAGCCATAGCGTTGTGCTAAACGGATTTGATGTTCTAATAAAGGAATCCCTCCAATTGTTACTAGGGGCTTAGGAAGATCGCCACATCGCGCTTTTAATCGGGTGCCCTGTCCGCCGGCTAGGATTAAAAGTTGCTTATTGATTTTCATCCCAAATTTCTTGGACAGCATTTTTTATTGCTTCATTGGAACTGAGTTTAGCTTGCCATCCTAATTGCGAAAGTTTTTGGGTGTCGTATTGAAAATGAGGCACGTCACCATTCCATCCTTTACTGCCTCCGGTGTAATGGATTTTTGGTTTTAATTGGCATGCTTGGACTAAGTCTTCTACAATGTTTCGAACGGAAGTTGTGCTAGGAGAGGCAATATTGAAGTAGTTTAATTTTTCTTTCGCATTTTGATAAATGAAAATCAGAGCATCGATCAACTCGGAAACATAAAGGTAAGGTTTGGTTTGATTGCCGTCGCCAAGAACTTCTAAGTGTGTTGAATCAATTTAATTTTTTAATGAGATCGTAGATAACGCCATGTGTGGCTCGTGATCCGACGACGTTGGGAAAACGAAAATCCACGCTTGTTTTAAATAGCTTTCAAACCTACTGAAATAAGTGCTCTAGAGGCTAGTTTCATGGCTCCGTAAGAAGAAATGGGAAAGAGAGGGCCATGGTCTTCTTTTAATGGCTCCGGAAGTTGGCCATAAATTGTTGAGGTCGAGGCGAAAGCAAAGTTAGAAATTTGAAGTTGTTTAGCAATTTTTGTGGCATTGTAAGTGGTGAGAAAAGTGGCGTTAAGATCAATGTCCGGATTTTTAACGCCAGCTTGAATGTCAGAGTTTGCTGCAAGATGCCAAACCGTTTCCCATGACATTTTATATTTTGACAGAAGCTCAAGACATGTTTCGGTATCGTTTAAATCTTGTTGATAAAAAGTAAAATTGGGATGAGATAAAGCTAAAGTTAGATTTTCTTTTTTGCCTAAACTAAGGTTGTCGATACCGATAACATGATAGTTAAGTTGTAGTAAACGATCGACAAGATGGCTTCCGATAAAACCGGCGGCTCCTGTAACAAGGCATGCTTTATTCATTTGAGTTTAAAAAGTAAATCGACTAAGGGTAAATTTTCAGGCAAATATGTCAATGGAATGCAATAATGAATAATGTGGTTAAAACAATAGTTTTGTTATGTCACGGTGAATGGCGTCGTTTATAATGAAGTTCATGCAAGAATTTTTCGAGTGGTTTATGAAGTGATTTTTAAACTGATTTGCCGGGCGACGAAGTGGTAGAGTCATGCCTGAGTATACGGTAAAAGTAATAACAAATTATCCTGTCGCTTTTGAATCCCCCGATCATATTGCCCCTAAAGGAACAGCAGAAAACAATAGCACAAATAAAAAATTTGTTCTGCATATGGATAGCTTGTTAAGCAGTGATTTTTCAGGGCAAACGCTTTTTTGTTTGATTTAGTTGTTCAGGAGGGCAAATGGTGAAAGATTTTATGGATTTGCGTTGGGTGGAGTCGGATTGGAGGGATCGGATTATTCTTTAAAACATCGGCGAGCAAATTGGAGAAATTTAGCAAATCGAAATTTATTTACTTGTGATATTACTAAGCCTGTTTAGATTAAAATTAATGAAGAAAAGCGCAGTTTCATTTGATTACGGCTTGGGAGGTGATGGAGCATATTGCTACAAACGATTTGATCCAGGTTTTTCGCAATATTAGCCAGCATCTAAAGATAGGAGGTTATTTTATCGCTTCAACGACATCGACTTCTGATGTTCATGAGGGCATCGAATTGCATCAAACCCAGTGGGAAAATGCGCAGTGGCGCGAATTTGTAGGAAAGAATTTTTCCGAGTTGTATTATACGGATGTGGGGTTAAAAATTTATGAATTTGTTCGTTATAATTTTTTGCATCCATCCTTTTTAATTTATCAAAAAATAAAATGATACAGCGTTGGGTGACACAACTCTCGCGAAGCGAGCGAGCGCGAAATTTTGTTAAAAAAATTGGCTTAGTGCGTTTGGCGAATTTTGGGTTAAGATTATTTCCCTTAGTTAATACTTTATCAGGGAGTAGAGTGAAATATCGAATGGCGAAACTCGAGAGTATTCCTTTAGCGCAAGAAATGTTCGGCGAGCAGAATCTTTATGAAGCGGATGGTTTGCCGCAGCGATTAGAGACCTTTGCTGATTTGGGTTGTAATGTAGGTTATTTTACATGTTGGTTGACTCATGTGCGAGGAGGTAAATCCTTGCGTGGTTTAATGGTGGATGCCAACCCTGAGGCAGTAAAAGAAGCGCAATGGCATGCGAATGTAAATCATTGGAGTGAAGTTGTGGTGATGCAAGGGTTGGTGGGTGAAACCGATGAAAACGAGCGGAAAGACTTTTTTGTTTACGAATCTAATGTTTGCTCTGCAAGCGAGCCTTTAATTCAAGAAGAGTTAGGTTTAAAAGGAAAGTGGGACAAAATAACAGTGCCTGGAATTTTAGTTGAAAAGCTTTGGAAAAAACAATTTGGCGAGAAGCGTTGTCATTTACTAAAACTCGATGTTGAAGGCGCAGAGTTAAATTTTTTACAAAAAGAAACCCAATTTTTGCAGAGGGTTGATGCGATGTGGATTGAATGGCATGCATGGGCGACAGATTTTCAAACCGTTCGCACTACTTTAGAAAAAGCTAATTTTAAATTTGTTAAAATTTTAAGTGAAAATACTTTAATGGGAACGGCTTATTTTGTAAAAAACTGAGACGGTCTTTTAGATTGGATTTTAAAGAGTTTTTTATTACTTAGGGATTGAGTAGTATAATACTCATAAGCGTAGCTTAACACCCTAAAGAAACGAGCTAATCGTGGGGTTGATTTTTCAAATTTTTGCCAACGTTTTTGTTTTTTAGAAATTAAACGATAGGTTTCAGCGTTGTCCCAAGCGTCTTGATAATCGCTTTGTTGTGGTGCGATGGCAAAAATAGATTTTGAGGCAGTTTTTCGCGCCTGGAGTAAGAGATAAATCGGACGAAACGAGATGAGTTCTACGCGAGATTTTATCGCTTTGGGGTCATTGACTTGATACCATTTTCCGTAAGGTCCGACGGCATGTAGAATAAGGCGTTCTACTTCAAAGCCATTTTCTTCTGAAAAAATTCGGTAAAAAAGTTCGGGACTAAATTGGTAAAAGCCATGTCCCATACAATTATTGGCTGTTGTGTGAATCATAAGCCGACCATTTTCTTTCAACATTTCCATACAATTTTTAATGGCAACAGGAAAATTGAAGATGTGTTCCAAAGAGCCGGTGTCATAAACGATGTCAAAACGACTTTTTAAGTTTTCTGGAAGAGGTTGATTCATGTCATGGACGATTTGTGCGCCCATGAAATCTGAAACATCCAATGTTTGAATTTCTTTAGCGCCTAGCGCTTCTAGAATTGGTTCGGCATAATGTCGTTGGCCGGGAATAAATTCAGTTTTGGTCTTTAAAGAGAGGTTAAAATAGTCCAACTCTTTTTTAAGAAGTTTGGGGGGGATATTAATTTCCGGCCGGCCAATGGTCACGATTTTTTCAAAGCAAGCGCCATTCTGTTTTGCGCCAATTAAAAAATAAAGCCCATTGATATCAAGACTCATATGCGACCTAGTCCGTAGCCAGAGGATTCAAACGATAACGTAATTGACGCCATTTTTGTTGTGAAGAAGGGATAGGGCCTGTATCAAGCTTTAAGGGCGGAAGCGTGGCTTTATCTTTAATATGCATTAATTTTCTGGCCTCATTTAAACAAGTATAATTGTGGTAAATCTTAATGCCATCTAAATGTGTTACGGTTGGCCAACCGCGTTGTTTGATATTTAAGTAAGCACGATAATTATATTGGCAAGGCAAGATACAAAGTTGATCGTAATAGCGCGTGTTAATAACTTCGTTGAGGGCGACTTGATCGTCAGCGGGATTACGAAATCTAGTTTTACCTCTAGCTAAGATTTCTTGGCGAATAGGATAAGAATCGCGCACATTCCAAAAGGTGACGCCGCCATTAATGTAGTTGCTCGTGTATTGCTGGCCAATGATAGGTCTACCACCATTATGTTCAACACACCCACCAACCGCAGCTCCCCGTAAAAGAGTTGGCAGTTCTGGTAAATCTCCCAAACATAACACATCTTTTCCATCAACTACTAATGCGTAGTCGACGTCGATTTCATCGATAAAAATCCAGCGACGAAAGTCAGCGTCACGCAAGGGGTGAGAAAAAGAGGGGTCGGGTGGACGTAAATGATAAGTGATTTGGGGCAGCTGCTTATCAGGTAGCTTATCACCAATAACAAAAGCATGAAGCTGTAAAAAAGGATTTCGTGAAAAAGTGATAAAAGTTTGGTCTAATTCTTCGGTTACTTTTCCGTAAACAATCGTTACAACAGCTTGTTTAATTGAGCTCATATTAATATTTAACTTTTCCAGGCGATTCCAAGGCCGTCACCAGGCCACCAGTGGTTAAAAGGTCGATCTTGAAAATAAAGATAGCTACGTCCGTTTTGTTTAGCAAAATTTAACAGGGTATTGGTAAAGTAGCCATTATCAGTTAATAGGATGGCATTGGGAGCAAGTTTGGGAGCGACAGCTTGGTATTCGGCCATTTCGAATGATTCGGAATGATCGCTGTCATGAATAAAAAAGTCGACGGATTCCTCCAAATTTTTAAGGGTTTCTAGGGAATCCCCGATCACTATTTTTCCGACGGAAGCATAGGGAGATTGGAAGAGCTGGCCTGCCTTGGGAGAGATATCAATTCCTAGCAACTTGCCTTCATGACCTTCTTCTTGATTGTGTAGTAAAGCGGCTGCTAACACGCAGGAGCCGAGTCCCTTATCCACACCTGTTTCAACAATGTATTTGGGTTTCAATGCCCGTACTAAAGCATACCAACCGAGACGTTTTCCCCAATGCGGTGGTAAATCCATCGTGTATTTATCGGGCGAAGATTGGAGATGAGCGATAACAAATTGTTGAAGCGATTTATCTCCTTCAAGCTCTAAAAAATAATTTTCAATAGTGGCATACGGTTGTTGGCAGAGTGAAGCGATAAAGGAGATATAGTATTGTCGATTAAGAGGGTTAAGGTCATAACTAAAATTATAAAATTCTTTCGATCGAAAGGTCCAAGTAATAATAGTTTTTAAAAGAGGGATTTGGTGGCTTAAAGCGATGCCGAAACGTAGTGGTATTAAAAGTAGTCGTCCTACCGCTGTTGTTTTAATGAAATGTTTCAACATGATTGAAACCCAAAGTTAACGTTTAATGCCGATTCGTCCCGTATAATCGATTCGGTTTAATAGCATAGAAATTTTGTTTTCATTGAAATATTCTTCTACGGCTAATTTTTGTCCCTCCCAATGTCCGTAATCATCCAAGATAAGCACACCGCCTGAGACAAGGCGTGGAAATAAATGAATTAATTCATGCCGAGTCGAAGAATAAAAATCCGTATCCAATCTTAATAAAGCGATTTCCGAAGAAGGCATAAGTTGAGGTAAAGTGTCTTCGACCTTGCCTTTGATAAAATGAATTTTCGTTTTATCATAACCCGTGCTTAAAACATTTTGTTTAGTAGTTTCTAAAGAAGAGTAGCACCAATTGGAGCCCCCTTCAGGACGTTTCATCTGATTGAAAATTTCTTCTGTAGATTCATGAAAGGGGGAGGTATCTTGAGCTTGAGGTTCGGGCATGCCTTCATAAGTGTCGAATAGATAAAGCGCGCGTTTGTTTTGGCCGAGCTCTTTAAGAGTTTCAATAACAGCCATCATGCTGCCACCTCGCCACACTCCGCATTCTACGATGGCACCGGAAATATTATTGGTTTCTAAATACCTAACCGCATCAATCAAAGCATTGAGTCTTAACGCTGATGTCATGGTAAAAGAACGCACTTTTCGGATAATAGCAAGGTTTTGATCCGTTAAATCGGTTAGTAACGATTCGTGGATGGATAGGGCAGGCTTAAGCCTTAACTGCCATAGTCTTTGTAGTGATTTGACTGCTGCATTCATGCTACTTATTCCATTAAAAGAAATCTTAAAAAAACCAACGATAAAGATTTTATCCTTTTAAAAAATAAGGAATCTTCCTTAATTCATGATGTATGCCTAAAAAGATTATCTATTTTCTCATTACTTTTTTTTCCTTAGGTGTTGTTTTACTGTTTTTATTTTATCGTAGTTTTAATCCCGATTTAGTTTTATTTGCTAATGATGGTCCTTTGCCTCTTAATCTTCATCCTTCGTTAGAAGGTAAAGCTGGTTTAACCGGGGTCTGGTTTGACTTTTATTGGTTGGGATTAAATGGGGGCACTTTTAATTTGGGGCCCTACGAAATCTTTCGCGCTTTAACTGGAGCTATGTTCGCTGCGAATTGGGCAGTGCCTTTTGTTTTGTTTTTGTTGGGGCTAAGTGCAGCAGTTTGGGGCTGGAAAATGCGTTTAGGTAAAGGGCTAGTAATTATCATGGCTTTTGCTGCGATGTTAAATTCCACCTATTTTTCTCATGCCTGCTGGGGATTGCCGGGGCCCGCATTATTGGCAGCTTATCTGTTATTAGCGATTGGTTTCGTAACTTCTAGACTCAATGCCTTATCACTTGTTTTTTCCGGTTTATGTCTTGGGTTGGCAGTAGCATTTGTTCCAGATATCGGAGCTTTTTATAGTTTGTATTTTGCGGTTTACGTAGTTTTTTTGAGTCTTTTGGAGAAAGGTAAAATTAGCAAGCGCCTAGGTCTTGGAATATTTAGGGTAGGTATCATTGCTGTCATCGCAATATTTGCTAGCTGGCGAACTTTGGATGTGATGGTTAATACGCAGATCAAAGGCATTGTTGGTATGGCACAGGATGCCACCACCAAAGCGCAAAATGGGATTTTGCCACGCAATGGAGTATGCCGAAGGTGGAAACGATTCGTTTGTTGGTGCCTGGATTTTTTGGTTATCGGATGGATACACCCGAAGGAGGAAATTATTGGGGTGAAGTCGGTCGCACTCCGGGTTATGAGCAGCATAAACAGGGCTTTGCTCGTTATTCCGGGGGGGTGATTATCCAGGTTTGCTTGTTTTGGCTGGAGCGATTTGGGCGTTGGTTAGCACGTTTCGCAGAAGAAAAATGGAGGTTGGTGGCGTGGCATTTTCCGATCAGGAAAGAAAAATTATTTGGTTTTGGAGTGGCGCCGCGTTGATTTCTCTTTTGCTGGCGTGGGGGCGTTATGCGCCTTTTTATCAGTTTGTTTATGCGTTGCCTTATTTTTCGACCATTCGCAATCCGATTAAATTCATGCATCCTTTTGCGTTATCGATTTTGATTCTTTTTGGCTATGCCTTGCTTGATTGGCAAAGACGCTATTTTAATACGCCTGTAACGGCAAAAAGCTTAGGAAAAATGCATTAACGGATCCGGTTAAACGATTTAAGCAGTGGTTTAATCAACAGGCTGAGCCATTTGAGAAAAAATGGGTGCGAGTGAGTCAGATTGCTTTGGGATTGGGCGTGGTAGGTTTAATCGGAGTTGTAGGCTCGCGAGGTTCTATAGCGGGTTATCTTAAAGCCAATGATTTTGGCGATTTAGTGGATTATGTTGTTGCTCATGTGATTACTGAGATGTGGTTTTTTATCGGTTTTTTAACTCTTACTTTAGCGGTTTTAATTACTGTAGTAGCTGGCTGGTGGCGTGGGAAAAAGCGATTTGGGGTTGGGTGATTCTTGGAATTGTTTTGCTTTTAGATTTGGGAAGAGCCGATTGGCCGTGGATTCAATATTACAATTATAAAGAGCGTTATGCGTCCAATCCTGTCATTGACGAGTTAAAGAAAAATCCACCCTATTACGGACGTATTTCCATTTTAGCGCGACAATATCCGCTCTATAACGAATGGCATCAACACCATTTTCTTTATTACAATATTCAATGCCTAGAATTTGCTCAATTACCGCGTGTGCCGGAGGATTATGCTGCTTACATGGGCGCTTTACAGAATAATCCGTTGCGACTTTGGGAGTTGACCAATACCCGATTTTTCTTGGCGGGTTCAGACACGACACAGCAACTTAATGAACAACTCGATCCGCAATACAAACGTTTTCAAACGGTCATGCAGTTTGGTCTGATTCAAAATGAAGAAGGCCAATATGGCATGCAGATTGGGGCTGGCGAGTTGGCGCTGATTGAATTTCCCAATGTTTTGCCTCGCGCGCAACTTTATCGAGCTTGGCGTGTGGTGGATGATCAAAAAGCGCTAGCGCTTTTGCCTGATCCCAATTTTGATATTTTCCATGAAGTGTTAGTTTCAAAAGACAGCTCCTTAACGTTAGGGCCGGTGGGCATTCACGATGCCAGTGGCGATGAGGTTAACTACATTTCTTACTCACCGAAACGTATTGTGCTGCGATCCAAAAATGTGGATGCGTGCCTTTTGCTGGTGAATGATAAATATGATCCTAATTGGCGAGTGACTGTGAATGGAAAATCGACTCCGCTATTGCGTTGCAATTACATCATGCGTGGTGTTCAGGTTCCTGCTGGTGAAAATAATGAAATTATCATGGAGTTTAAACCGCCCTTAACCGGCTTTTGGATTTCTGCCATTGCACTTGTGGTGTGGGTTGGATTGGGTCTTGTTTTGATTTTGAAACGTGATTCTTCCTACGATCAAAAAGTTTCAATTTAATGCATTGACAGAACTCTTATTAAATAGTTATAGATAATTTTAATATTAAGTAATAAAGGAAAAACCCTTATGGCTGGTAATATTCTTGGTCGATCTGCTTGGTCAGGTTTTCGTGCTATAAAAATGGCTCGTAGAATTCGTCGGCTGCGTGCCGCAGTTCAAGAAGCAAAACAAGTCGCTGAGTTACGGCGTGTAGAAGCGGTAAGCAAATTAGCTGAATCAGGAAAGGCTGTACAAGCAGTAGAGGCAGTTGAAGCGGAGAGCCTTAAAGCAGCAGAAAAACTTCGTGAGGCTAAGCAGACTATGGAAGCAGCTCGGGCTGACTTCGTGCACGCCGATCAAGTGTTGATGTCGGCTGAGAGTGGGACTATCAATCATACGTCCATAGAAAGAGCTAGAGAAATGTTAGAAAGCGCTCGAATTGCTCGTGAGCAAGCGTCTGAAGCTTTGAAGATTGCTGAATTTGAATCAGGTGCCGCGATAGAAAGAGTTCGTACTACTAAATTAGCTGCGGACGAAGCTCGCGCAGCAGCGGTGCATGCAGATGGGCTTTCACTGCTTGCAGATCAGAGAGTGGGTGATGCTGAAAAAGCATTAGCTCAAGCTCGCTCCGGAAGTGCCGGTGCAGCTATGGTAGTAACGGCGCCTGGCACAAGTGAAGCATCAGATCGTCCAGTTGTTGTAGAGGCTCAGTCCCTGAGCGCCACGGATGTTGCTTGGGAAGTCGCCGGGTTTGTTCCTATTCCTGGTTTTGCGGAAGCAGAAAATTTTTTAATGGAAAATGTGGTGGCGCCGGCAGCGATTTCGGTTATGGATCATGTAGTGGATCCGGGTATTACCGGAATGAATAAATATGTGGTTAAGCCTCTTGCTCCTTATGCTGAAGCAGTGCTCTCAATAGTTCCAGGAGGTGAAGGGGTTGTTCAAGCTGTGGTAGCTGCTAAGGCAGAGCAAGCGAAAGGCAGTCTAAACCGAGTATCAGCAAATGCGGATGATGAGGCGATTAATCGAGGGCTTCGAGAAAAAAATATGGATGCTGTATGGGCAGCTGCCGGCAAAAAAACAAATCAAACTCAAGAAACACAAAATTTTACGCCGATGGATAATTTTACACCAGACACAGCTGATGTGTCTCAAGAAACCTGTCAATCGGTTGATTCTGGGGTGGCGGCTCCTGCTTCGCCTAAAATTTCTCCATGATTATTTTTAATATTTTATAGAATTTCTTTTAAATTTAATCTTTTTTTATCCAGAATTTTTCTATTACAATTAGAGAAATGGGTAAGATAAACACAATATTAAGAGGGATTCGTGGGGGACTCCGCGCATTTTCTCGCAGAACACGTTATGTGGGAACGGTTGAAGAACTGGCTCTAGCAGCGCAAGAGCGTGCTACGGCAAAAGTGGCTTTAGAAAAAGCTCGTGAGATTCTTAAAATAGCTGAAAAGAGAATCAAAGGGCTGCACGGTGCCGAGCAAGCAGCCGCTCAAGCTGAAGTTACTGCAGCTAGGAGGGTTGCTTATGAGGCCGAAGCCCTTTTCGTAAAAAAGACGGGACATTATCATTATATTAGATCCAAACTGCCTAAAGAACCCTCTGTTGCTGCCGAAAAACCATCAGAGCTGGATCATTTAGAATTTGAGCCGGATCAGGCTCGTAACGTGCTTGTTAATGAAGCCGTGGAAGCGATAGAGCGAGCGGGCATAGAGAGTGCTGCGGATATTGCTAAAAAAGAGTTGCAAGTGGCAACCCGTATTAGAGATGAAGCTCGGGTTGCTTTCAAAAAAGCGCGCGCCGACTTGAGGATTGCTGAAAAGCATCTTGTAGACCTGCGTTCTATGGGGGCGTCTCCTGCTGAGATTCAAGCTGCGGAGAGGGCTTTAGTAGAAGCAGAAAAATTGACCAAAGCGAGAAGAAGCACAATGATTTCGAGAGAAGAAACTTACAGAAGATGTTTAAAACGAGTTAAAGGAGATATTTCAGCTTGGATTGGAGGCCCTTTGGTTCTTCAAGAAAAAGTAGAGTCAGGGGAGTCATTAGGTTTTTGGGATGCTATGGACACGATGAATCCCCCAAATGTGCCAGAAATGGTGGATGCTCTTGTTCAAGGTGAGCCTGTGAGTGTTGCTGATGTTGGTCTTGCGGGTTTGGAGTTTATTGAAAATCCCTTCGATCCTATCATGGATATATCCATCGACTCCAGTTTGAGTATTTTGAAGTTGCTAATACTCCACCCACCGTAGCTAGGACAGCGGCTGCAATGGGTAAAGCGGTTCAGAAATTGCCAAGGAAAAAGCTACACAACCTTCTATGTGGGAGATGGCTGAGGGAAAACATAATAACCATTCCACAATTTTGCCTGGGATATCAATAACGCCTTAAAGCAATTTGAGAAAATTTTCTAAAAATTGATTATGATATAATGAGAAAATGATAGTAGCCATTGTTATTCCAAAGGAGACATTGTTATGAGCGCAGTGGATCGCGCTGCTCGTATGTTAGCTCGTCTGGCTCGTTTACGTCAACGCCCTAAAAAATATATAGATGATAAAATTTTCAGAGATTATTTAAATGGAAGATTTCATCATGTTCCCAATGTAGAAAATGTCAGGGAAGTAGCCGATGGAGCTACCAAGATGGGATATCTGGCTGATGGATTGAGTGCTGAGGTTAGTGAAAAACTTCCTATTATGATAAGGCAGTTGGAAGCTTCAGAGATTACCCTTAAGCAGTTTAGCAAATCTATGATGAGCATGTGTGTGCGCTCTAGGGAGCTTGATAAAACTGCAAAAAACTTGCTAAGTGAATTTATAGCCGTTAATGCTCGTGCACCCAATACAATTCATCCGCAACTTATCCTTGAAATGAGACGCGCAATCGAAGCGATTGGAAATACTCGAGAGGCAATCGAAAATGCTTGGTTCTTATTGGTTCAGTCTAATAATCCAGCAATTATTCCTGAATTTGTCAAAGCTCTTGAAAGAGTATCAAAAAACATTACTGAGTTTGAAGAGGCTGTTGCTGCTGTAGAGCAAACAGCTCTGGCACTTGAAAAAAGTTCTAAAGTTGGTCTTGCTTCATTCCTGGGAGGCCCTTTTGCCTTACAAGAAAAAGTCGAATCTGGGGAATCCTTGGATTTTTGGGATGCTATGAGAGTTTTAGAAGCACCCAGTATGCCAGAATTGTTAGAAAATGCAGTTTCTGGAAGACCTGTGGGTATTCTTGATGTTGGTCTTACGAGTTTGGAGCTAATTGAAAATCCCTTAGATCCCATCATGGATGTAGCCATTGACTCAAGTTTGAGTGCCCTTGAAGTTGCTAAGACTCCATCCACCGTAGCTAAGTCTGCGGCTGCAATGGGTAAGGCTGTTCAGGAGATTACTGAGCAAGTAGCAGAAAAACCTTCTGTATGGAAGATGGCCGAAGGAAAAGCGAGTGATACTGTGTTGCAACTATCACCACCACCACCATCATCTATTATCATTTTTTAAATGCGAGGTTTCAGAGATGTATTAGATTAAAAGGTTTGATTTTAATAAAATGTTGAGGCGCCTATTGTAAAAATGAAAAATTGTTTTAAATTAATTTGTTTTTATGGGTAAAACTTCAAAAATAGTTAAGGCTCTAGATGGAGTCAGCAAGGCACGCAAAGTGCGTGTAATTCGTGATGCGTCACATGTAGAAAACGCTGCTAAAGCAATTCGGGATTCTGCTGCAGTTCGTGCTCATGCTATTCGAGAGGCAGCTGCAGCTTTGACACGTGAAGAGGCTGAAGCAGCATTGCGCGCATTAGGAAAGGCGAATGTTGAGTATAACGCTGCTAAGTTAAATGTGAAATCCGCGCAGAAAGCTGTAAAAGAAGCTGAGGAATCTTTCTTGGCGGCTCGTGCTCAAGCAAGCGCATTGGGTGAGGGGGCTCAAACGCAGGCGGCTGTTACTCAAGCTGAAAGTGAATTGGCTTTTGCTCAAGATAGATTGGAAATTGCCCTCAAGCTTCGCGAAGAGAAACTCGTGACTGCTAAACAATTAAGGGAGGATGCTCTACGTTTAGATCCCGAAGTTCAAAGAAGATCAGCTGATGAGGTGGAAAGGCAAGCTCAGGCAATTATTGATGAGTTAGAAAAAACTTTTCAAGAAGCCGAAGTAGCACATCAAAATTTAGTACAAGCCCGTGACGCTTTTAAAGAGGCTGAGAGGAATATCGAAATGATTCGCGCAAGGAGGGTTACTGATCCGGGAATGCTTGCCGAAGCTGAAGCAGAAGTTGGAAGAACCCGAGAAATTTGGGAAAAAACCCGAGAAATTACTAAGGAAAAGGTGTCGAAATATAATTATGCGATGCAAAAAGCTGAGCGTTTAGCTGATACTTCTTTCAGAGAAGCAGGAGTGTCATCTACAAAAAATTCAGATCAAACAGCTTTTCTTCAAGCTAACGTTGAACTTGCTTCTACTGAACTTGAAAAAGCTCGTATTGCTTTAAGAGAATCCCGTTCACTTGCTACTGCCGCCAAGAATAAAGTTGCATCGTTGCGTAAACAAGGAGCTAAAAAAGAAATTATCGATGCTGCTGTGGCTGAGCATGACGCTGCGGAATTGGCAGTGAGAAAGGCGCAAAGTAGCTATACTAGCAAATGGCAAATTCTTAAACGTTATCGTGAGCGTTTAGGAGGAGGTGTTGCTGTCACTGGCGGAGTGCGAAGTTTGAGTGAAGAAGACAAGCCTTACCCTATTGTTGAGACGGTAGGGGGAGCTGTTTTGGGTGTTGTGGATGCTGTGGAAGAAGTTATTGCTGATGGAGCAAGTATCGGGCCTTGTATTACGAGTGGCTTTACGATATGTGATGCGGGCCATAAAGGCACCGCATTGGAGAGTGAGATCATTGAGAAAACGGTAGTGCCTATATTAACCTCTGAGACAGCAGCGCCTGTGGTAGATCCGTTGATTGGAGGGTTGGGCAAGGCTTCCGATGGGATCGATCGATCGTTAACAGTGGGTATTAAAGGGATGGAGTCTGCAGGAGGAGCGGTAGTGAATGCCTTTACACCACGAGGAGGGACGATAAATAGTGCCTTGGCGCGAATTGAAAAGGCGAAAGCTCAAGGGAAACAAAGGCCAATCGTTAATGATTATCATGTAAAGGATAATAGTCATGTTTGGGCCGAAATAGAAACAGCGGGACAAGAAATGGTTTTACAGTCGAAGGGAGGAGATGGAAAAAATATCACTTCAACTTCTAAAGCTCATAAGGAAATTTGGGATCGCATTGATGCGCCTTTATGTTCAGAAAATTCGAAAATAGTTAATTCATCGCCTGTTAAGTCTTCAATAGATATTTAATTACTATTTTTACGTCAAAGATAAAAATAATTTTATAATCTAGTTCAATAAAATTTGACACAAACTGGTTCGTAAATATCTTTCTCCATGAAAAGACGTTCTGGTGATGAAGGAGTGATATGGGGTTAGCAGGTGTGGCTCTTCGTACTGCGCGTTCTGTAGCGCGCGCAAGGCGATTCACGAGACGCCCTCATCAAATTAGGGCTAGAATTTTTAACTCAGGTGAGGTGTTGGACAACGTCGAATTGATGAAACAGTGGGATGGAGCTCCTGTGGGTTTGATCACTCGTAAAGTCGATGAGCTAACTGTAGTGGATATGAGCCTTGTTGCCGATTTAGCGAGTCCTATGGGAGCAATGGCTGATAATATTGCAACCGAAGCTGGTGAAAAAATTCCTTCGATTCTGACAAAATTGGGGAATAAAAAGGTGGCTATTAGTGAAGCTCAAAGTGTCTTAAACCGCCTAATGGATGCGCGAGCAGAACTGAGGAGGCATGCTGAGATTTTGTTGTATGAGTTTGCTAGCAATGAGGGTCAAGCTTTGGGCAGGGTGAATCCAAGGTTATTGAGGAGTATGGAAGAAGCTTCTGATGCAATTCAAAGTACAGGAGAGGTTCTTTATCAAGCAGAGGCGATTCTTCTGAAATGGGATTCAGGTGAGATCACGAATGTTTCTGAAATTATTGCAGCTTTAAAACAAGTGCAAACCCATGCAACGGCTATGGAAGAAGCAGTAGCGGTTCTAGAGGAAACGGCTCTCGCTCTGGAGCGTACTCAAACGCGAACCATGAATTCAGTACTTGCTGCCCCCTTAGCTCTCGGTTTGAAAAATGAAGAAGACAAGCCTTACCCTATTGTTGAGACGGTAGGGGGAGCTGTTTTGGGTGTTGTGGATGCTGTGGAAGAAGTTATTGCTGATGGAGCAAGTATCGGGCCTTGTATTACGAGTGGCTTTACGATATGTGATGCGGGCCATAAAGGCACCGCATTGGAGAGTGAGATCATTGAGAAAACGGTAGTGCCTATATTAACCTCTGAGACAGCAGCGCCTGTGGTAGATCCGTTGATTGGAGGGTTGGGCAAGGCTTCCGATGGGATCGATCGATCGTTAACAGTGGGTATTAAAGGGATGGAGTCTGCAGGAGGAGCGGTAGTGAATGCCTTTACACCACGAGGAGGGACGATAAATAGTGCCTTGGCGCGAATTGAAAAGGCGAAAGCTCAAGGGAAACAAAAGGCAATCGTTAACAGTGGGGTTGTAAAAGATAATGGTAAAGTTTGGTCCCTGGTAGAAGTAGCGGGTAGAAAAGCGGTTTCGGAGAAGGAAGCAGGAGCGCCAGAAGTGGAAGGCCAAAATTTTATATCGATAGATAATTTTACCTCAAACATAACCGATGTGGCCTCTCAATCGATGTCTTCCATGATGCCTTAGAATTCTAAGGCAAAAGTCTCCTAAAAAACTGTGTGAATTGGCGGAATTTGTGGGGAAGTTTTGAGATGAGTTTAATGGGTTAAAGCAATCTGCGTAAAAAGGGCTGAACCATTGGCGAGGACTTTTTCATTGATGCGAAATTCGGGTGAGTGCCAGGTTGCGTCGACGTGTTGGGATTCATCACGGGTGCCTAAAAAGAAGTAACAGCTTGGAACTTGATCAGCGATGAAAGAGAAATCTTCTCCACCCATCATGGGAGCTGTGGTTTGAATTTGGTTTTCCTCATAGGCCAAAGCTTGGGCAGCTTTTCTTACTACTTCGGCAGCTTGGGCATTGTTGTGTAGAGGAGGATTGCCTTTTTCCCATTTAAAATGGTAAGTGGCACCATGGGCTTGGGTAATGCCGCGAATTAAATTTTCCAACTGATCGCGTAATTGATGATGAATTTCATGTGTCAAAGCGCGAGTGGTGCCATTAAGAAAAACTTTGTCAGGGATGACGTTGTAAGCTTGGCCGGCTTGGATTTTACCGAAAGAAATTACGACACTGTCTGAGGGACAAATTTTTCGGCTAATAATTGTTTGCGCGGCACTAATGATTTCGGCGGTGATGGGGATAGGGTCGATGCAATGTTGGGGAAAAGCGCCGTGACCACCTTTGCCAATGATTTCGATTTCGAATTTTCCCGCAGCAGCCATGACAGCCCCAGTATTAATGCCTAAAATGCCTGCGGGTAAACCGGGATGGTTGTGCAAGGCGTAAGCGTTTTTTACTCTTTCAAAAGCGCCGGCTTTTAAGAAATCTTTTGCGCCACCGGGAATGACTTCTTCGGCATGTTGAAATATAAGACGAATAGGATGTGTTAATTCGCTTTCATATTTTTTAAGGAGCGTGGCAGCGCCTAATAAGATGGCTGTGTGCGCATCGTGTCCGCAAAGGTGAGCTTTACCAGGGATTTTTGAGCGAAAAGAGAGATCATTCTTTTCTTCAATAGGCAGGGCATCGAAATCGGCGCGTAGAGCAATGATGGAACTGGCTGCGGTGGAATGGGTGCCAAGAGAAGCGAGAATACCCGTAGCGCCAATGGGCGCTTGAAAAGGGATGCCAATTTCTTTGAGTCGATCTTGGATGAATTGGGAGGTCCATTGCTCTTCATGTGCGGTTTCAGGGTGTTCATGTAGGGTGCGTCGCCAATGGATAAGGGTTTCGGACAATTCTTTGGCTTCTCTTAAAAGCGAAGTTGGCATATAGAAACAAGCATAGCGGATATGAAACAAGTGCAAGTGAAAGTTCGTGTGCCGGCGACAACGGCTAATTTGGGGCCTGGGTTTGATTGCTTAGGCGTGGCGTTGAAACTTTATAATACGATCACTATTAAACGTGAAGTTTCTGATAAAACTTCGTCGGGAATGATTCGTGAAAGTGCCGATTTATTTTTTAAATCGATTCAGCAAAAGCCCTTTTCTTTTTCCTCAGCCATTCAAGGTGATGTGCCGATTTCGCGAGGTTTGGGTAGCAGTGTAACGTTGCGCGCGGGCGTAGTTGTGGGTTTGAATCGCTTAGCGGGTGAGCCTTTGTCGCAGGCGGAATGTTTGAATTTGGTGATTCAGTTGGAGGGACATCCTGACAATGCTGCGCCGGTGTTTTTAGGTGGGTTTACGGTGGCGACGGATGAGACGATTTTGCGAGTTCCCGTTTTACCCAAGTTAAAATTTATTGCTGTGATTCCTGAAATTGAGGTGGAAACGAAAAAAGCACGAAAAGTTTTGCCGAAAACCTTGTCCTTTGTCGATGCGGTAAAAAGTGAAAAGCAAGCGGCTTTGATTGCAGCAGCGTTTGCTGCGCAAAAATATGAGTTGCTAGAAAACGCATTTCAAGACCGCTTGCATCAACCTTATCGCAAAAAGCTTTTGCCTTTTTTAGATAAAGTGATTGAAGCGGGAGTGAAGGCAGGGGCTTTAGGCGGTTTTTTAAGTGGTTCAGGGTCAACGATCATTTGTGTGTCCTTGAGTCATGAGCAAAATGTTGCTAGAGCCATGAGGAAAGCTCTAAAAAATATTTCAGCGTCAATGCACATTTTAGAAGTAGATAATAAAGGATTATTAGTGAGCTAATATTTTTGTATTTTTCATTTTTCCACTTGTCGACGAGACAAAGTTTCGATAAGTAAATGGAATTATGTTCGGTAGGTTGTGTTTTTTTTATAGGAAACAGGTAATGATTGGGATGATTTGTTAGGATGGCTAATATTTTTCCACGTTGGACCAATTGGTTACCTCTAAAACTTTTCATTGCAGCTTTAGTTTTAGGCGCGGCAGTAGTTTGGGGTGTCACTTATTATTTTACGCCTAAATACACGCGGGTCGGCTATATGCCGCAGCAACCGGTGAATTTTGAGCATGCTATTCATGTGAATCAATTAGGTATGGATTGTCGCTATTGTCATGTGGGCGTGGAAACTTCGCCGAACTCGACAATTCCTACTACTCAGACTTGTATGAATTGCCATAAGCAGGTGAAGAAAGACAGTCCTGCTTTGGCAGCAGTTCGGGAGAGTTGGGAAACAGGTAAACCGATTCCCTGGGTAAGAATTCATCAGGTGCCCGACTACGTTTACTTTAACCATGCTGCGCATGTGAATCGTGGTGTGAGTTGTGTGAGTTGTCATGGGCAAGTGAATCAGATGCGCGTGATGTATCAGGATCAACCGCAAAGTATGTCGTGGTGTTTGGAATGTCATCGTTCGCCGGAAAAGAAGATTCGTCCAATGAACGAGGTTTATCATTTGGATTGGAAGCCGGAAAGTGAGAAGGCTCAATTGGAAATGGGCAAGAAATTAGTAAAGGACTGGAATATTGATCCGCCGAAAAGTTGTGCGGGTTGTCATCGTTAATTTGTCATCGTTATGAAGAGAATTTGGCAACATCCAGAAGCGGAAAAAGGTAAAACCGGGAAGAATTATTGGCGCAGTTTGGGTGAATTGTCTAACACACCGGATTTTCGTGATTGGTTGGAGAGAGAATTTCCTCAAGGCGCAGCGGAGTGGTCCACGGATGATGGACTTTCGCGTCGCAACTTTTTGCGTTTGATGGGTGCTTCGATGGCGTTAGCGGGCTTGGGTTTGTCGGCTTGTCGACGGCCAGAAGCGCATTTAGTGCCATTTACGAAGACACCCGAGTGGCTGATTCCGGGTAAATATCTTCATTATTCTACGGCAATGCCGCGTCGCAATGGAGCTATGCCGTTACAGGTAAAATCTTACAATGGACGGCCGATAAAAATTGAAGGCAATCCTTTGCATCCTTACAGCATGGGCAAGTCCGATGCGTTTGCCCAGGCAACTATTTTGGAGTTGTATGATCCGGAACGTTCCCGCTCTTTTCTTAAAGATGGTAAGCCAATCGATCGTAAGACTTTTGATGAGGCTTTGGAACAGTTGAAACAAAGTTGGTCGGGTGGCGCAGACAGAAAATTGGCTTTTTTAGTGGATGAAACATGTTGTCCTACTCGCGAACGGTTTCGCTCGGAACTTTTTCCAGATTCTATTTGGTGTGTTTATGAGCCTTTATTGACCGGTAATAGTTCGGAGGCGGCTTCTTTGGCTTTTGGAGGTGGAGTGAAAGTATTGCCCCATTATGACAAAGCGGATCTTATTTTTTCGGTCGATTGCGATTTTTTGGAATGTCATGATGGTAATTTGAAATCTATTCGCGATTTCATGAATGGTCGTCGCGTGCGCAAGCCAGGCGATAAAATGAATCGTTTGTATGCAGTAGAAAGTCATTATACCATTACTGGCGCGACAGCGGATCATCGCTTGCGTTTGCCAGCGAGTCATACGGGTGCATTTGTGTTGGCTTTGGCTAAGGAACTGGTGCGTTCTGGAGTGGAAAGTGGATTAGCCGAGTTGGTGAGTGCAATTGATAATAATCCTGAAACTGTTTTGGGAGTTGATAAAAATTGGATTCGCGAAGCTGCGCGCGATTTAATTGAACATCGTCGTCGTTGCTTGGTAGTGATTGGCGATCGTCAGCCTACTTCAGTGCATATTTTGGGATTGGCCATTAATGAAGCGTTAGGAAACTTAGACAATACGCTGTCGGTAATTGAGAAAAAACAGGAACCTGGATGGAATATTACTGAATTGGCTGATGCGATTGGAAATGGTTCGGTTGAGACGCTGGTGATTGTGGGAGGTAATCCAGTTTATAATTCACCGGTGGATATTGATTGGAAAAAATTGTTGAAAAAAGTGCCAACAGTAATTCGTCTCGGTATGCATGAAGACGAAACTTCGGCGTTGAGCCACTGGCATGTGCCACAGGCTCATTATTTAGAAAGTTGGAGCGATGCATGGGCTGAAGACGGTTCTTATCTTTCCTTGCAGCCGATGATTTTGCCTTTGCATGGTGGGCTTTCGGATTTGGAATTGATGGCGAGTTTAGCAGGTGTGTCTTTCAACGATAGTTTGGAGTTGGTTCAAGAGACGTTTCGAGGTGTAGTAAAAAAGCGATGGGACGCGTTTAAGTTTGAAGAACAATGGAACAGGTTTTTGCATGATGGCTTTTTAGAAGACAGCGCGGCCAAAGTGAAAAAAATCTCTTTCGATGTGATCAATCGATGTGTGGATTTTCTTAAGCGCAATCCGTTAAGGGCAGAGCCGTTGGCGGAAGACCGTTTGGAACTAGTTTTTGTGGCTGATCGTAGAGTGGATGATGGTCGATTTGTCAATAATGCTTGGATGCAAGAATTTCCGGATCCTATTACAAAAATGACTTGGGAAAATGCTGCATTAATGAGTCCTACGACTGCGAAGAAGTTGGGTATTGTGAATGAGACGGTGAAGGGCATTATGATGGTGGATAAGGTGAAGATTAGCTGGGCTGGTCGATCGATTGAGGCGCCGGTGCTAATTACGCCGGGTAGTTGCGATTTTTCTTTGGCCCTGCCTGTAGGTTATGGTCGTGAGATAACGGGTAAAATTGGAGAGGGAAGTGGATTTAACGCTTATGCGTTGCGTGTTTCAGATGCTGCTTATTTTGCAGTGGGGGCTTCGATTAAAAAAGTGGATGGTAAATACGATCTGGCTTTAACGCAGGAGCATAATGTGATGGAGGGGCGCGCTTTGGTTCGAGAAGCGCCTTTGGAATATTTTAATCAAGATCCGAATTTTACTGATAAAATGGGAATTGATGCTCATGCGCCTTCGGGGCCGTCATTTTATCATGTGCCGCCGATGAATGCGCCGCATCAGTGGGGGATGTCAATTGATTTGACCACGTGTACGGGTTGTAATGCGTGTGTGGTTGCGTGTCAGAGTGAAAATAATATCCCTGTTGTAGGCAAGGATCAAGTGCAGCGAGGTCGTGAGATGCATTGGATTCGAATTGATCGTTATTTTTCAGGCGAGGATGAAGAAGATCCGCAGATGATGATGCAACCGATCGCGTGTATGCAGTGTGAAAATGCACCTTGCGAAACGGTGTGTCCAGTCAATGCGACAGTTCACAATGACGAAGGGTTAAATGTCATGGCATATAATCGATGCATTGGCACGCGTTATTGCGCAAACAACTGTCCTTATAAAGTGCGCCGGTTCAACTTTTTTGATTTTAATCAACGCCCGATTGATGAGTTGTATAAAGGGCCGCTGGCGCCAAAGGGAACGCCGGAGTTGCTGAAGATGAGTAAGAATCCGAATGTCACGGTTCGCATGCGCGGGGTGATGGAGAAGTGCACGTTTTGTGTTCAGCGTTTAGAAATGGCTAAGATTGATTGGCGAGCCAAACAAGGTGCTTCACCGGATGTTACGATTCCTGCTAATTCTGTGCAGACAGCATGTCAGCAAGCGTGTCCGGCTGATGCGATTGTATTTGGAAATTTGAAAGATGAAGATAGTGAAATCGCTAAAGTAAAGACTTTAAAACATGATTATGCTTTGTTGGAGTATTTGAATATTAAACCGCGTGTGAGTTATTTGGGTCGCATTCGCAATCCTAATCCCAAAATGCCGGGAGCGGATAAGATTGGAATGACAACGATTAATGAGATGCATCATCACGGTCATGAAGAAAATGATGGAAAGGAACATTAGAATTTCAAATTTGAAATTTGAGATGGGATAAGGTTTTTGATATGGAAAGTTCAGCAACTACACTTCCTGAAACGCAAATAATGAAGCGTGAGCCGTTGGTAACCAACCAGCGTAGTATGGCGTGGATTACGGATAAAGTGTCCGGTATTGTAGAGGGTAAGACGCCGTCTTGGTGGTGGATAGCTACTTTAATTACTGGCGCGATTGCAGTGTTAGTTCCTATTTTTATTACTTATCTGGTTTCTACGGGTGTTGGGGTTTGGGGTAATAATAATCCGATTATGTGGGCTTGGGATATTACCAATTTCGTATTTTGGATTGGTATTGGCCACGCGGGAACTTTGATTTCGGCGATTCTTTATTTAACACGACAAAAATGGCGAACCTCGATTAATCGTTCTGCTGAGGCTATGACAATTTTTGCAGTGCTTTGTGCGGCTTTATTTCCTGTGTTTCACGTAGGTCGTGTTTGGTTTGCGTGGTGGTTGTTTCCTGTGCCTAATGCGAATGGGATTTGGCAGAATTTTAAGAGTCCGCTTTTGTGGGACGTGTTTGCGGTTTCGACTTATTTTACGGTTTCGCTTTTGTTTTGGTACACGGGTTTGGTGCCAGATTTGGCAACGTTGCGTGATCGCGCTAAGTCGCGTTTTAAACAAATTATTTATGGTATTTTTGCCTTGGGTTGGCGGGGTTCCAACCGGCAATGGCGCCATTATGAGAAGGCTTATTTGATTTTGGCGGGTATTTCTACGCCACTAGTGTTGTCAGTGCATAGTGTGGTGTCCTTTGACTTTGCGACGTCGGTGATTCCGGGTTGGCATACGACGATTTTCCCGCCTTATTTTGTGGCGGGTGCGATTTTTGGCGGGTTTGCAATGGTATTGACTTTGTTGTTGCCGGCTCGAGCGATTTTCAAGTTGCACGATTTGATTACGCAGAAGCACATTGATAATATGTGCAAGATCATTTTGTTGACGGGCACGATCGTGGGTTACGCTTATTCGATGGAATTTTTTATTGCGTGGTATAGCGGTAATGAGTTTGAAAAATTTACGTTCATGAATCGCGCATTGGGACCTTATTGGTGGGCGTATTGGACGATGATTTCGTGCAATGTGTTATCGCCACAGTTGTTTTGGTTTAAGTTTTGTCGAACCAATCCGTTTGTGATCTTTTTTGTGATTAACTGTGTGAATGCTGGAATGTGGTTTGAGCGGTTTGTGATTATTGTAACTTCGTTGCATCGAGATTTCTTGCCCTCTTCGTGGGGTTATTTTAAGCCGACGCATGTGGATATTTTAACGTTTATCGGGACGATTGGTTTGTTTGTGTTTTTGTTTTTATTGTTTATTCGCGTGTTGCCTATGATTGCAGTGTTTGAGGTAAAATCGATTTTACCGGAAGCAGATCCGCATTATCACGGGGAAAAGAAAGGGTAGCGATGGATAAGATTTACGGTTTAGGAGCGGAGTTTAAGAGTGCGAGCGAGCTTTATCACGCGGCGGAAAAAGTGCGTGATAAAGGGTTTATTCGTTGGGATGCGCATTCTCCCTTCCCGATTCATGGGATGGATCAAGCAATGGGATTGGGGCGATCGCGGTTGTCATTTTGGTCGTTGATGGGAGGCGCTGTGGGGTTAACGGTTGCTTTTTTGATGATTTTTTTGATTAGTGATGAGGGGGCTATTGCAACGTGGATTGGTAAGTTTACCAATCAAAATTATCCTTTGGTTGTGCAGGGAAAACCTTATTTTGCGGTGGAGCCTTCGGTTCCGATATTTTTTGAATTAACGATTTTGATTACTGCATTTGGAACGATAGCGGCATTGTTGGTGATGAATTTGTTGCCGCGATGGCATCATCCCGTATTTAACTGGGATCGTTTTGCGAAGGTGACGGATGATAAGTTTTTTATTGTGATCGAGAGTCGTGATCCAAAGTTTGACGAAGCGGAAACGAAACAATTTTTGGAGGGGCTAGGCGCTGAATGCGTTGCTTTGATTCGAGATGAATAAACCCGTGTTGCGATATTTTTTCACCATTTTTTTTGTGGCGGTGGTGGCCGTGTTTGTAGTGGCGGGGCGTCGAGGTGATAAGACGGTACGAACGCCTATTGAGATTTTTTCAGACATGGATCATCAACCTAAATTTAAGACTCAAGCCGAGAGTCAATTTTTTGCAGATGGTCGCGCGGATCGTATGCCAGTAGTGGGCACGGTACCTGTGGAGCAGGTAGTGGACGATAGTTATCTTGCTACGGGCAAAATGGGAGATCGATGGGGGGATGGATTTCCAATTGCAATTACGGAAAAAGTTTTGGAGCGAGGTCAGGAAAGGTTTCAGATTAGTTGTGCGATTTGTCATGGCGCGACGGGCTATGGCAATGGGATTGTGACTGAGTATGGTTTGGCGGGTGTGGCTAATTTTCATACGGACCGGTTGCGCATGATGGAAGATGGACAGATTTTTAATACGATCACGCATGGGAAGGGGTTGATGAATGGTTACCCGCAAATTAAGGTTGAGGATCGTTGGGCGATTATTGCTTATTTGCGTGCGTTGCAGTTAAGTCAAAATATTTCGCAAAAAGAGTTATCGAAAAAGATGAGAAGTCAGATCAAATAGGTTGCTATGAATCACGAAAACGATCAGTCGAGAAAAGAAGAACGGTTTGAGTTGAAACGGTTGGGAGGCAAGGCCGAGTTAGCTTTGATTTTTGGCTTGTTATGTTTGGGAGTTAGTTTTGTTTGGGGATATTGGAAGAATCCGACGCAGTTGGCTTTTTCGTGGTTGATTGGTTTTATTTATTTCTTTTCGTTATGCGCTGGTTCGCTGTTTTGGATTTTATTGCATCACGCAACGAATTCAGGATGGTCGGTAGTGGTAAGGCGATTTTTGGAAAATGTGGCAGGACTTTTCCCTTTCTTGGTGATTTTATTTATTCCGATCTTGTGTTATGGGAAGTTGATTTATGAATGGATGCGGGTTGATCCTAAGCATAGTTTGGCGTTGGCCAGTAAAGCGGCTTTTTTAAATCAAAATTTTTATTATGGGAGAGTCATTTTTTATTTTCTATTTTTTTGTAGTGTGGCTTGGTTGTTTAAATATTTTTCTAAAAAGCAGGATCAAGAAGGCGCGCCGTATTTATCGGTTCGGATGAGACACATGTCTTATGTTTGCATGTTAATTTTCGCGTTAACGCTTACTTTTTTTGCGTTCGATCATTTAATGGCGTTGGATTATCATTGGTATTCAACGATGTGGGGAGTTTATATTTTTGCAGGAGCGGGAGGGGCGGCGATGGCGTTGCTTATTTTGGTTAGCAATGCTTTTGTAAGAGCAGGTTATTTGAAGGATGTTTTTACTAAGGAGCATAATCATTTGATGGGCAAGTTGCTTTTCGCTTTTACGGTGTTTTGGGCTTATATTTCGTTCAGTCAGTATTTTTTGATTTATTATGCTAATATTCCTGAAGAGACACTGTTTTATGTGTATCGTAATACGGGTGGATGGTTTTGGGTAAGTGTGGGCTTGGCGGTGTTTCGGTTCATTGTTCCTTTTCTATTACTGTTAACGCAGCCGGCTAAGACTAATCCGAAGCGGTTATGTTTTTCTGCAGCATTGATTTTGGTGATGCATTTTGTGGATGTGTTTTGGATTATTGCACCGCAGCAGCAGTTGAATGAGTCGGGCAGTGAGATAGCGGCATCTCCTCATGTTGCGATTCATGTGTTAGACTTTTTGATTCCCTTAGGATTTTTGGGGATTTTGGGCTATTTATTTTTGCGAGCTACGTCACGAGGAATACTTTATCCTTGGCGTGATCCCCGTTTGGCGGAGTCCATAGGAGCACAGAACTGATATGAGAAGTGATGATTCAAATCGGACTAGCGGCAAACAAAGTTTGTTCTTGCTGTTAGGATTGTTGGGGTTTGGCATTTTGTCTTGGGTGCTTTGGCGAGGCAGTTGGCATGAAGAGGAAAATTATGATGCTAAGCGAGCCGCTCAGCGAGTTGAGAAGCTGAAAGTTTTGAAGGAAGAAGATGCTAAAAAATTAACGAATTATGCTTGGGTGGATAAAGAAACGGGCGTGGCGAGTATTCCAATTAAGGAGGCGATGAATTTGGCATTGGAACGATTGCAGAAAAAAACTGTTCGTTCAGGGAGTGTGATTGCGGCAGTGATGTCAGGTAATGCGACGAATGTTGTTGGCACAAATATTGTTACTGCTGATAATATGGGAACAAACGCAGGAACGATGATGATGACCAATATGCCGAGCACGAATGGGATGGATATGAATGGATCTGGAACCAATTCTATGAACGAAGGGGTGAATAAGCCTTAAAACGTAATGGAGGAAGCAAGGGAAGTTTGATTTTAATAAAATTTATGGATGCGAATAATAAAGCAGACTGGTTAGGAGCGGAAGAGGTGGATGCTTCTTTTCGTCGTGTGGTGGTTGGGTTTTGGGCGCCGGCTTTTTTCTGGCTTTTGGTGAGTGGGGCTTTGGGTTTTGTTTTGTCAGTGAAATTGTATAAGCCAGATTTTCTTACCACTTTTTTTGGTTATCCAGTGGGTTGGTTGTCTTATGGGCGATTGTTTGAGGTGTGGCAAGCGGTGACAGTTTATGGATGGGCGGGGTCGATGGTTTTGGGTGCCGGTATCTGGATGATGGGAAGAATGGCTGGTAAAGTTTTATCGAATCGTTTGACGGTGGGAGCTTCGGCTTGGCTGTGGCATTTGGGTTTGGGAGTGGGAGTGTGGCTAGTTTTGTCGGGTGGAGTGCAAGATTTGAGTTTATTAGGGTTGCCGCGACAAGGTTTAGCAATGGTATGGATAGCGGCAGTGTTGTGGAGTTGGAGTGTGTTGAAATTGTTGCGACAGGGTAAAAAAGAGTTTGTTGCGCAATGGTATGGGCTGGGTGCGGCATTGTGTTTGGTTTGGATTTTGACAACGGTTTTGTTTTTGATGGGACGACCGATTTCTGGGGTGGTGGAAGGGTTGTTGATTCATTGGGCAAAACAAAGTTTGGTGAATTTGTTTTTGGTGCCGATGGGGATTGCAATGGCCTATTATTTGGTGCCAGTGATTGTTAAAAAGCGGTTGCCGCTTTATTCGTTGGCAGCTGTGGGTTTTTGGAGTTGGTTTTTTTTCGCTAGTTGGAGTGGAGCTCATGGGTTAACCGGAGCGCCTTTGCCTTTGTGGCTTTCAACCTTGGGAATGACTTCGAGTGTTTTGTTATTGGTGCCGATTGTGGTGGTGGTATTGAATTTATTGGGAAGTTTACAAAGTGATCCTAAGGCGATGATAGAAAGTTGGGTATTACGTTTTGTTGCAATGGGTTTGGCTTTTTTATTTTTTGGGGGTTTGGCGCATGTGGCTGAGGGAATTTCGAATTGGAGTGGAGTGTTGAGCTTGACTTATTTTTCTTTGGGCGAGATGACAGTATGGGTGATGGGATTTGTGACGTTAGTGAGTTTAGGCGCTTTTTATTATGGATTGCCTTATTTGTTACAAAAGAAACCGTTTGAAGAAAAAGGGGTGCGGGTGCATTTTTGGTCAACCGTTTATGGAACAGCAACTTTGGTTGTGTTGTTATTGGTTTCAGGGATTGTTCAGGGTAAAACGATTGCGAATCATGAGTTGACGTTTAATCAGGTGATTGAAAGTGGGTTGCCTTATGCCAGGGGGCGAGTGATTGCTGCGCTTTTTTTGTTGATGGCTTGGGGAGTGGTGTTTCTTAATGTGTTGAAATGGGTGGGAATAAATGGATTTCGAATGTGTAGTCGGAAAAGTGAAGATGAAAAGCAAGTTGTGATGGAGGCGCAAGGTGAAGCGGTTTAGTGAAATTTTTTTGGGAGTTGCTGTTGTGTTTGGTATTGCCTGGTTAGCGACTGTGGCAGTGCCTTATACAAAATTTGTTCAGTTGCAACCTGTGGTGGATGAGGAGACGGGTGATAGGACGCCGCCGGTTGAGTCAGGCTTAGTTCGACGTGGTGCAATGGTTTATGCGGCTCAGGGATGTGCGGGATGTCATTCGCAACGGATTCGTGGAGGAGGTGCGGATATTGATCGGGGATGGGGTGTGCGGCAGAGTGTGCCTCGCGATTACTGGGAATCGGGTCCGGTATTTTGGGGAAGTAGTCGAATAGGGCCGGATTTATCGAATGTGGGTGTGCGTCAGCCGAGTGCGATGTGGCATTATCAGCATCTTTATAATCCTCGTTCTTTGAATCCAGATTCGATTATGCCTCCATTTCGTTATTTATTTGAGGAGCGGAAGATTGTGGGTCAAGTTTCTGAAGATGCGGTTGCTTTGTTTGGAAAGGATGCGCCTAAGCCCGGTTATGAAGTGGTGCCAACGATGGATGCGAAGGCGTTGGTTGCTTATTTGTTATCGCGAAATCAGAGTTATGCATTGCCAGAGGCGCCGGTAAAAGAAGAGAAACAGGAAGCCCAAACGGCGGGGAGCAAACCTTAGAAACCGTGGAAAATTTTTGATTATGGACGAAGAAAAATTGACGGAAAAGAAGAGTGTGGTGGATGTGTCGGAATTGCACGACGCGGAGGATTGTTCTTTTTCTGTTTCGAGGGGGTTGGGGCGATCGGTTCTAGTGGCGGCTGGGGTTGTGTTGTTTGCGGCGTTTGTGGGAGGAAGTTATTTTGGCCGTTTTTATACGGGATTTCGCAATGATGTTTTTGAGTTGCAGCTTGGAGCAGAGGGTGGTTCAGCTAAGGCTGAGGCGGCCCAACCCGAGGTCTATGATCCAATTGCTTATGGTAAAAAAATGTTTAGTTTGAATTGCGCATCTTGTCATCAAGCGTCAGGTCAAGGAGTGGCAGGGCAATATCCGCCGTTGGCTGGATCGGAATGGGTATTAGGTTCGCCCAAGCGGTTGGCGGCAATTGTTTTGGATGGGTTAGAGGGGCCGGTAACGGTGAAAGGTGCAGTGTATAATGGTGCGATGGCATCGTGGAAAAATACTTTTAATGATAAAAAATTATCTGCGATTTTATCTTATATTCGTCAGGAGTGGGGCAATCAGGCGTCGCCGATTACAGAGGAAGAAATGACAACTTATCGTGCAGAATTTGGCAGTCGTAGTAAGGTGTGGAGTGCGGACGAGCTGTTGAAAATTCCTTGAGTTTCATCAATTTTAAGTATGAATGGAAATTGCTTAATTAAGTTGGGCCAATTTTTTGTTTTGTTTTTAATCGGAGCTGGCTTTTCTCAAGCGCAGTTGATTCAAGGCAGGGTCACTTTAAAGGGAATAGCTCCTTCAGATCGTGTGATTCCAGGAGCGCAGTCTGTGAAGGATTGTCATAATAATGAAATTAAAACGGAATTTTGGAAGATGGGAACAAATGGGGGACTAGCAAATGTTGTGGTTTGGGTTGAGGGTATGCCAAAAGGAATGAAACCGAGTAAACCGTTGGCGAAAGTGGTGATTGATCAGAAGGGGTGTCATTATGTTCCTCATATTGCTGCGGTTCCGGTAAAGGAAAAATTTGTGATTAAAAACAGTGATCCTACACTGCATAATGTTAGGGCTAATCAAATATTGAGGGGGAAGAAGAAAGTTGTTTTTAATTTGGCGCAACCGGTTCAGGGGATGAAAAGTGAGGTGAGCTTTTCGGATCCGGGTTTGTATTCTTTGGAGTGTGATGTGCATCCGTGGATGCAGGCGTGGATTTGGGCAATGGATTCCCTTTTATGGGGTAACGGATCAAGAAGGGTTTTATCAGTTGCCCGAAGGATTGCTTGAAGGCGAATATGAGGTGAAGGCTTGGCACGAACGATTTTTAAAGCCGCTTACTCAGAAAATAAAATTGACGAATAAAATGGGGGAAGTGAATTTTGAGTTTGTATTGGAGTCAACGAAAGGGCATAATTAATTTTACTAGTAGTTTTGATTAGGTTTGGTAAATGACAGTTTTAGAAAAAGTAATAGTTGGAGTAAATCGATGGCAAGTGTGGCGTTAAGTGAAAGTGAACATTCTCATGCGGTTGTAGATCATCATCACGAAGAATTAAGTTTTTTACGAAAGTATGTTTTTTCGACTGATCATAAGATGATCGGAATTCAATATGGAATTACAGCTCTACTTTTTGTTGTTTGGTTTTGTTTTGATGATGTTAATGCGTTGGCAGTTGGCTTATCCGGGTAAGCCGCTTCCTTGGTTTGGGGATTGGATGTGGCTTTGTTGGGTAAAAAAATGCGGCATTACTTATGCCGGATGGAGTGATGTCGCCTGATCTTTACAATTCTTTTGGTGCGATGCATGGAACCATTATGGTTTTTTTGGGTGTTGTTCCTTTAGGTTTTGCGGCATTTGGCAACTATGTGGTGCCGTTACAGGTTGGTGCACCAGATATGGCTTTCCCGCGAATTAACATGGCTAGTTATCACTCTTTTTTGTGGGGTGGCCTTGTCATGTTGATAAGTTTTTTTGTGCCGGGAGGGGCGGCTAAGTCGGGTTGGACCTCTTATTCTCCTTTAGCGAGCATTGCTGATACAGCTTATCATCCGTTTTGGAATGGTCAAACGATGTGGTTGTTGGGCATGGTGCTTTTGATTACATCTTCGTTGTTGGGGTCGGTTAATTTTATTGCGACAATTATTCAGTTACGAGCTAAAGGTATGAGTTGGATGCGCATGCCTTTTTTTGTATGGGCGCAGTTAGTGACTGCTTTTTTATTGCTATTGGCTTTCCCTCCTTTGGAAGCCGCTGGGGTGATGCAGTTGATGGATCGTGTGGCTGGAACGAGTTTTTTTCTGCCTTCTGGTTTAGTGGTGAATGGTCAACATTTTAGTGCTTTAAGTGGCGGAGGGAGTCCTTTGTTATGGCAGCATCTTTTTTGGTTTTTAGGGCATCCTGAGGTTTATGTGATTCTTTTGCCAGCTTTAGGAATGGTTTGTGAAATTCTTGCCACAAACGCGCGTAAGCCAATTTGGGGATATCCTTCTTTGGTTTTTTCTGTGATTGCGATTGGATTTTTGTCTTTCATTGTATGGGCGCATCATATGTATATGACGGGAATGGGCACTAAAGTGAGCGCTTTTTTTCAAACAACAACGGTGATGATTTCTGTGCCTTCGGTGATTATTTTAAGTTGTTTGTTAATTTCGTTATGGGGAGGGTCGATTCGTTTTACGGTGCCTATGCTTTTTGCTTTAGGTTTTTTACCGATGTTTGGAATAGGGGGATTGACGGGGATTCCTTTAGCATTTAGTGCGTTGGGATCTTATTTGCATGATAGTTATTATGTGATTGGGCATTTTCATTATGTGGTGGCGCCAGGGGTTGTTTTTGGTTTATTTGCTGGAGTGTATCATTGGTATCCTAAAATTACAGGACGGTTTATGAATGAATTTTGGGGTAAGGTGCATTTTTGGGCTACTTTGGTTTGTATGAATGGAGTTTTCTTTCCCATGTTTTTACAGGGCATGGCAGGTATGCATCGGCGATGGTATGATGGCGGTGCGGCTTATGAGCTTTCTAAGCCGTTGTTGCATTGGAATGAGTTTATGTCGATTTCGGCTTGGATTATGGGTTTGGCACAGATTCCGTTTATTATTAATTTCTTCACCAGTTTTCGAATAGGTAAAAAAGCCTCAGACAATCCTTGGGAGTCAACTACTTTGGAATGGCAAACGCCTACGCCTCCGCCTCATGGTAATTTTGCTATAGAACCTGTAGTTTATCGGGGGCCTTATGAATATAGTGTGCCGGGAGAATCAAAAGATTTTTCTCCACAAAATGAGCCAGTGAAAGAGTAAAAGAAGAAGTTATAAATTTTATGGAAATTCCTTATACGGTAAAAGCTAGACCTGATACAGGCTTGTGGAATGCTAAAGTTGGGATTTGGCTTTTTTTAGCTTCTGAAGTGATGTTGTTTGGTGGCCTTTTTTCGGCTTACATTTTTTTGCGATTGGGTTCGTGGCATTGGCCTCATGGAATTTTGAATATTCCGATAGGTTTGTTCAATACCTTTGTTTTGATTACTTCTAGTGTTACGATGGTTTTTGCTTGGGCATCGCTTAAGATGCGTAATTTACATAAGTTTGAATGTTTTTTAGGTATAACCATTTTGTGTGGATTTATTTTCTTAGGGGTGAAATCTTATGAGTATTATGAAAAATTTCATCATTATGGATTAATTTTTAAAAATGAAGCAGTAGCGAATCGTTATCGAGCTGAAGTGGAAGCCGCTGGTGGACAGATCAAACCTTCTATTATTGAAGGACAATTTGAGGTGACAGGCCATATTGAGGAGATGGATGAGGAAACGATGAAGTTTATCCCGGATTCGATTCATAGCAGTGAGCCGATGGTGCAAATTATTTCAGTTTTACAAGCGGTCACGGGTAAGAAAACGGAGCACGGTGAAGCGGTTGTTTTTCAACAAGATGATGTTTATCGTTGGGGACCGTTTGTTCCGCATTATAGTTCTTATTTTGCGATTTATTTTACGTTAACTGGACTGCACGCGTTACATGTGATTGGGGGCATGATAGTAATGGCTTATTTTTGGATTCCCGGCCGCAAGCTTTATCATACCGATCCTGAGCATTTTACAAATCGAGTAGAAGTGGTAGGTTTATTTTGGCATTTTGTAGATTTAGTGTGGATTTTTTTGTTTCCCGTTCTTTATTTATTGTAGGAGTAATATTAGGAGAAAAATATGGCAGGCGACGATGCGGTAGCGATTAAAAGTCATTTAAAGTTTTATGTTGGAATTTTTGCAGCTTTGTTGGTTTTGACCGTAATAACGGTGGTGGTTTCGTATATTCACTTGGGCACGGCGGGTAATATTACATTGGCTTTAGTTATTGCAACTTTGAAAGCGTCTTTAGTGGCGGCTTTTTTCATGCATCTTTCTTCGGAAAAGACGACAATTTATCGTTTAATGATTTCGGCTCTGTTTTTTTTCCTGGTTTTAGTTTTTTTAAGTATTTTTGCGTTTTTAGATCCTATCAGAAATTGAATTATGTCGTTGCGTTGGTTTCATTTGGTTTTTATTGCTCTATCTCTTGCTTTATTGTGGGGATTGGCAGCGGCGTGTTATTACATTTATAAAAATCAAGGTGAAGAGAAAGCATACTTTATTGCGGCAATCGTTGGAGGAGTGTTGGGTTTGATTTTATTAATTTATGGAATTGTTTTTTGTTTGAAAATGCGACGTTTAAAATCATGAAGAAGAAGAAAATATATCAAAGGTTGGCTTACGTAGGCGGTGTAGGATTATTTTTTTCTTCCACAAGCATGGGCTATAGTTGTTCGGCTTGTTTTAGTGCACCTAATTCGATTGTTTCTATTGCCATAGGGAATGCGATTCTTTTTTTGCTGGGTGTTGTGGGGATGGTTTTGTTAAGTGTGGTCGGTTTTATTGGATGTCTGGCCTACCGAGCTAAAAAAGCAAAAATCCAAGCAATGAGGTTGCAACAGGAGGAGATGAGCCATGCTTAATCAGTGGTTAGGAATGTCGAAAAATGCTTCAGAACACGGAGCGCAAATTGATAATCTTTTGGAGTTTGTTCATTGGTTTATGTTGTTGTTGTTTATTGGATGGACTGCTTTTTTTATTTGCAGCGTTATTCGATTTCGTAAGAAGCGCAATCCTAAGGCCAATTATCATGGTGTGAAAACGCGATTGGCTACTCATTTGGAGGTGGGAGTGGTGATTACCGAGGCCGTCTTATTGTTTGGTTTTGCTTTTCCGTTATGGGCTAAACAGGCGAAAAAATTTCCTAGTACTCGAGATGCGGTGCAGGTGCGAGCGATCGGACAACAGTTCGGCTGGAATTTTCATTATCCCGGACCAGATAATCAATTTGGCAAAGGAGACCCCGATCTGGTTACGGCAGCAAATCCTTTAGGATTAGATTATGATAACGATCCGGCCGCGAAGGATGATATCGTGAATTATAATGAAATGCATTTACCATTGGATAAGCCGGCTATTGTTTATATCAGCTCAAAAGATGTGATTCATAATTACGATTTGCCTAATATGCGAATATCCCAGGATGCAATTCCTGGAACGAGTGTGCCAGTATGGTTTACTCCGACGCGAGTGGGAGAATTTGAGATTGTTTGCGCCCAGCTTTGTGGCCAGGGCCATTATAATATGAAAGGGCTTCTTGTGATAGATAAAGCTAAGGATTTTGAAGCGTGGCTCAAAGAAAAAGCTGCAGTAACTCAATAATTTAGATTTTAAGTTAAAAATAAAATTGGGTTTTGTATTAGTAATTATTTATTCTGTTCATTGACCCAGTAAGGGTTTCATATTAATCTAAGATTTAAAAGAATTTGGACATTAATTCATGACGACTCTACAATATCGAGCTAGTTTGTTTTGGATGAGTTGTTTCGTAGCTTGGGCAACTCTTATTTTGATTGGAGCGGGCGGTTTGGTGACAAGCCATAATGTGGGTATGTCGGTGCCAGATTGGCCGACGACTTATGGTTATAACATGTTTTTCTTTCCCTGGTCCAAAATGGTGGGAGGGATTTTGATGGAGCATTCGCATCGATTGATTGCATCGGGAGTGGGTTTTTTAACGATTTTTTTAGCTATTTTTATTACGATTAAAGAAAAACGGTCATGGATAAAAAAATTAGCTTGGTTGGCGGTATTACTTGTTATCTTACAAGGCATTTTAGGGGGATTGCGCGTGGTTTGGATGAAAGATGAAATTGGAATTTTTCATGCTTGCTTGGCACAGAGCTTTTTAGTTTTGATGAGCTTGTTACCACTCTTTTTTTCACGAACGTGGTTGGATTTTTCTTTGGAAAAACCCGTTATAAAATCCACTTTTACTTTAACCGCGATCACATTAGGACTCATTTTTTTGCAATTAGTTTTGGGAGCTATCATGCGTCATGAGCATGCCGATCTTGCAATTACGGATTTTCCTTTGGCTTATGGTCAGATTATTCCCAACTTAGACGAAGCGCGATTGAATCAGATTAATGAAAGAAGATTGCAAATTCAAGGGTTGCAACCGACAGATCGTTTTCAAATTCACTTACAATTAGGTCACCGAGGTGTAGCTGGTTTTATTTTTTTGGGTGTGCTGGGTTGTTGGATAGCGTTATTTCGAGAAAAAAATTTTTTAAGAAAATGGGCAACGCTTTGGTTGTTTTTGGTGATTTTACAAATTGCTTTGGGCGCATGGACCATTTGGAGTAATAAGGCGGCAGATGTGGCGACCGGGCATGTGATTGTGGGAAGTTTGATTTTTGTGACGGGTAGTTTACTTTTTGCTTTATTATGGAAAGCTCGAGTTGTTTCTCGAATCCAGGTTGAAAAATCAGTTGCAATCGGTTTAGTAAGTGAGGCAGCATGAAATCGAGTGCAGCCACTTCTGCGAAACAAACTTTTTCTTTTTCAACGCGTGTTGCTGATTATTCGGAGCTTTTCAAGGTAAGATTAACTTTGTTGGTTTTAATTACTACGGGCGTTGGCTTTTATTTAGCGAGCGCTTTTGGCTTTGATAGTTTGTTGTTTCTTCATGCGATAGTGGGCACAGCCTTGGTTGCAGGTGGGGCCGCGGCTTTGAATCAGGTTTTAGAGCGAGAATGGGATAAGCGAATGCGTCGCACGCAAAATCGGCCTTTGCCTGCAAGACGTTTATCGGTTCAAGAAGCGTGTATTGTTGGATTGCTCATAAGTTTAGTGGGCATGGTTTATTTAGCGGGATGGGTGAATCCTTTGGCGAGTTTGCTAGCGGGGTTAACTTGGGTGATTTATTTATTTGTCTACACTCCGCTTAAGCGAAAAACACTTTTAAATACATTGGTGGTGCGATTCCCGGTGCGTTGCCACCTGTCATCGGTTGGGCTGCGGTGAGAAATGAGATTTCTATCGAAGCTGTCGCACTCTTTGCGATTATTTTTTTCTGGCAGATTCCTCATTTTTTGGCCATCGCGTGGATGTATCGTGACGATTATGCTGTAGCGGAATTTCAAATGTTACCGGTTTTGGATCAAGACGGAAATCATACCTCGCGTCAGATTTTGGGTTATACGTTAGCCCTTATTCCTATCAGTTTGATGCCAGTTGTGTTGAATATGGCAGGCGAAATTTATGCGATTTTTGCGTTGGTTTTTGATTTGGCTTTTTTAATTTTAGCTATTTGTTTTATGAAACGTCGCGCACGACAAGAGGCTAAATATTTATTTTTAGCATCCATTTTTTATCTACCTCTTTTGTTAACAGTTTTAGTTTTGGATAAGCGTTAATGGCCCTGGGCCGAGTCGAACGGCCGACCAAAGGTTTAGGAAACCTCTGCTCTATCCATCTGAGCTACAGGGCCTTCACTTAAAAGAACAGTTTGTTGTAATTCTATTTCATCGCAATTTTTATCTTGGCCTTTGCGACCCACTACAAGAAATACGGTTTCTTTTTGTAAAGCAATAACCTGATGATGCCAAGTGCCTCGCGCGTAATTGACTCCTTGACCTGCAGGCACGTAGAATATTTTGATTTTTTCTGGATCGATTTGATCGCTTGGAGGAGCAACAATCGATAAAAAAGGTTGGCTGACTAATGGAATAAAAGCCTGACTGGAATGAGGGTGACGCTCTAATTTGCGAATGGTAAAAGGGAAGGTAATGGGCGTGACACGAAAAATGCTAAGGAGCGGCGAACCTTGATGATCGTTTAAATCTAGTTTGGCAACTTCATCAAAGCGAATGGCTGTTCCGTCGTTAGTGGGATAACCGCCTGATTGAGGAACGGTAATGAGTTCACCAAAGGCTTTGAAAGTGGCGCTGTTGATGACTTCAATTTTCGAGTTCATATTTTTCACGTTAGAGCAAGCTTTCGACTTGCCAAGACAGGATTAAACTCTTCACATCTTCATGAGTTGTCTTTAAGAAGGAGAGGCTGAAATTTATTATGTTAGATATTAAACAAGTTCGTGAGCAAGGAAATGGAGTTAAACAAGCTTTGTCTCGTCGAAATGCTTCTTACTCGTCTTTAATTGAAGAATGGCTGGGGGTGGATGCCAAGTGGCGCGAGGCTTTGGGAAAGTTGGAGACACTAAAAGCTCAGAAAAATAAATTGGCCAAAGAAATTGGTAATCGCAAGTCGCGTGGCGAAAATGCGGATGAGCTGTTTTCAGAATCAAAAACGATTGCCGCTTCGATTGATGCCATTGAAAATGAGAGTCGAGAATTAGAGAATGACGCTTATCAAAAAGCGCTTTTTATTCCCAATATTCCTCATGACTCAGTGCCCAATGGTTCAAGTGCAGAGCAAAATACTGTCGTAAAAGAGTGGGGCACCTCAAAAGTTGCAGAGTTAAAATCTCAAATTTCAAATTTTAAAACGCATGTCGAATTGGGCGAAAAACTGCAAATTTTAGATTTTGAGGCAGGCAGTAAAATTTCGGGCAGTGGCTTTGTTGTGTATCGTAAGGCGGGCGCAAAATTGGAAAGAGCGCTTATTCAATTTTTACTGGATTTGCATACTTCAGAGCATCGCTATCAAGAAGTTTCTCCACCCTTTTTGATTCATCGCAAGAGTATGATTGGGACAGGGCAATTGCCGAAGTTTGAAGAGGATATGTATGGAACGGGTCAAACGGGTGAGGACCTTTTTTTGGCGCCCACAGCGGAAGTGCCTGTAACCAATTTGCATCGAGACGAATTGTTAAGAGACGCAGACTTACCGATTTATTATGCGGCTTATACGCCTTGTTTTCGCAAAGAGGCTGGAAGTTCAGGTCGCGAAACGAGAGGTCTGATTCGAATGCATCAGTTTGATAAAGTGGAATTGGTAAAAATTGTTAAACCCGAAACTTCTTATGAGGAACTAGAGAAGTTGCGAGAAAATGCGGAGCGGGTTTTGGAATTATTGGAATTGCCTTATCGCACACTTTTATTGTGCGCGGGAGATATGGGCTTTGGAGCAGCGAAATGTTATGATATTGAAGTTTGGGCACCGGGCGAGAATCGATATTTAGAAGTTTCTTCCTGTAGCAATTTTGAAGATTTTCAGGCGCGACGCATGGCACTTCGTTTTAAAGATAGTACTGGGAAAAACCGTTTTTGTCATACGCTTAACGGTTCAGGAACGGCTTTGGCGCGTTTGGTTGTTGCTTTGTTAGAAGTTTATCAACAAAAAGATGGCACGATTATACTACCGGAAATTTTAATGCCTTATTTGGGTGGAAAGCGAACGATTAATTTAAATGGGGAATTGAGTTAAATTTTTTTCTTCTGGTTTCGTTTAGCCCATTTTTGTAATTCGATCAATTCTTCTTCGGTAACATTATTAGGAATTAAAAGTTTACCATTAGGAAGCGTAGTATCGATAATAGGTGCATAAACGACTCGTCCGTTGATGAAGACAACTAAATGTTTTCCGCGATTTGCGGTGGTGGTAACGTTGAGTACACTTGTGCCATGAGTATTAAAAGTTAATAAAGCGGAGTTGGGAAGATCTGAATAGGGTTGTGCATCAAGGAGATTTAATTCTGAAAGCTCAGGAACAGGAACAATAGCAATAGTTTTCGGAGGTTTTTCTAATACGACATTAACAATTTTATCACTTGGTAAGGCACCTTCACTTTCTAGATGAATGCGTAAAGCGATTTTAGGTTTCCCTCCTCCAGCTTGCAGGATGGTAAAGGGTAAAAATAAGATAGTAAAAAAAGTGAAGTATTTCATCATGCGAAAAAAAGTATAAGATTTTTGGGAAAAGTAATGCAAAAAAAAATCTTTCTCATAAGATTTTTAGATGATACGCAAATTGGGATGGTTAAACAGTTTAGCTTTGTGGATAGGTTTGTCAGCTTTTGATGCGAATCCGAGCAAGGACAGCCATCGATTGCAGCCCTATGTGCCGGGTAAGCGGTTTGATATTTTTGCTGGTGATCCGGAACGTATTCGTCGAGTCAATGAAATTCGTAGGGAAGATTTTCAAGTTAGCACTATTATTGAGCCTTCACCGGTTATTTTGGAAAATGATCAACCTTTGCCTACGATTAAAGCGGGCATTGTTGTGATCAGCCAAGCAAAACGTCCCAAAACGCTTTCTTTTCCAGATGCTCAACGTGTTGAAGTTGTATTTCGCGAAAAGAAAGGAAAAGAAGTCTATCGATGGTCTACTGGAAAGCGTTTCATTCAGGCGATCGGTACTTCTATGGTGATGCCTGGAGAACGGCTTGTTTTTTGGGTTGATGTGTCTTTAAGTCGATGGGGAAAAAAACCGCAAGCGGGCACTTATGAAATGGAAGCCGTGTTGGCAAATTACTCGGATTTTGTAGCAAGCACTAATTTAGTGATTAAAAACGGTTAGTTTATTTGTTTTTATTAAGAATTTCTTTGATTTCTTCGATCGTCAATGCTTTTTCTTTTTTCATTTGAAGCGAACGAGAAACATTGACTGGTAAATTGCCTTGATAATCTTTGACAGGATATTTTCCTGAAAATCCCGGAGCTTCTTTGAAGGAAAAAGCAGTGGCTGATTTAGTCTGATAAGGCTCTTCAGAAGAAAATGTCTTGTTTTGCCAGGCAAAAGTGGAAAGTTTCATGGTATTAGCACGATCCGCTAAAAATGAGTGAGGTAAAGTTTTTTCAAATTTTTTATTGGCAAAATAAGGTGTTTTATCCCAAGTGAAACGCTCAGTTTTAGCCGATTGATCAAAAGATAATGATTTATTGAAAAATAAAGCAGAATGATTAAAGGAAAAATTTTTGGCGTGAAATTCGCGTTGCGCTAAAGCACTGGTTTTATTTCGATCGATTTGGCGGTTGGGATCATAAAGATCTTGCAATAAATCGGCGTGAAGACTGACCGAAATAGAAAAAAAGATAATCATGAGATAAAGTGATCTCATATCTTTAAATTTATTTTATCCTATTAAAATTACCAGTTTATTTTTCTTTTAAGTAATCAATAATCCAAGCAACCGTTTCGGTTGGAGAAAGAATTTTGCTTTCTTTTTCGTCACGCAGTTTAATCTCGACACCACCTGCTTTTTTGGATTTTTCTCCAACAGTTATACGAATGGGGAAGCCAACCAGATCGGCATCTTTAAATTTAATTCCAGGTCTTTCGTCGCGGTCATCTAATAAAGAATCAATACCGCGACTGTTTAATTCGTTTTGTAAAGTTTCAGCGTCGGCGAGCAAGGTTTGGTCTAATAGCGTAATCACAACTGGGAAGGGAGCGATAGTGGCAGGCCAAAGGATGCCGTTATCGTCGTGGTTTTGTTCGATCACGGCTTGCAAAGAACGGGTGACGCCGATTCCGTAGCAACCCATAACCATGAGCTGACTTTTTCCTTGAGCATCTAAAAAATTGGCGCCAAGCGCTTCGCTATATTTCGTTCCCAGTTTAAAAACGTGGCCGACTTCAATGGCGCGTTGAATGGTTAATGGTTTTCCCTCTAACGATTTTTCACCTTCCAGGACGGTTCGTAGAGAGCAGAAACGATCCACGGAAATATCGCGAGTAACATCAACATTTTTGAGATGAAATCCATCCTCATTAGCTCCTGTGACCATGCCTTTTTGATTTTGAAGTGTGTCATCAGCGAAAATTTGATGAATTTGTTTTTTGATGTCACCAACCGCACCTAAACTTCCAGGATTGGCGCCTAACGCTTGTTGAATTTCTTGAGCGGTGGCCGGTCGGCATTCATTGAAACCGAGTGCGCTAACTTTGGCTTCATTCAAAGAATGATCACCACGAATTAAGAAAATATTTAATTTCATCACAAAGATAAACTAAAGTTTTGATTTGATCACGGGCTGCGACGTTGTGTTTTTGGGTTAAATCTTCAATCGTTACAACATCAGGAGTCGCGAATTTTTCGATGGCCAAAGTTTGTGTGGGATTGTCGCGAGGATGATGCTGGCTGATTGCTTTTTCAATAGCAGCCGCATAGGAACCGTCTTCGGTAAAAACAATTTCGCTTTCGCCAACAGAGCAAGGAACGGAAAATTCGTGCGAAAAACTTCCGCCCATCACACCCGTGTCAGCTTCGACGACCATTGCTTTCAAACCTATACGCGAAAAAATTCGTTCATAAGCTTGATACATTTTTTGATAAGAAACCGTGGCCGCTTCGTCCGTAGCATCAAAACTATAAGCGTCTTTCATGCTGAACTCTTTAGCGCGCATCAAACCAAACCGAGGACGAATTTCATTACGAAACTTAGTTTGGATTTGGTAAAATGTTTTAGGTAAATGACGGTAAGAATTGAGATTGGTGGCAACGAGATCGGTAATGACTTCTTCATGAGTTGGAGCTAAGACCGAATTCGGATTCCTCCTCTTTTTTCTTCGAGCACTTGCGCGCGAAACATGACCGGTTTTGCTGCGACATAACGTGGGCCGCGTTTCCAAAGTTCTACAGGTTGCAAAGCTGGCATAAGAAGTTCTTGAGCGCCTGCGCGATTCATTTCTTCGCGAATAATGGTTTCAATTTTCGTAACACACGAAGTCTAATGGTAAAAAAGTGTAAATGCCGCCCGCTGGCTTTCGTGCTAAACCGGCGCGCAAAAGTAAAACGATGACTTGCAATTTCGGCATCTGCCGGAGCTTCACGCAAGGTGGGAATAAGGAGTTGTGACCAACGCATATCAAAATAGGCATTAGAATTAGGAATTAAGTATTAAAGTCAAACCTCATCCTTTCTACTTCTCACTTCTCACTTTTAATTTCTTACTTTAAATTGAGTCGTGCTTCAAAAAGTAAAAAATATCCTCAGTTTTGTTCGTTTTTCTCACACTGTTTTTGCTTTGCCTTTTGCTTTGGTAGCGATGTTGGTAGCGGCAAGTGGATTGCCAGCGCTTTCGGTTATTATTTGGATTTTAGTGTGCTTAGTTTCTGCGCGAACAGCAGCGATGGCTTTTAATCGGTGCGCAGATTGGGAATGGGATAAGCAGAATCCTCGCACGGAAGGGAGACATCGCTTGGTTTCAAAACGATGGGCGCGGTTGTTGGTTTGTAGCGCGTTGTTGATTTTTGTTTGGGGAACTTGGCAGCTGAATTTATTATGTCTTTTACTTTCGCCTGTGGCAGTTTTTTTGATCTTTTTTATTCGTTAACCAAACGTTTTACGGCTTTTCTCATTTTTTTTGGGCTTGGCTCTTGCAGCGGCTCCAGAGTGGGAGCTTGGGCTGGGGTGACGGGTTCTTTGTGCTTGGCAGCCTTGGATTTATCCTTGTGCGTTTGTCGTGGGTTTTTGGTTTTGATTTGATTTATGCTACCCAAGACACGGTTTTTGATCAAAAAGAGTGGGGCTTTATTCCTTTCCCGTGCGCTATGGGAATGAAGCAACGTTTCGATTGGCTCAATTTTTACATGGGTTGGCTTGGGTTATTCTTGCAGGTTTCGGTTTGCTTTCTGGGTTTAGTTGGAGATATTGGTTAGGATTTGATCGGTGTGGCTTTATGGTTCGAACATAGTTTGGCGCGTAGTGGAGATGTGAAAAAAATTAATTTGGCTTTTTTTCAAGTTAACGCGCTCGTGGGAGTATTTTATTGTTGAGCGTTATTTGGGAGTTATGGAAAAAGTTGATTCGACAAGTGGGTTTGGAAAAGGTGGCTGAGAAGATTTTTCTCAACAACGTTTAACCTCAGAGGAGGCGTTGCAATTATATGAAAGCAATAATCTTCAAGTTTTAGGCTTTTTAGCGAACGCAATACGGGTTAGAAAAAACAGCAATGGCCGACTTATCTCAAAAATCGTTACATTAATTATTCCAATATTTGCATTTTGAGTTGTCAATTTTGTTCTTTTGCTCGGAAAAAACGTGAACCAGGCGCTTTTGAATATGCCATTGATGAAATGGTAAAAATGGCTGGAGAGGCTGTAAAGGAAGGAGCAACGGAATTACATATTGTGGGTGGGTTGCATCCTACTTTATCCTGGAATTATTATTTGGAAATGTTGCGTGCTTTGAAATCGGTTTCTCCTGAGTTGCATTTAAAAATTTTTACAGCAATCGAGATTCGTCATTTGGCAGAGCGTGTGGCCAAAAAATCGATTCGCGAAACTTTGGAAATTTTGCGTGAAAATGGGTTGGGTTCTTTAACGGGTGGAGGAGCAGAAATTTTTGATCCTGAAATTCGTGATAAGATTTGTCGTGGAAAGGAGACGGCTGAAGAATGGTTGGAGGTGCATCGTATTTGGCATGAAATGGGCGGACACAGCACGTGCACGATGTTGTATGGGCATGTGGAAAACAAAAAACAGCGTGTGGATCATTTGAATCGACTGCGTCAACTTCAAGATGAAACGGGCGGTTTTACGGGTTTTATTCCTCTGCCTTTTCAACCTGAGGATAATGAGTTGTCGTATGTGCAGAAAACTTCAGGTTACGAAGATTTGAAAAACTTGGCGGTGTGTCGTCTCTATTTAGATAATATTCCGCATGTTACGGCTTATTGGATTGGGTTTGGCGTTTCTTTGGCACAAGTGGCGTTAAGTTATGGTGCTGATGATTTGCATGGGACGATTATGGAAGAAAAAATTTTTCATATGGCCGGTGCATCGAGTCCTCAAGCTTTAACAGAAAATAAATTGAGGCAATTGATTCAAGAAACGGGTCGAGAACCGCGTCAACGCGATAGTTTTTATCGGTTAGTAGAAAGGGAGCCGAGCGAAGAAGTTGTTACTGCGTGAAAACTCGTGTTGGATCAGTTCCTTATTTGAATGCAAAACCTTTAACCGAAGGATTGGATGCAGTCATTTATGAAGTGCCTTCGCGTCTGGCTGAGTGTTTGAGAAGGGGAGAGTTGGATGCCGCTCTGGTGCCAGTTTTGGAGGTGTTGGAGTGGCCGAATTATGAGATAGTGGAGGGATGTGCTATTGGCAGTAAGCGTGAGGTGAAATCGGTTTTTTTAACTTATCCTTTGCATGAAAAAGTTCGCATTGCCACGGATCTTGAATCGAAAACTTCTGTAGCGCTGGCAAAAATTATCCTCGAAAAAGATATGAATTTTAAGACGCAATGGGTTGAGCCTGAAGAAAAATTCGAAGCGCAACTTATGATTGGTGATCGAGCCCTCAATTTTCGTAAGAATTATCCGCAAGTGCCTGTTTTGGATTTGGCGCAGGCATGGCATCAAAAGCGCCAACTTCCTTTTGTGTTTGCGGTTTGGGCAATCCGTTCCGAGTTTCAAGAAAAGCGAACGCTGGTAGAACAATTAAGGGAAGCAAAAGAAAAAGGAGTCAAACAGGTCGAGAAATATGCGGCAAATATTGAGGAAGAAATTTATTTAAAACAAAATATTTCTTACGAGTTGGGAGAGCTTGAAAAAAAGGCAATTTTGCGATTTCAAGAAGAGTTATTATCGTTAGGATTAGTAAAAGAACATTTGGCTTTGCATTGGTTATGATTGCGTCAACTACCGAGATTCAAGATAAAGTGCTAGCGGACGATCGCATTACCGTTCCTGAGGCGCGATCGCTCTATGATTTGCCTTTGCCGGAGTTGGGTTTTTTGGCTTCGGAGCGGAAGCGTCAAAAAAAAGAAAATGCTTATGGGGGTCGTGGTGATCGCATTGTGACTTATATTATTGATCGCAATATTAATTACACCAATGTGTGTAATGTTTACTGTAAATTTTGCGCTTTTTATCGCACGGAAAAAGACGACGACCATTATGTGTTAAGTCCGGAACAGATTGGCGAAAAAATTCAGGAGTTAGTCGAAATCGGAGGAACACAAATTTTGATGCAAGGTGGGCACCATCCGAAATTAACTTTGGATTATTATCTGGATTTGTTGCGTTATATTAAAAAACATTTTCCCGCGATTAATATTCATGGTTTTTCACCGCCGGAATTTAATCATTTTGCTGAAGTGTTCCAGTTGCCTTTAGAAGAGGTCATTCGTTTATTTAAAGAAGCGGGTTTAGGTTCGATTCCGGGCGGTGGCGGCGAAATTTTGGTGGATCGTGTGCGACAACGTATTGCGCCATTAAAATGTGATTCAGAGAATTGGTTGCGCGTGATGGATATTGCGCATGGGTTGGGATTGAATTCTAGTGCGACTATGATGTTCGGTCATGTGGAAACGGTTGAAGATCGTTTGGAACATTTAGCTAAGTTGCGGGACCAACAGGATAAAACGGGCGGTTTTACAGCATTTATTTGTTGGACCTTTCAACCGGATCATACCAAATTGAAAGCGCAACCTGTGGGTTCTCACGAATATCTCCGCATGCAAGCTTTGAGCCGAATTTTTCTCGATAATTTTGATAATGTTCAATCTTCTTGGGTCACGCAAGGACCGCAGATTGGTCAGATTGCCCTTCAATTTGGCGCTAATGATTTTGGGTCAGTGATGATGGAAGAAAATGTGGTTTCGAGTGCGGGCACAACATTTCGACTGGATGCCGATGAAATGAAGCGACTCATTAGTGAAATGGGTTATGAACCTCATCAACGCGATAACTGGTATCGATTGCTGAATTAGACTTGCCTCGTGAAGAATTGCCATTCATAACGTTGCTTTATGAGTTCGACACCTAAAAAAGAAGCCGCAGTCCATTTGGAAGATTTGGAAGGAAGTTTTTTCTGGGAAAAATATAAGCTATGGATTATTGCACTTATTTTTGTCGGATTGGCTGCTGCTATTTTTTATACTTATGCGCGTGTGACCAAAGCGTCGCTCAATACCAAGGCACAGCAATTTTTTGATACACAAGAAACTACGGAAGATTAGCAAAAGGTAGTGGATCAATATCCGGGCACACCGGCTTCGGCTCAAGCGTTGCTTTTTATGGGTGGAAAATTTTACTATGATCAAAAATGGGATAAAACAATCAATGCTTATACAAAATTTTTGCAGCTTTTTCCTCAGCACGATTTTGCTCCGAATGCTTTGATGGGGTTAGGAGCTGTTTATGAGGCAAGAGGAGAATTAGACTTGGCGTTGGTTCAATACAAAAAAGTGTTTGAACAATTCCCGCAATCGTATCGGGCAGCTGAAGCGCGGTTGGCAGTGGCTCAGGTTGATGAAAGTAAAGGAATGAAAGCGCAAGCTAAACAAACTTATGAGAGCATTCCCGCTGCTTATCCTCAGAGCGTGTGGCGCAATTTTGCAGCAGAACAAGTCAAACGATTAGAAGCTGAAAAAAAATCAGGCTAAAGTTTTTTGGAATTTTTATCAGTCGTAGTAATAAAATATTTTCTTAATTGGCTGATAGGATTTTCTAATCCATACCATGATAACGCGGCAACACTCCAAGTCGCAAAACAAAGGATTAGGGCTTGTATCCATTCGTATTGGGGTAGTCCTGAAAGTAATGGAGTTAGAAAAGGTTTGAGACCTGCTAAAATGAGAACATGATAAAGATAAATGCCGTAACTCATTCTTCCCATAGAAACCAAAATAGGATTGGATAAACATTTTCCAAACCATCCAGAAAAACCTTCGACCGCGTGAGCTAAAAAACAGGCCAAGGCCAGAGCCTCCAAAGTTTCTTTCACTGCAATCAACGGAGTTTCGGGATCACCACCTCTTAAGAAATGAGCGGTTGCAATGCAGATAATAGCTACTGCAATAGCTCCTTTGGATTTAATCCAGAAATGATAGCGAATTGGTTGCCAAGTTTGTTTGGCGTAGCTAATCATCGCGCCAATTACCAGTGAGTCGAGACAGCCAAAGGGTAGAACCCAGCGCGTGATTAAAGGAATTTCCCATGTGATACAGATCACGCGAAAAATTAAAGCGCTTAAGACAAAACCGATCATAGTTGCCCACAAATAAGTTCGTGAAACAATTAAAATGATGCAAGGCCATAACAAGTAAAACTGTTCCTGCACAGCAATGGACCAAAAATGTGAAACCATTGGAGGCCATTCGCCACGTAAAGAAATCCAAAAATTGGTCAAAAAAGTTAACGGCCATATCAAAGACCCTTGCACTTGAGGAAAACCCAAAATCACACCCAAAGCGATCGCAACATAATAAGCCGGTAGAATACGGAGAAAGCGACGCGCATAAAAATCAGTAAAGGCACCTGTTAAAGGAAGAGAGCGAGCGTCTATTTTTTTTCTTAATCCTAAAAGTGTGTGAGTGATGAGATAACCGCTCATCACAAAAAAAAGTCTGACACCTAAAAGGCCTAAATGCAAAAACTCGGCTACAGGAGTGTAATTGTGGTCTAACAGAATTACTAAAACAGCAACTGCGCGCAAACCATCCAGTTGAGGTTGATAACGCGAGCGAGGGATGACTCCTAAAGAAGCCTCAGTTTGAGAAGGAACCATAAATTAAAAATTGGACGGTGTCTTTTGAGATAATAAATCGGGGCGTTTTTCTTGAGTTCTTAAGTGAGCTTGCTCTGCGCGCCATCGTGCAATGGCTGCGTGATGACCGGAAAGTAAAATTTCTGGAACGTGATGACCGCGAAAATCGGGTGGGCGTGTGTAGTGCGGATATTCCAAAAGTGCTTGCGCATGTGATTCTTCATTCGCTGATTGTTCGTCGCCCAAAACACCAGGAATCAAGCGCGTCACGGCATCGATCACTACTGCGGCAGCTAAAGCACCGTTGGTAATCACGTAATCACCTAAAGAAATTTCATCTGTAGCAAGATGTTGTCGCACTCGTTCATCGACTCCTTCGTAATGGCCGCAGATAAGCAAGAAGCGAGGCAGCTTGGATAATTCGGAAGCCTTAGCTTGATCAAAAGGTTTGCCTTGAGGACATAATAAAATTCGTGGCACTTCGGAGAATGCATCGCCTAAAATGGTTTCCACGGCATCAAAAGTGGTTCGCAACGCATCACCATACCCGCGCCACCACCATAAGGTTTGTCGTCGACCGTGCCGTGTTTATCAATCGCAAATTGGCGCAGTTGGTGTAGTTGCAATTTTAAATGACCAGCCATTTGCGCTCGTTTCATCATGCTAGCATCTAAAGCGCCATGCACGATTTCAGGAAAAAGAGTCACGACATCGACCTGAATCATATTTTTATTTTTTAGCGCAAGAAATCGGGGAGACGAGTTAATTTATGAAGAGGAAACTTTTTTCAATTCAGGAAGAAGCAAGGCTGCGCCCAATGCCATTAAACCGGCAGCCATGAGAGCAATGATCGGGGGGGCGAATTGAGGTAAAAGCGCGAAGGCTACAAACGGAGCAATCATTCCACGAATGCCTGTGAAAAAAGTGTGAACGGACATATATTCTGCAGCATGTTGTGGAGGAGCGAGTTTGATAACCCATAAACTCCATCCGATATCGCCACCTGCTTGGGCAATGCCGAAAATAGCCGCGCCAATTACCAAAGCCGTTATGTCGTGAATTAAATAAAAAGTAAGAGTCGAAGCAATAAAACAGAAACTTAAAATAAACCTAAGTTTGAGAAAGGGTAGGCGATCAAACCATCGCCCCCAAAGCGGGCTAGTAGATAAGCGGGTAAAATTAGGAATTACGCCAACTAAAAGTGCGACCGTGAAGGCGCTGAGTTTTAAACCGTATTTGGCATTGGCCAGATATTCCACACGTAAAGGCAGAATCATTAAATTACCAAAACCCATCAGCATCCAGCTCATTAACGTGCGTCGAAAAATAGTATCTTGTTTTAAAAAACGCATAGCTGCTAAAGGATGAAAAGTTGCCGATTGTCGCAAAGGCGAAGAGGGGCATTGACGTAAACAAAAACTCGCAAAAGCAAAAGCTGCAGCAAAGAAGAGTAGTAGCCAGCGGAATCGATCTAAAGCGCCTTCCAAAAAGTGTCCACCTAAATAGCTGAAAATCATAGCTGATAAAACGCGAATGGAAAAGGTGATAGAAAAAAGGCGGCCTTGTGATCCTTGAGGATAGTTGTCTTGATAAACCTGAGTCATCAAAGGAACCGCCGAAGAACCGCAAGCCATCGCTAACGTAGAAGTAATCACGTATAAAGGCAAGGTAGGGAAGAGTGCTGCAAGTAAAAAATTGAAGCTGCTTAATGCAGCGAGATAGGAAGCTACACGCGAAGTTTTTTTTTGTGATTGTGCTGTGAAGGAAAGAATAAGAGGTGAAAAGAAAAGACCAATATTAATTCCAGTCGCCAAAATGCCTTTAGCCCAAGCATTGGCTTCGAAATGGCGAACAGCAATTAACAAAAGAAAAGTAGAGCCCGCCGTTTCAATTGCGCCGCTAGAAAGAGCGCGCCATTTTTCCCAAAAATAAGTTTTTTCCGTCACATTCATGGAAAAACTTATAATGTGATTTGTTGATTGGAATAATGCCCAGATTTTAGCCGTTTAGGTTGAGTAGTGGGATTAGCGACGGTCACATTACCTTCAAAACAGACGCCCGGTTCAAACCGGATCGGACCATGAAGGGTTAAACTTTGGCATTGTCTCAAAGAAGGCACGCCAGAAGAAAAGTAAGCATCAAAATGGTCAATCATTTGGTAATAATCTTTATCGAGCGTGATCACAGGCAATCTTCCTTTACAAGCAGTATTCAGTTTTAGTTGATAGAAAGAATCTACCTCATAAAGATCAGAACGCAAAATTAGGAGATCAGAAGTAGTTTTTACCGGGGCAAATCGAGAGCGTGGCACAACAATAGCGCTGGCTTGGGGAAAACATTCCATGGCTGCACCTACAGCAGTTTCTAACTGTATGACAACGGGTGAGGTTTTATCTTTAGGATCGAGCGTTTTACGGTTTTGAATAAAAGGCAGCGGTAAAAAACCGCCTTGTTGCTCGAGTTGATCGCGCAGAGCCAAGAGATTCACCCACAAATTGTTAGTATTAAAAAAGGCATGACATTCAATATCCTGAAAAAAAGCGAGATCGGTTTGAGGGCATTGAGCCAGTTCGCGCAAACGTAACCCACCGGTTTTTTGATCGCGACATAAATGTCCCCCTTTTCGATCAATTTCAGTTCGTGGTGTCACTTCCATTAAAAAGGGAAGCCGGCTCTGAGCAAAATAATTTAGCAATTTTAAATCAAGTGTGGCGCCAATATTGTCCGCATTGGAAATAAAAAGATAACGAAACTCTTTTTCAATCCATTCATTTAATCGTCCCGAATCCCACAATGCCGCATACAAATCGCCATGTCCCGGCGGACACCATTCTAGATCAGAATGAGATAAAGATTGAGCGGGCTCGAAAGTGGTCGCATCAATTTTAGGCACTTTATTTTGCATGAGTTCCAACTTTGTGGCATCGCCTAATTCAGGATATTTTTTAAGAAAAGCTAAAGTGTCAGCGCTCGTGCTAAAACTGTTCAAAAATTGTAAGGCGGGAGAAACATTGTAAACTTTTTTTAAGGCGAGAAATTGTTGAACAATAAAATCTAAAAAAGTTTCTTTTTCTTTAATGGGAAGAAGCGATTTTGCCTGAGCTAATCCCATGCTCGTTCCCAAACCACCATTTAATTTGAGAATAATTGCTTGAGATAAAAATTCTTTAGCCGATTGCGATTCATCCAATTTTTCCCAGTGAGGAAGCGGACCGATTGCTTGCAAGGAATTTTCAGGGATGAACCCGGTTTGGCCTTGTAAAAGAAGAAAAAAATTGTGACGAAACGTAGCAATGGCTGAAGCGCGAACGCCTGCCGCCTGCATTTTTTTTTCAAACGCTAAAAATAAAGTTTCTGCATCCATTTATCGAAGTGTCTAATTATAAAAGTGAAATTTTAAAATCCCAGCGCATAAAACATTGCTTTGACTCGTGTTGACCAAGATGTTCCGTAAGGGCAGAGAATGAGAAGGTGCACCCAAGCTGCATAACCTTGAGTGAGAAGGGTAGTGGCAATTCGACCCCAACTCCAACGGAATTGTCGATCGCTGCTAGGATCTTTCCCGTTCCAATTCCAAAAGGCGACGCATGCGCATACCGCAAGTCCTTGCATCAAAAAATAAGCGCTATAAAGCCAGACCATATCGTTGCCCACCGTCAAATAGCGAGAACCAATCCAGCCTGTGTGCAAAATTAAGGCACTGGCTAAAAAAGTAAGTAAAATGTTTCGGTAAACGCGATGGGTTCGTCCGCCTAAAGGAAAGTAAACCTGTTTGAGAAGCAAGCGACGATTATAAATCGCCCAACGTCGCCACAATTCCACCGGGTTCCATGCGAGCAGTGCCCAACGATAGTTATAAAATAAATTTAACCCGAAAAATCGTGCTAAAAACACTACCACATCTGCCGTGGCAGAAAGCCATAGAGCATAACGAACATAAGTGAGACTCAGCATGATCCAGATTTTTCCACGAGAAAACTCAAACCATTTTTCGGCAAAAGTTTCTATTGGCCATTGTTTGTAGATCAAAGTATCGCCATAAAAATGGATCAGTTTAATGGCTGCCACTTTACAAGCTACTAATCCTAAGGCTTGCCAGGCTGCTCGGTAAGGGATGGTATTTTGCTGACGATCCACAAAATCTGATGGCGCGATATTGATTGGATTCAAAGGATTGGAAGGGAAAAGAAAATAGCCTAACCATTGTGATAGAGAGAAGGGTTGGATGCGTTGATTACGCTTTTCGCGCCAGTAATAAAGACCGCCTAAAAAAAGAAATGCCAAAGCCGACGCATCGAGCCAGCTGTGCCAGACGGGCCGAGAATAAGCCACATAAAAAATGAATTTAGGCCAGAAAAAAATAAAAAGAAACCCGAACAACAAAACGAGCCCTCGTCGATTGCGCATAAAATAAATAACGCTCACTGCGCCTAACCAATAAAAGAAAAATTTGGGATTGCGCAAAAACCAGACAGCACAGCCTGTGCTGATCCATATTTTCAACCGATGCGTTGGCCAATTCGTATTAATAAAAGCGCCAACACCCAAAGCCACAAAAACCGTTTTGTTTTCATGCATGCCTAATGAGGCCGCAATCCAATAAAGCCCAACTAAAGCGGGGACAATCTGAAGCAAGGGAAGAAAAAATGAGGGATTCAAAAGTTTTTGTCATGGTGCTAAAGCTTATTGTGGAAAATGGAAGACAAAAAACTCTTAATTATCGGTTGCGGCTATGTGGGGCAGGCAGTGGCTAAATTTTTTCTTGAAAAAAACTGGCAAGTAACCGGCTGGGTTCGCACCGAAAATTCGGCTAGAATTTTACAATCTTTAGGAATTCAACCTCATGTGGGCGATGTCGCTGAAAGTGAAAGCTGGCAATTATTCGCGACTCGTTTTCCTTTATCATCATTTTCTGTTGTGCTTTATTGCGCGGCTTCCGGACGAGGGGAAGCTCAAGTTTACGAACAAGTTTATCGGCGAGGTATGATTCATGCCATGAACTATCTTTCCGAAAAAATTTTTCTTATCTTTACTTCATCGACTTCAGTTTATCCGCAAAATCAAGGGGAATGGGTGACAGAAGAAAGTGAGGCAAATCCCGAAACAGAAACGGGCAATGTTTTGCGCGTAACCGAACAACAAGTTTTAGCACGTCAAGGCACGGTTTTGAGATTAGCGGGCATTTATGGTCCGAATCGCACGCGCATGATATCGAACATCAAACAATCGCTGCAGCAAAATCAAGAAATGCCCAATCGTTGGGTCAACCACATTCATCGCGATGACATTGTGACAGCAATTGATTGTTTGATCCAAAAACAAGCAAGAGGCATTTTCAATGGATGTGACAATGAACCTACGCCCTTGCATCAAATTATTGCGTGGCTCGCTAATCGCTTGAAAACACCGATTCCTTCTTGGATCCAGCCCGCACTTAAACCCTCTACCCATAAACGCGTGAACAACACCAAACTACGTCAAATCGGCTGGCAACCTGCTTATCCCACTTATCGCGAAGGTTACATTGATTTAATGGGGAAATAGTTTCATTCGCTTTTTGTGGATGTGAGAGGAGGATTGTTAATACGCAGGAAATTTTGTCGGATCGGTTTTTAAGATTTCCAAAAATTTTTTTTGAGCGGAGGAGAGGATTCGATTTTGTTGGTAGAGAATGCCTAAGGGACGACTGTAATCGCCACCGGTAAGTTCGAGAATTTTTAGTAGCCCATTATTAGCTTCTTGCATAACGGTGGCTCGAGGAACGATAGAGACGCCGGTATCGATTTCAACAGCGCGTTTGACGGTTTCTATGTTGTCGAATTCCATGATGGGTTTTATTTCGAGGTTTGCGTCATGAAACATTTTATCAATGGCTTGGCGTGTAGGAATATCGGGTTCGAAGGCGATAAATTTGTGAAGGGCGAGGTCTTGTAGGGTCACATGGGTTTGTGACGCTAGAGGATGAGTGGGCTTACAAATGGCGATTAGGGTATCTTTGTGAAAGAGTTCTATTTTGATATTTTTTCTTGTTATGGGAAAGGCGACGAGTCCGATGTCGGCGATGCCGTGTAAAATATCTTCGTAAACTTGATTGCTGCGTCGGTATTCGAGATGAATGTTAACAGACGGGTATTTCTTGAGGAAAGTTTTGAGGTAAACAGGGAGTTCGTGAAGACCGATGCTATAAACCGTGACAACTCGAATGGTGCCAGTCATCACGTTGTGAAGTTCTTGAAAGCGATGTTGTAGTTTTTCGTAAATTTGGGTTAATTCACGGCTGGCTTCATATATGATTTCTCCTTCGTTAGTGAGAGCAAATTTTTTGCCATGCCTTTCGAGAAGAGGTATACCGAATTGCGTTTCCAAAGTTTTTACTTGTTGGGAAACAGCGGATTGGGAAACATGATTGAGATCACCTGCTTTGCTAAAGCTTTGAGCATCAACAACATCTCTAAATACCTTGAAACATCCAATCTGCATATATAAATATAAGCTAGGCTAATAAATTCGTCAAACTAGGGTAATCGATGGGAAGTATTGCTGATAATATTGCGCAGGTTCTTGAACAGGTTAAGGAGGCGAGCGCGAGTCGGAGTGGGGAAGAGGTGCGTTTGTTGGGCGCTTCAAAAACCCGGACGCCGGAAGAAATTTATGAAGCGGTGGAAGCAGGGCTTTTATTATTTGGCGAAAATCGGATGCAAGAAGCTAAACAGAAGATTCCGTTGAGCTCATCTCGTGCACAATGGCATTTTATTGGACATTTGCAATCAAACAAAGTGCGAGATGCTGTGGCGCTTTTTTCCTGTATTCAATCGATTGATTCAGTTTCTTTAGCAGAAAGCATTTCGCAAGAGGCAGAGAAACAAGGGAGGGCGATAGATATTTTGCTGGAAGTCAACGTGTCTGGGGAGAAGAGCAAGTTTGGTATGAAACCTGAAGAATTATTGTTTGCTTTGGAAAAGATAAATGTCTTACCACGGTTGCGAGTTTGTGGGTTGATGACATTAGCGCCTTGGAAGGAAAATGTGCATGAGGCGAGACCTTATTTTGTGCGGTTGCGTGAATGGCGGGATGTTGCTGAAAAAGAGCTTGGCATTAAATGCCGAGTTGTCGATGGGTATGAGCAAACAGTTGTGGAGGCCGTTCAAGAGGGGAGCACACTCGTGCGCATTGGCACGTCGATTTTTGGTGAAAGAAAAAAAAGTAAACCGTAAAAAAACTTTTTACATTAATTCTAAAAACTGGATCCCCATCCCGTCACGGTGGGACGAGGATGACACTGGGTGTTTCTTATTTTCTTATCCCTTATCCTTTTTAAAAATTTCGCCAATTAAAGTTGCGGCATCGACTCCACCGAAGAGATTCTTCAAGAAAGCTTCCTTCGACCATTACAGCAAAGGAGTAGCGTGGGTTATCGGGTAAAAAGCCAGCAAACCAAGCGATTTGGCGCGGTTTCGTTTTGCTACCCACTTGGGCAGTGCCTGTTTTGCCCGCTACCTGTATGCCAGAGACTTGAGCTCTTCGGCCTGTGCCTTCTTCTGTTACCGACACCATAGCGTCTTTGAGTAGGTCGAATTGTTCAGGAGTAAAAGATAAGGTGTTAAGAATTTCAGTAGGGAATGTTTTACAGTTTTAGTTTGATCGAAACTGGCAGGATTCTGGGACGGTATAAGGTGCGTGATTAGCAATGGCTGCTATGGCATTGGCTATTTGCAAAGGAGTTGTCAAAGTGTGGCGTATCGACTAATAGGAAACGTTGAAACGACATCGCCAGCACCCATGATGCGCCCATATTTTTTCGAATATAATCGGGTGTTGGCATGAGACCTGCTAATTCTCCGGGTAAAGGGGATGCCCGTGATTTGACTAGGCCGAGATTCTAGTTGCAACATTGATCAAAGCAGTTCGTCCGGTTCGTAAACCTAGGTCAATAAAGTAAGTGTTAATGGATTAGTTTAAAGCATTTGATGAAACAGGATAAGTTTCGCGCGGTAGGTTAAATCGAACATTACGCCAATTTGGTAATAGCCTTTGCAATAAACGATGCGTTCGGGATCGAAAGTGCCTGCTTGCAAGGAAGCCAACGTAGTGATGATTTTAAAAACTGAACCGGGTGGATGAAATTGTCAGTGGCTCGATTTTGCAGTGGGTTATCTTCTGCTTGCACAAAACTTTGCCATTTTTCTGAAGATAGAGCGGGTAAAAAATCGTTAGGATTAAAGGTTAGTGACTTGCCATAGCGCCATTGGTTACGTTCATAATAACAACGGCGCCGGCAGCAATATTGGTTAAGCTTTTTTCGACGGCTTTTTGCAACTCGAGATCGAATGTAGTTCGAACGTTCAAACCCGAAGTAGCTTGTTTTTCGATAGCGGTGCGTTGTGTGAAACCTTCGGGTGTGGTGGCAATAACAAATTTTCCTGCTTGCCCAGTAAGTTCGGTATCAAAAATTTTTTCTAATCCTTCAGCGCCTTGGTATTGATCGTAAATGACTAAGTCAGCTTGATAAGGGCCAATGCGTGGTGTTTTAGCGCGTTGAAGATAGCCGAGAGTGTGAGCAAGCAGTTGGTTTTCGGGATAAACTCGTTTGGGATAAGTTTGGAGGACGAAACCTTCATCTCTCAATTTACTGGTGTTGAACTGAGAAACTTCTTCGGGTGTGAGATCGCTGATGATAACCGGTTGAAATCGTTGAAAGCTGTAATGGTTAGTTAATGTTTCATCGGAAAAAGTGATGGATTTTCCTAACCAAGTTGAAGCTAGCTCTAATTTAGGCTTGATCCAGGTTAAGGCTTCTTCTGCTGAGTTTGCCGTTTCCAAGCTTGGCCAAGGTAGAACGAGGCTTTGTCCGGAAAGAGTGGTGGCTAAGGTTGAACCGTCTGCCGCGACGATATCTCCTCGCAGAGGAGGCATGATGTATTCTGCCACGGCAGGAATGGAGGTGTGGTCGTTTTCTTCGGGAGGCGTTTGAGAAATGAGTTCGGACGGGTTGGAAAACAGTGTTTGTAACCAACGAGACCAATCCTCATTTTCTACAATATGATTGATGCCTGAGGCAGGCAAAGTATTAAGGGTGTTGAGTTGGGATTGTTTGAGATAAACAAAGGCGTCCCCCGGACTGGGAGCGAAACCGGCAAGTCCTTGAACCGCTCCAGTATTTTTTTCTACTTCGACTTTAATGAGACTGGAAGGGGTCGAAAAATTGGTATGAGAAGAGGGAAGTTGGTTAACTATTTTTTGCCACAATGGGATGGCTGTTTTAGAAGCCAACGTTTTATTGCCAATAGAAATGGAAGGATCATAGCCCACCCATACCCCGGTGACCCAGCGCGGAGTATAACCTAGGAACCAAGCATCTCGCTGATTTTCAGAAAAACTGCTAATGCCTGTAGCGGGTTGGGTTAAGTCTTGTTGCCATATTTTATCTCGGAGATTTTGTTCTAAAGTTAATGTCATTTGTTGGGCGGTGAGAGTTTCTAATTGTGGTAAACCTGCGGCGTGAGTTCGGCGATAGAGCAATTTATTTTTTCCATCGCGAATGGATCGAATAAAAAAAGGTTTTTTCTGAATGCCTTGGTTGGCCAAAATTTGGTAAAGCGAAGTCATTTCCCAAAGAGTTAAAGGTCTAAAATCGTGAAAGGTTTTTGGGAAGAAATTTTCATCAAAGCTAATGCCGGTATTTTTTAGCCACTGCGCTAGATTGGCTAGTCCAATTTGATGAGCGGTTCGAATGGCAGCGGTTTTATAATTTCCAGCCAAAGCATCTTGCAAAAGAAAAAAGCGTCTATTGAGATTTTTTTCTGGGTTGCCAAAGGTTATGGCTTGGGATGTTTTGATTTCTGGTTTATCGATGAAAGAGCTGTCGATGAGAGAAGCGGGGTGCCAACCCAGATTTTGCATCGCTAAAGCATATAAAAAAGGATAGAGCGAGGCGCCATTGTCTCGTTGGGCCATCGTGACTCGATCAAATTGGCTTTGGGCAAAATCTCTTCCTCCGACGTAGGCTTGAACTGCGCCTTCGTGAGCGTCCAGAATCAAAACAGCGGCTTGCAAAGGTCCAGGGTTTTCAAGGGTTTTGCGAAGATTTTTTTCTTGGTTTAGTTCCCATTCGACTTGGGTCAAGGTTTCTGAAACGGCACGTTCTGATGTCTGCTGTAAAATTGTGTTGAGCGTGGTATACACCCGAAGACCTTGAGGAAATTCATTTTCGTCGAGTTGTAAAACTTCTTGTAATTCTTGCATGATGAGAGGGGTGAAATATTTGTTTAATCCCACTGAAGTTTCTGGGGCGATGCGAATTCGTTTTTGTCGTGCTTCCCAAGCCTGTTGTGAGGTGATGAATTTTTCTTCGACCATGGTTTGCAAAACTCGATCTCTACCTTCAAGAGCTTTTTGATAATCGCGTCGAGGCGAGGCGCTGTTGGGTGAGCGGATTAATCCAGCAAGCATGGCGCATTCTCCAAGAGTAAGCTGTTTGGCTGATTTGCCGAAATAACCACGTGCTGCAGCTTCTAAACCAAAGTAGCCTTTGCCGAAATAAATTCGGTTGATGTAATAGTCTAAGAT
>JAWLBA010000006.1:0-95960 GCA_041395165.1 Verrucomicrobiia bacterium
GGTGGGAAGGCGCGCGTCGTGCTATGAAGAAAGATGGTCGATTTGTGGTGCCTTTATCTAAAACTTCGCCATTAAAAGTAACCGAAGTGCCCAAGTCGCAGACTTTAACGTTGGATGAAACGTTAGAATTAAAAGGCATTTTGCCACAGTTGGAGGCGGGAGAGGCTTGGTTGAAACGGGGGAAAGAAGCCGCAAAGGAAAATGGCACTCAACTGGAAGCGTTCATTCGCCAAATCGAAGTCTCTTTGAAACGAGCACCGGCCTCACAAAAAACTCAGGCATTAAAATTAGCTTTAGTTCGCGATGAGTTGGCTAAATTGGTGAATGTGAAGTCTGACTCCGAAGTGGCCACGATTGGTTTGATTCATGAGTTGGAGCGAGATTTGGGGACGATCTTGGTGAGTTTTCCACCTGATCGGCAAAAGGCCATTTTGTGCACGATTAAGGAGGCGGAACCTTACACTTGGCCAGCGGCTATTTTGAAGTTGTTGAGTGTGGCTTCAGCGCGATTGGTGGGTGTGATAAGGGACTTTTTTCGAGAAGAGAATCAAGCGGAGGTTTTTTTGGAGGGACTCAAACGTGCTGCTCGCGAGCAGTCGATTTCATCCGAAGTTTTAGTTTGGGTGTTAAAAAATCGTAAGGGCGAGTTGGGCGCATTAATCGAGCCGCGTTTGTTTAACACACTGATTGCTGCAGTAGAACGCGATCAAATCGGTGAAAAAAAATCTATCAAACTTCGCGATCTTATTTTGTCGGATAAACTGCTTTTAACTGATTTGGTGAAGGAAGCTGATTTGGATGCGGTGCGTGATATCACACGCGGTTTATTATTGACTGCGGTGTTTGATGAGATGGATAAACGGTCATTGCTTGCGCGTTTGATTAAACTTTATCCGCAAATGCAGGAGTTGGTGAATGCGGCTTCGAGCAAAGGTCGGTCCAGCCAAGCTAAAAAAGAAACGCAGGCTTCTCCAGAAAGTGAAGCTTTGATCGTTTCTTGGGAAAGTTTGGAAAAACGCAAACAGGAGTTGGACGAGTTGATTAACAAGAAAATTCCTGCCAACACCCAGGAAATTGCGGTTGCGCGCTCTTATGGCGATTTGCGAGAAAATAGTGAGTTTAAATTTGCCAAGGAACAGCAGCGCGTGTTAAGCCATCGTCGCGCGGAGTTGGAGCATGATATTTTACGAGCTAAAGGCACCGATTTTCGGGGTGTAGATGTTACGAAAGTTGGAATGGGAACGGTGGTGACAGTTAACGACGAAAAGGGTGAAGAGACTTATAAAATTTTGGGCGCTTGGGATGGTGATCCTGAGAAGAAAATTGTTTCTTACTTAACTCCTTTTGCCAAAGCCCTACAGGGAAAATCGGTTGGCGACCAAGTTACGTTGCCCGATGTGGAGGGTAAAAGCCGAACTGTTACCATTCGTCGCATTGAACCTTTTGTAAAAAAATAAAATATGAAATTAAGTCAGATCACAGAAATTCGAGCGCGAGAAATTATTGATTCACGAGGAAATCCCACCGTGGAAGTGGAGGTGGAATTGGCTGATGGCGCAGTTGGACGTGCAGCCGTGCCTTCGGGAGCGAGCACTGGCGAGCATGAGGCTTGGGAGTTGCGTGATAAGGATAAAAATCGTTATCAAGGCAAAGGCGTTTTGAATGCGGTAAAAAATATTCACACAATTATTGCCAAACGTTTACTCGGTTTCGATGCGTTAGAGCAAGTTGGCTTGGATCAAGCGTTGATTGCTTTGGATGGAACAAAGAATAAAAGTCGTTTGGGAGCGAATGCGTTGTTAGGAGTTTCTTTAGCCAATGCGAAAGCTGCGGCGAAATCGTTAGACCTTCCTTTATTTCGTTATTTGGGCGGAACGAATGCCAAAGTTTTGCCTGTGCCTTTAGCCAATATCATGAATGGAGGCGCTCATTCTGATGCGCCTATTGATTTTCAAGAATTCATGATTGTGCCGAGTGGCGCGAAAACGTTTCGAGAAGGACTGCGCATGGGTGTGCAAGTGTTTCATGCTTTAAAAACGGTTTTGCACGATCGCGGATTGAGCACCGCTGTGGGAGATGAAGGGGGTTTTGCACCTACGCTAAAATCTACGGAAGACGCTTTGGAAGTAATCGTGTTAGCAATTAAAAAAGCGGGTTATCAAGCTGGGAAAGAAATTTTTTTGGCGCTGGACGTTGCTTCAAGCGAATTTTACGATGCCAAAAGTAAAAATTATATTTTTAAAAAATCGGATGGTAGAAAATTGTCGGGCCCTGAGCTGATTGCGTTTTATCAGAAGTTGCAGAAAAAATATCCTATTATTAGTATCGAGGACGGTTGTGCTGAAAATGATTGGACAAACTGGAAAAAATTGACTGAAGCGATGGGGAAAACGACTCAATTGGTGGGTGATGATTTGTTTGTGACGAACGTGGATTTTTTAAGACGCGGTATTGAGCAAGGTGTTGGTAACTCTATTTTAATTAAAGTCAATCAAATCGGCACGTTGACGGAAACTTTGGATGCGATTGAGTTAGCAAAACGTAGTGGTTATACTGCGGTGATTAGCCATCGTTCGGGAGAAACGGAAGACACCACAATTGCTGATATCGCTGTCGCGACGAATGCGGGCCAAATTAAGACGGGATCTTTTTCTCGATCGGATCGTCTGGCGAAATATAATCAACTTTTGCGTATTGAAGAAGCGTTGGGCGATCATGCCATTTATGGATGTGGCATGAGATAAAGGGAATGGATCGCTTCCTGCAGCCTGTTTTTTTTATTTTATTTTTTGCTTTGATTTTTGGGAGTGAGTTGACGTGTCTTTGTGCGGAAGATTCTGCTCAAACCGAGGTGCGGCAATTGAGTCAAGAAAGAGTGAGTTTGCTTAAAACCAATTTGGCACTGAAAGGCACCCCGCAGTATTTTCAATCGCTTTATGAATTGGGCGAGGTGTATTGGAAACATGCACTCAAGTTGGGAAATGATGCCATGTTAATGCAAGAAGCGCAGAAAAAATGGCAGGCGCTTTCGGAAATGAAAGAAGCGAATTTAGAATGGAAAAATCGCGCGCATTTCGCGCTGGCAGAATCTTATTTTTCTCAGACCAATTTTTTATTGGCCATGCAACATTATCATGCTGTGCGATCACGTTTTGAGGTTGTTACTGAGCTGAAAAAAGAGATTGCGGCATTGGAGCAGAATAAAAATCGTGAACAAGAAAAGGAAAGTTTAGAAGATTTACTGCAAGAAACTCAAACTCGTGTGGATTTGAAAATAGAAGCACAAATTCGAACCGCCACCTGTCTCAATTATTTAAAGAGCTACGATAAGGCGAGGCAATTGGTCGAAGAATGTTTGCCATTGGCTAGTGAAAAACAAAAAGAAAATTTAATTTATCAAAAAGTTTTATCTGAATTATTAGAAGGAAAGCCAGAAGCTGAAGTGAGTTTAAAATTGTTTGAAACAGATTATGGTTTTAATGCATCAACTGAGGAGGGTTACTGGATTTGGATTCAAAAATTGCTAGCAAAAAATGATCAAGAGAAAGCCATTTTTTATTTAAAAAAATTAATGGATCGATCCCCAGAAGGGCGTTTTGCTAACGAGGGACGAGCTTTGTTAGATAAGCTAAATGAAGAAGAGGTAACTCATGCCACTTCTTCCGAACTTTCTTGGAATGAGGTGTTGACCTTGGCAAAATCGCTTCGTGACAAAGACGCGGAGCGAGCGAGAAGGGAATGCGATCGCATTATTGGAGCACCTGTTCAAGAGGCTGTTTTAAAAGCGGAGGCGATGTGGTTAGCGGGTGAAATTTTGCGAGATCAAAAAGAGTATGATAAAGCGGCTGGTTATTTTGAAATGATTGACATTTTTTTGGGAGAATCGGTTAAGGAAAAGGCGATGTTAGGCTTGCTGGAAGCAGGAAAATGTTATGAAAAAGCCGGTATGAAACAGGAAGAAAAGCGTGTGTATCAAAATTTGATGGAGCGTTATCCAGAAAATCCTTTTCGCAAACAAATCGAACTTTCACTAAAAAAATTATCATGAAAACGGTGCGTGTCTCGGAGGTGTTGAGAAAGCTGGAGAAAACTTATCCCAATGCTCATTGCGAACTCAAACATCGTAATACGTTTCAATTGTTAATAGCGACCATTCTTTCCGCGCAATGCACCGATGTGCGCGTTAATCTTGTTACGCCAGGTTTATTTCGACAATTTCCGAATCCTAAGAGTTTTTCGCAAGCGCCTTTAGAAAAAATTGAAGAAGCTATTCGCTCAACCGGTTTTTATCGTGCTAAAGCTAAAAATATCCAAGCTTGTTGCCGTATTTTAGTGGAAAAATATCGTGGTAAAGTTCCTCAGACTATGGAGGATTTGAGAACATTGCCAGGTGTGGGGCGCAAGACGGCGAATGTCGTTTTGGGTAATGCGTTTGGGATGGAAGAAGGGATTGTCGTTGACACTCATGTCAGTCGTTTGTCTCAGCGTTTGGGGTTAACACGACAAAAAACGCCGGAAAAAATTGAGTTGGATTTGATTAAAAAAGTTCCGCGTCCGCTATGGATACAATTTTCGCACTGGCTGATTTGGCATGGGCGCCGTCGCTGTTATGCTCGTAAGCCAGACTGTTTGCATTGCGAATTAGCTTCCCTTTGCCCCAGTTTTTTACGATGCTAGATTGACTATGAGAAATAAAATGAAAAATTATTTTGCGATAGTGGGATTTATTTTGAGCGTGGTTTCGCTTCATGCGGTGTCGCCTCAATCGGTTTTGGAAAGTATTTCCATGTCAGTCACCAATAATCAGTCCGAAAAGTATTTGTATGGAGTGCAAATTACCGAATCGGTAGATGAAGAGGCGTGGTTTTTTCAATTTTACGATCCTAGTTATAAAGAAGATCAACATTGGGTGAAAGCGCATGTCGGAGAAATGGTTTCCGATCGATCAGGCGCACTGCCTGCTTTTGAAGAGGCAGGATTGGCAAAATTGTTGGAGAAGGATTTGACGATGGAATTTAAGGATCTGAAAGCGAAAGCGCGTGAAATGGCAAAGGTCGCCGATGTGTCTCCCAACCAATTTCGCTACGTATTGAAGCATCCTCCAGGGAAAAAAACGGCGGTTTGGTATATTTCTCTTTTAGATTCTCAATCCAAAATTTTAGCGCAACTTGTTTTGGATGCGAATTCTCGGAAAACCGTGGCGACTTCTTGGAACGAAGATCAATCCACGAAAACTCAATCGACAAAAACCGCAAAAGCTTCTACTTCAAAAAGTCAAACATCGAAAAAACAAGTGCCAAAGAAAAAACAAGGATTTGGCAAATCTGTTGAAAGAACTTTTCTTGGAATCGGTGGTGATTTGGAAGAGTTTTTTACTGGTGAACGAACCGTGGATAAGGAGTAGGTTTTATTTTTAAGGAAAAGGTATGAGTGTTTTAGTAGCGGGTTCAGTGGCGTTGGATTCGGTGAAGACGCCTTTGGAAAATCATGATCGAATGTTGGGTGGCTCGGCTTCTTATGCAGCGGTGGCAGCCAGTTTTTTTGCTCCAGTGAAAATGGTGGGGATTGTGGGTGATGATTTTCCTGCGCATTATTTGGAGCTTTTTGAGAAGCGGGGTGTGGATTTATTAGGGTTGCAACGTGCTAAGGGTAAAACCTTCGCTTGGTCAGGGGAGTATGAATGGGATTTAAATATTCGTCATCATTGTCGGTGGAATTAAATGTGTTTGAAAAATTTAGACCGGATTTACCGGAGGGTTACCGTGAAACGCCTTATGTTTTGTTGGGCAATATTGCGCCTGCTTTGCAGTTGCACGTGTTGGATCAAGTTTCGCAGCCACGATTTGTTGTGGCTGATACAATGGATTTGTGGATTCAAACGGCACAAGAGGATTTGAAGGTGTTGTTGAAACGGGTGGATATGCTCATTTTGAATGATGGAGAGGCGCGCGAGTTGACGAAACAAACGAGTTTGATTAAAGCGGGTTGGCAGTTGCAGCAAATGGGACCGCGTTATGTGGCGATTAAAAAGGGTGAGCACGGTTGTTTGCTTTTTGGGCAGGGCGAATTTTTTTCCGCGCCGGCTTATCCTTTGGAAGATATTCATGATCCAACGGGTGCTGGCGATTGTTTTGCAGGAGGATTGCTGGGCTTTTTAGCCGTGAACGATTCGTTTTCTTTTGCTGAACTGAAGCGAGCTGTTATTTTTGGTAGTGTGTTAGCTTCGTTTAATGTGGAGGCGTTTAGCTTAGGTCGTTTGCAGACGTTGACTCAATCTGAAATTCAGGAGCGGTTTAAGAAATTCCGCGAATTAAGTGAGTTTGGTTTGTAATTTAATCAAGTGGTAACCGATACCAAATTACACTACGTTTTAACGCCAGGTAGAAACTAGGTCGCTGCGTTTCATTTTTTCCGGTGTTATGGCAGCTCCTTGTGACCACAGCGCGACGTTGCCGGAGATATCATCGTCTGGTTTAAGTTCGGCAGGCATGTTTTGGCCGATGGCATTTTGGTCGATGAGATTGTCGTAATTAAAATCAAGGATGATATAAAATGGGCGTTTCCACGCATCGACGAGTTCGTGGGATTTTATAGAACCGTTTTTAAAATCTTTAGCTTGAAAATCGCAGAAGGGAATGCGGCGAGGATTTAAGCGAATGGCTTCGGCATCGTCATCTTTTGCGCCGGATAAAGTGTTGACGAGTGTTTTGAATTCCTGGCTGTCGGAGCGATATTCTTCGTCGGAAGAAGCTGAACCGATATCCGGTAGACGTCCATATTCGGTCATGTAAGCGGTGATGCCAATTTTGATGGTGTTGAGCAAGCTTGCGGTTTGTGTTTTGCGAGCGGCATTTTTGGCGGCGGTCAAAGCTGGGAAGCCGAGACCAGCGAGAATAGCAATGATGGAAATGACGATTAAGAGTTCAACAAGAGTAAAGGCGCGTTGCGCACGAGAACGGTTGGAGATGATTTGCATACGTTAAGTTTGGATAGGAGTTGATTAGAAGGCAAATTATTTTTCTAACTCTTTTTCCAAACGTTCGGCGAGCCATTGTTTGATCATGCTTTGATAGTTGAGATAGCGTTGGCGCGCTAATCGTTTCAAGCGCGCGAGCATGCGAGGATCTAAACGCAATGTGATGAGGGTGGAGTCGGTGGATTCAGGATTGTAAAGTGATTCTTTGATGAGGGCGGGTTCCAGCTCTGTGTCTATCCAGTATTGTTGTTCTGCTTTTAGGGAGGCGAAGCTTGGCACTTGACTCCATTTTTTTAAGCGTTGTGTAGGGGTATGGTTCATAAAACCTCGCGAAGTTTGCGTTCGTAATAATGATTTTCTGATTCGCTAAGCGGGCGAGCGGTTAAGATGCGATGTTGTTTGCCGTTAGTGGTGTAGACGACGAACCAACCGTTTTGTGCGGTGTCTTTCCCGAGACAAAAAAAGCGGTGATGATCTTTTGCCAAAGGTTCTTCAGGCATGAGCTTGAGGTTAAACGGATCCTCAAAGCATTCTTCGATTTGTTGTCGGTTTTGCTCCGAAAGCGTGGGAACCAGACTCCAGTCAAATTCCATAATGAGCAAGTTACGAAAGTTTATGAGAGATAGGCGGTTTCATTGTGAAAGGAGGAATTTTAGTCATGATTTTTTCGCCTTCTTCGGTGATGCCAAAATAAGCGCCTTCGGCAATGCTAGCCGTATCGATCAAATGAAAACTATGATAGCTAAACGTTTCGCCAGGTTCTAAATGCGGATTGACACCAACCACGCCATCGCCTTCTACTACCAATTTTTCGCCTTGTTCATTAGTGACCACCCATTTGCGGGCTTGAATGGTAATTGTTTCCTGGCTTTTATTATGAATCGAAAGATCGTAACGAAAAGCGAAGGGTTTATCTGACGGAGTGTCAGCTTCGGGAATGTGCATGACACTATCCACCGTAACATAAAGTCCTGGCAATTCTCGGAGTGTGTTTATCATGGGTTGCTAAGGGTAAAAGATTTTCGAAGTTTAGACAACTCTAACTCAAACTTCGATCAGCCTAGATTATGATCCAAACATAATAAGGCAGCCGCTGGCTAAAATGCCTACTCCTGCCCATCGCGTGAATAAAATGGAGCGTCGGAATAAAAGAGGTGACATCAGCCCGATGCCATGAAGGCTGGTTGTTGCCAAAAGAAAACCTAAACCGTAACCTAGACCCGAATGCCCAGGAGGAATTTCAAGGCCATGAGCGTAGCCATGCATCCAGCCAGAAATTCCAACAATTAATAGGGAAATAGAAATAGGCAAAGGTTTTGCTAACATGAGCAAAAGCCCAAATAAAATGACCGAAGCTAAAATGCCCTGTTCTAAAAAGGGCAATGGAATTTGTTTGGAACCTAAAAATCCACCCACCATCATGCAGGTAAGAAATGTGCAGGGCAATTGCCATAAAGCCGATTGTCCCAATTGCACGGCCCATAGTCCAATGGCTAGCATGACTAAGAGATGGTCTAAACCAAGGAAAGGATGGGCAAATCCTTGGGAGAAACTGTGAGCCGAATGAAGCGGGTGAGCTTGAGAGAGTGTAGGAAGTATCAGACAGCTTAAAATAAGAAAAGTAATTCTTTTATTCATAAATATTTAATGATTTTTAGCAATTTGGCATCATTACATTTCGTTGGGGATTGTCAAGGTGGGTAATGAGTATTTTAGGCTCTGGGCTTGACCTGTTTTGAGAAATCGGTAACGTGCCATGTCTTCTCAAATCAAAGGTTAGTTATGAATTTGTTAATTGAAAAAATTGAATCGGAACAGTTTAAAAAGGAAATCACCCCCTTTCGCGTGGGCGATACGATTAAAGTCCATACTCGCGTGAAGGAAGGGGAAAAGGAACGGGTGCAGGTTTTTGCCGGATTGGTGATCGCTAAAAAAGGGCGTGGATTGAATTCGCAGTTTACCGTGCGCCGCATTTCTTATGGTGAAGGTGTGGAACGCGTTTTTCCTTTGCATTCACCGATTATTGAAAAGATTCAGGTGGAAAAACGAGGCGATGTGCGTCGTGCCAAACTTTATTATCTTCGAGGTGTCGAAGGTCGTGATGCCATTACGGTCAAGGAGTTAAAAACTTCGTCTTCCAAAAAATAGTTGAAACCGAGTTTTCAATTCGAAGAGAACGCTCAAAAAAAGGGGTTTCGTTACATTGTCGGAGTTGATGAGGTGGGTCGTGGGCCACTTGCTGGTCCTGTCGTGGCTGCTGCAGTTTGGTTAAATCCGAAGATATCAAGTGAGGTGGTTGAAGAGATAAAAGATTCCAAATTATTATCAGAAAAAAAGAGGGAAGAACTTTTTGCTTATTTGACGAAATCTCCGCACGTGACTTGGCACTATGCGGTGGTTCCGGTCGAAGAAATTGATCGGAATAACATTTATCAAGCTACGCGGCGCGCGATGGAGTTGGCATTGTGCCAATTTGTGTCGCCTCCGGATTGGGTGCTAATGGATGGCCGCCCTTTTCGAGATTTCCCTTTTCCTCATGAGGGCATTGTGAGTGGCGATCGATTGAGTTATTCCATTGCTGCCGCGTCAATTATTGCTAAGGTGGTGCGTGACCGTTTGATGCGCGATTGGCATCAGCAATGGCCTCATTATGGATTTGATCAACATAAAGGTTATGGTACGCCTCAACATTTGGAGGCGTTGAAGCGTTATGGCCCTTGCTCCATTCATCGCAACTCGTTTGCGCCGGTTTTGCGGGCTGCTTCGCGACAAGGAATCGGGAGTTGAGCCCGATATTGGGCAAAGAGGGGAAGCGGTTGCTGCTCGTTTTTTGCGAAAACAAGGTTACAAAATTCTTATCAAACGGTTCCGTGGTAGGGGTGGAGAAATTGATTTAATATGTCGAGATGGTGAAGTTTTAGCCTTTGTAGAAGTGAAAGCGCGTAGTTCTACGGAGTTTGGCAGGCCGGGGAGTTTGTGGATCGTGCTAAGCAAAAACGATTATCTAAAACCGCATTAGAATATTTGCGTTTACTCGGAAATCCTTCTCTTATTTTTCGATTTGATGTAGTGGAAGTCGAACTGGCTCAAGAAATAGAAAAAAATTCAATCTGCTTTTTGATAAGAAATGCATTTGAATTAACGGAGCCTTATCTTTACTAGTTCATTATGCGTTGGTTTCAATCATTGTTTTTAAAGTCGGGTAGACTTGCCATCTCGTTTATTGAGCAGTTGGGCGAAGTGGCTTTGCTGATGATGGAAACGTTTCGCTGTTTTTTTTCGCGACCATTGCGGATGAGGCAAACGATTCAACAGATTTATTTTGTGGGAGTGCGATCTCAGGTTGTGGTTTTAACAACGGGCATTTTTACAGGAGCGGTGTTTGCTGCGCAGATTCAATTCCAATTTCATCGTCTAGGCATGGATTCGGCCACAGGTTCTGTAGCAACTTTAGCTATGTGTCGCGAGTTGGGGCCGGTTTTGAGTGCGCTCATGATTGCGGGGCGAGTGGGTTCGGCAATGGCTGCAGAGTTGGCTACGATGAAAATTTCGGAGCAGATTGATGCGTTGCGCGCGTTGGCGGTTTATCCGATTGAATATCTGATCGTACCGCGATTCGTGGCGATGATGATTTCATTGCCTGCATTGGTGGCGATGGCGATTGCGGGAGGAATGGCGGCGGGTTATGTGGTGGCAGTGCCGCTTTTGGGAGTTGATGGTACTTATTACTGGTATAATATTTTGCAATTTACTGAGGCGCGTGACATGTGGATTGGTCTGATTAAGGCGTTTTTATTTTCTATTATCATTGTGAGTGTGTCGTGTCATAAGGGGTTAATGTCGGGCACGGGAGCTGAGAGTGTGGGTAAAGCAACGACTGAAGCAGCGGTAAGTTCTTCTTTGAGTGTTTTGATCGCGAATTTCTTTTTCACGTTCATGTTGAATTCATTATTTCCGGTGTCATGAAAGACGACGTTGTTATCGAGTTTAAGAATTTGGAGAAGCGGCTGGGTAAGCAGCAAGTGTTGCGAGGGGTGAGTCTTCAAATTCATCGCGCGGAACGTTTAGTGGTTATCGGGCGAAGTGGTTGCGGCAAAAGCGTTTTGTTGAAGCATTTGATTGGGTTAATGCAGCCCGATAAGGGGCAAATTTTGGTGGATGGTAAAAATGTAGTGAGTTTAAATGAAATGCAGATGGTGCCGATCCGAAAAAAAATAGGCATTGTTTTTCAAGGTGGAGCGCTTTTTGATTCCCTTTCGGTGGAGGCGAATGTGGGTTTCCCTTTAAAGGAAGAAAAGAAATTTACTCCCAAAGAAATTAAAGAGCGTGTGGCAGAAGTGTTGGAAGCCGTAGGATTGCCCAATCAAGAGCGGAAAATGCCATCAGAACTGAGTGGGGGTATGAAGAAACGTGTTGCTTTGGCGCGAGCCATTGCGCGATTGCCGGAGGTGATTCTTTATGATGAGCCGACGACAGGGTTGGATCCAATCACGGCAGATAGTATTAATCAGTTAATTAATCAGATTAGCGAGCGTTATGGTGTCACGAGTGTGGTGGTGACGCATGATATGAAAAGTGTCTTTGCTATTGCCGATCGGATTGCTATGTTACGGGACGGCGTTATTTATAAGATTGATACTCCAGAAAATTTTCAGAAAAGTAAAGATGAAGCGATTCAACATTTTATCGAGGGAGTTTCTGACACAAGCGAAGTCATGATTTAAAAGCTATGGAAAAACGTGGTATTGAAATTATTGTTGGAATTTTTGTTCTCATTGGTCTGGTGACGGCTGCCGCTTTGGTACTCATTGTTGGTGTTGAACAAAGTTCGGTGCATGATGATTATCGGATTACCGTGGCTTTTCCCAGTGCGAGTGGAATTATTAAAGGATCTAAAGTTTTGATGTCGGGCGTGCACATTGGAAAAGTGGTGTCATCGCCTTCGCTGGGTGAGGGAGGCGATCGGGCTTTGATTCAGATTGGGTTGGGGAAAGAATATCAAATTCGTGAAGGTTCCAAGTTTGTGATTCGTGAATCGGGCTTGTTAGGGGATCGTTATGTAGAAGTGCAGCCGAGCAGCGATGCCAACGCTTCTTTTATTAAAGCTAACGAAACAACCGAAGGTGCGCGCACGACGGGCATTGGGGATTTAACCAGTGATGCCCGGCCTGTGATTCAAAAGTCGCAAGAGGCGCTGAACCGTTTGAATCAAATTTTGGTGAAAGTTGACGAAGAAATTTTGGATGATGCCACTAAAGATAATTTAAAAAATGCTGTGGCGAAGTTGAATTCGGTTTTGAATCGAACGGATAATTTATTAGCACAAGCGGAAAAAGGGCAGGGTTTGCTAGCAAAAGTTTTGACCGATAAAAAAATGGCGCAAGATTTACGCGATTTTATCTATAATCTTCGAACTCGAGGCGTTTTATGGTATAAAGATGTGGCGTCTCAAGAAGAGGATAAAGCGAGACATTAGTTATGATTTCTGCTGTGGTAGTTGCGGCGGGCAGCAGTCGTCGCATGGGTAAGGATAAATTGTTTCTTCCACTTTGTGGTAAACCAGTTTTTTTTTATTGTTTGGAAGTGTTTGAAGCACATCCGATGATCACTGAAATTATCATGGTGACACGTCCGGAAGCTAAAACGTTATTTCAAAATCATCTTCCTGAAACTATTACTAAAGTAAAACAATGGGTTGAAGGCGGTAAAGAGCGACAGCATTCCGTTTGGAATGGATTGCAAGCAGCGAATCCTAATAATGATTTGATTTTAATTCACGATGCCGCGCGGCCTTTGATGACTCGGAAAACTGTCGATGCGGTTGTTGATGCGGCACAAAAAACGGGAGCGGCAGTTTGTGGCTCAGCGTTGGCTGATACGATTAAAGAAGTCGATGGGAACGGTTTTGTCACAAAAACTTTAGATCGAGATCGTTTGGTTGCTGTGCAAACACCTCAAATTTTTCATGCTTCTCTAATTCGAGAGGCTTATCAAAAACTAATGGCGACTCAAGAGATTTTGACCGATGACACAGCCGTGGTAGAAAGAATGGGAAAACCGGTGCAAGTCGTGTTATGCGACGAACCTAATTTAAAAATGACTCGACCGCAGGATTTAACCGTAGCGGAAGGTATTTTACAGTCGCGTCCTACCAATTAAAATTCTGAAAGTGAGACAGGGAACCGTTTTCCTTCTCGAAACTGTTGCACAAAACGATAACCCACATCCCAGGCAAACTGTTTTGCCCAATCGAAATCGCGTCCCACCTCTTCGGGGTTGTGCGCATCGGAAGAAATCACGATGGGTATATCTCTTGCAAAGGCCAATTCAAGAAAACGAACACTGGGATAAGCTTCTTCAATGGGCTTATGACGTCCCGAAGTGTTAATTTCGATGCAAAGTTTGTTGTCAGCAATCGCTTCGAGCGCTGGCAGATAATAAGGAGTTAAATCGCCGGGTGGAATATGGCAAAATTTTTTGCATAAATCGGGATGACCAATGATATCAAATAAACCGCTTTGTGCCGATTCCGTGATGCAACGATAATACTGTTTCCAGCTCACTTCGTAAGGCTGATCCTTCCATTTTTCGAGTTTGGTAGGATTATCCAAATCCCAGTCGGGACTGATGTAATGCACGGAACCAATAAAATAATCGAAAGCCGCTTGTTTTCTTAACTCGCGAATATGATTTTCGAAACCCGCAATATAATCGGCTTCCAAGCCCAATCGAATATTCAGTTCGGGAACCGCTTGTCGGGCTTCTTCCAAGAGATTAAGATAATCGGGAAACTCGTGAGGTGCCATTCGCCAGTCATCATATTGTGTTGGCATGGGGCAATGATCGGAAAAACCGATTTCTTTTAATCCTGACGCTTTTGCTGCTTTGGCATAGTCCACGGGACTGCCTTTGGCATGCTGACAAAGCGGTGTGTGCATGTGATAATCAAAACGCATCATTTAGCTTTAAACGATTTTACAAAATTTACAGCTTATCTTTTTATGCTATAATAAAAAATGAGGGTGTGACAATCGCTGCTTCGTCCTACCACGGTGGGACCGAGGGAGAGGAAAGTCCGAACACCATAGAACAGCGTGCTCTGTGAAAACGGAGGCATTGGGCTTCGAAAGGGACCAATGACAGAAAGTGTTACAGAAAATAGACCGTCCCGTCTTGGCGGGATAAGGGTGAAAAGGCGGGGTAAGAGCCCACCGTTCCATCTCGTGAGAGTGGAAGCTAGAAAAACCTCACGCGGTGCAAGGCAGAACAGAGGCCATGCGTGGTTCGCGCGGTACTGCTTCGGCAGGATCAGCCTCGGGTAATAGCCGCATCCGTCAGCTGACGGATTCTCTGAAGTTAACTTTGGAGAAAGAGAAATGGTTGTCCCTTTGCGAGAGTAAAGTGAACAGAATTCGGCTTACGGCCCTCAAGCGAAAGTGAGGCGCTTTGTGAAAGCAAAGCGCCTCGCGCTTTTTAAGGTTTTAATTTGTATTATTGGTGCTATTTTTTAATGAAACTATAAAAAAGTAATATGATTAAAAAGCTTGTTAAAACTCTTTTGGAAGAAATTGGTATTTTGGGCAGAAAAAGCGCCAAGAATGGTAGAAGGCTTGACGAACTATGTTTGGAGAGTGAACTCGTGATTCGTGATATAGAGAAAATAATGGAAGCATTAGAGCCAGAGGTTAAGATGTTCGATCGTAATATTGGGAGCGTGATAGTCAGAAGAAAGACAAGGGATCTAGACGTTATAAAAGGAGTGCAATCTCAAACACTAGTGTATCGGCAAGAGTTAAGAGAGGCCATTAAAGAGCAAGAAGGATTAATTAAGGGGTTGAATCAACACATCCGTGATTTAAGAAAAATTCGTAATCAAGCTTTGAGTGAGGGTGATACTGAAGCTGTTACTATGGCCCAAGCAGAAATTGATAAAGTTACTGGTTGTGTGAGTGATTTCAAACAAAAGTTATCAGAGAATAAACTTACGTTGAGAAACCTTGAGTATGATATGGGAATTGTTCGACGGAGATTGCACTCTTTGGTCTTTCCTTTTGCCATGGCAGGTGGAGAAAAAGGAGAAGTTACTTCAGCCGATTTGACTTGGGCGGCTTTAGATATGTTGGATGTTGCTGCAGGTCCAGCTGATATGATAGTCGGCTGTTTAATTGATCCTGTGGATGGAGTCAAAAGAAGCGATATTTTTTCGTGTTTGACAACTAAAGCGAATAAATTAGGAGATGAAATAGTGAAAAACCGGCAGTGCAAAATGCTTGGAGCTATGCAGAAGATTTTGTAAAAGCCGGTGGACCTGGGATGGCTTATTAAATAGCTAAAAGCTTGTATTTTGCACTTTTTAAGGTCTTCTACCTCGAATAAGTGAAATAATAAAAAGGATTAGAAAAATAATAAAAAGGACTTTAGCAATCCAAGCTGCGGTGCCAGCGATAAATCCAAAACCTAAAACGCCAGCAATGATGGCGATGATTAAAAAAATCAGAGCATAACTTAACATACGATTATCCTTTCTTTAAGAGTTGTCTTAAGACGTAAGGCAGTATGCCACCATGCTGGTAATAATCAATTTCGATCGGAGTGTCGATGCGGCATTTAACCGGAACTTCAGTAATGGATCCATTTTTTCGTGTGATGCGAAGGGTAAGATTTTGTTGGGGTTTTAAATTTTGATCTAAACCTACGATATCATAAATCTCAGTGCCATCGAGTTGAAGAGTGGCAGCATAGGTTCCTTCCAAAAACTGGAGTGGAAGTACGCCCATGCCTACGAGATTGGAACGGTGAATGCGTTCATAACTTTGCGCAACGACTGCTTTGACACCGAGTAATGCGGTTCCTTTGGCTGCCCAGTCGCGTGAAGAGCCGGTGCCATATTCCTGGCCTGCGATGACAACTAACGGAATGTTTTGTTTTTTATATTGCATGGCGGCGTCGAAGATGGACATTTTTTCGCCATTAGGTTGGAGTAAAGTGTTGCCGCCTTCTTCACCTTTGAGCATCAGATTTTTAATGCGCACATTGGCAAAGGTTCCCCGGGTCATAACGAGGTCATTGCCGCGTCGCGAGCCGTAGCTATTAAAATCTTCAGTTTGAACGCCGTGATCTTGAAGAAAAAGTCCAGCAGGTGAAGTTTTTTTGATCGCACCGGCTGGCGAAATATGGTCGGTGGTGATGCTATCACCAAAAATTCCCAAGGCTCGCGCTTGTTTGATTTCCTGAATGGGTGGATAATCTAAAGAAAAATTTTCAAAGAAAGGTGGATTATGAATGTAAGTGGATTCTTTATTCCATTCATAGATTGCGCCAGTTGAGGAGGGGATTTCGTTCCATTTCGGATTTTGATCGGCGAAATCGCGATATAATTTTTGAAACATTTCTGCTTTTAAGGCAGTGCGCAAAGTGTCACGAACTTCTTGTTGGCTAGGCCAGATATCTTTCAAATATACCGGTTTCCCTTCTGTGTCAGTTCCGAGCGGTTCTTGACTGAGGTCAATATCAACTTTACCGGCTAGTGCAAAAGCTACAACTAGTGGAGGCGACATGAGAAAATTGGCCTTGATGCTTTGATGCACGCGCGCTTCGAAATTTCGATTCCCTGAAAGCACGGAAGCAGCCACGAGATCATTTTTTAAAACGGCTTCTTCAATATGACTTTCTAATGGGCCGCTATTGCCGATGCAGGTGGTGCAACCGTAGCCTACAAGATTAAAGCCAAGTTGGTCCAAATACTTTTGCAAGTTGGTTTGGGCAAAATATTCGCTAACCACGCGAGATCCCGGGGCGAGGGATGTTTTGATTGTAGGAGAAACTTTTAAGCCTCGTTCCACCGCTTTTTTCGCTAGCAAGCCAGCGGCTAACATTACGCTGGGATTAGAAGTGTTGGTGCAACTGGTGATGGCGGCAATGAGCACGCTACCATGACCAATTTCAGCATGAAGTTCAGGATTTACATTGGCGACAGAATCTGGTGCAGGATGTTGATCGCGCATTTCACTTTCGCTTGGTGAAACCCGCTCTTTGCGCATGCCGTAATCGTGAAGGGGTGCCACGTTATTGGGTTGGTGATGATTATTGATTTTGACACGCTTATTTAGTTCATTGGCTGATTTAGCATAGCCGCTTTCCGAAACGGGTTTGCTGAAAAGATCGACGAACTTATTTTTAAGATCAGGCAAAGGAATGCGATCTTGAGGCCGTTTAGGACCAGCGACGCTAGGGGTGACTGTGTTGAGATCCAATTCAACGACTTGCGAGTAGTCGATTTCACCTTTTTTGGGAATGCCCCATAATCCCTGAGCGCGATAATAATTTTCGTAAAGTTTACAATGCTCTTCACTGCGACCTGTGGCGCGCAAATAATTTACGCATTCGGCGTCAATCGGGAAGAATCCCATCGTTGCGCCATATTCCGGAGCCATGTTGGCAATGGTGGCGCGATCGACAACAGGTAACGCTTCGGCGCCAGGACCGAAAAATTCCACAAATTTCCCGACGACTTTAGTTTGACGCAAAAGTTGAGTGATGGTTAGCGCTAAGTCGGTAGCTGTAACACCTTCTTTCAGTGCGCCAGTGAGATGCACGCCCACTACATCAGGCGTTAAAAAGTAAACGGGTTGACCGAGCATGCCCGCTTCGGCTTCAATGCCGCCAACGCCCCATCCGACGATGCCGAGACCATTAATCATCGTGGTGTGGGAATCGGTGCCAACGAGTGTGTCGGGATAGTAGATTTGAGTTTTTTTGCCTGTGATTTCGGACTCTTTAGCAATCACGCCTTTTGCTAAATACTCCAAATTAACCTGGTGAACAATACCAATGCCTGGGGGAACTACTTTGAAAGTTTCGAACGCTTGCATACCCCATTTGAGAAATTGATAACGTTCGCGGTTGCGTTTGAACTCGTAATCCAAATTCAATTGAAACGCTCGGGATTCACCCGCAAAATCGACTTGAACCGAGTGATCGACGACTAAATCTACGGGCACTAGGGGTTCAATGAGCTGGGGATCTTGTTTGAGTCGCGCAACGGCGTCGCGCATTGCGGCGAGATCAACGAGTAGTGGAACCCCAGTGAAATCTTGGAGAATGATGCGCGCTACGGTGAAAGGAATTTCGTCAACACGTTCAGCGCCCGGTTGCCAATTTGCCAAGGTTGTGACATCTTTCGCAGTTATTTTTTTTTCATCGCAATGGCGTAAAACTGATTCTAGAACAATTCGAATGGAAATGGGCAAGCGCGAAATGGGTCCGATGCCAGCTTTTTCTAAGGCGGGAAGAGAATAAAAATGGCCAGTTTTTTGGTTGCCAAGATCAAAAGTTTCTAAAGTTTTGGGTAATGATTTCATGAGATGTCAATTTGAGATTTAGACTAAGTTTTGCAAGTTAGAATTCTAAGAGTGAGAAGTTTTTTTTGAAGTTGAGTTGATAAAATTTTCCGTAAGAAAATGGCGATTTTTTTGGAAATAAAAAAAACCAGAAGCGATGGTAAGTAGCGTGGCAATCCAAAAACTAAGCGTAATCAAAAAATCAAGATGGCTAATCATTTTTTCAGGAAGGAAAGTTTTATTGCCTAATTGAAATTGAATTTCTTCTACTGCTAGATAAGCTAAAGCCAGAAGAATGGCAACGATTTGGGAAATCGTTTTATGTTTACCCGTGCGTTCCGCTGCTAAAACAACACCTTTGGCGGTGGCGATCAGTCGCAAGCCTGTGATTAAAAATTCTCGAGAGACCATCAGAATCGCCATCCACAGAGGAACCATATCGACGTAAACAAGAAAAAAGAGAGCAGAAGTGACAAGAATTTTATCTGCTAGCGGATCCAACAACTTGCCTAAGTCAGTGGTTTGATTCCATTTTCTAGCGAGATAGCCATCTAACCAATCGGTTAGGCTTGCGATGATAAAAATGCTAAAGGTAATGATGGCTTGAAAGCTAGATTCATAAGAAATGGCCACTACAAAAAGTAGCGTGAGAATTAATCGCGCAATGGTAATTTGATTGGGGATGTTCATGCGTGAGCGATTAAATCATAGTCGGTTGCTTCTTTTATAAAAACTTCAGCAAATTGGCCAGGTGCTAAATTTTTATCGCAAAATACTTTGCCGTCAATTTCTGGAGCATCGGCCTGAGTGCGGCCTAAACCGGGTGTGTCCACAAGAATTTTTTGTTGTGTGCCAATACGGCTTTGTTGAATTTTTCGGGCTAATTTTTTTTGAAGTTTCATCGCACGGTGAAATCGCTCTTGCTTGATTTCTGCCGAGAGATGATCAGGAAGTTGATAGGCACGTGTGCCTTCTTCCAAGGAATAAGTAAAAATGCCGAGTCTTTCAAAATGGGTCTCTTCAATGAAATTGAGGAGATGTTGAAAATGGGTTTCGGTTTCCCCAGGAAAACCAACAATAAACGTGGTTCGAATAGCGATGTCGGGGATGATTTTTTTCATTTGCACAATCAAATCGCGAATGTGTTGCTCTGAAGTTTCGCGTCGCATGAGTTGGAGCATTTCTTCGTGAATATGTTGCAATGGAATATCAATATAACGCGCTACTTTTTCGCAAGCAGTGATGGTTTCCATTAATTCCTGGCTCCAATGCGCCGGATGGGTGTAAAGAAGTCGAATCCAAAAATCGCCTTCAATGGCGTTTAGTTCGTGCAATAAATGGATCAAACTTTGGCCTCGTGACGAATCGACTTTTTGTCGCGGGCTGGCTCGTTGCTCCCATAAATCCATTCCAAAGTAGGTGGTGTCTTGAGAGATGAGAATTAGCTCCTTAACGCCGCTGTGAATTAAAGCGCGTGCTTCAGCGACGATGGATTCCACAGTGCGACTGCGGTGACGGCCGCGCATTTGGGGAATGATACAAAAAGAGCAGGGATGATTGCAGCCCTCGGCAATTTTTATGTAGGCGTAGTGGTTCGGCGTTAAGCGAAGTCGTGGTGTGTCAAAATCAGGAATATAACGTGGTCGTGGTGTGACATAATTTTTTTCTCCCGACTCTTGCCAGACTTGGTCGACGATCGAAGTAATGTCTTTGATCTGGTCCAGACCGATAAAAGCATCCACTTCTGGCAATGCTTCCGGCAATTCTTTGCTAAAACGTTGAGCCATACAACCGGCAACGATAAGTTTTTGCGAGTGATCGCTTTTGCGCAATCCTTTGTAACGGTTTGCCTCAAGAATGGCTTCAATGCTTTCTTCTTTAGCACTGTCGATGAAGCTGCACGTGTTAACAATTAAAATATCCGCCTTCTCGGCTTCATTGGTGATGGGATAACCTTCTTTTTGTAAGCAGCCTAGCATGATCTCGGCGTCCACCAAATTTTTGGCGCAACCCAGGGAAATCATGCCCACTTGCGGGCGATCGAGAACAGCAGTTACTGGCATAATATTTGGTCTAGGCGAAATTTTGATTCAATCAAGATTACCTTCTTGCGCCTGGCGAAAAAGCCGCTTAAACTACCAGTTATCTGTGGGTGAGATGGCTGAGTGGTCGAAAGCAGCGGTTTGCTAAACCGCCGTCCTGCCTAAAGCGGGACCGAGGGTTCGAATCCCTCTCTCACCGTGTTATTTGTTAAATAAAAGGCTATGATAAAAAGCGTGTTGGCTGTCTTTGAAAATTTTAAAATTCGCAGAATTTATAATGAGGCCACAGAAACGTGGTTTTTTTCTGTGGTCGATATTATACAAGCGTTGACACAACAACCTAATTACCAGCCTGCACGAAAATATTGGAATAAATTGAAGGAACGACTCAAAAAAGAAGGCAGCGAGTCGGTGACAAATTGTCACCGACTGAAATTAGAAGCAGCTGATGGGAAAAAATATTTAACTGATGTGGCTGATCCAGAAACACTTTTGCGTTTAATTCAATCGGTTCCAAGTCCTAAAGCAGAGCCTATCAAGCTTTGGCTGGCGAAAGTCGGTTATGAACGGATTCAAGATATGGTAGATCCGGCTCGATCACTTGATCGGGCGCGTGAGTATTGGCGGCAATATGGAAGGAGTGAGAAATGGATTCAACAAAGGATGATGGGGCAAGAAACTCGAAATAAGCTGACCGATTATTGGAAAAATCACGATATTAAAAGCGAAAAAGAATATGCTATTTTAACTAATATTATTCATAAAGAATGGTCAGACTTGGAAATTCAAGATCATAAAAAAATGAAAGGTTTGAAAAATGAAAATCTTCGCGACCATATGAGCGAAGCGGAACTTATTTTTACTGCGTTGGCCGAACTTTCTACTCGTCAGATAGCTGAAACGCTAAGCGCTAATGGAATGGAGGAAAATAAGATTGCCGGCCAGAAAGGCGGTGGCATTGCCAAAAAAGCTCGATTGGAGCTTGAGGAAAAAACCGGAAAAAAAGTTGTGACGACGGGCAATTATTTGCTTCCTCAAAAAATACACGAGATGTTTGAAGACAAATAAAGTGTTGATAAAAATTTATGACTCATCACGAAATTTTAAAACAACTCAAAGACTTGGGCACGGCTCAAAATCGTAAGGTTTATGGGCGGCATGGCATGGTGGGTGATGTGTTTGGAGTGAGTTTTGCGAATCTGAATCAATTGAAGCGAAAAATTAAGTTCAATCACGAGTTGGCGTGTGATTTGTGGCGTTCGGGCAATGCGGATGCGCGGCATTTGGCAATAATGATTGTGGATGTCGCAAAAATGACAGAAACGCGAGCAGAGCAGTGGTTAAAAGAGATTCGCTATCCTATGCTGGCGGGCTTACTTGCGAAGGTCATTGCCCAAACTCCTTTTGTACAGAAAAAGCGAAACAATGGGTTCGTTCGCCAAAAGAATGGATCAGCTGTGCGGGCTGGGATTTGGTGGCCTGTTTGGCTTTGGAAGAAAATGCGCTTGCGGAAAGTTTTTTTGAAAAATGTTTGAAAGAGATTGAGAAAAAATTCATCACAGTCCCAATTTTACACGGCACGCGATGAATGGGGCTTTGATTGCGATTGGTTTGCGAAATGCCAAATTAGAAAATCAGCCAAGACGGTTGCTAAGGGCATAGGAAAAGTGGTTGTGGATCATGGAGAAACGGGTTGCAAAACGCCCGATGCTGTTTCTTATATTGAAAAAATAAAAGCCTGGCGAAATCGCAAGCAAAAAGAAATAGATTTTTAACCATTACATTTCTTGATTTTTTATTTTCTCGATCTTAACTGGTTAAACTTTATGCAACCCGTTTCTCATTTCCCTCCCTTCAGTTTAAGTCGATTATTGCGCACGGTTTTTGCGCCTCAACCTGGAGAAAAGATTGGCATTCTAATTGATTTACTTCATCCGGCAAATGTGAAAGGGTTGAAATTTTTGAAAGATCCTCAGCTTTTGATTCAGAAATATGCGGTGGAAGTTTTTTATGAAGGGTTAAAACAAGGGGTTTTGGAGGAACTAAAATTGTAAAGAGGCGAGCTTTATGCTTATGAAATTACGGGTGGAAGTAATTTGGACATGAAGGATGTCGCGCTGATGACAAGCGGGAAGCGACTGAGCCTGGAAAAGGATATTTATCCTAACTATGATATTTTACTTTGTATTTCGACTTATTCTGCCACGGCGCCTTTGACGGCGTTCGCTAAGCGCTACGGATTTCGGGGCGCTACATTGCACGGAGTGAACGCTACGATTTTAGCGACAGGCTTATCGGTGGATTATGAGGAGGTGAGCCGTCAGGCAGAAAATTGCGTTTGGGAATGACGCGTGGATAAGGTGGAGATTGATTTTAAGGTGGCGAACAAACCTTATACGTTAACATTGGAATTGGGTAAACAAGAAGCGCAGAAAAGTCATGGATTGTGTCGCGGTAGAAATCCGGATGTGGCTAATTTGCCCGCAGGCGAAATTTATTATGTGCCAACGGGCGCAGAAGGGTTTTTCCCGATGAAGTATGAAGATGGAACGTTGGGGTTGATGCGAGTGACGGGAGGGCGAATTGTGGAAGCAACTTTGTTGTATGGAGAGAAATCGACTATCGAAGAGCATCAAAAGAAATTAAAAAATGATCCGGTGACGGGCGAGTTAGGTGAGCTGGGTTTTGGTACTCAAGAATTGCCTTTTGCGGGTCGGGATATTCAAGATGAAAAAATTTTAGGCACGTTTCATGTTGCGACAGGTCGCAGTGATCATTTGGGAGGACATTTAACACCCGATAAATTTGCGAAAGCGAAAAATGCCACGCATGATGATATTTTATTTGCTCCGCATAAAACGCCAGAGGTTGAAGCGCCGCAAGTCCGGCTTTATCGCAATGGATCGGTGGAAGTGTTAATCGAGAACTATAAGCCTTCAGCTTATTTGCGGTCTTTATTGGCTGCTTGATAGCATGGTGGATTACGAGTCTGACGCACAGTTGGCGCAATATCTGTTGTTTCATTACGGCAAGCGTGAAGAGATTTTGCCTTATTCTTTTGGACCCGTTGACGCGCTTTATTTTTCAGTGCGCTGTGCGGAATTGGGCGCGCGCTGGAGTCAAAAGCAGGGAAGGGCATTGGATTTGGGATGCGCCGTGGGAAGAGCAACTTTTGAACTCGCAAAAAATTTCGGTGAGGTCATCGGCTTAGATGCTTCTCGGCGCTTTATTGCAACGGCGAATCAGTTAAAACAAAACGGTGAATTAAGTTATTCTTTTCCTTTAGAGGGTGAGTTGGTGGAGAAGTTCGTGGCTCAAGTGCCATCGGACATTGCTAAAGAAAGAGTGACATTTGTCCATGGCGATGCTTGTCAACTTGATTCGAAATTGGGAGCGTTTGATCTTGTTCTAATGGCTAATCTTATTGATCGATTGCCTGAACCCAAGCGATGTTTAGAAAAAATCAGTTCTTTTTTAAGCAATAAAGGGATTTTGCTGATGACTTCGCCTTACACTTGGTTGGAAACTGTAACAGCAAAAGAGGAATGGTTGGGTGGAATAAAACGTGATGAAAAATCAATTTTTACTTTTGAGGCGATTCTATCTTTATTGCAATCGGATTTCGAGTTGTTGGAGCGTAGCGACATGCCTTTTCTGATTCGTGAGCATGCGCGAAAATATCAGTGGAGCGTAGCGCAAGCTACAGTTTGGCAAAAGCGCTAGCGAATTAAGCCTGCGATGCCAATGACGATAAAATAGATGGCAACGATGTAGTTAAGTAGTCTGGGGACAATAAGAATTAAAACGCCAGCGATTAAAGCCAGAACGGGTTGATAAGAGAGATTGATATACATGTGCAATAGATTATAAAAAAAAGTTTTTTTTGCACGTTTTTATTCGTAAAAAGGGTTTATGAAAAAGAAAGAGAAAATTCCTACTTCTGGCGATTCGACACCACTCAGTTCGCCATTTACTTCTTTTCATCTGGAAGGGCTTCCTGATTTAAAACCTTCCTTGGTTTCGAATCAATCTATTCCCGCCACCCCTGCAAAAAAAGGGCGTGTGGTGTTGCGTAAAGAGACGTCTCAACGCGCGGGTAAAGCGGTGATTGTGGTGTCGCAGTTTGAATCGAGAATCAATCTTCGCGAGATTGACGAGTTGGCACGAGGTTTGAAAAAATTTTGTGGTTGCGGCGGAACGGTTAAGGATCGAGAAATTGAAATTCAAGGGGATCAACCGGCGAAAATTCGCAGCTTCCTAGAGAACCAAGGATTTCGTGTGGATGGGGTGCGTTGAAGTTATGGACTGGGAACAGCGTTATGAGGTACATGACACACCTTGGGAAAAGGGTTATGCTGCGCCGCCTTTACAAGATTATTTAGAATCTCACAAAATTGAAGGCGAAGTTTTAGTGCCGGGTTGTGGATTGGGTCACGATGCGCGTTTGTTGGCTGGCCAAGGAGCTGAAGTTACGGGCTTGGATATTGCGCCGACGGCGATTGAGCGAGCTAAAGAGTTTCCGGGCAAGGTGGAATATGTTTTGGGCGATCTTTTTTGTTTGCCTGAGGCTTGGAAAGAGAAATTCGATTGGGTTGTGGAGCACACTTGTTTTTGTGCGATTGATCCTAATCAACGCGAAGCTTATGTGAAATCGGTTTATGAAGTTTTAAAAATAAACGGTAAATTATTTGGCATTTTTTATTTGAATCCTGAAGTGGAAGAAGGTCCGCCGTTTGGAGTTAAAACAACACAATTAGATTTACTTTTTAATCCCTATTTCAATTTAGAAAAAGAGTGGTTTCCTAATCGAAGTTATGAAGGTCGAGAAGGGAAAGAATTGCTACGCATTTATCAAAAGAAATGAATTCCTGAACGAAGTTTAAAACATTCCCATACCACCTGTTTTTATGGAATTGTCAGGGTTCCCAATCTTTCTTGCTAAATGAATTAATACTTCTGGATCCATAGGCTTTCCTTGAGCAGCGCAAGAAGCGGCATAGTCTGCAATGGTAGCTGAGGCAAGTTTATCTAAAAATGAAGAGACCTCAGTTATTTTATCAAAAGGATTGCGAGAGGGTTGGTGTTTTTGCATTAAGGAGAATAAAACCTATGAAGAAGCAGTTGTCAAATTTTAATATATTTTGATAATGAAAAGGTTAGCAATAACACAAAAATAGTGCTTCTTAGATGAATGATTTTAAGCTGTTTTAACAAAATAGTATTAATTTTTTAAGGCTCTTCTGGTAAGATATTTTTGACCAACCGAGCGATTCCCTCTTTGGCAAACTCGCTAAGAGGATAAAGGTGTTGAGCTTTTAAGTACCAGGCTAGGCTGGAGCCAGTTTGTTCTTTTTTTTCTAAATCTTGAGCGGTGCGGAGGCTGCGGACGAAGTCAGCAGCTTGTGTGGTGAGATCGGCGCGAACTTGGTTGAGTTTATTATCATCGGGAAATTGTTGAAATACTTTTTCGACACTTTCCCATGCGCCCGCATAATCGCCATGTTTAGAAATTTCGTTAGCGCGGATGATGCTGCTTTCGATGAGTTGCATGTTTTCTAAAACGGCAGCAAGTTTTTCTTGTTTTTCAGGGTAGAGCGCGGCAGCGGCGATGAAGCGGACACGGTCTTCGTAAATTTGGCGATAATTTTTTTGGCTTATTAAACGATCCAAATCCACTAGCGCTTGTTGTTGGATGTCGGTTTGTTCAAAAATGGCGCCGGAAACTTTTGCCAATTCTGGGTTACGGGGCCAGATTTCCATGGCATTTTTCAATTCCGTTTCAAGAGTGGCACGATCACCACTGACAGCAGCAGTGCGCGCCTTGGCAAGGTGCATGCCGCTAACAGTTTTTGCGGTTTCGATGGCTGCTAAGGGTTTGGATTTATCAAAATCTTTTGCCATTTTTTCCAATTCATTTACGAGGTTTTCTGCCAAGGAGTAATCCTTAACTTCCAAAGCAGAGATGAGTTGATTGGACTTTTGAGCAAAGTCGAGTGCTTGACGTTTTTTATCGCGCGATAGAGTGCGAATAGCAGGAAGATATTCGCCGATGGTGAAAGCTTCTTGAAGACGCTGCGTGGCGCTGGCAAGTTCTTCTTTATCCAGTAAAAAATTAAATGCATCGATGCCTTCGGTAACGTCGCGCATGGCTTCGTTTGCCATGGAATCAAGAAGTCCAATGGTGGCAGGTAGGCCACTTCCTTGAGTAAGAAGATTTTTCATGGGATCATCGACGCGTAGTTGGGTGTCTCCGTCACCAAAAATAGAACGATAAAAGCGGTTTGCAATGATGACATGTTGAAATCGGCGTTGGAGAAAAAATTGAACAATGAGAGCTTGGAATTCGATTTTGGTCTGCAATTCTGATGCTTCTTTTTTGGTTCGGTTGGCAAGTAATCGAGCATTGATGTCGGCTAAACGTTCTAGGTAAGGTTGAGTCCGAGTAGTGCGTTTGAGCTCTTGTTCTTTGGCCCATTCCGCAGCAGCGAAGGGATTTTTAGGCGGACTTTTTTCCAGTTCCTGATTTTGCACTGCCATTTTCATGTTCCATTCGATGGAATTTTTTTGGCGATCTAAGGTTTCATTGGCTTTGGTAAGACGTTGAATCTCTTCTTTAGCTAACCAGGAAGCATAGACTGCGTCGGAAAGAGAGTCGCAAAGGTGGGCATCGGATTTGTAGTTGGAAGCTTCGGGTAAAAGAGCCCAGGCTTCATCGAGGGTTGTAGCATTGACTTTTTTGGGCGCTAATTTTTCGAGGATTTGGTCGATTACTTTTTGATAAGCGATGTCGTCTTGAGAAGTTTGTTCCGGAGCATTGAGATATTTTTCGAATCGCGCTCGAAAAAGTCGATTGTCTGCAATGTTCCAATTTTTGCCGTCCCACGTGACGATTTCATTTCCGGGATTGAAAAAGGGCAGATCTTTACCAAGCAGTTTGGAGTCGCCTGTTGCAGCATTGGCAGGCGCTGTCGCAGTAGGAGCAGGGCTAGGTGTGGTTGGCGCGGCGGGAGCGGTATCGGGAGCTTGCGCGAAAAGAGCGTAGCTAGCGAAGAGGCAGAACATTTCTAAAATGATTAATCTGCATTTCATGATTTTTTTAGATCTTCTACTGTTAGAATACCTTTTTCACTGATTTTAATTTTAAAGAAAAATTTTTGGCCTTTTTGCAGATTGATTTGATTAAATTGTGCAGGAACTAATAGGGGTAGAGGTTCGCCGGATTCCATAGCGACAGAAAAAAGCCGACCCAGATTAGGTGACCAGGCTAAAGAATTTTGAATACTGGCTTGGATTTTGTAGGTGTTGCCACGCAGGCTATTGGAATTTTCCAGATAAACTGCAACGTCTAAGGGTTGTAATGTGCGAAAGGGGTCGTTGACATTGCAATATAGGTAGTAACCTCCAGCTCCCAAAATAACAATGAGACCGACTACAAAAATCCAAATGGTTGGATGATGTTTAGCACTGGCACGACGGGGCATAACTTATCAAAGTATAAGAGGAATAGATAGGGTTGACAAATTTATTTCGAGTTTAAAAAGAATGCCTAATTGTCCCAGGCGCTTCGCCAGCAGCCTAAGTAGGCAAGAAAGATAGCGAGCAAGGTGTGAGCGCCCAATACCCAGTAGCAAAGAAGTAGCGGGGAGAGAGCGGTTTCAGAAATCGCGATAACGAGGTCGTAAAGGCGCTCGGTGCGCATGGTTTGAAGCATGCCTGACCAGCTCCAGTAAGTGGCTATAAAAGGTTGAACAAAATGTGTTAGCCAAGAAGGCAGAGCAAGAACGGCACCCGACAGAGGAAGTTGAAAGCCGACGATATATAAAGAAATTAAAGAGGCTTTTTCTGTAGTACGGGACCAACTGGAAATAGCCAGACAGGTAGCCGTGACGGCGGCGTTGACGAGAGTGAGTAAAAAAAATTGAGGCAGAAGGGGGCCGGGAAAGCGGCAAATAGTTTTGACAAATAGCGTCATCCAACTGGATTGGGCAAGCACGAGAAATGATAAAAAAAGAATTTTGCTAGCGAGATAGCTGGAGATATGAAGGCCTGCAAGCTTTTCTTTTTCTAATAAAAGTCGTTCTGCTACTACTTCGCGAGCGGCATTATTGGATGCCATGAGGGTAAGTAGAATGACTTGGAATAAAATGAGACCCGAAACCAGGCTGCCGATTTTGCTGGTTTGCGCGGTGAACATAACGGTTTCTTTGAGTTGTTGAATGAGGTTGATGTCTTGTCCCATATTAAGGTTTTGAATTTGCGGCAAACCACGATAAGCAAATAATACGACCAGACTTGGAAAAAGAAAGAGTAGCAGCAGATGAAGCGCAAATTGTGAGCGATCACGGTAAAAAAGTAGCAGTCGTCGTTTGAGAAGGATGAAAAATTGTCGCAAGGGTGAAGCGATGGTTGGCATTTCTTCTCTGTTTTCTTCACTAATGTGTGATTCTGTTTCTGAAGTTGTCCAGTGGTGGGCACTCCAATTTTCTGGAGTTTGCGAGAGAAGTGTGGGGAAAAGGTTTTCGGGGTGATGGATGCCAAAGTGGGTGAGGAGATAGGCGGAAGGTCCGTGATAGGCTAGGTGACCTTGGTAAAGCACGGTGATGGAGTCGTAAAGCTCCAGGTGGTTTAGACTGTGGGTGACATTGAGGATGAGACATTTTTTTTGTTGCGCGAGTTGGTGGAGTAAGTTGAGGATTTCGGTTTCAGATTGGGGGTCGAGGCCGCTGGTGACTTCATCGCAAAGTAGAAGGGTTGGGGCGCTAGCTAACTCCATGGCAAGGGCAAGACGGCGTTTTTGTCCGCCCGAGATTAAGCGTGCGGGGCGATCTGCGACTCTCTGAAGGCCGACATCATTTAAAAGATTTTTTACTTTTTGTTTTAGTTCTTCAAAAGAAATTGATTTGTGCGTAGCTGGCACGCGATTTGAATATTTTCGGCCACTGTGAGGTTTTCATGGGCAATGCTGAATTGGGGCACGTAACCGATTTGACCGGGTAATAAATCACCCTCAGTTGCAAGATTGCGTCTATTCCAAAAAATGTTGCCTTGGCTAGGTTCCAAAATGCCGGCAATAATTTTTAATAGTGTGCTTTTACCGCATCCGGATGGGCCTAAAATAGCTGAGAAGGAAGGAATATAAAAAGTGGCTGATATGGAGTTAAGAATAGGCTGAATATCGTTTGAAGGCGCGGCAATTTGGTAAGAAATATTGTCCAAGGTCAACATAGCGGCACAGCCTCAATGTAACGCGATTTTTCTCAAAAAGAAAAGAGGCAAGTCAAACTTGCCCCTTTTTATGAAAGATAACTAAAAAGAGTTTAGTATTTTTTTACGACTCCTTTTGCCAGAAAGATATCGCCGTCACCTATAGTTTGGAGAAAGTAATTTCCTAAAATCATAAAATTATGAAACTCGCCGGTGAGAAAAAGATTTTCTTTATCTTTTTCTATAAAATTTGCTAGCCCCCAAGGATAGGTATCTCCTTGTTTTTCGATGTAAGAACACCAACCTACTGTAGCATCTGGATTATAGCGAACTAGAAATAGTTTGGGTGTTACAAAGTCAGGATGCATTAAAGAGTTGTTAGTATCGAATTTGACTTCATGCGTGAATTCTCCCGCAAGATAGACGGCATCGGAATCGCTAAGCGCTAAAGACCAACCGTAGGTGTTAAAATTTTCGTGATCGACAGGGTTGCCGATGTTTTTTGCCCAAAGAACTGATCCATTCGAGTTTAATTTAGCCAAATAAGCAACCGCAGCTTGAGAAGGCTTTGCAGGAAAAGTGATGTTGCCAATGGTGATGCCAGAGAGATAGTGGCCTGTGATGTAAATGTTATTTTTTTTGTCAACAACGAGAGCTTGAGTGACTTGACTAGAGCCTGCTTGGGAGGAGCCAATGTTTTTTGCCCATATGGCTTGTCCTGTTGAAGAATATTTTGCAACAAATCCATTCACATCTTCATCATTGAGTGTACTAATTAATTTAATGGTGTTACTAAAAGAGCAGCTGCCAGAAAAAATACCAGCGATATAAATGTTGCCTAAACTATCGGTATCGATGCTATAACCTGTGCTATAAGCACAATCACCTTCAACTACAGTGGGTTTTACCCATTCCCAATAACCACTAGGATCTGCTTGGGCTAAGAAAGCGACGTGTAAATCGCCTCCTTCATTGTTAGGAATATTAACTTTAAGAGGAGTATGTTCAAAATTGCCAGAACCTTGTCCGACTGTGCCTGTGACGTAGATACGATTGCGAGCATCGATTGCAATTCCGAGACCTTCATCTTCTCCGGAAATCGTGCCGCCTTTGATGGCCCAAGAACATTGTCCTTCAGGAGTATATTTGGCTAAAAATACATCGCTAGGGCCTAAAGATTTAAGGAGTTGATTTTGTTGAAAAACGGTTTGGGAACCAAATTTACCAGTGATATAAACATTATTTTGAGAGTCAATAGCTACGGCGCGACCCACCGCATTGGTTGCTGTTTTAACCCATTCGACATCGCCCTGGCTATTATATTTGGCTAAGAAAAGAGTAGGACACGTTTTTGCTTCGATAGTGAATTGACCAAAATCTGCCACAGTATCAGTTTTATTAGGACTATAAATCATGCCGGTAATATAACAGTTCCCAAATTCATCAACGGCACAAGAATAACTCACATCCTTTTGCTGAAGAGGATAAGGAACGTTATTCACACTTCCAGCTCGATTAGCCCATTGCCAATCCTGACAAAATAAATTATGTTTTATAAATAAAAATAGGATTATTAAAAAAAATGATTTTTTCATTTATCAATTTACTAGTGTTTTGAAAAAACACAAAAAATTTTTATCAAAAAATAAATTTTTTTTGTTTTGAAAATAGGATTATTTATCACTTTTTGGTTAAATCGTTAGTGGTTGTTAGATTTTCTTTAAGCGCTTTGCTCACACTATCGTAAATTTTTTTAACATCTGCTTTGGTTGCGAGTCGGTATTCAATTGTTTTAGCGTGAGTAGTGGTGGGATAGTTTTTGGTTACCTTTTTAGATTCTAGAGGATTATTAGCTTCACCGCCCGCGAGAGTTTCTAAGGTTTCTTTGGCTTTTTTAGCGGCTTCTAGAGCAGGTTTCACTTTTTCTGTTAAGCCAGGCATTGGAGAAGTAGTATCTTCCAGTTTTTCAATGTAATAAAAACGAGCTAATGCTGTTCCTTCCGTGTCAATAGAAGTTTCTGTAACTTCTAACACGCCATCTACAATATAATTATGAAGTCCAATAGAAGAAATGGCATCTAAAGCGACGATATAATGCTGATCATCAGAAATTTTAATTTCCCAATAAAGGCGTTGGGCTGATGAGATGGAATAGGTGAGTAAAACGAAGAGAAATCCCAGGAAGTAACGCAACATTCCTTAAATTTGTCACTATGAGGAGAAAAGTCCAGTCGAGAACTTGTTTTTAGCGAGGGCCTATAACACGGCCAATATTGCCTTGTCCTTTGCCTTGGTAAAGGGGAGTAATATTGCGAGCAACATTGGTAGGGCCGTAGCCGATAGTGGTGCCTCGTTGAATAATGAATTCGTTACCGGGCTCTAGCGGGGATAACTCTGCCACACCACTAATTTTAAAAGCGGGACGCAAATCTTTGCTAATGAGAATGGGATCACCTAAATGAAAGCTATTACTTCCTTCATTGACAACAGGGATAGAGTAGAGACTGGATTTAACGCGTTGGAAAAGATTGGTGCGGTCGGCGCCTACGATTTTACCCGTTTGACCGATTTCCAGAGGTTGAAACTGGTAGCTAATAACGCCATCATCTTTACGTGCTAAAGTTAACCCTAACTGACTTTTATTTTGTGAAATAATGTCGACTAAGCCATCTTGGTTTAAGTCGGTGGTAGCGACAACCTTATATTTGGGGCGAATGACATCTCCAGAAAGAGTGATGGAATTGCTGATGAGGAAACTATTGGAAAAAGCCATGATAGAAAGAAAAGTGTCTTGTTGCAATAAAAGGTCTGCTTGTTGATCACCGGTAAACTCATTGATGGCTACCGCTTTGTTTTTTTTGGGAATAAGCCCAGCAAAGGATGCGCCTTGTGGTGCTTCATTAATCATCTGTAATACATAAATTTTGCGCCCTTTGGAAGTTACGATATCGGTATAATGATCGCCTGTAACATCGGTAATGAATCCAGGCAAAGTATCGAGAATCAATCCCCAGTCATCAAGAACGCCTTCGTCCAAAGCAACATCGTCAAAAATTCTCAATGTCCAAGTTCCATTAGGATCTTCGCCGCGAAATGCAGCTAGGGACCCTTCTGGAATGAGAAATTCTATCGGCGTAGAATTAGTATAGCGTGCAGTGGTAGCAAGTATCGTCGCTTGATCATCCCAGATTGTACCATTAAAAACATCAGTTTTATTTTCACCATTATCGGTGGTTAAGGTAACCGTTGTGCCTTCTGGTGAAGTGAGGTAAACATCAAGATCTGAATTAAATGTGTGTCGTAGCCAGGTTTGAACCTTAATGTTAGAAAGGTAAGGGCCAACATTGGTGACTTCTAAGAAAAATGCATTGCTAGATAAGCTGGGGATAGGGGCTGGCAAATTAGTGCCAGTTACAGAATTGGCGGCGAAAAATGCAGTAGTTCGTGTGGTGGAGTTGCCTACTAAAGTGGTTACAGATAAAGTGGCGCTGCTGCAAAAGCCGCTCATGCCCGTTTCACGATCAATAATAATTAATTGCCAGGTGCCTTCGGGATTTTCTTTGAAGCAAGCATCGAATGAGCCTTCAGGAGTGACTGTGGCCGGAGAAACGCCATTGGTAACAACATAATCAGTAATAGGAGTAGGCGCCTGACTTTCCCACGATAAATTATTAAAAAGATCCGCGCTATTGGTAGTGCCGTTTCTCAAGCTTAAAGGCATAGAAGTTCCTTGCGGAGATGTTAGATAAATTTCTAAGTCAGAGGGACGAGGATGCTGAAGGGCGGTGGTGAGTTTTACATCCCAAACGACACCTGTGGTATGATTAAGAAAAAATGTAAATTCATTGGTAGAAAGATCGGCAATAGGAGCTGATTGAGTCAAAGAAGTTGTAAAATTTAATAGAGCAGTATTAGGGGGGGGCGTTTCTGAGAGAGCGAAACTTTTTGCAAAGGATGCAAAAAGTAAAAATGTAAAAGTAAGCCATTTCATAAAGTAAAAACTTATTTAGGCCCAGCGGCCTTGCCTAAAGTGAGATCGGCTCGATTGGTGCAAAGATAGCCAAAGGCTCCATTTAAATTGAGAGGTCCATAACCAATTTTATTTCCTTCTTGTGTGATTAATTCTAAACCGGGTTTTTTTAGGATATCGGCTACGCCACGAATTTTAAGAGAAGATTTTAATCCATTACCGATTAAAGTTATAGTGGAGGTAAAGTTGTTGCTTTCAATGCCAATCGTGGTGGCATACAGAAGGCCTTTTTTACGGGTTAAAATTTTACCATCAGCAATGCCCACGATTTTTCCATATTTTTTAAAAGTATTTGTGAGAGGAATAGGGCTAAATTCGGGACCTAAAAAGGCTTGCACGCTTTTATGCCGGCCTTGGATAAGGAGATCATTGTAACCATCGCGATTTAAATCACCGCTAGCAACGAGTTTCTCTTTGCGATCGGTAAGTGTAGGAAGAGCTAGTGGAGCGTCGCTAAAACTACTACCATTAGCTCCAACAACTTTAGCAAACAATTGAGTTCTATTTTGAAGAATGACACAAACCATTTGATTGGATTGACCCGGAATAGCGAAATAATTGGCAGCTACAATTTTATGTTTGGCAGGCAAGTTTCCTAGGGTAATAGGTGCGCTTAAGCTTTTACCATCTTCTTGTTTTAAAAGATAGGCTACCTTACCTTTTTGTCCAAAAATATAGTCGTTACCCTTGGTAAAGTTGGAAGGAGGCAAGGGTTTGGGATTGTGAGGGAAACCATCGATGGGAGGTAATGCACTGAGATAGCTATTAATTTGCAGGCTCCATGCTAGCAAGCTACCTGTATTGCCTCCGGCTTTGGTATCGCTAATGGATAAGGTCCATTTGCCATTGGGATTTTCACCGCGAAATGGGGATAAAGCACCTTCGGGGATGAGCAAAGGTTGGGCCTGACCGTTCACAAAATTAACGCCTGTGACACGAAGATCACCTGGTGCTCGATCATTCCACAGCGTACCATTAAACACATCTGCGTTATCACCACCATTACCTGTGGAAAGAATAACAGTTTTACCTGAAGGAGCAGTGAGTTTCAGATTAAGCTCTCCTGATTTAGGATGTGTGATTTTAGTAAAAACTTTGATTTGTTCAATGACATTGCCAATGTCAGCCACATTGATTTCAGAAATTTTAGTTTCTAAGTCGTTAATTGCTATAGTTTCTGTATTGGTAAAACTTTTTTCCTTCGTAGTTACCTCACCTGCAGCAGTAACTATTTGTAGGATATTGCTGGCAATAGCTCCTGTTGTACCAATAATGTTTTCTTGAATAGGGCTATCACCATCTAACCAATGTTGTATTCCTTTGATGGGTTGATTATCTCGCCCATCTAGGATAGTTAATTTCCAGACACCATTGGGGTTTATACCTTTGAATATATCAAATGAGCCTTCTGGAATTAATTGGAAATGGGGCAGATTGCCGATAAGGTAATCTTCATCAGCAACTGGTAACACAGCTTGATCGTCCCAAAGGGTTCCATTAAAAACCTGGCTATAAGGGGGTGGAATAAAGTTCGAAAAAAGGAAAGACGGGAGTATTGTTGGGTTGATTAACATTTTGGTCGAGCATGAAAATTTCATCAAAAGGTCCGTGCTGATAACCGTTTTTGCTTGAAATAATAACTTCTTCTCCTGAAGGAGCGGTTAATTTTAATTCCAAATCTTTACTAGAGGGGTGAGTAAAGAAAGTAGTTAGGTTTGCGCTCCAAACTGTGCCAGGTAGATTTTCCACGTTGAATTGAATTTCTTTTGGTTGAAAATTGAGAATTTGCGTGGCTTGCGCATTGGTAAAAGTAAAAACAGATGTTGTTATTTCGGGCGGGGCAGAAGGGATGGGCAATGCAGCAGGTGGTTGGATGGGGTTGATATAGGTGTTGAAACGTAGTCCCCATTTTAAAAGTTGGCCGGAGCTATTATTACCTGCTTGATCAGTTACAGTTAGAGTCCATTTTCCGTTTGGGTTTTCTCCGCGAAATGCTGCCAATTTACCCTCTGGAATCATAGTGTGTTTTGTGACATTATCTTGACAAATTGCGTCTGTGATGGGCGTTACAGCTTGATCATCCCAAAGTGTATCAGTGAATAAATTTTTTAAGTTACCGCCATTATTGGCTGAAATCAGAATGATTTTTGGGAAGGAGAAGTTAAAGAAATTTTTAAATCACCACAAAAGTTGTGTTGTAGTTCGGTGAAGAGTTCTAGCTCATTAAGATTATTTCCTAAGTTCGTTACAATAATATCTGAGCTGGTAACAGAGGCATCTTGGATTGCAGTTTGAATACTGTTAGTAGCAAAAGCCCATTTGAAAGGATGATTTTCGGTAAGACTAGTGATGTGCAATGTGGCACTGATTAGCTCTTGATCCTCGTTATTTATTGGTAGCTCTGAATCAGCTTTTGAGCCTAAAGAAAAAATCATAACCAGTTTCATCAAGATTAGGATCATAAAATAAGAAAGTATGATCACAAGTGATTAAACTACCCCACTGAAATTGCATTTGTTTGTTATCACAAACGAAGTCGATTTGGTATTGCCCTGGAGGACCAGGCAAAATAGCAATTGGAAATCCTTCATCATCATTAGTCCACTCCCATGTTTCAGTGCCTGTAACTGTGATTTTGGTATCAGGAGTTTTATCAATAATGGTCAATTTCCAGAAACCATTGGGGTTTTCCCCGCGAAAAGCATCCAAAGCACCCTCGGGCTGTAGGGTGGGTTGTTGTGATTGAGCCATGGTAGAATATTGAACTTGTCCAACAGTTAACTCCGCTTGATCGTCCCAGAGGGTTCCATTGAGCACTTCGTTGAAAAATTGAAGATTAAAATCACCGAAGGGAAAATCAGGTTTGGCGTTAGGGGGAACAGTATTGGTATGCAACACGGCTAGATCACTAACAATATTCGTTTGTTGCATGGCTTTGCCTTCATGCGACATGAGAGTTACGCTTTTCCCAGATGGACTTGTTAAAATGATAGTTAAATCATTTGGTGTGAAATGCTTAATAAAAGTTTCTAGATCTATATCCCAAACGTTACCTTCCACTCCCTGAACATTAAAAGTAACCTCCATGGGATCGCCATTCATAGGAATTGGCAGAGGTTGATTTTGGTCAAAAACGACGCTTTTTGAAGAAACATTATTTCCATTTGGAGGTTGGGGTGACACCGCCATTGCTGAGTAAGACAATGTCAGTATACAAAACACAGCTAAATAAATTTTCCTTGGCATAACAATAAAAACAATTGGGCAATTTATTCACATTTTGTCAAAAAGAAAGTGAAATGATGTAAAAATAATGTAAAAATAAAATAATTTTCTAGATTAGAAAAACTTATGTAACAATGTCTGGATGAAAAGATTAGCAGCTTTAAAATTTTGAGAATTTTATTTGGGACCTATAACTTTACCGAGGTTGCCTCGGCCATGGCCTTTATAGAAGGGTTTAATATGGCGTGCTACATTAGTTGGGCCATACGCGATTGCAGAACCTTGTTGAATAATGAATTCACTGCCGGGGTTTAAGGGAGATAACTCAGCAACTCCTTTGATTTTAAAAGAAGGACGAATATCAGAACTTATTATAACTGGCTCTCCCAAGTGAAAACTATTACTGCCCTCATAAACAATTGGGATAGAGTAGAGAGTGGATTTGATTCGTTGAAAAAGATTGGTGCGATTTATACCAACAATAGTCCCGCTTTGTCCTATTTCGAGTTGTTGGAATTGGTAAGTGACTGCATTTTCTTTTTTATGGGTAAGCGTAACGCCTAGTTGGCTTTTGTTTTGTGAAATGAAATCAATCAACCCATCTTGATTTAAATCGGATGTAGCAACAACTTGATAGTTGGGATCAAGTGTGACTCCTAAGTCGATAGGATTGTTAATGAGATAACTATTAGAGAAAGCCATGATTGTGAGAAAAGTATCATGTTGCAATAAAAGGTCTGCTTGTTGATCACCTGTAAATTCATTGACTGCAACAGGTTTATATTTTTTGTTAGGAATAAAACCGGCTAGTAAAGCGCCTCCGATTGGAGCACCATTTTTCATTGGAATCACATAAACCGATTTTTTCTTTACGGTGACAATATCAGTAAAATCATCGCCCGTTACATCGGTGATCAATCCTGGTAAAGTTTCAAAAATCAGACTCCATTTTTCTAGCGTTCCGGTATCAAATTCCGTATCGTCGACAATAAGTAAAGACCATTTTCCATTAGGATTTTCTCCTTTGCAAGCAGACAAAGCTCCTTCAGGAACCAAATATTCATAAGGGACGTTATTCGTAAAGGTGGCTTGGGTAACCAGGGTCGAGGCGTGATCGTCCCAAGTTGTCCCATAAAAAATGTTGGCTTTCTTTTGACCGTTATCTGTGGTAAGAGGCATGAAGGTGCCAGCAGGTGAAATTAAATAAATATCTAAGTCAGAGCAAATGGGATGCTGGAGCCAGGTTTGCACTTTGACTTGAGCCAAAAAATGTCCGATATTGGTGACCGTTACAGTAAAGAGATTGTTTTCTTGATCGAGATCGAGCAAGCTGGCCGGATTGGTGACCGTGACCGCGTAGGTGTGGGTAATATCAAGATCGGTCATAGTTGCAACAGTGAGTGTGGCATTGGATAAAAAACCGCTGTAACCTGATTTTGTGTCAACGACTGATAGTTGCCAAGCGCCCTCGGGATTTTCTCCTTCGAATTTATCTAAGGAGCCTTCAGGAATTAAAGCGGTTTTTGCGCCATTGTTGGCAATCACATAATCAGAAAGAGGAATTTGCGCCTGGTCGTCGAAAAGTAATGGGTTAAAGAGATCGGCGTAATTAGTTGGACCATTGCCTACTGTTAAAGTTACGCGTGTGCCTTGGGGGGAGGTTAGATAAATTTCTAAATCAGAAGGACGCGCATGAAAAAGTGAAATATCAAGATTAACGTCCCAAACTGCTCCTGTGGTATTATTCAAAAAGAAAGTTCCAAAGTTGGTTGAAGAGTCAGCGATAACTGTGGGTTGATCGAGCAAGGTGCTAAAGGTAAAGAGCGCAGAATTAGGTGCGGGTTGCGAAATGGGAGCTGCTTCTGACACATAGACCGATGAAAGCATCAAACCAATCAAGAGGTATTGAAAACAATTTTTCATTGAGCAAAAATTACAATTTCTAGTTTTTTGATCATTAACGTGGTCCAACTGCTTTACCCATATTCAAGTCACTTTGATTAGTGTAGATAAAACCAAAAGGGCCATTTAAATTTAAAGGGCCATAACCAATTCGTTTCCCATTTTGAATGATGAGCTCTAATCCTTGAGATTCCAGAATATCAGCAACTCCGCAAACTTTGAGTGAGGCTTTTAATCCATTGGCAAGAATTTCCGGTGGAGCAACAAAATCATTGGTTTTAGTCGGAAGCGAAGTGGCATAGAGAAGATTTCGTTTTCTTGATAAGATTCTATTACCTACTACACCCACTACTTTGCCTAATTTTCTAAAATTATTAGTGAGAGGTTGTGAAGAGGGAAAGTCGGGACCGTAAAGCACAGTAACTGCTCTATGTTTTCCTTGTACAATTAAATCATTATAACCATCCTCATCTATGTCACCACTCGCCACTACTTTATCTTTTCGTTCAGTTAGGGCAGGAATATATAAAGGCGCATTATTCAAAGTAGCACCATCTTCTCCAACTTCTTTTGCAGTTAACTCATTTTTATATTGTAGGATTAAACACAAAATTGGGTTAGGGGAGTCAAGAACAGAAAAATAATTGGCAGCAACAATTTTATGTTTTTGGGGTAATTCCGATATTGCTCTAGGCTTTTCTATTAGTGTTCCATCATGTTGTTTGAGAAGAAAAGCATTTCTACTTTTTTGTCCAAAAATATAAGCATTGCCCTGGGTATAAGGAGGAGCAGGCGGCGGAGGAGGAGGGGGAGGATAGTCAACAATGGGAGGTAGGAAAGCGGCATAAGCTGTAATGAGCAATCCCCATTCTCCTAAGATTCCTGCAGCTTGATGATCCGTAACGGTAAGAGTCCATGTCCCATTGGGATCTTCGCCACGGAAAAGTGCTAAAGCGCCTTCAGGTACCAAAAGGGATTCGGTTTGATTATTGAAATTTAAATCGGTAACTCGCAAATCAGTCGAAGCACGGTCATCCCATATCGTTCCCAGAAAAGCATCAGGCGTATTGCCGCCATTGCCTGTCGATAAAACAACTTTTTTCCCTGAAGGTGAAGTTAGGGTAAGATCAAGATTGCCTGAGGCAGGATGTGAAATTTTGGTGTAAACTCTAACTTGCTCTAATCTATTGCCTACCCCACTAACTACAAACTCTGAAGCTAAAGGAGTATCGGTTAAAAGTTGATCCACGACATTGGTGAAACCCCAGTCTTTAGTTTCTGAATCACCTTGAGCGACTGTGAGACGCAAGGAACAGTTGGTAACCAAGCCTTCAGTAAGGTAGCTTGTCATTTGTTGAACTGATTGGTTGAACCATTTAGAGGTTCCCGAAACAGGTTGATTGTCACGAGTGTCTTGAATTTCTAGTTTCCAATCTCCATTAGGATCAATACCTCGAAAAATATCCATAGCGCCTTCGGGTGCTACTGATCCCAAAGGCAGATCCGAATAGTAATCGGCGTCGGTGATGGGCAATGGAGCTTCATCATTCCAGCTGACGCCATTTAATAAATTGCTATAAGCGGGTAGTACAAAATTATCAAAAGGGAAAGGTGGAGTGATATTGGGAGGATCAGCTTCATTATAGTCTAAGATAAAGTTTTGTGGAAAATAATTTTCTGGAAAAGGCCCGCGTTGAAATCCATTGTCTGACGAGAGCACCGCTTTTTTCCCATCGGGCGAAACGAGAGAAATCATTAGATCTTTTGTGGAAGTGTGTTGAATGAATGCAGTAAGATCCACATCCCAAACCGATCCTTGCAATCCAGAAACTTTAAAGGGAATCATAGCGGTAGAAAAATTTTGAATGCTGTGCGGTTGATAGTTCGTATAAGAAACCGTTTGTAATACGATACTGTTAGGAGCTTTAGGGGAGGGTGGTATAGTGAAAGAAGACTTTGGTTTTACGTATGTAGTTAAACGTAAGCCCCATTCATCGAGTTTTCCAAAGCTGTTAGGATTATTGCCGTCTTCATCCAAAATATTAAGAGTCCAATTTCCATTGGGATTCTCACCCAGAAAAAGCGCTAAAGCGCCTTCTGGAATCAAAGAACGCTTGGCGATATTATTGAAGTAAATGGCATCGGTGGCTGGAGTAACCGCTTGATCATCCCAAAAGGTATTAGCGAAAACGTTATTAGGACTGCCTCCATTGTTGCCTGATAGTAAAGCTGTTTTACCAGAGGGAGAGGTCAGCGAAATTCTTAAGTCACCTGGCTGATTGTGATCAATATCTGTATAAACTTCTAGCTCTTTAATATTTTGTCCTTGGTTGGTGATAGTTAAAATAGAATTAATTAGAGAATTGTTGATAATATTTTGATTCAAGGTGGCAACTGTATTAGTCCACTGAATCGGATGAGTTCCTTTTGCCGTGGTAATAATGAGACTGCAATTGGTGATGTTTTGAGGGTCACCATAATCTTTAAAGGATTGAAATTGAGGTTGGCTATAAAGCTTAAAATCAAAGTTATAATGATCAACAGGTTGTATTGGAGGCCAACAATTAACCGGCTCAAGCTGTGTGAAAAGATAATTATTGGAACATCCCTCTAAAGAGCCCCAATTATATTTTGCTGTTATGTAGCTGCAAACTTGATCAGTGCTCGTGAAAGGAAGACAGGGATGTATAGGGAATTCATCACTCCACTCCCAAAAAAATCTGCCCCTGATAACTTGGCTTGGATCTTTTGATTGAATAGACAGTTTCCATTGACCGTTTGGATTTTCTCCAGTGAATACACTTAAAGAGCCTTCCGGAGCTAAGCTGGGATAATTGACCTTATTGGTAATGCCATATTCTGCTTCAGTAACAGGTAGAGAAGCTTGATCGTCCCACAAAGTTCCATTAAGAACTGTATAATAAAAGTTAGTACTGAGATTAAATTGGTCGATAGCTTCTTGAAAGGGATAAGACTCGTTAGGTTCCATATCTGGTGGAACACCACCTTTCTTTTTGGCATATTTAGGCATCACATAATGGCTTTTTATTTTTTTGCCTTCATGGGACATTAGTATCGTTTGTTTACCAGATGGACTTTTCAAGATCATTGTCAAACTTTGAGGATCAGCATACTGAATAAAGGTTTGTACATCGATATCCCAAATAGTTTTCTCTAAGCCTTGAACGTCGAATGTAATTTCAGCAATACCGTTAGTGGTGATATTAACTGGTTGATCAAAAGTATGCTTGGTGGTTTGCGTGATGATTTGACTCGGTGGTTGTGGGCTGATGGCAGAAAGCCGATAGGGAATAAATGAAACCCACAAAAATGAAAAAATTAAAGAAAATAGTTTGACTTTTAACTTTTTAAAGAGTGAATTCATAACTAAGATTACAATTTTAGAAAAACCATCCGAATTTAGCAACTCTTTTTCAAAGACTTTTCGAATAAACAATTAAACCGTTTCACAAAACTGCGATTTATCTTAAAATTAAGAAATGCCTCGCCGTCTTGATCATATCGATTTACGTGTTCCAAATTTAAAACAAGCTGAACCGTTTTATAATAAACTGTTGCTAGCACTAGGATTTATGCGAACGGTCGATGTTGAAGGTTGGATTCAATTCAATGTCGAAGAGGGTGTAAGTGAATTTTTTGGTGTGACCGAGAGCAAAACCCATCAGCCGAATGAAAATCGCATCGCTTTCTGGGCAACTTCCAATGAAGAAGTCGATCGTTTAGCTAAATTGCTTCACGACATCGGTGCTAAAAACATCGAAGGCCCTGGCTTTGACGAAGGACCAACTTACTATGCGGTTTTCTTTGAAGATCCTTTTGGTAATCGACTCGAAATCTGTCATCGCACTCAAAATTAGTATTTTAGCTTTTGAAGCCTTGTAGGGCAACCGCTCCGGTTGCCAAATTATATCAGTGGCGAGCGGAGCGCTCGCCCTACAATAAATCCACTATACTATTACTCAATTTACTCTACATTCGGAAAAAAACGCAGCGAAGCTGTTAAATGATAAATATCGACTTTGCCAATATCGATGATCTTGATCCGGTCACTTTGTTATTCGATCAATATCGACAGTTTTATAAACAAGAATCGAACCTAACTGAATCACGAAAATTTATTGAGCAAAGACTAATCGCTCAAGACTCGATTATTTTTCTGGCAAAAAATGAAAATCAAATCGCATTAGGATTCACTCAACTTTATCCTCTATTTAATTCCATTACCTACAAAAGATCACTCATTCTTTACGATCTATTTGTATCTCCTGATCACCGCAGACAAGGTGTGGCTCAAGAATTAATGAAAGCCGCCAAAGATTACGCTATAAAAACTGGCGTAGATCGCATGGAGTTATCCACTGCAAAAACAAATTCGAATGCACAAAAATTATACGAGAGTCTGGGATGGAAAATTGATTCTGAATTTTATTATTATGTTCTAGAACTGTTATGAATTTTTTAAGGTTTTATTAGGTGGGTAAATTAAAATGGTTCATCAATTTAAAACGAAAGGATTATTATGAAGCGGCTATCACTGTTTTTAATATTGTGTTTTTTAGGGATGAATATTCACGCCCAACCTAACATTGATCGTGTTACTTTATTGCAAATTCTCGCTCAACCTGAGAAATATCACGAAAAAGAGGTTCAAATTATTGGCTATCTTCATTTGGAATTCGAAGGCAATGGGCTTTATCTTCACAAAGAGGATTTTGATAACAGTATTTTGGGTAATATGATTTGGATAAATTCAACCAAGGAAATGATAAAAAATCTTGATAAATTAAATGACAAATATGTCATTATTCGAGGACTTTTTGATGCCAAGAATCATGGACACATGGGACTATTTTCTGGCGCTCTTTCGGAAATTACGCGTTGTGAGGTTTGGTCTGATCCTAGAAAGCCGATAAGAGAAAAATTAAAATAACTAAAATTTGGTTTAGAAAGTTAAAAGTTGAAAATCATTATTCCCGGTGGATCTGGTCAAGTCGGAACGATTTTAGCACGAGCTTTTCGCAAGGAAGAAAACGAAGTGGTTGTTTTAAGTCGCAAATCATTTCGTGAAAAAGATGAAAAACCTTGGCGTGTGGTGCATTGGGATGGAAGTTCTTTAGGCGATTGGATTGAAGAATTGGAAAATGCAGATGCTGTGATTAATTTAGCGGGCAGGAGCGTGAATTGCCGATATCACGCTCAAAATCGAGAAGCGATTTTAAAATCACGCATTGAATCTACCCAAATTATTGGCCAAGCTATCGCTCAAGCGAAAAATCCGCCTCGCATTTGGTTACAAGCGAGCACCGCAACAATTTATGCGCATCGTTATGATGCGTCTAATGACGAATTCACTGGGTTTTTAGGAGGTGGCGAACCTAATGTCCCGGACACGTGGCGTTTTAGCATCGAAGTAGCGAAAGCTTGGGAGCAAACGTATGAAACATTTTTCCTTCCTAAAACGCGCAAAGTTTTATTGCGATCCGCGATTATCATGAGCCCGGATCGAGGTGGGCCATTTGATATTTTGTTGCGCTTGGTGAAATTGGGATTAGGTGGCAAGTCAGGTAATGGTCGGCAATATGTTTCTTGGATTCATGAGCAAGATTTTGTTCGAGCCATTCGCTGGTTAATTGACAATAAAAATTTTTCAGGTGTGGTTAATCTTGCTGCACCTACCCCACTGCCTAATGCTGAATTCATGCGGGATCTAAGAAAAGCCGCTAATATGCCATTCGGATTACCCGCTACAGCTTGGATGTTGGAAATTGGCGCTTTTTTCCTTCGTACTGAAACCGAACTCATTCTCAAAAGCCGTCGCGTGATTCCAGGGCGACTTTTAAAAGAAGGGTTTATTTTTCAATTTCCGACTTGGGCTGAGGCAGTGAAAAATTTGGTAAATAATTGATCGTAGTTATGAATAAAATTCGGGTGGCTCAATCCGACTGCTTAACCTGGTTTCCCAAACAAAAACCAAATGCTTTTCAACTTATTGTCGCGGATCCGCCTTATTTTCAGGTGCAGATCAAGGAAAAATGGGACAACGCGTGGGCGAGTGAAGTGGATTATGTGAAATGGATGTTGGCTTGGTTGAAAGAGGCGAAGCGGGTGTTGAATGCGACGGGGTTGCTTTATTTGTTTGGGCAGTTAGGAAAGCGAGAACATGTGTTTTTACAGGTAATGGCACAAGCAACGAAGTTATTTCAGTTTCATGATTTGATTATTTGGGATCGAGCGGTGGGTTATAATGAGCGACGAGATTCGTTTACGCCTCAATATGAAATGATTTTAGTTTTAAGAAAAAGTGAGAAGCCTTATTTCAACAAATCAGCAGTGCGAGAAGCTTATGATGAAGCTACCAAGCAAATTTATCTCAAAGATAAACGGTATAAGAATTTGAAAAAGCGAAAGCTTCATTTGGAGCAGGGAAAATTTGCGACGAATTTATGGCGAATTCCTTCGTTGAAAGGAGCGAGTAAGGAAAAAGTGGGGCATCCCACACAGAAACCGTTGGCCCTTATTGAACGCATTATTCTTTCCAGTTCAAAAAAAGGGGATTGGTTGTGTGATCCATTTTTAGGTTCTGGCACAACGGTAATCGCAGCTTTGAAATTAGATCGACAATTTGCGGGTTGCGAGATCGATAAAAATTATTATCGCATAGCTAAACGGCGGTTAGCTCGCGAATCACGCGAATAGACGCTAAAAGAAAGAAACTTCGGAAGTAAAATTCGCGTTTTTAGCGTGTTTAGCGGGTAATTATTGATTTGTTAGCCTAACGCCTTGATCGGGATAAATTTGTCGATAAGCCACCGCTCGCAATCCAACGATGGCTGCAACGCCCACGATATCTTGCACGCTTGATCCGCGAGAAATATCTGCTGCAGGTTTGGAAAGTCCCATGAGAATGCGTCCATAGGCGTCGGCTTTAGCGAGGCGTTGGACGAGTTTTGTGGCAATGTCGCCTGAGTTGAGGTCAGGAAAAATTAAAACATTGGCTTGGCCTTTTAATGGGCTGTCAGGCGCTTTTTGTTGAGCGATTTCTGGAACGATGGCGGCATCGGCTTGAAGTTCACCATCGATTTCGATTTCGAGATTTTGGTCGCGCGCTCTTTGTTGAGCGAGAGCGGTGGCAGCAATTATTTTTTCGGTGCTATGGGTTTTAGCGCTGTTCCGCGTAGAAAATGAGAGAAAAGCAACATTGGGTTTTTCGCCGGTAAGTTGGCGTGAAAGTTGTGCGGCTTCTAAGGCAATGACGGCGAGCTGATCGACTGTTGGTTCTGGAATCACACCGCAATCGGCTAGGAAAAAAAGGCCTTTATGGGCTAATTGCTTGTTGTGCACTTGCATGACCATGCAACTGGAGACGTTGGGCACTCCGGGTAAAGGCTTGATGAGACTAAAAAGCGGTCGCAATAAACTGACGGAGGCAGTGCTGACGCCGCCTACCATGCCATCGACTTGGCCGTGTTGAAGCATCATCGCGGCAAAATAGTTAGGGATAGCCATCATTTTGCGGGCTTCTTCATCCGCAATGTCGCGATATTTGGGCAATTTTTTTAAGCGATCGCAAAAAAGTTCAAGGTCATCGGCTTTTTCCGGATCGATGACATTAATAAAAACGAGGCCCACACCATGTTGACTTGCGATTTCGGCAATTTCATTACGTTTCCCTAGAAGAATGACCGGACCGAGTTTCCGTTTTACATATTCGCCAGCGGCTTGAATGATACGAGGGTCGTTGCCTTCGGGAAACACGATGCGTTTCGGATGACGTTGCAATTTTTCGAAAATGGTATGAATAAAAGCCATGAATTAAAATAGTTATAATACAGAATGTAGAAATAACAAGACTAGGAGTAGTGGTATAGTTTGGGTAACTATTTTATCGAGCAATCCGTCAGCTGACGGATTGTCTAGGAGTAGCACAGCCTTCCAGGCTGTTACGGGCAAGATGCCCGTGCTACTTCATTTACCCAAACTATACCATTACTAGATTAGGCTAAAAGTGGACAAATTTTTGCTCACTTGTTACCCTTGTCATCTTTATGAGCGACTCTTCTTTTACTATTTCAGGAAATATTGTGGATGTGGTAAGCGGAAAAATTCAACCCGGCACATTGGAAGTGAAAGAGGGAAAAATTCAAAATATTCAGTGGAATCAAGAAAAGTATTCGCATTTTGTCATGCCTGGTTTTGTGGATGCGCATATTCATATTGAAAGCTCGATGTTGCCGCCGCCAGAGTTTGCGCGCTGGGCGGTGGTTCATGGCACGGTTGCGACGGTTTCCGATCCGCACGAGATTGGCAATGTGTTGGGAGTTAAGGGCGTGGATTATATGATTCAGGAAGGGCAGCGAACTCCTTTTAAATTTTTCTTTGGCGCACCTTCTTGTGTGCCCGCAACTCCGTTTGAAACGGCGGGTGCGACCATTACGGCGGATGAGATTGAGTCGTTGCTGAAACGTGATGAGGTAAAATATCTCAGTGAAATGATGAATTTTCCTGGAGTTCTCGAACGACAGCCAGAAGTGATGAAGAAAATTGAAATCGCACAAAAATTGCAAAAACCGATTGATGGACATGCTCCGGGGTTGCGCGGATCGGATGCGAAACAGTATGCGAGCGCAGGTATTTCTACGGATCACGAATGTTTCACGAAAGAGGAGGCACTGGATAAAATTGCGTGTGGGATGAAAATTTTAATCCGGGAAGGATCGGCAGCTAAAAATTTTGAAGCGCTTTACACTTTAATTGAAAGTCATCCTGATATTTGCATGCTTTGTAGTGATGATCAGCATCCGAATGAATTAGTCAAAGGCCACATTAATTTGTTAGTGAAACGTGCGATAGAAAAAGGAGTCGATCCTATGAAAACGTTGCGTGCTGCGACGTTGAATCCGGTGAGGCATTATGGTTTGGAGGTCGGGCTATTGCAAAAGGGTGATCCCGCAGATTTTTTATTGGTAGACGATCTAAAAAATTTAAATGTGTTGGCGACTTATATTAATGGGGAGAAGGTAGCTGAGACTGGAAAAAGTTTATTGCCTCGAATAAAAAGCCCATTGATTAATCATTTTGAAACTTCACTGAAAACTGCTGCGGATTTTCAGTTCAAAAATAATGGAGACGGTGAGTTGGATGTGATCGAGGCGTTGAATGGGCAACTTATCACGCGTCATTTAAAGTTGAAACCTCGATGGAATTCTCAAAAGGCGGAATCGGATTTGGAGCAGGATATTTTAAAAATAACGGTGGTGAATCGTTACCAATCGGTCAAACCAGCGATTGGATGGATTAAGAATTTTGGTTTAAAACAGGGCGCAATCGCTTCTTCCGTGGCGCATGATTCGCATAATATTGTTGCGGTGGGAGTGGATGATGAATCGCTGGCTAAAGCGGTGAATTTGTTGATCGAAGCTAAAGGCGGCATTTCTGCTGCTTCGCAAACGGTTTCAGAAATTTTACCTTTACCCATCGCAGGCTTGATGTCGCCTGAAGCAGGTGAGGAGGTTGCTGCGGGTTATGAAAAATTGGATCGATTGGCTAAAGAGTGGGGTTCGCAATTGGACGCCCCCTTTATGACTCTCGCTTTCATGGCGCTTTTGGTGATTCCTGATTTAAAATTGAGTGATCGAGGGTTGTTTTCTTTGGGTAAAGGGTTTATTAGGGGTTGACATTTATTGTTCAAAAGTATAATCTAATTATTGTCTAGTTACTGTTTGAGCTTTGCCTTGATTCTATTTTTTTTATAAAGAGCGATCTAACCCATCGCTCTTTTTTATTGGATTACATATTGTGACAAAATTTTTTTCTCAGTTGCCGACTCAGTTTGTTTACGCTTTATCAGGAGGCGTAGATTCGGTGGCGTTGCTTCATAGTTTGCGTGAGGCAGGGTTTCAGCCGATTGTTGCTCACTTTAATCATCGCTGGTTTCCGCATGAGGATGAATATGAAAAATTTTGTTGTGCTTTGGCTAAGAAATGGAAGCTGAAATGTGTAACCAAAAGAGCTAAAAAATCTGATGCCACAACAGAAGCAGCGGGTCGTGAGGCGCGTTATGATTTTTTAGTTCAGACTGAAAAACGTTTTCGATGCTCGGGGGTTGTGACGGCCCACACGGCCAGTGATCAGGCGGAAACGGTGTTGATGCGTCTCTTGCGCGGTGCAGGGAGTCGCGGCTTGAGTGCGATGAAATGGAAGTCACAGCGTGGGGATGTTACTATTTTTCGTCCTTGGTTAGAGGCGACGCGGGAAGAGGTTTTGCATTACGCAAAAACGCATCATTTAAAATGGCATGAAGATCCGGTGAATGAAGAGTTAACCCGTTTTCGAGGCAAAATTCGACATCGACTTTTGCCTTATTTAAAAAAACAGTTTGATAGTAATTTAGTGAAGCGACTTTGTCAGACTGCCGATTTATTGGCAGAAGAAGATGCTTATTTAAGCGAGCAAAGCCGCAACCTTTTGGAGAAAATTCGCGATCGAAGTCAACCTCATCGCTTGCTTACACGGGAACTTGCAAAATTACCCTTGGCTTTGCAAAGACGCGTGATTCGGGAATGGTTGGAAAGGGAAAAAGTGAATGATATTGATTTTGAGTTGATAGAAAATATTTTAAGAATGTTGCAGGATCGTTCCCTAGCGCGTTGCAATCTTACACAGGGTTGGCAGGTTTGTCGTAAAGAGGCGAGGCTTTGGATTCGAAAAAATTAAACCAGTCGAGGATGAACCTCGCATTCTTGTATTAGCAAAGTGTCTGATGGAGTTTCTTTTACTTTTCCGAATAATTTCTTTATAATTACGATAAAAACAACTTCTGGCCTGCGTGTGGCAGGCTCCAGCGCCTTTTTGTTCAACGATATAAATGATCGAATCGCCATCACAATCGATCAAGATATCATGCACGATTTGGACATCACCGGAAGTTTCACCTTTTTTCCACCGTTTTTTGCGCGAGGTTGAATAGTAAACGGCTTCGCCGGTTTTTAAAGTTTCACGATAGCCGGCTTCATCCACATAACCCTGCATCAAGATTTGTTGGGTTTGAAAAATCCTGGGCAATCGCTACACAAATCCCGTTACGCTTAGCGAAATTAGGCCATAACACTTTTGCCATAGCTATTTTTTAATTTTTGCTGCGTCATCGAGGAATTTTTTCAAGCCAATATCAGTCAAGGGATGTTTTAATAACTGCATTAAAACGGCGTAGGGGTGCGGTGATGACATCGCTGCCGATTTTTGCGGCATCGACAAAGTGCAAAGGATGACGTGCGGAAGCGGTTAAAATCTGAGTTTTAAATTTATAATTGTCGTAAATAAGACGGATGTCAGCAATGAGACTCATGCCATCGGATGTAATGTCATCGAGACGACCCACAAAAGGGCTAATGTAAGTCGCACCGGCTTTCGCGGCAAGTAAAGCTTGGGCAGAACTGAAACAGAGTGTGACATTGGTTTGGATGCCTTCATTAGAAAAAATTTTAACAGCTTTGAGACCTTCAGAAATCAAAGGCACTTTCACAACAATATTTTTATGAATTTTTGCTAGTTCGCGGCCTTCTTTTAAAATTCCATCACGATCGGTGGCGATGACTTCAGCGCTAATCGGACCATCTACAATAGCTAGAATTTCTTCTAAAACCTGGCGAAAAGGTTTGCCGCTTTTTGCAACGAGAGAAGGGTTGGTGGTGACGCCATCGACTAATCCTAAATCGTGGGCTTCTTTGATTTCCTTAATTTCAGCGGTATCAATAAAAATTTTCATAATTCTTTGTTCTCTTTTTATATTCCAATCTCTTTTTTAATAGGTTCTACTAAATTTTTTTCAAGTCGTGTTAATATGGTTTCTTCCGCACTTTCTATAAGTAGTCGAATCTTAGGTTCTGTGCCGGAGTAACGTAGAAGAATTCTTCCTTGAGAGCCAAGCTCTTTTTCTGCTTCTTGCAAAGCTTTTTGGACGCGAGGCATTTGTTCTAAAGGTTTTTTTTCTTTTACTTTGATGTTGATCAGTTTTTGTGGGAAGCGGGTAAGAATTTTTTTCAGATCGTGCAAAGATTTTCCACTTTCTTTTATTAGTCGCAAAATTTGTAGGGCGCTAATGATGCCATCACCCGTGGTAACATAATCACGAAAAATGAGATGCCCGGAAGGTTCGCCGCCTAAGTTGCAATCGTTTTGAATCATTGCTTCGATGACGTAACGATCGCCCACAGCAGCTCGAATGACTCGACCTCCGTGTTGAGCGAGGCATTGATCTAAGCCCAAATTGCTCATAACGGTGGTTACGAGCGTTTTGTTTTTTAACGCATTTTTTTGCAACAAATCGATTGCAGCGATCGCTAAAATTTCGTCACCATCTAAAATTTCGCCTCTATCATCACAAAAAATAACGCGATCCGCATCACCATCATGAGAAATGCCGACGTCGGCTTGAGTTTGTTTGACGTAATCTTGCAATTTTTCAGGGTAGGTGCTGCCACAATTTTCGTTGATATTAATGCCAGTAGGTTGAGCATTGAAAACGTGGACTTTTGCGCCCAACGACTGAAGAATTTCAGGAGAGGTTTGGTAAGCGGCGCCGTGAGCGGCATCCAAGGCAATGGTTAATCCTTGTAGAGAAAAACTTTTGGGTAAAGTTGATTGAGCAAACTTACAATAAAGGGAAGCGGCTTCTGGAATGGTATCAGTTTGCCCGAGGCTGACTGGATTTAAAGTTGAAGTAGGTTGAAGTGTTTCTTGTTCCAGTTTCAGTTCTAAAGAATCGTCCAACTTATAGCCGTCATGACGAAAAAATTTAATGCCATTATCTTCGTAGGAATTGTGTGAGGCAGTAATGGCAATTCCGCCGTCGGCTTTGAAATGAGGGATGAGATAAGCTACAGCAGAGGTGGGAACTACGCCGAGCAATCCGACTTTTGCTCCTAAAGAAGTTAAGCCTTTGACAAGAGATTGTTCGATTTGCAGCCCAGATTGTCGGGTGTCGCGACCGATAAGAATATGAGGCGATTGAAAGTTTCGGCGGAAAAGATGCGCAGTGGCACGGCCTAATTGGTAAATCAGTTCCTGCGTGAGCGGATATTGATCTGCCGGGCCGCGAATGCCGTCGGTGCCAAAAAATTGTCTATGGGGCGGGTGGGGCAGTGGTTTCATTGAGTTGTTGCAACGTGTAAAGTTGCCAGGCTTTTTGAAAAAAATTAGGTTCTAATTGTGATTTTAAAAACCACCAGAAAGCGAAGGCAATTAAAATGCTTGTTAGCTTTGCTCGCCAATTAGAGAAAAAGGAAGCGTTCATACATTTTTTCGTTCTAATAAAATATCTGTGATGCGCTGTCGTAATTGATCGGGATTTAAAGGGCGTTCTAAATTGCCTTTGTGACAAATAGAAATGATGCCAGTTTCTTCCGAAACGACCACGACAATGGCATCACATTCCTCTGATAAACCGAGTGCGGCACGATGGCGCAAGCCCAAGCTACGATGTAACGATTCGCGTTGTGTAACAGGAAGAATACAAGCGGCTGCAACAACTTTATCGTTTTCAATCCAAATACAACCGTCGTGGAGGGGAGTTTTGGGATAAAAAAGTGTTTCAATTAATTCTTCGGTAGCAGCGGCATTTAAAAGTACTCCACTTTCTACAACACTTTGATTGGACATGGTGTGTTGGATGGCGATTAAAGCGCCCATGCGTTTTTCACTTAACGATTCAACTGAGCCAACAATCGCTTCAATGGTGGCGGTGCGATTGCGATTTCGTGAAAAAAAGTTTCCGAGCGATAAGCCTGCTAATCCTTGTCGAATTTCTTGTTGTAATAAAACCACGAGAAGAATAGGCAAAGAAGTCAGGAGAGTTTGAAAAAGCTGGTTGAGCACAACGAGATCTAGCCATTTGGCAAAAATCCAAAGGACACTAATTACCAGAGCTAATCCACCGAGGACAGAAGCGCTGCGGGTGCCATGAATGAGACGATAAATGCCGTAAAACATGAGCGAGAGGATGGCGATTTCCAGCCACCAGCGCCAATATTGAAGCATGAAGTTAATCCAATTCATGGGGTATCGATTTTAAAGCTTTGAGCATTTTAACAATTTGTCGTGTGGGTGCAACCTCATGTGTGCGAATTATGCAGGCGCCTTGCCATAAAGCGAGCGTTTCCATCGCTAAAGTGGCGCCTAATCGATCTTGAGGGAGAGTTTCTGTGATTTTACCAACGAACGATTTTCGAGAAATGCCCACCATGAGTGGACGGTTAAAGCGACGAAAACATTCAAGATTTAAAAACAAAGCGCGATTGTGTTCCCAGGTTTTTCCAAAGCCAAAACCAGGATCGATCACCACGTGTTCCAGAGCAATTCCTGCTGTTTTGAGATGTTGCAGTTGGGCTTCAAAGAAGTTTGAAATATCTTCGACCACATGGTGATAAGTCGGAGCCTGTTGCATGGTTGCCGGGGTGCCTTGACTGTGCATGAGAATGTAACCACATTTTTTTTCCGCAATGAGAGTGATCATAGCAGGATTTTTTGCGTTGCTCACATCGTTAATGATGGCGGCTCCTTCCTCCAAACAGATGCGAGCCACTTCAGGTTTGGTGGTGTCAATGGAAATGGGAGTGGTTGTGCGTTGAGCCAGAAGTTTTAGCACAGGCAAAATTCGTTTGAGCTCTTCTTCTTGCGAAATGGGTTGAGAGCCGGGCCGAGTGGATTCGCCGCCGATATCAAGGATGTCAGCGCTTTGTTGGATCAAAGTTTCTGCGTGTTGAAGAGCCATTTCAGGATTAAGAAATTGGCCTCCGTCAGAAAAGGAGTCGGGCGTGACGTTCAAGATTCCCATAATCAGAGAATTTTGAGAAAGATTCCATTCGCCGTTTTTATGTTTCCATTTCATTTTTATTTCAAACGTATCATGCTATGATTAACTTATTAGAAAAAGTGTGAAACGGAATTTATTTTTAGCTGCGATTGGTTGGGGTTGGCATTTTTTTTGTTTTTTTTCTCAAGCGCTCAATGCTGAAGTCGATTTGGTCCAGGTGATCCACTCTGAGGTATTGCAAGGAACTGTTGTTCAGCGGCCCATTGTGGAAGCAATGGTTAGTGAAGGATTTCATCAACTTACGGGTGAAACCAATTTAGGAAAAGCTTTGTCGCGATGGATCAAACCGAGTGATGTGGTGGGGATTAAAATTTCTACCGCAGGGGGAAAAGTTTTGGCTACCAAGCCAGTTTTGGTAGATGTTTTGATCGAGGGGTTAAAAGCGGCTGGTGTAAAAGGCGAAAATATTGTGGTGTGGGACAAGTTTGCCGAGGAAATGCGAGCCGCTGGCTATTCTTTAGGGCGTCGTCGTGATGGAGTCGTGTTTACGGCAGTGATTCCATTGACGGGCTTTGATTCCAGTGTGTTTATAACCCAGCCGGAGGTGGGCGAGTTGATTTGGGGCGATTTTGAATTTCAAGAGGTTAAACCATCTTCAAGGCCACACAACAAAGCGGCACAGAAAAAAAATTTAGATGAGGGTTTAAATTTTGAGTTAGCGAGCGCGTTGACTAAGCAGGAAAGTTTTCGTTCTTATGTCGCGAAATTGGTGACGCAGCGTTTGACAAAGATCATTCATGTGCCGGTTTTATCCAATAGCGAAGCGGTTGGCTTACAGGGTAGTTTTGCGGATTTGGTATTGGGTTCGGTGGATAACACGCGACGATTTCAGTTTGAACCTTTTTGGGGTGATCCCGCTTTAGCCGAAATTTATGCGAAAACGTCTTTGCAAACAAAAACAGTGTTGCATGTGATGGATGGCTTATGGTGTCAGTATGGAGGTGGCCCGGATTATGTACCGCATTATTGTCGAAAGATGAATTCGCTTTTTATGAGTGAAGATCCTGTTGCTTTGGATAGTTATGCTTTGAGTTTAGTAGAGTCCTGGCGCATCGCCGCACGATTGCCTTTGACTCGAATTCGTTATCTTAACACAGCTCAAGCTTTAAGTTTGGGCAGTTTATTTAATAATAAAAAAGTTACCATTAAAAAGATTGTGATGGCAACTTCGATTGCAGAATAAAATTATTTATCAGTTAAAATACTATTGCTGCTGCTACCATTATTTTTGGAGCTTTTTGTGTTGCTACCGCCAAGACGTGTAAAGATGTTGTTGAAGTTAGGCGTTTCTCGATCACCTTTGGTGGTGAGTTTTCCATTCACGCTAGCTCCTTCTTCGATTTCAATGGTGGAGGCTTGAATGTCGCCGTGGATGATAGCATTGGATTGAATGTGAGCTTTTCCAGTGACAACAATGTTGCCCTGCACTTTACCAGAAACGATAGCAGAAGAGGCATTGATGTTGCCTTTGATGATCGCACGATCGCCAATGGTTAACGCGCCATCGGAGTCGAGTGTGCCTTCGAAACGGCCGTTAAATTCGAGTTCGCCGGTAAAAGCAAGTTCACCTTTTAGTTCGACGTCTTCAGTGATGATGGGCGATTGAGAACCGCCAATGGAGGAGTAAGTTTCAGTAGGTGTCACAGAGGTTGGAGTGTTATAATTTTTATGATTAGAGGTTGAAGTTACAGGGGTTTCTTCAGGAATTGTGGTTGACGGAGATTCCGATGAAAAACGTCCTGCAACCAAATTGCCGAGTCCAAAACTTTTTGAATCGAAGGCCATAATTTTATTATTATGCGTGATTTGTCTGAGGATGTCCAGCTTTTTTCAATTTTGAGTTGCGAGCTATTAGCTAATAAGCTAACAACTCGACAAGAATTTCGCTTGCGACCTATTTTCTCCTCATTAAGTTTGGAGTTTGTGCAGGAGGGTAAAATTTTAATCACCGGATGTTCCAGTGGCATTGGTCGAGCTACGGCAATTTTTTTGGCGCGACAAGGGATGTCTGTGTTAGCTACTGCGCGACGTTTAGAATCGCTCGAAGGATTAAAAAATTATTCTAACATAACTTTGGCTCAATTGGACGTGACTTCGGAAGAGCAATGTGAACAAGTGGTGCAGAAGGCGGGAGTGATTACGGGATTAGTCAATAATGCGGGTTACGGTATGATGGGGCCTTCGGAGGAGGTGGCGAGACGCGGTTTAAGAGATCAGTTTGAAACGAATTTCTTTGGCTTGGCTCGACTGTGCGCTTTGGTGTTACCACAGATGCGGGAACGCGGCCGAGGAGCGATTGTGAATGTGGGCTCGATCATGGGTAAATTAACCGCTCCCATGTGTGGCGCTTATTGCGCGTCGAAATATGCCTTGGAAGCTTTTTCTGACACGTTGCGTATTGAGTTGGCGCCGTTTGGGGTGAAAGTGGTTTTAATTGAGCCGGGGCCCATTGATACAAAATTTAAAGCGAATGTTGAGTTGAAAGCGGTGGAAGCGTTACAAGACGAGAAATCGCCTTATTTTGATATGGCGCGAAAAGCTTTGCGATTTTATCAGCATCAAGGCTGGCCAGGCGCTTCGCCCGATCGCGTGGCGCGCACGATTGCGAAAGTTTTGACTCGACCCAAGCCACGACCACGCTACGTGGTGACGAATCGAGGACGCATGGCCATTTTATTTCATCAGATGGTGCCAGATCGAATTTGGGATTTTCTTATTTCAAAATCGTTCGGATTGCGATAAGGCAATAGTGATATGACGCGTGTGATTCCATTTCCGGTGGCCTTAGTTTTGATTATTTATCTCGCTATTCTTTCTTTCAAAGAATTTTTTATTTTAAAAGAATCGCTTGCGCCACAGCGCACGATTACTGTGCAAGGGCGTGGGGAAGTGTCTGCTGCGCCCGATGCGGCTGTGTTGCTTTTAACTGTAGTCTCAGAAGATGCAGAAGCGGCTAAAACGCAACAAAGCAATAGTGAAAAGGCGAATGCTGTTTACGCGATGCTAACGGGCCTTGGTATTGAAAAAAAAGCGGTGCAAACAACGCAATATAATCTGGAACCGGTTTATAGTTACATCGAAAATCGGCCACCGGATCTTACGGGATTTCGTTTATCGCAAACCATTTCGGTAAAAGTTAAAGATTTTGATAAGATGGGCCCGATTTTGGCAGAGGCAGTGAAATTGGGAGTGAATCGAACCGATGGACCTTTTTTTGAAATTAGTGATCCAGAACTTTATCGGGAACAAGCGCGCAAGGAAGCTTTTGCTCAGGCTAAAACCAAAGCATTAAGCCAAAGCGAGGCTGCAGGAGTGAAATTAGGTTCATTAGTGAGTTTTCAAGAGCTGGGTAATAACGGTTCTCTACCGCCCATGGTGCGTTCTTTAGGTATGGCACGAGCCGGGTTGGATGAAAGTAAAATGACGCCTCCCAATATCGAAGCAGGGAGTCAAGATTTGAGCGTTATCGTTGACGTCGTCTATGAGATTCGATAAAGGCTTATGCATCCGATAAGCAAGCCTTAGAGATTTATGGTTCATCATTGCGTCTATTTTAAATTGAAACCCTCTGTCACACCAGAGCAGTTGGAAACTATTTTAATCGAAACTCGCATCAGCCTGCTTAAAATTCCAGAAGTGATGAATTTAAAGACAGGAAAAAATGTAAAACCCAAGTCGGAATGGCAATTTTTCTTGGCATTTGATTGTGAATCTATGGCGAAACTAGAAATTTATCGCGAACATCCTATCCACATCAAATTTGTCAAAACCATCATCGAACCCTTCACTGAAGAGCGTTATGCGGAAGATTTCGAAATGGAACCTGGCAAAGATGTGCGCTATAGTTAGTTAAAAGTGACAAGTAACTAGCAATAGGTGATTTGTTATTTTTATATATCTGATCTGTTACGATAAGTTTTCAACCTATAACCTCTTGTTAGTTTATTTACCCATGAAACCATTTGACAAGGGTAGGTATTGGGGTTTTATTATTTTTTTAAATTAAGGAAAAATATAGCTAAATGGCCAAGGGTAAAAAAGCAGCTGGTGGAGTCACTGATGAACTCGGTAAGGCTATAAGGAGAGCCCAATATGCCTCTAAACATAAGCCAGACATTCCAGTCAAGGTCAAAGTAGACATCACAGGTAAAGGTGAATCTGTCGATTTTGATTTTGGCGATGCAGTAAAACTGTTAAGGGCGCGAACCCTTGCCGAAGAGCGTGATAGGGCAGCTGAAGAGGCTGAAGCAAGAGTTGAACCTTTGTTGACTCGCGCTTTGGAAGCCAGGAGAGTTTATGACCGTGACGCAGCTGAAGCAAGACGATTAAACGCAGAAGCTGAGGTTGCAGAATTAACTGATAAGCCTGCTATGACGAGACTCGCTGAGGAAGCTGAGGCTAGAGCTCGTGCTTCTCAAGAAAGATTTCGAGCTTTGGATGAGCAAGCTCAAGGCGCGAAAGTTTTAGCGCGGCGTCGACGTGATGCCGCAGATGCTGCCGAGATGGATTTGAGCGCTATCGAAGTGTCAACCAACGCTTACGCGCGTCAGCAAGCAATAGGTCGTGCCATTGAACAAGCCGAAGCAAGAGAAAAACAAATTGGATGCGAAGAAGCAGCCGATGAAATTGTGGCCAATCTTACTCAAATTACTGCCGATTATCGGAAGGCTATAATAGATCGAGCAAAAGCTGGGGTTGATATTTCTGATGCCCAAAAACGTTTAGCCAAAGCCCAATTACATGCAAGACGTTCTAGCGTTGATCCTGATAGTTCTGATCGAGAAATAAAAGAAGCTGAGGCTGCTTTGGAGCAAGCAAAGGCTGCACGTCAAGAGGCAAAAGAAAGATGTGACAAAGGAGTTAACAGTAGAAAGACCTGGAGAAAAAAGGCAGAGCGTTTATTAGAAGATCAAGATGCAGTTGATTTTTTAGGTGACACTCGGGTTGGACAGATTCAAGAGGTGCTTACTACGGCGGAGCGTGTTGCAGACGAACTCGCATTGGAAAAAGCTGGCCTACAAGCAGAGAAAACTATCAACAAGCTTGATGAATTAACGAATAAAATGGAAATGGCGGGGTTCGATCGAGAGCAAGCGCGTCAAGCTAGGTTAGAAGCGCAAAAACGGCTTAGAGAGGCTGTAACTGATGATGAAATTCGAGATGCCCAAAAGCAATTAGAGATTGCAGATCAGCGTTATGAAGAAACTGACAAGCTTTATAAAAGTCAAGTAACCACACAAACTCATCACAGAAAACAAGCTGAAGCAAGATTGGCAGAACTCAATAAAGACGACCCAGAGTATGAACTGTTAAAAAGCGCTCTAGGGAGAACTCGGCCTGCTATTAGTATGCAGGAACGACTTTTGAATGCTGCTGTTGAGCGTGATGAAGCTTATGCCAATTTGGCTCAAACCCAACAGAGATGGCGTGATGCGATGCAAAGCGCTAGCGCTAGCGATGATTCGGGGGTGCAAGTGGCGGCTGAAAATCTTCGAATAGCTAAAGAGGAACTTTATTCTATCGATTCTAGAATTATAGTGTTGCAAAACACTGTTAAGGGATGGTTGGATGATGATTATTTGCCAGTGGCTGAACGTGAAGGTTTATTATCAGTCCTTGATACGGTTCAAGCCACCAATGCCGAGCGCGAAACTATCTATGTTTTGGATGGTTTGGCGGAAAGCAGAATTAAGATCGATTTAACTATCCAAGCGAAAGACGAGGCACATCAAGCTCGGGAAAGCCGCTAGAGACGAATTAAGAGAGATATGAATCTGGTGGAGATACAAAAGAAGCTGAAAAAAACGTTGAACAATTACGAGAGCACTATGAAGCTGTAAGAGAACGCTGGCTTAGAAAGATCTGGCGTCAAGCATTGGGAAAAAAGATACGACGATATCATTCCAGCTGAAAATGTGGTAACCGCTCGATTAAATCAAGATGCCATTTTTATTGCTACTAGACTTGAGAATGCTTTAGCAATTAGAGAGAACCTTGTTCCGGAATATGAGCGCCTTATGCTTGCTAGAAGGAAGCTGTCAGGGCCACGGAACTTCAACTAACAGGTGAAAATGGTGAGGCGTTAAGAGAAGTAGAGGATACGATTAGGCAAATTGAAGAAAAACTTATACCTATCAGAAAGCAAGTTCATCGAAATCAAAACAGTGTTGAATTTTTTGGGGAAAAAGCCAATGAATTATTAGCGGATTCTAATAATAATGTTATTGCAGATATTAATCGGGAGAGGCTTGAAAATGGGATTACCCAAGTTGTTCAAAGAGTAAGTTATCCAAAAGATATTGCGGATCTTCTTGATTCGGCAACAAAACAACTCGAACTCGAATATAATGCTGTTGTTAAGGCTCGTGCTGACCTTCAAGAGGCCAGAGAATATCTTGCTTTAGCTCGTGAAGCGAAACAAGATATTGAGAGCGCTGAGAGCGCATATAAAGACGCGCAAGAGGCTATTTTGGAAGCGGAAAGAGTCTTGAGAGCTCATTTTGCTCACAGTGTAGCTTGGGAGAGAAGGGCGAAAAATCTTTTAGAGCAAGAGGGTTTACCCGAATCAGATCGTTTAGCCCTTCAAAAAAGCTCTGGGTGAAGCAGGAGACCTTGGTTAGCAACGCGTGAGCCAGATTATATATTAAGCGGTTTGGCTGGAGAAAAGAGAACGATCTGACGAAGCTAATGCAGCATTCGTCCGAGCTCAGGAAGTTCGGAGAAACGGCGTTGCAAAAATTGAGGGCTGCGCAAGAAACTGGTGAATCGGGACAAATTGAAATAGCTCAGTCAAATCTTGAAAAAATTCAAGCGGCTTATGATCTTGCTGCGATGGAGCGGGTATAACCTCGACGACAAACACATCTGTTGTGGAGACGAAGAGCCATTTCAGCCGGGGTGATAACAGCATCAGCAGTGGGCGGAGTTTTGATGAGCGATACGGCGGCAGCGGCAGCGAAGGGAGCTACCTGACGGAGTAGGTAATGAAAATAAACTTGGATGCGCAGGCTGAAGAGAGCGAAGGTCTGAGGGTTTGTTGAAGCTAATGATAAGGAGTGGCAAGCGGCTAAGGCCCAGTATGAAATGTTATTGCCAGAAGGGACGAGCCCAGATGATGTAAGCGTAAACTACATAGCTATAGGAAGTATATGAGATGGAGGCTTTGAATGAAGCCACGCGGCGTTTTGAAGCAGCGGAAAAATCAGGACAACAAAAGTTGAAGTGCTTATAAAACCCGTGAAGAAGCACGGGCAGAGGCAGCTCAGCGAACCGGGGCTACAGACCATCTTTAGCAGCTCGACATGCCAACCGAAAATTGCATGAAGCGCAAGAAGGGCTAAAAGCAGTTTCCACCACGGCGCGCGAATTATTAGAGCGTCAAAGAGCAAATCAGAAAGATCTGGAAGCAGTAAGAGCAGCTTTGGAAGAGACAGAGGCAGAGCAAACAGCACTGGAGGTTATGAGGGATTCTTCTTCGCCTTTTGTAGAAGGGAGTCAGCAAGATATCGTGACGCTTACAGTGGTTAATGAGCAGCGGTTAGAACAAGCCAGAGCTCAATTGGCTAGAGCCGAAGCGGAAGCTAAGTTGATAGAAACAGCGTATGCGCAACTCTCACCCAATGGCAAAAGTTTGGAAGAGCTTGCAGCAGGAGAAGAGGTTCAAAGTCGTGTGCAAGAAGCGAGGGTTGTGGCAGCTCAAATTGTAGCTAATGAAGCCGAACACAACTATGTGCAGGAACGGGTTAGGCCTGAGCGTCCAGGCTTTGAACATTGGGAAGAAGAAATTCTTGCCGCAAAAGAAGGTAGAGAACCTGAAAGAGTGGGGGATGGTAATGGTTTAGTTGAGTTAGTAAGTGATGAAATGCCTGTAGAAGGCTCTTCCATTTATCATATCACGCAATATTTGGCGCCCTATTTAGATAAGAAAGGCGAACGTCTAGAAGATCCGATGTTATTGGCTGAACTGGTTGCTAACTACCATCAATTACCTGAGAATTATCGAACTATGGCAGATAAGCTGCTGCCCCCGGAAGTCAAAGCAAAGGCACTGCTGGCTTATGATTTTTATCAGGCGAATGAAATGAGAGACGAGATGGAACTGGATCGATCGCTTTCACGAGACATGTATGGGCCAGTGATACCTGATCAACAAACGCCTGAGCCGCAGAAGAAGCCAGAAGCTGAGAAAGCTAACGATAAGTTAGTGGATAATAATAAACCATCTCCTAAAAAAGATGTTTGGACAAAAATTGAAGAACAACAATCTGCCAATTACACCCCCAATGTTTGGCAATCGCCTCATTTGGCGGAAGAGATTTGCGAGTCTGGTGGAGAATATGAAACCGCAATGAGTGTGGAGGAACAGGTCTCTTCGCAAAATCCGGCTTCCCATGCGCCTGCCCCCAAGTGTTAAAGATTTTTTTGTAATTTCTAGAAACCATTTGACAATAACTCCTTTATGAGTTTTATTGCTTTTTTTATTAAAATAGAGAAAATTCCGTTGAATGGCTAAGGGAAAGAAAATAGCTAAAAAAATTGTAGACGAACTTGTTGGTGGAGCTATAGCAAGTGCCAAAAAAGGCTCTAAAAAGGCTAAAGTTTTGCGTCATACAGGTAAAGTAGATATTGACGTAACCGGGAGAGGTAGCTTTCGAGAGTTTGATTTCGAAGATGCGGTCAAAGTTTTAAAAGCTAAAGACTTTGCCGAAAATCGTGAAGCGGCGGCTGAAGCAGCCGAAGAAGCTGCGCAGAGAATGGGCGCTCGCGCTGAAGAGGCAGCGGGTGTTCTTAATGGAGATCGGGCCGAAGCAAAACGACTAAGAGCAGAAGCCGAAGCGGCAACAGGGGCTGATGCTTCAGCCAAAGCCAAACTCGCTGAAGCAGCTGAAGCCAAAGCAAAGTTATCTCAAGACAAATTTCAGACTTTGGATGATGAAGCAGCTCGAACTAAAGCCGTAGCACTTCGACGTCGAAACGAAGCGGATGAAGCGGTGGATCATCTTACTACTATTGAGGGTCAAACTGGTGCAGTGGAACGCCAAAGAGCCATAGATGCCGCTATTGAACAAGCGGAAGAAAGAGCTGCTCAGATTGCTCGAGAAGAAAGAGCTGACACGATTATTGGTAATTTAGATCGATATGCAGCCGAATATCAGCAGGCGATGCGGGATAAAGCCCAAGCAACTGCTAATATAAAAGAGGCGGAAAAAGTTTTAGCACAAGCTAGGTTGAATTTGGAGCGTCCAGGAGCGGATCGTGAAATAGCAGCAGCAGAGATCCAAGCAGCTGAAAAGGCGCTCGAGGAAGCAAAAGTGGCTTGGGAGAAAGCAACGAAAATCTATCTCCAAAAAAATGGTGTTAAAAATAATTGGAGAACAAATGCGCGTGAATTTTTAGCTGAAGAGGAAGAAGCCGCTACATTAGAACCTAGACAGGTCGATGCCGTGCGTAGGGCGCTTGAAGAAGCGGATAATGCTGGCAAAGTAGTTGCTGCGGAAAAAGAAGGTAAAAACGCACCTTACATTATCAACCGATTAGAAACTTTTGCAGCGGAACTCGATCAAGCCGGTGTTTTATTGCAACGAGCGCGTTTAGCTAAAAAAGAAGCAGATGAAGCACTTGAAGCAGCGAAAAAAACTGGTGATGGGGTTGAAATTGCCCAAACGAAAGCTGACTTGGCCGATGCAGAGGTTAAAAGACTTGAAGTTACTTATAATGGCAAAGTGGGAGGAGTAACACGTTGGAGACTTGAAGCGCAAAAACTCATAGCTAGAACAGATGATGCTACAGAAAAGGAGTTACTTGAGAATGCTATTAGCCAATCCGTGCCCACGGTAAGTTTACCGGATCGAGTGATGGAAGCTGCTGCTGAACTTGATCAAGTTTATATTAGACTAGCCAAGGCTCAAGAAAATTGGCGTAAGGCGGTTAAAGAGAGCAGCACGAGTGATGATCCTAAGGTTGAAGCCGCCGCTCAAGATCTTAAAGAGGCCAAGGCAGCCCTTAAAGATAGCAATCAAAGAGTTAACGCGATGAACCAAAGAATTGTAAGGGTTTTAGGAGATCATCGCCTGCCTGTTGGAGATCGCACGGCATTAGAGTCAGCATCGACTGCGATAAAAGCGGTAAATGATGAACATGAAGCGCTCTACACTTTGGATAATATCGCGGAGTATGGTATCAAACGAGAAACTAATTTGCGAGCCAGGGATGAAGCGGCTCAAGCGCTTAAAACAGCTGAAAAAAGATTTGCTAAGGGAGAGGGAACTCAGGCTGAGGTTCATGCGGCACAAGTAACTTTAGCAAGAGCGGAAGCGCAATATCAAAGAAGCAGGATCAGTCATGACCGTTGGCAAAATAATTACGATCACTTACTTTCTCCTGAAGAAAGAGTGGCGACCAAAGTCAATGAGAAGGCAATTCGAGTTGCTAGCAGATTGGAAACCGCTTTGGAAGAGCGTGGTCCATTGATCGCTCGCAAAGATGAAGCTTTTGCCGCTATGAAAACAGCAGAAGCTCGGGCCAAACAACTTGAGCTTGCGGGAGATACCGTTCATTTATCGGGTGCCCAAGCAGAAGCTCAAGCTGCAGCTCAGGCATTTCGAAGAGCCGAACTCGATCTTCATCGAAACTATATCATTATTTCAAATTCTGAAGGATATGCACAAGCTTTAGTTAGAGATCCAGACAAGGTTCTCGACTCTTCAAACCGACAAAAACTTGAAGCGGCTTTGGCTCGAATCAATGTTGGAGATCGTAAACCTACCGATCAAGCGGATTGTCTTCGTGCTGTTGCGGAAGTGCGAGATTTGGATTATGAAGCGGTTTCCAAAGCTCAAAAAGGAATGCGTGAGGCCAGGGAATATCTTGCTGAAGCGCGTCGAATGGGAGATGATATAGAAGGTGCTGAGGCTGAATTTGAAAAAGCGGCAGCTCAACTTGCAGAAGCTGAAGATAATCTTCGATCTAGTACGCTTAGTATTGGTGAGCGTGCAAATCATCTTAGTCAGTTATTAGAGCGCGAAGATTTGCCCGAACCGGATCGTAGAGCTATTCAAGAAGCTCTCGATGAAGCAGAACGCTTAAAAGCAGCACGTGAACCCGAGTTTATACGAGGCAATCTTGCAGAAAAGGCAGAACAAAGCAAAGAGGCTTATGAGGCGTTAGTAAAAGCGCGTCAAATTCGAGATCAAGCTCAAAGGGAGGTGGACGCGGTAGTAGATAGTGGTAATGAAGAAGCAAAGAGAAACGCTGCGGCAAAATTGGCAGAGGCTTTAGATGATTGTGATCGTGCTCAAAAATATTATGACGCCAAAAAAATGGCTTATCAACGCTGGCAGCAAAAAGCTATTGCGACGGGAGTGATAGCCGCGGCGACAGTGGCAGTTATGGGGGAGACCGCGGCGGCAGAGGTCAGTGAATTGCCTAAGGGTTTGGGTCAAGAAACTGAGGCAGATAAAAAGGTTTGGGAAGAAGCCCAGCTGCGAGTCTTTGTTCAAAAGAATAATAAAGAATGGCAGGATGCCAAGGCAGAGTATGAAATGGCCAAGAAAGCTGTGTTTCCACAGGGGACTGACAGTGATGAAGCATTAGGCTACATCAACCTCGCTAGCGTGGAGCAAATGGACGCCTTGAATCGAGCTACCTTGCGTTTGAGTCAAGTTGAGGACTTGGTGGAAGCACAAGTTCAAGCCCTGAAAAAAGTGCGTGAAGAAGCACGAGTAGAGGCAGCTCAGCGAGCCGGAGCTGCAGACCATCTTTTAGTAGCTCGACATGCCAACCAGAAAATTGCATGAAGCGCAAGAAGGGGTAAAAGCGGTTCCTACTACGGCTCGAGAATTGTTATTGCATCAAAGAGCAAATCAGAAAGATCTGGAAGCAGCAAAGGCCGCAGTAGAAATGGCGGAATCAGGAGAGCGGCTTTAAATGTCATGAGAACTTCTTCTTCCACTTTTGTTCAAACAAGTGAGGAAGATATAGCTACTCTTGAAACGGCAATAAAGAGCAATTGGAACTCGCTAGGGCTGAATTAGCCAGAGCCGAAGCAGAAGCCAAGGTTATCGCAGAAGCGCATAGAAAGCTCGGCCTGATGGAAAAGTTTAGAAGGACTTGCAGCGGAGAAGAAGTTCAAAGTCGGGTCAGGAAGCTAGATTGGTGGCGGCGCAAATTGCGGCGAATCAAACAGAGCATGATTACGTTCAGGAACGAGTTAGACTTCGCGTGAAGATCGGAGACAGGCATTGGAGATTGGGCCCAAGAAATTCTTGTTAAAAGAGCAGAGAGAGAAGCCAAAGAGCAAATAGGTTGGAAAAAGCAGCGAAGGGTATCGTTGAACCCATCAGCGATGAGGAGAAGGAGCTTGGCTTTGGTTATGATCCGAAGAGTGGAAACTTTACGAACTTTGAAGGCCCCTTATCATGAGGACAACGAACAACTTGGCAGCAAAATATGGTCCTGAAGGAGCAAATTTCGGATCCTAGATTCTTAGTTTGGTTCGTTGAAAACTACGATAAATTACCTTCCAATACAACAAGCTATGCTCGATGAGATTCTACCGCCAGAATTGAAGGAATTTGCTTTGGTTGCGTATGATTTTTATCAGGCGAATGAAATGAGAGACGAGATGGAACTGGATCGATCGCTTTCAAGAGATCTGTATGGACCAGAGATAGTGATGGCTGATCAACAAACGCCCGGGCAGAAGAAGCCAGAAGCTGAGAAAGCTAACGATAAGTTAGTGGATAACAACAAAACCATCTCCTAAAAAAGATGTTTGGACAAAAATTGAAGAACAACAATCTGTAAATTACACCCCCAACGTTTGGGAATCGCCTGATGTGAATTATTGTGGTGATGATAGTGCTTACAAAACGACAATGAGTGTGGAAAAGTATGAGGCAAAATGTGGTTCCAACTTCCCAGGCACTATACCGAAGTCTTAATTTATTGTTTGCCACGGTAGGTTTTTCAATCTGTCGATTGTTACAAAATTGCCAATGAAACAGTTTGACAAAGTTTTTTTATGGATTTTATTTCTTCTGTGTTAGGTTATTGCAATTTTTAGAACTATTTGAATAAGTTATGGCAAAAGGTAGAAAAGGTGGAGTAGATGGTGGACATAGATCAGACTCTCAAGGACATAAGCGGGATGTTGGTGCGCATATACATGAAAAAGTAAAAAATGGTTTACCAGACTTAGATGCGGCAAGGGTGGATTTAGAGGTTTCGAAACATGAAAGTGAGCTGGGTATTGCAGCTGAACAGGTTGCTGAAGCGGGAGCTAAATTGAGAGAAGCTCGTGATGGAGGAGATTCTGAGAGTATTGCCCGAGCTGAACAAAACTTTGCAGCAGCTGTTGCTCGTCAAAGAGACATTAGCCTAAGTGCTGAAGGCTGGCTTAGGGATCGCGTATTAACTCCAGAGGCAATGGATAAACTACAGGACTCATTGACGAAAGCACAAGCTGCTATGAGAGAGGCAGAGTTAGCTGTGGGCAGAAAACTTCCAGAAGTTGGAGAAGAAATTGGGGCAATAAATGATGTGCCTGAAAAGTCTGATAAAAAACCTAGAAAAATGAAGGCGATAGACGCATCAGAGGAATCAATGAATAGGGCGCTATTAGCCCTTGATGAACAAGGAATTACAGTGCCTTCTCATCATCCTTTGGTGAAGTTTTAGCTAGACGTCGAGATACTTATTTGGCTTTGCAGGAAGCGAGGAAGCTGGGAGATATCGATGGAATCAAGAGGCTGAAAAAAAAGATGCTACCGCTAGGACTACACTTGCAAATAGAGCAAGAACATATGGTTTTGAAACCCAAGCAAAAGATGCTTGGAAAAAAATGGAAGGCAGGCGCAAAAGTAAAAAAAGAAGAGAAACTGGAACTAACTTAGCGGCAGAGGACTTGTCCCAAATTCAAACCGAAAAAGATTATCTTCAGGAGCATAATATTACCAGTCCGGCAGTTATTCGGGCTTTTGCGGACATGCGAGAAAAATATCAAGATCTTCAAAATTTTTACTTAAAACATGATGCACCTAAGGGAGATCCTAATGGCGCTACGCACCAACCCGGCTTCAAGGAGAAAGCTAGAGCCTATCAAATGGCTCAGGAAAAATATAAACGACTCTGCGAAGGGGCAGGCATCAATTATGGCGATGTGGCGAAGCCTGCTTGGGAGCATGTACGAGATAGAATAGATCAGAAAATGGGGCCAGAATTTGCTTTGATTCGACAAAAAAAACTTCAATCAGAGGCACCTCATTTGAGTGATGAACTTGAAGCACTTAGGAATAGGGGTATCAATAACGATTTAGCGTTAGCACAAGCTTTAAAAGAATATAAAGAGGCTTATTGTGCTTCAATAGAAGCAAGAAAAGGGGATGATACAACAAAAATAATCCAAGCTGAAGCAGAACTCGCTAATAAAAGACGAGTATTAATGCGTGAAGCTGGTGAGGATCGTCGTGATGTTGTTCAATCGGTTTGGGAAGATTTTGTGTTGGGTGAAGTGAGAGCCGAAAGGCGTGGCATAAGTCAAGAATCGCTTGATCGTGCCGGTTTGGTACTTGCTAGACATGGAATCACTAGTGAAGCCTCAAAAACGGCCTTGGCTGGCTTCATTGAGGCTCATGAAGCGATACACTTTAGACCTAGCAATGTTACAAGAGAAGAACTCGTTCAACTACAAAATAATTACAGAACTGCAGGTCGGAGTCTTGAAAACTCTCTGGGAGGTGTAAAACTATCTGATGCTAATGGTATTACCCGAAAAATTGCAGATGAGATTCAAAAACAGACACAGAAAGAAGTTGCTAAAAGGATAAGAGAAACTGGTTGGATAGAAGGAGAAGGTGTTGCTGCTACCAGGGCTGAAAAATTACTTAATGAACATGGTGTAAGTGCAAAGAGTCAAGAGATTAAAAACCGGTTAGTTCAAGTTATAGAGGCCTATGATGAAATCCACTTAACATCTCGAGAAGGTAATGTGCCTCGTCCTATTTCAAGCAGATATCAATATGCCCGCGACATGTTTGAAGAGCATTGTAGAAGAAATGGGATACCTGATGAAGTAGCAGAAAAGGTTTTAAATGGTGTTAAAGATCAGATGGAAAGAGAAAAACGTAGGAGGATATCAGGCGGTGGTGCAGCAGTAGCAGGAGCTGTGGCACTGGGAATGTTGGCAGGGAGCGAAGGAGAAGCTAGAGCGCAAGATGAGAACTATGGGTTAGCAGTTCGAGCTATAAACGATACTTTAGGTCTCGAAGAGGGGGATGAAGATTTAGTGGGGGCGCTTGCAAAGCTTAAGGAAGCCTCAGAAAAGTTGGACGTAGCACGCTTAGCTCATAACCAAGTTCAAGGAGTGTTGAGGCAGGGAGCTATTGAAGGAGAAAATGCGAAGACTTATGCTGCCAAGCAAAGAGCAGTAATAAAAGCGCAAGAGCAATATAGTGAGGCGCGCAATCACTTTAATGAAATGTGCAAGAGTAAAGGCATTAATGCATCACAAGCCGATATCATTTGGGATAGGATACGGGGCAAGTATTACTCACAAGAAGAGATGGTATTAGCTAAAACCGCTAGAGATAACGCATTGGCACAATGGCAACAAGCCGTCGCAGCATTGCCTGAAGCTATAAAAGCAGCAGAAAAAATAAACAAAAACCCAGGTGCGACCCAAGAGCAAAAAGCTCAAGCAGAAGAAGCGGTAAGAGCAGCTGTGGCTGAGGTACCACAAAGAACAAAAGCCTACTGGGTGCTTAACAATCGCTATGAGCGAATGGCTGGAGTGATGAAAGTTTCCCTGCCATCGGCTAAACTACCGGAGGAAACAAAAGCTGAACAGCGATCTAACCCAAAAGAAGGAGCACCTGGCCCAAGTGCTCGAGCGGTGGCGCAATATACCAATGCTCAAGCGCGAGAGGCCAAAGAAAGACAGGCAGCGGCAGAAGTTGCAGCGGCTGTAATACCTGGAGCTGTTTCTGCACAGATGGCGGTTGTTGCTCTAGCTCAGAGTGGGGTGAATGAGGCAGAAGCGCTAAAACAAGAGGCCAGAGATGTTTGGGTGAGAGAGCAAGTAAATAAAGAATTTGAAAAAGTGCTAGCCCAACTCCCATCTGAAGAAGCAGAAAGAATTAGAAGATCGCCAGCATATCTAGAGGGCATTGAAGAGTCGGTCCAAAATGTAAAAGATTATTGGTTAGGGGATGGAGCAGGCTCAACGGATTTCATGGGGGCTTCATTATTTACTTCACTCGATGGTAGTGGTAAAGTGGATGAAGTAGCGGATATAGTAGAATTACCTGAATTTATTGAGGCTGTAGGCGATCATACTACCACTATTACTGGTCGTGCTGTTCCAACCCGAGGTCACTACGAGCGTCGTCGTCAAGCCGAGGCAGATGTTAAATGGGCTACTGGGACTCGTTTTGAAATCGAACGTAAAGTTCGAGATGATATTGAAATAGCAGAAACGGTCACGGGACGATATCCGGGTATGGAAGGTGTAGTGATTCCATATCAAATCCAAACGTTAAACCCGCCCCGAGATAATCGGGTGGCCGAGGCTGAAGGCAAAAAAGAGCTGGGCAGACCGAAGAACCGAGAAACAGTCTGGGCAGCAGCAGCAGGAGAAAATTACACACCCGATGTTTCAATGTCACCGAATATGGATGTTTGTCAAGAGGGTGGGGAATATGAAACCGCAATGAGTGTGGAGGAACAGGTTTCTTCGCAAAATCCGGCTTCCCAGGTGCCTGCCCCCAAGTGTTAAAGATTTTTACCTATTAATCCAATCAGCTGAAGTACTTGCAAAGAGGCAAAATTTTAGAATTTTACAAAAAATTTACAGGCTGACTCTTTACTTTCATTTTTTTTGAGCTTTATTGATCCACTTTTATGAAACGTATTATGATGTTATTGATGGTTAGCCAACTAAGTTGGTTAAGTGGATTAAAGGCAGAACCCGTAGCAGTTACGAGTGTGCCTTTTACATATACTCAAGATTTTTCGTCGTTGGGTTTAAACAATGTGAATTGGGACAATGATTCAACGATTCCAGGATGGTTTATCAAACGATCGAATGTGGTTTTGGATGAGTCTTTTACTTTATATGCGAGTGATGGCTCGATCATTCAGCCAGCTAGTCAGCTTTATCATTTTGGTAACAGTGCGGATCGGGCTTTAGGCGCTTTTGGTAGTGATAGATTTCATTATGGAGTTGTTTTCACGAATCAAACTTCGCGATTTATTAATAAAATTACGATCCAATATGATGGTGAGCAATGGCGTAAGAGTGGAGACAATGTGAATAGTGATTTGCAACTTTTATATCGGATTGATGGAGGTGCGTTTAAGGCTGATACTACGGGTTGGACGACGGTCAGTAATGGGACTTTTACTGTGGTTCACACGGGGCCTGTAGGAGCACTTAATGGCAATGATCCGGCGAATCGAGCGACTTTGATTTCTGTGATTTCGGATGTTGTTGTAGCTCCGGGGCAGGTGTTTTGGGTTCGTTGGTTGGACAAGGACGATTTTGGAGTAGATCAGGGTATTGCGATTGATAATGTTTCTATAACTTTTGCTGAAGATACAACAGGTTTTGTTTTAGAGTTGTCGAAACCCAATCCTGATAGGAAGAAAAAATTTCGAGGTAAAAAGGGATTTAAGGTTAAAGGAAAAATTCGTTCGGATTTAATTATTGAGCGAGTGGAGTATGCGGTGACGAAGCCGGATGTAGATAATTTATTGTTACCTTTTATAACGGCTAAGCTAAAAGTTTTGACCAAGGGACATCTTTTTAGAAAAGGCTATGCGGCAAAATTTAAAACTGAGCGAAGAAGTAGTCCTGCCGGAAAAGGCACGCCAAAAGGCACGACTTCTGTGACTTTATTGACAAAAGTTACTGCGAAAACCACTAATGGTGAGCCTCGAACGATATTGGTGCCTACGTTTCTCAATACGCAAGTAAAATAGATGATTTGTTGTTAGAGTATAAGTATAGGGTATAAAGCGGCATCGTTTTTTCGATGCCGCTTTTTTTAGATTTGTGTCGTTTGCTAGAATGTATTCAAGAAATTACTTTGAAAAATATTACGGTTAGAAAATCGCAAAAAAATGCGGGTGGAGGGAATCGAACCCTCAACCCAGGCTTGGGAAGCCCATATTATACCACTTAACTACACCCGCTTGACGAGAGTGAGAATGCCGGAGCTTTTTGATTAATCAAGTTTCGCTTCACTTTACTTTTTAAGACCTTCTTTTAGGGTGGTTTTGTGAAATGCTACGGGTTAATCTGGATTGTTGCGGGGATTCTTTTTATGAAGAGTTCGGACGCGTTGTGGTCCCAAGAAGATCGCAATGATATGGCGACGTTTTCCCGAGTCATGGAAATGGTGAGACAACATTATGTTGATCCCCAAAAGACTGATTCTCGAACTTTGACTTATGGCGCCCTGCAAGGATTGTTAGATGCTTTAGATTCACACAGTCAATTTTTGACCCCTGAACTTTACCGTGATTTGCAACGTGAAACGGAAGGCCAGTTTGTCGGTATTGGTTTAACGTTAGGTTTAAAAGATGGCGAGACCACGATTATTACTCCTGCCGATGGGTCACCAGGTGCTAAAGCAGGTTTGATGGCCGGGGATAAGTTATTGCAAGTCGATGGAAGATCTACAGAAACCATGAGTTTGACTGAAGTAGCGAGTCGATTGCGTGGTAAAGAGGGGAGTTTGATAACGTTACGAGTTTTACGAAAAAAAACTCAACAGATTGAAGATTACACATTGCGACGTGCTGTTATCAAAGTACAAAGTGTTCGAGAGGCTAGTTTGCTTTCTAACGAATTAGCTGGCGTGCAAGCTATTGGTTACATTCGAGTGGCGCAGTTTAGCGAATCGACTGGGGACGATTTTGAAAGTGCGTTAAAAAAATTGGAATCGCAAAAGATAAAGGCACTTATTTTGGATTTGAGAAATAATCCTGGTGGTTTGTTGGAAACAGCAGTTGAAGTGGCAGGAAAATTTATTGCTCCAGATCAAGTGATTGTTTCTACGGAAGGACGAAGTGATCAAAGTCGGGTGATTTTAAAAAGCGCACAAGAAGAAAAGCATCGTGGTTATCCCATAGCTATTTTGGTCAACACAGGAACGGCAAGTGGCGGAGAAATTGTTGCGGCAGCTTTACGCGATTGGCATCAAGCGATTTTAGTTGGTGAAACTACTTTTGGAAAAGGAAGTGTGCAAAGTCTTTTCCCTTTACCAGATGGTTCCGCGCTGCGTTTGACGACGGCTTATTATTATACGCCGCGTCATGAGTTGATTCAGGAGCGTGGCGTGACCCCCGATATCACAGTGGTGGAAGACTCCGAAATTTTACCGCGTGCGGTTAATGTGTTAAAAGGCATTTTAATTTATTCAGATTACGCCGCGAAACAGTTGCTTCCGGCGACTAATATTAATTTTTAAACTATTGCATTTCATGAAAGTGTTGGCCATTGAAACGTCGTGTGATGAAACAGCTGTGGCTCTTGTGCAATGGCGCAATCATCGTTTTACTGTTTTATCCAATGTCGTGGCATCGCAAGCGGCTAAGCATGCTTTGTTTGGAGGGGTTGTACCCGAATTGGCAACTCGAGAACATCTTAATGCCTTGGAAAAAGTTGCGCAGTTGGCCCTTGATCAAGCGCATCTTTCTTGGGAACAGTTGGATGGTATTGCGGCGACGCGCGGTCCGGGTTTAGCCAGTGCGCTGCTTATGGGACATAGTTTTGCTAAGGGTTTAGCGTTGGCAACGGGTTTACCATTTTTAGGAGTTAATCATTTGGAAGGGCATCTGATTTCACCATTTTTAAATGAACAGGCACCAAGTTTAGAAAAAATGAAACAGTGGTTAACACTTTTGGTAAGTGGCGGTCACACGCTTTTAGTGATGACGGAACTAGGAAAAGTATATGAAATTTTGGGTGCGACTCGTGACGATGCGGCTGGTGAAGCGTTTGATAAAGGTGCGAAGTTATTGGGACTGGGTTATCCGGAGGGCCTGAATTAGAGAAAATGGCCAGAAGCGGCGATGAAAGTGCTTATGATTTTCCGCGAGGCATGCAGCATTCCGGAGATCTTAACTTTAGTTTTTCTGGCTTAAAAACTGCATTGAAAATTGTGTTAGAAAAAAATTTTCATCATCGCCTTGTGAGCAGGATTTATTTGATCTCTGCGCTTCTTATCAAGAGGCGATTGTGGAGGCGCTTGCGATAAAAACCGAAGCGGCTTTGGAAAAAACGCAATGCCAACGTCTCACTTTGGCAGGTGGCGTGGCTTGCAATCAAAGATTACGAGAGGCGATGGAAGCAATGTGCGCAAAAAGAAAAATTTCTCTTTGGATTGCGCCTCCGACTTTATGCACAGATAATGCCGCGATGATCGGAGCCGCTGCTTGTTTAAGGTTGGAGCGGGGTGAGACGTCGTCCATGGTGGAAGAAATTGATCCGAATTTGAAATTGGTTGCCGCACTATAAAATCCATTTCTTCTCATATAAATTGTGTTAGGCTAGATTAACCTTATGCATCTTTATCTCGATTGTTTTTCGGGTATCAGTGGCGATATGTTTTTGGGCGCACTCTGTGATGTGGGGCTTGATTTTGAATTGTTTCAAAAAGAGTTGGCGAAGCTTCCTTGCAATAAAGAGTTTCGTGTCAGTTTAAGTCGCGTTCAACGAAAAGGGATGGATGCGGCTAAATTTGAAGTGAAGGTGGTAGAAAAAAAACATCATCACCATTCGCATCACGGTCGTCATTTTTCTGGAAATTTGTGAATTGATCGAGAATTCTGAATTAAAAGAATCGGTGCGAAATCGTGCGATTCGTATTTTTCAAAAAATCGGTGAAGCGGAGGCCAAAATTCATGGAGTGAGCTTAGAAAAAATTCATTTTCATGAAGTAGGGGCGATTGATTCGATTGGTGATGTTGTAGGAGGCTTGCATCGCATTGGATCTTTTGAAGATTGAGCGCGTTTCAGTTTCCCGACTTTGTGAAGGTAAAGGTTTTGTGAAATGTGAACATGGTCAATTTCCGGTCCGACACCAGCAACTTTAGAGATTTTAAAAATATCCCTTTTGAACAAATCGATGAACCGCATGAGTTGGTGACTCCGACGGGTGCGGCTTTGCTTGCAGAGTTGGTGACTCATTTTGATCGAGTTCATCATTTTAAAATTGAAAAAGTGGGTTATGGCGCTGGCACGCGCGATTTGGATTCGCGACCGAATGTTTTGCGCGCGATGCTGATTTCCGAAGCAGAAAAAAATTGGGAAACGATTGATGTTTTAGAAACGAATTTGGACGATATTTCGCCTGAAATTGTGGCGAGTGTTAAAGAGCGGTTGTTGGTGAATGGCGCGTTGGATGTTTTTTCGATGCCGGTATTGATGAAAAAAGGGCGCTTGGGTGTGTTGTTGATGGTGTTGTCGGAGCCTCAAAAAAGTGAAGTGTTGATGGATTTGATATTAACTGAGACCAGCGCTTTTGGAGTGCGTAAAACAACGGTGACTCGAAAGATTTTGCGACGTGAATGGCAAGCTTTGAAGACAGAATGGGGTGATATTCAGAGTTAAGTTGGGTTATTTGGGGGATAAAGTTGGTGCAGTGTGCGCCTGAGTATGAATCGTGCAAGTTAGTCGCGGATCGCGCTAACAGACCGGTGAAGGAAATTTATGCTTTGGTAAGACAGCTTTGGGGAGCTCGCGATCAATAAACAGAGTTGCTTAATTTATTAAAATCGACTATTTTAGTCTAATATGCGTCTTTCGATGAAGACAGATTATGCGCTGCGTGCGATTTTCACTTTAGTCGAGCATTATGGTCGCGGCCCGATTCCCACGCGCGAGTTGGCGCGTCGCAATGAGATTCCTAAAAAATTTTTGGAGCAGATTTTGTTGAGCATGAAGGAGCAAAAATGGGTGGATAGCATTTCAGGAAAAGAAGGGGGATATTATTTAGCGAAATCGCCTGAAGCGATTACGATGGGGGAAATTGTGCGTTACTTTGACGGGATTTTAGCGCCGATCCATTGTGTGTCGGTTGGGCAATATCGTCGTTGCAGTCAGAAGAGCCGGTTTGCCGTTTTCGTCGGGTTTTGTTGGATGCGCGAAATTATGTGGCGGCTTTGATGGAAAAGGCGACTTTGGCAGAAGTTTTCCGAGGTAAACCTGTTGGGAAGGAAGAGGTAATGGAAGTGGGTTTTGTAGAGGGGGCGGAATTTAAAATTTTTTTCTTGAATATCTACTAAAATAGTAGTATATGGATTCATTACTTGATTTATGAAACTGAAAAAAATTCGTATCTTGCTCTTTTTGAGTCAAGAATTTGTGATGATAAATTGGAAAAGACCTTTTTTCATTTATTATGGTGTTATGTTTTTTTAAGTCTTGGTTTGGTTTCAAGTCAAGCTCAGCAAGCGGATGCTTTAATTGATAAGTTGGTGGAAAAAGGTGTGTTAACGACTACTGAAGGGGAAGAGGTGCGAACGAAGTTGCAAGAAGAGTGGGAGGGATTAGGAGCTTCGAAGTATGATGCGAGTCAATTTACGAAAAAGATAAGTTTATTTGGTGACTTGCAATTGCGTTATGAATATACCGATTCGCAAAATGCTTTTGACGATGATCGCGATGGAGCATTTCCTGACAGCAATGCTATGCGTGATGACCGGAGTCGCACTCGTTATCGGTTGCGATTTGGCGTAAAGGCGCAGTTGGCGGATAATTTTGAATTGGGGTTGCGCCTGGCGAGTGGCAATAATGATGGAGAAATTACTTCGACTCATGAAACGTTGGGTGATGCTTTTGCTAAGGATGGTATTTATATTGATTTGGCTTATTTAAAATACTCGCCTTTGAACTGGTCGACGATTTGGGTGGGAAAGCATGAGCAACAGTTTTGGACGACTGATATGCTTTGGGATAACGATCTTACGATCGAAGGCGCTACGGAGCAGTTTAAATTCGGTCTTGGCAAAGCTAAATTTTTTGTGAATTTAGGGCAATGGGCTTTTGGCGATGTCAATGAAGCCGATGAAGATAAGGCCGTGCGAGGTGATGGTTATAATCGCGTCAGTAATGATGATGGTTGGATTTGGGCAGCGCAAGCGGGAATCAATTATCCTTTAATAGAAAAAACTTTGGACGCTCAAGCGGCGATAGGATTTTATTATTTTGCTAATTCGGAAGATTTGGACAACTCGCAAAAAACTTTGTCCAACGGAGTGATCTATCCCAATCCGGGTAGCGGAAATAATTTAGGTAATGAGTTCCAATTGTTGGATGCTCTGTTCCAATTGACTTATACGCCGAGTGGCGGTTTTTTGAAAAATATTCCCATCCAACCTTATGCTCATTTGGTTTATAATATGGCACCGGCTCCTGATTTGGGAGTGCGTCGAGTGGGGCATGATGCGACTTTGGATGCGCAACTCAATCCTGATGATATCGGCGACGATGCTGATGCTCGAGGTAAATGGGTGGATCTTTCTAATGATTTGGCATGGCGCGTAGGGTTAAAAATTGGCGAGGCTAAGAAACAGGGGCAATGGGAAATCAATGGTTGGTATGAAGAGGTCGGTTCGGATGCAGTGCCGGACACCTTCAATGATGCGACCTATGCTAATGGATTTACTAATCATCGTGGTTTCAGTGTGAAAGCCGTTTATGCGATTCGCGATTGGTGGAATGTGGCATTTAATTTTCATAACTATGATTTTTTGGATCCTGACATAAATCAAGAGTTGAATTTAAATACACAAAATCAGGCCAGAACGATTCAAATTGATAGCACAGTAAAATTTTAGAAAAGGATTCGGAAATATATGAAAACAGTAATACGAAAATTTTTGGGTTTAGCGACCGTTTTGGGATTGGCTGCGAGTGTCTATGGTAAAAACATTGAGTTGCTGAATGTTTCCTACGATCCGACACGAGAATTTTATTCGGATTTCAATTTGGCTTTTCAAAAATATTGGCAATCTAAAACAGAACAAAAAGTTGTTATTAACCAATCCCACGGCGGGTCGGGTAAACAGTCGCGTTCGATTGTTGATGGGTTAGAGGCGGATGTGGCCACTTTGGCGTTGGCATATGATATTGATATGTTAGCGGAAAAGGGAGTGGTGTCGCAAGATTGGCAAAGTCGATTGCCTGATAATAGCGCTCCTTACACGTCCACGATTGTTTTTTTGGTGAGAAAGGGTAATCCTAAACAAATCAAAGATTGGGATGATTTGGTAAAGCCCAATATTTCTGTTATTACGCCGAATCCTCAAACTTCAGGAGGGGCGCGCTGGAATTATTTGGCAGCTTGGGCGTTTGCAGAGAAAAAATTCGGTAAGGACGAAGAAAAGGTTAAGGATTTCATTCAGAAACTTTATCACAATGTTCCCGTGTTGGATTCCGGCGCGCGAGGTTCCACAACCACCTTCGCGCAGCGAGGTATTGGTGATGTTTTATTGACTTGGGAAAACGAGGCGCATTTAGCTTTGAAAGAATTTGAAAGAGGAAAATTTGAAATCGTTATGCCTTCATTGAGTATTTTGGCGGAACCGCCAGTTACTGTAGTGGATAAAGTGGTGAAACGCAAAGGCACCCAAGAAATTGCAAAAGCTTATTTAGAATTTCTTTATTCTCCTACAGGTCAGGATTTAGCAGGGAAACATTTTTATCGTCCTCGCTCAGGAGCAGCCATGCAAAAATATAGCCAGCAATTTCCGCAGGTTGAATTGGTTACAATTGATGAAGCATTTGGCGGTTGGAAAGAGGCGCAGAAAAAGCATTTTGCAGATAAAGGCGTCTTTGATCAACTTTATCAAAGAAGGTAAAAAGACTATGGCTACAGTTACATTTTCTTCCCAAACGGATCAACGATTGTTATCGCGAATGAAACGACCGCGCTGCAATCAACTGCTCGCACCACTTTATCGTTTGGCGCGAGTGTCGGATTATTTATTGGCAAGCACTTTGGGCGCTTTTTCCTCGCAAGCGCGTCATCATCATATTCCACGATTTATTTTTCTCGGCCCCACAGGCGGTGGTGAACCGATTCGAATTGGCATTTTTGCCGGTATTCATGGGGATGAGCCGGAAGGGGTAGAGGCTGTTACGCAATTTTTACAGCATTTGGAAGAAAATCCTGAATTGGCGCGCGGATTTCAAATTTATGCTTATCCGATTTGTAATCCCACTGGTTTTGAAGCGAGCACGCGTTTATCTGCTAGCGGCAAAGATTTAAATCGAGAATTTTGGAAAAACTCTTCTGAACCTGAGGTGCAATATTTGGAAAAAGAATTGCGTCAGGGAAAATGGCATGGGCTGATATCGTTGCATGCCGACGACACCACGGAAGGGGTCTATGGATTTGTGAAGGGGAGTTTGTTAACCGAAGAGTTGCTTAACCCTGCATTGGAAGCGGCAGAAACTTTTTTGCCGCGTGCGCGAGCTTCAACGATCGATGGATTTCCGGCAAAAGATGGCATTATTTATCAATGTTACGATGGGGTATTAACGAGTCCTGCACAGCTTGCACCCACGCCATTTGAAATTATTTTTGAAACGCCGCAACGCGCTCTGCGCGCTTTGCAGGTGCAAGCAACGGTGATTGCTTTAAAAACTATTTTAGAAAAATATCGCGCTTTCCTTGCGATTCAGCCAAATATTTAAAAAGGAAAATAAAAAATCGTTAACATGACACAAACATTAAAATCGCGTCGCCAGATTTTGCCGGGATTCAAATTGACTCTCGGTTTTACGCTGTTTTATTTGTGTTTGATTGTTTTGATTCCTTTAAGCGGATTGGTTTCAAAAACTTTTTCTGCGCCTTTGCCTAAGTTTTGGGAGGCGATCAGTGATCCGCGTGTGATGGCTTCTTATCGATTGAGTTTTGGTATTTCGTTACTCTCGGCTTTGTTAAATGGATTTTTTGGACGTTATTGGCTTGGGTGCTGGCGCGTTATCGTTTTCCGGGGCGTCGCTTAATGGATGCTGTGGTTGATTTGCCTTTTGCTTTGCCAACGGCTGTAGCAGGGATTGCGTTAACTACGCTTTATGTGCCGAATGGATTGTTAGGCCAATTTTTTAATTCTTTTGGTATTGCGATTTCTTTTACACCGTGGGGAGTGTTGATTGCGTTGACTTTTATTGGGTTGCCTTTTGTGGTTCGCACGGTGCAGCCGGTCATTCAAGATTTGCAATCTGATATGGAAGAAGCGGCAGCATGTTTGGGCGCCAATCGATGGCAAATTTTGTGGCGCGTGATTTTGCCCACGCTGATGCCGGCTTTGTTGACGGGTATTGTGTTGGCTTTTGGTCGCGCTGTGAGCGAATATGGATCAGTAGTTTTTATTTCGGGCAATCTTCCTTTTAAAACCGAGATTACTCCTCTTTTGATTGTTACTAAATTGGAACAGAATGATTACGAAGGTGCCGCAGCGTTAGGTTTTGTCATGTTGGTGGCATCTTTTATCATATTGTTTGCCGTGAATGGTCTTCAGGGTTGGGAGGAACGTCGTCGCGGACGTCATTAGAATTATGGCAGGCATCGTTAATAACATTACTACTAAGGCCAAAGAACAAGTAAGACCGCCGCGCGTTACTACGGAGGCGCCTTGGTTGCGGGCCACTTTAATTGGAGTGGTGACGGTTTTTGTGATTATTTTTTTATTATTGCCTTTGCTCTTGGTTTTTAAGGAGGCTTTTTCTAAGGGGATAATGACTTATTTTTCTGTTTTTCAAGACAGCGCTTCGCGACACGCTATTTTGCTTACGCTATTAACCGCGGTCATTGTTGTTCCGCTCAATACGATTTTTGGCATTGCTGCAGCTTGGGCCATCGTTCGCTTTGAATTTAAAGGGAAACGTTTGTTAGCGAGTTTAATTGATTTGCCCTTGTGGGTTTCACCAGTTATTGGCGGCTTAATTTATGCTTTGATGTTTGGCGCGCATAGTCATTTGGGATTGTGGTTACAGGAACATGATATTCATATTATTTTTGCTGTACCTGGCATTGTGATCGCGACAACTTTTGTTACGTTTCCTTTTGTCGCCCGCGGTTTGATCCCTCTTATGCAAGCACAAGGCAAGGCAGAAGAAGAGGCTGCATTAACGTTGGGCGCTAATGGCTGGCAACTGTTTTTCCGAATTACTTTGCCGAAAATTAAATGGGGTTTGCTTTATGGTATGATTCTTTGCAACGCGCGAGCTATGGGTGAGTTTGGAGCCGTTTCTGTCGTTTCAGGACATATTCGTGGTAAAACGAACACGATTCCTTTGCACATTGAAATTCTTTATAATGAATATCAATTTGCAGCCGCTTTTGCCGTGGCCTCACTACTTTCTTTACTCGCTTTATTGACTTTGATCTTAAAATCCTATACCGAATGGCGCGCAGCGCAGCATTTAAAAGTATCTACCACTTAATATTGATTCCATGAGTGTCGAAATAAATCACATATCTAAAAAATTCGGAAAAAATCCTGTTTTAAGAGATATTTCTCTGAAAATTGAAACTGGAGAGTTGGTTGCTTTATTAGGGCCTAGTGGCTCGGGTAAAACGACTTTGTTGCGCATTATTGCCGGGTTAGAATTTGCTGACGAAGGACAAGTCTCGTTTCGCGATCAAGATGTCAGCTCGCAAAGTGCCTACCAACGCAAAGCTGGTTTTGTCTTTCAACATTACGCTTTGTTCAATCACATGACCGTATTTCAAAATATTGCTTTTGGGTTAAAAGTCCGAAAACGTTCTGAGCGCCCTTCTCGACCAGAAATTCAAAAACGCGTAGAAGCGCTTCTGAAACGTGTGCAGTTAGAGGGTTATGGAAATCGTTACCCTGCGCAACTTTCTGGAGGTCAATGTCAGCGGGTGGCCCTGGCCCGAGCGTTGGCCATCGAACCGCAAGTTCTTTTACTCGACGAACCTTTTGGCGCTTTGGATGCGAAGGTTCGCAAAGAACTTCGACGTTGGCTTCGGCAATTCCACGAAGAAACGCATCTTACCACACTTTTTGTCACTCATGATCAAGAAGAAGCGTTTGAAGTGTCCGATCGTGTTGTAATTTTAAATGACGGTGTGATTCAACAACAAGGTTCTCCTGATGAAGTTATCCAAAATCCTGCGAACCAATTTGTAAACGAATTCTTGGACACTAAATAACTTTGCGCGCTTGACACTTTCTTTCATACGCCTCAAATTTTAAAAAGAAAAGGGGAGGTCGCAAGGCCTGAGAGTCCTAACATTTCGTGCAGCGAAAGGGAGACCCTTGAGTCTATTTATGAGATAAACTCTTAACCTGATCTGGATAATGCCAGCGTAGGAAAAAATGATATGATAGCTTCTAAAAATTCTTTCGAACCACAAAGCCAAGACAAACTACCTAACTCCAAGCGCGTTTATTTAAAAGGCAAACTTCATCCCGACCTTCAAGTGCCTATGCGCGAAATTCAATTAGCGCCAACTAAAACCTTTAATGGCCAAATTGAAATTAACGAACCTGTTAGAGTTTATGACACAAGTGGTCCTTGGGGTGATAACCAATTTCAAGGCAACGTGGAAAAAGGATTGCCCGCCTTGCGCGAAAAATGGATTCGTTCTCGAAACGATGTTGAAGAACACGAAGGGCGTAAGGTGCAACCGAACGACAATGGCTATCTAAGCGAAAAACATGCCGAGTACGCCAGCCAAGCCGAACGCAATCGACTCTTGGAATTTCCAGGTCTGAAACGCAAACCTCTTCGCGCCAAATCGGGTAAGGTGGTGACTCAACTGCATTACGCGCGACAAGGAATCGTCACGCCCGAAATGGAATTCATCGCCATTCGCGAAAATCAAGGATTAGAAATGCTCCGGGAACAATTTGGCGAAACCCAATCTCGCCAAGAACTCACCCATCAACACCAAGGCTCTCAAGAACGAAATGATGGCTTTCAACCGTCCATCTTTCATCGTTTTCCTCAACGCTTGCCCAAAACTATTACACCCGAATTTGTTCGCGATGAAGTTGCGGCAGGCCGCGCCATTATTCCTGCCAATATTAACCATCCTGAAAGTGAGCCGATGATTATTGGTCGCAACTTTCTCGTGAAAATCAATGCTAACATTGGCAATAGCGCGGTCGCATCGAGTATCGAGGAAGAAGTTGAAAAAATGCGGTGGGCAACCAAATGGGGCGCTGACACCGTGATGGACCTTTCCACTGGGAAAAATATTCATGCTACAAGAGAATGGATTTTAAGAAACTCACCCGTTCCAATTGGCACCGTGCCCATCTATCAAGCCCTTGAAAAAGTCGGTGGGAAAGCGGAAGAACTCACTTGGGAGCTTTTCCGAGACACACTCATTGAACAAGCCGAGCAGGGGGTCGATTACTTTACGATTCACGCAGGAGTTTTATTGCGTTTTATTCCATTAACTGCCCAACGCATGACCGGCATTGTTTCACGCGGTGGTAGCATTATGGCGAAATGGTGTCTTGCACATCATAAAGAAAATTTTCTCTACACTCATTGGGACGATATCTGCGACATCATGGCCGCTTACGACGTTTCATTCTCGATTGGGGATGGATTGCGTCCCGGCTCGATTGCGGATGCGAATGACGAAGCGCAATTTGGCGAACTCAAAGCCCAAGGTGAACTCACCGAACGCGCTTGGGCGAAAGGTGTGCAAGTCATGAACGAAGGTCCGGGTCACGTGCCAATGCACATGATCGAAGAAAATATGGCCAAACAATTGGAATGGTGTCACGAAGCACCTTTCTACACGCTCGGACCGCTCACCACTGACATCGCTCCCGGTTACGATCACATCACGAGCGGCATTGGTGCGGCAATGATTGGTTGGTATGGTTGCGCAATGCTCTGTTATGTGACTCCTAAAGAACACCTGGGTCTTCCGAATAAGAAGGACGTGAAAGACGGCGTCATCGCTTACAAAATTGCAGCTCATGCCGCTGATTTGGCCAAAGGCCATCCTGGCGCACAATATCGCGACAACGCGTTAAGCAAAGCTCGCTTCGAATTCCGTTGGGAAGATCAATTCAATTTATCGCTTGATCCTGTCACGGCGCGTGAATTCCATGACGAAACTTTGCCTCAAGAAGGCGCTAAAACCGCGCACTTCTGTTCCATGTGCGGTCCACACTTTTGTTCAATGAAAATTACCGAAGACGTTCGCAAATATGCTGCTGAACAAGGTTTAAGCGAAGAGGAAGCTCTAAAAAAAGGAATGGAAGAAAAATCTCGTGAGTTCGTTGAAAAAGGTAGCGAGGTTTATGCGAAGGCGTGAAAATACGGAGAAAATATGACAGAAAAAAATGATTTAACGACTAGCACCTCTGATTTAACACTTGTTCTGACGCACGAGTTCAACGTGCCACGCGAACTTGTGTGGAAGGCATGGACAGAGCCTGAACAAGTAAAAAAATGGATGGAATTGGGAGAGAATATTACCATGGAATCGGTGCAAGTCGACTTGCGTGTGGGTGGCAAGTTTCGCAGCCAGATAAAAATGGCGGATGGCGAATTCTTTACTGTGGTCGGAACCTATCTTGAAGTGAAAGCACCCGAACGGCTTGTCTGTACTTCGGATTGGGAAAAGGACGGTAGTGGCACGGGGTTTGGCGAACTTGAAGGCAATGAGACACAAGTGACGGTGGAGTTGCTCGTAAGTGGGAAGGGGACGCAAGTGGTATTGACCCACGAAAAGTTTACTTCAATCGAGATGCGCGATCAAAACGAACAAGCTTGGCAGAGTTGGATGAGAGGATTGACGAAATTCCTTGAAGGAAAATAAAAGCGAATCATTGATTCCTAAGAGAAAAACAATCTTTCTCGAGTTGGTCCGATGATTCGTTGATCAGCCGCCTCTTGATTTAAAACAAACCTCCTGTAATAAAGACAAGAATGGAAATTCAAAGAATCGGTTCGCAACCTTCTGGAAAAGGGCCAATGGAATATTTTACTGGCGCTGTTCGTATTGATCCTTTGTTCCAAGCCAATGCCCCAGCACGTGTGGTTAGTGCCAGCGTCACCTTTGAGCCTGGCGCTCGGACGGCGTGGCATAGCCATCCTCTCGGCCAAATTTTGATTGTAACATCTGGTTGCGGATGGGTGCAGTGTTGGGGAGGATCAATTAAAGAAATCCGGCCGGGCGATGTTATCTGCTTCCCACCCGATGAAAAACATTGGCACGGTGCTACATCCACCACCGCTATGACGCACATTGCCATTCAAGAACAACTCGATGGCAAGACGGTTGACTGGATGGAAAAAGTCAGTGACGAACAATATAAAACAAATTAACAAAAAATTTTATGTATAATACGAAAGCTTACTCCGCCACTAGCGCCACGGCGTCGCTAGCTTCTACCACGATTCCACGACGCGATCCTACCGAACACGATGTGCAGATCGAAATTCTTTTTTGCGGCATTTGCCATTCCGATCTTCATCTCGTCCGGAATGAATGGAGCAATGTCATGCCCACGGTTTATCCGATTGTTCCCGGGCACGAAATTGTCGGACGTGTGACCAAGGTGGGTTCTGCGGTTAAAAAATATAAACCGGGCGACCTTGCAGCCGTGGGTTGTTTAGTCGATTCGGATGGCACTTGTCCACATTGCGAAGCGGGCTTGGAAAATTTTTGTCCAAATCTGGTGCTCACCTTCAATTCACCGGACAAACACAAGACGGCACCAGTCACTTACGGTGGCTATTCCACGAGCATTGTGGTCGATGAACGCTTTGTTCTGCGTGTTCCCTCTAATCTTGATCTGGCAGGGACTGCGCCACTCCTTTGCGCCGGCATCACGACCTACTCGCCTCTACGCCACTGGAACGTTGGCGCAGGAAAGAAAGTGGGTGTGGTTGGTTTGGGCGGGCTGGGTCATATGGCGGTGAAATTTGCTCATGCCTTTGGCGCGTACGTTGTCGTTTTTACTACGTCACCTGGCAAAAAAGAAGACGCCCTCCGACTCGGGGCAGACGAAATAGTCGTCTCACGCAACGCTAACGAAATGCAGAAACATACTGGCAGCTTCGACTTTATCATCGACACCGTTTCTGCTGAACATGATATCAACGCCTATATCAATCTATTGAACGTGGATGGTAATCTTACTCTGGTTGGTGCTCCTTCGAAACCTTTATCTTTTTCTTCTTTCGGCCTCATCTTTGGACGTCGCAGCCTCTCCGGCTCTAACATTGGCGGCCTTCCGGAAACTCAGGAAATGCTCGATTTTTGCGGCAAACACAACATCACCGCTGACGTCGAAGTCATTCCTATCCAAAAAGTCAATCAAGCTTATGAACGGTTAATCAAATCAGACGTCAAATATCGCTTCGTCATCGACATGGCTTCCCTTAAATCCTATTAACTTAAAGCTAAAAGTATGAAAACACCTTTTACTGGCGGTTGCGCGTGTGGCGCGGTTCGCTACGAAGTTTCGGCGGAACCCCTTATGATGGTGCAATGTCATTGTCGCGATTGCCAATATGTGACCGGCGGCACCGGCATCTACGTGGTGGTTGTACCAGAGAAATCTTTTCGGCTAACACAGGGTAAATTACACTATCGTTATACCGAAAGCGTGGCCATGGGGCAGCACAAGCGTGGCTTTTGTGCCGAATGTGGTTCGCCGCTAACTGGTGCCCAAAATCGCGAAGGCACGACGGGAATGATTGGCGTTACCGCCGCGAGTCTCGATGATCCTAGCGAATTCAAATCCCAAATGAACGTTTGGGTTTCCGACGCCCAACCCTGGGCCTACCTCGATACTGCACTGCCGAAGTTTGATCAATATCCGAGTTCTTGAGAATTAAGGCGACTCAATTGAAAGTTTTTGCTAAAGTTAAGTCACATTGCTACCAGTTGCCTATGGATACGATTGGTTTGCCAAAGAATTTGTTCAAAAAGGGTTGGAGGTTATGCGCAGACATGAAATTATTATAATTACTACTGACAGATGACTTCAAGAACGATAGCTCAACCCTCGGTTCAACTGGGACAGGAAATAGATGCACTTTTAGAAAATGAGACTAATTTTGTCCGCATTATTTTCGTGTCCGCTTTCGTGGCATTAAGAACAATCCTTCGCTTGCGTGACCGGCTTCTTACTCAATCCCAAGGCGGCTGTCGGCTAAGGTTAACTGTGGGTATTGACCTCGGCGGAACGAGTAAAGATGTTCTTGAAGAATTGCTCCGTTGGAACTGCGAAGTTTTTGTTTTTCACAACCCAATTTCTAGAGCGACTTTTCATCCAAAAGTTTACCTGTTTGAAAGCTCTGCGAAAACAACGGTGATTGTTGGTTCAAACAATCTGACTGATGGTGGTTTTTATACCAATTACGAAGCAGCGGTTCGATACGATTTTCAGCTTCCATCAGATGCTCAAGATTTTGAACGGATTATCGAACCACTCTTGCCTTTTATCGAGCCTCATGGTGTCACAGTTCAAAGTCTTACCGCCGATCTAATCAATACTTTAGTTATTCGTGGCCTGGTTACAACAGAAGCACAAGCTAGAGAAAACAGAAGAAACCAGGCCGAAAGACAGCAACGTCCCGCGGACCAAGTTTTAGCTAATCCATTTCAAGCTGTTGCTGTGCCAAATCCGCCGCTGCTTCCGCAAAATATTCGTGTTCAAGAGCCAGTCATTGCGCAGATTCCACTAGTAACTTCGTCTGCTGAACAAGGTCCGGCTGCTCGGCCCGAAGGTGGATTATTGGTTTGGAGTAAAACACTACCACGAACTGATGCTTTGCAAGTCAACGAGGGAAGTCACCACGTGGGCGGAGTCCGGCTAACACAAGCAGAATTTGAAAATCTTCCCGGTCAGCGAATAGACCAGACAACATATTTTCGAAATCTATTTGGTGAGTTTCACTGGGAAAACGAAAAAGGAAGACAGGGTGATCAAGAGCACACATTTATTCCGATGCGCATATTTATCTGGGGAAGAGATTACGGAATCAGAAACTTCGAAATAAGCCACAAACCATCGGGTGAAGCAGGGCAAGCAAACTACACAACGATTTTGAGATGGGGACGCGAATTCACTCCAACGATCATTCAAGAAAATGTTACTGGCTTGCCGCTATCTCTTTACGAAACGCCAGATGCTGCTGCTCCGTTTCTGATTGAACTTACTTAACGTCGTTGCTGCTTGAAATTCTTTGCCTGCGATTGCGTAATCTGTCCCACGCGCTATGTATTATGTTTAAGTCATTAGTAGATAATCCCACGCTTCTCAGAACAACGTTATCTTGTTCACGCAAAATTTGACTATCATCAGAGCAAGTGCGGAAACGTTCATCAAGCTCTCTCAATTCAACTTCTGTCACATTACATATCGGCAGAATCAAGCGCTCAATTTCAGATGGAACTAATTCGAGAACGCCGCCGCCGTAATGGCGGCCTTCCAATTCAGCACTTAGGCAAGTTACGCTATTTAGAAACGAATAAACGAGATTCACGGCCGTTGTCTCTTTTGGCTGAATCCGATAAGCAGTGTCCGTGGTGAAAGTCTTTGCTTTATTGAGAACTAAACGCGGAAAGTGGTGCGCGCGCTTAAGCATTCCAACTGGCGATGCATGGACCGATGGCACTCGAAACCATGGCTCACGAACGCTGCATTTGTAACGTCTTGGCAAACCTTGTTCTTCGCCCGACCGAAGATAACGTTGGACAGAAGCAGGAAACGAACTCAATTCCACATCATCAAACCAAAGAAAATTCATCGGCAGCCCTGCTTTCCTGTTCGCCGCAAGGTCTGATTTATCAAAGATGACACCTGCAACGTGATCGCTTCGGCCAAACATTGGATGCGCCCATCGCTCTAATCCAAAAGTCTTCACAACCTCATTAGTAACAAGGAAAAATTTGTTTGCACCTGTCACGATACCGACATCCACTTCGGCCAAGTGGTCAAATGTGGTAAATCGCGTATCAGTTTTTAATGCTTTGAGCAATGACCGCTCTTTCTTGGAGAGAAATACGGGCATCCATTTACCGCAAATAGAATCCCCATTGATGTAATCAGCTGTCTCGAAATATTCGGTGGCATTATTACGTAAAATTTCTCGGCTTTCCACTGACTGAACTGCGATACCCATGCTGCGCTCAGTCGCTAAAGTTTTCTTTTCAGCTAATAAGAGAACTACTCCTTGCAATGCATTGTCGAACCAAAGCTCTGCGGGATCAAAAATCAGGATGCGAGAACAATGTTCCGCAAGAAATCTGCGTAACGATTGTGAATGTGGAATATGGAAAAGTTCGGATGGGATTACCATCGCCAATCGGCCTCCGGGCGAAAGCAATGAGAACGAAGCAATCACAAAAGGTACCCAAGCGTTGGTGTGTTTGGTAAACGGCAAGCCGAAGCGGGAAAAAATCCTTCCCGCAAGAAATTGTTGTTCCTTTGGCAAATATTGATAGCGAATGAATGGTGGGTTTCCAACTACGCCATCAAATTGTCCAACGTCTTGAGAATGAAAAAGAAACCATTTAAGAAAGTCACCAGCATGAATCTCAACGGAGAGCTTGTTAGAGCCTAGAGCGCGCTTACGCGCTTTGTTTGCCTCATTGTGTTCTATCTCACACCCAAAAAGCTTACGAAGCGATCCGCACTTTTCGTCAATTATTGCTTTAAGGAAGGTACCATCACCGCAGCTTGGTTCTAAAACCGACTTCGGCTTTTTTTCTAAAACCCATCGAGCCAAGAAACTCGTTATGTCGGGATCTGTGTAAAACCCACCTCGTAGGTTTTGGGCACTTTCATTTGCGATAAAATTCATAAGCGACTTTTATTGGAGTTGGTTTTATAAGGGGTTGCACGTTCTCGTAGAATATGAGCTGCGTGCAATGCGGCGTCTTCATCATCGCATTCCGAAGCAACTTTGTCTGCAATGACTCGCCCTTTCAGATCCCATTCCGGAACTTTGAAAAACTTTGCAAATCTGGAAATTTGCGCCTCGGTTGGGTATCGGTCGCCATGCTCAAGTTTGCTTAAAAGCGTTGAATCAATTTTCACGCCAGCCGCAACAACTCGAAGAGGTTCTTCACGATTCTGTCGCATTTTTCGGATAAATTCGCCAAAACTAGATTTTTTATCTTGCATTGTCTTGACAATTGTTGTCAAGACATTTTTTAGCACAAATTATTAGTCTGTCAACACATATTTCATTCTCGGTAATACTCGACCTAACCAAATCGATTTCGGATCAAGCAAATTTATTAATTTTCAAACCTGATCCGGAATTTCGGGTTCGACGAGTTGGGTGAGGAGGGTTAAGGATTCTTGCCAGCCGAGATAGCAGGCTTCGGCGGGAATTATACTTGGAATGCCTTCTTGAGTGATGTTGAGTTCGGTGCCGCAAAAAACTTCTTTTATAGAAACGGTGGTAATCATTTCGCCGGGAAGGTTGGGATCGTCGAATTTGTCAGTGTAACGAATGAGTTCGTTAGGTTTGAGTTCCAGATAGGTTCCACCAAAGGAGTGGCTTTTTCCGGTGGAGAAGTTGGTAAAGTGCATTTTGTAGGAGCCGCCGACTTTGGCGTCCATGTGATGAATTTTTCCCGTGAATCCATGAGGAGGAAGCCATTTAACCATAGCGTCAGGGTCAATGAAAGCGCGATAAACGCGTTCAGGTTTGGCGCGAAGGACTCGATGAAATCGAACGGTGTTAGTGGAGTGGGTTGTCATAGTTTTATGTTATTATAACGAAAGGAGCGAACGCGTCACTTCTTTAGTCGGAGCGCTTTAGCGCGCAGAGCTAAGTCTATGTCAGCATAAAGTAGGCTTAACCGACTTTTTCCTTTTCCCCCTTTTTCTCTCTTAGGTTGAACCGGCATGTGTTTTAGAAAATGATAAACTTCAGGAGTGGCTTTCTCAATGGCGCGACGAATTAGTTGATTACTGATATTAGATTTTTTATCTGCAGTTGTTTCAAGAGCGAGTGCGGCATAGGCGAGAGGTCCAAGCACATGTCTTGCCTGATCGATACTTGGCAAATCAGTATGGGTGTAGGCGACTGCAGCGGTTAACATGGCAGCGCGTGCGGCATATTTTGCGGAGGGTTCATCCGCTTCTTTGCTTGCTGAATGAGCTGCCCAAGCAAGTGTGCGAAGATTTTTGTCGCGTTTCTTGCCGCGTCCAAAGGCGCGACCTCCTTCAATAGCTTCACGAGGACGTTTATCCATTGGGAAGCGATCTTCAAAAACGGAAAGAGCTTGTTCGGCGCAGTCGGCAGCCCACAAAGCGATCGGACGCAGTAATTCTTGTTCTTGCGTGGAATTTCCTAGGGAGGTTTTCTCCATTCCATTATTTTAATCCGAAATTGTTTATGAGAGCAATCTAGTTGAGTTGTTGGAGTGCGCTTGCAGATAAGAATTGAAGATGCTTTACTTGTGATATGGCACAATCTTATCCCACTCTTATTTCCGGTCTTCGTAGCCCTTTTGATCAGGTGAAAGGCATTGTTTATTTCGGAAGAATGTTAGATAAAATTCGGCTCGCAGCAGCGGGGAAATTGCCGGAAGGATGGCATGCGGCACGAGGCATGAATATGAAGGGAAGTTTTGATTGGCGTTGCTGCCAATTTTTGCAGGTGGATTATGCCAAGCTTGAAGCCGAGACGCTCAAAAGTAAAAAGTCGGATGAAGAATTGCTCGAATGGGCGTTTACTCAAGGCCGAAAACCGAGTGAGGAAGAGATTGAGATTTGGAACGGGTTTATGATAAAGCGCGGTTGGCGCGATGGGGCAACCCAACGGTTGAACGAACGTTTAGCTGAAATCGGTTTGCCGCCAGGCACAGTGCAGACGATGTTTGAGTTTATTGATCTCGATGAAGGTCGGCTGAAGCCTTCATAATTTTTAAGATTTTAGCCAAGGACGAAAAAGCGCTATCGGTATTCGTCTCCTTGTGTGCTTCTTTATGCAATACTGGATATAAGCATCCGATAAGCCATTGAAGTAATTAAAGTTAGATGGGCCATTAATTTAATCCTTGAAAAAATAAAGAAGCTTCGGCAAAAGGAAGGGCTAATATTTATGGTTAAAGAACAAAAAGACAGACTCATTAAAGATTTTCAGGCCAAAGAGGGCGATACCGGCTCTTCGTCGGTTCAAATTGCTTTAATGACGCATCGTATTGAACAGATCACAAAACATTTACAAAAAAATAAAAAAGATTTCGCTTCGCGCCGTGGGTTGCTTCGATTGGTGAGCCATCGACGCGGTTTGCTGGATTACGTTTCTCGCAAAGACAAAGCGAATTATGAAAAACTGTTGGAGCGCTTAAAATTGCGTAAGTAGGACCAATAGTTTCAGTTGTAAAAAAAGTTAGTGAAAGTATCGACAAGTGAAGAATGAAAAGATTTTCTATATTATTTTTTAATAAAAATTTTATAGAAAATTATTTTCTTTATCGGGGTAATTAGAAAATCTGGAAAAATAAATCATGGCTATTCATCGCATTGCAAAAAAAATTGGGAATGAAGAATTAATTTTGGAGACCGGAAAATTGGCAAATTTGGCCGATGGCGCCGTGACCGTTCAATGTGGGGAGACGATCGTTCTTGTGACTGCCGTTTCCGCGCCCGAACCTAAGGAGGAACAAGACTTTTTTCCTTTAACAGTTGATTATCGCGAAAAAGCTGCTGCTGCTGGAAAATTTCCAGGCGGTTATTTTAAGCGGGAAGGACGTCCAACGGAAAAAGAAGTGCTCACGTCGCGCATGATTGATCGTCCGCTTCGGCCACTTTTTCCCAAGGGTTATTTCTGTGACACGCAAGTGATCGCGCTTTTACTGTCAGCTGATGGTGTGAATGACTCGGACATTTTAAGCATCAATGGTGCTTCGGCTGCTTTGATGGTTTCGGACATTCCTTTTGCAGGCCCTGTTGGAGCCGTGCGCGTGGGAAGAGTGGATGGAAATTTTGTTGTTAACCCGACTCATCCTCAAATGGAGCAGAGCGATTTGGATTTGGTTTATGTGGGCACGGAGAACGAGATTTTGATGTTTGAAGGCGCTGCGGATGAAATATCGGAAGCGGACTTCTTGGCTGCGATGGAATTTGCTCAAAAGCATGTGGCTGAAATTATCGCGATGCAAAAAGAGTTAGCGACAAAAGCGGGTAAACCCAAACGAGAGCCCGTATTGAAATTGGTAAAGGAAGAGCTTTTGGAAATTGCTTATCACGTAGCGGGTGATCGTATCGAAGATGCATTGTATCGTCCGATGAAAGTGGAGCGTCAAAAAGCGGTTAAAGGTCTACAAAAAGAAGTGGAAGGGGCTATTTTACAAAAATTCCCTGAAGCGACGCCTTTTGAAATGTCGCAAGCGTTTGATTATTTGCAGAAAAAAGCTTTTCGAAAAAGTATTTTTGAGAAAAAACAGCGTTGCGATGGGCGCGGTTTTGATGATTTAAGAGTTTTGGAAGCCGAAGTGAGTTCGTTGCCCCGTTCACATGGATCGGCGATTTTTGCTCGGGGCGAAACCAAAGCGCTTTGTTTGGCTACGCTTGCGGCTTTGACTGAAGTGCAGGAAATTGATGGTTATACAGGTGGCAATCCAGAAAAACGGTTTATTTTACATTATAACTTCCCTCCCTTTTCGGTAGGAGAAACGGGTCGCACGGGAAGCCCGGGTCGTCGGGAAATTGGTCATGGCGCTTTAGCGGAGCGTTCCATTGCCCCAGTCATTCCCCCAGAGGAAAGTTTTGCTTATGCTATTCGTGTGAGCTCGGAAATTATGGAGTCCAACGGGTCAACTTCCATGGCAACGGTGTGCGCTGGTAGTTTGGCATTGATGGACGCCGGGGTGAAATTAAAAGCGCCTGTAGGTGGTATTTCGATTGGACTGGTTACGGAAAATGACGAATCCGGGCGTGTGGCGAATTACCAACTTTTGACGGATATTATTGGAAGCGAAGATCACTTTGGCGATATGGATTGCAAAATCGCTGGTACACGCAGTGGGATTACCGGTTTTCAACTGGATTTGAAATTGCCAGGGGTTTCTTTCGCGATCATGAAAGAAGCATTGCAGCGAGCACATGATTCGCGCTTGAAGATTATTGATAAAATGGAGGCTACTTTGCAAGCGCCTCGCGAAGCGTTATCCCGCTATGCTCCTCGTATCGTGACTTTGAAAATTGATCCGGATAAAATCGGTTTATTAATCGGACCAGGCGGCAAAAATATCAAAGCTCTTACCGCGGAAACGGGCACAGAAATCAATATCGAAGACGATGGCACGGTGAGTATTTATAGTGCGGATGCTGCAGGATTAAATCGCGCTGAAGAAATTATTAGTGGTATGACTGCTGAAATTGAAGTGGGTAAAACTTATAATGGTAAAGTGGTGACGATTAAAGAATTTGGCGCTTTTGTCGAAGTATTGCCCGGTAAAGATGGGCTGGTGCATATCAGCGAACTGGCTGAAACTCGCGTTAATCGCGTTGAAGATGTAGTGCGAGAAGGAGACTCCATCACTGTGAAATGCATTGGTGTGGATGATAAAGGTCGTGTGAAATTAAGTCGTCGAGCGGTGCTAAAAGAAAAAGCCGCAGCGGCAGCTACGGCGAATTCAGCAAGCTAGATCGCGCTGCGCGACCTAGCAAAAAGTGAGTTGGAGAATTATTCTCCTGTATCTTCATCGCCTTCGTCTTCGTCTGGCTCAGGAGGATTTTCTTTTAGATAATTATCTACGCCTTCTTTCCATTTTGCGATATCGTTGCCGTAATCTTGCTCTAAATAATCGGCCAGATTTTCTTTAGCATCTTCATAAAGTGGATGGGAAGGGTCTTGCATGATTTTTAGCATGGCAGGAAGTTGCACGTATTCTTCGCGTCCATATAAATCGTCCATTAACGTTTCCAGAACTTCTTCAGGAGCTTTTTTGTCATAAAGCAAAGGTTCGATTTTGGAATAATCTTTATCTTCAACTAAATCGACTAAGTATTCTACTGCTTCGACTTTGCCGTCCTCAGGGAAAGTAGGATAAAGCGCAAGAATTTTATCGACCGACTGCGCATCGGTTAAATTGTCATCCAAAGCGGCATCCAAATCTTTTTCCCAAGGCTCCATCTCTTGGGGTTCCATAGGGGTTGGTTGCGGGGTATTAGGTGTTATAGCTGGTGTAGAGGGTGTCGGATTTGCGGGTGTCATAGGGCGATTCATATTGGCCATACTGGCTGGCGCAGGAGAAGATGGAGTTGTAGGAGAGACAGCAGAAGTTGAGGAAGCAGTGGAGGTTGAGGTAGAAGGGGATTTGGTTAATGCCATGATTCCGATCTGAGCGACCACAACCGCAGCAACAATTAAAAGAAACCAAGGGCTGGTTAAAAATGATGGTAATTTCGATTTCATAAATTCTCCTTTTAGACTTTCTTACTATAGATTGCATTCAAACTTAAAAGGAAAAAGAGCTTTTTTTCAAGGCAATTTCGTATGTTTAAAAAACGAAAATCATTACTTTATTTTATATTCAACGATCGGGCTTGATGGATCAACTTGGGTAATTCTTCATCATCGGTGCCATCATAATAACCGCGCACATAACCTTTTTGATCGACTAAAGCGAATTTTATACTGTGAATATAGCGACCATTTTTGCTGGCTGCTTCGGCTTGTTGAGTTTCTGCCACGGCTAAAAGAAAGCCTTTTGTGGCGAGATGAAATATTTTTTTCTGATCGCCAGTTAAAAAAAACCAGTGATTCGTGTTGGCCTCCATTTGCTTGGCATATTCGGTTAATACGGGAGGGGTATCAGTTTCTGGATCGACGGTAATAGAAATTAAATAAATGTTATCATCTGAATGAAGCATGGTTTGCAGTTTTTTCATTTGTCGACTCATCACTAAACAAGGGCCGGGACATGTGGTAAAAATAAAATCAGCAATCCAAACTTTGCCTAGAAGCGAGTCTCGTGTAATGGTTTGGTTGATTTGGTTGGTTAAAGAGAAAGCCGAAACTTGGCCATAAGTTGGCAGCGCAGGAGAACGTTTGGTTGTTCTCCATATCATGACTCCGAACATAGCGATTAAGATAAGCATTAACCCGCTCCAAAATAATCGAGGGAGTCGAGAAGGTTTATCATCCATAACCTTCAATCTGTCGGATTTTATCAAAAAATTCAATCGGTTAACTGATTTTTATTTTGAGAGCTTGGAAAAATTAGAAACTTATGTAAGGTGCACTCACTATGATAAAAGTTGGCATTAATGGTTTTGGACGAATTGGAAGATTAGTATTTCGCGCATTATGCGAACAAGGGTTGCTAGGCAAAAAAATAGATGTGGTTGCGGTGAACGATTT
>JAWLBA010000007.1:0-87909 GCA_041395165.1 Verrucomicrobiia bacterium
CATCGCCAAAATTGGCGCAATGCTTCCATGCGATCTTGATCGTCGGAACTCATTTTTAGCACAGTGGCATATTCGTAGATCATGGCTAAAGGGGAGGTGTCGACATCGATATTTTGTGCTGCTGCCATGCCTTGACGTGCTGTGATTTCAGCGTTTTGCAACATTTTTTCTAGAGCGATGCGGTTGTTTAAAGACCATTTTAAAGAATCTAAATTAAGCGATGCGTTCCAATAAAAATATTTTTCCTTTAAAAGGTCAGTTTCTAGTAATTGATTGATATTAAGAAAGCATTGGGCGACATCATTAAAGAAAAATGAGGCGGAAGAAGGTGGCGAAGGTTGTGGAGGATGATAAGCTGGGCCAGGAGTGAAGCCGGGTTTGGCAAGTAACGCGCGTGGAATTTGATGCGTTTCCCATTTTTTTTCCCAGTTGCGTTTGATGCGTTGTAATAAGGTGGTTTGGCTAGCCAAACGAGTGTCCCAAATCAGTGAAGATTGCCATTGGCTAGCGCGTTGTTTGATTTGGTCAGTAAAAGATTCACCTTGAGCCAGGAGCGCAGGTGTTAATTGATTAAGCCAATCGGTGGCACGATGAGAAAAAGCGGAAAAATCTGTTTTTTTAAAGTTACGTTGAAAAAAAGGGAAGATGTCTCGGAGCTGAGTTTGATAGTTAACATAATAAAAACCGCTCATTAGTAAAATAGCTGCACGTTTTTTTTCATCTTCGGTTGCGTCTGATTGGGAATGCCACGCTTGTCGGGCAATGGCAAGAGGGCCTTCCAATTTGCTCTGAAGGGTGAGCAACCAGTCATTGCGTTCTGATAAAAATAAGCCGGCGCTTAAGTCGTTTTTGTCCCATTCTTTATCTTGAGTTTTTTGGGTGATATCATCGAGCAGGCTCGCGGTTTGAGTGACAAAAGATTTTAATTGTGCGGAATTTAAGTTGGTTTTGAAAGCTTGAGTCGAGGCGATTTCGCTTGAGGCGTCGGTGAGGAGACGGTAAGCCGCGTAAACTTGGCCAGCTTGGTAAGCTTGCGAGCCTTGTTCAAAAAGCAACAAAGCACGTTGCCATATAGCTTGCTCCCAAGGAGAAAGTTGTTGGAGAGCTTGCGTAGAAGGCCAAAGGTTTTTCGTGCGTAACAGTTCGTTAATTTGATTTTGGCAACGTTGCGCCAAAAAACTGAATGAGCTGTTGGGATAGCGACAAGGTGTGTTGTTCCAATTTGCTGAAGGTAGGCTGTGATCCAATGCTATTTCAGCAGCTTCAGCTAAGTTTTGGGCATAAAAAATTTTTAATTTTAATGTTTTAGCTTTAGCTGCGGTGTCTAACAGTTTATTGGGATGAGTGCGATCTAGGCGTTGATTATCGGATAAAATTATTTTTTTTACTCCTGCATTAGCAGCTAGTTCCATGTGTGATTCAACATTTTGAATGGAGCCGAGCGATTGATCAGGCAGTAGAGTGGCAAGAACTAGTGTGTCTTGAGGATAGTCAACGCCTGAAGCGGTGGCGAGTAATCCAAGCGCTAGCGCAGCGCAACTTTCTGAATCGATGGTGCCGTTAAGTTCGCTCAAAACCCAATCAGCATTTTGCCAAGATTGGTGCCATAATATTGCACTGGCGAGGGTAGCGGGCCAAAGTTGTTTGGATAATGATTGTGTGGTTTCAGGAGGCATGGCGCCGTCGAATCGGAAGTTAATCGTTTCTGATGCGGTCTCGATTTGAGGATTCCATTGAATATTAAGTTGACCAAGGGAGACACTTGCATTTTTATCAGAAACGAAAAGGGAAATTTTTTGTTCAAACGGTTCTTCTATTTTTGTAAATAAGGGAAGTGATTTCCCGTGGGCGGAGACAATAAAAGTTAAAAATAGTCCCAGCCATTGGCACGTTCGTTGATAAGAAAAATAATTAAACATGGAATGATCATTCATTAAGCGATCTGATGACAAAATCAATGAGCAACCCTAGTTCCAGGTTGGATTAATGAGTTAGTTTTTCAAGTTCTTGTCATTGAGTTTTTTGGCGTCAACGACTAGGAGAGCTTGACCACGATTTTTTTTTCTTGCTAATCCCTCTAAAAATTCTTTTTCATTCGGTTTTTCTGCCGCTGTGAGAAAATAGATAGCATGCAGTCGTACAGGGTCGGTTAAAGTTTTTTGTAAATCCGCTGTTTGTTTCCAAATTTCTTCAGCAGGAATTTTTCCGCCTTGAGTTTTGTTGGCGTCTCCATCAGAAATCAGGTAAATAATGTCAGGCTGCATGGCGAAGGCTTGTTCAATGGCCAGATCAGTGCGTGTACCGCCCATGCCGTCTTCCAGGAGATCGCCGCCGATGAGGCGCTGTTGTTTTCGCACGCTGGTTTGGGGATCTTCGGAGATGCCTTGAATCCATTTTTTTGCTTCCGCTTTATTTTGGTCGGTGGAGGGAACCAGTTGCGATTTAAAGGCGAGGGAGCCTCCTTCCCAGATAATAAGACCAAATTGTGTGTTAATACTTAGGCCATCGATGAGCTTCATAGCTTCTTGTTTAATCATGTAGTAAGGCATTTTGATCATGTTCCCGTTAAGACTTCGTTCGAACATGGTGTTAGAAGCGTCGACAGCAATAACAATTTTTGCGCCAGTGTCTTTGATGCCGAAAAAACCGACCGAAGAACCGTTGCCTACGCCTGTTAAACCGGCTTTTCCGCCAAAGGAACTGGAACCAGATAAGGATAAAACGCCATCGGAGATAACGGCGGATGCATTGAGCGGTAAGGATTGGTCGAGAGGAAGTTTGGGTAAGGGAGGTAAACCCTTATCCATCATGCGGGCGCTAGTCAGAGGACTGCTAAAGGCTGGAGTAGAAGCAGCTTCTTCAAAGGCGGCTAGAGCCATTTTTTGTTCACGTTCGGGAGAGGTAATTTTGAATTTTTTCGGTTCGGCAACAAAAGTAGCAGGCGGAGCGATGAGATATTTAGCCACAATGACAGCCCCGGCGATGATACCTGCTAAAACGTGAGCGCCAAGGCTAATCAAAAGGATAGTGATAAGCATTTTGCGGCGTTTATTTTTTTCGCCTGTGCCTTCCTTAAGCTGATCTATGCTGATTTCCATAATTTCATAAAAGTTATAGGTCAAAATCGTCTTCAGGATCGGAAGCAAATGTGACGCCTTTGATACCTGCCAGGGCACAAGTGTTCATGACGTCGACGATGCGTTGATGCACCACGCCATCTTCAGGGAAAAGAGTAACTAAAGCTTCGGATTGGTTAGCATCGCTAGCTTCTCTATAACGTTTTAAGGTTTCAAGTAGTTGAGGAAGTTGCGAATCGTTAGGGTTATCCAAGTTTTGTTCGTTGAGCACGACTTGGCCATTGGCACGAATTTCGATACGTTGCTCATCAGGCAGATCGACTGATTCTTCTTGTGAAACAGAGCCGGGAAGTTTGGTGCTGACATCGGCTTCGGGTTTTACGGGTTTGGAAGTAAGGATGTAGAAGAAAAGCAGCAAGAAACAAACGTCAATCATCGGAGCAATTTGAAGTTCGACTTGCGGATGTTCAGTTTTTTTAGGAGTTGCCATAATTTTAATGTTGAGTGGTTCCAAAGATGACTTGAATGGCGCCGGCTTCTGCAGCGGCTTTCATGACGTCTTTGATTTGTTTTGCAGGGGTTTTGGCATCAGCTCGCACGTAAATAATAAGCGGGGGAACATCGATAAGGCGTTGTTTGAGATAGGCTTTAAGTTCGCGCATATCCATTTTGCGTTCACTAGCGAAATATTGTCCTTGTTCATCAATATTAACAACATCGCGCCCACTTAAATCTTCCGGCACAACCGCGGCTTGAGCACGGGGTAAATTGATGTTCATGAGTTTTTGGCTTTTCGTTAGTTTGCCAGAGAGCATGAAGAAAAAGAGTAGGAGCATGGTGACGTCGATCATGGGCGCAATTTGAAGCCCCACTTCTTCGTGAGTCACTTTTCGCGGACGTTTGCGTTGGATTTGCTCTGCCATAATTTAATTTTTGACTACTCTATTTAGACGTCATTAGATTGCATTTGATTTAAGATTGGAAATCGGGTCCTACGGGTAAGGTGCTGCCATCATTTTCTCCTGCTGCAACGGCTGCAGCGGCTAAACCTTCCATGGTGACTTCACCTGTGAATAGATCAAGCATAGTGGAGACGGCTTTGTGTACGTCGACCATTAAGGCTTGAGCTTTACCACGGAAGAAGAAGTAAAGGAACATGGATGGGATCGCGAGCATCAAACCGCCCGCAGTCGCCACGAGCGCTTCACCAATACCGCCCGCCAGATCGGTGGCTTCGGCTTTACCGGCAGTCAACGCACTAAAGGAGTTAATCATACCGCTTACCGTTCCTAACAACCCGATCATGGGCGCCATAACGGCAAGGGTGTTGAGGTAGGTGATGAGCACTTGCACTTTGGTTTCTTCATGGTAGACGGCATCAGCTACAGCGTTTTCCATGGCAGCTTTGTTAAACATATCTCTTTCAAAGTTTGCTTTAGTTAAAGCAGAGGTCAGTGTGTGGGCTAATGGACCCGGATTTTCTTTACAAATTTGAAAGGCGTTAGGGATGTTGCGTTGGCTCATGGTTAAGTTTAGTTGGTTGATGACGTTATCGGGCAGGATTTTTTTTCTGCGTAATTGTAATCCTAAAAATCCGCCTAAAGCTACGCAACCGACTGAACAAAGCGCGATGACGTGCATGATCGGACCGCCTTCATGATAAAGGTCGAGCAAGCTTTTGCTGGATTCAACCTTAGGCGCGGCCCAGGTCGATTGCAGGCCGAATGTGAGCCATGTCACAAGGATGAAGCCAATATAATAAAGAGGTTTTAATGTTTTCATAGAGGTTATTGGGTTGTGGTTTCTTTTTCTTCGTTTTGTTCTTCTTTCTCTTCAGTTTTCACTAAAGGTTTTAACTCTTTTAGCTTGGTTTGAGCGCGTGCAAAGACGGAACTTTGTGGATAATCGGCAATGATATCCTGCAACACTCTAACGGCTGCTGAAAGATTGGTTTCTGCCAGATAGACGCGTGATGCGCCCCATAACCCGCGTCCGACTTCTTCTTTGAGGGTTGGGTTGAATACGCGGTTATAAAGAAAATGATCTAAGGCAGCGGGATAATTAGTGCGACCTACCAACTTCGCCTAGCACTAATTGTATAAAGGCGACGATGGAAGAGTCTTTAGACTGTTCTTCCATTTGTTTCGCCATGACCATGGCTTCTTCGAAGCGATTGAGACCGGCCAAACATTTGACTTTCAATGGAGCGACAAGAAATTTTCTTTTTTGATCCCAGTCTTGGGCTTCAATTTGTTCCACCGCTTTGAGCGCTTCGTCGAATTGTTTTAAGTCGATTAAGGTTTCAGCACGGGCAAATAAAACTTCGCCTGCAGGAGATTCTGGAATGGAAAGAAACGATTGCCAAAATTTCCAAAGAGGATCGAGAGCTGTCAAACGCGCTGCTGGATCGGTAGGTAGTTTGGAACGATCGAAAGTGGTTTCAAAAACAATTTTTTCGATTTGATCTAAATTGTAAGCGCTTTCGGCTTTACCACCTCGAAATTCGACTTGAATATAAACTTTATTTTTTTCGGCCCGCAAAACTTTTCCTTCAATTTCATCTAAAGTTTTTAAAACTACGAGATCTGCTGCATGAATAGAGGGTAACCCTGCAACAGTCATGAGACCTAACACAAAACCGAGCTGAAAAAATTTCTGTGTTTTCATGAAGAGGTGGGTTTGGGTTCTGAAGTCGGGTTGAGATTGGCACCTGGTTTTAGTTCAGCGAGCCTTTGTTGAGCTGCTTTATATTCTTCAAAACTTGCCAAATCGGCTTCTTTTAAGAAAGCTTCATACGTTTCAATGGCTTGAGGTTTTAATTGTAAACTCTCTAGCGCTTTGCCTCGAGCTAAGTAAGCTTTTGATACCCAGTCACGATAGCGACCATACAGAATGTAAATGCGTTCGTAATATGCACAGGCTTCTTTCGCTTTGCCAGTTTGCTCGTTGAGTTGGCCAAGCTGATAAAGCGCTTGCACCCAAGGTTTGCCTTTGGCAGCAGGGGTTTCTAAGATTTTTTCCAGAGTTGTAATGGCTTCTGGAAAACGTTTTTGGCTTTTGTAAATTTCCACTTTGGATTCTAAGATTTTTGGCAGAAGAATGGAGGATCCCGATTCAGCTTCAAAGCGGTCAAACATAGTGAGCGCTTTGGTTTGATCTCCCTTTGCTAGGGCAATGAGACCTAAACCTGCCAGAGCACGATCGGTAAAACGAGTTTTTTTAGGAGCGTTAGCTAGGATATTCAAATAAGTTTCGGCTTCAGCGTAACGTTTTTCGGTGACTAACAATTCTCCAAGGTCGATGCAGAGCCGTTGGGAAAGCTGTTCCGGTTTAAAGCGATCGGGACGGGCTAATTCTAAAAGCGCAAGGCGGGCTTGGTCTGGGTTGGAGCGGCGTTGTAGTTGGGCCATGAGCCAGAGATAGCGTGCGGCTTGTATGGGTTTGCCAGCAGCTAGCAAATCGTCTTTGCCTTTTTGCAGTTCGCTGATCAGGGCGGCTTTATCGTCGACGGTAGGGAAAAGTTTGGCGTAGCCGATGAAAAGGTCTTCAACAAAATTGCTCTTAAGATCAGAACCATATTTTTCCAGTGCGAGTCGGTAAAAACGGCGTGCATCTTCAATTTGATCGAGTTGGCGCAGACCCCAACCGGTCCAGTGGTAAGCTTCGACAACGCGACCGCTGTTTGGGTTTTTGTCGATAAATTTTTTGAAATGGTCGACCATTTTTTCGTATTGTTCGGTGAGTCGAAGCGCTTTACCGATTTGGAATTGAGCATATTCGTAAAGTCGTTCGCTGGCTGGGCCGACTTCGCTAAACATTTTGATGCCTTCATCGGGATAGCCCTCCGCAAACCAAGCGTCACCTGCTAGAGCGCGCACTTCATCAGTGAGCGGGTTTTGAGGATAGGTTTTTACCCAATCCATAAGTTTTTTGCGCGCTTCTTCATATTTTTTTTCTCCGTAGTCAGCTGCTGCCATACGATAGATGGCTTCTTCTTTGAAGGTGCCTTGGGGATATTCTTTAAGATAAAGGTTAAATCGTGTGCGAATTTCAGGGTAGTTTTTAGCGAAAACCGCAGTCATGGCGTTCCAATAGAGATTATTTTCTGCTAAGGGACTTTTCGGGAATTGTTGCCGAAAACGGGCAAAAAAATCGGTGGCTTCTTGATATTTTTCCAGAAAAAGCGCGCTGTAACCCGCTAAAAATAAAACGCGATCCGCTTGCTGAAATTGGGGGTAAAGTTTGGTGTGTTTGGTGAAAACGTTATAGGCATCTTCGAAGCGATTATTATTAAGATAAGCTTCGCCTTCGAGGTAAGCGGCTTGGGGTGCGCGTGAGTCGTTGGGGTAGCGTTTGATGAAAGAGGCAACGAGTTCTTGAACTTTGTCCCAACGCTGTAATTCTACAGCCGCTAGGATGGCAAGATAATGACCGACAATGACGGGTTCAGAGCGGGGTTGGGTTTCCGCTACCGCTATGGCAGCGAGGTAGCCTTCTCCTGGACGTTCACATTGTAGGGCGCATTGTGCGACACGCAAGTGGCGGTTGAGATCGAAAGTTTCCATTTTGGTCAGATTTTCTTTTTCTCTCAACAAGCCATCTTTCATTTGTTGCAACTGCAGCGACTTGACGCTGAGCCCTCTAGCATAATGGGTAAGTTGTTTTTCGACATCAGCTAGTAGTTTTTCTTGTTTATCTAAAATTTGTGCTTTGAGTGGGATGAACAGGTAGCAGCGATAGGCTTTATTGTATTCTCCGTCTTCATAAAAATCGTCGCCTAGTTGCATGGCTTGTAGGGCAAGAAGAGCTTGCTGACGGATAGGCTCAGGTTTAGCGCGCAAAATTTCTAGCACAGCGAGGGCCCCATCAAGATCGCGACTTTCAAGTAGGCTTTGTAAGCGCATGAGCATGGCGCGTTCGGCGGTTAAAGGGTCGCGCGTTTTACTGGCGATTTCGAAAAGTGCGGCGGCTTCTTTATATTTTTTTTCTTGGAACTGCGAATTAGCCATTAGCATTTGCGCTTCGGAAATTTGCGGCGTGTTAGGATAATTTTTTAAGAAAGTTTCAAAGGCGCTAATAGCTTCGTTGAATTTTCCTTGTTGGTAGCGGGATAATCCTAACCAAAAGGACATATCAGGCACCGCTTTGCCTTGGGGATATTCTTTGAGGTAGGTTTCGATGATGGGTTCAGCTGCTTCAGGTTTTTGGATCTGCAAATAAGACGCAGCAAGAAGAGGGTAAACTTCGGGTTTTACTTTTTGTGCTTCGGGGCTGGAGCCGTAAGAGGCTAAAAAGTTTTCGTAAATTTTGGCTGCTTCAGGAAAATTCCCAGCATTAAAAGCGCTGGAACCGCGTTGCAAGAGATCATCCGCTGTGCCGGTGCCAGCCTGATCTTGTGCAGGCGCCAGAGAGGAAATTATCCCTAACGCTACCATCATTACGAAACGCCGTATGCACCTCACTCTTTAAGTTTAATTTTGATAAAGAAAAAGACAAGGGAAATTCGATGAAAAAATTTATTGTTATTTTTTTTTGATGGTAAATAATAAATCATTATGAGTGAACCAACTGTTTCTAATCCAAAATTGACCCCAGAACAGCAAAAAACGTATGAAGCTTTTTTGGAAATTTTCAAAGAGATTGATAATGAAGTCAAAAAGGTGAAGGATCATCCCTTGGTTAAAGGGTTAACCTCTCCTACTTCCACTGAAGGTTGTCGAACTTCGGTTGAGCTTCAAAGTCATGAAGTAGCGTTTGATTGGGAACATACGTCTATCCGAATCACGCCAAAGGATGAAAAGTATAAAGACGATCCTCGCTTTATGCAAGGATTGATGAAAATGGCAAACATATGCTACGATGAGCTGGGCCATCATCTCTCGTTCATTTGGTTGAGTTGAATCGTCCAAGATGTGGGTCACTCATCCGGTCAGATTCCTATGGGTTACAAGTTGTGCAAAAGAGGCAGAGGTCGTGATACTGTTTTAGCTAAGGATGGAAATTATCGAGATGACTTGGATTATGATCTATTTCCTGCGAGAACTGAAACAGACTTGTTGGTACAAAGCGGATGGCACAACTCTAATTCTTATGTTTCTGGTTTAATTGATGCACCTTTTGGATTACTAAGTCATTAATCAAAGAGTCGCATCCGGGATGGGATAAACCGGTGCCGGCATCAAATTTTGTGAAGATAGATCGGCAAACCTATTTTAAAATGTGTCAGCCATATGGCTGATAAGGTAGAAAGAAGCAGCGCTCTTTTTCTGATCAGAAAGAAATGAGCAGATGTGGAGAGATTTAGAACAAGGGCCAAATCAATCCAACTATTCTGAAGAAGCCTAACCAAGATTTAATGCCACCTGGAAAGGTAAAATCCCAATCGCTGCCACCGTCTCCAGGTTTAAGTATTGTTTCTTTTCGAAAGACGTTAAAATTTTTGAAGGTTCTCGTTTTTATATGATATTAGAACTTTCCATTACCTTAGCAAAAACGTTCTGCTGATTGGTCAGGTGTTAGGCATAGTGTCTTATACTGTTTGTACTGAACGCAAAATTAGCGCGATGATTCAAGAGCGTGGGGCCTAATCGTGTTGGGTTGCCATTCATTGGTTTGGGAAAATCTTTAGGCTTAGGACAGCCTATTGCTGACACGCTGAAGTTGATGTTGAAGGAACAGTTTGTTCCTGCTGGTGTGAATCAATTTTATTATTGGCTTGCACCTGCGCTGGCCATGATGCCAGCGCTTATCACGATGGCGATGATTCCATTTGGTAGCGTGCTCGATTTTACTTTGCCAATTGCGGATATTGCGATTCGCACAAAAGGGGTAATAGCGGATATTAACATTGCTTTGTTGCTTATTTTTGCGATCACTTCGTTGAGTGTGTATGGTATTACTTTGGCGGGGTGGGCGTCAATTCCAAATCTTTTAGGAGGTATTCGGTCCAGTGCCTAACGATAATTGATTTCTTATGAGTTAACAATGGGTTTATCCGTAGTGCCCATTTTTTTAATGATTGGAGAGCTAAATCTGAGTGCCATTTGTTGAGTATCAAATGATTGAAAAACAGTTATTATATAATGTGCTACCTATTTTTGCAGAGCATCTAAGGATTTGGAAAAGTTTTGTTTATTTTATTCCTTTGAGTGTTTTTGATTTATTTTATTTGTTGTGGCAGCTTTTGCTGAGACGAATCGTTTACCTTTGATATGCCGGAAGCAGAAACGGAGTTGGTTGGGGGCTATCACCGAATATGCGGCACATGAAATTTTCTTTATTTTTCTTGGCGAATATATGGCGATGATTACATTTGCAGCTTCTTTATTGTCACTTTATTTTGGGTGGTTGGGTTGCCAGGATTTGGATTTGCTTTTATTCCCACGGGAGAAAGTGGATTGCTTTATGGTTTGCTGAATATTGGAGACTTTTCTGATAAAGATAAGATTATTATATGTTTTGTTGATTTTCGATGGACTTTTGCGCGATTTCGTTACGATCAATTAATGAAATTGGGTTGGAAAGTGCTGCCTTGGCTTTGGTGAACGTTGTTGCACGGCGTTTTTAGTGGCACTGATTCACTAAATAATTGAAGCTCTCTTTCGATCCAAAATGCTATAGAACAATCATGGAATGAACATTGTAGTCCATTAATTTTTCGCGACCCTTTAAAAAGCTAAGCTCGATCACAAAAGTGATTTCTTGCAAGTCAGCGCCTAAACTTTTGATAAGATTAGCTGCTGCTGCTGCTGTGCCGCCTGTGGCTAGAACATCGTCGACAAGAGCCACTTTTTGACCGGGCGCGATAGCGTCTTCATGCACCGCTACCGTGCTAGTTCCATATTCGAGTTGATATTCTTGTTCAATTGTTTTGTAGGGTAATTTTCCTTTTTTTCGAATGGGTACAAAACCAACTCCCAGTTGACATGCCACTGCTGCGCCAAAGATGAAACCGCGTGCATCAACACCGACGATAGTGTCGATTCTTTTTTTTGCGTAGCGTTCGACAATTAAATTAATGGTTAATCGAAAGAGTTGGCCAGATTGAAGAATGGGTGTGATATCGACAAATTTCACTCCGGGTTGAGGAAAATCATCCACCGTGCGGAGCGAGCGAGCGAGTCGGTTAATAGCGCTATTCATTTCCATAACGCTTAGAACTTTAAACTAACTTTGATTGAGAGAGCGAGATAAAACGGTTTGATGAGATGAAATTTGATTCATTAATGTTTCGACACGTTTTTGGGCGGCCTGCATTTTAGGATAGCGCACATCGCGATAGCCCGAAACTTGTTCGGGTTGGCGCAGTATTTCTACCCAAGTTGAGTAAGAGTTATCGTCTGATTCTTGAGTGAAACGTTCTACTAGCTGTAAATACCAATCGCGAAATTGTTTTTCCTTTTTATGCCATTCTGGCAATAGTTTGCGAAGGAATTTGGCTTGTTTCATTAAACGCAACATCCAATCGCGGCTGCGAATTTTGAATTTTATTTTTTGGCCGGCGATGACGAATTCAGGTCGGTTAAGATGGCTATAAACAATGCGATCGCCACGAGAGGGGTCGACATGATAACGCTCGTTATCGAGTTGATATTTTTCTTCGCGAGTGAGCAAGTAAGCGACATAAATTTCGTCTTTAATCGCCATGACTTTAAATGCGTTCCAGATTATAGCTTTTGTGGCAGTGTAATCGTGTTTGGCAGTATCTTGTCGATAGGCGCTATGAACAGTTTGGATGTAACGTTCCGCATAGGCGGCATTTTCATAGAGGAGCAGTTCGTAAATACGTAAAGCCAGTTGTCGCAGAGTTTCTTCATCTAAATGTAAGGGTGTAATGGCTTGGGTTGTTAAACGCCATAGTGTGCGTGCGAGTTGCTGCCCTTTTTTACCTTGTTTTTGGAGTAAAGCCGACTTTTCGGCGATGACATCATGATAGGTTTTGACAGGTTTTGTTTGTAATTCGGCGTGATGACAAACAACGTAACGTCCTAGATTAAAGGCTTTCCAGTTGTCCGTGCCCGCGGGGCCCATAGTTTCTTTGATGGCCCATTCTAAGCTGGGCAAAGAAAGCGGAAGTTCGCCGCGTTGAAAAGCAACACCAATCATGATGATATTGGCATAGAGTTTTGTTCCAAAATATTTCTCTGAAATTTCAGAAATATTAAAAGAAAAATAGCGATCCGGGTGCGTGTATTGTCGAACGGTTTGTTCTACAGTCGAAATACAAAAATCGGCTTTGCCAAGCAGGGTGTAAATAGTGGGAGTTTTGTGTGTATTGAGGATGGCTCCGGTGCGATGAGGAGATCCTACGCGTTGATTGATTTTAGGATCAAGTCCGCGTGCTGCTTCCAAGGGATCAATGCCTAAAATGAGATCGGCTTACCGTAAGGGATTAGGGCAGAAGTGTGATTTTTCCCTTCTTGAAGATATGATGTAGGCGTAAACACCGCCGTTTCGAATGGCTAATCCGTTTTTATCGCAAAAAATAACGCGATAACCTTCGCGATGACCTGCCCGTACTAAAGTTGCCGTGCTGGTGGCAATGCCCATGCCTCCTACCCCAGCAAGGTAAGCACGCCAAGAGTGAGAGAAGGAAGGGATTTTTGGGAGAGGTAAATCTTCCAAATGCAATGCTTCAAGTTTAGGACTGGGTTTTTCGTGACGAATGATTGTAATTTCTTCGAAAGAAGGGCAGGCATAAATTTTCGTGCAAGCGGTATCGGCGACGCACCAGGAGAGATCAGTTTGAATTTTTCGACCGAGATTAGTTTCGGTAAAAGTTAACCCGGGACAGCCGGTAGCCATTGTGCATTCGAGACAGTTTTCGCAAACGTCGGCCGTTACATTAATGAATCGTTTCGTTCGTAAATAACCCTTTTGCCGAATTTCACGTCGTTCCTGCTGATTATTGCGACGATGGTAAGTGATACCACACTCTTTATCGGCAATGATAATTTTAACTCCATCTTTTAGGATCGTTTCTTCTAAAAGAGCACGATATTGGTCGCGCGCTTCGGGGTTAATCCGAATGATTTCGATGTGAGTTTGTTCTGCGATGGCTTGAATGATTTTGTCGATGCTTTGCGTGAAAGTGTCATTGCCCAAAATATCTTTTTCCAAACCGGGCGTGGTTTGGTGTCCGGTCATGGCTGTGGTTTTGTTATCAAGAATGATATAGGTAATATCCTGGCCATTTTTTACAGAGTTGGAGATGGCAAGTTGGCCACTATGGAAAAAGGTGGAGTCGCCCATGAAAACAACTTGTTTGTTACTGATAAAGGGGTCAATACCCAAACCCGTACCGCCTCCCAAGCCCATGCCGCTGTAGTTATGCATCAAATCCTTGGTGGGCTCAAACATCAGCATGGTGTAACAACCGGTGTCACCATGAAAAACAAGGTCGATCGGATTTTTACGATGTTTTTGACGCATGTAATCAGCGTTTAAAAAATCGCGTTTTACTTCTACAAGAACCGAAGCTGAATCACGGTGAGGACAGCCTGGACAAAAAGTTGGTGTGCGTGGCGTAAGATCGACGTCGTAAGCGGCGTTTTCAGCGAGTAAAACTAATTCGGCTTCGATTTGTTTTTGTTTTTTCTCGAAGATAGGATGATTAATTTTTTGAAATAAAGGCGCTAATTGCTCCAAAACTAGGGAGGGATTTAAGCCGCGATATTCTGGCATGCCTGGCAGCTGAAAAGGAAATTTTTTGCCATAAATTTTTAACGATAACCCCTTTTGATTGGCAAGATTTGCTAGTTGTTCTTCAATAAAACCACGACGTTCTTCCACTACGATAATTTGATCGGCTAGAGTGGCTAATTTATCTAAATGTGCAGGATTAATAGGATAGGTAATGCCCAACTTTAGAATGGGTATTTCATCTTCCAGTCCTAATTCGGCTAAGGCGTGTTGCAGGTAAGTGTAAGCCATCGCGGATGAAACCAAAACCAAGGGAAACTTGGTAGTGGGCGAGTGCGGCTCAGGAATGAACCATTGGTCCACGCCATATTTTTCTGCGCTTTGCCATAAGCGTTCATAGCGCGAAGGCAGATCTTGTTCCTTGCGCCAGGTGCGTGGTGGAAGAAGTACTTTATTTTCAAAATCGACTTGAGCCGTTTCGAGATGGACTTGATTGTCTGTATTAATTCGCGGGAAATGATTTTTTTTCGCTTGCACTGTTCCACCGCCATCGGCCAGATTGGTGGTGACAAGGTAGCCAATATATAGCTCTGATTCGCGTGAGAGTTTGAATCCAAGATCAATCCAATCCTTCATTTCTTGGGGGGTGCTGGGTTCTAGTACGGGCATGAAAAGGTGTTTGCTAAGAAAACGGGAGTCGGCAGGAACCTGTGTGGAATCGCTCCAAGGATCGTCGCCCATAACAACTACCACGCCACCTTCGGGATGAGCACCGCCAAGATTTCCTAAGGCTAAAGCGTCTGACGCAACATGAACGCCTACACTTTTCATGACAGTGATCGCACGTAACCCTAGCATTTGGGAGCCGTTAACCATCGCGGCAGAAAGCGCTTCGTTGTGAGCCATGATGGCTTTAATGCCGTAATGTTTGGGGATTTCCTGAATGGCTTCAATCGTGTCAAAGAATCCGGCTACAGGTGATCCAGGGTAACCCGTCCATAAATGCGTGCCGCCTTCTGTTTCGAGAAGACCTTTTACCAGGAGTTCGTTACCTAAAAAAATTTCGAGACCTTCTTCCTTGAGGAAGCGGGAGTCGACCTTAGCGAGAGAGCTGCTTTTGGCCATATGCAGACTTTATGGCAATTTAAAGGAGTGGCAACTGATTTTTACCCTTTTAATTTACATTTAAGGGGCTTTAAGCCTTCGAGGTTGCTCTAGGACATTTCTTGTGTAAAATTGCTGAAATGATTTCAGAACGTCGTGTCGTAGTGGGAATGAGTGGAGGTGTGGACTCCAGTGTGGCAGCTTATTTGTTGAAGGCGCAGGGTTACGACGTGATTGGGGTTACCATGAAGGTTTGGCCGCAGGATTGCATGTCGCGCGCTGAAGATAAATGTTGTGGACCTCAAGCTGTGGCTGATGCGCGTGGTGTAGCGCACGCCTTGGGTATTCCGCACTATGTGGTGGATGAAGCGGAGGCATTTGAGAAAACAGTGATTGATTATTTTGCGAGTGAATATCAGCAAGGGCGCACGCCTAATCCGTGTGTGATGTGCAATGAAAAGTTAAAATTTGGCAATTTGATGGAGAAAGCGACCCGTTTAGGAGCGAAATATATTGCTACGGGGCATTACGCACAGGTTGTTGAGGAAAATGGACAGTTTATTTTAAAGCGTGGTGTGGATTCTAAAAAAGATCAGTCCTATTTTCTTTTTAGTTTACGCCAGGAACAGTTGGCGCGGTCGTTGATGCCGATTGGGGGTAAAACGAAAACGGAGATTCGGGCGATTGCTGCGGAGCTAGGATTAAAAGTGTATGACAAAGAAGAAAGTCAGGAAATTTGTTTTGTGCCTGGCAATGATTACACGGATTTTTTGCGGAGTCATGTAGGAGCCGAAAATTTTCGTAAGGGCGGGATTTATGATTTGCATGGCAATTATCTTGGGGAGCACGAAGGGATCGAGTTTTATACGATCGGCCAGCGCAAAGGATTAGGAGGTGGGAGCCAAGGGCCGCGTTATGTAGTTGATATTGATGCCAAACAGCATCGTGTGATTGTGGGTAGTACGAATGATTTGTTGCGAGATTCTTTTACGATTGGGCGTTGTCTGTGGCACTTTACAGGATCTGTGCCAAATGCTTTTGATGTGGAAGTAAAAGTTCGTCATCAGCATGCGAGTTGTGCTGCAACGGTTTTTCCTCAAACCAATCAAACGGCTTTAGTGAAATTAAAAGAGCCGCAACGAGCGATAACTCCAGGGCAAGCGGCAGTGTGTTATCTTGATGATCGAGTCATAGGTGGGGGATGGATTGAAAGAGAAGTTGCTCTTTTATCAAAAGAAACCGCTGTTGCCACGGCAGGAAAATGAGCGAGTCTATTTGCGAGGTTTGGGTAACGGTACCGGATGTGGAGGTGGGGCGTCGACTGATGCAAGGAGTTTTAGAACAAAAATTAGCTGCCTGTGTTAATTTCTTGCCCGCTTTAGAAAGTGCTTATTGGTGGGAGGGAAAAATAGAGCATGCTCAGGAAGGTTTGTTGATGATTAAGACAACGGTCGAGCGAGCAAAAGAAGTGGAAGAATGGATTGTTGTCAATCATCCTTACGATTGCCCTGCTGTTATTACACTGCCCATATTGGCAGGGTATGATCATTACATGGCTTGGATTAGAAAATCGGTTGTTAGTGGTTAAGCAGCCATTGCCGTTTCTAATTTTTTGAGAGTCATGTTTTGGAGTTGTCGAATGCGTTCGCGAGTGACTTTAAATTTTTCTCCTACCTGTTCTAGAGTCATGGCTTTTTTACCATCCAGGCCATAGCGCATACGAAGGATCATTTGTTCGCGAGGATCCAACATTTTAAGTAGTCTTAACATTTGCTTGGTTAGTTCCTGATTGGAAACTAAATCATCTGGCATACGCGTGTTTTCGTCACCGATGATTTCACCTAATTCTGAGATGCCTTCTTCGCCAATTTTTGCGTTCAGGGACGCGGTTTGCATGCCAGCGGTCCGAAGTCTGGCCACCTTCGTTGTTGTGGTGTACATTTCTTCGGCTAACTCTTCGTCAGTAGGTTCGCGCCCAAACTCTTCATTTAATTGAGCGGTAATGCGACGCATTTTAGCAATTTTATCAGATAAATGAACTGGTAAACGAATGGTTTTACCTTGATCTGATAAGGCGCGTCGCACGGCTTGTTTAATCCACCATGCGCCATAAGTGCTTAGTTTTGCGCCTTTTTTGGGATCAAACCGTTCAATGGCTTTGATGAGACCTAAGTTACCCTCAGAAATAAGGTCCAAAAGAGGAACTCCATAATGGGCGTATTCCTGAGCAATTTTGACGACTAGACGAAGGTTGGCACTAATCATTTTTTTCCGTGCTTCGTCGCCCGCTCGGATTTGTTTTTTTAACTGAATGATGAACGTCTTATCTTTTTTATTTTTGACGGTTTGTTTTAATTGTTTTTGAGCTTTTACTCCTTTTCGGATAGATTTCGCTAGTTCGATTTCTTCTTTAGTGGTTAAAAGCCCGACTTCTCCGATCTCACGTAAATATTGTTGGAGTGGAGTGCTAAGTTCACTGCTTGATGTAGTTATTAAGCTCATTTCACCTAGCATCATAACATGGAATTGGAAGTTGTCCAGAAAAAACCGACTAACCGGTATATTTTTTAAGTTTTTCTAATATATTGAGTTTCTCTCTTGATGAGCTTTTTGATAACTCATATGTGGAGCATTTTCGAAGGGGAATTGATACTCAAATTTTAAACCGGTTGGTCGGTTTAAATAGAGCCTCACTGTTAAGTGAATGAATTTGATTTTTTCTTCAAAATTTTCTTTTAAATAGCCATAAGCCCCTAGCGGAAATTGGCATCCTCCTCCAAAGCCTGCTAAAAATTGACGTTCGGTTTCTACGCAGCATCGTGTGATGAAATCGTCTAGGGATTGTGCAAAGGCTTTGCTTTTTGAATCATTGGCGCGAGTTTGTATGGCAAGCGCTCCTTGTCCAGGTGCGGGCAGCAAGATTTCGTAATCGAGCGGAATGATTTTAAAATTTGAGGTTTCCAGCGATAACCTTTCTAATCCTGCCGCGGCTAAGACTAAGCCGTGCCAATTTGAATTTTGGTCCAATTTTTTGAGACGCGTGTCGATGTTGCCTCGAACGGAAATAAATTGTAAATCAGGTCTTAATCGCAGCAATTCTTGTTGTCGTCGAGGACTGCCTGTTGCTAAGTACGCATTCTTTGGCAAATCTTCAAATCGGGTTTCATGTCGGGTGATCAGCACATCATGAGCACTTGCTCGTTGTGGAATAGCAGCAATTATAAGTTCAGGTGTTAGCTCCGTGGGCAAATCTTTTAAACTGTGCACAGCAAAATCAATTTCTTTTGAAAGTAGGGCGTTCTCCAATTCTTTTGTGAATAAACCTTTGCTTAGAGGTGCAGTCGAAGAGGAAGTTGTGGCCTCATTTTGTTTTTGTAGTTGATCGCCTTGGGTTTTAATGAGTCGAAGTTCGAACGTTTGCTCGGGAAATTTTTTTTGTAATTGATCTTTTACCCAAGTGGTTTGGGCCAATGCCAAAGCGCTGCCTCGAGTGCCAATAAGAAATGGTTTCATGAAGCGGGTTAAGGAGCCTTCGAGAATTGAGGTAGAGAATCGGTATGATCAGAAGGGTAAACTAGTTGACGCCAGTTCATAAAATGCTCCACTTGTTCCTCAATAATTTTTTCACTTTGTTGAATGGCAATTTGGCGTTCAGCGAGATTTTTATCCGCAATGGAACGGAGATCATCAATATTATAAAGATAAATATCGTCTTTTTGTGCGAGAATAGGATCAATGTCTCGTGGTACAGCGAGATCGATTAAAAAAAGCGAGCGCGCTTTTCGTTTTTCTAAAATGGGCAAACATTTTTCAGCGGTCATCACGTAGTGAGGAGCTGATGTGGAACTAATCACAATATCAGCTTCTAATAGTTCCTCATCCCAATTTTCAAACGGGACCGCTTTGCCGCCAAGCTCCGTGGCAAGTTCTTGAGCGTGATCGAAAGTGCGGTTGGCCACAATGACAGCTTGAATGCCGCGCGAGACTAAGGCCCGCGCAGTTTTTTCGCTCGTTTCTCCGGCACCGAGTAATACGACTTTGCGATGCGATAAATCGCCAAAAATCTGCACAGCAAGTTCTACGGCTGTTGATCCCACTGAAATACTGCCACGAGTGATATCGGTTTGGTTGCGGACTTTTTTTCCCGTTTGAAAGGCAGTTTGAAATAATCGGTGCAAGGTTTTGTTGACTAACTTTAAATCATGCGCTTGAGCGTAGGCTTGTTTGAGTTGACCGAAAATTTCGGTTTCGCCCAAAACCATAGATTCCAAGCCGGAAGCCACGCGGAATAAATGTTGAACAGCGCGAGCCCCCTTGCGAGTCCAAAATTGGTTCAATAAACTTTCGCAATTTTCATTAAGTGAGGCAAATAAACCGCGTAAATAAGCAAGGGGGTCGGAATGAGTCTTCATCACGCTGTAAAATTCGATACGGTTGCAGGTAGAAAGTGTTACCCAACCCTGAATGCCCTCTTGTTTTTTAAGCCAGGCGCTGGCTTCAATCTGTTGCGAAGTGTTCAAGGCCAATCGCTCTCGCACTTCCACAGGTGCTTCACGATGGCTCAAACCCAAACAAATAATATCTTCCATGACCATTTAAACAACTATTACGAATAGGGAATATGTTTTGTATTCCAAAAGGTTGACAACAGTATAACATAAATTAGCAAGGAAAACAGAGCCGTTTTCTTATTGCTTAGGCGTTGTAGTGAACTGAAGACGAGCAACCCGAGATACAAAACCCAGACACCGACTGCCCAGCTTAAGATGAGCCAGTTACGCGTGCCCCAGATAAATAATCCCGCTGCGATTCCGAAAGTTAAAAAGGTTAATCCGTAGGCAAGCAAGTGGCGTTGCACGCGCGCCAATTCATGAAGCGAAGGCCAATAAGCAAGCCAACCGGTAAATTGTTTGCGTTTCAGCCAGTTTTCTTGAAGTAAGAAAACGGCACCTATTAATCCTGCCAAGCCCAAAGCGCCGTAGGCTAAGATATTCAATGCTGCGTGTAGTTCTAGGGCAGGGTTTTTAGGAAAGCTGAGGGCCACTTTATCGTGAATGAATAGTTGAGTTGATAATAAAATTAAGAAAATAGAGGGCGTGGTCAATGCTCCTAGCAACGTCATCCGATAAAGAGGGCCAACGATGAGATAAGCTAATCCCAGAGACCAAGCCACAAAAATTAAAATCTCAAATAAAGTTGAAACAGGACAATGCTGAATGATATTACCGCGTTGAATGAGAAAGGTGGTGTGAAATCCCATAGTCACTACAAAACAACTGAATAAAAGGGGCGTGGGTTTAAAAAGACGGCTCGGCGCTCGGTAAAAACTTCCGATAAAAGCTAATCCATATCCTAGTGTTGCTAAAGCAAGCCAAAACCGATCTGACATAGGATTCATTTAGCGAAAAAAATTAATAACTAAAAGCTGAAAGCGAATGGTTAAAAAAAGTTGCCCTTTGTAAGAAATTGCCCGACATGGACTCGAACCATGAATAACGCCTCCAAAGGGCGCTGTGTTACCATTACACCATCGGGCACTGCTTAGCCGAGAACGACTTCGGCGATAAAAGCAGCATTGCCGAATTTCTTTTGAAATTCAAGTTTGAGTTTTAAAAAATCACAATTTTTTTCTAGTAGCCCAAACATCGTGGCACCGCTGCCACTCATCATGGAGGCAAAAATGCCTGGTTGCGATTTGAGCCAGGTTTTAATTTCTGGCAACAGTAAATATTTTGAGAAAACCGCGGGCTCAAGATCATTGCGCATTTCGCCCCATGAAAACTTTCCTTCCACATCTCCCTTTTTTAGAGAATAGGTTTGATAGGTTTGATAAGCCCATCCGGTAGGGACACCAAAACCTGGGTTTATTAAAACCGCTCGTCTGGGCAAATCTTCCCAATGAAAAAGAGGCGAAAGCCTTTCGCCGCGTCCTTGGCAACGCGCAACTGGTTCGCCTAGGAAGAAAGGAACATCGCTTCCTAATTGGGAGGCTAAAGCGAGGAGTTTTTCTGGAGAAAGTGGGCTTTGAAATAGTTCGTTAAGCCCTTTCAAGGTATAAGCAGCATCGCTACTGCCACCACCCAGTCCACCGCCACTAGGGATTTTTTTCTCTAAAACAATTTTTAAGCCATCCGTAACACCAGTATGTTCACGAAATAAATTTGCAGCTTTTACGACCAAATTATCAGCACTAATAGGCAGATTCGGGTCAGAACAAAGAAATTGCAAATTAGGATGGGTGGAAATTGCTTCAATCAATAGGCGATCTTTTAAGCTGGTGCGAATCATGAGCGTATCGATTTCATGAAAGCCGTCGGAACGTTTTCCCAGCAGGTATAAAAACAAATTGATTTTTGCAGGGGGAAAAAGTTCGAGTTGAGGCATGAGAAGACTGTTCTAAAAAAGTGGATTGAGAGCAATAAAAAAAGCGTCCCGCCTAAGGCGGGACGCTTGATCTCGTTAAATCGATCCGAGAAAGTATTATTTACGTTCTAAAGTAAAAACGTTAGAAGTTACTGCAGTTAATTGATCGGCACTTTCGCCTCGAACTAAAACAGTGATTTGGCCAGCAGGCAAATCGGAAGCAATTTTTTTAGCTTTAAAGAAACCGCGAGTATTCTTTTTGTTAAGCTTGAATTTGGTTACTTCTGTGAAGGCTACTGGGGTGTTATTGGAAGAACCGCTGGAGATTAATGCAATTTTAACGGAGGTTAATACGTTGCTAGAGGTGCTAGTGATTTTCCCCTTAACCGTGAAAGGTTTTCCTGTCTTTCTCTTTAAAGTTTTACCAGCTTTGGGTTTGATTTTTTCAAAAGTGTAACCTTGCAGTAAATCAATAGCTTGTGGTTCGCCATAAACAAAGTCGTCCATGACAACTAAGTCATTTTGTGCATCATCTTCGATTCCTGTGCCGATTGGTCTTGTGCCGCTGGTTACACGAACTCTGGCAATTCTTTCTTTATTAGCAGTAGTGCTAACTCCGAGGAATGAAAGACCGTTGTCGGCTGGGGTGGCATTGAATACCCCTAAGGAACTACCAGAAGCATCGAAGCATTCCATGTTTGCACTTTGTGCTTGATCAACATCCGTGAAGACGATTCCAAAACCATTAACCGCTGCAGGAGTTGTTGTTCCTGGCAAAAAGAAAGTGATATCGAACGCATTACTGCCTATGGGGGCAAATAATCGTGTGGGTGAAAAGGTTTGGAAAATGCCAACGTAATTACTGTTAAAGATGGTAAATTTTTCGCCTGGATCGCCACCTGCGATACTCACAATAAAAGGAGCGCTGGCGCTTCCGAGCACCGCACCACGAGCGCTTGTGGTATTAAAAAAATCAGGGGGTAGAGGGTCTGAAATAGGGTCTGTAAAACTGACTCCATCCCAGTTGATGCGGCGAAATCCGTTAGTAAAGGTGCCTGTAGCGGCGCCATTATTAGTTCCTCCCAATGCAACGGTATTGGTAAATTGATCAAAACTGGCTTGGATAGCTGCAGCATCCGCACCGGCACTGGTCACGACATTTAGAGCAGCAGAACTTTTGTTAAGGTGAGCAGCCGCTATGGCGATGGTTAAAGCAAAAGCTTTAGTAAAACGAAATGTTTTCATAATTTATCTCCTTGTTTAAAAGTTAAAATATGCTCTTTAAAGCGATATTTAATTTTGTCAAGCAACATTGGAAAATTTTGAAAAAGTCGAGAATTGCTTGCGCTTGACCCAATGTTTTCGCTAAGAGAAGGGTAGCTATGATTGTTGTATTAAAACCAAATGTTTCTAAAGATGCTGTGCAACGTGTGATCGCTGAAGTGGAAAAGCTAGGATATAAAGCGCATCCGGTGATCGGTGAATGGCAAACCATTATCGCTGCGATTGGCGATGAAACAGCGCATCATACTTTAGAAACTTTAACGGCGTGGCCAGAGGTGGAATCGGTATTGCGGGTGCAAAAACGTTATAAGTTAGTTACGCGTGAGGGAGATCGCAAGGACACGCATATTAAGATTCAAGATCAGTGGATTGGTGCAGGCAAAAAGTTAGCGCTCATGGCAGGTCCCTGTTCAGTAGAAAGTGAAAAGCAGACGATTGAAACGGCTATTGCTGTTAAAGAGGCGGGTGCTACGATTTTGCGTGGTGGCGCTTTTAAGCCACGCACGTCGCCTTATGAGTTTCAGGGATTGGGTAAAGAAGGGTTAAAAATTTTGGCCAAAGCGAAGCAAGAAACAGGTTTGGCTATTATTACAGAATTGCTTTCCGAAAGTGATGCAGAATTGGTAGCAGAGTATGCCGATATTTTACAGATTGGCGCCCGAAATGCTCAGAATTTTCAACTTTTAATTCGTGCGGCGAAAACGGGGCGCCCGATTTTGTTGAAACGCGGTTTGAGCGAGCGAATTGAAGAGTGGATGTTGGCAGCGGAATATATTTTGGCCAATGGCAATCCCAATGTCTTCTTGTGTGAGCGTGGGATTCGTACGTTTGAAACCTTTACTCGTAACACGCTTGATCTTAGCGCTGTAGCTATTGCTAAGAAAGAAACACATTTACCAGTGATTGTTGATCCGAGTCAAGGTTGTGGCCGTGCTGATTTGGTGATTGAAATGTGTAAAGCAGCTATTGCCATTGGGACTGATGGACTGTTGATTGAAGTTCACCCGAATCCTGCAGAGGCTTGGAGTGATGGTCAGCAGCAGCTTGATATTAATACTTTTAAACGGTTGGTGAAAGAGTTGGAACCTTTCATTCAGGCAGTGGGACGGCCACAATAAAATTTTGCGTCCTCTGCGCGCACTTTCATGGAACGCGTGTTATTGTTACAAGCTTCAGCAGGGACTCAGCAGTTGCTTGATTCTTTATTTCAAAAAGATGCGGTGCAATGGATTATTCAGGCACAGGCTAATTTGGCGACACTGGAAAGGCAGCGGCCGGATTTGGTTTTATTAGAGTTGGGTTCTGATTCTATATCTGGATTGAAACAACTTCAGTTGCTTCGTAAAGCTCGCATGCAACTGCCTATCATTATTATTTCATCTGATCGCAATCCTGAGTTGACCATGGAGGTGATGAAGTGCGGTGCTTATGACATTTTGCATACGCCATTGGATCGAGAGCAGGCCAATTTTCTAATTCGCGATGCGCTCAACACGGTGCGCAATATTAAATCATTAAAGACGGGTGCAGAAACGGGTGCGTCTTTTTTTTCTGAGGATATGGTTGGAGCGACACCAGAAATGCAGGCGATTTTTAAATTAATCGGACAAATTGCTCCGAGTCATGCTACGGTGTTGATTACGGGTGAAAGTGGTGTGGGTAAAGAGTTAATCGCGCGTGCAATTTATCGTCACAGTTTGAGAAAAGGACAGCCTTATATGGCTGTGAATTGTGCGGCGATTCCTGATACTTTGCTCGAAAGCGAGCTGTTTGGGCATGAAAAAGGAGCTTTTACTGGTGCCACACAAACGCGGCAGGGTAAGTTTGAATATTGTGATGAAGGTACTTTATTTTTGGATGAAGTGGGTGATCTTTCTGCTAATACTCAAGCTAAACTTCTGCGGGTGTTGCAGAATGGTGAGATCACTCGCATTGGGAGTAATGTACCGATTCATGTGAATGTGCGTATGATTGCTGCGACTAATCGTGATTTGGAAAAGGAAGTGGCAGAAAAGCGATTTCGCGAAGATCTTTTTTATCGATTAAACGTGGTGCGTTTGGAAGTGCCGCCTTTACGGGAAAGAAAAAAAGATATTGTTGCGATGAGTTTGGCGATTCTTAAGAAAATTGCGGCGCGTGAAAATATGGTACCACCTTCGATTTCTGAAGAAGCGATGCAGTTGTTAGAGAATTATTCTTGGCCAGGCAATATTCGAGAGTTGGAAAATAGTTTGCATCGAGCAGCGGTGTTAACTCCGGGAGAAACGATTTTTCCTCATCATTTACCTAAGACAATTTTGGGAGCGGAATTGTTTTTAAAAACTGAACGAATGCCAATGGAAAAAGTTCAAGACTCAGAGCAAAATCAGCTTTTTCAAGAATTGATTGTGGAAGCCCAGCAGCAAGCGCCGTCCGATATTTTGGGTTGGGTTGAGCGAGAAATGATCCGTCGTATTTTTCAAAAAACGGGCGAAAACCAATTGCAAACGGCCAAGCAATTAGGTATTTCGCGCATTACTTTGCGTAAACGTTTGGTGGATTTAGGATTGATTTAATAAGTTCTCGTAATGTGAATGCTGATTATCGAATGGAATAAATTAAATAGCGTAGTTTATTTTTTTAAAAACTAATTTCAGAAATTGGTAGTAGCAATTTTTCAAAAAGTTGTTGTTATTGTTGATAGGTAATTTGAAGAAAAAGAATAAAGATGAGCCGGAGAGGAGGATTGAACTCCCGACCCACGGTTTACGAAACCGTTGCTCTACCACTGAGCTACTCCGGCAGGGGAGGAAAGAATATGGAACGGAGCGAGGCGAGTTTCAAGTTTTTTGCCATGGCGTTTTTAAGTGATTTGATAAAACAAGATTGTCAAAAGCCGGGACTTCTGCATTCTTTGCGCGATGGCTGATGCAGTAGAAGTTAATGCGATTGTAAAGGAGGTGTTACCCGCCACGATGTTTCGGGTACAACTCGAAAATGGGAATGTGCTTTTAGCGCATCTTTCTGGTCGCATGCGAAAAAATTTTATTAAAATCATGTCAGGGGATAAAGTGACAGTTGAAATTAGCCCTTACGACTTGACCAAAGCGCGTATTACATATCGCCATCCAACTGTGAACAGCGCTGCGAATGCTGCTCCTTCCACAGTGATGAAGCAAGGTAAGATTCAGAGAAGACAAGGCAAACGATAGGAGAAAAAGCCATGGCGAGTTATTGGATTAAAGGTAACGATGGCAAAGAGTATCGAGCGGAGGATGAGAAAACCGTTATTGATTGGATTCAGGAAAATCGTATTGCTGCATTTACTGAGATTAAAAAAGAAGGTGAGGATCAATTTCGATTAGCAAGCTTATATCCTGAGTTTGTGTCTTACTTTCCATCTTCTGCTGTTGCGTCTCCTTCAGTTCTTCCGCCAGTATTGAAAGATGAGCTCCCCGGTATTGTTGAGGAGACCAATCTTCAAGTAGGGTTGGCTTTTCGCGAAGGGTGGCAACTTTTTCGTGAAAATATTTTATTGAGTTATGGAGGGTTCATTTTTTGGGTAGTCATTAATTTGGCGATTGGTTTTTTGCCAGCTTTGGCTCATTTGGTGTTACGACCTATTGTAGGTGATTTTCCCGGTTTGTTGGTAGGAATGCAGGGGATTAGTTATCTATTGCAGCTAATTTTAGCTGGGCCGCTTTTGGTGGGTTTTTATAAATTTTGGCTGAATATGGTGGATAAGCGGGATCCACATTTGCAGGATTTTTTGAATGGATTTGAGATTTGGTTACCGGCGATGCTAACGCAATGGCTCAAGGGATTAATTTTTATGGGAATGATTGCGCTTTCGTTTCCTTTTTTTATCTCTTCATTTTTTTTCAAATTTCAGGATTGGATGTCAGGTAAAGTTCCTCCTATTGAGGAGTGGGGGTGGGTCCTAGTAGGTTTATTTGTTTTGGCGTTTGTTATTGTGGTTGTGATGACTTTATTTTGGTTTGTAGAGTTTTTGTTGGCGGATCGCGTTAGCTTAAAAGTGTTTCAATGTTTTAAGTTGAGTGCTCAGTTAGCTTTGAGGAATATTCCTGGCTTGGCTTTACTCTTTACGTTGGTTACAGTTTTTTTCATTGTAGCTTGTTTTACTATCGTTGGTGTTTTAATTATTTTACCTTGGCTTATCTTGTCAGTGGTTCACGGCTATCGACAGTTGGTGCCACGAAGCAAGGAGTCTTAAGCGGTGGGTCCTTCGCCGGAAATATAGATGAGAATTGGTAAGAACCACTAATTCGAAAAAGGGAAAAAAACTATGGCAGCGGGTAATATTGAATCAAAGCTGGTGGAAAAGCGTGTGTTTAAACCCTCAAAGGTGTTTGCGGAACAAGCACGGGTTCGTAGTTTTAAGGAGTATCAAAAGATTTATCGTCAGTCGATTCAAGCGCCTGAAAAATTTTGGGTAAAAGCTGCTGAGGAGAATTTAACATGGTTTAAAAAGTGGAATAAAGTTTGCCAATGGAAAGAACCGTTTGCGAAATGGTTTGTGGGTGGTAAGTTGAATGTGAGTTATAATTGTTTAGATCGACACCTGGAAAATGGGCGTCGAAATAAGGCGGCAATTATTTTCGAGGGGGAACCGGGGGATTCTCAGACTTTGACTTATCAACAATTGCATCGCGAGGTGTGCCGTTTTGCGAATGTGTTGAAGAAGTATGGTATTAAAACGGGCGATCGAGTGGTTATTTATTTACCGCAAGTGCCCGAGGCTGCGATTGCGATGTTGGCTTGTACGCGAATTGGTGCGGTTCATAGTGTGGTGTTTGGTGGGTTTAGCGCCACGGCTTTGCGTGATCGTATTAATGATAGTAAAGCAAAACTGGTTATTACTTCGGACGGAGGGTTTCGTCGTGGCTCAGCACATGCTTTAAAACCTGCTGTGGATGAAGCGTTGAAGCAGACGCAGTCGGTGAAAAGTGTGATTGTTTTGCGTCGCACGAAGATGGAGACTCATATGGCGGTGGGACGTGATCATTGGTGGCATGAAGAAGTGGAAAAAGTTTCAGATGTTTGTGAGCCGGTAAAATTGGATAGTGAACATCCACTTTTTATTCTTTATACCAGCGGCAGTACGGGTAAGCCGAAGGGAATTTTGCATACGACAGGTGGGTATTTGTTGGGTGCTCATTTGACGACGAAATATGTTTTTGATGTTCGAGAGGATGATATTTTTTGGTGCACAGCGGATGTGGGTTGGATTACGGGTCACACTTATACGGTGTACGGAGCGTTGTCGAATGGGACGACGACTTTGATGTACGAAGGTGTGCCGAATTATCCGCAACCGGATCGGTTTTGGTCAATTATTAATAAGTATAAGGTAAATATTTTTTATACAGCGCCTACAGCGATTCGTTCTTTTATTAAAGCGGGCGATGAGTGGCCAAAGAAGCATGATTTATCGAGTTTGAGGTTGTTGGGTTCAGTAGGTGAGCCGATTAATCCTGAAGCGTGGATGTGGTATTATCATAAAATTGGATATAAACGTTGTCCGATTGTGGACACGTGGTGGCAGACGGAGACGGGAGCGCATATGATTACACCGTTGCCAGGGGCTACGCCTTTGAAGCCGGGCACGGCGACTTTGCCTTTTTTTGGGATTGATGCTGCAGTGGTGGATGATCAAGGCAAGGAGGTTCCTTTTAATTCGGGTGGCAAATTGGTGATTCGCAAGCCATGGCCTTGGATGTTGCGTACGATTTATGGTGATGAAGCGCGCTATCGTCAGACGTATTGGAGTGAGGTGAAAGGATGTTATTTCACGGGAGATGGTGCACGTCGTGATAAGGATGGTTATTTTTGGATTGTCGGTCGTATTGATGACGTGCTCAATGTTTCTGGCCATCGCTTGGGAACGGCGGAAATTGAGAGCGCTTTGGTAAGTCACCCAAAGATTGCGGAAGCGGCAGTCGTTGGGCGCAATGATGCTTTGAAAGGTCAGGCAGTGGTGGTTTTTGTTACAGTAAAAAGTGGTGTGTCGACAGGCAATGGATTGAAAGAGGAGCTTCGCGCTCATGTTGCCAAGGAGATTGGGCCGATTGCAAAACCGGACGATTTGCATTTTACGGAGGCTTTGCCGAAAACACGAAGTGGAAAAATCATGCGACGGTTGCTCAAGGAGGTGGCCGCGGGCAATGAAATTAAGGGTGACACGACGACGTTGGAAGATTTTGGTGTGATTTCCAAATTGCGTGCGATTGAGGATTAATAAAAATTGGGCTAGTTTATGCCAGCGTCATTCTCATCAGTTTCGGGAAAAAGTTCTAGTAAAATTGAGGCAGTGAATTTTGATTTAGAATCACGAGTCAATGCGGCGATTCATACATCTCAAAATTATCTACTTTCTTTGCAACATCCTGATGGTTATTGGGTGGGGGAGCTAACGGTCGATACTACTTTGATTTCCGATCTAGTGCTTTTTATGCATTGGAGGGGTAAGGTAGATTTTGCCAAGCAAGCGAAGTGTGAAACATTTATTGGATCGTCAGTTGCCAGACGGGGGTTGGAATATTTATGTGAATGGTCCGAGCGAGGTCAATGCCAGTGTTAAAGCTTATTTTGCTTTAAAATTAGCCGGTTTATCGCCTCAAGAGCCTGCGATGAAAAAGGCGCATGCCAATATTTTGCGTTTGGGAGGAATCCCCAAAATGAATACTTACGCAAAATTAAATTTAGCGTTGGTGGGGCAATTTTCTTGGAAATATCTTCCGATTATTCCTGTTGAGATTATTTTACTTCCAAATGGTTGTATTTTAATATTTACGAAATGTCTTCTTGGAGTCGGGCTATGCTTTGTCCGCTCGCTATTATCAATCACTTTCGGCCCACACGCCCACTGCCTCCCGAAAAACAGTTACATGAACTTTTTCCCTATGGCACGGAGCATAACGATTTTTCGTTAAAATATGATTCAAAGTTTTTTACTTGGCGCAATTTTTTTCTGCGTTGGAACGATTTTTTGAATTTTGTGGATGGCTTGCCTTATAAGCCTTTTCGTTCTGTTGCATTGAAAAAGGCAGAGCAATGGCTGTTGGCACGAATTAGTGAAGGTAGCGATGGGCTGGGTGCGATTTATCCTGCTATGTTTAATACTATTGTTGCTTTGGAATGTCTCGGTTATTCCGATGATCATCCGATCATGCAAAAGCAGTTAAAACATTTTGAAGAATTGGAAGTGGATGATATTGTGAATAACGATTTTCGCATGCAACCTTGCTTGTCGCCTGTATGGGACACGGCTATTACTTCAGTCGCATTGGCTGAATCAGAAGTGCCTGCTGATCATCCCGCTTTGCAAAAAGCGGCCGATTGGTTGTTGAGTAAGGAAGTGCATTTCCGAGGTGATTGGCAATACAAAAATCCGCATCCTGTGGCTTCGGGTTGGGCATTTGAATTCAATAATCAATATTATCCTGATGTTGATGATACATTAAAAGTGTTGTTGGCACTTCGTTTAATTCAAACGGCTAATGATGACAACAAGCAGCAAGTGTTTGAACGGGCTTTGGGTTGGGTATTAAGTTTTCAATGTAAAGACGGAGGTTGGGCAGCTTTTGATAAGGACGTTACGAAACATTGGTTGGAAGATGTGCCTTTTGCAGATCATAATGCTATTTTAGATCCTACTTGTAGTGATATTACCGCTCGTTGTTTGGAATTGCTTGGGAAATTAGGTTATTCGAGTGATCGTCGCTATATTCAACGAGCTTTAGCTATGCTTCGAAGAACGCAAGAATCCGATGGCTCGTGGTTTGGTCGTTGGGGTGTGAATTATATTTATGGGACGTGGCAAGTGTTACGAGGGTTAAGCGCATTAAATGAAAATATGAATGAAGACTGGATCGTGCGAGGTCGCGATTGGTTGGAGTCATGCCAAAATCCGGACGGTGGTTGGGGTGAAACATGTGCTTCTTATGATGATGCCGCTTTGAAAGGAAAGGGTCCTAGTACAGCTTCTCAGACGGCTTGGGCATTAATGGGAATTATTGCTTGTGGGGATCCATGTCGTTCTAGCGTTCAAAAAGGTTTGGACTATTTGTTGCGCACCCAAAATTCCGATGGAAGTTGGACTGAAGAAGAAACTACGGGAACAGGATTCCCAAAAGTATTTTATTTGCGTTATGATATGTATCGCAATAACTGGCCTTTATTGGCTTTGGCTGAATATAAGAAGTTGCGTGCCCAATTTCCTGTATAAATGGCGACACCTGTTTCTCTAGCTATTTTTTTTGCTGTGCCACACGAAGCGGCTCTGTTTAAAAAGCACTTAAAAATAAAATGGAAAAAAGGGGGGGGAGGATTATTTTGGGCTGAAACTTTATTTCGTCAGCAATTAATACTCGTGGCTTGTTTAGGGATGGGAAAAGAAGCGGTGGGAAAAAATTTAACATTTCTCTTAGGATGTTTTACTTTTTCTCAGGCAATTTTGGCAGGTTACGCTGGGGCACTAGATCCCAAACTTAAAAAAGGAGATGTCGTTGTTTCTGACAAGCGGCACTTGAATTTATTGCCTGATTTAAGATTAGGAAAAATTATTTCTGTTGATGAAGTGGTCGCTACTATCGAAGAAAAATGTGCACTGTTCGAAAAGACTAGCGCCTCTGTTTGCGATATGGAATACGAGACAGTGAAAACCATTTGCCAACAACGCAATATAGGGGTGCTTTCCATTCGGGCAATTAGTGACACAGCGAGTGAAGATTTGCCCATGAGCGCATTGGCAAGTGCTTTCGATCTTCAACAACAAAATTCTACGCCGCTAAAACTTTGTTTTCATTTGATCAAACAACCTAAAAAGATTTTTCCTTTTTTTCGATTTGTTAAGAATTTGCCACAAGTTCGCAAACAACTCACTCAAGCTTTGTATTTAATTTTAGCAAATCTTTTTGCTAAAACGAATTAAAGACTTTATTAAGCACTATAATGAAATGTTATACTCATCGACAGAGCGAAGCTGTGGCGATTTGTAAATGGTGCGGGCGAGCTTTGTGCTCAGATTGTGTTGTTGAGGTAGAATTGCTTTGCGCTTGTAAAAGTCGTTGCGAATCAAAAGTTGCTATGGCCAATAACCTTTTGCAAAAAAATCAGCAAGTTTTCCAACGCGCTGGGGCTGCCTATTTTAGGTCCACTATCTTTTATTTTTTAATAGGAAGTTTTTTTCTTTTGAATGGTTCTTTTAATGCCTCTGGTAATCAGCGTCTCGATACTTTTATTATGGGTTTAGGTGCGATTTTTTTAAGTTATGGTATTGTTCAACTATCTTCAGCTAGAAAATATAAAAAGAAAAATAAGTTTTAGTTTTGAAGTAGTTGAGCTGCTCTTTTTCCGCTCCAAATTGCGCCTTCGATCGTTGCTGGCAGGCCTGTATTAGTCCAATCACCGGCTAAGTAAAAATTTTTCCACGGCGTTTGACAGTCAGGGCGATGTGATAATGTTTCAGGTCGCGTTTGAAATGTGGCATCGCGAGCGCGGTAGATAAAATGGTGTAAGAGTTTAGCCGTTTTACTTTTTGGTAGAAAGCGATGACATTCTTGTAGGGCTAGTTGCAGCAATTCTTCCTGAGAAGTTTTTTCAAATTCGTAAGCTGCGCTAATTACCAAGGCAACACTGGGATAAGCCGTTTTTTCCAGGTCAGAAATTTTGGTTTTATTAAAGAGCCAGTGGATGGACGAATCGAGAAATCCGAGAAAAGGTTCGTCACAAATTTCTTGATCGAACCAAAGATGGATTCCGATAATAGGAGAACCGTGCAGGTGGGAAATTTGTTGTGCAAGCGAACTGTTTTCGGGGAGTAGTTTTCGAATTGCGTGCCAAGGCATGGCAGAAATAATGGCATCAGCTTCTAAAATAGTTCCATTTTGGAATTCCACTTTTTTTGCTAAAGCATTTTCAAAATGAATTTTTTGAATGGCTTGACCGCAAAGAATTTTGCCACCTGCTGCTTCAATGATATTAGCAGCGGGCCGAACCAGTAGTTGACTGAGTCCTACACGACTGAAAAGAATGGTGGAATCTTCTCTTGAGCCAAGAAAGGCGCGCCGGATAACTTCGCCAAACAGAGAGGCGGATGCGGTAGAGATGGATTCGTTGAGTGCAGCGATACAAAAAGGTTCCCACAGACTGCGAATAGCGTTAGGTGTTTGTCCGCAGGCTTGCAACCATTCTGCGGCAGTTGAGGATCGCCATTTTTCTCCTTTCGGATCGAGCCTGGCAGAAATGCCAACTTCCATAGCGCGAAATTTTTCGGAAAGAGAAAGTTCTTGAAAACCAAAAATAGCGCTTGCGAGATGAAAGGGGGCGGGCAAAGCGGCAGCTTGTAATCGTGTGATAGGTTTGGCTTCACTCACATAAGGCACATTAAGTTTGGTTTCCGGTCGTAGAAGATGTTGCGAGCCGATCCGATGAAGAAGTTCTAAAGTCGCGTGATAGCATCCCATTAAGATGTGTTGTCCGTTATCGATGTTGTCACCCGTTTTGGGATCGCGAAAAGAATGAGAGCGTCCTCCTAATGTTTGACGAGCTTCGATAAGGGTGATTTCGTGGCCGCTACGGGTAAGATGCACGGCTGCACTTAATCCTGCGACGCCACCGCCAAGAATTAAGATTTTTTTTGTTGGCGCGAGGTCATATTTTTTCTTTTTTACCTTTTTTCTTTCCTGGCGGATGGCGCGTTGCATGAGCCAAGCTTTTTTCATTTTTGAGAAAGCAATAGGTTTATGCCAAATATCGTAATCTTGCTCTTGAGCCTTTTGAAGCATTTCGAAATAAATACTGCGCATGATTTGGGCGGCTAGCATATTGGGTTTGTCTTCAGGTGGTAGTGCTCGTTCGGCTGCAGCATAGAGTGAAAAAGAGCGTTCGCCTATCAAGCGAAAAAGATTTAAAGCTCTTTCATCGATATGAGCTTTTTTTAATTCTTCGCGAGAATAGCCTGCGCGTTGAAAATCTTCTTCTGGCAAATAAACGCGATGATTGGCTAGATCGGTTTTTACATCGCGAAGAATGTTGGTGGTTTGAAATGCGAGACCTAAAAGTTCTGCGTAATATTTTGTTTGAGGATTGGTATAGCCGAAAATTTCAATGCTGACTAATCCCACGCAGGAAGCGACACGATAACAGTATTGGCGAAGTTGCTCCCAGGTTTCATAAATGACCGGCTCCAGATCCATTGCAACGCCGTTTATAATTTCTTGCAAATAAATTTCAGGAATGGAGTAGCGCTGAATGATCTGAGCGAGCTCGCGGGCTAGAGGCAAAGTTAGACTGTTTTGATTTTGATAACAGAACTCAATTTCTTTTCGCCATTGATCCAGTTGTTTTCGTTTTTCGGTAAGAGGTAGTGTTGTGGAATCGGCAATGTCATCGACAACGCGACAAAAAGCGTAAAAAACCGACATGGCATTTCTTTTTTCAGCGCTAAGAAAAGAAAAGGAAAGCGCTAGGTTGGAGCCGCTTTTTTTCGTTATGCTAGTTGCGCTGGAGGTGTTCACAGAGATTTAAAAATTTAAAGTTTCAAGCAAGCTTTCGGCAAGAGTCGGAGCATATCCCATTTTGAAAGAGTGGGGCGTTGGAGGTATGTGTTATAGTTAATCTTTTCTATTTTCCGTAAAATTTCAGTGCCGCCTAGCCAAGTGAGCCGAATTTCAAATCTTAATCCGCGATTAAGGTGTTCCGGTAAACTTTTGCCTTCATTAAAAATTTGCCAAGTGCGATCGACTTGAAATTTCAACAGGTTCCGAAATTGAGGAGTGTCGGCATTATTTTTTAACTGCGTTTCATCGATTTGAAAAGTGGCCATATCGTTTTGAGGGAGGTAAATACGATCTTTTAAAAGATCAACGCTCACGTCTTGCCAGAAATTGGCAAGTTGCAAGCCAGTGCAAATTTTATCGCTCAGTTGATGAAGTTTTTCGTCGCGATAATTAAAAACATGAAGAACTAAACGTCCGACCGGATTGGCGCTACGACGACAGTAGTCTAAAACTTCATCAAAGTTAGCGTAACGAGTTTTGACTACATCTTGTTTGAAAGCAGAAACAAGATCGCGAAATAGTTGAACAGGGAGCTGACATTTTTCAATGGCTTCGCGCAATGCGATAAAAATAGGTTCTTGATTTTTGCCTTCCAGAGCCAGATCTAAATGATTTTCCCAACGCTCTAAAAGTGCAATTCTTTCAGGAACAGTAAGGGTCTGAACGGTTTCGTCGGCAAAATCATCGGCTGTGCGAGCAAAGGCGTAGACGGCATGAATATATTTACGTTGAGGTTGAGGCAAGAGCCGCGAGCCTACGGGAAAATTTTCATAATGGTTTTGCGCTTGGCGAGAGCATTGAAGGTAGGCTTCGTCGAGGGTCATGGGTTTATTCAGTTGAGATTTCGTGATAAGTTAAGCGATTTCTAACTAAAGCGTGAGGTTGCAAAAGCCAAACATTTTGTTGTTTGTAAACTCGATCTCCAGCGCTTTCGTATTCCAGGCCTTCTATGTGATTTTCTTCTTTAACTCCCATAAAGTAGATGTCGTAATCGGTTTGGTCAGGGTGAGAGTAAATTTCGGCTGTGACATCGTTGTTTGTATCGATTTCTAAATCAATTCGGGAGTAGTCATTGTCTTTTTGATAAACAAATTGTCTTTTTCCATTCGTAGTGGGTTGAGTAGTTTGACATGCGGGTAAAAGACATGCGGCTAAGAAAAGGATGCTAAAATGTTTCATAAATGCTTTTTAACTGAACTTAGAAAAGTGAAAATAATTTTATTTCTTCTTTTTTTATCTCTTTTTATTATAGCGAGATGAAACAGTCGGAAAATGAGATGCCTACAAAGTTAGGTTACCGCATGCCAGCAGAGTGGGAGCCACATGAAGCGACCTGGTTGAGTTGGCCGCGTCGTGATGGGATTTCGTTTCCAGGACGATTTGATTCTATTCCTTCTTATTGGGTCCGAATGGCGGAACTTTTGTCTGAGGGGGAAATGGTCAGAATTAATGTGTTTAACGAGGCGCATGAGGCGGAGGTTAAAGAATATTTGGTGAAGGGGGGATTGGAAAAAAGGTTAAATCAGCGGATTTTTTTGCATCGTTTTCCAGCTTATGAACCGTGGTGTCGAGATCATGGTCCGATTTTTGTTGTGAAAGAAGAGGCTCCGGAATTGGCGGTTGTGGATTGGGATTATAATGCGTGGGGCGGTAAATATCCGCCTTATGATTGGGATGATGAGGTGCCGCAGCACATTGCTGATTTTTTAAAAGTTCCTTGTTTCCGGCCAAAAATGATTTTGGAAGGAGGCTCGATTGATGTGAATGGTTGTGGATCTCTTTTAACGACGACTTCTTGTTTGTTAAACCCGAATCGCAATCCGGATTTGAGTCAGGAAAGTATCGAAGATTATTTGAGAGATTATTTGGGTGTGACTAATATTTTATGGCTTGGAGATGGAATTATTGGAGATGACACCGATGGTCATGTGGATGATATTACGCGTTTTGTTTCGCCTACTACTATAATCACTTGCATCACTGACGATCCGCAGGATCCTAATTTTGAACCGCTCATGGAAAACTATCGTCGTTTATTAGAGATGAAAAATGAGGAAGGAAAACCTTTCCATGTTTGTTCGTTGCCCATGCCAACTCCGCAAAGTTATGAGGGGCAGCCCTTACCAGCGAGCTATGCCAATTTTTATATTGGAAACAAAGTGGTGTTGGTGCCCATTTATGATTGTGATAATGATGGAGAGGTTTTGGTAACTTTACGGGAATTATTTCCCAAACGAAAGTGCATGGAATTGATTGCCGGGACTTGATTTGGGGATTGGGCGCGTTTCATTGTGTGACTCAGCAACAGCCTGCCATTAAAAAAGTGAAGCAATAGAAAAAGGCCCACGTCTAATGGGAATATGAAAAAATCCCTAGTTTCCCAATGGAGTATTGTCACGGCGATGGTTGCCGGTTTGGTTGTTGTTTGTCATCATTCTGTTCAAGCGGAAGACTCTCCGTCTGATCCAAAAAGTCAGAGATTAATTAAGCGTTTTGACACCAATAAAGATGGAAAATTGGATGCAAAAGAGCTGGAGGTGATGAAGGCTAAGATGGCTGAGATGCGAAAAGAGCATCAAGAAAAAATGCTAGAGAAGTTTGATAAAAATAAAGATGGAAAATTGGACGATCAGGAAAAAGCTGAGATGCAAAAGGCTCGACAAGCTTGGCAGGAGCAACGCACAGAAAATAGAGAAAAAGTTTTTGAAAGATTGGATTTAAATAAAGATGGAAAGTTGGACGAAGCGGAATTGAAAAAAGCTCAGGAACAACGATTGGATAAGGCAATGTCTTTAGACACGAACAAAGATGGGAAAATAGATAAAAAAGAGTGGGAAGCGTGGAAACCACATAAAGAATAAATTATCTGATCCATTAACACAGTTTTTTAACTTTTTTTACTAGTAAATAATTTGTGTGAATTGGTAAAATCCGGAAAAAAGACATCTATTTTACCAATTCATTATTCATCTTTTTTGGTGATTTCTAGGTGGAGAGTGTTGGTGGCGACACCCGCGCGATTTTCGACAATAAGTTTGATGGGAAAGTTACCTACGGGAACGTGGCGTTCGGTGTGACGGTAATAGAAGTCGATTTCGCCGCGGCTTTTGCTGAATTTGGGCCAGTCGTTGGGCCAGGCGATGTCGCTATTGGTGTTGCCGCCAGTTTTTCCCACTGGGAAAACGACACTAAAATTGGTGGGTCTGGGGATAGCGGTAATACGATAGCGTCCGTCAATTTTGTGGATGGCGTGGTAGGGATCCCATTTGATTTCGATTGATTTAAAAAGGCGACTGGTAATTCTGGGTTTGGGGTAGCGACGTTTTATGGTTAGTGTATAAATTTGTGAGTTGGTAGCATTAAGTTGTTCGTTAGTGGCGTTGATTTGAATGGCGGTTATGATGATGGCGAGATTGGTGGTTTTATGAAGGGGAGTGCCTGAAATAATGCCTTCGGTTGTATTAAGGGTTAAGTTGGTGGTAAGTTAGTTGCGCTTGAATTGAGTGGCAACGTTAGTTGAGAATATTGATTTGAAAAGATAAAGGCTGTTTCACGCGTCCATATGAATTTCAAAAGGAGCTTCAAAAGTTAAGTGGTATAGCTAAGAAAGGTGATGAGGAGTGTCGCACTTACGACGTTCAAGATTAATGGTTTCATGATCTTAATAGTTAATTTAAATAAAATTTTTCAAAATGAAAGGCTCTTTCTGAGATGGGCTATAGGCGGTTTTTATGAGCTGGTATTAAAATTGCTTTTAAAATAGGGTTTTTAGGTAGAATAAAGTGGCATACGCCATTTGGCGTATTGAGGGAGTTGAAAAATCGTGGAATACTGTCCTACAATGAAAAAGCTAGGTTCAATTCAATTAAAGGTTCAGACGAGGACTACGGGAGATTGGAATCGTCTGGTTTCTAAGAATGACCAACTTAAACTGCAGGTATGGGAGAGCCTGTGGTATTTGGTGGGGGATGGCCAAGCATCTCCTTTCCACTTTGCAAGGAATTCGCTTTCAAGGCGAAGAATGAAAACGCAAAGCCGGGACAAAAAATCCCGGCTTTTCTTGTTTTTTACAGGCGGTAGGGTGGTGGTAGCTGAGGGCTGAAAGATTTTAGTCTGTGGGCGAAATGGAATAAGTATTTTTGTTAGTTCAAAAAAAGCAGATAAACAGCCTAGACCTCAGCCCGGAGTGCTACGTATAACGTAGTAAGTTGGCGGCTGTGTTACTTCATAATTTTTAACTTATAATTTAATTATTATGTGGTAAAATGCCTTGACCATTTTGCGCTTCGAGGTAAGGATGAGAGGATATTATGTTAAGAAAGTTGCTTGGATTTTTTTTCCATGATATTGGGATTGATTTAGGAACAGCCAATACGCTGGTGTTTGTTAAGGATCGCGGTGTTGTGTTGCGAGAGCCTTCGGTTGTAGCTGTGCAATCTGGCACGCGTAAGGTAGTGGCAGTTGGTGATGAAGCGAAGCGCATGTTGGGCAGAACGCCGGGAAATATTACGGCAGTGCGGCCTTTGAAGGACGGGGTGATTGCGGATTTTGATATTACGGAAGCGATGTTGCGTCATTTTATTAAGAAGGTGCATCATGGTAGTAAGTTGGTGAGTCCGATGGTGGTGATTGCAATTCCTTCAGGCATTACGGAAGTTGAAAAGCGTGCGGTTCGCGAATCGGCATTGCATGCGGGTGCAAGAGAAGTTTATTTGATTGAGGAGCCGATGGCGGCTGCGTTAGGTGTCGGATTGCCGGTGCAAGAGGCAGCGGGTAATATGATTGTGGATATTGGTGGGGGAACGACGGAAATTGCGATTATTTCTTTGGGAGGCATTGTTTATTGTCGCAGTGTGCGAGTGGCAGGTGACGAGCTAGATGAGAGTATTAGTATTTATTTAAAACGCGCTTATAATTTGATGATTGGTGAAAGAACTGCTGAAGATATTAAGATTAAAATCGGTTCGGTGCATGTGATGGATAAAGAGATGACGATGGAAGTAAAAGGGCGCGATTTGGTTGCGGGCTTGCCGAAGACGTTGACGATCACTTCTCAAGAGGTGCGGGAAGCGTTGTTGGGACCAGTGCAAACGATTTTAGAAGCGATTCGTATTACGTTGGAACGTTGTCCTCCCGAGTTATCGGCGGATTTGATTGATCGTGGTATTGTTTTGGCGGGTGGCGGTGCGTTGTTGCGAGGTATGGATCGTTTGATTTCTGAAGAAACGGCATTGCCTGTGTATGTGGCGGAGGATCCTTTGAGTGCGGTGGTGGAAGGCACAGGTAAAGTATTGCAAGAATTTAAATTTTTAAAGAAAGTGGCTTCTTACGAAGGAAAAGCCAGTTAATAAAGCGGTGAGGCGAGAGAATAAAAAATATATTTTTACTCTAAAATTGGCTGAATGGCTGCGGAAGACAGCGCGTTTTTAATGGGAAGGCGTTGTGTGATCATGAAAAAAGTTTATTGGTTAATTTTGATCATTATTCTTTCCATTATTAGTGCTCTTTTTTTGATTCCTAAAGATGTGGCACAGGATTGGAAGCTGAAGGTTTTGGAGATCACATCTCCTTTTTTTAAGGGTATTGCGAGAGTGAAGTGGCAGGTGACGGTGTTGGGGAATGATTTGAAGTCGATTAATCAAATTAAAAAAGAAAATTTAGAGTTGTTAGCAATTAATGCGCAGTTGCGTGCGGAGAATGAGACGTTTCGCAATTTGGAAAAAGAAAATCAGGAATTGAAAAAAGCGTTGCGATTTCAACAAACCAGCTCTTTTCAATTGTTGATTGCGCGGGTGATTGCGCGGGAGCCTTCGACGTGGTGGCAATATATTACCATTGATCGTGGGGAGGAAGATGGTTTGCAAGTGGATCAAGCAGTGGTTTCGCCACAAGGATTAATTGGAAAAGTGTCGGCGGTGACACCGGGAACGGCTAAGGTGGTTTTATTGGGTGATGAAAATTGTCGTGTTTCAGCGACTTTGGAGGGTAGTAATGAGCAAGGGATTGTAGTGGGTCAGTTAACGGAAGTGGGAGGTGTGCAATGTCGGATGACATTTATTTCTCGAACCGCTGCGATTGATATTGGCCAGAAAGTTTATACGTCGGGGTTGGGTGGAGTTTTTCCGCAGGGATTGTTGGTGGGTGAGGTTGCGGAATTGGTTTCGGCGAATGAGAGTGGTGGGTTTGGATTGTATCGTGAAGTGTTAATTATGCCTTCGGCTGAATTATCAAATTTAGGTGATGTTTTTGTGGTGATTCGGAAAAAATAGATTATGGCACTGACGCTTTTAAGTTTGGTGGGTGTGATTGTTTTGGCAATCCAGAAATGTTTTCAGGCGCCGGCTTGGATGCAAGGCGCTAATTGGGTTTTTGTTCCCTTATTAGTGATCTATGGGACATTATTTTTGTTGCCTTACCAAGCTTGGATTTTGGCATTAGTCTTAGGAGTGTTAACAGATTTTCTATCCGAAGCGCGATTGGGAAGTAATGCGGTGTGTTTATTGATTCTATCGGGGTTACTACAGACTCAATATTTGGAGCGTTGGCGTAAAAAAATTTATGCGCAAGTTTTTTTGGCTTTAGTGGGGACGATGTTTTTTTTAATTGTGGATTATCTTTCGTTTTCATTGCAGCGTGGCCATTTTTTTTATAGTGACGGTATTTTATTTAAGATGACGGTGGCTTCTTTGTTGAATGCTTTTATGGCGCCATTTGTTTTTGGTGGATTAAATTGGGGTTTGAAAAGATTGGGTGCGAAATTGCCTTTGGATTCTATCTATGAGGAGGAAGGGGTATGATTTTAGATGCAGTAGGGCGTCACTCGGCACGAGTCAAAATTTTAGGATTGATGATTTTGCTTTGTCTGGGGATTTTAGTGATGAAGCTTTATCAATTGCAAGTGGGTGAAGGGCAAGCTTCTGTAGAGCGAGCGCGGCAGCAAAGTGTGCGAACCATTTTGCTTTCTCCTGCACGTGGGCTTGTGGCGGATCGATGGGGCGTGCCCTTGGCGGAGTTGCGGCCCAGTGTGGATATTGATTTGTATTTGCTTGAGATTAAAAGTTATTATCGAAAAAAATATCGTCATTTACCTTACATCAAAGTACAAGTGCGTCGCGGGGGGGTCAATAAGGCAGAGGATGAAGTGGATATTGTTAAGGTGGTCGAAGATAGTATTGCTCCATTGCGAGCGATTTTGGGAGACAAGTTGAATTATGATCCTGAGGCGTTGCGTTTGCATCAACGTATTCGGGAGAATGTGCCCTTTCAGTTGAAGAGCGATTTGTCCTTTGAAGAGTTATCAAAAATTGTGGAACGCAATCCAGTTGTGCCTGGGGTTAATATTGCGCCGCGTCCAGTACGCCGTTACGCGTATGGAGCAACGGGATGCCATTTATTGGGTTATGTGGGGAAGCCTCAAGAGGCCAAGCTTTTGGTTCGTGAAGGCAGAAAAATGGAGGTGGAAACGATTGGTAAAGCGGGTGTGGAATTTGCTTTGGATGATTATTTGCAGGGTGATCCGGGTTATCGAAATATTGAGGTGGATAGCTTGGGCAGTGTGCAACGAATTTTGGATCAGCAGCAGCCGACTTTGGGAAGCACAGTGTATTTGACGATTGATTTGCGTGTGCAACAAATTGTGGAGAAGGCGATGGCAGGTGTGGGGCGTGGCGCGTGTGTGGTGATGGATGTGCATAATGGTGATATTTTAGCGATGGTGTCGGTGCCTAATTATGATCCCAACACGATTGTGACGAAAGCAGGTTGGCAGGATGTGGCGTTAAATGAGGCGAAGCCTTTAATGAATCGGGCTTTGTCAGCTTATGCGCCAGGTTCCATTTTTAAACCGATTGTGGCTTTAGCTGCTCTGAAATACGACACCGTGACACCTTCTTTTACTACGACGTGTTACGGTGGAATGCAAGTGGGGGATCGTTATCGGAAATGTTGGAGTTTTGATAAGGGAGGTTGTGGAACGTTATCCATGTTAGGGGCGATTCGGCGTTCGTGTAATGTTTACTTTTATACGGTGGGGATTCGAACTGGAATTGAAAAAGTGCATGATATTGCGGATCGGTTAGGGTTAGGGAAAAAATCGGGATTGCCCTTGCGAGGTGAAGATCCGGGAACGATTCCTTCGTTGGATTGGATGAAGCGAACTTATCCAAAAGATCGTTGGAGCAATGGGCACATGGCGAATATGGCGATTGGGCAAGGTTTTGTGCGTGTGTCTCCTTTGCAGATGGCGTGTGTGGCATCGGCTATTGCAAACGGAGGGACGGCTTATTATCCTCGCTTGATTGCCAAGGTAATGAATGCTTCGGGTGAGGTGGTGCGAGAAGATCCTATTCGAGTGAAAGGGCAGTTAGATATGCCAGCGGAAAAAATAGAAATTGTTCGGCAAGGCATGAGAGCTGTGGTGAATGAGGGGGGCGGAACGGGCTCGCGAGCGGCGGTGGAAAATTATGTGATTGCTGGAAAAACCGGTACGGCACAATTTCCTACTCGTATTCATGGTCGTCAAGTCAAGGATCAACGCACATGGTTTATGGCATTTGGCCCTTATGACGAGCCGCGTTATGCAATTTGTTTGATGGTAGAGGAGGCGCTTCGGGGAGCGACGTGTGCGCCTATTGTTGGAGAAATTTATCGAGAAATTTTTGCGTTAGAGAGTTCGATGCAAGGTTATCAATTAACTTATTTAAAACCGTATCATGGTCATTTTGAAGGAGTGCAAGAAGTCACTCCGGAACAAGATCAAAATCCTGTACCACCACCGGAGTAATGTTATGAAACGATTAACTTTACGCCAAAAATTGGAAAATTTAGATTGGGTGTTACTTTTTGTTGTTGTGTTATGTGCTTTGGCTGGGATTGCTTGTATTTATAGTGCAACGTGGATTAGCGAGAGACCGGAATTGCGCGTTGCCTATCAGCGTCAAGCATTTTGGGCTGCGATTGGGTTGGTGGCGTGTTTCATTGTTTCGTTAATCGATTACCAATTATTTTTAAGATGGGTATGGATATTTTTTGGTGGCGCCATTGTTGTGTTGCTTTTGGTTTTATTGGTAGGTCGCGAAGTTCATGGTGCGAAAAGTTGGTTGGCAATTGGTTCTTTGAGTGTGCAACCGGCTGAGTTTACCAAAGTTTGTTTTATTATTTTTTTAGCGTGGTTTTTAACGAAGCAAGGTAAGAATGTGCGATCTTTGAGCACTTTTTTGATGAGTTGTGGTGTGATGGGTGTGTTTATGATTTTGATTTTGAAGCAACCTGATTTGGGTTCTGCTGCGGTTTTTATTCCGATTGCTTTTGCCATGATGTTTGTGGGGGGGGTAGCAAAACGATGGTTGGCATTGGGTGGAGTGTTAGGGGTGGTAGGCGGAGTTTTAGCTTTTTTCTTTAAATTAAAGCCTTATCAAAAAGCGCGTCTGGCAACTTTTTTAAATCCAAGTTTGGATGTAAGTGGGGCGGGTTATCATTTGAATCAAAGCAAGATTGCGATTGGTTCGGGTGGATTGAGTGGAAAAGGATTTATGGAAGGGACGCAGAATATGTTAGGGTTTTTGCCGCGCGATGTGTCATTTAGTGATTTTATTTTTTCTGTGATTGGAGAGGAATTTGGATTTATTGGTGGAGTTGCTTTGCTTTTGGCGTTTGCTTTTATTTTGTTTAGTGCGTTACGTATTTCCATGCGATCCCGGGACTTGGAAGGATCGCTTGTCGCGACGGGGGTGGTTATGCTATTTTTTGCACATATTTTTGAAAATATTGGCATGACCATTGGCGTAACACCGATTACGGGAATTCCGCTGCCATTTATTAGTTATGGCGGTTCTTTTGTGTTGAGTTGTTTTATTGCGATTGGTTTATTGCAAAGTGTGCATATTCATCGAAGAGTTTATTAAAGAATAAGAATTTTATAAAGGATAAGAATTATGATTTTGGAAAAGATTAAAGGAGTTTTGGGATTGGCCCCCAAAAAACCTATTGTGGAAATGCTGATTAGTGTAGAAAAAATCGAAAAGCGCGTGGCACTTTTAGAAAATGGACGTTTGGAAGAGTTCCACATTGAGCGGCGACGCGATATGACTTTACCTGGAAGTATTTTCAAAGGGCGGGTGAAAAATATCGAACCGGGTTTGAAGGCGATGTTTGTTGATATTGGCGCTGAAAAAAATGCATTTTTGCATTATTGGGATGCGATGCCTGCAGCTTTGGATGAAGTGGAAACGGTAGATCGTGGACGTAAAAAGAGTGCGCGTAAACGGATTCAGGTTTCTGATATTCCTAAACTTTATCCTGAGGGGTCTGAGGTAATTGTTCAGGTGACGAAGGGGCCAATAGGAACGAAGGGGGCTCGGCTCACGACGAATATTAGTATTCCTGGAAGGTTTTTGGTGTTAACGCCTTTTTCGGATCAGTTTGGGATTTCTCGAAAAATTGAAGCATCGCAAGAACGTGCGCGTTTGAGAAAAATTTTGTCTCAACTGGAGGTGCCGGATGGTATTGGTGTGATTATTCGCACGGTGGGCGAGGGACAGAAAGCGCGATTTTTTGTGAGGGATTTGGCTATTTTGTTGGAGAAATGGCGTGAGATCGAAGTCGGATTAGAAAAAAAATCGGCTCCAGCAGTTTTATTGCAAGAGTCGGATGTAGTAGAGCGAGCGGTGCGCGATTTTTTAACGGACGATGTGGATCGGATTATCGTGGATCAGGATGAGGCTTATGAAAGAGTGCGTAAGACAGTGGAGCAGATTTCGCGGCGTTCACTTAAAAAAGTGAAGTTGTATCAAGAAATTGTGCCTCTTTTTGAAAAATTTGGTATTGAGCGGCAGTTGGAAAATTCTTTTCAAAGAAAAGTGATGTTAAAAAGCGGTGCTTCGATTGTGGTTGATGAAACGGAAGCTTTAGTGGCGATTGATGTGAATACGGCGAACCATAGTGGACGGCGCTAAAGAGAATACGATTTTAGCAACGAATTTAGAGGCAGCAGATGAAATTGCACGCCAAATTCGGTTGCGCAATATGGGTGGTTTGTTGATTTTGATTTTATTGATATGAAATCGCGTCGGGATCATGGCGGTTTATCAGCGTTTGCGACAAGCTCTAGCACGAGATAAGGCAAAAACGCATGTGTTGCCGATTTCGCCTTTGGGTTTGATTGAGATGACGCGACAACGCACGGAAGAGCGGCAGCAGTCGCATTATCAGGACTGTCCACAGTGTGGGGGACGCGGTGTGATTAAAACGGCCGAGACAATGAGTGTGGAGGTGCAGCGAGGTATTTCGCGTATTATGCGACAGCATCCTGATGTTCATGAGTTACGCGCGTGTTTGTGAATCCGGTTTTATTGGATCGATTGCGTAAAGAGGATGAAGAAGCGTTGGTGGAATTAGAGCGACGTTTTGGAGGAAGATTGGCGTTTCGTGCGGATCCCAAGTTGAACGCGGAGGGGTTTGTTATTGTTAATGCTTTGACTGAAGAGGAGTTGAAGTAATTGTGTTGTTAATAATTTTCGATTCACAAGTGGATGGTTTTCAGTCAATCTACTGAATCTTTCTGATTTTCGGGCCGTGGCGCTTGGTGCAGCGTCTTTGGGGTGGAAGAGGTCCCGGGTTCAAATCCCGGCGGCCCGATTTAAAGGTTATTAGAAATTGGCGAGAAACTGCTTTTAAGACTTGGAAATCGAAGAAAAAGGTTTTAGTTTTTAGTTCATTGTTTTGAATTCGCCAAATCCCCAACAAAAAAAAATATGGTACTACGCTCTGAGTGGGCTCAGTATCGCGGTTTTAGGTTTATTAGTTTACGGCTTTGGTTATCTTTTTGTTAAGGCAGCGCTTTTTTTAAAATCGATTTTATTGCCTTTAGCCATTGCGGCAGTGATTGCTTATTTAATGGAACCGGCGGTTTGTCAGATGGAAAAATGGAGAATCAAGCGACCGTGGGCTGTGTTGATTTTATTTGGAATAGGGATTTTAGTTTTAGTAGGTTTGGGATTGTGGGTGGTTCCATTGATGATTAATGAGATTAATAGTTTAATCGAAAATTTTGATACGTATTGGGATAAGTTGGTAGAAACTGTAACAAGTTGGGGACAGCGGATTGGCGCGCAGTTTCAAATGCATCCGCAGTGGGGCGATCAAATTAAAAAGTGGGGATCGACTTATGGTGTGCAAAGTCTTTCAACGATGGGAAAATGGTTGTTAAAGGGGGCGCAACAAATTTCTACGGTAGTTGCGATGTCGATTGGTTTAGCGATGGTACCACTTTTTGTTTTTTATTTTTTACAGGAAAGACCCAAAATTGAAGCGAACTGGAAGTGTTATGTGCCATTGCGTCGGACTTGGTTTAAGGAAGAGGTTACGCATCTTTTGGAAAAGATTAATGAATATCTTATTGTTTTTTTTCGGGGTCAAGTTGTGGTGGCAGCTTGCATTGGTTTGTTGAATAGCGTTGGCCTTGTGTTGATTGGGTTAGATTTTGGTTTATTGATTGGAATGATAAGTGGGGTGTTGAGCATTATTCCTTATTTAGGAATTATTTTAAGTATTACTCCGGCTTTGACGATTGCTTATTTGCAGTCGCAGGGATTCGTGTTGCCTGGGTTGGTGGTGGTGGTGTTTGTGGTGACGCAAATGATCGAAGGTTTTTTTATTACGCCCAAGATTATGGGAGATCGCGTGGGTTTGCATCCATTGACGGTTATTATTGCGATTTTGTTTTGGAGTCAGGTTTTGGGCGGTATTATGGGCGCTTTGTTGGCAATTCCGTTGACGGCAACGCTGCGTGTTTTGTTTGTTCGTTATATTTTAAATCCTGATCGAGCGGAGATGAAAGCATGAAATGGTTTAACGGTTTTATCATGAGTTTTTGTCTTTTGGCACTTGCTGCTTGTGTGAATACTCATATGGGAGGGGGAAAGACGGAAGGGCGTTTGAATGCGTCTTGGTATGGAGAGCAATTTCATGGACGACAAACGGCTTCGGGCGAGGTTTATAATATGTATGACAAAACGGCTGCGCATCGTTCTTTGCCGTTTGGAACTTTCCTACGGGTAAGAAATTTGGCTAATCAAAAGGTGACAACGGTAAAGGTGAATGATCGTGGGCCTTTTGTTCGAGGTCGAGATTTGGATCTTTCTTATGGTGCGGCTAAGGATTTGGATATGATATCGCAAGGAGTAGCGGAAGTTTACGTTGAAAATTTAGGTCGTGCAGGGGGTTATCAAAAGACGGTACAAGTAGCAGTACCTGTAGCTCAGGCTGAGTCGATTCCTCGAGCGGAGCCAGTGGCTCAATCGTTGCCTGTTACGATTCAGGTAGGTTCTTTTCGAGAAAAGGAAAATGCGGAACATGTTAAAGAAGGGTTGGCTTTGAATTATTCTTCTGTTTTTATCGAAGAGGCGAAAGATCAGGGAATTTATCGTGTTCGAGTGGGCCATTTTGCAAGTCGTGAAGAAGCAGATCCTACAGCTCAACAATTGGCTCAAGAAGGTTATTCAGCTTGGATCGTGGCGGATTCTCAGTGAATGTTTTTAGAGAATAAAATTTCTGATTTATTTTTCTTGGTTTCGAAATTGGGAACGATATCTCCAATAAAGACCGCTTCCCATAGCTCCGATTAAATAAGCGAAGATATCCTTAGTGTCGGCAGTTCCTTTTTTCCAGAAGAGAGGGAAAAGCCATTCCATTAAAAATGACCATAGCAGGGTGTGATAGAAAATTTCTTGCCAAGTAGGAAAAGCTTTTTCTGGTCGTAAATGAAATCGGGCATGAATCCATAATATAAGCGGTAAAACGCAGGGAATGAATAAGAGATCATTAAAATAGTTTTTGAAAAAGGGGGTAACAAAGTGAGCGGGCTTAATCAAAAATCGATTAATACCATACAAGGAGCTGCTGCATAAGCAAAGTGGGTCCCGATAATAGTGGAAACGAGATGCTTTGTTGTTTTTAACAAAGCGCGCTTTTTGACATTGCAGTAACAATCGCAATCAATAATTTAGCCGTCATTATCATTTCTTTACTATAAGATAAATTTTTTAAAAAACCTAACGATTATCTTTAAAAAATAGAAAAAGGCGAGAAGTCGGAATCGAACCGACGCATAAGGCTTTTGCAGAGCCTGCCTTACCACTTGGCTACCCCGCCGCTTAACATTTCAAAATTTGATCCCGCTTTGGGCAGGACGAAATTTGAAATTAATAAAAAAATCTCAAATGACAAACTGTAAATTGCAAATTTAAGATTCTTTATAAGCCGCTGCCTGCTTTTAATTTTTCCGCTTTGCGAAATGGGCCGCTACCATCTTTTTCTGTGATGATGTCACGATAAAGTATGTCCGGACGGGATCATAGGCAACACATGTTCGGTGTAGGGCACAATGACATCAGGACATAAGCTTCTCGACTTTCGAGCATGCGTTTCAATGCGCCGTCAGGTCTTTTTTATGCGTGACTCGTTCGCAAGGCACACCGAAACTTTCGCACATTTTCACGTAGTCAGGATAGATGCGTTTCGGATCGCGCGATTCGCCTAAGAAAGTGTGGCCCCGATTGCTTTGATAAAAACGATCCTCCCATTGCACTACCATGCCAAGATGTTGATTGTTTAAAATTAAAGCTTTCGCTGCAATGCGTTCAATGTGGGCTGTGGCGAGCTCTTGAATATTCATCACGAAACTGCCATCTCCGTCGATATCTACGACTTCTTTATCGGGTCGTGCGAGTTTAGCACCAATAGCCGCAGGATAACCAAAACCCATAGCACCCAAACCGGCTGAAGTAATAAAACTGCGCGGTTCATTGTAATCGTAATATTGTGCTGCCCACATCTGATGTTGGCCTACGCCCGTGGTGATGATAGCGTCACCTTTAGCCATTTCATAAAACCGACGAATCGCATGCTGCGGTTGAATCGTATCAGAGAGGCGTGTCGATGAAATGGAAAGGATAATCGCGTCGCCATTCCGCAATTTTTTCGCGCCATTTTTTAAATTGATTTTTATCGATGGGATTTTTATCCAATAAACGATTTAATAACCGCAATGCATCGCGAATATCGCATTGGATTGGGAGCTGGACGATTTTATTTTTATTGATTTCAGAATTGTCGATGTCGATATGAACAATAGTGCCGTGTTCGGCAAATTTCTCGACTTTGCCTGCACGATCATCAAATCGCACGCCAAACGCCAACAAGATCCGGCCTCATTTATCGCATTATTGGCATACACTGTCATGCATACCAGCCATTTCATGGAAAGCGGATGCTGGAAAGCATAATGCCCATAATCGTGGTGGCAACAGGGATGCCTGTTTTTCAACGAACTCTTTGAGGTCTTTATGCGCATTGGAAGAAATGATGCCACCGCCGACATAGAGTGCGGGGCGTTCCGGACTGCTAATTAGCCCAATCACTTCGTTTAAAGCAGTTAAGTCAGGTTCTTTGGAATTTGTTAACCCGCGCAGGTTGATTTTGTCGGGAAAAACGGGTTGCGTTTTGCTGTTGAATATTTTTAGGAATATCAATTAGCACAAGGGCCGGGTCGACCGGATTGAGCAATATAAAGCTTCTTTCACGGTGCGCAGGATATCGTTGACATCTGTTACCAGATAACTGTGCTTCACGATAGGCACCGTTACGCCAAACACGTCAGTTTCTTGAAAAGCGCCTTTGCCGATCATAAAAGTAGGCACTTGTCCGGTGATAGCCACTAATGGAATGCTATCGAGATAAGCATCGGCAATGCCTGTGACTAAATTCGTTGCGCCTGGACCCGAAGTGGCTAAGCAAACACCTGCTTTACCCGTAGCGCGTGCGTAACCTTCAGCGCCAAAAACGCCCCCTTGTTCATGGCGTGGGAGCACCGTGCGAATTTTGCGCGAACGCGTTAATGACTGGTGCATTTCCATACTTGCACCTCCTGGATAAGCAAAGAGAGCCTCAACACCTTCGCGCTCCAGGCATTGCACCAGGAGGTCTGCCCCTTTAGCAGGTTCGCCGATGCGGATTTTGGACGTAATTTTAGCTGAACGACTTTTCATAACGAAACGAATCCTAGCGAGAATGAAGGGAGGTTACAAGCCATCATTAAAAACCCATTGACGATTTCGAGAAGAATGCTAGGTTGCCAAGCTTATTGACATGAAAACGTATAGTGCAAAAGTTTCGGAAATTACGCCCAAGTGGTATATTATTGATGCAACTGACCAGGTTTTGGGCAAGGTGGCAGAGCGTGCGGCCGTGGTGCTGCGAGGTAAACATAAAGCGACTTTTACTTCTCACATTGATACAGGAGATTATGTGATTGTGATTAATGCCGAAAAAGTTCGTGTGACGGGCAAAAAGGAAACGCAAAAGGAGTATATGAGTTTTTCCGGTTATGTGGGTGGACATAAATCAGAAACTTTCGCTGCGCGACGTCAGCGTCGTCCAGAGTTACTGATTGAAAAAGCAGTTAGCGGCATGATTCCGCATAATCGTTTGGGTAGGCAAATTATTAAAAAATTAAAAGTTTATCGTGGTGCAGAACATCCGCATGAAGCGCAGTCGCCGGTAAAAATGGCCCTTCGCTAGAGAAATTTAATTGAAGTAAAATTATGAGTGAAAAAATTCAAGCAACTGGTCGACGCAAAACCGCTGTGGCCAGTGTAACCTTAAGTGAAGGTAGAGGAGAAATCCAAGTAAACGGCCGAGATTTTGAAGATTATTTTTGCACCTCATCCATGCGAGAACAGGTTTTGGCTTCGTTAACGGCAGTCGAAGCGCATAAAACATTTAATGTGGCGATTAAAGCAACAGGTGGAGGACTTTCAGGGCAAGCCGTTGCCGCTCGACACGCTCTAGCGCGCGCTTTGCTTAAAGTGAATCCGGAATATCGCGCTAAGTTGAAAGAACTAGGTTATTTAAAGCGAGATCCACGGATGCGCGAACGTAAAAAACCGGGTCAACCCGGTGCTCGTAAGCGCTTTCAATTTTCCAAGCGATAATTTTGATGCTCCCGATAGCATGGGGATGTGGCCAGGCATCCTGTATCCTTTAAAGCTTTATCAGATTTTTCTTTCTTTTTTCGGCGAAAATTTTTTTGAGCGTTGCTATATTTTACTAATGAGAGTAGTTGCTCTAAAGAAATTGATAGAGCAATAAAAAAGCCGCCCAGCGGATGCCGGCCGGCTTGAAATTTCTTTTACAGATTAAACCTATTTTAAATGTTTATTAACGAGTTTGGTCATTTCAAACATGCTAACAGAATTTTTTCCGCCAAAAACTGTTTTTAAAGCTGCATCTGCATTGATTTGGGTGCGCACTTTTTTATCTTGCAGGTCATTTTTACGAATGTAAGCCCACAATTTCTTGGTAAGCTCAGTTCGGGGAAGAGGTTTTTCACCTACGACAGCTGATAAAGCAGCGTCGGGTTGCACCGGTTTCATAAAAGCTGCATTAGGTTTACGGGTAGATTTCTTTTTAGTTGTTGCCATAGTTTTTTATTTTTTGGTTAAGGTTTAAAATTTGGGAGTCATCTCCTTTTTTCTGCCTCTAGGAATTAGAGGGTAGAAGCGAAGTTTGCAATAGAAATATTTCTTTTTTAAAATGCAGTTGATATTTCAAGGTGCGAATTTTTTTAAGGAAGTGGTGGCTGCCATTGTTGAGGCGCGCGCATGAGTCTTCCGATTAATGCTTCTCTTTCGGCGAGAAGTTCTTGAGGTAAACGATCGTAAAGTTTGAAGAAAAATTCTTCGTGAAGCAGTGTTTCTTTTTTCCAAATTTCGGTGTCGATGGACATGAGTTGAGAAAATTTTTCTGCTGGTATTTCCAGTCCTTTCCATTCGATGTCTTGATAACGTGGCACCCAACCGAGCGGACTTTCGATGGAGCGAACCCGACCGTGAACGCGATCGATGATCCATTTTAGGACGCGCATGTTGTCTCCAAAACCTGGCCATAAAAAGTTACCATGTTCATCTTTTCGAAACCAGTTGACGTGAAAAATTCTTGGCGGGTTATGCAAGTGGGCGCCGATATTCAACCAATGACGAAAATAGTCGGCCATGTGATAACCGCAGAATGGGAGCATAGCCATAGGGTCGCGCCGAATTTCGCCGATTTTACCGGCAGCGGCAGCAGTGGTTTCGGAGCCCATGGTGGCTGCGAGGTAGACGCCGTGTTGCCATTGAAAAGCTTGAAAGACGAGTGGCACTTGCGAGGATCGTCGTCCACCGAAAATGAAAGCGCTAATGGGTAGGCCCATCGGATTTTCCCAATCAGGATCGATGGAGGGGCATTGTTGGGCGGGTGCTGTGAAGCGCGTTGGGATGGGCTGCTTTGTGGCCGCAATCGGGTGTCCAGGGTTGGCCTTGCCAATCAGTAAGTTGAGGTGGAGGCGCATCGGTTAAGCCTTCCCACCAAACATCTTTGTCGGGGGTTAAAGCGACGTTGGTAAAGATTGTGTTTTTTTCGATGGTTTTGATGGCATTGGGATTGGATTTGGGTGAGGTGCCAGGGGCTACTCCAAAGTAACCGGCTTCGGGATTGATCGCATATAAACGCCGTCTGGCCCAGGCTTGATCCAGGCAATATCGTCGCCAGCGGTCCAAATTTTCCAACCATGAAAGGCTGTTTGTGGGGGGATGAGCATGGCAAAATTGGTTTTGCCGCAAGCGCTAGGGAAGGCTGCTGCCACATAAGTTTTTTCGCCGCTGGGCGATTCGACACCGAGAATGAGCATGTGTTCGGCCATCCAACCTTCTTCTTGGGCCATGCAAGAGGCGATTCTTAAAGCAAAGCATTTTTTACCAAGAAGTGCGTTGCCGCCATAGCCGCTTCCGTAAGACCAAATGGATCGTTCTTCAGGAAAATGGACAATATATTTATGTTCTTTGTTGCAAGGCCAAGGGATATCTTTTTGACCGGACTTTAAAGGCATGCCAACGGAATGGAGGCAGGGCACGAAATCGCCTTCTTCTCCTAGTAAATCGAGCACTTTTTTACCCATACGCGTCATGATACGCATGTGGCAAACGACGTAGGGCGAGTCGGTAATTTCGATGCCGATGTGAGAAATATGTGATCCTAAGGGGCCCATACTAAAGGGAACGACGTAAAGGGTGCGCCCTTTCATGCAACCCCGAAATAAGTTGTTAAGAATTGCTTTCATTTCGCGAGGCGGCATCCAGTTGTTGGTGGGGCCGGCATCTTCGCGACGTAAGCTACAGATAAAAGTGCGGTCTTCAACTCGAGCGACATCAGACGGATCAGATAAAGCTAAAAAACTATTGGGACGTTTTTCTGAATTGAGTCGCTGAAAAGTTCCGGTTTGGAGCATTTTTTCGCATAGCGCATCGTATTCTGCTTGAGAGCCATCGCACCAAGAAATGTCATCGGGTTGGCAGAGTTCTGCGATTTCCTTGACCCAGGCAATTAATTTTTGGTTTTTTGTCGGAGGAGAAAATTTCATATTGTTAAGTTTTCTTAACAGCTTTTGATGAGAGTGCAAGCTCACGCCCATTAATGTTTAGGGACTGCTATCGACAAATTTTCGAGGCTTGCGCTACTGCCATCTATTGCTTAAAGAAAGAGGCAATGACTTATCATGTTTCATTAAAAGTCGTAGCGATTGTTTTAGGAATTTTAATCGGTGGCGGCGGGTTGTTGGGGCTTTTGTTTTCAGAAAAAATACGATTAGGTGCTAAGTATTTTCCGAGAAATTATTTTTGGGGTGTGGTGTTGATGGTGTTTGCTATCGCTTGGACAGCTTGGTTGATTTCATTTGTGGATTTGGGTGAATATAGTGGTATTCGGCATTGGATGATTTTAGCGGTGATGTTGCTGGGTTTTGCCACGATTATTTTTTTGCCCGATTTTTTAACAGCGCGAGCGTTGGGAGTATTATTATTGTTGGGGGCTGAGGTTTTGTTGAGCGCAGCTTTTCCAGTGGAAAAGTCGAGTCGTTACGTGATTACGATTTTAGCTTATGTTTGGGCAGTAGTGGGCATGATTTTTGTCGCTTTGCCTTATCATTTGCGCGATTTATTGTTTTGGGTTTGTGAGTCACCGGCCCGTTTTCGTGCTGGGGCTTGGATTCGGCTTATTTTGGGTCTGATTTTGGTGTGGTTGGGTATGTTTGTTTATTAGTAGTCAGTGATCAGTTTTCAGTATTCAGAGCTAGCTATTAAAAATAATGCTTTGATTTTAAGTGGGTTATATCTTTTCAGACTGCTTTAAACTTGTCGCTATCTTTCATTTTGGGTATATCTAAGACGAGGGACGGTGATTTCTCTTGGCAGTCAAGCTGGTCAAGTCGCTCCCTTTTTTCAAAAAATAAATTTCAAGAGTTACAGGAGTATCTTATGGCAAATGCGTTAGTGATTGGGATGGGTGGAGTTGGTTCGGTAATTAGTAAAAAGTTGCACAGTTATGATTGTTTTGATCGAATTTATTTAGCGGATGTTGATACGATTTTTGCTTTGGCTTTGCATGAGAAAACGAAAAAAAGTCGGTTTCATGTGACACAACTTAATGCCATGGACACAGCGAAGTTGGCGCAGTTCATGAAGGATAAGAAGATTGATGTGACGTGTAATGCTTCCCTTTGCACGACGAATCATTCGGTGTTAGAGGCGTGTGCACAAGCGGGATCACATTATACGGATATGGCAGCGGATATTTATTCGCCACCTGGGGTTAAGCGGCCTGGTAAAAATTCTTACGAAGCGGAAATTGAAAAGTTTAATGATCGTTTTGTGGAAAAGGGTATTACGGGGGTGTTGTGTATGGGAATGGATCCGGGTGCGGTGAATGTGTTTGCGCGTTGGGCGGTCGATCGCTTGGACACGGCGAGCAGTATTCGTGTGTTGGACGCGGATAATGCGGAAGTGAAGGGCTATCGTTTTGCTGTGTTATTTTCGCCTGAGACGTTATTTGAAGAGTTAGCAGCGATTCCTTATTATGTAAAAGAGGGGCGCGTAACATCAGGCAAACCTTTAGAGACGGAAGTGGAATGGATTCGGTTTCCAGAGCCGATTGGGATGATGAAAACCTATGCGGTGGCTCACGAAGAGGGTGTAAGTTTAGGAATTTATCCTCCGTTTGTGGCTAAGGGTGTGAAATATTCGGTTTTTAAGTATACTTTATCAGATAAGGTGGTGAATTTATCGAAAGCTTTATCTCTTTTAGATGTGGACACTTGGAAAAAGGTAAAAGTGGATGGAGTAGAAGTGGCACCGATTCGGGTAGCAACGGCGAATCTGCCAAAGCCTGCACAATTAGGGCCGACGGTAGAAGGTTACTCATGCGTGGGCACGGAAGTGCGCGGAATGAAAGATAAAAAGAATGTGGAATATTTTATTTATACGATGGACGATCATCGAAAAACTTACGAAAAATATGGATATTCTTTGACTGTGGTGCAGACCGGCATTCCGCCAGCGATGACAGCGAAATATTTGGTGACGGGCCAAATTAAAGAAAAAGGTGTTTTGATGCCGGAAGCTTTGAAACCGGATGTGTTCATGGAAGATTTTTCCAAAGAAGGATTACCCATTTTTGTTGAAAAACGTGAAGTGGAAAGGATTTAATTTTATTTAAAAAAATTTATGGCGCTCAAAGTAAAAGGTTTGTTAATAGGGGAAGAATGGGTTTCTTCTCCCAATTCTTATTCGCTTCGGAATCCGTATTCTGGCGAAGAAATTGCAAAAATTCCTATGGCAACAGAGGAGTTGTTGGAGCGTGGTATTCAAAAGGCGCATGAGACGTTTGAAATAGTTTGCAAACAATCTGCGTCGGAACGTTCCGATTTATTGCGTTCAATTGCAGCGGAATTGGAAAAACGTCGTGATGATTTCATCGAAGCGTTGATTGTGGAAGCTGGCAAGCCGATTACGTTTGCCGAAGTGGAAGCATCGCGCGCGGTGATGACGTTTACTATTGCGGCGGAAGAGGCGCGTCATCAAGAAGGGCATCTTTTGGATATTGATGCTTTGCCTCCTGGGAAAGACCATTTTGGGTTAATTAAACGTTTTCCCATTGGCGTGATTGCGGGCATTACTCCGTTTAATTTTCCGTTGAATTTAGTCGCTCATAAAGTGGCGCCCTGTTTGGCTACGGGTAACACGATGCTGCTTAAACCGGCAGCCAAAACGCCTTTATGTTCTTTATTGTTGGGCGAAGTGTTATTGAAAGCAGGTATGACGCCTGGTCAGGTAAATATCATGCCTTGCTCTAATGAATTGGCCGGTAAATTAATTTCAGATGAGCGCATTAAAAAAATTTCTTTCACAGGCAGCCCGGAGGTGGGATGGCGGTTGAAAGCGGGCTGCGGTCGGAAAAAAATCACTTTGGAATTAGGCGGTAACGCGGGAGTGATTGTTCATGACGACGCAGATTGGGAAGCAGCGATTCCTTTAATTGCCACGGGCGGATTTTCTTATGCTGGGCAATCTTGCATTAGTGTGCAACGGATTTTAGTGCAAGAATCCATTTTTGAAAGTTTTAAAGAAAGATTTGTGGATCACGTTAAAAACAAAATCAAAACGGGTGATCCCAAACAACGCGATGTAACAGTTGGGCCGATGATTGATGAAGGCTCTTTAAAACGCATTGATAGTTGGGTGCAAGAAGCAGCGAAAGAAGGCGCTAAGGTGCTCGTGGGTGGAAAAGTTAATGGCAACTGTTTTGAAGCGACCGTTTTGGATGGTGTGAAAGCGGGCATGAAGGTTTGCGCTCAGGAAGTTTTTGCGCCGGTGGTGACGCTGCAATCGTATCGAACGTATGATGAAGCATTGCAGATAGTGAATGATTCACGTTACGGTTTGCAAGCGGGCGTTTTTACCAACGACATGAAACGTGCGATGCAAGCTTTTACCGAGCTGGAAGTGGGCGGTGTTTTGATTAATCAAGTGCCGACGTTTCGCGTAGAAAATATGCCTTACGGTGGAGTAAAAGATAGCGGATTTGGTCGCGAAGGATTGCGTTATGCGATGGAAGAAATGATGGAAATGAAAGCTTTGATTTTTAATTTGAAATAAGAAAGCGGAAAGGAACAGTCATGAGCTTAGGAAAAATGTATATTGATGGGAAATGGGTAGCGGCTGCTGAGGGGGGCACACGCGATATTTTGAATCCTGCGACTAACGAGGTTATTGCAACGGTGGCAGAAGGCTCAGCGAAAGATGCGGAGCGCGCGGTTTTGGCAGCGCGAAAAGCGTTTGATGAAGGACCTTGGCCGCAGAAATTAGCCCTAGAGCGAGCGACACTTTTATTTAAGTTGGCAGATAAAATCGAAGCGCATGCCGATGAGCTTGCAGAGCTGGACACACGCAATATGGGCAAACCGTTGCGCGAAGCTAAATTCGATGTAGCAGACACAGTGAACTGTTTTCGTTATTATGCCGGCCTGATTACCAAATCGTTGGGGCAAACGTATGAGGTGCCGGATCCTAATATCACGTCGATGGTAGTTCGCGAACCGATCGGTGTGTGTGCCCAAATTATTCCCTGGAATTATCCGCTTTTAATGGCGGCCTGGAAATTGGCGCCGGGATTGGCAGCAGGGAATTGTTGTATTTTGAAACCGGCAGAAACGACACCTTTATCTGTTATTCGATTATTTGAGTTGATTGACGAATTAGGATTTCCACCTGGCAGTGTGCAATTAGTGTTGGGTGCGGGACCTGCCGTTGGCATGCCTTTAGCGGAAAGTCACCAGGTTGATAAAATTGCGTTTACCGGTGGAACCGTGACAGGGCGCAAAATCATGCAAGCTGCTGTGGGTAATTTGAAAAAAGTGACGCTCGAATTGGGCGGAAAAAGTCCCAATATTATTTTTGCTGACACGGATCCCGATGTGGCTTTGGAATTTGCGATGTTTGGGATTTTGGCGAATCAAGGTGAGGTTTGTAGCGCAGGTTCACGGTTGCTTTTGGAAAAATCGATGGCGGACAAATTTTTGCCACGGTTAGCGTCTGCTTTTCAAAAAGTAAAAGTGGGTGATGGCATGGAGCCGGAAACAGAAATGGGGCCATTGATTACTAAACCGCATATGGAAAAAGTTTTGAATTATATCGAGGTTGGAAAAAAAGAAGGCGCGGAATTGCTTTGTGGCGGAAATCGTTTGACCCAAGGCAACTTGGCTAAAGGTAATTTCGTAGCGCCTACTTTATTTGTTAAAACCGATCCTAACATGCGGGTTGTTAAAGAAGAAATTTTTGGTCCTGTTTTGGTGGTGCAGCTTTTTTCGGATGAAGCAGAAGCGGTGCGTATGGCGAATGACACGATTTATGGATTGGCAGGAGGTGTTTTTACTAAAGATGAAGCGAAAGGTCTGCGCATTTTAAGAAAATTGCGAGCGGGCATTACTTGGCTCAATACTTATCATCCTACTTTTAATGAAGCACCTTGGGGCGGTTATAAACAGTCAGGTATGGGTCGTGAGTTGGGAACTTATGGATTAGACGCTTATTTGGAGACGAAGCAGATTAATATTAATCTCGCGCCGCAACGGGTAAATTGGTTTAGTCAACTTTAAAAAATATTCTTAATGTTAATAATATTAAAAAACTCTTGCAGTCTTTCTTTGAAAGCGCGATAAAGCTTCTGCTCCCCTATGGAATACATGGTAGAACTTTTAGGAATCGTGAAGCGATTTGGTTCTTTTACCGCTATCAGCGATGTCACACTTCAAATTAAACCCGGCGAATTCATGACGTTTTTAGGCCCTTCGGGCTGTGGTAAAACGACATTGTTGCGAATGATTTCGGGTTTTGACACGCCTACTGAAGGTCGCGTGCTTTTGGCTGGTGAAGATGTAACGTTTGTGCCCCCGCACAAACGTAATGTGAATCAAGTTTTTCAAAGTTATGCGCTTTTTCCGCATTTAACTGTTCGTGAAAACATTGAGTTTGGTTTGAAGATGCAAAAGGTGCCTAAATCGGAAATGATTGAGCGGGTAAACTCTGCCGTCGAGATTGTGGCCTTAACAGGTTTTGAAGAGAGAAAGCCGAGCCAACTTTCCGGCGGACAACGTCAACGTGTGGCTTTAGCGCGAGCGATTGTTTGTCGACCTAAAGTTTTATTATTGGACGAGCCTTTGTCGGCTTTGGATGCGAAATTGCGTCATTCGATGCAAATTGAATTAAAACGTTTGCAAAAAAAATTGGGCATTACTTTTGTTTTTGTGACACACGATCAAGAAGAAGCGCTTACCATGTCGGATCGTATTGCGATTATTCATAAAGGTAAGATTGAGCAGTTGGGTGATGCCACAGAAATTTATCATTATCCCAAAACTAATTTTGTGGCGAACTTCATTGGGCAGGCCAACATTTTGAAAGCGCGAGTTTTAGACCGTGAGGGTGTTCAAGGGCGTGTTAAATTGGACGAAGGAACTGTGCTCACGGTGAATATGGCAAATCTTGCTTCGAATGTGGAAGAGGCGTTAGTTTCCATTCGTCCTGAAAAAATTCATCTTCAAAAAAACAAGCCCCAGGGCGAAAATGTCATGGAGGTGCAAATTCAGGAAGAAATTTTCAAAGGAGCTATTGATCAAATGCAGTTGGTGACCAATTCTGGTTTAGAGCTAACTGCAGTGGTTGCCAATGAGAGCATGTTGGATGAATCATTTCACAAAGGAGAAAAACTTTTTTGTCAATTTCATCCCAATGATATTGTTGTGGTGCAAGACGATTAAACGTTTGTTTATTCTTAATTTCGCATTAGGCTCATTTTGTGAAAATGATTGAAAGCAGTGTTCGCACTCAAGAACTTCTCAAGCTTCGAGCGGAACAGGTAGCGCGAGGCCCTTTTAACGTGGCACCCTATTTTGCAGCCAAAGCGAAAGGTGCAGAAATTTGGGATATTGATGGAAATCGTCTGATCGATTTTGCTGGAGGAATTGGCGTGATGAATGTGGGTCATAGCCATCCTGCGATTTGTGAAGTGGTTCAAAAACAAACTGAAGCTTTTACCCATACTTGTTTTAACATTGTGATGTATGAGAATTATGTGGTATTGGCGCAAAAACTGAATCAACTTGTGCCGGGCGATTTTTCAAAAAAAACTTTTTTAGCAAATTCTGGTGCTGAAGCGGTGGAAAATGCCATTAAAATCGCGCGTCATTACACCAAGCGACAAGCGGTGATTGGTTTTGAGCATGCGTTTCATGGTCGCACTTATTTGGCCATGACTTTAACCAGTAAAACGAAGCCCTATAAAAAAGGATTTGGCCCGTTTGTGCCTGAGATTTATCGCGCGCCTTATCCTTATTCTTATCGCCAACCCGAGATTGAAAATTATTCGGAAAAAGATTTTTTGGCTGAATTAGAATCATTCTTTGCCAGTTATATTTCGGCGGAAGAAGTTGCGGCGATTATTTTAGAACCGGTTTTAGGCGAAGGGGGATTTATTATTCCGCCTGTCAATTTTTTTAAGGCTTTGCGAACAGTTTGCGATAAGTATGGCATTTTATTGATTGCAGACGAAGTGCAAACCGGATTTGGTCGGACGGGAAAATTTTTTGCGATGGAACATTTTGGCGTGACTGCAGATTTGACGGTTATGGCTAAATCGATGGCGGCTGGCCTACCACTTTCTGCGGTAACCGGAAAAGCAGAAATTATGGATGATCCCATGGTTGGGGGATTGGGTGGAACTTATTGTGGTAATCCTTTGGCCTGTGCTGCAGCGTTGAAAGTGATTGAGATTATTGAATCAGAAAAGTTAAATGCGCGCGCGGAAGCGATTGGTAAAGCCGTGTTGAACCGTTTTCGAGCTTGGCAAAAGAAATGGAATTGTCTGGGTGACGCACGCGGGTTAGGGGCAATGTGCGCGATTGAGTTGGTCAAAGATCAAAAGAGTAGAGAACCTAATGGAGATTTGGCAAAGAAAATTATTCAATGGAGCTATCAGCACGGTCTTATTTTAGTGGCAGCGGGCACGTCGGGAAATATTATTCGCACTTTGATGCCGCTTGTGATTTCTGATTCGCTGTTGAATGAAGGGTTGGATGTTTTGGAAAAGGCTTTGGAAGCAAATCAGTGATAGCAATTGTCATTGGCAGCGGTTTTGGAGGGTTGGCGGCTGCGATTCGGTTGCGGGCGAAGGGTTATGACACCACGATTTTGGAGATGCGCGATAAGCCAGGAGGGCGAGCTTATGTTTATGAGCAAGATGGTTTTACGTTTGATGCAGGTCCGACAATTATTACCGCGCCTTTTTTGATCGAGGAACTTTTTACTTTAGCTGGGAAAAAAATTGAAGATTACATTCAGCTGGTGTCTTGTGCGCCATTTTATCGGATTGTTTCGCATGATGGGTTGACATTTGATTACACGGGTGACGAATCAGAAATTATTCGAGAAATCGAAAAAATTTCACCAGTGGACGTTACAGGTTACAAAATATTTGCTCAAAAAAGTCAGGCTATTTTTAAACGCGCTTTTTTGGATTTAGCCGATCAACCCTTTTCTCATTTGAGCGACATGATTCGTATTGTTCCGGATTTGGTTCGCTTGCGAGCGCATGAGTCTGTTTATCGTTTGGTTTCCCGTTATATTCGACATCCTTTTTTGAGGGTGGTGTTTAGTTTTCATCCGTTGTTAGTAGGTGGTAATCCCTTTCAAGCATCTTCGATTTATTCGATGATTCATTTTCTGGAACGCCAGTGGGGGTGCATTTTGCGATCGGAGGCACGGGCGCTTTGGTGAAAGCTTTAGTGAAGTTATTTAAGGAAATGGGGGGTGAAATTCGTTGTCAGGCACGGGTTGAGGAAATTTTGGTCGAACAAAAAAAGTAAGAGGAGTGAGATTGTCGAATGGTCAAACGATGACGGCTGATTTGGTGGTGAGTAATGGTGATGTGGCGAATACTTATCGAAAATTAATCTCCCCCAAATGGCGAAGAAAATGGACGGATAAACGATTGGAGAAAATGTGTTATTCCATGAGTTTGTTTCTTATTTATTTTGGGACGAATCGGACTTATCCTGATTTAGCGCATCACACCATTATTTTGTCGCCGCGTTATCAAGATTTGTTGGAAGATATTTTCCAACGAAAAGTTTTGGCTAAAGATTTTTCGCTTTATCTTCATGCGCCTACGCGCACGGATTCTTCTTTAGCGCCTCAAGGTTGTGAATGTTTTTATGTGTTGTCACCTGTGCCTCATTTGGGGGCAAAAGTGGATTGGCAAAGAGAAAAGGGCCGTTATGCCGATGCGATTTTAGCGTCATTGGAAACGCTATGTCCGAATTTGCGGCAACATATTGTTACGAAGCGTGTGTTTACTCCTCAAGATTTTGAATATGAACTGGATGCTTATTTGGGGTCGGCTTTTCAGTTTGAACCCATTTTAACGCAGAGTGCGTGGTTTCGGCCACACAATGTGTCTGAGGATATTAAAAATTTGTATTTCGTTGGAGCGGGGACACATCCTGGAGCAGGCTTACCTGGTGTTTTATCGAGTGCCAAAATTTTGGAAAAGGTCGTGGGCTTGACATAATTCATGGAAGCTCTCTATTTAAGCTTCTATGAAAAAACATTATTTTATTATCGCTTTGTCACTGATCACAGCCACAAGTTTGATAACCGGATGTGCCAGTAACAAAAAAGAAACGAACGAAAACAGCAGGTCATCTCGCTCTTCTTCACAAGAAGAAAAGAGATTAAGAGTGGGGATGAGCAAGGATGAAGTGCGTGACACGATGGGGGTAATCCAAGACGTGTTACGACTGATAGCAATGGTCATGAAACTTGGTTTTATCATACGAACGAGGGAGAGGGTTGGATTCCTTTTAACTATGGTTATACACCCAAGACGGCAACCATTCATTTTAACAGTAATGGTCGAGTTTCTAGTTATAGCTACGATAAATAACATTTAGTTTAGCTTTAGTGGGGGTTTAGCTCAGTTGGTAGAGCGTCTCGTTCGCAATGAGAAGGTCAGGGGTTCGAATCCCCTAATCTCCATTTTAAAATTAGAAATTGAGAAAGAAGAGTTGAAAGATGAAGGCGTCAGTTGAAGGCTGAAAACTGGTTACTTTTAAGCTTGCAAGTGTCAGTAGAGTAGAGAAAATAAGTAGTGAAACAGGAGGGTTATGGCAAGTTTGACAAAGCGTGATTTAGTAATACGAATTAGTAACGAAACGGGGCTCATTCAAAAAGAGGTGCTCAATGTGATTCAAAAATCATTGGATTACATTGTGGAGGCTTTGGCTGAAGGACGGAATGTTGAATTGCGAAATTTTGGGGTGTTTGAAGTGGTTTTAAGAAAGGGACGCATAGGAAGAAATCCGAAGCAGCCTAATTCGGATGTGATGATTCCTCCTCGCGCGGTGGTAAAATTCAAGGGTGGTAAAGAGATGAGGGCGAAGGTATTGAAGCTTTCTGCTCAAATGAATACTGCTTCTCAAAAGCTGGCGCTAATCAATCGCTTGGGGAATAGTTTGCTCCCATGATGCAAGCGCTTCCGGGTTTCCGGGATTTTTATCCTGAAGAGTTTGCCAAACGGCATTTTATTTTTTCCAAATGGCGCGAGGTGGCGCAACGTTACGGTTTTTGGGAGTATGATGGGCCGCCTTTGGAATCGCTAGAGCTTTATACCAAAAAATCGGGTGAGGAAATTGTTAATCAACTTTATCATTTTGTGGATAAAGGAGAGCGTGCGGTTGCGTTGCGTCCGGAAATGACACCGACTTTGGTGCGAATGGTTGCTGCAAAGCACCGTAATTATAAAAAGCCAATGAAATGGTTTTCGATTCCGCAGTTGTTTCGTTATGAACGTCAGCAGAAAGGCCGACTGAGAGAGCATTTTCAGTTGAATGCGGATATTGTGGGAGGTGGATTGCAAGCTGAGGTGGAACTCATTGCTTTGTCGATTCATACTTTATTGGAATTGGGCCTGACGAAAAAAGATTTTCGGGTGCGATTGAGCAGTCGATTGGTATGGCAAAATTTTTTGATCCAACTTGGTGTCACAGGTGATAAATGGGATAGAGTTTTTGCAGTAATTGATAAGATGGAGCGGGTTCCTTCAGAAAAAACGGAAAAAGGTTTTTTAGATTTGGGTTTAACAAAAGAACTAATTGAGAAAATTCAAAACGCGGTTAAGGCGAGGTCAATTGATGCTTTGCCCCAGGTAGAGGGAACGGGTGAGTTGCGCACGATTATTAAAGGTCTTCATGATTTTGGAATGTGTGATTATGTGAATTTGGATTTAGGGATTGTTCGTGGGTTGGCTTACTACAGTGATACGGTTTTTGAAATTTTTGCTTTGGATAAAGCGGATAATTACACGGGTCGTGCGATTGCGGGTGGGGGAAGTTATAATCATTTGATAGAAAATTTGACAGGAGTGAAGTTGTCAGCGATTGGTTTTGGAATGGGTGATGTGGTTTTGGGTGATTTGTTGAGTGAAAAGAAGCTGTTAGATATTTCACCGATTCAACCAGAAATTTTTGTGGTTTGTGCAGATAGGCGTTTTGTGGATAAAACCTATGAAACAGTTGCTGATTTCAGAAGAAGGGGTTTTAGGGTGGATTATTCTTTAAGAAATATTATTGATGTGAAAGAACAGTTGGAAAGAGCCTCCGAAGTTGGAGCTAAGGTTGCGGTGATTGTGACGCATGAGTTTGGCTCGAAGTTAGAAGTAAAAAATTTGATGACTCGCCAACAGGAAAGTGTAGATCAGGAAAAGGTTATTGGTTATTTAAAAGATCAGTTGAGATAAATATTATGAGTTTTCGATCGCATCATTGTAGTGAGTTACGCGCGAGTCATGTTGGAAAAAATGTGACTTTGGTAGGTTGGGTGGATTCGCGACGGGATCACGGGGGTGTGATTTTTGTGGATTTGCGAGATCGTGAAGGACTTACTCAAGTGGTGTTTAATCCTGAGGTAGCGGCGGAGACAACGACGGTGGCGCATGGATTGCGTTCGAATTTGTGATTCAGGTGGAAGGTGAGGTGGTGAAACGTTTGGAGGGGACGACGAATGGGAAGTTGGCCACGGGCGAGATTGAGGTGATGGCGAAAAAGGTGGCGATTTTGAATCGGGCTGAGGTGTTGCCTTTTCCTTTGGATGAGGATGAGGTGAATGAGGATTTGCGGTTGCAATATCGCTATTTGGATTTGCGGCGTCGTAAAATGGTTAGGAATTTGCAAGTGCGTCATCGTGTGGTGAAGGTGGTGCGGGATTATTTTGATGAGCAGGGGTTTTTGGAGGTGGAGACGCCGATTTTGTCGAAGAGCACGCCGGAGGGGGCGCGCGATTTTTTGGTGCCGAGTCGGTTGTCGCCTGGAAAATTTTATGCCTTACCGCAAGCGCCTCAGCAGTATAAGCAGCTTTTGATGGTTGCGGGTTTGGAACGCTATTTTCAGATTGCGAAGTGTTTTCGGGATGAGGATTTGCGCGCGGATCGTCAACCGGAGTTTACGCAGGTGGATGTGGAAGCTTCTTTTGTGTCGCGGGAAGAGATTATTGGATGGATGGAGGGGTTGTTAAAAAATATTTTTAAAATTGCTAAGGGTATTGAAATTTCTGTTCCTTTTCTTCGTTTGACTCACGCGGAGGCGATGAATCGGTTTGGTAGCGATAAACCGGACACGCGTTTTGGAATGGAGTTGGTGGATTTGGGTGAGGTGTTTGCGAAGAGTGAATTTAAAGTTTTTAAATCGGCTTTGGAATCGGGTGGGGTGGTGAAAGGAATCAACGCAAGGGGGTTGGCGAAAATTACTACGGGTCAGATTGAGATGTTGACGGAGATGGCCAAGCAGTATGGCGCGAAGGGGTTGGCTTTTATTAAAGTGGAAGGTGGCGAGTGGAAGTCGCCGATTGTGAAATTTTTTTCTGATACAGAGAAGGCTGAGTTGACGAAGCGGCTTCAGATTGAGGAGGGAGATTTGATTTTGTTTGGTGCAGATCGTTGGGAGGTGGTGTGTGAAGTGTTGGGTCGAATTCGTTTGCAGGCGGCGGAGTTGTTGGGTTGGTTGAAAGAGGATTCTGTGGTTTCGGCCTTGAGTTTTTTGTGGGTGATCGATTTTCCTTTGTTGGCTTTTAATACAGAAGAAAATAAGTGGGATGCGGTGCATCATCCTTTTACGCGTCCGAAGTTAGAGGATGTTGAGTTGTTAGAGCGCGGAGAATATGGCAAGGTGCGTGCCGAAGCTTATGATGTGGTGTTGAATGGGGTGGAAATTGGTGGAGGAAGTATTCGTATTCATGAACCGGATTTGCAATCGCGGGTGTTCGAGATTTTGGGGGTAGACGCGCAGAGGCAAGAAACGATGTTTGGCCATTTGTTGAAGGCCTTTTCGTATGGCGCTCCGCCGCATGGTGGGATTGCTTTGGGGTTGGATCGATTAGTTATGATTTTGTGTGGTGAGAGTAGTATTCGAGATGTTATGGCTTTTCCAAAAAATAATCGTGGGCAGGATTTATTGACTCAATCACCTTCAGATATTGATCTTAAGCAATTGAGGGAGTTGAACTTAAGTAAAAAACCCTGATTTTTTATAAGCTAAAAATTTATTTTATTAAAAAAATTTGTGGAAAATTGTTTTTCATAGTTTATATTTAAAACAAATTTTATCACATGAGCTAATATTATTCGGTCACTTCGCTGAGAGTTTGAATCATTGAGAAAAACTAAAAGCTAGAAGAGGAAATTATGAATTTTTTGAAAGTTGGTTTTTTGTTAACAGTGGGATTTCTTGCGGTGAGTTTGCCTGTTAATGCGCAATTTTGGCAATGGGCAAAGACGAGTAAGGCAGCTTTTGAAGATCCATATAAGTCGATGGCACAGGGTAAAACGGTGTGTGTGGATTCATTAGGAAATGTTTATGTGGTGGCGATGTGGCGAGATACAGTGGACTTTGGGTTTAATGATGATCCGAATGATGAAGAGAGTTTTTTTGAACCCGATATTCAAAGCGGAGCTGGCGCTTTTTTGTTAAAATATAGTCCTCAGGGTACTGTCTTGCTGGTCCAAAAGTTGGGTTCTGTGGATAATGTGAATAAAGCGGTCTTGGATTTTTCGGGTAAGTTTCTTTACGTGGTGGGGAGCTATTCTCATAGCACGTCTTTTGCTGGAAAGCCGATTAATACTTTTAATAATATGAAACAAACTTTTGTAGCAAAGTTGGATGTTTCAGGAAGCCAAGCAGTAGGGGTATGGGGAACAACGATTGGAAGCGAATTGAAGTTGCATGATTCGGCTAGTATTGCGGTGGATTTCATGGGCAATTGTTATTTGACTAGTCAATTTACGGGGATTTTAAATATTACGCAGAATTTCTTTTTAGCGAGTGACGGTAATCAAACCGATGTCTATGTGGCTAAATTAAATTCTGGAACGGGCAAAGCGGAATGGGCTGATGTGATTCGAGGTTTGGGTGAGGATTTGGATAATGTTAGTAAGGATCTTAATTTTTCGTTTTCATCGGGAGCACTTTATTTGGTGGCAGGTTATAAAGGTAATGCGGTGGAAATTTTAAGTGCGCAAAAAGTTATTCAGGGCAATAAGGATCAAGGTTATGTGGTTGTAAAATATAATGGAACTTCTAGTGGAAACGGGAAGCCAACTTTTGCTTGGGCCACAACGATAGGATCTCGATATGAAGCGTTTGATTTTGAGACAAGGATTGTTTCTGATGATAGGGCAGGCAATGTTGCAGTTGGAGGAGGATATTTTGCTGATACGCCTTTATTGTTTGATGATGCTTCTGTGGATGCGGATGCAGCTAATCCTGGGAATCAAAACGTGTTTTTAGCTGTGTTGAGTAGTGTGGATGGAAGTTTAAATTGGGTGAAGCGGGGAACCTTTCCCGTTAAGTCGAACCGTGTTGCTCGGCAACAAGGTTTGGCCGTAGATAGTAATGGTAATTTTTATCTTACCGGTTGGGTAGCCATGATTGGTGGTGGGTTAAATAATTTTCAATTTGACGATGCTCCCAAACCTTTGGGGCTAACGGGATTTTTAGCGAAAATTTATCATGTAAAATATGATAAGGATGGAGTTTTGCAATGGCAGCTTCTGTCAGGTGATGGAACAGGTAATGAGTTTGAAGTTTTCACAGGCACGCAATCGGAAGATATTTGTGTGGATAAAAGTTTTAATGTTTATTCCACGGGCAGTTTTTCAGGGGGTGATGTGACTTTTCCTAATAACCTATCTTTGAAATTAACAGGGGAAGATAGTTCACAGCAGACATGTATTTGGACAGGACGTTTAAAGCAACCTTAAAACTATAATAAGAAAATCAATAACAAATAGGAGATAAAAATTATGTTAAAAATTAAAACTTTATTTATAAAACAAATTTTAGTTACGTTATTTTTCCTGAGCCCTGTTATTTCAACTTTTTCTGCCTGTGAAGCAGAAAAAGTGTTTTTAACATTTGATTGGAAACAAGAAACTGGCGAAGCATTTGGGTTTTCAAGCGCTATTTCAGGAGATTATATTTTTGTGGGCGCACCTTCGGCTTATTCAACAAAAGGAGCGGTATATATTTATCGCAAGGTCAATGGGGGTTGGCAAACGCATCAAGAGCTGGTGATTCCTGATGCAGGAGTTGGAGATGCGTTTGGAACGACAGTGGCGGTGGAGGGTAGTTATGCTGTGATGGGCTGTCAATATATGAAGAGTGGCAGAGGAGTAGCTTATGTTTTTAAGCGGGAAGCTAATAATCAATGGGTTCAGCAAGCGAAGTTAGAACCATCCGATAATAATAAACAGCTTCAAAAGTGGTATGGGAGTGCGGTTGCTATTTCTAGCAACTGGTTAGCAGTAGGAGCTATTTCGGACGATGAAAAAGATTTTTGGGCAGGTGCAACTTATCTTTATGAAAAACAAAATAATAGTTGGGTATTTCGTAAGAAGATTACTTCGCCTGAACCTCAAGAAGAAGGTTTTTTTGGCGGAGCGGTTGCTCTTTCCGATGATTTATTGGCGGTGGGTGCCTATGGACAAAACATTAAGGTAGATGGTGGAGTGGCACCAGCGGCGGGGACGGTTTATATGTATGTGCGATCGGGCACGGAATGGAATTTGGAAAAACAGCTTGTCGCTTCCGATAAAAAGGGTGTAGACCATTTTGGTAAGGCGGTGGCATTGAAAAATAATCGAGTAATTGTGGGAGCGCCGGACAAAAACTTTCAAGAAAATGGTAAGTTTACTTCTGGAGCTGGGGCTGCTTATGTGTATCGCCGCCGGAAAATATTTAATAGCATTCTTTGGTTAGAGGAAGATAAGTTGTCAGCATTTAAACCGTATCAAGGAGCGGAGTTTGGTGATGCGGTGAGTATTAATGGAGATTGGGCAGCAGTGGGTTGTCGAGATGATAGCTATGCGATTTATCCTCAACCTTTTGTTTATGAGAATGCAGGTAGCGTTTTTACTTTTGCTTATACGAAAGAGTATAGTTGGAGTCCAGTAGCTCAGATTAAAGGCATCGATCAGCAGTGGGGGAGCGCTAATTATCGATTTGGAGAAAATGTGGCGATGGATGGTGATAATATTTTAGTGAGTGCGCCTCTATGGGGCGGAGATAATACTGGGGCGGCTTTTCTTTTTCACAAGTTTTGCGGAGCGCGAATTCCTCAATAATTTTTTCCTTATCCCCCCTCGTAAAAAGCCAAAGAAGTTTTCTTTGGCTTTTTCTTTTTCACAATTTTAGTTAACTTAAGATTTGCATTTGTTGTCTATTTATTTTTAATGTAGCTATTAAATTGTTAGCCCGAGTGGCGGAATGGCAGACGCGCTCGACTCAAAATCGAGTGTCCTAAAGGCGTGTGGGTTCGACTCCCTCCTCGGGCAAATTTTTTTATTGGTTAAGATAAAATATTTGTCGATTGACAGGTCGCTTTATCTCGAAAAAGGTTTGCGCAAAGAATACCATTTTCCCAATTTTTTAAATCATCGTCAAAGAAAGGTTTGTTTTTTGTTTGATAGAGTACTATTTTTTGGGGAAAGTAGGGGATGCTTCCTTTATTAACTAGATTTCAGAGGGCTGCGCAAGCGGTAAAAACAATTGGGTCAGCTATTTCTCGATCATCCGGTGAGATTACAAAACTTGGTGCAAGTATTAGCGAAAAAATGTCGAAAGTTCGCTCTGTGGGAATAGCGTCTCTTGAAACGGCTGGAGAAACCGTTTTCCCGCATGGGTCGCTTCGTATGATAAGAAAAGATGGGAAATTGGTGATAAAACCCATTCCTGAAGAAGTTGCGCCTCTAGTGGCCAACTATATTAAAGAAGTAGGCCTTATGGAGAATGGGGTAGCTAATCTTAAGGGACATATAACTAAAATGAAAGGCCTATTGGAAGAAGCTATTACGGGTGGTCAATCTGATGCATTCATGACTCAACTGAAAAAACAAATTAGGGATGTTGAGGCTGAACTTGTCTTAGCTGAAGAGAACTTGTCTTATGCTCAACAATTCGTTGGGCAATTAATGGGGCAAATGGAAGGACCTGTTCAATTGCCTTCTGTTTTACCGCCTCTATCTTCTCAAGGCAGGGAAAGTGAAGATATGTTTTCTGTCGGTGGTGATGGTCCTGGCGCTGCGGGATCGGTTAGCTTAGATAATTTAGGAATAGGTTCACTTATTGTCGAGCCTGCTTTAAATTGGTATGTTGAAAATGATAAAGAAGCGCTTGCGGGAGAAATAAGAAGAGCCAAGTATGGCGGTGAGCTTGATTCTGACGCCGTTTATTATGACATGCAAAAAGCCGATGAAAGGAATACTGAGGCTTATGGGCCACAGGTTCCCGGTTCGCCTGGTGTGACGATTCCTGATCAGAAGTCACCTGATGAGTTGGTAAGGGAAGATTTGAAGGGGAAAATTAGTCGTGAAATTTCTGAAGCTCATAAGGGGCGAAATAGAGCCAAGCTATTGGCAGACACATGGGACAAGCTTGAACAAGGCGCTTCCGCTTCTTTACCGAGAGATCATACTCCAATGGTTTCTGAACCTTTTCAAGAAGGCGGCGAGGTGTGTGAATCGGTTGATCCTTCTTTAAGCGATCCAAGAGTGGCTTCTGCGTCTCAGTCCACTACATCGGGACCTGCTGTGAAGATGGGATAAAATTTTTTTTGAATAAAGTTTTAAACATTATTAATTTCTCTTGGTTATTTAGTTAATACGACCTAATATAAAACAAAAGCACCCTTAGCTCAGCGGATTAGAGCATCTGACTACGGATCAGAAGGTCGTAGGTTCAAATCCTACAGGGTGCGCTTATTTTATTAATGATAGCTGGTGTATTTTTTTGCTATTTATGATCTCAATGTTGATTTCAGAATTTAAGTTTTGGAAAGAGAGTTTTTTGTCACTGTTGCGTCCGGGTAAACCTCCGATCAAATGGGTAATTGTTTCTTCTCTGCTTTTGTTGTCACATGTGTTCTAGTTCAATTAATCGTGCAAGCAGGCTGGAGAGAAGCGGGAATTCCCAATTATTATTTTGGCGAAGGACGTATTGGGACGCTTATTTCTTTAGCTTATCTTTTAGCAAGCGGTGTGATTTGTTTTGCGATTAGCGCTAAGCTGTTAAAATTAAAATTAGAACCTCGACTTTGGAAAGGCACTTTTATTGGGTTAATGGCGCTACTGCTTTTTTATTTAATCGCGATGACTTTTTATTGGTTTTTGGGAGACATGCGTCATGAAAGGCATTTTTATTATTTTCGACACAATCGAGCGGCCTGGTGGATAAGTTGGGTAGTTTTTATTTTGGCTGCATTTTGCGTCATTAAGTTATGGCGACTCATGAAAGGGGTGCCTTTTGCCAAGTTCTGGTTGGGCTTTGGGATTTTGATTTATTATACAGCTGCGGACGACTTTTTTAAATTTCATGAACGCAATGGTCGTTTTATCACGAAACAAGTTTTGCATTTGCCCAAGGAACATTGGCTTAGTCATTTGAACGATTGGTTAGTGGTGAGTTATGGAGTGATCGCGATTATTTTATTTTTAAAATATCGGCGCCCCTTGTTTCAACTGTCTTGGATGTTATTAAGTTTAGGGATCGCCTTTTTATTTTTTGTGGCTTATCTAGTTTTAGATATGACGCATTGGGCTGCATGGCTGGAAAAAACCTTTAAAGTGGGTGGTGGTGTTTTTATTTTGATTGCTTTATTGGCTGCCTATTGGTCATCTTCCCTTTCTAGAGCAAGCGAGTTAGCTCAAAAAAAATGAGACGGTGGTGGCAAAATTTAGATTGGGGTTGGAAAGCAGCCTGGTTAGGTATTTTTTTAGTAGCGCTTTTTAAGGCTTGGTTAATTGTTCAAGTGCCTATTTGTGCCTTTCACAATGATTCTCACACTTATTTAAGAACAGCTAAAATGTTTTGGGCAAATTGGCATATTAGCATTCATCCGAAGCGCTCTTTTCTTTATCCTTCCCTACTTACCTTGCTAGCGCCTTTACCGGTGCGTTTGAGTTTAACGATCGTATGTTTGCAGCAAGCGATAACATTGTTCATTCCTTTGATTGCGGTCCGATTGTTGAAAGAATGGACTTCGTTTTGGCGTTGGCTGGCCTTGCCAGTAGTTTTATTTCTCGGGCTTAATGTTACACTTTTATTTTATGGCCATGACATGATTGCTGAAGCTTTTTATGTGACAATATTTTGGTTTTTCCTGTGGAGACTTTGGCGTTTTATTGTTGTACCTTCTCCTAGGCATTTTGAAGGATTGTTGTGGGTGGCGTTTTTGTGCTTGTCACTGCGGCCCGATGGGAAGGTGGCTATTCTTATCGCGGTGGGTGCTTTATTTTTATTTGGATGGTCTTTACTTAAGACAGTTTCTTTTCGTAGTAAAAATTTTTTGCGCATGTTGTTGCCAGCAATTGCTTGTGTTGGGCTGTGGATTGGAACGAGTAAGCATGTAACGCAGCAGGGCTGGTTGTTTTATTCATCGGTTTTTCCGTTAACGGATTTGGATTCGGCACTTCAACAGGATTATAAAAAGGAGCTCAAACCTTTAGTTGAATTTTGGCGAGTCAATTTAAAAGACTATCCTGAAAATCAGGGCGTGATTCAGTGGCAACTGGTTAATCCCAAAGGTAAATCGATTGGGCCTTTGTGGGATAAGTTGAGAGGCAAGGGGCAAAATTCTAAATTGCATGAGGTGTGTCGACAGTTGGCTATAGAAGCGGTGTGGCATCATCCTACGGAGTTTATGAAATTATTGGCTTACAAATTATATTTTGTTCTGAATACGCCACGTGAATATGCGAGAAAATTTTTACCGGAGAAAATTGGTGATGAGTGGATCGATGAAATGAAAGCGGAACCGGATTATGTTCCTTTATTATTAGGATCTCATCAAACTCTTGAGCAGTGGATGAACGGATTTTTTGCGCAACGTGGCGTAACGCCAGTAAATCGAGTGTTGTCAATTCTGGAGCCGATTACGGCCCCGATATGGTGGGGTTGGGCAGGGTTAGTTTCGATGATTGGTTGGTGGGTGGCGATGCTGCGTTGGCGAGTGAAATTGTTATTTTGGTTTGGGGTTTTAATAGGTTATTTACTGCTAACTTATACCATTGCACGAGGGATTCCGCGTTATTTATTGCCTTTTGAACCGTTGATGGCGTTAGGATGGGCATTGCTTGTGGCTCAGTTACAAGAAAGTTATCAACGCCACAAAAAAATGGCATGAACTTTTTGAAAAATCATGAATGGCGCCAGGCGTTGTGGTTGTGTGTTCCGGCTATTGTTTTAGGAGTTGCGCTTCGGGTTTTATTGCTTTCGCACATGCCTTATGCTTTTTTTCATGATGACACGCGTCATCTTCTTGGCACAGGCGTGAAATGGGTGGAGCAGGGAAGGTGGGATATTAGTGAGCGTCGCACTTTTTTGGTGCCTTTGATTTACGCGATTCCTTTGATTGCCAAATGGCAACTTTTACGTTCGATTGCTCTAGGTCAGCATGCATTGGGATTGTTGATGGTCATGGAAGTGGGTCTGATTTGTTTTTTATGGTTTCGCTATTGGCGAATTTGGATTGTGCCTTTAACGCTTATTTTTGCGATTCATCCTTCCTTGCTTTGGTATGAGCATTTGGCGTTGCAGGAGTTTTTGTATGTTTTTGGCGCGGTAACGATCGCGCTAATGAGCGCTTGGTTTTATCGTTTTCCTTCTTGGAAAAGTTTTAGCGCTTTATTTATTTTTATTTTTTTTACTGCAGGAGCACGACCTGAAGGGAATTTATTTTGTTTTTTAGGTTTGGGCATGGCGATAGCGATTTTTTGGAAGAGGTGGAAAACTTTGGCGATTTATTTGGGGGTGGGGATTATTCTCTCAGGCATTATTTTTAAATTAACGCCAACTAATCAAGGAGGAAAACTACTATTAGCTACGTTGATGCCATTGTTACCGGATCAAACTCGACTTTATCCTGAAGTGGCTGTTGAGTTGAAAAACGTTAGGATGGAAGTGAGGGCAAATAAGCCTTGGTTTATTCAAGACATTACTCCAATTCGGAAAAAAACCGAAACGGTGGTGAATGAATATTTGAAACAAAATTTTTCTAAAGAAGAAAGACCTAACACGGATAAAGTTTGTAAACGTTTAGGTGTGGAAACAGGATTAAAATATTGGTATGAATTGCCAAAGATTGCGTTTTATAAGTTTTTGGCTAGCCATCGTGACACAAAAATACGCGGCGAACCGAGCGCATTAATGGCTGGTTCTTTTGGAGAAGATTGGGTTTATGAAGGACAAACAGCCATTATGTTTAAAGCTTCGGGAGAAGCATCGAATTCTTGGCAGTATTTGCCTTGGTTATTGGGCAGATCTTATTATTCGGCTGAAGATTTGCGCGCTGATTTAAAGAAGCTTCATCGAGTTTTTCAGTCTGATTTTTTGACTCGATTTCAGGAGATCTTTTCGAAGTTAGTTTTAGGATGGCATCTGCCGTCATTTTTTTATCAAGGAGCCAAATTGCCTGGACTGCCCATTATTTATATCGTGGGTTTTGTCGGATTGTTAGGTTTAGGATTGCAACGAGGCAGTTTGAGAAAGTATTTTTGGGTTTGGTTTGTGATGTTGATTTTTCTTATTTTCGCTGTTTATTTGGTAGGAAATATTCGCGCTCGGTTTCGTTTAGTTTTTGAACCTTTTATTTTCATTAGCTTTTTTGCGTTTTGGGATTGGGTTATTTCGCGGATTCGTCATAGTTTTCAAGAGACATGAATTTAAATCGAAACTTTTTTCAGCGTGTTTTTTTATTTGGAGTGGGTGGTATTTTAACTATTTCCTTTAATATTGCTCTTGTTTCAATTTTCACTGAAGGGCTTCATTGGCCTGATATCATCGTTAAATTTACCGGTTGGTCGAAATATATTACTCCAGGTTTAAATTGGTCATTTAGTTATGCTTATGCTGTGAGTTTAGCGGCGGTGACAGGTTTGGCTTTTTTGTGGAGTTATCACATTAACTTTCGCACTTCTGCTCTGTGGCATGATTGTGCACCGCGATATTTATGTGTCTTGGGCGTGAGTTATTTAGTGAATTGGTGGTTTACGCAAATGTTGGTAGAAAATTTTCCGGGAAGAGAAAAAGTGATTATTGTTTTTATGACAATGGTTGTTTCAGGGTTAAAATTTTTGGGTTACCACTTTTGGGTTTTTCCGCAAACGACTTTGAATGATTTGAATCAACCCATCAAGTAAAGCTGCTAGATAAAGGATCCAAAAAGGTTCAAAAACAAAGCGAAAGCGTTCTTTGGTATTTGCGGTGAGAAAGATAACAAACCAGAGGCCTAGAATCATGAGGCTCCATGATAAGTGAAGCAAAAAAAGATCTTTTTTGATGAAAGGTAATAGGAGGAAGCCAGCAATGGCGATCCAGTAAAAAGGAGGGAGCGGGGGTAGGGTGGAAGGAGTTTCCGAAAATGTGACACCAAAGTTTGTGAGATTACGCCAAATTTTTTGAAGTTTAAGGAAGGGATTGTCGGCGGGAAGTTGGTAGTGATGATGAATGAAATTTTTATAATCATTGAGTTCAACTAAATTTTTCCCGGTAAGTTTTTTAGAGTGTCGAGATAAAATGTCGAAGTCGCCTTCGACGGTTTTAATTTGGCGTTCGACCAGCCATTTGTCGTCGAAGCTTCCCGATGAAATTTTTAGTAGTGTTTGACGAAATTTTTTTGAAGCAACTTCTGGTAATCGCCAAAAATTTTTTAAGCAGGTTTCAATTGCAACTTTTAAGCAAAAACGGTTGATCGCTTTGGAGCTGGAATTGGCCTGCTGAGATTGCAGATAGCTTTCCACGGCTTGACTGATTTCTTTTCTTGCTGCTGCCATGTTAGAGTAGCGATATTGCCACTCGTTTCTTAAGCGATTGCGTGTAGGTAAAATGTAAGATTCAAAACCCGGCGCGGCATGAATCGAGTCGGGTGTGAGCGTGATGACTGAGGTGTAAAGCAGAAGACCTGCTTGCGAAGAGCGAGTTAATCGCGAGGTTCCGAATCCTATCAACAGAAGTAAAGCCAGTTGCCAGGCTAATTTTCGCCAAGATCGGTATGAGATACAAAGGGTTAGCAATAGACCGAAAGCGAAGAAAAGTTTTCCTTCTGGACGAGATCCTGCAGTTAAGAAAAGTGAGAGAATGAAAAAAATAAAATAAGGGAGGTTTTGTATCGAGCAAAAAGTGTGCCGGCCAAAGCAGTTAAAACGACGCAGAAAACATAATGACTTTCTGCCATGAGAGTGTGTTCATACCAAAGTAAGGTGGGATTTAAGGCAGTGAGTAAAGTAGTGATAGGAATTAAAAAAGGCCATTGTTTGAACCAAAGTCGACTTAAAAGTCCAATCATAAGAATTAGGAGTAATCCCAAGGTGTGCTGACCGATGGCAATGGTAGACAAAGAAGTAAAAGGAAGAAAGAAAGTCAGGGTGTAGAGAATCGGTGTTAAAAAAGTTTTTTTGGGAGCAATATACCAAACGGTTTTTCTTAGAAGGTGATCGGGTGTGGCCAGGAGATCAATCGAATCAGGCTGGATAAAACAATAGGGCATTTTAACCATTAGCCATGTTCGCAATAGTAGGCCTACAAGAATGGCTGGTAAACAGAGCCAAAGAATACGTTTCCAATCAGGGCAAATTTCTTCTTTTTTTATACTAAACATCATGAATTACTGATCTAACGTTGACTGTTGCGAGATGCAATATTAATAGTGTGAGGTGACTTCCATTTTTAAACGAGGCTGGGTTTCGGTTATCATCGTTTTTTTGATCGCTTTTGTTGCCTCTTTTTTTTATGCGCAAGCGCCTTCGATGGGAGATGATATTGATTATTACGGCTTTGCTTTGCATCGTCATTTTCCTCGATCCGAGTTTCCACCGGATGATGGGTTTCATTTTTTGCGATGGCCAGTATGGGGCTTGATCTGGTTTTACCAATTTTTGGGTGGCTATGGTTGGGGATCGTTTTTGTTTGTGCCTTTTTTTTGTTTGGCGGTGGCTTGTGCGATTGCATTTTTCGTGGGAAAGGAATTAGAAGGGCCTGGGGTAGGAGTGTTGGCGGCGCTATTAGTTTTTTTTCATCCTTTGATGGATCCACTTATTACTCGACCGATGCCGGATGTGATGGAATGCGCGTTGGGCGGTCTAGGGTTTTTAATGGTATGGCGATTTTTGTTTGGGGCGGAAAAACGTTCACGGTTGGCCGGTCTAGGTTATGGAATGGGGCTAGGTGTTTTAATTTTTGTGACTTGGGCAAATCGTCCTACGGGATTGATTTGGGTCATTGCAGTGGGTTTGTTGTCGCTTTTGCGTTGGCGTGAGGTGGGTTGGTTTTGGTTTTTTGCTTTAGCAACTTTTACACTTTGTTTTTTTGTAGAGGCGTGGATTTATCAAAATCTTTTTGGCGATTTTTGGCATAGTTGGCATGCGAACTTAAAAGCCACAGGTCGCAAAGGAACGGAAGCAATAGCTTTTTGGAAATTGCCTTTTCGATTTTTTGACACGTTTGCTGCGGGAGGCGCGTTAAAATTGCCCTATTTTTTGCTTACGCTTGTGGGGTGTTGGATGGTTTGGTTGCAAGGAAAGAAAGGAAAATGGGTGGTGAGTTGGTTTATTTTGATTTATTTAGGGGTTTCATGTGCGGTGCAGTCGATTTTTCCGTTGCGACCTTTGGTGAGGGATGGAGCACGATTTTTAGGAGCTGTTGCCTTACCCGCAGGCATTTTAGCGGCCTTTGGTTTGCGAGGGATATGGAATTTTGCACTTAAACGAGGGAATTTATTTTTGCGTCGCGGCATGAAAAATGGGGCAGTGATTGGCTTAGTTTTGCTTTTATTTTTAGCGAGCTCTCGCAATCGTTGGAATCCCGATTATTTGCCCGAACTGCGCGCTTGGTTTAAACAGATTCAACCAGGAGAAAAAATCAAGACTCATGGCAATTTTTATGAAGTTGCATTTATCGCGGATGCAAAAAAAGCGAGGCAACTCACATGGTTTATTTTTGATAGAGGGCAATTGGCAAAAGAGCCGGATTTATTGAATCCCAATCAGGAAGGTGGTTTGGATCATCTTCTGTTGCATCGGCCGCGTGTGATGGTGACGGTGCGAAAATCGTTGGAAAAAGGAAAAGTTTTTTCTGAGGGGCAGTTAGCGCGAGATTTGTTAAGCGCCGATTCTCGCTGGCAACTTCAAGATGTGTTGTTTCGTTCTTCGGAAACGATTTTAGGCGGATGGCCGGAATTTTTTTGGTTTCGTCCCACGCAGGCTTCTCATTTTCCGATGGATATAACAACTTATGCGAGTGAGTTGAGTTGGACAGAAAATCCGGACAGCGAATATGAGAAGAATTTTTTTGAAAAAAAGGGTTCGGGAAAGCTTTTTTTTGAAGAGGGTGAAGGACTTGTTTTTGAAAGAAATGCACCAGGAAAAGTTATTTATCTTTTAACCCGAGCGATTCGTTTACCTGAGGAATGGAAGGGACGAGTGTTGGATTTGCGAGTTAACACAGTTTCGCAAAAAGTTGAGGCTTTAGTTAATTATGTGAAGTTTTTGGATGCCAAAGGTCAAGAAATCGAAACACAAGAAATCGAATTTTTTGCTGCACCTAATGGTTTTTGGGATTTTAGTGCAGTTAAAATTCCTTCTGATGCAGTATTGGTTCAATGGAAAATTGCTGTTTCCGGTTCGTGTCAGCGTTTTGTTTTGAAGGAAATAAAACTACTTTCGGAGTAAAATTTATTTTACTCCGAATTTTTTTTGCGATTTTAGACTATTACTAATCTGTGGTAGTTAAGGTGCCACGATTTCTTTATAACTGTCGGGGCGACGATCGCGATAGAATTGCCAGATGTTGCGCACTTCCTGGATTTGATCGAAATCCATATCAGCGATGACGAGCTCTTCTTTATCACGACTAGCCTTTGCTAAATATTGGCCGCGAGGATTGACAAAGTAGGATTGACCGTAAAATTCGCCAATGTTCCAAGGTTTTTCGATGCCAACACGATTGATGGCACCCAAGAAATATTGATTGGCTACGGCGTGAGCCGGTTGCTCGATGCTCCAGAGATATTCGCTTAATCCGGCAACTGTTGCAGAAGGATTGAAAACAATTTCTGCTCCGTTTAAGCCGAGGCAACGTGCGCCATCTGGGAAGTGGCGATCGTAGCAAATATAAACACCTACTTTGCCTATTGCGGTTTCAAAAACGGGATAACCCATGTTACCAGGACGAAAATAGAATTTTTCCCAAAAACCCGGTAAGCAGTGTGGGATGTGGTTTTTGCGATATTTGCCTAGATATTTTCCATCAGAATCAATTACGGCAGCAGTGTTATAATAAACGCCGGTCATATCGACTTCGTAAATGGGAACAACAATGACCATATTTAAACGCTTAGCGGTTTCGCACATGAGTTGGGTGGTTGGGCCATCGGGAATTTTTTCGGTGAGATCATACCAATGTGTTTTTTGTTCGGCACAAAAGTAAGGGCCGTAAAAGAGCTCCTGCATACAAACGACGTTGCAACCCTTTTTCGCCGCTTCTTCGAGAAATCCCATATGTTTCTCGATCATTGCTTGTTTAATTGTTTCCACAGGCGCGGTGCCTTCGTGGGTCGTTTTTGTTTGAATCAAACCGCCTCTAACCATTCTAGCCATTATTAACTCCTTTTAAAAATTGTTACTGTTTGCTTACAAAAAAATGAAAGAGGGGTCAATGGGTAAATCATGAAAACTTCGATTTGGCAATTTAGGGTGTCATTTTTGCTGAAATGAGAGAATAGCGCTTGCCATGATCAAGTTTACGATTCTATAATCACCGGCCTGTTAGAAAATTAAATTGGATTAAATTATTTAGGAGAATTAACTGTTATGCCACTTGCTCCCAAACTTGATGCTGCATCTGCGGCGAAGAATCTAGATGAAGTTAAACCGCCTTACGCACCACAAGAAGCGTTGGTGGAAGCGAATCGTTGTTTGTTTTGTTTTGATGCGCCGTGCATCATGGCATGTCCGACGGGGATTGATATTCCTTCTTTTATTAAGAAAATTGCTACGGATAACGTGGTAGGTTCGGCTCGGGTTATTTTAAGTGCTAATATTTTGGGGGCCAGTTGTGCGCGAGTGTGTCCGACAGAAGTTTTGTGCGAAGGGGCTTGCGTGATGTTGGATAAAGAAAAAGAGCCAATTAAAATTGGGCGCTTGCAACGTTACGCCACCGATCATGTTTTTAATAACAATATTCAATTGTTTCAACCGCCCAAAAAGAAGGTTGGCAAAAAAGTGGCTGTGATTGGTGCGGGTCCTGCCGGTTTGGGATGCGCAGCGGAGTTGGCGCAGATGGGGTATGATGTGACCATTTTTGAAAAACGGGAAAAAGGCGGTGGACTGAACACGTTTGGGATTGCTTATTATAAGATGAAGCCCGAAGTGAGTTTGGAAGAAGTTGAGCTGGTGAAAAGTTTGGGTGTAGAAATTCGATATAGTGTCGAAGTTGGAAATGATATTTCTGTTGAAGAATTGGATAAAAAATTTGATGCAATTTTCTTAGGCGTAGGTTTAGGTGACACACAAAAGCTAGGCATTCCTGGTGAAGACGCCAAAGGTGTGGTGGATGCGTTGGAGTTTATTGAGCAAATTCATACTCAGCCCTTGCATAAGGTGCCAGTAGGGGATCGTGTGGCGGTGGTGGGTTGTGGTAATACGGCGATTGATGCGAGCACGCAATCGAAACGATTGGGCGCATCGCATGTGCATGTGATTTATCGTCGGGGCGAAAAGGAAATGCCGGCTTATGATTTTGAATATGAATTAGCTAAGAGCGATGGTGTCGAGTTTCTCTTTAACACTTTGCCTTTAGAGGTTCTCAAAGATAACGCGGGTAATGTGCGAGGTATGAAACTCGCAAAAACTCGTGTGGCTGCGGGCAAAGTTGAAGTGATTCCCGGTAGCGAATACGAAGAAGCGTTCGACATGATTATTCCTGCAGTGGGCCAAGAAAAACAGAAGAGTTGGATTCAAAAGTTTTTCCTAAGCTCGAAATTGACAAAAAGGGCGTGATTATTAATGATCCGCAAACCAAGCAAACTTCGGAAAAGAAAATTTTCTGTGGTGGCGATTGCGCGAATGGTGGTCGTGAAGTCGTGAATGCCGTGGGTGAGGGTAAAAAAGCGGCTTTGGGCATTCATAATTTTTTAATGGGCGAAAAAGTCGATAGTGAAGTGCAACCTTCACGTCATGGTTTGAAGGAAGGGCGTCCTACAGGTTCAGGTCTTCGCAATCCGGTGCGCGCACCAGAGTTGGAAGCAGCTTATTTTTCAACCAATGGCAATGGTAACGGTCACAAAAAGCTTAAGAAAAATGGAGAAACGAAAGTAAACGGAGAAAATTATGGCAGATTTAAGTATTAATTTAGCTGGGATCAAATCGCCGAATCCTTTTTGGATTGCTTCGGGACCTCCAGGTAACACGGGCTATCAATGTGAACGCGCGTTTGACTCCGGTTGGGGCGGCGTGGTTTGGAAAACGATTGGCGAACCGATTGTGAACGTGAGCTCGCGCTATTCGGCTTTGAATTATGGCCAAACGCGCATGATTGGTTTGAACAACATTGAGTTGATTAGCGATCGCTCGCCCGAAACTAATTTTAAAGAAATTTATGATGTTAAAAAGAAATGGCCGCATCATGCCGTGATTGCGTCACTCATGGTTGACACACGTGAACGTTGGCATGAAATGGTGAAACGTTCGATTGATTCGGGTGCCGATGGCATTGAACTTAATTTCGGTTGTCCACACGGCATGTGCGAACGTGGCATGGGCTCAGCGGTAGGTCAACAACCCAAAGTGGCTGAAACGATTGTCGGTTGGGTGATGGAAGCTGCTTCAGGAAAAATTCCTGTGATTGTGAAGTTGACGCCTAATATTACCGACGTGACTCAAGCTGCGCGCGCGGCAAAACGTGCGGGTGGTAATGCGATTTCATTGATCAACACGATCAACAGCATCACACAGGTGAATCTCGACACGTTTGTGCCAGAGCCTTATGTGAACGGTCAAAGTTCGCATGGCGGTTATTGCGGACCTGCGGTGAAACCGATTGCTTTGAATATGGTGCAAAGTTGCGCGGAAGATCCTGAGGTTCAGTTACCCATTTCCGGTATTGGCGGCATTTCGAATTGGCGCGATGCTGCGGAGTTTATTGCGCTTGGCTCGACCAGTGTGCAAGTTTGTACGGCGGTAATGCATTACGGTTTTCGTATTGTGGAAGACATGGCTGAAGGGTTGAGCAATTATCTTGATAGCAAAGGATTTAAATCGGTAAACGAGTTGCGCGGCAAAGCGATTCATTCGCTCAATCGTTGGGAGAATTTAAATTTGAACTTCAAGCGAGTTGCGCAAATTGATTATGATAAATGCATCGGTTGTAACCTTTGCTTTATTGCTTGTGAAGATGGCGCGCATCAATGCATTGATTTGGTTTCGCCTAATGGCCAAGGTTTAGGCCCGGGACGTTTACCGGGCAAACCTATTCCTCAGATTCGTCAGGAAGACTGCGTGGGTTGTAATCTTTGTTCTTTAGTTTGCCCTGTGGACGATTGCATTGAAATGGTCACCATCGAAACCGGACGACCTTTCTTTAGCTGGAAAGAGTATCAAACTAAATTGGCTAAAGGCGAAATGCAGCCTATTCCGCCGCATCCTTAATTTTTAAATTAACTTAGAAAAGAAATAAATGAGCACTGCAACTATTCCTACACAAACTGCTAAAACTGAACCTTGCCCACTTTATATCAATGGCGAGTGGAAACATATGGATAAATGTGAAACCACACCGGTTTATAATCCTTCAACCGGTGAGGTGATTTCTCAAGTGCCTTTATGTAGCGATGGGATAGTCGATCAAGCTGTTGCTGCTGCGGAAGCCGCTTTCCCTGCTTGGTCGGAAACTCCACCAGCCGAACGTGCACGTGTTTTGTTTCGCTTTCGTCACTTGGTAGAAGCGGAATTTGACGATATTTGTTTAGGCATCAGCCGCGAGCATGGAAAAACTTATGCTGAGGCAAAAGGTGATTTACAGCGCGGTTTGGAACAGACGGAATATGCCTGTGGCATTCCGAATTTATTGATGACTGACAGTTTGGAAAATGTGGCGCGTGGAATTGATTGCGATTCGATTCGTCAACCCTTAGGCGTTTGTGCGGGAATTGCGCCATTTAATTTCCCAGCGATGGTTCCGATGTGGATGTGGCCTTTGGCGATTGCTTGTGGCAACACGTTTATTATGAAGCCGAGTGAAAAAGTTCCGCTCACGACCAATCGCTTGATTAAACTTTTAGAAAAAGCGGGTTTGCCCAAAGGCGTTTTAAATATTGTGCATGGTGGTCGTGATTGTGTGGATGCGTTATTGAAACATCCTAAAATTAAAGCAATCTCTTTTGTGGGATCAACACCCGTAGCACGTTATATTTATGAAACGGGCGCCAAATATGGCAAGCGCGTGCAATCAGCAGGTGGTGCGAAAAATTTCGTGTTAATTATGCCTGATGCGGAAGTAGAACATTCCGCTCAAGGAATTAAAGATGCAGCATTTGGTTGCGCAGGCGAACGTTGTATGGCGGGATCCACGGCGATCGCGATTGGGAATGCAGGGAAAACGGTATTGCCTGCATTAGTGGATGTGGTCAAAAGCATGAAAGTCGGTCGCACCGATCGTCCGCCACAACAGCAACCTCATATGGGTGCTGTGATTAGCAGTCAGCACAAAAGTCGTGTGATTGATTTGGTGACTCAAGGCGAGAAGCAAGGCGCGAAATTATTGGTGGACGGTCGCAACGTCAAAGTGGATGATGCGCCTGAAGGATTTTATATTGGACCCACCATTATTGATAATTTGCAAGATGGAAATATTTTAACGAAAGAAGAAGTTTTCGGGCCGGTGTTAAATGTGTTGCATAGCAACGATCTCGAAAGTGCGATTCAAATTGCCAATCGTTCTTCCTATGGAAACGGTGCTGCGATCTTCACTTCATCCGGTAAAGCGGCTCGTGAATTTCGTCACCGTGTGCAAGCGGGTATGGTTGGCATCAACGTCGGCGTTCCTGCCACGTTAGCCTATTTCCCATTCAGCGGTTGGGGCGATTCGTTCTTCGGCGATTTGCATATCCAAGGCAAAGAAGGTGTGGCTTTTTATACGAAACAAAAAGTCATTACCTCGCGCTGGTTCAATTTTGGTGAAGGCGATATTTGGGCGAAATAAGCTTAGCTTTTGAAAATACTCGAAACGCTTCTGCTTGCCTTTTCGGTATTCCGATAATTGGTTTTTTATTTGGTGGTATTTATTCTTTGCCCGCAATTTATTTCACTAAAGAAAAAGAGCCGTGGTTGAGTTTTTTGCTAAGCTTTGGCTTGGCGATGACTGTTTTTGGTATAGGTTTCCTAGGGCAAGTCCCGCTACTCTATCTTGCACTCGTTTGGTTGCTTACTATCATTGGCCTATTCATTGCACGCAAGATTTTCGGAAGTCTTGGCCATAATGTGGAACGATTTGGAATAGTGCATGTTGCGGCATTACTTCTTACTTTTTTAGTTATTATGCTTTGTCATTTTCGAGTCTTGAGAAAATGAATGATTAAGTGGTGTAGGCGTCCAACATAAAACTATGCGATTTTTTTATTTAGTTTTGGCGGTTTTTATTTCCGGATGTTCTGGAGTTGCCGAGAAAGTGGAAAAAATAGAGGAGCCGAGGTTGATTTTTTTGACTGAGGGTATTGTGGGTGGGATTAGCTCACCGATTGTTCGACAGGGAGTGATTTTTTATCAGGATGCTTTGGGAAAGTGTCAAGTTTGGACGAGAAAATTAAAAGAGGCTCCTTTTCAATATAGTTATTATGTTTCGGATTACTCCTTATCTCAGTTTAAGCAATTATTGTCGAAATTGGATGCGGTAAAAAATTTGCCCTTAGAAAATCCTGTCGGTGGAGAGGATATTTATGAGTTGGACACAAGTTTAGGTGTTTTTTCAGATCAATGGCGATGGATGAATCAAGCGCCAGGTGGATGTGTTCATATGAATTCAAAAACATTACCTTCTTGGTGGCAGAAAAGAAGATTTAAGGAGGCGGTTCATTTGGTCAAAAATGAGTTAGAAATTTTGAATTTAAAAGAAACTGGTAAAGAATCTTATGAGGAAGCTTTTCGTAAGGCTTTAAAAATTACAGATAATTATCGAATTGAAAATAAGTAGTGCGTTTGGATTAAGCTGGAGATGTTTTTTAAGCGCTGTTTGGTAAAATCCCAAAAAAGAAACTATTAAATCTCCATAAGATAAAAAGTCTTTTGCCTATTTTCATTGAAGCCTTGATAAATAATTTTATTTTTTTCAGGTAAGAAGAGCACAGGTTGGATATATTCAGTATGGCAACTACAAGATCCTTCAGTTGTTTTTAAAACCAAAGGTGCAGTTTCAATTTTTTGGTTTTTGTGATCTTGCAATGAAATTTTATATAAATAGTTGCCCTCATCATAGTTCTCATTCTTTTCCGGATCGTAATTTTTTTGTGCGACATAAAAAAGGGATTTTCTGTCTGGAGAGAAAAATAGTTTTTTAATTAGATTGGAGGTTTTCCATAATAAGCGAGATTCTTTCTGGTAAAGATTTCTATAATAAATTTGATAGATTTGCTGAGAGGTTGGGTTAGCTGAGTTGAGACAGTAGGCCATGGCATTGCCATCTGGACTCATTTCAAAGGTTTCGAATGATTGATTGGTTTGAAGGGGGTGAATTCTTTCTGATTTATTGCCGTTAAGAGGAATTAAAAAGATCTCACTATTGTTTAGTTCCGATAAAGGAGCAGTTAGAATAATATCTTTGTTATTTGAACTTATAATAAAATCTAAATCAGGTGTGTCATATAAAATCGTTGGTAAATCTAGCTGCTTTATTTCTTGCTTATCGGGATAAGCGTAAAACATTTTATTTTTTTTAGTGTTTAAATCAGTTTCTACCCAAACAACAAAATTTTTGTTGGGACTTATTTGCCAGGCAAAATCACCTAGGCTAATGTTTGTTTTAAGAGATTGATAAGAAACGGGTAGGGTTTCATTTTCTTTGATTGGCCAATAAAAAAGCTGGGAAACGTGCCTGCTCGCAGTTTGTTCATCTTGGTATAAACCTATATTCGCTTCGTAAAGTAAGTAATCGTTTTTGGAATATAAGGTAGTCCGATAATCGGAATAAAGCGAGCCGTGATCGAGTTCTTTAATCTGTTTGCCATCAAAGCTTATTGAGATTAATTTTTTGTCAGTGTCATGGCAGTTTTTACATTCAAGAGGAATGATAATTTGATAAGAAGTGATCACAAAGTTTTGATCAAAAATCTGTTCAATATTCCAACCGGCTGAAGGTTCAAAAAGTAAAGTCGATTTTCCGCCTTGATAGGGCACTTTATATAAAGTGCGTTGCATCGTAGACCTTGTGTTAGCACAATAAAATAGGTTACTTCCCATTGTATCGAACTGAAAATCACCAAAAACGCGTCCTTTTTTTACCAAAGTAGTATTTAGTTTGATTGTCTTATAATTCTCTAGAGAAGTAGAAAAAAGTTCGAGTGTAAGATTAGTGGGATTGGAATAAGCGCGATAGAGTATTGTCTTTTCGTCGGGGCTTAACTTGAAGGCCACCGGATCTTGATTGTCAGGTTCTTTTGGTAAATAACCGAGAAGTTTAGCACTTTTATTTAATTTAAGATTAATAATTAAAATTTCATTTAAATTGGAATAAGAACTTTGAGTTTCGCAGACAAAATAAATTGCATTAGAGCTTAGATAATAATGTGGGCCTACGTTAGAAGCTAAAATCCATGTACTTGCTGTCAGGTGAGAGATAGTTAATAAAATAGTTGCGCTAAGTAAAATTAAAGAACATCTCGAAAAAAACATTTTTTACTTCCTTCAAATTAGTTTAGAAGATAAATCTTTAATATAAAGGAGAAACTATGTCACTTCTTATTAAAAATGGCCAAATTATTACTGCAACAGACAATTATGTTGCTGATATTTATTGTGAAAATGAGCAGATCACGAAAATAGAAAAAAATTTAGAAGCGCCGCCAGGAGCGGAAGTGATCGATGCCAAAGGTAAATATATTTTTCCAGGTTTTATTGATCCGCACACTCATATTTATCTGCCTTTTATGGGCACTTATGCCAAAGACACTTATGAAACGGCGAGTCAAGCTGCGCTAGTGGGCGGCACGACAACGATTTTCGATATGTGTTGCCCTTCGCGTCAGATGGAAGCGATGGAGGGGTTTGAAACGTGGACTTCGAAAAGTGAAGGTAAATCGGCTTGCGATTACACCTATCACATGGGCGTGACGAAGTTCGATGATAAAACGGAATCGCAATTGAAAGAAATTGTTTCGCGT
>JAWLBA010000008.1:0-57403 GCA_041395165.1 Verrucomicrobiia bacterium
CCTGTGGCCCTTGCTCACCTTGAATTCCTTGCGGTCCTTCTGGTCCGGTCGCTCCCGTGGCTCCCGTCTCACCTTGTGGTCCTGTCAATCCTATCGGGCCTTGTTCGCCTGTCGGCACTGCAAACTCGTAGTTAAACACGCCATTGCCTGTATTGGTTACAACTACGCTGGCTAAACTACCTGCAGGAAGAGTCGTTGTGCTGACTGTCCCCACCATAGGTTCCGGGCCAGCAACTCCCTGTTCGCCCTGTGGTCCAACTGCCCCTTCGGGACCCTGTTCACCTTGCTCACCTTGTGGTCCTTCTGGACCGGCTGGTCCTTGAGCCCCAGGAGTTCCTTCAGAATTTAAAACAATTTTTAAAGTTGGTGCTTTGCTCGTTTTTTTATTTTCTTTACTATCGATATTCGCTTTGATCCCATGAGAAGGAATCAAAACAAAACCGTCACTAGACATTTCGCCTGAAATCCATAATTTTACTATTTCGGTCACATCAACTGAGACATACTGATTGCGCTTCAACAACTCGATAACTCCAGAATTTAGTGGAGAACTAACAACTGTAGGTTCGGAAAAATTTAATTCGTTCCAGGGGTTCGTAACGGGTTCGAGGCTAAAAGCACCAGGTTTAAAAAGTTTAGAAACGTAGAAAGTTAAAGTTGCTTTAGCCACCTGATCTGCGCTGATATGATCAGGCAAAGCAAAGGGATCAAACTGAAGATAAATCTTGGTATTTTTTTTACCTCCCAATTTTAATTTTCCTGAGCGACCTGCAATTTTTACGTTAGCATAGGGAAAGCTAATATCATCCTTAACAGTAAGATCGATAGCAAACGAGAAAAAGTAAGTGAAACAAAAGGTCAATATAAGAAGATGTTTTTTATTCTTTAATCTTAACCAATGATTGATGAGAGATTTAAATTTATGGGAAATAGGTTTTTGCAATGAAACGTCCATAAGGCACTCCTTTACAAGATTCATTTAGTTCATTTCATAATGTGAAGCCCTTTATAGTGGTTAGTTATTAAATCATTTAAATTGTCTATTATACGGTAACCCAAGTTTTTTTATTTTTCAAAAAATCGTAAGCAATTTTCACAACGCTCCCACCCAATGCATCATGAAGTAACCACCGGTAACACTAAGAAGAGCGGGTCCTTGAAATAAAGCCTTCATTTCCACCCATTCGCCCGCGGTTAACTTAACTAATGCGCTTAAATTTTGAACTGTAACGACTCCTGATTGCCCCATAGGAATCATATTTTCTGCAATAACTGTATCCGTTGCTAATCCATTTCTTAAAATTCTTAGTTCGCGATAGCCACTGCCATCACTAGCCCATATAATAATTGCAGAGACTTCATAATAACCTGAGATAGGCGCCGTTAACCTTTCAGGATTTTCTGTAGCAATGGGACTGTGCATGTTGACAGTATCAAAATCGTCAGGTGCATCGAAAAAAATCGTGGTAAGAGTGTCGGCAGCGAAAGCTTGTGACGCTATCTTGGCGGCTCTCACAGCAGGAAGTTGTCCAATTTTAGGTGCTGTAACAGCAAAGTTAGCGATGTCACTTTCTCGAATCGTTCCATCCACAATATTGGAGCTAGTGATGACATTGGGAGCAATTTGAGGATTAGGATAAGTGCCTGTTAAATCTCCACCCGCAATCGCTCCATTAAAATCCGCTCCAGGAACTCCTTGGGGACCTTGTTCACCTTGTGGCCCTGTCGCTCCAGTTGCCCCAGTTTCACCTTGAATGCCTTGAGGGCCTTGTGGTCCAGTAGGACCTTGAGGACCAGGATCTCCTTGCGGTCCTTGTAGACCTATTTCACCAGATGCTAAAGCAATTTGCAAAACTGCTGGCTGACTGGTCAAGCGATTTTCCTTACTATCCAAAGCAGCCTCTAAACCAGCCTTAGGCAACAGAGCAATTCCTTCATCGCTGATTTCTCCTTTCACCCAGGCCTTAACGAGATCGGTTACATCGATGGATACATATTGATCTTTAACCTCTACTACAGCTTCCGCAGAAAATAAAGCCTCATCAACCGTAGGAGCAACACTTGCATTAGATTCACTCCAAGTTTGAGTAATGGGAGCAACGGTAACACCTCCAGGGGATTTTAGACTGGAAATAAAAACCCTTAAAGTTGCTTTGGTGATGGAATTAGAAGCCAACAGATCAGGAAGCACCGATGCGTCAAAATTAAGATAAACAGCGGTATTTTTTTTACCACCCAATTTTAATTTTGAGGCTTTAGCAGCTTTACTAGGATTATGAGAAGGTAAACTAGTGTCATCATGTATGGATAACTCCAAGGCGCTAACCCCTATCTCAAGGCTGAGTAAAAATATTCCAACTATAATACTTCGTTCCAATAGTCTTAACATTGTCGATCCTTGAAAACTTTTTACTAGTGTTTTGGGGCTCATAAGTAGTCCTTTCTATTTCATAAAAATTGTTATTAAGTTTGATTTATTCATGAACTGTTTTGTTCTTAAAAGTTTTTGTTTATTTCATGTTCAAATATAGTTCAAAAACTTTCATTTTTCAAATAAAAATTATTTATAAGTAATTCAATATAAATATAATATGATTTTAAAAATAAAATATTCTTCCACACTTAGTAGAAAATTTTAGAAGAATATTTTTTAAATGATTTATTTAATACATAGTCAAATTTCTATGCACGTCTGCACCTCGATCGAAAATGTAACCGAGGTGGATAATCATATAATCTCTTTCTGGGAATTCGCTTTTCATAAGATTTTTCGTTTCTTTTTTCCTATAGCCAACAGCTCACAAACATCGAGCTGTTGGCTCATTCATTTTTCCTAAAGCGGCCCTGCCCAATGCATCATAAACTGACCTTGTGCTGCCAATCCGCCAACAACCCCATGCAAAACTCGAGCTTCCACCCAATCCCCAGCATTAAGCTGAATCAAAGTTGTAGCAATCTGGCTTTGTTCTGACGAAGAAATGGCCCGATTATTAACCCGAGCCACTTGTAAAACTCCGTTCTTATAAATACGAATCTCTCGTTCCGCAGTCCCCGATGCTGACCAATCAATCTGCAACGTTACTTGATAATATCCTGGAAAAACCGCATTTAACCTTTCCGGATGTTCAGCAGGAAGCACGCTATGAGAATCAAACGTGTCGAAATCTTCGGGTCCGGTAAACTCAATCGTTGTTAAAATAGAATCAGGTACAAGTTGTCCACCAGCAACCGAAGTATTAACTCGAACCGCTGGTAAAGTCGGAATATTGGTGACAGTAATAGAATTCGTTCCAGGAGTTCCAGGAGGCCCTTGTGGTCCAGGATCGCCCTGATCACCTTTATCGCCCTGATCACCCTTATCACCTTGCGGAATCGTAAAATTAAAATCAAACATTCCACCACCATTATCTGTAATGATAACATTTGCAGTAGTTCCCGGCATACCCGTTGCCGTAGTAACAGTACCCACTGTAGGATCAGCTCCAGCAGGACCCTGTGGCCCTGTTGCACCTTGAGGCCCAATCAACCCCTGGATTCCTTGTGGTCCTTGTGGACCTGAATTGACCAACGCCACCTCCAAGATAGCCGGGTGTCCGCCTTGTTTCCGAGTCTCTTTACTCGCTAAAGTTACATCAATATTATCCCCTTTAATCGCAAAACCTTCATTGACAATTTGCCCCGAAATCCACGCTTTAACAATGTCGGTAACATCCAAGGAAACATATTCTTTCTCTTTGTAAATTTGAGCACCGATAGCTCGATTTTCATACACTGTTGGCACGGCAATATCCGACTCACTCCAACTCCGACTAATGGGCATTACTTTTACCATGCCGCGACGTTTAATCTTAGTCGTGTAAACTCGCAAAATCGCCTTGCTGATATTATCCTCACTCAACCCACTCGGTAAAACCGAATTGTCAAACTTCAGATAAACCCCAAACTTTTTCTTGCCTCCCAATAACAGCTTCGATTCTAATCCCCTTTTGTTATTAAAAGGAACGCTCGCAGGCATGGAAACATCATCAGTAACAGCAAGCTCTAAAGCAAAAAGCGAACTATTGACGATAAAAAGAAGAAGCAACCCCCCAAAAACAGGCTTTTAACCCCTCTTATCCCACGATAAAAACAACCTTTTCTGATCTTCTCCCCCCGGCAGAGAATACCCTCTTTCATAAAGAAGACCCTTTCTAAGGTTGAAAACAGTGACCTTCACGTTTGTTAAGTTAAGCCCGTTAGAAACCGTGTTGTGCATAAGCTTTTCTTTCATGATCATTAAATTAAATCTAATACAAGATCGTCCATGATTTACCATTTTGCAAAATTTTTTAATTCATAACCAATTTTTATTAAACATCTTACGTTATTATAAAAACATAAAATCCCAGCAAAAGCTGGGCTTTTAAAATCTTTATACAAAATTTTTCGTCTATTAATTTATGGATTAAGATTCGATTCCCATATCACTGAGAGAACTGCTTGACTGGGAGTCGTTCCTCCACTCAATTCATTTCGCACTAACAAACGAACACTTTGCCCTGCTGCTAAAAATGCTAAAGCATTCACTTGCTGGGTTTGTGGACTATTTGCCGCAACACGATTTTCGCTCTCTCCGAAAACAGTGCCATCATCTCCTACAATTTGAAGTGTATAGGCTGTTGTTCCAGCAATTGCCCACTTTACTTGACCAATACAAAGATAAAGCCCATCAGTTGGCGCTATTATCTTAGTAAGATCGCCTGAAGCTGCATCATCGGCATGCATCCCAAAATCATCATAAACTTCCGTGTTAAAGCTAATCGCAGTTAAAACATTCTGTGGAATAAATTGCGATGCTTTACTAACACGCACTGCAGGAAAAGCAGCAAGATTAGTAAATGTAATGGAATTCGTTCCTGCTATACCTGGAGGACCTTGCGGACCGGCAGGACCTTGTGGCCCTTCGGGCCCCTGAGCTCCTGTATCACCTTTAGGGATGGTAAATAAAAAATCAAACAGGCCACCCCCTTGATCGGTGACTTGAACATCGGCCAAAGAGCCTTCTGATCCCGTAACCGTCGTTACTGTCCCTACCATAGGTGCTGGTCCTTGAGGTCCTTGAATGCCCTGAGAGCCTTGTAGACCCGTGGGACCTTGATCTCCTTGAGGACCTTGTGCACCAGTCAACCCTATGGGACCCTGTTCGCCTTGAGGTCCCTGTTCACCTTGCTCACCCTGGGGTCCTTGTGCACCAGTCAATCCGATCGGCCCTTGTTCGCCTTGAGGTCCTTGAGCTCCAGTATCACCTTGTGCTCCCTGGGGCCCAGTTAACCCTTGTGCCCCTTCTGGCCCAATCTCACCCTGTGCCCCCTGAGGTCCAACTAATCCTTGCTCCCCTTGAATCCCCTGCGGCCCGGAATCCACCAAAGCAATCTCCAAGGTAGCCGGATGCCCCGTGCTTCTATCCTCTTTGCTATCAAAAATAGCAAAAGCACCTTTTGCATCGGATTTCATAGCAAAGCCTGCATTGGGAATTTGTCCTGAGAACCAACTTTTCACAATCTCGGTTACGTCAAAAGAAACATACTGATTCTGCCCCACAATTTGTCCGGTAACAGTCATACTATCTGAAACAGGTGGCGCAGCGATATCCAACTCACCCCAACGCCCCATAATCGGCATCAAAGTTACAGGCCCTCGCCTTTTTATTTTCTTAACATAAACATGAAAAGTTGCCTTGCTAATATTATCAGCCGTTAAATTTTCTGGTAAAGCCGATTGATCGAAATTGAAATAAACCACACTTTTTTTCTTATCGTTCAATTTCAATTTTGAGCTCGAACCCCCTTTATTATTTAAAGGCCCCGTTGCTGGCATCGAAACATCGTCACTTACCGACAACTGCAACGCATAAATGGGATTATTAATAAAAAAAAGGAGTAAACTGACAACAATTACGCTTCTAAAGATAATTGTCTCAAGTCTTAACCCTTGAATTTTCTGACAACAACCTAGCAAGATCTTCTCCCCCCGGTAAAGAATAGTCTCTTTCATAAAGAAGACCCTTTCTATGGTTGAAATTTGGGAACCAAACGTTAGTGATGCTACTAGAATAATGGGTGAAGTGTATTAGTTTCTTTCATACTTGGAATAAAACTTATAACAATGTCGTCCATAATAACGAAAGTTGCAAAAATTTTTGACTATTACCCAAAAAAAGTACAAATAAAAAACCAACAGCCCATATTTTGAGCTGTTGGTATTATTTTAAAGATTAACTTGTTACCAATATTAGAGTGGCCCACACCAATGCATCATAAATTCTGCAGTAATTCTTAAACCCTGCGAGACACCATGCATCGCCTTAGCCTCCAAACCAATCGCCTTGATTGAGATTAATCAAAGTGGTAGCAATTTGCCCCTGTTCTGCAGAGGAAATGGCTCGATTATTGACCAAAGCCACTAATTGGGTTCCATTTTTATAAATGCGAATTGGTCTTTCCGAAGTACCGAAGGCGGCCAATTCACTTGAAGCGTAGCCTGATAAAAACCAGGGTAGGATGCGACAAGACGCTCCGAATCAACATTAGTATCATGAAGATTAAATGTGTCAAAAACTTCAGATCCACCAAAATAAATGGTTGTTAAAACATCTGTGGAATAAGTTGTGCTTCATCGGTAGTCACTCGCACTGCAGGCAGAGTAGCAAAAACTGTGACAGTAATAGCATTGGTCTGTTATTGTTCCAGCTAATCCCGGCAGACCTTGAGGACCTTGTGCTCCAGCAGGACCCACTTCGCCTTGATCCCTTTGTATCTCCTTGAGGACCTACGGGACCCACTTCACCTTGAGGACCTGAATACCTTGCTCACCCTGAGGCCCTTTGGGGACCAACTTCTCCTTGATCGCCTTTGTCCCTTTACTCTTGAGGGCCTACGGGACCCACTTCGCCTTGGGGACCTTGAATGCTCCTTAAGCTCACCCTGAGGCCCTTGGGGACCAACTTCTCCCTGATCGCCTTTGTCCCCTTTATCTCCTTGAGGGCCTACGGGACCCACTTCGCCTTGGGGACCTTGAGCACCTTGCTCACCCTGGAGGCCCTTGGGGACCAACTTCTCCTTTTTGCCCCCCTTCACTCCTGCTTACCAGCAGAAACTAAAGCAACTTAAAACTGCTGAATTGCCTGTTTTTTGATTTTCTTTCGTGTCTAAAAAGGCCAAAGCACTTCTTTCACCTTTAATAGCCAAACCGTAATTCGGCAATTGACCCGACATCCAAGCTTTTACGATATCAGTAACATCCAGTGATTGATAAGCCTTTTTCCTTTCTATTTTGCAATTAACAGCCAAATTACTTAGAATAAAAGGTCCCCGGATATCCTGCTCTGTCCAAGGCGCTTGAATCGGCACAACGCTGATCGAGCAAGTTTTTCTGGTTTTACAGGCATAGATTCGCAAAACCGCCTTACCAATATTATCACCTGTTAACCCAGCCGGTAAGGCACAATTGTCAAACTTCAGGTAGGTTATATAGTTTTTTTTGCCACCTATCTTAGCTTCCTTTTATTGTTGCAGGATTGGCCATCGGCTTACCTTCTGGCAATGACATATCGGCTTCCACAGGTAATTGCAATGCCAACACTGGATATTAACACAGAAAAGAAGCAAACCGCTTAAGATTACCCTTTAATAAGCGCGACTTGCGCCTTTACCGTTTGGCTTCCCAAGAGGCGTATCAGACCTTCTCCTACCCCAACCATCCTTATTAGTTGTTATTTACGACGAAAATTTCCTTTCTAAGGGAGGTTTTTATTTAGACTGTTAGAGAACGGTTTTATGAAGTGACAACTTAATTTTTATCTTATGAAAGGTGCTAGATTTGTAACTTTTCAAAAAATGTCAAACATTTTTTTATTTTTTTTACAATTTTGTAAAAATTATGACAAAATATGTTTCCACCTCCTATTGACATCATTACTTTACTTTCTGTAATCTTACCTTTGTGAAACGAATTGTTCCCCTTATTTTTATTAGCTTATGCTTAATCAACTGCAAAATCTGATGACGCTATGCGCCTCGGCCTAGCAGGTGTTCGCACTGGACCAGATGGACAAATAGGGACCACGATGTTTTACGTTCCGAAATTGCTATTGACGAATGGAACGAAAAAGGAGGTATTTCAGGGAAAAAATTACCACCATTACACGCGACGATGAAGGGAAACCCAATCAAGCCGTCACAGTGGCCCAAGAGCTAGTCGCCAATAATGTGGCAGCTGTCATCGGTCATTTTAACAGTGGTTGCACCATTCCTGCTTCAGAAATTTACAAACAGAACAATATTCTCCAAATAACACCTGGCTCCACAAATCCTGATGTTACCGAAAGAGGCTACAAAACTCTTTTCGCATCTGCGGCCGCGACGATCAACAAGGCAAAACCGCAGGCGATTTTTCAGTCAACCAACTCAAAGCTAAAAAAATTGGGCTATCCTTCACGATAAAACCGCCTACGGACAAGGACTCGTTGAAGAATTTAAACGCACCATCGAAGGGCTGGCGTTTGTGACTGTGGTATTCGCTGGCGTGAGCCGAGAAGAAATGGATTTTCGCGCTAACCTTTCTGCCATCAAAGCCAACAACGCTGAAATGTTATTTTTCGGCGGCATGTATGGACAAGGCGGACCGCTTCTCGTGCAACTGCGCCAAAGCGGATCTCAAATTCCCTTCCCTCTCTGGTGACGGTTGTTTCATGAAAGAATTCATCAACGCTTCTGGCAATTACGCAACAGCCACCTATCTCACCTTTTTTCCTGATTTCCAATCTATGCCCTCTGCTCAACCTTTTTTAAAAAAATATCGCGCCCGCTACGGAACCGAAGGTCCCTATTCGGTTTACGGCTACGAAGCTATTAACGTTCTCTTTCAAGCCATTCAAGAAGCTGGCACCACTGATGCAGAAGCTGTGGCCAAAGTGCTACGGGCTCATCCTTACGACACCTGCTTAGGAAAAGTAGAATTCGACGAAAAAGGTGACCCAAAAAAATCCAACTTCATTATTTGGAAAATAGAAAACGGAAAATTCATTCCTAATTAGCAATCAGTAAACAGATAATAAAAAAACTGAGTGCTGAAAACTGAATACTAAAAACTCATCCCTAAACAAAAAGTCTTAACGCTCTCTTTTTTCTGTTATTAAATTTTTCCATGGATAGTTAATAAACGGATTAACCCGCGGCGCCATCTACGCATTAGTCGCTTTGGGTTACACCATGGTTTACGGCATCTTAGGCATGATCAATTTTGCGCATGGCGAAATCTTCATGATCGGCATGTTTGCTAGCGTTTTCGCGATCGGCAGCTTCACCACATTATGGGGCGATTTTTTCTCACTCAATCTTGTGCTGGGATTATTTTTCGCTGTCCTTATCGCTTCCGCTTTCGGTTATAGCAACGAACGCATCGCTTACCGAAAACTTCGTCATGCCCACATCTTAGCTCCACTCACAAGCGCCATTGGACTTTCCATCGTTCTACAAAATTTCATCATGCTCAGCGTGAGCAAAGATAAAATTTTATTTCCAAGTTACTACAGCGATCCGCTCATGTTAAACACGCTCAAAATCGGCTCAATCACTATGACTTATCTTCTCAGGCGTCATTCTCGGCACAACTTTCATCTTAATGATTGGGCTTTTTCTTTTCATTCAAAACTAAACTCGGCATTGCCCTACGCGCCACATCTCAAGATAATCTCACAACCTCGTTGGCATTCCTGTTAATCGCATCATCGCTTTTACTTTTATCCTAGGCTCTGGACTTGCCGGCGTTGCAGGTGTGATGGTCTCCATGTACCTCGGTTCCATGCAATTTAATTCCGGCTATCTCATCGGATTAAAAGCTTTCACCGCAGCCATTCTCGGCGGCATTGGCAATATTCCTTATGCAGTTTTAGGCGGCATCCTCATCGGACTCGCAGAAGATTTTACCAGCCGTTATCTAGGGAGTGATTGGAAAAATACTTCCACATTTCTCATTCTCATGGCCATCTCATCATCAGACCTCACGGCCTTTTAGGCGAACGCGTAGCCAATAAAGTATGAAAGCAAACGCGCTCAAATTAATTCTCGGAACATTTGGCTTAGCGTTACTCACCGCTCCTTTTGTTTGGCTAAAACTTAACTACGATTTTCACCAAGGCACCGTTAGTGCTGAATGGAATTTTTTTCAGGGATGGCAACTCATTAAAAATTTAATACCTCTTTTCGCGATTCTTTTTTTCATCTTCCTTTTTCGACGATTCAAACGAAAAAAAATTTTATCTCACACCGCTCCTTCCAACCAATCCACATTTCTCGTTACACTTCTAGCAAATCCAAAATTTCATCTTGCGCTTTTCCTCATCTTGGCCGTTTCAGGTTTCTTCTTCACTAGCTACACCTTGAATCTCGCCATTTTTGTCGGCCTTTACATGATTCAAGCTTTGGGACTCAATATTGCTGTCGGCATGACAGGTCTTCTCGTTCTGGGTTATGCCGGCTTTTTTGCTGTGGGAGGCTACAGCTTTGCCATCCTCCAACAAATGATTCCAGGCTTAACTTGGTGGATGAGTTTACCCGCAGTGCTTTTGGTCGGCGCCGTAATGGGTTGGCTTGTCGGCCTACCTTGTTTACGGCTTCGAGGCGACTATCTGGCCATTGTCACTTTAGGATTTGCAGAAAGTTTTCGAGAGCTCATGCGCAATCTCACCGATTTAACCGGTGGCGATAAAGGCATTCGCCTCGCTTTAGAATCAAAAATTAATACCATCACTCTTTCTCCTCATATACAAATCACCTCGATTCAGCTAACTTATGTGATCGTTCTCATTTTTATTTTTCTTTGCGCATTAGTTTTACATCGACTCTATCATTCGCGCATTGGTCGCGCCTGGATCGCCATTCGCGAAGATGAAACTGCTGCTGCAGCCATGGGCATTCCCGTAGTAAAAATGAAGCTCACCGCTTTCATGCTTAGCTCGGCATTCGCTGCACTCGCCGGTCTCCTCTATGTCGCTTACATCGGCTTCCTCGATCCTTCCGCTGCTCGATTTGAAGAATCCGCGCTCGTGCTAGCGATGGTCATACTCGGTGGATTGGGCAATATCCCCGGATCACTCCTCGGCAGTGCACTCCTTTATCTCATCCCCGCATTATTAAGAGATCAATTTCCCGCTCTAGCCGATTATCGATTGCTCCTCTTCGGCGCCCTCATGGTCATTATGATGCTTTACCGCCCACAAGGATTGCTCGGCAATCCACGAAGACGGCTCGAACTAAAAACGGAATCCGCTACATGACACCGTTGCTTTGCGTTCAAAATATCACCAAAAAATTTGGCGGTCTCAAAGCCGTCACTAACGTTTCTCTCGATCTTCTTTCAGGCCAAATTCTTAGCCTCATCGGCCCCAACGGCGCTGGCAAAACCACCTTTTTTAATTGTCTAACCGGTATTTACCAGTCCGATGAAGGTGAAATTTTTTTAGAAAAAGAAAATATTACTTTCCAAAAACCGCACCAAATTTGCCATCTCGGCATAGCTCGAACTTTTCAAAACGTTCGACTCTTCGCCGAAATGAGCGCTCTCGAAAATGTCATGGTAGGCCAATTTCATTGGAATCGAATCGCTCCTTGGCACGTGTTAACACGCTCTTCACGCTATTGCCATACCGAAAACCACGGTTGCACTCATGCTTTGGAACTACTGGATTTTGTAGGTCTCGCTGACGCTCAGTCCATGTGCGCTCGACACCTGCCTTATGGCATGCAACGCCGCTTGGAAATCGCGCGCGCTTTGGCCACTCGTCCTCGCATTTTATTATTGGATGAACCCGGTGCAGGCATGAATCCTAAAGAATTGGAAACGATGATGAATTTAATCGAAAAAATTCGTCGCAACGGACTGGCCATTCTGCTCATCGAACATCACATGAAAGTCGTCATGAATATTTCTGATCATATCATTGTATTAGATCACGGCGAAAAAATTGCTTCCGGCTCCCCTCACGAAATTCGTTCCAATCCCAAAGTTATCGCAGCCTACCTTGGAAAAGAAAATAAAGAAAATTAATCATGCTAAAATTGATCCATCTCCGCGCCGGCTACGGACCTATTGACGTCTTAAAAGATATCCATTTGGAAGTAAAACAAAACGAAATCGTCACCCTTATCGGAGCCAATGGCGCAGGAAAAAGCACCACGCTCCTCACTATCACCGGCATGCTGCCGCTTCGTCAGGGACAGATTCTTTGGCACGATCAACCTCTCGATAAACTTGCCTCTCATGAAATTGTGCAACATGGCATATGCCTTGCCCCCGAAGGACGCCATATTTTTCCTCGACTTACCGTAGAAGAAAATTTGCTCATTGGCAGCTATCAAAAATCAAAAAAAAGAGACGCAAAAAAATTAGAAAAAATTTTCAACTATTTTCCCTTACTAAAAGAGCGCTACCATCAACTCGGCGGCACCTTAAGCGGCGGCGAACAACAAATGCTCGCCATCGGCCGAGCGCTCATGGGCGAACCTCAACTCCTCATGCTAGACGAACCCTCCCTAGGTTTAGCTCCATTGATTGTGGAAAAAATCTTTCAAATTATTCAAGAAATCAACCAAGCTGGCGTTTCCGTTCTTTTAATTGAACAAAATGCTAATCAAGCCTTAAAAATTGCTCATCGCGGCTATGTGCTGGCCAATGGACAATCACTTAAGTGGTTCTGGCCAAGAGCTCTACATTGCGAAGAAGTGCGACAAGCTTATCTCACTTAAACCCGCCATAAAAACTCTTTGCGCTCTTGAAAAAAACTATTATTATTTAGCTATGCCCAGAAAAACAATTCGCACGACCAAAAAAAGTCCAGCAACCGTAAAAGCTGCCTTACGCAAACGTCGCCTTCTCAGCAAACGCACCGTTTTGACCAAAACTACAACTAAGAAAAAAACAAGTGCCACACGAGCAACCCATAAAAAAGTTTCTTCTACCCCACCTCCTCCTGCTCTTGTGCCTAATCCTTTCACAATACTCGCACCCTCTTATCCTCAATTAAATTAAGCTCTAAAAACCTTTTGGTTACTTGCGCAATGGCATCTTTCCCTCAGCGATTTGGAGATTTGGCGGCGATGCGCCCCTGGCGGCGAATTAACCCTACGCCTCTATACCGAAAAAGGCCAATGCCTCCAAACTACCGCCGTTCCAGGTGTTGTAAGAAACTGGCATCTTTATACCGATACAACCGCGTGCGCTTTATGTGGAACTGGGCTACTTAAATAAAAGACAATCAATTCGAATGTTTGTGTCGCTCTAGCTCCGTAAAACCACTTGCACCTAAACCCGAAGCGACTGCTCATAAAAATTTTCGATCTACCCAATCCAATCCCGTTATCTTAAAAGAATCGGTGCAAAGAAAATTAGTCCAAAGCTTTCACGTCACATCAGCCCCTTCTTACGGCGGCTCGTGATTGACTTACCGCTTCTTAACTCATAATTTATCATTTTTAATTCATAATTGTTTTCATGTATCTCAAAGCTTTAGAACTTATCGGATTTAAATCGTTTGCCGAAAAAACACGTCTTGAATTTCCTGCTGGTGTCACAGCTATTGTCGGTCCCAACGGCTGCGGAAAATCTAATGTTCTCGATGCCATCCGCTGGGTTCTCGGAGAACAATCCGCCAAAGCTCTACGCGGAACAGAAATGGCTGATGTTATTTTTAGTGGCACCGATCAACGCAAACAAGTTGGCATGGCCGAAGTTTCCCTTACCTTTACCGATTGCGAAAATGAACTCGGCACCGAATATCACGAAGTCACCGTTAGTCGACGCGTCTTTCGCGATGGGCGTAGTGAATACGAACTCAACAAAACCCTTTGTCGCCTACGCGACATTCAACATTTATTCATGGACACAGGCATAGGTCGAAGTGCTTACTCCATTATGGAACAGGGTAAAATCGATAAAATTCTTTCGGCTCGCCCTGAAGACAGAAGAGAAATTTTTGAAGAAGCCGCGGGAATTACCAAATACAAAACGCAAAAAAAAGAAACTTCGCGAAAACTCGAACACACCGAAGCTAATCTCATTCGCCTAGAAGACATCCTTCGCGAAGTGCGACGCCAAATCAATTCCTTACAACGCCAAGCGGGCAAAGCGCGGCGCTATCAAGAACTTTTCAACCAACTAAAAATTCTCGAAACCCAACTAGGCCAACATCAATTACAAGAGCTTCAACACCACATACAAAAAATAAAAAGTGAAATCACCGCAATCACCACCAATCTGGAGCAAAGCAGCTTAGAGACTGGAAAACTAGAACTGGAACTCCAAGAAACACGACAACAACTAGAGCTTTTAGAAAACCAAATTGAGCATCAGCGCCATCAACGCATGGAAACCAATTCCACACGTGACCGCGCTCAAAATCGCTTACTTTTCAATCAAGAACGAGTTAACGAAATTCAGCAGCAAAACCATCAATTTACTCTCGACATCGCTAGCGCAGAAGAACGCTCTAAAATTCAAACTGAACAACTCAGCCAGTTTTCTGATCAAATCGAATCCTTACAACAACAGATCCAACAACATCAAATCGTCTTACAAGAAAAACAAACTCAAAACCAAAAAGCATCGGAAAACTTGCGCCTTCATTTTCAAACAATAGCCCATTGTGAAAAAGAAATCGAAGCTCTGGAACAACAACTACAGCCTCTGAACCAACAACTATCCAATCGCGATGCCGAACAACGCACTCTTATCCTACGCGTTGAAACCCTCGAAAATGAAAAAAATGAAACACAAAAAAATTTAGAAATACTGAAAACCAAAAATAGCGCATCACAAGAACAGCAAACTCAGGTCACCCAACACATTCAACAATTACAAAATGATCTTCTTTTTCATCAAAAACAACAGCAGGAAACTCAAGAAACCTTAACACAATTACAACAAAAGTGCCGTCAACTAGAACAAAATCATTTAGAAAAAATAACTCAACGAGACTTGTTGGAAAAATTACAAGCCTCCCATCAAGAATTCACTCCTGCCGTTCAACAAATTTTTCAAGCCCGAAACGAAAATCAACTAACCGAAATTTCCATTCTCGAAACGTTAGCAGAAGTCATCCAGATCACTGAAGGCTACCAAACTGCCGTCGAAGCTTTATTACAACATCAATTAGAAACACTGATTGTTCCCAATACCTCAGCTGCTCGGCAAATCATCGATTTCTTAAAAAATCAAAAAGCCGATCGCATTCATCTTGCACCTTTGGATTTAATATCATCAGAAATTAGCGACAACTCTCGCCCCGAATCCGCTATTCATTATGTTAACGTTTCGCCCACCTATCAAAATCTCCTTATAGCGCTTTTCAAAAATGCTTATATTACTGAAAGTCTCGATGAAGCTTTAAACTTAAAACAACAACTACCTCAAGCCGTCATTGCCACTCGGTCAGGTGAACTGATCAATACATCAGGCATCATAGAATCTGGCCCCCTACAAAAACAAATAGCGCGCTTAAATCGCCGGGCTGAGATAGACCAATGCAATCAACAAATACATGAGCTGGAATCTCAGCTTCAAACCGTAAAAAATCAAGAGCTTGATTTAAATGAAAAAAATCAATCTTCTCTCACTCAAACCGAAACGTTGAAAAATCAACTCGATCAACAAAAGCAACAAGACCATATTTTAGCAAAAGATTTGCATCTTTTGACTCATCAAATCCAAGAGGCAGAGCACAAACTTCAGACCTACACCGGTGAAGTCTATCGACTTACCGAATCTGATCAACAAGCCACAGAGCGTTATCACATACAAATTGAAGAGCGCAATCACTTAGAACAAGAGCGTGCCTCACTTCAACAACAACTCTCAACCTATCGCGAGCAACTCTCCTCTTATCAAGAAGCAGAATCTCAAAGCACCCAACAATTAACCGAATCTCGCATTACAACCGCCGCTTTGGATGAAAAGCTTAAGGGACTATTGGCTCAACGCGATCCCATTGCTTCGAGACTGGAAGAACTTAAAGAAATCGCATTACAAAGACAACAATCCATTCAACACAACCAAGAAAAACATCATCAGCTCGAACAAGAAAACGAATCACTTCAAAAAGAAATTCAGAATTTGATGCTGCAACAAAGCAATATTGAAGAAAAACTGAAACAACTGCAAACGGAACGAGGATTATCACAACAGTCTTTAGATCAAAAACAACAATCTTTCCAAAAACAGCAAAAGCAACAAACTCAAACCCAACAAAATCGTGCCCAAGCCGAACTACAACTAGCAAAATACGATTTAGAAAAGCGAAATCTAAAGGAAAGACTATTTCGGGCCTATCAATTGGATCTGGAATCTTTACCCCCTACCGAAAACACTCCGGAGCCTCAAGATTGTAATCAATTGCAACAACAAATCGAAGAGATGCGATCCAAACTCGACAATATGGGACCAGTCAATTTAGAAGCAGTGAGTGAATATGATGAGTTGGAAAAACGATTAAGCTTTTTAGAGTCCCAACAAAAAGATTTATTGGATGCCAAACAGCATTTACTGGATGCCATTGCTTTGATTAATCGAACTACAAAAAAACTTTTTGTGGAAACGTTTGAACAAATTCGTCTTAACTTTCAAAGCACCTTCACCGAACTTTTTGGAGGAGGTAAGGCCAACCTTTTATTAAATGATGAGCAAGACCCTTTGGAATGCGGTATTGAAATTGTCGCAAAACCACCTGGCAAACAACCCCAAGTCATTTCCTTGCTTTCGGGAGGAGAGCGCACTATGACTGCAGTGTCTTTGTTGTTTGCCATTTACAAAGTAAAGCCTAGCCCTTTCTGTGTTTTGGATGAAATGGATGCTCCTTTGGATGAATCCAACATTGATCGCTTTCTGAAAATTTTAAAACGATTTTTGGATCAATCTCAATTTCTATTGATTACCCACAATAAAAAAACCATTAGTATGGCCGACACTTTATATGGAGTAACTATGGAAGAAAAAGGAATCTCCAAAATTATTTCAGTCAAATTGAATCGAAAAAATCAGGAAACCTCTATCCTTTCAACACCTGAAACCTCTTCTTATTCAGCTTTAGAGGAAAATATTTCCCTATCTACCCAAGCAAGCGCAGCTTAGCTCTTGCACAGTTCAAATTTTGACTTTAAATAAGTAGCCTAATATAGCGCGAGTGGTGAAATGGCATACACGTAAGCTTGAGGTGCGTATGCCGAAAGGCGTGGGGTTCGAGTCCCCCTCGCGCACGCTTTTTAATACTTTATTTTACCTGAGACGGAAATGCATTAGTAAAATAGGCTTCACCTGCAGAACCAATTACTTTTGTCACAAGCTTAATAGAAGTCGTCCCAGCCACAACACCTACACCTGCTCGACTGGTTTTTGTGGAACGATAAGTAGCACGATAACCTTTCTTGAAAAGTTTCCCTTTCACTAAGGCTTTGAATTTACCAGCTAAAATAAAATCAGTATTAGTATTATTTGTATCAAGCAGAACGGTATAAGAAACTCCTGAAATGGTATTCGTTGTTCGAACCCGACCCTTTGTTTTAAACCCTTTCAAGCTCGAAAACTTAACTAAAGTACCAGGTTTCGGTTTTCTCAATTCCAAACTATAATCAGTAGATGATGAAGGAGCTGGAATAACACCTTGATAAAGAAGATTAGTTGCACTGAAAGGATCACCGGAAATCCAGCCCGAACCAGAAGAATCTAAAGTTATTACAATCGTTTCAGGATCCACTTCATTGGTATCATTATCTTGAATAGGATGAATAGTAATAGTTTGTGTAGAGTTAGTCATAACTACAGCATTCGTAGTTGCAGGAGCTAAAAAGGTAAAATCATTAGAAAAAATGGCCGATCCACTCAAACTATACGTCACTGTTATCGGATAATTGCTTCCGCTACTCGTAAGAGTAAACACTCCATCAGTTCCCCAATTCTGAACTATCGCTGCTATTAGCAATGGTGACAATATTGGTGCCCTGAAGACCATTGGAAAAGACATCAGTCCAGCTCGTTCCAATACGCAATTCGTCCAACTCAATCTCACCGATACCTGTACTTTGGCGTAATCCAAAACGCGCAACCCCTTCAGCGGTGATATCAACCCCAGGAAGCGTTTGAGTAGCGGAAGGAGCTGGTTCTGGTTGTCCTGGGATCGGATCCAAATAAAGCGATACACCATCATTATCTGGACCCGCCACACGAGAATATTTTATGACAACAAGATGAGTGGTATTCGTATTGAGTAAATCCGCCGCAAAAACGGGATTATTGCCTATCACACCAATGCCTAGTTGATAGTTACTTCCATTGAGTTTTGCCCAAGTTGTGGAACGAAACAGTCCGTTGCTACCAAGAAAAAAATGGGCGAAATAATTAGTAAAAGGCAAAGCTGTTAACTTAATCAGAAAAGAAGCGTAAATCGCAGTTCCATCAACAGTGACTTGAGGCGCAAAATTAACTCCAGCATCCCCATTATTAGCAAAAGTTAATCGAACACGATTGCCTGAAGAAGCAGGAAAGTTAGTCAAAGCAAGAGAGCTACCAGAATCAGAAGACGTAGACAAAACTTCAATAGGAGTTGTTCCACTATGTAAAGTCCAAATCGTCCCAGGAGCGTTGGTTAAATTGTTTCCTGTATAATTAAAAGGCTCAATAATGAATTGACTATAACTCACCATCTGAACGAAACAGAAAAAAAGACTGCTAAAAAATAGTTTTTCCATCCAACAAGAATGAATCACTTATTCTTATTTGAGAAGAAAAAAACTACTCATTAAAATTTGTCTGTTCGCTTTATTAATTTATCTTAAGCAATAAAAAAACCGGTCGCCCTACGGCGACCGGTTTTTAATACAAAACTCTCAACTCTTACTTAACAACTGTAGGGATCGTGTTTGTGAAGTAAGCTGAACCAGTATTGGTTCCAGCAGTTCCATTTACACGAACGATAAACTGAATGGATGTCGTTCCCGCTGGAATATTAACCCCCGGTTTAGTTGTCTTCGTGGATTTTGCCATCGCTATAATGTTCTGCTTAAATTTTGGCCCTTTAGTAATAGGTTTAATTTTACCAGCAGTAATAAAGGTAATAGCATTAGTATTATTCGTATCGCCTGCAACAACAGCTGCATAAGCCACACTGCTTACCGTGTTGGAGCTGGAAGCTCTGACTACGAACAATTTTACAGGGAATCCTTTAGCAGTCTTAAATTTACGTGTTTTACCAATTTTAGGTTTTTTCAAGAGAATGCTGAATCCTGTCAAATCAGCAACATTAGTATTACCACCATTGGTGTTAGGAGGAATCACAGCGCCTGCAAAAATATCAACTGTAGCGCTGTTAGGCACACCCGAAGTCCATCCTGTTCCGCTTGGATCAAGAGTGAGAATAACACTTTCCGGATCAATTTCATTCGTATCACCATCATTAACCGGCACAATTTCGATCGTGGTTGGGCTGCTTGTCATCACAACAGAATTGGATGTCGCAGGCGCCAAGAAATCGTAATCATTTGTTAAAGTTGCTGTTCCGCCGACCGTATAAGTCACAGTAATTGGGAAATTAGTTCCTGTGCTGGTCAAGGTAAACACACCATTTGTTCCTAACTCAGAAGCATTCGCTGTGGTAGCGATAGTAACACTATTAGTGGAACCTCCACCGCCGCCTGTTCCTAAAGCGGAAACTTGGATGTCATCGAGGCCGAATTCGTCCCGATTTCCTGCAGCCAATCCATTAGTTCCTCTCCATTGTAAAAAGAAAAATGCACTATTAGCTATGCTAAGATTAGCTATAGAAATTGTATTCGTTGCTACATATTGCATGCCATTCATATCCGCTACTGCAGGCGAAGTAACATCAAAGTAGGTTCAGAAGTATAAGTCATGTCATCAGGGGAATGACTGAATTTAAATGTATTATCTCCAGGTTGATCGTTTCTTAACGCAACCTTATAAGAAACATTAAGATTAGTAATAATACCTCCAGAGTTATTTTGAATTCTTAATTTAATTGTCCCAGGATTAAATTCACTACCTGTCAGTTGAACCATTAAAAAGTTTGTAATCCCATTGGTATAGGCATAAATACCTCCTGTAGTTACGGCATTGATCACTGCACCACGCGCACAATCGCTAGGAACCGTATTTTCTGTTCCACCAAATGGCAAATCACCATCACTAAAATTTCCATTAACTGCCCAAGCATCAGAATCAAGCTCTCCTGCTACGGGACTAGGTTCGAATCCAAGTCCTCGAAATGGACCATTGTTGACTCCGGGAATAGTATTTTCAAAGTCAATTGTATTAGTAGCACCAAATGTAGTGATGGAAAGCTGAGCAAAAGCTGATCCCATCAATCCCAAACTGAGTGCGAGTGTTAAAATATATTTCTTCATTATAGTTTTTACCTCTGAGTTGTTTTGTTTTTTATCAAGATTTTGAGTGATAAAAGCGAATAGGCACAATTTGTCAACATTAATTTTAAAATATTTCAATTTACTTTTAATTGATATTCAAACGTGTTGGTGGTTATAGCGCTAAAATTTTGCGACCCTTGACGCGCTCGCAATAAAAGATTAACCGGTCCTGGGGGAATAGAAAGTCCCACACCGACTTTCCCTTGATGAAAGCGGCCTTTCCCTTGATTAGGTCCCTTAGTTTTTGTTTTGTCGGCATATTCATAAACCCTGTATTCACTTTATTAGATCCCGTGCCCCATTCCAAAGCATACTGGATGACCGCTTTGAGATTGTTATTAATCCATTGATTATAAAATCGCCCTTTAATTTTAAAGCCACGACTGGGTCTTACAAATTTCACGGTGCCAGCCAAAGGTTTAATTTTCAGGAAAAGAAAAGGATCAATTAAGCCCGTATTTTCCTCAGTGATAGTAATGGTGGCATTCGCATTATTAGGATCAATTTGGTAAGCATTATCTGGATTTAAAGTTAAGGTAGCGATTTCAGGTGTTTCTTCTATACCATCCGCAATAGGAGCCAAAACAATATCCGTATTCATAACATTTCTCCCAGCTGAATCGAACCCGGCAAGGTAGTGTAATCATCCCCGTTTGTTGCTGTTCCACTCATAGCGTATAAAACAGTTATCGCATTGGTACTGCCAGTACGACTAATGGTAAAAGTGCCAGGATTCGTTCCCAACTCTGGAAGCATTCGCATCAGTGGCGACCACGCTTACAATATTCGTGGCATCAGGAGGAGGAGGCATACCACCAGAAGTTACTTCACCCCACGTCGCGCCAATGCGCAGTTCATCAAGCTCTAAGACCCCAATATTAGCATTTTGCCGCAATCCGAAACGCGCAACATTTGCAACATCATGACCCGCCGTTGGATTGACTTCCATAGCACTAGGAGCGGGCTCAACCATTCCTGGATTTGGATCCAAAAATAAAGCTGCCGTATCGTTATCAGCTCCCGCCACACGAGTATATTTTATCACAACAAAATGCGTCGTATTTAAAGCAAATGAATTAGCAGCATAAACGGGATTACCACCAGAAGTAAAACGAATGCCCAACTGCACATTTCCACCATTACTTTTAGCATAAACTCTTGCACGAAACTAATACCCATATTACCATCAAAAACGTGGGCAAAATACTCACCCGCTGCCGAAGGCAAAGTCGTAAACTTTACTAAAAAAGAGACATAAACACTGGTGTTATCCTGAGTCACCTGGGCTGGGAAATTGGTGCCAATATCAGCAGTCTGCGATTGACTCACCACAATCCGATTCCCCGAAGAAGCTGGCAGTCCTGGAAATGATAAAGAGTTTCCCGAATCCGAAGGAGTATCAACCACATTAACAGGAGTCGCTCCACTATGCACCGTCCATCCCGAACCCGCACCCGATGAAACATCCCCCGCCGCATAAGGAAAATGATCCGTTACTAATTGCGCATTAAGTTGAACTAAAAAGAAAGAAATCAAACCGATAAGAAACCATTTTATTTTCATTGTCTCCTCCATTTCACGAATTATCTTCGCCCTTTAAAATTAGCTAACGATAAAGATACTCTCATTTACGATAAAAGACAACTGTCTAAATTAAAAATTTCCTTTTTTCCCGACCGTGCAAACCCATTGGCAAAACAACTTCTTTGCTTTAGACTACTTTCGTGGAAAAAGTCATAGGCCGTGGCGTAACTGTAAATCCTCCCAATCGCTTTGAGACGCTTCATGTCGATAAGGAAATGGATGAGGATAATTATGTAGCCAATGAAAAACTACCACTCAAAACCCGTTATTACGTAGACCATTCCACTTCCTTTATCACCTACAACGAAAGCCCAGACGTCGGCTTTACCGCCAGCATCAATCCCTATCGCGGCTGTGAACATGGCTGCGTCTATTGTTATGCTCGTCCCATGCATGAATACCTCGGCTTTTCTTCCGGGATCGACTTTGAAAGTCGCATCATGGTTAAAACTCGCGCTCCAGAACTCCTACGCAAAGAACTCAGCTCAAAAAATTGGAAACCGCAACCGCTCGCCTTAAGCAGCGCCACCGACTGCTATCAACCCATCGAACGAAAACTCAAACTCACCCGCCGCTGTCTGGAGGTATTAGCAGAATTTCGCAATCCCGTAAGCATCATCACCAAAAACCATCTCATCACACGAGATATTGATCTCCTACAAAAACTCGCTCAATATCAGGCCATCAACGTAAACATTTCTTTAACCACTCTCGATCCCCAACTCGCCAAAATCATGGAGCCCCGGACCGCACAACCCGAGCATCGACTTCACGCCGTCACCGCGCTCGCACAAGCTGGCATCCCCGTCAACATCCTCATGGCACCACTCATTCCAGGATTGACCGACCACGAAATTCCCAATCTACTCCAAGCCGCTACCCAAGCTGGCGCCAAAAGCGCTGGCTATGTCTTATTACGCTTGCCTCATAGCGTAAAAGAACTCTTTACCGACTGGCTCGAAACCCATTTCCCAGAAAAGAAAAAACGAATTCTCGATCAACTCTGCGAAATGCGACAAGGCAAACTCAACGAATCCCAATTTCACCGACGAATGAAAGGTCAAGGCTCTCTCGCCCAACAACTCGACCAACTTTTCAAACTGTGCGCCAAACGAACCGGCTTAAACCAAAAACATTTTACCCTTAGCGCCCAAGCTTTTCGCCATCCTGCAGGGGAACAACTGACTCTTTTTTAAAATGCCATCTTCTCAACTGCCTTCGATTGCCACCTTTCAACGTGCCGTAAAACTCTTAAAACAAGGGAAACTTGTCGTCATACCCACTGAAACAGTTTACGGCCTAGCCGCTGATGCATTTAACCCTCAAGCACTCAAAAAAATTTTTGCACTAAAAAAACGTCCCTATTTCGATCCCCTCATACTTCACATTAGCGACGAATCTCAACTCAAACTCATGGTCCAAAAAATTCCTCCCTCAGCCAAAAAACTCATCAAAGCCTTTTGGCCCGGCCCTCTGACCCTCGTTTTACCAGCAAAAGAAAATGTTCCCACCATCGCCCGAGCCAATCTACCCACCGTAGCCGTAAGAATGCCACAACACCCCGTTGCAAAACATTTACTCAAACAATTCGGTAAACCCCTTGCTGCACCCAGCGCCAATCGTTTTGGTCGAATCAGCCCCACTTCAAGCCAAGCGGTAAAGAAGGAATTCGGCATTCACACCCCTCTTATTTTAGAAGGTGGCGAGTGCCTATTAGGCTTGGAATCCACCATCGTTCATTTTTTAAAAAACAAACCCGAAATTTTAAGACTCGGCTCCATCACAATGGAACAAATTGAAAACGTTTTGAAGCAACCCGTTTCCTTGCGAAAAAAAACGGTCTTAAAACAACCACTCGCTTCTGGGCAACTCCCCCAACATTATGCCCCTAAAAAACCTCTAACACTTTTACCCTTCCATTGGAGACAAAAACCACCTTCTTTCAAAAAATCCGATGCTCTTTTACTCTTTCGAAAACCGCTTCCTTACTTTCCAGGACAACAAATCATTTTAAGCCCGCAAGGTTCGCTTCAAGCAGCCGCACGCAAACTCTACCACTCATTAAGAAAATTGGACGAAAGCAAAGCGCGCCATCTTTATGCAGAAATATTTCCTTCCCGCTATTTAGGCATAACAATCAATGACCGTTTACAAAAAGCTGCCCATAACTGATTTTTTTCTCCTCTTGCTACTCCCATTTTTTCATTTTAATAAATTCACATGTCTTTACCATCAACTCCACCTCAACTTAAAGAAAAACGCAACACAGGCACTTGGGTACGTAATAAATTTCTGACCGGCCTTTTTGTAGCCTTGCCCATCTTAGGAACACTCTGGGTTCTTGATCTGATTTATCGCCTCATCAACTCCCGATTTGAACCATTGGTCATTGCCATCGCAACTCGATATCGTGAAGAAAACCCTATTCTTCATTTAATCAGTTTTCCCATACGCCGAAACGGGGAATTGCTTTATACCATTCCGCTTGCTGGTTTTATTTTAACCATCATTTTTCTTATTCTTTTAGGTGTTTTAGTCAGCAACGTCATTGGACGCGGTATCTTATCCTGGCTAGATCACATCCTTTTAAAACTTCCCATCATTTCCACCATTTATCATGCCGCAAAACAAGTCATCGAAGCCGTGCAAATGTTAAGTCGCTCCGAAAACATGCATTTTAGTAAAGTCGCGTTAATTCCCTATCCCAATACACCCGGCAAACTGATTGGCTTTGTCACGGGCCAATTTTCCGATCAACAAGGTCAGATGCTTTATTCGATTTTTTTACCCACAGCGCCTAATCCTATTACGGGTTTTGTTATGATTGCCAAAGCTTCCGAAATTGAACTTTCCAATATGCCCATCGAAGAAGCCACAAAACTTATTATTTCTGGTTGCTTAGTCACACCCAAAACTTTAATTTCTCAAAAACTCTTTCCGAGGCACCACAGCCCCTGTCTTAAAAAGCTACTTATCTTTCATCAAAGGCAGTTGCTTGGGGGATTCGCGCAGTTTAAATCAGGAGGCGTATGACCCTCTCGCCAGAATACTAGAGCAATGATAATGCTCAACACCACTCGATACCAAGCAAAAGGAATAAAGTTATTGGTTCGCACAAATTGCAAAAGCCATTTGACTGCAATAAACGCCGTAATCATCGACACCACAAAACCCAATGCCAACTCTCCCATCACTTCAGGAATAAATAGACCTGCCCGATAAGCGTCCCAAGCCATATAAAGCGATGCTGCCAACATGGTAGGCACTCCTAAAAGAAAAGAAAATTCCGTCGCCGAAACACGAGAAAGACCACACAACATCGCAGCAATAATGGTCGCGCCCGAACGCGACGTGCCGGGAAGCACTGCCGCAAGAATCTGAGAAATTCCAACCCAAATCACAATATTCCAGGTAATTATTTCAGTAGGTTGATATTTTTTTAAAAATTTTTCTGCAACAAAAATAGCAAATGATCCCAACCAAAGTGCGATAACTATAGGCCAAAGCGTTATGGGCAGTTGAAAACCCACCCGTTTTGCAACCAGACATCCAATGATTGTAATCATTAAAGCCACAAAAATTTTAAAAAGATAGTCTTTCTGTTTAGGTTCGCGAAAATTTACACACAAATCTTTCAAACGCTCCCAATAAATCAGGATTACTGCCATTACCGCTCCAAATTGAATCATCACATTAAACGCGTCCGGCTTCGAACCTAAAAAATATTCTGCAATTAACAAATGTGCCGTGGAAGAAATAGGAAGAAATTCCGTAATTCCTTCAACTAGACCCAAAAAAATAACATCTAAAAAATCAGCCATGTTTTACTACGCCTTTAACAAGCGCTCCAAAACTTCTCCCGCCAGTTGAGGATTCGCCTTACCCTGAGATAATTTCATGACTTGTCCCTTCAAAAAATTCAGAGCCGCCACCTTGCCAGCTTGATAATCTACTACCGAATTAGGATTCGCTTCGATCGCTTTTTTAGCAAAAACTTCAATCGCTCCCGCATCACTGACTTGAGACAATCCTTTCTTCTCAACAATTTGTACTGGAGGCAATCCCGAAGCAAACATTTCTAAAAAAACTTCTTTAGCTTGCTTGCTATTAATTTTTCCTGCATCCGTCAAACTCACGAGCTCACTCAAAAATTCCGGTTTCACCTTACAATCCGACAAATCTATCTTCTGATCACTCAACGCACTTAATAAATCGTTAATAATCCAATTTGCTATCAACTTAGGATTTTTCACATCAGCCGACGCCCTCTCAAAATAAGTCGCTAACCCCAAATCTGCCGACAAAACCGAAGCATCATATTCAGTAACTTGAAACTCTTGTTGATAACGCTCTTGTCTTTGACGCGGCAACTCAGGCATGTCTAAGCGAATCTTATCCAGCCAATCATTTTGAACCTTCACCGGCATCAAATCAGGATCAGGAAAATAACGGTAATCATGCGACTGTTCTTTTGTGCGCATGACATAAGTTTGACCAGTGGGATCATCCCAACGCCGAGTCTCCTGTCGAATCGTGCCGCCTCCCTGCAAAACTTCTATTTGTCGCTGAATTTCATAAGCCAGCGCACGCCGCACGCCGCTGATGCTATTCATATTTTTAATTTCGCATTTCGTGCCAAACTGAGAAGTGCCTTGCGGCCTCACACTCACATTACAATCACAACGCAACTGCCCCTTTTCCATATCCGCATCACTAATACCACCATAAATCAAAATCTGTTTTAGCGTTGTCAAAAAAGCAAATGCCTCTTCTGGCGAAGTAATATCAGCTTCCGTTACAATTTCCATTAACGGAGTTCCCGCACGATTGAAATCAATACCGCTACTGGTTTCAAAATGAAACGATTTCGCGACATCTTCTTCTAAATGAATTCGTGTTAATCTTACTTTTTTATTAGCCAACGCAATCGCTTCTTTTTGTGTCTCCTTCGGAAAAGCATATTTTTCCAAAACCACCCCACCCTCCAAACACAGCGGTCGATCATACTGCGAAATTTGGTAGTTCTTGGGCATGTCAGGATAAAAATAACTCTTACGATCAAACTTGCTAGTCTCCGGAATTTTACAACCCAACATTAAGCCCGTTAACAGTGTTTTCTTAATTGCCTCTTGATTCGGCACCGGCAAAACTCCCGGCATGCCTAAACAGACAGGGCAAGTATGTGTGTTAGGAGACGCTCCAAACTCATTCTTACAACCACAAAACATTTTGCTGCGCGTCTTAATTTGTACATGCACTTCCAATCCAATTGTGGCTTCGTAAGTTGTCATAACAAATTGGGTTTCATCTTACGCCAAGAAGTGACTTGCTCATAAGCGTGCCCCACTTGCAACAAGGTTGTTTCATCAAAGGCTTTACCAATCAATTGTAAACCTACCGGCAATTTTTTCCCTTTCTCCTCCACAAAACCGCAGGGCACAGAAAGACCGCAAAGCCCTGCCATGTTCACAGCAATCGTAAACACATCAGCCAAATACATTTTGAGTGGATCCTCGGTCTTTTCCCCCAATCGAAAAGCTGCTGTTGGCGAAGTTGGAGTCACAATCACATCACATTGTTCAAAGGCTTTTTGAAAATCTTGTCGAATTAATGTACGAACTTTTTGAGCTCGTAAATAATAAGCATCGTAGTAGCCGGAGCTCAAAACATAAGTCCCAAGTAAAATGCGACGTTTGACCTCATGCCCAAAACCTGCCTCTCGCGTGCGACGATAAACGTCCAGAACATCTTTTCCATCTTTGACTCGCGCTCCATAACGCACACCATCAAAACGTGCGAGATTTGCCGAAGCTTCCGCCGGCGCAATAATATAATAAGAAGACAAGGCATAATCAGTGTGAGGCAACGAAATCTCTATCAATGTTGCACCTAAGTCTTCCAACTGTTGAATTGCTTTTTTCACAGCCGTTTCCACTTGGGAATCGATGCCTTGACGAAAATATTCTTTCGGGACGCCTACGCGTAATTTTTTAAGATCTTCCTTTTTAAGAGCATCAGCATAAGAAACCACCGGTTCTTTTAAAGAAGTGCAATCATAAGCATCATGCCCAGCAATCGCTTCTAAAACGAGCGCTGTATCTTCCACCGTTTTTCCCAAAGGCCCAATTTGATCTAACGAGGAAGCAAAAGCAACTAACCCGTAGCGCGAAACGCGACCATAAGTGGGCTTTAAACCAACACAACCGCAAAGCGCTGCGGGTTGACGAATCGATCCCCCTGTGTCACTTCCCAATGAAACAATTGCCGTATCAGCTGCCACACATGCTGCACTCCCACCACTACTGCCTCCCGGAATTCGGTCAAAATCCCAGGGATTTTTAGTAGGACCTCGCGCGGAATTTTCTGTAGAAGATCCCATTGCAAATTCATCCATATTAGCGCGTCCTAAAGGATAAGCACCAGCCTGACGCAATTTTTTAATTACCGTGGCATCGTAAGGTGACACAAACTTTTGCAACAAACGCGAAGAACAGGTTAAGGGTTGATCTTTTACGGCAATCGCATCTTTAATCGCAATAGGAATACCACCTAATGGCTTGCTAAGATCAGCTTCTTGCGCTTCACGTTCTGCTTTTTCCCAATCGAAATGGGTGTAAGCCTGCAAGTGGGATTCAACTTTTTCAACACGTTTACGCAAAGATTGCAAAATATCCAGCGGTTGAATTTCTTGAGCCAATAATTTTTGTCGTAAGCTCATTAACGTTTCTTGGTAAAGGCTCATGAGTCAACAATCTTAGGCATTAAGATAAGGTCATTGGCATGGTTTGGCGCATTTTTCAAAGCCATCTCAACGGGTAAAGAAACTTTTTCCTCATCTGCACGCCAAACATTATAAACCGGAAAAGAGTGCGCAGTCGGTTCAATTCCATCCAAAGCTAAACTCTGAAGTTGTTTCACATTCCCTAAGATCGTGTCGAGTTGATGCTGGAATTTTTCACTCTCTTCAGGCGTCAATTCAATGCGAGCTAGTCCTGCCACATAATTAATATTAAACTTGTCAGAAGATAAAGTCATAGCGCTATCGTCTTGCATAGAGATTGATAGCCCTTTCGACAAGTTCGAATCGCATCCTTTATCAATACAAATAATTACTTCGGTCCTATAACTTTTGCGCGCTTAGGCAAAGCGCCAACGAGCACGCCAGCATCTTCAGTGGCAATAGGTAACGAGAAAAGATAAACATTTTTCTTTTGGCGAGTAATAATTGCAGAATTACCTTCACTAAAAAATTGGCCAACTCCCGTGGGTTTTTTAAATTTTTTAGGCAAATTTCCCAAGGAAGCTGATTCACCAAAATTAACACTATTGGATTCTAATCCTAGAATAGGAATACCAAGAAGACTTCTTGTTCTAGAATTATAAAGCACTACATTAGGCACATCTTTAACTTCACTCACTCCCACAGGTTTAAAACCTGCTTCATTTATTCGCGTTAAATTGGTCAAACCAATTGCCACATTCATTTGCTTGCCTTTAGTTGCAACATAAACAGGACTCGTGCTAATGCGACTAGCTGCTTTAATACGAAAACCTTTAGGGAAAGAGGGCGCAATAAGAGTATCATTTCTTTCAATTTGAAGATCTGTCGTTACTTTATAGAATAGCGTTCCTCCTCCTTTTTTGAGGGAAAAATCAGGTCGATTGTCTCCGTCCACATCATTAACCCAACCCACCTTTTCTCCTGGAGAAAGAGCAACCAAGGGGCCAAAATCTTTTATGTTAAATTGCCCATTACTACTACGACTAAAAAATTTCAGGAACTTTCCTTGACGTAATAAAATATCATTCTGAGAATCCGCATCAAAATCAGAAAGATAATCAAATCCAACCGAATAGAGCTCTGGAACCGCATCAGTGTTAGGAACCGCTAAATAAACAATTTGATTTCCCACTTGGCTGGTTGGACTTACTTGAAACTTTGATACAATTCCATTACCTAAGATAGGATCATTCAATTTTTTGCTTATTACCCCCCCTTTGAGTGGCACTCGAAATACTTCATAGCGCCCAAAAGCCTCTTGAGCAGAACGATAGATCACCCATTCATTATCCGCGCTACAAAAAAAATCATCTGAGGATGAGATATTACTATTCAAGCCCATGCCCGTTCCCGTAGCATTACTCAATTTCACAGCCGCTCCTCCACCAGCTAAGATGGAATAAAGTTCTGTTTTTCCTAAGTTATCGATATCGGTATAAAGAACATAATCACCTCTAATACTTGTGCCATAGCTGATACCAAAGATATCTTCAGGCCCTAAAGGAACCAATGGAGAGGATGCCCCACCTACTAGAGGAACTGTCTTAATTTGGTAATTTCCTCCTTCAATCACATCATAAACTGCATAAGTATTATCTGGGCTAACTTTTAAATTAAACTCAACTCCCCCACCGTTGATAGGTGTCAACTGCACCGAAGTCATAGAAGAAAAAATAGAGGCCTGATAAACTCCTTTGGTAGCATCTCCCGTTTCAAAAGCAAAATAAACAGCATTGCTACCATCAGGCGTCAAATCAAACGCGCTAACATTACCTGAAGCTAAATTATCGTTAATTTTAAAACTACCTCCCCCATCAATAGCAGCAGAAAATAGTTCATATCTATTATCCACTTGCTGGTCAGCGAGATAAACCACCTGATTATTCACAGGGCTAACAAGAAAATTAGTTTTAATTTCCACATTAGGAGAAATATTAGCAGTAATAGGAACGGGCTGAACGCCTCCGCTAATGGGCGTCACCTCAAGATTAAAAACACCCAAATTCAAGGAGTCTATCAAATAAGCCACTTTACTATTATCAGGGGTAATAACAAAATCTTTAACTTTTTGACCAAAATTTAAACCAGGGTTGTTAAGCCGACTCACAGTGCCTCCATCGGTTAAGACACTATAAAGTTCAGGTGTAGATGCTTTATCTTTTTCTGCAATAAAAACGGTCCATAAACCATCCGAACTTATCTTAAATTTTAAAATTTGTCCCCCTAAAACCAAGCTATCGGAAATCTTAAGAGAAGGCCCGCCTCCTGGTGCCACCCGATAAAGTCCCCATATGTTAAAATCTTCCAAATTAGCTAGGTAAACCACTTTTGGATTATTAGGATTGGGCGAAACCTGAAAATCGTAAACCTGCGGCGCTACATTTTCAGCATTAAACGGCCCATTAATTTTGCGAGCCGCTCCAAAAGCAGAAATTGCGCTAATTAAGAATAAAACTCCCCCTCTAACTATATGATGTTTCATCCTATTACTATAAGAAAAATTTCAGCCAATGCCAAATGCTTTTTCTCAAACCTACTTAGGACCCACTATTTTACCTAGCCCCCGATAGCTAATATAAGGCTTTTCAAGCCTCTGAACCTGCCAAGGAACAATCTCTAGCTTTTTCCGTCGTGTGATCACCAAACGGCTGGCATCACTGTTACAAACATCCTCTAGAAAGGCCCGAGCACGATAATATTTGGACAATTTAAAAAAGGGAACAGGCTCTTGCCCAGGCTTATCCTGTATCCATATTTTTTTCTTTTTATTAAAAATAAAAACCGGCTCTGATATCGTTTCCGATCTTAATCCCCAAAGTCCAATGATATGACGAGCCTTTGCCGATCCATTCATTTTTTGTAACGAAGTCAAAGAATAGCTAGGCGACAGTAATAAACCCATTTCATTGTTTTGGTTCACAGCAAAATCAATCCATCCATCCTGATTCACATCGCCTGTGGCCCTTATTTTCAAGCGCCTTTGCGGTAATTGAGTTAAATCTTGGCGGCCTATTTCATTTCCATTACTACTAATTAAAATGGCTTTGACCCAAACATTGCTCTGAACAATCAATCCGTACTGCCCCGGATTCAACCAACCCGCTCCCCGCAAGCGCTCTTTCTTGCCTAAACGCGTAATCATTTTAACACTTGCCCCTTCTGGAGTTAAACACATACCGCGCACCTTCTTCCTTTTCTGAAATAAAACATCAAAAGGCGCTTTTAAAGAGCAATCCATTACCTCATTAGTTTTTGTAGGAGGTTCTGGGGGTAAAGGCGGAGTAGGAGGCGTAACAACAGGGGCAGGCTCCACATTAACCATAACATTGGTTGTTCCCCATCCTGCATCATTCCTTGCCCTGGCTTGAAAAGAAAAAATGCCAGCTTGGGTAGGCGCCCAAGTCACCTGATTACTTTGCACCATCGCACCTGCTGGCAACAATTCGGCATCATAATCCAAAATAGGACCATACTTCGCTGTAATCTGATAATGCAACACCTCACCCACTTGAAGAGAAACATTGGTCGGACTCGTAATCAACGGAGGCACCAAAGGAACCACATACAACTCCTTAACCTCATCCACATCTTGATCCACAGCATAAATGAGATGCGTGCTCGCATCGTTAATAGCCACAATAGGAAGAAACTCATTAAACTGACCACCTGAAACAAGGGGATCATTAAGTTTAACCACTTCGCCCGATTCTTTACGACAATAGAGCTCATTACGATCCTTCTGCTCTTGGTCAGCAATATAAACCATTTTCTTTTCGTCAGGACTAATTCCCACCCATTCCACACTACCTCCCGAAATCAAAGGCGCATTAATTTTTTTTGTTGTACCATTAACCAATGAAGAACTAAATGACTCAAATCGATTTTGATTCCAAGCACGATAAAGAACCTGATTAGAGGTTGTCACATAATCAAAAACGATATTATTTCCTAATCCAAAAAAAGGATTCAATTTCGCATTTTCCAAACCAGACAATCGAGATCGATACAATTCTATCGTGCCATCAATATCTTGGTCAGCAATATAAACCACATATTGTCCATCTAATGTAATAGTTGGCGAGTAAACACTCCCACCATTGACCAAAGGACCACTGACTTTACTCACTACGCCTCCACCTACAGGAACAGAAAAAACTTCACTCTTTCCATACTCTTCAACATCTCCCCAATAAACCACTTGATCCCCCTGGGGATTCAAAACCACATTAAAAATTTTCCCTTTAGAATTAAAAGGCGCATTGAGTTTAATGTTATCCGCACCATCAATTTCGTGCTATATAACTCCTCCACACCATCCACATCCTGGTCAGCACGATACACCACATAACCTTGAGGACTTAATAAAAAATTTAAATTCACATTACCACCTGGAACTAAATTACCATTTAATCTTATCCAATTCCCTCCTCCTTGAATTGGCGATTTATAAATCTGTGCCACATTATCCTTTTCAAAATCAGAACAATAAACCACCGATTGGCTATCAGGAGTAATAATAGGATCAAAAGCAATCGCCCATAACGGTATATCAGGATTCACACGAAAATTATCGCCACCCTCAATGCGAGAACTAAAAATTTCCACTAAATCATTAATCTGCTGATCTGCAGTATAAACTACCCGTTTACTGTCCGGACTTACCCACCAAGCATGAACACTCCCCCCATTAACCAACGCCCCATTCAATTTAACCACCGGCCCTCCTGCCACCGGCACACTAAATAACTCCCAATGCCAATCATCCAAATGAAGCAAATAAAAAACAATCCATTTTTTATCGGGCGAAAACGAAAAATCGCTAACAACCGCTTGTGGCGGAAGAACACCACTTAAATTAACAACATTCCCCTGTTCATAATTCACACGAAATAATTCGCTCGGCTGATTCCCCGCTAACCGAGCCACAAAAACCACGTATTCAGAATCCCCTCCTACAAAATTAGCAAGATAAGTTCTTCCTCCTGCGGTCATTGGCGGATTAAGCTTAGTCGACCCCCACCCTTTTACTGTCAAAACACAAACAACAACCAACCATCCTAATAATTTAACCATCCTCATATTCAACTTTTACCATTCTTCTTCTTCATTGAAAACTGAATTTGTTTCTCTGCCATCCATTAATTGAAACAAACGCGCAGGCGAGTCCTTCTGGCGAACCTGATCCAACTTCTGTTTTGCTTCCATTGCCTGAGCATCCATGGGCTGCATCTCTTTCTTCTTTTCACCTCCAACTTTTTGTTTGTGATCCGTTTGTTCTTTACCCTTTTGAGATTGAGATTTTTTTTCCTTTTCAGAATCCTTCTTTTTCTCAGAGTCGGATTGATTTTCTTTTTGCGAATTTTGAGATTTGTCCGAATCCGACTGATTATTCTGCTGTGAATCGTTTTGCTCCTTCTGATCTTTTTGATCTTGCTGATTCTGCTCCTTGTTTTGTTGATTTTGCTGATTTTTTTGATTTTGTTGTTGCTGCTGTTGTTGTTTCAATAAATCTTCCAACTCCTTCCTTAATCGGGACCAATCCGCCATCTTAACATCCATCTTCTCACCCTTATCAACTGCTAACAAAGCATCCTTTATCACCTCTTCCAAATGCTCTCCACCTCCTTGCATCAAAACCTTTTTCCCGTAACGAATCGTTTCCTCCGCCATGGCTTTACAATCTTGAGCCAATAAATCCTCTTTCTCAGACAGATTCTTTACCAAATTAGCTAGCGGAGCTGACGGCAAATTCGTTCCTTCCACCAAATTCGTTACTTGAGCTGATCCTGAAAAAAACCAAAAAAACATAACCAAACCCAGCCCGCTCGCTTTCGAAAAAAATCGTCTCCAACCCATAGCATCGGAAGAAGAAACCTCACGCAAACGCGGCCACACCGGAAATTCACGCCACAAACTTAATAATCCAAATAAAATTCCCAATACCAAAAAAATTTGAAAGCGCTCTGCCATTCGCTCCTGCTTTTTTTCCTGAGCAACACCCAGTTTCCCCGCATTAACCGTCGCTTCAATTACCGCGCCAATGTCCACCCAACCGCTCGCCTCCCGATAAGTTCCTCCGGTTGCCTCGGCTAATTCCTTCAATGTTTTTACACCCAAACGCGACAACACCACCGCGCCAGACTTATCCTTCAACAAACCTCCTTGCCCATCGGGAATCACCCCACCTGCCTGAGTTCCGACTCCCAAACCAATCACCCTCACCCCTTTATCTCGCAAAGTTTTCAACTCATCTTTCTCCAACGGCACTCGACTTTCGCCATCACTCAAAATAATCAAAAAACGATCCGCGCCCGCCTCGTTTGAAAAAGCTTCCATGGCCACTTTTAACATTCGATTATAATCCGTTCCACCTTGCGGCAAAAGAGCTGGCGTTAACTGCGGCAAAAATTCCTGCAACACCTCATAATCCGAACTCAAAGGACTTTGCAAAAAAGCCGTCCCCGAAAAAACCAAAAGCCCCACGCGCTCCCCTTTCAAATCTCCCAATAAACTACTCAACAAAATTTTTGCCCGTTCCAAACGTGACGGCTTCACATCCTCAGCCAACATACTTCGCGACAAATCCAAAGCAATTAACACATCCCGCGATCGATCAAACATAACTTGCTCCACCCTACCCCATTGCGGACGCGCCAAAGCCACCATCACCAACCCCAAACCAATCCAAAAAAAATAACGACGCGAAGACCGCGCAGCGCTTCCCTTTTTCGGTTCCAACCAACCGTTTCTACCCGCCCACAACCGTTTAATATGAGGCCATTTCTCGCCCGATTGATTGAGCGCAACTCGCAAACAATCCCAAATAAAAGCTAGAATCACCAAAGCCAAACCTACTAACCAAATCGGCGACTCCCACCTCATAAAGCCACCTTCTCTTTCTTACGCATCACACGCCACGAAAAACCTTGCTCTCGCAAAACCAACCCCAACGCTACCAATAAACAAACCAAACCAGGCACCGCAAACCACATAAATAATTCCTCCGTTAACCGATATGATTTGGCCTGAAATTCAATCTTCTTAGCCGCATCAATCGCATCAAACGCTCCAGAAATTGTGTCTGCATCATAAGCCCGAAAATAATTTCCTCCCGTCACCTGAGCAACCATCCGAAGCGTCGGCTCGTCCAAATCCGACTGCGAAGGCCTTAAGCCCAATAAATTTCCATCCGCATCAAAAAAAGGCATCGGAATAATCCCATCGCGCCCCGCACCAATTGCATAAACTGGAATACCCCGTTGCTGTGCTAAATCCGCAGCTTGATCTGGAGCAAGCGAACCTCGATTATTCGCTCCATCCGTTAACAAAATAATAAAAGCCCCCTTCCGCTTTACTCCCTCCTGACGCTTACTCTGTTCCAAACGCGATAAAGCCACCCCCAACCCATCGCCAATTGCCGTTCCATCCTCGACCATCCCAATTCGCAACCGATCCGTCTGTCTCTGCAACCAATCATGATCAAACGTTAAAGGCGCCAACGTATAAGCGCGCCCCGAAAAAACTACCATGCCAATGCGATCATTTGGACGCCGTCGAATAAAAGCTTCAATCACAGGCCGAATCGCCTCCAATCGATTGATCCGCCTTCCCCCTCGTTGAAAATCTTCCGCCCACATACTTTTAGATAAATCAATCACCAACATTAAATCATAACCCTCTCTTCGCACCTCACGCTGATCCACGATATGTTGGGGGCGCGCCAAAGCCACCACCAGCAAACCCAACCCCGCATAAGCCAAAAATTCTGGCCAACGCGAAAAAGAAACCAAACTCGGTCGATACCATCGCGCGGCAAACGGCACCAACAAAGCCGACGTTCCACGTTGACTTCGTAAATACGCCACAAGCCACAATGCTAATCCTAACAATAACCAAATCGGATTTTCTAATTGCCAATTCATGCTAAATTAAACTTTATCACCTCTTATTTAGACTCTGAAACAATTTATCGCTTCGATCAATGCGTTAATTGTTTTGAATAAAGCCACTTAACGCTCGTTAAAAACTTTGTTAATCTTTACAAGACATCATGGCCTTATTTCGATTTTTTTTCATCGCGCTTATTTTCACAATGCCAAGCGCCTTGTTTGCCGAGAAAATAGACCAAGCCGAAACATTAACTTGGTTCAACTGTGTTAAAGAAGCCGCGAGAAATAATCCTAATTTAGAATCTGCTTACCAAGCCCTACAAAATTCTGAGGCCACGCGCAAAGCGAGCTATAGCGCTTTTTTTCCGCAGCTAAGCGCCAATGCCGATCTTACCCACTCCTTTCAACCACGCGATAACAACGGATCAGCCGGTGATTCTGCCCCCTTCAGCTCCAGCCTCGCTTTAAAAGAATACACCACCGATTATTCGGCAAATTTACAGCTGCAACAACTTTTATTTGATGGATTTCGCGCCAAAGGAACCGTCGATCAAGCACGCGCCCAAAGTCGCGCCTCGCTAGCAGCTCTCAGCCAAGAAAAAGCTGTGGTCAGCTACGAATTAAAAAGCGCTTTTGCCCAATTACTCTACGCTCAAGAACTCATCACCATTTCTCAAGACATCAAAAAACGTCGCGATCTCAATTATCGCTTGATTGATTTGCGTTACGAGAGCGGAAAAGAAAATAAAGGAGCATTACTTTTGAGCAAAGCTAACTTGAGCCAAGCTCAATTCGATTTACAACAAGCCATGCGCAACAATGAAGTTTCCCAACGCCAACTCTCGCAAGTTATGGGTCGCGATCAATTTCGCCCAATTCAAGCCGATGGTTATTTAACCACTAGACCCGTAACATCCTTCCATGATTTTCGTTCTCTCGCTCTAGTAACTCCAGCCCATTACCAATTAGAAGCCCAATCCCAAGCTGCTGCTGCCGGCATTACTATTGCTCGTAGCGATTGGTTCCCTCAAATTCATGGCCTTGGCACTTTGAACACTCGAGGCAATGACCGATTTCCAGAATACGATGGTTGGTCTGTCGGCGTTTCCGCTTCCTTAAATGTTTTTGATTGGGGTAAAACCTATTTTAATGTCAAAGCCGCGCGCCGATCTTTTACGTTCTTTAGCAGAATTGCGATCTTCCGATAATGAAACAGAACTTTCGCTTGCTCAAGATTACAAAACATTAGTCGACGCCGTCGAACGCGTGAAAATTGATGAAGAGCGATTACAAGCAGCAGCTCTGCGAGCAGAAATTGCAGAAAAACAATATCGCAACGGTTTGATCTCGTTCCAAGATTTTGAAACCATCACAAACGATTATATTAACCTTCAACGCACAGCGTTAACGAGTCGTCGCGATGCTGTTATTGCTGAGGCGAATTGGGAGCAATCTCAAGGAAAAGGAGTTTTACCATGAAAAAAATTTTATTCTTCCTCATTTTGTTAACAATTATAGGCAGTTTATCTTTTATACTGATTCGAAAATTTTCCCCTTCACCTCAATCTTCGCCGCCCGAAATCATTCAAGTCAAAAAAGGTGATTTAAACGTTACCATTCAAGCCACTGCCACCATCAAACCGGAAAATCGATTGGAAATTAAACCACCTCTGGCTGGTCGCGCAGAAACGGTAGAAGTCGATTTAGGCGCTAAAGTAAAACAAGGCCAAGTTTTAGCTTGGATGAGTTCTTCGGAACGCGCTGCATTACTCGATGCAGCGCGCGCTAAAGGTTCCAACGAACTCACTTACTGGCAAGAAATTTATAAAGCCACTCCCCTGGTTGCTCCTCTGGATGGTCTGATCATTGCGCGTAGCTTAGTTCCAGGACAGGTCGTGCAATCTACTGAAACTGTTTTTATCATGTCCGATCGCTTGATTGCGCAAGCCGACTTAGATGAAACCGATTTAGGAAAAGTAAAAATGAATCAAAAAGCGGAAGTAACCCTAGACGGTTTTCCAAATATCGCCCTCACCGGCAAGGTTTATAAAATTGCTTACGATTCCGTAACGGTTAACAATGTAACCACTTATCAAGTGGACGTAGAATTCAATAAGATTCCTGAATTTCTTCGTAGCGGCATGACGGCTAACGTAAAATTCCTTATCGATCAACGCGAAAATGTTTTACTCATTCCCGAAGACACCGTGCAAAATCAAAATACCGTTCTTGTCACCGACGGAAAAAATCAAACACCGCGCACAATAAAATTAGGATTAAGCGATGGTCAAAATATTGAAGTTTTATCCGGTTTACATGAAGGCGAATCCATCGTGCGCGCGAATTATCAATTGCAAGAAGGCCCCAATCGCGGCATGAGCATTTTACCAAGTTTTCGCACACGCGGAGGCCAAAGGGCTCATCCATGATTGAGTTAAAAAATATCAAAAAAATTTATCGCCAAGGCTCCATCGAAGTGCCTGCTCTGCGCGGGGTCGATCTAAAAATCGAGCGTGGCGAATTCGTAGCCATCATGGGCCACTCCGGCTCGGGTAAATCCACTCTTTTACAAATTCTTGGCCTTCTCGACAAACCCACTTCCGGCCAACATCACTTTTTAAGCCAAGACATTTCTCACTTGAAAGAAGATGCGCTCGCAGAATTGCGCGCGGAAGAAATCGGTTTTGTTTTTCAACAATTTCATTTGCTCTCGCGCACGAGCGCTTTGGATAATGTGTCGCTTCCACTCATCTATCAAAGACAAGCTAAACGCCAACTCGATCCGAAAACAGTTTTAGAACGTGTGAGTCTTGGCACTCGCATTCATCATCTCCCTAACGAACTTTCCGGAGGACAACAACAACGCGTAGCCATTGCCCGCGCCTTGATTCGCAATCCTAACCTAATCTTGGCTGATGAACCTACGGGCAATTTAGATTCCGCAAGCGGTCGCGAAATCATGACTCTCTTTCAAGAACTCAATCGTCAAGGCATCACCATCATCCTCGTGACACACGAACCCAGTATCGCCGATTACGCGAATCGCATTATTAAAGTTCAAGATGGCTTGATTTGCAGTGATGAAACTAAAAACCCAATTACACCAGAAAAAGTTTCAGAAAAAATAACTTCCGCCACTTCAGCGCCTCCTTCGCCAACTCATAAAATGCTTCAGTTGCTTCACACCCAACTACGCCAAGCCGGGCGCGCTTTACTGGCCAATAAACTTCGCACCTGCCTTTCCACTCTTGGCATTGTGATTGGTGTCGGTGCGGTCGTTGCCATGCTTGCGCTAGGTCGTGGTGCACAAAAATCAGTTAAAGATCAACTGTCCGGTTTAGGTTCTAATCGCATCACCATTCGCCCCAATGTCCAATATGTAGGCGGTGTTCGACTTCAAATTGGTTCCGTCAGCCGATTGACACTCAACGAAGTTCGATCCATTCAACAATCCATTCCTGAAGCCAAAGTCGTAGTGCCTATCGTTCGCAGCCGCGCTCAAGTCGTTTTTGGCAATAAAAATAGCAACACAGAAATTGTAGGAACCACTCCAGATTACGTGGAAATCTATTCTGTCAAACCCCAATACGGACGCTTTTTTACTTTAGAACAAGATACCGATCGTGAACGCGTGGCGCTTTTAGGCTCAACCGTTGTTCGCGAACTTTTCGTCGACCAAAATCCCATCGGTCAAATGATTAAAATCAATCGCATTTCCTTTCGCGTTATTGGCATTTTACCTACTAAAGGAACCACCGGTCCGCGTGATGAAGATGACCTGATTATTATACCTCTGCAAACTGCTATGCGACGACTCATGGGGAAATTATATTTGGATTCCATCGATGTCGCTGCAGCCGACAGCAGCGTCGTGGATCAAGCGCAAAATTCCATTTTAGAATTAAGCCGAACCTGGCCCAAAACTCCCAACTCTGAAGGTGATAGCTACCGAGTCGATAACCTGGCTTCCGTTCAAGAAGCTTTCTCCGCTATCGCACGAGTGCTCTCCATCATTCTCGCCGCCATCGCCGGTATATCTCTCGTTGTAGGAGGCATCGGCATCATGAATATCATGCTCGTTTCCGTAACCGAACGCACACGCGAAATCGGCTTAAGAAAAGCCATTGGCGCACGAAATTTTGATATTCTTTCCCAAATTTTAATCGAATCCGTCATGCTCTGTTTCGCTGGCGGTCTTGTCGGCATTGGTTTAGGTTGGGTTCTTATTTTGATCGCCGCCAAAGTCACCGGTTGGACTCTCAGTATTTCTTTTGCTTCCATCCTATTGGCCTGCGGCTTTTCCGCTACTATCGGTATTATTTTCGGCCTTTGGCCAGCGCGCGTCGCTTCCTTAAAACACCCCATTGAGGCATTGCGCTATGAATAAATATCATTTAAATATTGATCATGAATTTTGTTAATTCACCGGAACATTGGCATATTATTTTAAACCATATTCCAATCCTGGGATTAGGATTTAGTTTATTTCCTCTAATTTGGAGTTTAATCAAAAAAGATTATCTCAGCTTACGCTGGGGACTATTCTTAGTGTTAATTAGCACTTTATTAACCCCCGTGATTGTAGAAACCGGTGAATCTGCTGAAGATCGACTACCAAACACCCCTGGAGTTTTATGGGATCACACTGCCAAAGAACAATTTGAGATTCACGAAAAACGCGCTGAAATAAGTGCTTATTTTTTTTATACTGTCTTTGCTTTAGCCCTCGTAACCTGGTTTGTTTCCGCATCGAAAAAGAAATTCACATTTCTTTTCGCCAGCGTTACAGCCTGCTTCGTCAGTATTAGCCTTATCTTAGCTATCTGGACCGCTGATGCTGGCGGCAAAATTCGTCACCCCGAATTTCGCCCTACCACTGTTAACTTGTCTCCACTATGATTCCCGTCGCCTTTTACGACACCAAACCTTATGATCAACTCTACTTTTCAAGCGAAAATAAAACTGTCGCATGGCATTTTCATGAGTTTCGATTAGAACCCAACACCATTTCTACAGCCCAAGGAGTTGAAGCCGTTTGTCTTTTTGTCAACGACGTCGCCAATCACGAATGTCTCGAAAAACTTGCCACCTTCGGCGTCAAACTGATTGCCTTACGTTGTGCGGGTTATAACAATGTCGATTTGGAAACAGCACGCGCCTTAGGACTTTCTGTCGTGCGGGTGCCAGCTTATTCGCCACATGCCGTAGCCGAACATGCTGTGGCGCTCTTGCTAACTTTGAACCGAAAAATTCATCGCGCTTACAATCGCGTTCGTGAACATAACTTCTCTTTAAACGGTTTAGTCGGTTTCGACCTTTGCCATAAAACAGCAGGCATTATCGGCACAGGAAAAATTGGAAAAATCACCGCGCAAATTTTTCGCGGCTTTCAAATGAAAGTCATGGCCCACGATCCTTTCCCTTCTAACGAATGGGCAAAACAATTTGAAATCCATTACACCGATCTTGATTCTTTACTCAGTCAAAGTGATATCATCTCCTGCCACATTCCCCTGCTCCCAGACACCTATCATTTGCTCAATACTAAGACCTTAAGCAAAACCAAACCCGGCGTTTTTTTAATTAACACCAGCCGCGGAAAAGTGATTGAAACTCATGCGTTAATCGAATTTTTAAAAAGCGGCCATTTAGGAGGCGTTGCATTGGACGTCTACGAAGAAGAAGAAGGGATTTTTTTCAAAGATCTTTCAGATCAAATGCTGCAAGACGACGAACTAACACGACTTCTCACCTTCCCCAACGTTCTCGTCACTGCCCACCAAGCTTTCTTAACGCATGAAGCCTTACAAGAAATCGCTCGAGTTACCCAAGAAAACATCACGCGTTTTGTTCAAAAACAAGCCTTTTTGGAAGGCACTGTGCTATAAAACATTTCCATGGTGCACTTCATCTAAGTTAGTTTGAAGATTTCAAAGAAGAACAAAGTCTTAAAATTTTATGCCTTTTACTGGTAGCCATCCTATAGCAGTTCTTCCGTTAAAACGTTGGTTTTCGGAAACGCCCTACTTTGCGGCATTGGTTGTGGGAAGTATGAGTCCGGATTTTGGCTATTTTAGTCCGATTGATGTCAATACGCATTACTCTCACACTTTGGAAGGAATGGTGGTCATGGATTGGCCTGCAAGCGTTCTGATACTGATTTTGGTATTAGCCATTCGAAAAAGTTTCTGCCAATTATTGCCGAATCCGCATCGCGATTTTTTATCGTCACTTTGTGTAAAACCTAATGTTTCCGTAAAAATAATTTTTATCACCTTATTTTGTTTACTCTTCGGAGCTTTGACTCACGTGATTTGGGATAGTTTCACGCACGGTTTAAGTCCCATCGTAAAACAAAGTATCTGGTTACGAAAAGAAACTGAGCTAGGCATGCCAATCTATCGCGTGATTCAACACACCAGCACTTTAGTGGGTGGACTTATTCTGTTGCTGGCTTACCGTTGCGCACTTAAGAAAAAAGGTTATTCCTTTTGGCCACTTTTTCACGCAAGCGAATGCAAACGTTATGTCTTATGGCTTATAATCGGCGCTCTAAGTTTAGGTCTCAGTTTTGTGAAAAATTATTCCCGTGTGAGCTCTTTCGATGAATTTTATAACTATCAAGTGTTCGCTTTTCATTTTGTAGCCAACAGCATTGCCATTGGCTTGGGCGCAGTGATCCTTACTTTATTGACTTGGCAGTTTTTTCCTTTTTTTCGCAGGAAATTAGAGCCTTAAATTCCGCTCAAATTTTTGTCTGAAGGCCATTCGACTTGATAACCCAATTTCACAGTTTCTTTCTTGCCTGCGGGCACTTGAAGTTGCCAATTCACTTCGCCGGTTTCGTCTTTCATTTCAGTAGGCTTTGGCGTGTAACTCACATCCTCAAGGCGAATGGCTTCATTTTTCAACACAGGAATTTGATCAAAAACCGTGACGGTTTGGGTTTTGTTACGAAAATTTTCTATGCTCATTTCATATTGGCGTAAAAGCGTTTTCTTTTTGGTTAGCATCCCGCCCTCGCCTTTTTGATCTGTAATAAACTTGCGCGTGATTTTGATGGCATCATCGACTCCTAAATAAAAATCAAACCCAGCACCAGCCGCAATAAAGTTCACATAACTTTTTCCGACAAAATCGCCATCGCGAAAAAGGTTTACCGTGCCAGCTAGTAAGGGGAACTCAGTGGTATTCGTCAATTTTGCTCGCAAATAAGCTAGTTCAGCCAATTTAGGAGTGGTCACGTAGTCGAGTTTGCTAGTAAACGATTTCACACCAATCATGTTTTTATGCGTTTCGTCATCGCTTGGAATCGTAGTTGGCGTCTTAATTTCAAAAGTCGTATTAAATCCACGACTGTCCAAGCCCGCGCCTTCAACCAAAATACTATTACAAGTTTGATCTCTTAAAAATCCTGCCCCTCCAAGCCTACTTTTAACTTCTTCTGCCTGAGATTTTTTTAACATAGCTTTAGGCACCATGGCTGGCATTTCTCTTCCACTTGAAACCCCATCTTCTAAAGGACGCACTTCAAATAAATCAACGCCTTGTGGATAAAGATGCGGCATACGACCACCCACACTGGGTCGCGCTGTGGAAAGCCAAAGTTTCACATCACTCCAATCTTCACCGGTGCCTTGTTGAACCACGCCATAAGTCGAAAGTTCAACCGTGGATTGATCCGTATTAACGCGCGCCGTGTATTCCGGTGACCACGAAGCATTTCCAATCACATAGTTCAGCAAAAGTTTAGCTTCTGTCGCTTGATCGGATTCCACTGCAACCCGCACTTGCAAAGTTCGTGTGGCATCACCCGAAGAGACTCTTTCCAATTCCTGTTCCAGGCGAATCAGCTCGTTATCAATCGGCCTTAGTAATCCAGTGATTTCCCGTTGCCTTTCTAAAATGCGACTGATTTCTTGCTGCTGAAATTCGTAAAGTTTTTTAATGTCATCAAACCGACTTGCCACAGAAGATTCAACTTCTGAAGAATTTTGTCGCGCCTTTCGCAAAAAATCCAACTGCTCACCCCACATGGCATTTTCATCGATTAAAATTTTCTTTTGATCGCCAACCGTTTGGATTTCGGTTTTTAGTTGCTCCACCGCAGGATTGGAGGCGACCTCCAAATATTCTTCGCGAATTTCAATCCCCAGAATCTTGGTTTGATTTTTCGAAGCTCCGGAAACATTCACGCTCGATTGATCTATAGCCAGTGGAAGATTCGTAAAAATCACCACCGCCTTGCCCGCCGGCAAGTTTTCTTCCGCTACGCGCTCAATTTTAGCGCGATCTTCATAAACAGTAACTTGTTCAATGGTTGAATTAGCAAAGACTTGAGACATTGCTACGGCATAATTTTGAGCCAGACAAAAAGCAAAGATGAGAAAGGAAACAGTTTTCATAAAATAAACCCTACACCATTTAACACGCTTTGTGTCACAATGCTGTAATAAAATTGTAAAAATATTAACACAAGCCTATCTCAGCCTGTTCAGTATACCTTCGTAACGTTTACTACGCTATCACATTAATCATCCAACCCAGACCAAAGCGATCCGTGAGCATACCAAAGCAAGGTGACCAAAAAGTTTTAGCGAGTGGCATGGTCACTTGACCACCAACCGTAAGGGCATCAAAGACACGTTTCGCTTCAGCTTCGGTTGGCACCGCAAGTGATAGCGAAAAACCTTTAAAATTTTCACCTTCACCACATCCATCCGATGCCATTACGACTGATTCGCCAATACGAAAGCTGGCATGCATCACTTTATTTTCGTAACTCGGCGGAACCATACCAGGAGGGGGTGGCTCGGGACTGTCTTTAAAACGCATTAACATCTCCACTTTTGCGCCTACTGCATTTTTATAAAACTCGAGAGCTTCTTCGCAATGGCCATTAAAGAAAAGATAGGGTTGAATGAAAGTAGTTCTCATCAGTATTTTAGTGTTGAATGAAGTTTATTAGCTAATATTAATCAGAATACCTAAGTCATAATGTGTAAACAAGCTCCATCAACAACTAATTTATCACAAATGATCAGTCAAAGAAACTTAGCAAAAGAGTAAACGTTCGATTGCTAAGGATTAAGTGCAACGCCTGGTTAGGTATTTTCGTTCCGCGCTCTTTCAAATTTTGACTCTTTCATAACAGCGATAATTAGGATCACGATAAAAACTATTGATGCCCTTATGGTGCCTAGATTTAGGCCACCATGGGAAGTCGGCTTGGTAAGCAAATCGCCGAATGCAGCTCCCAAAGGCCGCGTGAGGACAAAGGCCACCCAAAATAATAAAACGCTCGATATTGTGGTATAAATTTTCAGCAGCGCAACCCCTGCAAGCACAACAGATATAATGATTATACTATATAAAAGAACCCAATACCTAATTGATCCGCAAGAAAATCTCCTGCCGCAGTTCCCAGCGTATTGGCTATCAGAAACGCCACCCAGTAAAATAATTCTGCTTTCGATGTTCTAATGTCCTCAACCGATATGGTTTTCTCCACTTTTTTCCAAATAGCGAGAACCAGCAGCAATAGTAATAATAGAACACATGATCCGGTCGCATATCCCAGCCCCAGTGTTCTGTCGATAAAATCTGATATCGCAGTGCCTGCTATGGCTGTGGAAGTAAAAACCAACCAATATAAAATGGGACTATATCTTTGTATCCAAAGTTTGATCGCTAACAAAACTAGAAAAGTACTGAGAAAAATTACAATGGTAACCGCATATCCGACATCAAAAGTCATTGAAAACATGTCAGCGCCAGTCTCACCGAGAGTCGTCGAAGCTATCTTAATTACCCAGTATATAAATATGATTTGAGGCACTCGATTCATCGCGGAAAGAATAGCTCTTGCGTTGACTTTCTTTTCGTAATCATCATGTCAAATCTTCGGAGTTTTTGCATGCCTAATCTTAATTAGTTTATCTTAGACCACTTAAGAAAACAAGTATTAGGTATTGTCCAATGCTTGTTCGTAATCGTGGAATAGATGTGTATGATGCAAATCATGAAATCCTACCGTAAAGAACTTTGGTTTGAAGCGCCAGCGAGACAAGCATTAATTAATATCACATCGCAAGTGGAAACTTGTTTACGCGAAAGTGGTGTAAAAGAAGGCTTGGTTTTAGTGAATGCCATGCATATTACCGCATCGGTCTTTATTAATGATGATGAAAGCGGGTTGCATGAAGACTATGAAAAATGGCTAGAAAAACTTGCGCCTTACGCACCGACGACTCAATATTTGCACAATCGCACGGGTGAAGATAATGCCGACGCCCATTTGAAACGGCAAATCATGGGCCGCGAAGTAGTAGTTGCCGTCACTCAAGGCAAATTGGATTTTGGACCGTGGGAACAAATTTTTTATGGCGAATTCGATGGACGCCGTCGCAAACGTGTTTTGGTGAAAATTATTGGGGAGTGAAGGTTGTGGATGAATAGGACATATTAATTTTTCTGCTGAGCCACAACAATAGTATTATTAGGATTGACCATAACCTTTAAACTACCGCCTAGGCCGTTACTAATGTAATCACTTATGATCTGGTATCCCACAGACTAGAGCAATTCGGTAAGCTCGCTTCATTTTTCTGACTTCAATTCATCTGGTCTTCGTGTCAATGCAAAGTAAATCACATAGAACCACGAAAATATTCCAGCAAGAATCGCCCATAGAATAGAGCGATTGCGTTGCCAGGAACAGACAATCGCCAAAACAGAGCCAAAGCCAATTCCAGTTTTATAAACTTGAGTAGTGCTAGTAACAATTTCAGCCAGGATCATATTTTATTTATCAGGCAAATGCCTGCTCCAGATTAAAGTTTGCACAATCGCTCCTAAAATAAAAGCTACACTCAACAACGTTGGAATCAAGAACCAGACAATATTTGGGGTCTGACTAAAATTGATGAAGAAAGAGGCTATTGATAAAAACAGACCCATCACCAAAATAAGCACGCTTGATCGGATTATAGCCCTGGCTCCATATTCATTAACCTTTTTCCAGTTTTCCTCCGAAACAAAAGCTTTACGAATTCGCATGCCATACCAACGATTTCTCTTCACTCGACATTTCAACAATGGAATCGAAGTGACAATACACAAAAGGGCTACAAAAACATTGCTAGCGCCAACAATAAACAATGGCGTGTTCATAGAAAAATTATTGCGGTGTAAATGTCGCTGGAGGCTGTTTCCTAGCCTTCCACCATTCCCAGATAATGGGCAGCACAGAAACAATAATGATCGCCAAAATAATAATCTTCATATTGCTTTTGACGAAAGGAAGGTTTCCAAAGAAATAGCCCGCACCAAGAAAAAGGCTAACCCAAAGGATCGCACCAAAAACATTGTAAAAGAAAAATTTTCTATAAGTCATCGTGCCAACACCCGCTACAAATGGAGCAAAAGTGCGAATAATGGGCACAAAGCGCGCTAACACAATCGCGCGACCTCCGTATTTCTCATAAAAAGCGTGAGCCCGCATGAGATAATCTTTGCGGAAGAAACGGCTATTCTCATAATGAAAAACTTTCGGTCCGATCCATTTTCCAATCGCATAATTTACCGAATCCCCAAAAATTCCTGCAACAATCAACAGTGGCCAAAGAATATTAATATCCATAATTCCTTGAGCCGCCAAAGCGCCGATAGCAAACAGCAACGAATCGCCGGGCAAAAATGGTGTGACTACGAGACCCGTTTCGCAAAAAATAATGAGAAACAATAAAGCATAAACCCAAACTCCATAAGCTGCGGTAAATTCACGCAAATGCTCTTCGGCGTGCAAAATAAAATCGATGAACTCTTTCACAGTGTCTTGGTAAAGTGCTTAACCTACAGAATCAAGAAAGAAACAAATTAAATTGGTTGATTGGAAAGCTCATTTCGATCGTTTTGTTTTATGGGAAAATATTCAGTTAACGAATCGCCTACTTCCTTAACCCCAGAAATTAACCCTTGATGAAATTCATTTTTTCTAAAGTGCTCGCTAATCGTTTGAGAAATTTCATTCCAAAAAGAATCACCCACTTTTTCGTGAATTCCAATATCACCTATCACAGCGAAATTTTGCGAACGTGGAGCAATGACAATTAAAACTGCATTACGCTCTTTAGTTCGATCCATTTTCGATCGCAGAAACTGTTTTTGTGCAAAAGTGATTGGCTCTTTGATTTTTTCCGGACTTACCATCACTCGAATTTCGCCAGAAGTTTTCTTTTCAGCCTCCGCAATCGTCTGAATAATTTCTTGCTCCTTCAATCGACTTAAAAAGTGTTTTGCCTTCATTACCAACTTCCTCCAGCACCACCTCCACCAAAACTACCTCCACCTCCGCTAAAGCCACTTCCTCCACTGGAACTTCCACTCCAACCCGAACCAGAAATCCAGCTTTGGCTCGAACCCCCAGATGAAATAGTGAAGAATTTAGCTTTTCCCGTTACTAACTGATAAATGGTTCGAATAATATTGATAGCTACAAATAAAATAAAAAGGAAAGGAACAATTAAAAAATATTTAAAAGAATCGGTGCTCCCTTTTTGTGAAGGTTGTTGTGGTTGATAATTTCCACTCACTGCTCGGCACATAGCCTCCACTCCTTTTTTTAAGCCTTCATCATAATTGCCCTTTTTAAATCCAGGCTTGATTTCATATTCAATAATTTGTTTGGCTAGTGCATCCGGAATATTTGCCTCCAAACCATAGCCCACTTGTAAAAACATTTTGCGATCTTGGATAAAAACAAAAAGCACAGCACCATTGTCTTTATCTTTTTGACCCACCCGCCATTTTTCCGCAATGCGAAGCGTGTAATCTTCAATCGAAGACTCCGTTTGCATTTTCGGATAAATCGCTACCACCACTTGGGCTGTGGTCTCTTTTTCTAGTTGCTCCAACTTTTTATCAAGTTGCTCAATCGTTTCGTCCGAAACCACGGAAGCAAAATCATTAAAATAATGGGGTGGCGAAGGAGGAATAACCTCAGCTCTAATCATCCAAGCGGACAAGAAGAATAAAACGAGCAAAAAAAATTTACGCATGAGACAAAGTTAAAACTTAAATTCCACTTTAGGTGAAGTTTCGGCACCAGAAGTTGAAGAAAAATAAGGACGTTCCTGATAGCGCAGCACCCCCGCAAAGAAAACACCGGGAATTGTTTTGATTGCAGTGTTATAAGATTTTACCGCATCATTAAAACGCATGCGTTCCACTGCAATACGATTTTCAGAGCCTTCCAGTTGAGCCTGCAAAGTTTGAAAATTAGCGCTGGCTTTTAAATCAGGATAGTTTTCTACCACAGCTAATAATCGAGAAAGCGAACTGGTAAGATTGCCTTGTGCCTTATCGAATTCCGCTAATTGTTGTGCGGTTGAAGGAGCCGCTGAAGAGTTAATATTGATTTGGCCAACAGAAGCACGAGCTTGAGTCACTTCCATGAATGTTGATTTTTCAAAATTAGCTGCCCCCGAAACCGTGTTAACCAGATTAGGAATTAAATCATACCTCCGCTGATAAACGCTTTGCACTTGCGCCCATTGTTTATCAACATTTTGAGATAAGCCAATTAATCGATTATAAGAAAAAATTCCAAATAAAAAAATTCCCGCTAAAACTGCTAAAAAAATACTGATAATTTTCATAAACGAAATGAGTTCTTCTTATTTTTGGTTCAAATATTCCATCAACAATCGCACACCAAAACCCGTAGCGCCTTTCGTAGCGTAAGGCACTTCTCGTGTTCGCCAAGCCGTCCCAGCAATATCGATATGCGCCCAAGGCGTTTCCTCCACCCACTTCTCCAAAAAAGCTGCTGCTGTGCAGGATCCCCCTTCGCGACCTCCCGTATTTTTAACTAAAGCAATATCACTCTTGATTTGATCATGAAACGGTTCGTCATGCGGCATTTCCCAAATCTTTTCACCTACTGCTTCACTCGCTGCTTTTAATTGCTGCGTTAGAGTTTCGCAATTGGAAAATAACCCAGCACGAGAAGAACCAAGCGCAATAATAATCGCACCGGTTAATGTCGCCAAATCAATCATCTCAGTCGGTTTAAAATGAATGCGCGCATAAGCCAAAGCATCTGCCAACACCACTCGACCTTCCGCATCCGTATTCAAAACTTCGATGGTTTTACCATCGTAAGTCGTCACCACATCACCTGGACGGTAAGAGCGCGAACTCAATAAATTTTCTGCTGAAGCCACAATGCCCACCACATTTTCTTTGAGTTGCAAACGCGCGATAGCCTGCATCACCCCAAGCACCGTGCAACCGCCCATTTTATCAAACTTCATTTCATCCATTTTATCAGCAGGCTTAATTGAGATGCCGCCCGAATCAAAAGTAATCGCCTTACCAACCAACGCAATCGGTCGTTGCGACGGTTTACCACCGCGATATTCTAAAATAATCAAACGCGGCGGATGCATACTGCCGCCACCCACTGCGGTCAATCCACCAAAACCACCATTTGCCAACTGTTTTTCATCTAGAACGGTAACTTTTAATCGAGGAAATTGCTTCCCCAAATCTCGTGCTGTTTGCGCTAAAACTTCAGGATAAACATAATTTCCCGGCAAATCGCCTAAAGAACGAGTGAAATTTGTCGCTTCGCCTCGAATCAAACCTTGTTTGGCAAGCGTTTGAACCGATTTCATATGTTGTTTTTGAACTTCGAGAAATATTTGTTGAAACCGTTTTTTTAATTTGCGCGTTTCGGGTAAAAATGTGTCAAAAAAATAACCGCCAATCACAGCCCCTTCCACAACGTTATCGGTATAATCGGAAAAATGCGTAAGATCAAAAATCGCTTCGGATATTCCTATTTTTTGAAAAAATTGAATCGTCGCACCCGCGGCTTGAGAAAAATGGCAAGCCGCCACTTTATATTTTTCGCCCAATCCTACCCACAACTGTTTTTTGTCTCGTTCAAAAAAAGTGCTACAAAGTTTTGCGTTAAATTCCTCAGAGGGAACGGGCAACTTATCTTCAGAAAAAACAAATCGAACACGAACTAAATTTTTTGAACCTTGCCCTTTTGCAATGATTTTCCATTTCATAGTTTGGTGACTGGTGATTCGTAACAAGTAGTGATCGGTTACTAGCCACCCATTACTATTCCTTGAGATTCATCGTCATTAAAAATTCCGCATTGCTCTTGGTTTTTTTCAATCGTTCCAACAACAATTCCATCGCTTCCACAGGAGGAACGCTGCTCAGAGCTTTGCGTAAAATATGAATGCGCGGCATTTCATCTTTATGATAAAGCAAGTCTTCCTTGCGAGTGCCAGATTTAGAAATATTAACGGCAGGATAAACGCGCCGATCCGATAACGCACGATCCAAATTGAGTTCCATATTTCCCGTGCCTTTGAACTCTTCAAAAATCACCGTGTCCATTGTCGAACCTGTTTCAATCAAAGCCGTAGCTAAAATCGTGATACTGCCACCTTCTTCGATGTTTCGTGCAGCGCCAAAAAAACGTTTGGGTTTATGCAACGCATTAGCATCCACACCGCCGGAAAGAATTTTACCGCTGTGCGGTTGAATCGTATTATAAGCCCGAGCCAAACGAGTAATACTATCCAACAAAATGACCACGTCCACTTTTTGCTCCGCCAAACGTCGCGCTCGTTCGATGACAATTTCAGAAACCTGCACGTGTCGCTCTGGCGCCTCATCAAAAGTTGAGCTGATGACCTCGCCTTTCACGGAACGTTCCATATCCGTCACTTCTTCCGGACGCTCATCAATTAGCAAAACAATCAAATAAGCGTCAGGATGATTTTTGGTAATGGCATTAGCGATTTTTTGCATCAAAATCGTTTTCCCCACGCGCGGCGGCGCCACAAGCAAACCGCGTTGACCAAATCCCACTGGTGCAATCAAATCCATTGCGCGCATCGCATATTCTTCCGGTTTACTTTCCAAAACAATGCGACGATTGGGAAAAAGCGGAGTTAAATTATCGAAGTGAATCTTTGCCTGCAATTGTTCTGCAGGTTTTCCTTCAATTTTATCAATTTTAACTAACGCAAAATAACGCTCCTTATCTTTTGGCGCGCGAATTTCGCCGGAAACCAAATCACCCGTCTTCAAATTATAACGACGAATCAAAGAAGGCGGCACATAAATATCATCAGGAGACGGTGCATAACTAAAACGTGGCGATCGAACAAAACCATAGCCCTCATTCAACCGTTCCACCACACCCTCAGCGGTCATGACACCGCTACGATAACTGTTACGCTTCAAAATTTCAAAAATCAATTCGTGCTTACGAAGCCTACCATAATTTTCAATTTCAAACTCTTTACTGGCCAGCTCCTGCAGATCGGGAATCGACATATCCTGCAAATCGCCCAAATGCAATCGTTTACCCGGTCGTTGCGCTCTCACCACCTCTTGCTCACCGCCCTCATCTCTGGATGGCAAATAATCACTCGGCCCCGCTGCAGAATAATTACCGCCCGACTCGCCTCCATTACTTTCAGGAGTTGATGGCGAATGCGTTGCAGCCGTTGCACCACCGCTTTCGGCTTCTAACGCACGGGCTTGCTGCTGATTAAACTCCTCTGCAGGATCGGTAACCGGCAATCCTTCATCACGGCGACGATGACCTCCGCGACCTCGGTTGCGGCGTTTGAATGGTTTATAAGAAGGCATAATTGAATGAATAGAATTTAATTAAGTTAGTATGAATAAATTTAGCGCGAAAATCCCTGGGAAATTACGCAAATACTTAGATTAATTATTAGTTTGTCATATTTCCTATCGATTGCAAGTGATAATTTCAACTTCAAGCATCTCAATATAAAATTTACCACTTTTTTCTTTTAACAACCTGCGCTATATGATGCCCTGTGCCATTTTCCATTCCACAATTCGATCTCAAACGCCAATATGCAACTTTAGAATCTGAAATTCTAGAACAGATCAAACAGTTTTTGCCAAAACAAAGTTTAATTCTCGGTCCTGCGGTAGAAGCCCTGGAAAATCATCTCAAAGATTATTTGCAAACCAAAGAGGCTATCACCATTTCCAGTGGCACCGACGCTTTGCTAGTCGCCCTCATGGCATTGGAAGTCGGCCCCGGCGATGAAATTATCGTGCCCGCTTTTACCTTTTACGCCACCGCCAGTGTTGTAGCGCGGTTGGGAGCCAAACCCGTGTTTGTCGACATTTTACCCGACACGTTCAACATCGATCCCACAGCCGTTCAAAGCGCCATCACAACAAAAACAAAAGCCATCATGCCCGTGCATCTTTTCGGACAAAGTTGCGATCTCGATGCCCTTTTAGCCATAAGCGAAAAACATCAACTTCCCCTCATCGAAGACACCGCACAAGCCTTCGGATCGCGCTGGAACAATCAACCCTTAGGAACTTTCGGGACCTTTGGCGCTTACAGTTTTTATCCCACAAAAAATTTGGGCGCATTTGGCGAAGGCGGCCTCATCACTACCCAATCCGAAAAACTCGCTCACATCGTGCGCGCCTTGCGAGTTCACGGTTCAGAAAAACGCTATGTTCATTTCCTTTTAGGCGGCAATTTTCGCCTCGCCGCTCTTCAAGCGCTCGTGCTGGATATCAAATTAAAATATGTCGATCAATGGATCGAAAAACGTAGAAAAAACGCGCAATATTATCTCGATCACTTAAAAAATGTTGGCGATTTAGTATTGCCCCTCACCCATCCCAAAGCATTTCACAGCTACAACCAATTTGTCATTCGCACCCAACGTCGAGATGATTTGCAAACCCATCTCCAACAACAAGGCATCGGCACCGATATCTATTATCCCTCTCCGCTCCCGCTTCAACCTTCTTTTGCTGACTTGAATCACGCTGTAGGCGATTTTCCTCAAGCTGATCGCGCCGCGAAAGAAGTTTTGGCTTTACCCATTTTTCCAGAACTTAAAGAAGAAGAACTCGCTAGCATCGTCACGACCATTCAAAAGTTTTATTAATTGCTATGCTCGATCTCCATTATCTCGCAGAACTTCGAGATCGCTATGCGGACGCTCTGAGCGTGAAGGTTCCCACTTTTACTTTGCGAAATCAAACTTTTGATTTTCAAAAGCGATCTCACTTGATGGGCGTGATTAACCTTTCCCCTGATTCGTGGTATCGAGAAAGTGTTTGTCTCACCGAAAATCAAGCCATTCAACGAGGTCAACTTCTAACGCTCCAAGGCGCTGACCTCATCGATATTGGCGCGGAATCCACCTTAAATCATGCCGCTCAAGTCGATGAAACCTTACAAACGAGCCGGCTCATTCCTATCATTCTCGCGCTCAGCCAAAAAAATATTTTAATAAGTGTTGAAACTTACCAACCCACAGTGGCCCAAGCTTGTTTTGAAGCAGGCGCTGCAGTCTTAAATCTAACTGGAAATTTTGAAAGTGATGACCTTTATCGTCCCGTGGCAGAACACGATGGCGCTTTAATTTTATGTTACGTGCAAGGCGCTCATGTGCGTGCCGTAGATAACTTTTCTTTTGCAGGCGATATGATCACAGTCATGAAAGACTATTTTTCACCCAAAATTGAGCGCGCGCAAAAATTAGGCATAAAAAAAATCTTTCTCGATCCGGGATTAGGCTTTTATTACAAAAACCTCCAAGACAGTTATCATCGCATCCGATATCAAATGGAAATATTTCTTCAAACTTTTCGTTTACGCCAACTCGGCTGGCCAGTTTGCCATGCCTTACCTCATGCCTTTGAAAATTTTGAAGAAGAAGTCCGATGCGCAGAACCTTTCTTTGCCACGCTCGCTTTACTTGGCAAAACAGATTTGCTCCGCACCCACGAAATCGCTAAAGTCAAAGCCGTCACAAAAACATTAAACGCTTTGGGTTAAAAAAATGAAAAAGAAAGTCATCCTCATTACCGGCTCCGGAAAAAAAGGATCGCTGGGTCACGCTTTGGCTACGCATTTAACCCAAAACCATTTTGCCGTCGCGATTCATTATTTCACTCAACAAAAAGACGCACAAAAACTCGCAAAAACATTGCCCGATGCAAAAATCTTTGGCGCAGATCTTTCAAAAGAAAAAGAAGCCAAAAACTTGATCAATCAAGTCATAAAACATTACGGGCGCTTGGATGCCTTAATCCATTGCAGTGGCCTTTATCATCCCAAAACGTTAGAGAAACTGACAGAACAAGAATGGAACACCGACTTTCACAGCACTGCCACGACCTGTTTCTTTACCACACGCGCCGCACTCCCCTATTTACGAAAAAGTAAAAAGGGTCGCGTCATTAATTTAGGTGATTCCAGTTGCCAAAAACTCACTCCACGCAACTTAGGCATTTCCTACCACATTGGAAAAACCGGTGTTCTGCTCCTAACCAAATCTTTTGCCAAACAAGAAGCCCGCTACGGCGTCACCGTCAACATGATCTCTCCTGGCATTTTGGAAAATAGTCTCGATTTAGATCAAACACCACCGATTCCCGCGGGCCGATTAGGAAAATTTGAAGATATCTTTTTCGCCATTGATTTTCTTTTGGATGAAAAATCGCAATATTACACTGGCAACAACCTCATCGCTAGCGGCGGCTGGAATTTATAATAAAAAACACCTTCCTCTTGCGAAGAAACTATCCATGATTTCGCAATCTCAATCTTTTCCGATTTCAACCACGACGCAAATTGATCTTTGGTATAACGATAAGAATAAAATAACTGAAGTTTTTCTCCCTTTTTAAAGGAAAAATTTTCTCCCGCAAAATAGATTTCAGTGTCTTCACGAAGATAATAATTAGCCTCAATCCGAGAAAGTTCAGGAAAATGAGGACAAGGCTGCCACGCAATTTCAATTTCTTCAGGTCTTACCGTAAAACCTAAATCCTGTGGCAAAAGACTGAGCCATTGCTTGGTAAGAAGATTATCATATTGAGGCAAAATTTCATTCATTCCCCGCTCCGAAACCAAATTAACGCTTATCAACCCATTTTTTATTTTCCACCTTTGCAAAAGTTTTAAAAAGGTCGGCGGCTCCAAATTCGGAATTAATCCAAAAAGCAAAAACAATGTGTCCGCATCATTTAAAAAATCAACTTCCTCAACATTCACCAAATCCGCAACCACTCCAAAAGTTTTGAGTTGAGGAAAACTTGTGCGCATCGCTAACAAAGCGGTTAACACCATCGCACTGCCAATATCAATCGCAGTATAAGTCGGCAAACCACCCGAAACGTCTTGAGCGATTTTGCTAAAGAGTGCGACATCTTTTTGCGCCCCGCCACAACCCAAACTCACAACCTGTTTCCAAGTTCTACGACTTAATGCTTCAAAAGCATCTCGATAAATTCCCTGCACTTCTTTATCCGTTCGAGCCGGCGAATAAACTTCATGCACGCGCAACCAAGCCGCAACCTGTTTCGGCGTTTCATAATGCCATTTCGCATCAAAACAGCGCTCTTTTAAATTTTGCCTAAGAGCCGCTTCATAACGTTGCGGGAATCGACTCAAATCAAAACGTAAATCAATCGCACTCATTTACTGTTCTCATTATTATTAAAACCTGACTTTCAAATGCTAATTTTTATATTTCGCTTTTCATTTTACGTCAATAATCATGCTATGATCCCGTTACCATAATCTGCCAAAAATTTGTTGTTTCGCGCACTAAAAAATTTTTATTTTAACAAGT
>JAWLBA010000009.1:0-54333 GCA_041395165.1 Verrucomicrobiia bacterium
TAAAGCCAGCCAACCTCCATAAATCAGCCAATCTTTTTCCTGCCACACCGAATCTAAAGCCATATACAAAATCGACGTAAACAATACCGCAGCCAACCAGATGCCTACTTTCAGCAAAAGCTGGGAAATTCGAATGCGATTTTGATATTGCCACCAATAACTTAAAAACATAGTAGCGCTCAACACGATCGTCGTATTCCACCACGGAATAGTCGAGGCTACGATAGATCGACCTATCCAAGAAGTTTGTCCCATCAATAAAAATAAACCTCCTGCCGCTGCCAATTCAGGAAGTTGAATCCGAGGCGCTGCCACTGTTGCCATAACCGATAAAATAGCCAGAGCAGCAATTTCTTTTGGGAAAACAAAGTTCGTCACGATTATTAAAGCCCAACACACTGTGCATAACCCAACATAATAAAAAGCGGGAAAATGAAAAAATGATAATGAAAAACGTTTCCGATCCCACCAACCTTCAAAAAGTAAAACCAAACCCATTCCCGCGCCGGTCCAAGCGTGACTTGGCACTTTTTCTAGCAATAAAGGCAAACCCGTTAACACAGAAAGAGCTGCCGCGATTCCTGCTGCGATTCGAAATAAAATGGGAAAAAAAGCGCGCGCCGTTAATAATAACATGACACTCAACAACAATATCAAAAGGGCTAACGAAAAACCGGAAAATTTGAGAAACAGACCTATTGTTAAAAAAATGCAGCCTTTTATCAAATAAGCTTGCGCCATGAAGGAAGCATGTTTCAAGCGATGTGCTCCAACACCCAACGCCACTAAAACTGCGCCAAAAATTTCCGTCATCCACCACAAACTTCCTTGCAACGGTTTTGAAAGACTACTGACCAGCAACCCATAAAAAAATAAATTGTTCAGACTTAAAAAAAACGCTTTCTGATCCTCATGCAAAGCATCTCGATCGGCCCAAAAAAGACCTACGGTAAATAAAATCCAGTAACTCACTAAAAAAATGACATTCCAAGGAGAAAAGACAGACACCATGAAATCATTAACCTCAAGCAACCTTTGCCAACTTTGCCCCTCCTTCACCCAAAATTGCCAATAAGCGAAAGCTCCATAGGTTGCCAACAATCCAGCCCAAGAACAAATCGTCCATCGATGTCTTATCAACAACCAAACTGCCGCCAAACCCAAAACTAAATTCGACAAAAGCGTAAACCACGAAATCGGATTGATCACACACGTGTAATAAGCCAGTAACAAACCCAACGTGGCCAATGTCTGCGATTTTTTCCGTTCCGCAACCCAGGTCATCAACCCAGCCCAAACCAACAGCAAAATGGCCGCAGCCGTGACGCTTCCTATCCATCGTAACGCCCCAACAAAATGAGAAGCATAAGTCGTATAATAAACTGCTGCGAAACCGCCTCCTAAAATCACTTGCGAGAAATTTCGCAATGATTCTCTTTTTTTCTCCAGCCAAACTCCAATTCCGATAAGTGCTCCCGATATCAAATACAATCCTAACGCTTTGCTCAAAGGCGTTAATTCCAAAATAAATTTATGATAAGTGTAATTTCCTAAAAAAACTAAACCCGTTAGAAACAAAACAACTGCCAGACGAATTAACCAAACTTGACCCACACGGACCTCAAAAGATTCTTTGGGTGATTCAGGAGGCAAATGGCTGGACGAAACCTTGGGCGGCACTGCAGGTGGCGAAGGCGGTGAAGAAAAAATCACAGGTGGGGGTGAACCCGTTAATTTTTCCACGGCAGCTTCTGTAAAAACTGTTTTTTTAGATGGAGTCAAAGGCGTGGAAAAAAGCGGCGGTTTTTCTATGACGGGTGATAATGGAGTTTCACCCCGCACTTTCAAAGCTTGCGTCACCTCATCAATTTGCTCATTTAAAGCTGAGAGAGATTGTTGCAACGCTTTTTGTTGCGCTTGAATGTTAGCTAAAGTCTTTTTCAAGTTTTCATCAGTCATGATGATAAAAATTTCTTAGAAAGACTTTGCCCCTTCTCCCGCTCTTACGCAAGTTTGAAAATCTTCTTTTCACCTATAAAAATTCATTTAAGAAAAGGAAATGAAAGCCACATCAAAAAGTAAAAAGAAGAATCTTCGTCCTCACTCTGCTATCATACTTGATGGTCCCGAACGTGCGCCAAGTCGCGCCATGTTGCATGCGGTTGGTTTTACCCAGATGATTTTAAAAAGTCGCAAATTGGCATTGCATCCACATGGAGCATGGTAACGCCTTGCAACATGCATATTGATAAACTGGCTTTGGAAGCCGCTAAAGGAGCAGACACCGCTGGTGGCAAATCGGTTATTTTCAATACGATCACTATTTCCGATGGCATTCCATGGGCACAGAAGGCATGAAATATTCTCTGGTTTCTCGAGAGGTCATTGCCGATTCCATTGAAACAGTTGTGGGTTGCGAAGGGTTTGATGGTCTAGTAGCGATCGGCGGTTGCGATAAAAATATGCCGGGTTGTATCATTGCCATGGCGCGTCTGAATCGTCCCTCAGTTTTTGTTTACGGCGGCACGATTCTGCCAGGTTGTTTGACGCAGCCTAACGGTCAGAAGCGGGATCTCGATATTGTGTCTGTTTTCGAAGCAGTAGGCGCTCATGCAAATCATAAAATTAGCGATAAAGAATTGGGAGAAATCGAAGCGTGCGCCATTCCCGGACCCGGCTCGTGCGGTGGCATGTATACCGCTAACACCATGGCTTCCGCCATCGAAGCGCTTGGCATGAGCTTGCCCAATAGCTCAGCCCAAGCTGCGGTTTCTTCTGAAAAATTGCAAGACTGTCATTCTGCCGGCGAAGCGGTTTTGAATCTCATCAAACTCGGTATCACCCCAAAAAATATTATGACTCGCAAAGCCTTTGAAAATGCAATCACAGTGGTTATTGCGCTGGGCGGTTCGACTAATGCCGTGCTTCATCTCATCGGCATGGCTCATGCGGCGGGCGTGAAATTGGGATTAGACGATTTCACTCGCATCGGAAAGCGCGTGCCTGTTTTAGCCGATCTCAAACCTAGCGGTCGTTACACCATGTCAGCCTTAGTGAATATCGGAGGTTTAACCCCACTCATGAAAATGTTGTTGGATGAAGGGTTGCTTCATGGCGATTGCATCACAGTAACCGGAAAAACAGTGAAAGAAAATTTAACTCACGCGAAACCTTATCCTAAAGGTCAAAATGTCATTCGTTCATTTAGCGATCCGATTAAAAAGGATAGTCATCTCCTTATTCTCTACGGCAATCTTGCTCCTACCGGCGCAGTAGCAAAAATTTCTGGCAAAGAAGGTGACCTTTTCACCGGACGTGCGCGCGTTTTCGAATCGGAAGAAGCAGCCCTAAAACGCATTCTCGATGGCACAGTTAAAAAAGGTGATGTGATCGTAATTCGCTACGAAGGCCCTTGTGGCGGCCCTGGCATGCGCGAAATGCTTTCTCCTACCTCTGCAGTGATGGGTAAAGGTCTTGGGAAAGATGTTGCCTTGATCACCGATGGCCGTTTTTCTGGTGGCAGTCACGGTTTTGTAGTAGGTCACATCACACCAGAAGCTCATTTAGGTGGTCCTATTGCGTTAATTAAAAATGGAGATAAAATTACCATTGATGCCAATAAACGTCTTATGACTTTACACGTTTCCGCTCAAGAATTGCGTCAACGCAAGGCCAAATGGAAACAACCCAAGCCCCGTTATACGAAGGGAGTTCTGGCAAAATATGCAAAAATGGTAACAAACGCCTCGCAAGGAGCCGTAACTGATGCTAACTTATATTAGGAGATGACAATAAAAGAATGATAACCACACGCGATCAAACCCCTCGCGCAGCACGAGCTTTTTTAGTCGGCGTCCAAGTGGGTAAAGCAACCGAAACCCATACTGCTAGTCTGTTGCATGAACTCCGAGAACTGGTTACCACACTGGATTTAGAAGTCGTAGATTCTTTATTAGTCAAAATTCCATCGCCTCATCCTAAATTCTTCATCGGCTCAGGCAAAGCCGAAGAAATTATTGAAAAGGCGAAAGCGGCCAAAGCTGATTTGATTATTTTTGATAACGAACTTACACCCGGCCAACAACGCAACTGGGACAAAGCTTCCGGTTTGAGCGTGATTGATCGAGAAGAAGTCATACTAGAAATTTTTGGTCGGCGCGCACAAACTCATGAAGCGCGCTTGCAAGTCAAACTTGCCTTCATGGAATATTCTTTACCGCGTTTGAAACGGGCTTGGACTCACCTAAGCCGTCAACAAGGTCTCGGCGGTAAAGGTGAAGGCGAAACCCAACTGGAAACCGATCGACGCTTGGTTCGCAAACGCATTGAAAAATTAAAAGAAGAATTGGAAACTGTGCGCGCCCAACGCGCTACCCAACGCAAACAACGACAACGCCTCCCCACCCCTGTTGTTGCTATCGTCGGCTACACCAATGCGGGCAAATCTTCTTTACTAAAAAAACTCACAGGTGCCGAAGTTTTAGTGGAAGACAAACTCTTTGCCACACTCGACACCACCACTCGCAAAATTCAACTGCCCAATCAACAAACCGTTTTATTAACAGACACTGTTGGATTTGTGAGACAACTCCCACACGGATTGGTAGAAGCCTTTAAAGCCACATTGGAAGAAGCAACAATGGCCGATTTCCTGATTCATGTGCTCGACGTCAACAACCCTGAAGTATTGGAGTTTTATCAAACTACCCTTTCCGTTTTAAAAGAACTCGGTGCCGATTCCAAACCTACCCTCACCGTTTTTAATAAAATTGATCTGACTCCAAGCCCCGAACAACTCGCTCATATTCGACAACAATTTCCTAACGCTATTTTTGTCTCCACTCACACTGGCGAAGGCTTGCAAGAACTGCTCCATCGCATGAGCGACCTCTTAAATCCTGAACTCAAACAAATCCAAGTTCTTCTTCCTCATTCTCGTTACGATCTCATCACCCAACTTTATCGTCATGGTAAAGTCATCAACAAAATTATTAAAAATGAAGGCATCGAAATCATCGCACGCATTTCTCAGCGATGGCTTACCTCTTATCAACCATTCCTTATACCGATACCCAAATTGAAAAAGGCGGCTTAAAAAATTTCTTAAAACCGTATTAGTTATCCACAGCAAGAGATTGTTTTACTGTTTTATGACGTTTCGCTTTTTTCCAAAATAACACTCCAGCACTAAAAAGCTGAGATGACATAAAACAATCGTTGGTCCTGTAATGGTGTCATAACGATAAGAAACCATTACTCCTCCACGGAAGCTATTAACCCAATACCCATAGCTGTCAAAAGCATAACTCGAAAATTAGGTGCAACAATTTTCGCCGCAGCGGCAGGAATCACAATTAGAGCACTGACCAATAATGCGCCCAATAGTTTGATACTCAAAGCCACCGTTGCAGCGATGACTATGACCAAAGTATAATTGAGTCGACGCGTAGCAATACCATCACTCCTGGCTAATTCCTCCTGCAAAGTCGTTAAAGTGAGTGCGCGCAAATTCAAAAAATAAAAAAATAACAAAATACCGTAAGAATTGTCAGCAAACCGATAGAGCCCCAAGAATTAGCATTAATATCACCGAAAAGTGCACCTTCTAAAAATTGATAACGTTGCAGTTGAGAAATAATCCAAACTCCTAAAGCCACACTGCCTGTAAAACAAAACGCAATAATGGTATCAGCTTTCAAATGGGCACGCTCAAAAAGAAACGCCATCACTAAGCAATAATCAAGCAATAACCCAACAAAAAATACACTTTGCAACCAAACCGCATGTGCCAATGAAACCAAGACTGCAAGAATTGTTCCGCAAACAAGCCCAACGCAATTCCTGTCAAAGCTGAATGCGCAATCGCATCACTAAAAAATGCCATACCCCTCAACGTAATAAAAATGCCTAGCAACCCGCAAACCGGCCCCATTAAAAAAAGCCGCCAATAACGCGCGCTGCATAAAATCGTAATGCCATTTCCATCATGCACTTAACAACCCACAATATCTTTGAGAGCAATAAATGCTTCCTGATGCCCCGTTTCAAATGAACCATAAGCTTTGGTTAAATTTTCGCGCGTCAAAATGATTGAAGGAGCGCCCTCGCAATGAATACGTCGATTCAAACAATACACTCGATTGCAAATATGATTCACCAGAAATGCAAATCATGCGACACCATCAAAACACCTAGCTTTAAATGATCGCGAATGTGATGCAACAGCACGCATCAAAACTCATCCCACCTCAACATCAACACCCGTTAAAGGTTCGTCCAACAATAAAACATTCGGTTTAGTTAAAAGACCTGACGCAACTAAAACACGTTGCCATTCACCTCCGGAAAGTTCGCCCAATTTACGATCCATAAGATGTTCTGCTCCTAAATCTGTCAGTTGTCTGTGAGCGAGTTGATGTTCGGACACGCTTGCTAAGCCAAACCAAAATCGTTTTTGATTCAAGCGCAGAGCAAGAAATTCCAAAACGGTAAGTGGCACAGAACTATCAAATGGTAAACGTTGCGGAACATAGCCCACTCGAAGTTGAGGATCTTTTTCAATTGTCCCATGACGTTTCGGCAAAATGCCAGCCAAACATTTTAATAGAGAGCTTTTTCCGCCGCCATTGGGTCCAATGAGACCAATAATTTCTCCCGCATGAATTTCCAAGTGAATATCTTCAAAAGCATTATCTTCACCATAACCCCCACTTAAATGAGAGGCGCGCAATAAAAGTGACCCAGCTTGCATAAAGAATAGAGTAATCCGTCACCCAATGGATTGCCAAGTTATTAGCGAAAGGCTTCCTTTAAAGTTTTTAAATTATTTGCTGCAACCTCCTCGTAAAAAGTCGTGGCATGTAATCCAGTTTCCATCGTGTCCAATTCGGCCGCTTTGACGCCCGTGTCTGCTGCAATTTGTTTTAATAACTGAGGGTTATATTGTCGCTCGCTAAAGAGCACGGAAATTCTCTCTTTTCGAATAACGTCAATAATGTGCGCCAAATATTTAGGTGTCGGTTGTTTACCGGGAAATGTCTCAAAAACTCCTAAATCTTTTATACCGTAACGACGGGCGAGATAAAGAAACGCGTCATGAAACGCGATCATTTTTTTCCCATTGAGAGGGTTAAGTATTTTAACATAATTTTCATGCAATTTTTTTAATCGTGCGATATAGTTTTCTGTATTCTTTTGATAGTAAATCGCGTGTGCAGGATCGGCTTTCTTCAAGCCTTTCGCGATATTTTTCACTTGTTCAACAGCTAACAGAGGGTCCAACCAAATATGAGGATTATTATTGAACATTTTAATTTCTGAGCTGGCATCAATTCGCATGGCTTTTGAATTGATTTGAAAAGCTTTGTCTAAAAATTCTTCCAAGCCTAAACCATTAAAAATAATCACATCGGCAGTCGCTATTTTTTTTGCGTCTTGAGGTCGCATCATATACTCGTGAGGACCGACATTGTCCGGCAATAAGTTGCTCACTTCTGCCCAGTCTCCTGCTACATTTTTTGTGAAACAATAAATGGGCGAAAACGTGGTTAAAATTTTTATTTTTTCTGCTGAACTACTCCAGACTAAGATGCCAAAAATAAAACTTAATAAGATTTTTTTCATTTTTTTTACTAAAGATTAAGACAATAACGGAAATTGAGATAAAATTTCATTTAATTCCAAGCAATAATCACTTGGAGAATCAGCTTGCATGATACCCGAAACAGCCACCACGCGCTTTGCCCCTGCTTGCAAAATGGTTTTTAAATTTTCGAATTTCACACCGCCAATACAAAAAATGGGAATATCGACTTGTTGATGAACATGTTGAACCAAATCTATACCAATAGGTTGATAAGTGGGTTTGGTGGGCGTGGCAAATAAAGGTCCAAATCCAATATAATCCGGCTTTTCTTGCTGCGCAGCCATGGCTTGATTCAAAGAATGTGTCGATTTACCCAAAATAGCAGGCGCTGGCATTTTTTTTCTGACTTCGTGCAGGGGCATATCCTGTTGTCCCACGTGCACTCCTTCTAAATTGAGTTTGACCGCTAGTTCCACATAATCGTTCAAGATCAAAGGAATTTTTGCTTCTTGAGTGATTTCATGAACCGCTTTTGCCATCGTTTCGACTTGCTGTAGAGACTCTTTTTTGGCGCGGAGTTGAATAACATGCACTCCACCTTTTACCAATTCTTTAGCGTAAAAAGTAACGCTTCTTTCTCTTAAATAACCGGTGTCAATAATCGCGTAAAGTCGCGCTCGTTGCAACCAAGGCCGCCAATCGTTTTGCATTAAGGCAAAGTAAATTCTTGGCGAGAAGCGCTTTGACTCAGTTGTCCACGCGATTGTCCATTGATGGTTAATAACAATGCGGAAGCGGGTCGTGCGACAATAAAGAAACGTTCACCTTGCCAGGAACCGCTTTGACCCGGAGCCATCACACCATCATAAACCGGACGATTTTCATTCCCGTTCACAATCACTCGCAACCAAACTTCATCCGTAGCTTGTAATTGTAATGAAGTGGTTGGTTTTACCACTTCCGCACGAGGCGCTTCGAGTTGATTGGTTTCATTAGCAGGTCCAACCTCTACTTCCTGAGCAATGGGTTGGGTTGGTGGCGCTTGAGGTTCTGGTAAAGGCTCTACAGGTGGCGGTGTTTCATTGTGAACGATAACCTCTGCACGAGGAATAGGAGGTTCTGCGGCAGGTTGAGTGATCACTTCTGCTCGAGGAATATTAGGCTCTGGTTTATTCTTTTTATTTTTTTTCTTAACAACAGTAGTCGTGTTTGTTTCGTAAAGCGGAACAGCTCGAGGCACGGCATTGGTTTGAGTGAGATAATGATTATTATTATCTGTAGGATATTCCTTAAAATTGCGGCCAATACGCCAAAGCACAAAAATAATTCCGATAACAATCAAAATTGCCATCAAACCAATAATCTGTCCGCCAATGCGTTGCATAGTGGGTTGACGAACTTTGGTCACAGGCGGCATCGCTTCGAGAGGCGGCACATGAGCAATTTCTGCCTCTTCTTCGTCAATACGACCTTCTAATTTCGCAATAACTTTATGATCATCCAATCCTAACGCTCGCGCATAAATACGAACAAATCCTCGCACATAAGCTGCACTCGGGAAATTATCATAATTATCAGCCTCCAAATCGTGCAGTTGTTCGGGTTTGATTTTAGTAATTTGAGCAGCGGCCTCTAACGTCCAACCGCGTTGTTCTCGCAATCGGCGCAACTCTTGACCTAAGGATTCTTGAACAGGTTTAGAACGCATAATTATTTCAATTTAAATCCACTAATAGTTCCCGAGGTTTTGCTCCATTTTCTGGCCCCACAATACCACGTCGTTCCATCATGTCCATAATTCGTGCTGCTCGCGTATAACCTAATCGCAAACGACGTTGTAACAAGGAGGTAGAAGCTTTTTTTTCTTGATGCACAATTTCTAAACATTGTTGATAGAGAGCTTCATCCTCTTCGTCAACCTCTTCACTTGATGCAATAGATTGTGAGAGTTTGCGATGAATTTCCGCTTCATAAGTTGCAGGTGCCTGGTTGCGAATATGAGCCACCACCGTTCCCACCTCATCATCAGAAACAAAAGCTCCCTGAGCACGAATTAGCTTGGCAGCGCCAGGCATCAAATAAAGCATATCCCCTTTCCCCAATAAATTTTCTGCCCCTGGCTCATCTAAAATCACTCGTGAATCTAAAGCCGATGGCACTTGGAACGCAATACGACAAGGAATATTGGTTTTAATGACACCCGTGACCACTTGCGCGCGAGGTGTTTGCGTGGCAACAATCAGATGAATTCCCGCAGCGCGCGCCTTAGCAGTTAAACGAGCAATTGCATTTTCTACATCTTTAGGAGCGGTTTGCATTAAATCAGCTAATTCATCAATAATAACTACAATATAAGGAAAACGACTGGGTATTTTCTCTTCTTCCATCGCAGATTCTTGCGTTTCCGTTTCCTCATCATCGTCTGCATGAGCCAATGTTTCCTCCAAATCCAATTTTTCAACTTTGGATTCACTTTGTGGACGAGCATTAAATGCAGCGATATTGCGAACTCCGGCGCGAGCCATCATCACATAACGTTTTTCCATTTCATTGATGACCCATCGCAAGGCCACCAAAACTTTTTTAGGTTCTGTAACCACCGGCACCACTAAATGAGGCAGATGATTGTAACACTGCATTTCCACAACCTTAGGATCGATCAAAATAATGCGTAAATCCTCAGGATTAAAACGATAAAGCAAACTCAAAAGAATACAGTTAATACAAACGGATTTACCCGAACCCGTAGTGCCTGCAATCAACATGTGCGGCATCTCCGCCAAATCTGCTACCAACGTGGATCCATAAACATCTTTACCCAAAGCTAAAGGAATTTTTGCTCGATTATTTTTCCATTGCGGCGTTTCAAACAGATCACGCAAACTAATTGCCACCTTATCGGAATTAGCGAGCTCAACCGCCACACTATCTTTACCCGGCACTGGCGCTAAAATATTAATGCGCTCCGTTTTCATCGCGCGCGCAATATTACGATCCAAACTTTGAATTTTCTCCACTCGCACACCTCGCGCAGGATAAAGTTCATAACGCGTAATGGTTGGACCTCGTGTGATATCGCCCGGCGTTGCTTCGATCCCAAATTCTTTAAGCGTTTCCAATAACAACTGTTGCTCTGCCTGCAAGCGCTCCTGACTGACTGTGACCTGTTTAGATACTTCACTAAGCGATAATAAATCTAATGAAGGTAAGACGTAATTTTTATATTCCATCTCCATTTTAGGTTCCGGAGAAGTAGCCTTCACGGTTTTTACTCTACGCCTTTCTTTTTCCTCTTTAATACTGACAACCGGTTTGGAAATTTTTTCCTCTTCCGGTTCCGATATTTCAGAATGAGCCATAGTAGAAGTGTCAATAATGCGAGGTTCCGGACGCGCTATGGATAATTCTTCTTCGGGCGGAGCTTCCAGTGCAACACCCGATTTTTTTAAGCGTTTTTGCAACTGCTGCTGTTCGCGCATGAGTTTTTTCTTTTGAATTTCCAAAGCTTTTGCCGCATCAGCTCGTCTGAGTTGCCACTGATAAATGGTGTCTCTTAACCATGGACCAAAAGCGCGAATCAAAGTTAAAGGTTTAATTTGAAGCAAAAGAATCAAACACGTAAAATAAATCGTTAACCAAATGAGAATGGCGCCTCCTCGACCAAAAAAGCGAACTAACAAAACTGAATTGAGTTCAGAACCGATATAACCTCCAGCACTCACCACATCTTGTCGCGTTTGCCAAGCACCCAAAAAATCGTGCTCTAAAAAGTAGTTGGGTAAATCAATCAAAGCCGCTCCCGCAATTCCCACACCCAACATCAAAAGCGATGAAGTCCAAAATTGAAATCGTTCTCCCCACAGAGCATAACCTGCTATCACCCCTAACAAAATAGGCAGAAGATAAGCAGCGAAACCAAATGCAAAAAATGATCCAAACGCTAAATACAACCCAACAGGGCCAACCCAATTGGTGCAAGGGTTAGGATTGGAACGATGAAAGAAAACTTCATCAGACGAATAACTCAGCAAGCTTAACAACAACAAAAGCGCACCGCAAAATAGGCCAATACCTATCATTTCTCGTCGATAAAAATCGCGTCGCGTTGTTACTTTCATAAGTCTTGGATTAGATTAGCGCGATTAAAACTAAGATTCAATGCCGCACATTTAATTTTTCTCATTCCTCATCCAACTAATTAACCCACTATTCTCTCCGTCTCGGGCGGTCGCGCCAAGAGATCGTGCAACGCTTGCGAAGCCGATTTTTTCTCATAAATCACCTGAAAAACCTCTTCAACAATCGGGGCAACAATATGATGTTGTTGCGTTAAATGACGCACGGCTTTTACCGTTGTTACTCCTTCTACCACACCACTCATTTGAGTCAAAATGGTTTCATAAGGCATTTTTTTTTCAGCCAAAGCCACGCCAAAACTACGATTTCGACTCTGCGCTCCGTAGCAAGTTAACATTAAATCTCCAACCCCACTCAAACCCATAAAGGTCTGAAATCTTCCTCCTAGCGTTACTCCCACACGCATCATTTCTGCCAAGGCGCGTGTTACCAAAGCCGCCAAGCTATTGTCACCCAATTTCAATCCCGCGCATAATCCGGCAGCAATAGCATAAACATTTTTCAATGCCCCACCTAATTCTACCCCCGTCACATCATCACTTCGATAAACACGAAACTCCGGGCGATGAAACAGCTGTTGCACCGCTTGAGATAAAACATCGTTTTGACTTGCAGCCACAATCGCAGTTGGCTGTTGCGCTTTCACTTCCTTGGCAAAACTCGGACCGGACAAAACCGCATAAGGCACATCGCCCCAAGCTTCATTAATCACTTCACTCACGCGATGACAGGTTTCAGGCTCGATTCCTTTTGTGACACTAATCACACCCACTTTGGGAGGAGACCATTGCTTCAAATAATTTCTCAGATAACGAGAAGGAATCGCCCACACAATATAATCCGCATCGGCCACCCATTGCGACGGATCGCGATGACTGGTTTGCACCACTTCATGACCATTACGCAATAAAACCTCAGCTAAAGCCGTGCCCCAAGCGCCGCAACCTAAAATTTGAACTTTCATCAAGATTAATCTTTTTTACTAAAACTTCGAAATTCTTTTCCCTGCAACAATCGAACAATATTGCTGCGATGCCGAATCACCGCCATGACTCCTAAAAACAAACAACTCCCGCCTTTCACACTCCAACCATAATAATACAAACCCGAAACAATCAAAGTCGAAGAAGCCGCTAGCGAACCAACCGAAACATAATAAGTCATAGCAAAAGCGACCAGCCACGCACCCAATGCCCACATCGCGGCATAAGGAAAGACAATCATCAAAACTCCCAAACTCGTTGCAATGCCCTTACCCCCTTTTCCCTTCAACCACGGACAATAGTTGTGACCCAAAACCACTGCCAATCCTAAACCCACTTCAAACCAAGCTTGAGGCGATGATCCTTTTTCTAACTTCGAAAACAAAAACAATCCTAAAGCCACTGCTCCCGTTCCCTTTAAAACATCCAAAATAAAAACTAACGTGCCCCACTTTTTGCCCAAAACCCTGCCCACATTCGTCGCACCAATATTGCCGCTGCCTTGCTTGCGAATATCAACCCCTTTTGCTTTAGCAATTAAGAAACCAAAAGGAATTGAGCCAATAAAAAAAGCGATACTTAAAAGAGAGAAAATTTTCATGCAGCGTTTTTTTTAAAGAAAAAAATTGGCTATTTTAAGTTTCTAGCAATTTTAAAATATGTTTCTTTTTAGGTCGGGTTGTCAAGACTTTCACCGACTGTTCAATTGCCGTGTCAGGATCTTTCAAACCATGACCCGTCACCGTGCACACAATCACACAGCCTTCTGGAATTACGGCCGTGAATTGGCTAACCTTCAATAAACCCGCTACCCCTGCCGCGCTCGCTGGCTCGACAAAAACGCCTTCTTTCGAAGCTAACAAAGCGTAAGCTTTTAAAATTTCTTCATCCGTAACCGAATCAATTCGACCTGAAGATTCCGAAATAGCGCGATTAGCCGCCTCCCAACTAGCCGGATTTCCAATGCGAATCGCTGTGGCAATCGTTTCCGGTTTTTTTACCGGTTTTCCCAACACCATAGGGGCCGCTCCCGCCGCTTGAAATCCCCACATCTTTGGCATGTTCGTGGCGCGCTGCAGATTAAAAAATTCGCAATACCCTTTCCAATAAGCGGTAATATTTCCCGCATTGCCAACAGGCAAAAAATGAAAATCAGGCGCTTCACCCAAATCCCGAATCACTTCAAACGCGGCCGTTTTTTGTCCTTCGATTCGATCGGGATTAATCGAATTCACAATCGCAATCCCTTCTTCATTGCCCAATTCGCGCACCAGATTGAGCGCATCATCAAAATTACCTTTAATCGCGATCACCTTCGCACCATACATGAGGGCTTGAGCTAATTTACCCTTAGCAATTTTCTTTTGGGCAAAATCACCGCGCACTTCATTCCTGCTCGCGCCGCATAGGCTGCTGCCGCTGCGCTGGTATTCCCTGTTGAAGCACAAACCACCGTATGAGCGCCGCGCTCCTTAGCTAGAGAAAGCGCTACGGTCATACCGCGATCTTTGAATGATGCTGTCGGATTCAATCCTTCATATTTCAAATAAACTTTGCGACCACCACCGATGGTTTCACTCAAATAACGCGCCTCTAACAAAGGCGTGTTGCCTTCATGCAAAGTCACCACCGGCGTTTTTTCGGTAACCGGCAAATGCGCGCGAAACTCTTCAATCACTCCTCGCCAACTCATGATTCAAAATCCTCCAGGCGCAGTGCCACAGCTTTACCACAACTTACCGACAACTTTTCCACTTTGCGAAGCGCCACACGAAAATCGCCCTCTTTCGCATCATGAATCAATAAAACCAACGGCACCGCTTCACCTTCGTGTCCTTTCGGCTGGAACACAGAAGAAATGCCAATCGCATGGCGACCAAAAATTTCTGCAACCTTCGCCAAAACTCCTGGTTTATCTTTCACCAACAACCGCACATAGTAACGACCTACCGTTTCCTCAAACGGTTTCAATTTTTGATAAAGCGAATGAAAACGATAGCCTTGGATAATACTATCTTGCGATAAAGCCGAAGCGGCTTCAACCAAATCGCTGATCACCGCACTCGCCGTAGCATCTGCGCCAGCACCACGACCGTAAAAGAGCGTGTCGCCCACGACATCACCGCGAACTGCCAACGCATTATAGCTACCGCTCACTGATGCTAAAACATGTTGTGACGGAATTAATGTAGGACTCACATGCACTTCAACCGCATTTTTTCCCACACATTTAATCACGGCCAACAACTTGATCGTATAACCTAAAAGTTTGGCGTAATGAAAATCATCTGTTTGTAAATGGGAAATACCTTCTACCGAAACCTTGGAAGGATCCACCCAAAATCCATAAGCCAACGTTGCCAACAAACACGCTTTGTGCATGGTGTCGAACCCTTCAATATCCAATGTGGGATCGGCCTCAGCAAAACCCAATTTTTGCGCTTCGGCCAATGCCTCCTGAAAAGATTGACCCGTTTGACTGATGGAACTTAAAATAAAATTGCAAGTGCCATTGATAATGCCATGAATCGAATGAATTCGATTTGCAACCAACCCTTCCCGTAGCGCTTTTAAAATGGGAATGCCTCCCGCAACACTCGCCTCGAAACAAAGTGGTTTTTTTACTTGTTGTGCGATAGCTAACAAATCATTCACTTTTTCTGCCAAAAGCGCTTTATTCGCTGTCACCACTCCCTTGTTTTTTTTCAAACTGGCCTCAATCAAACGATGAGCATCTTTCATGCCGCCCATAAGTTCGACAATTATTTCAATCTCAGGATTTTTGAGCAAATCCAGCGGTTGCGTGGTTACCGAAACGCCTTTCCAATGGGCTAAAGCAGGCCGAGTTTTTTTGCGATCGCGCACCGCTACTTGCACCACCTTAAAACGAAATCCGCTGCGTTGCGCAATAATCTCCGAATTGCGGGCCAAATGTTCTAAAACACCCGAACCCACAATTCCTAAACCAGCTATGCCAATTTTTACCTCGCGCACGGGCCTGAATAAACCGAGATTTTCGCAACATGTCAACTCCTTCGAGAACTAAGAACTTGTCGAAGGCTTCTCCTATAACGAATTCTACTGGACGTTGCCATTTCATTCGTTATCGTTTGACGTTGACTATGGTTAAAAAAGGTTTGTTTCTCATCGCTATCGGGTTAATCGCTTTTCCCTACTCTTCACCTGCCCCCATTGAATGGATTGCTGGCGAAGGTTGGGTGCAAGATGAAACCGTTGCCGTTCAAGGGAAAAATTCTCGAGAACAACTTCAAATCGGTCGACAATACGAAAATGTTCAAGACTGGAAGCAAGCGCGCCAATCTTATATGGCGCTTGTTCGTAAATGGCCTTTTTCTTTCAATGCCGGCGAAGCACAATTCAAAATTGGCTGGTGCTCGGAAAAAATCGGCGAATTTGCCCCCGCTTTCAAGGCTTATCAACGTTGCATTGAAAAATATCCCGCAAGCAACTTTTTTGAAATGGCTCTCGAACGCCAATACAATATTGCTAACCTTTACCTCGCCGGCGAACGACAACGCATTTTAGGAGTTCCTTTTATCCCTTCCATGGAAAAAACCGTGGAGATGTATCAACAAATCATCAAAAACGCACCCTTTGGTCGTTACGCTCCCGATAGCCAATTCAAAATCGGATTAGGTTACGAAAAACAAAAAAAATGGGCTGAGGCTGTAAAAGCTTATACGAAAATTCTGGATCGTTACCCAGGCAACGACATTGTCGATGACGCTCAATACCAAATCGGTCACACTTGGTTTCAAGCTGCAAACGCTGCTCAATACGATCAAGGCGCTGCGCAAAAAGCATTGGACGCTTTCAACGAATTTCTCGCTCGCTATCCTAATAATGAAAAAGCGCCTCAAGCCCAAGAAAATATTAAACTCTTGGAAAATCGCGCAACATCCGGCTCCCTTAAAATTGCAGAATTCTACGAATCACAAAAACGCATTGATCCCGCTATCATATATTATAACGATGTGATCCAAAAATCGCCTTCGTCCACAGAAGCCGATGCAGCTCGAAAAAAAATCGAAACATTAGTTCCCCTAACCGAAGTTGGCCCTGCCTTACCCAAAAATTTTGCCCGTACCACCCCGTCTACCCTGCCTGATCCCGATGTTGACACTCCTTGGAAAGCCTCTCAACCCATTGATTCTTCAACTTACCCGTCCGATTTAGATTTCGATGAAGAGCCGCTTCCGCCTTTACCTTCCGATCTTGAACCGGAGCTTCCTGAGGACGCTGGCAAAGATAAAAAAAACAAAAAGAACAAAGAAGATAAAAACGAAGAAGAACTTCCTCTCTTCGATGAAAATACCAATACTAACACCCCTCCTACTGAACCCGAATAAATCCCCACCATGAAATTTTCTTTTTCTCTCGCACTATTCACTTTATTCCTCACTGGCTGCGCTTATCAACTAGGCAATATTCCTGGTAAAGAAGTCGAAGGCATTTCCTCGATCAATGTGCCTGTGGTAAGAAACGAGACTTATGAACCAGGAATCAGCGTTATGGTTACTGATGCCATCATTCAACGATTCCATTCCGACGGCACCATGACCGTGACTCGAGAAGCAAATGCGGATGCCACATTAGAAGTGAAACTAACGCGCTTTGAACGTTCCCCGTTGCGTAGTGTGCGCAATGACACCCGGACCGTTGCCGAATATCGTGTCTTCCTCCTCGCTGAAATCGTTTTACGCAAAAATGATGGCACTGTCCTAATCAAAGAAAAAGTTGCCGGTGACACCGAATTCTTTATCGGCAACGATCTTCAGGAAGGCGAGCGCCAAGCAATGGGTTTAGTGGCTGATGAATTAGCCAACAACATCGTTCTTCGAGTTACCGAAGGTTGGTAGTAGTATAAAATTTCAATAATCGCCGCGATTATTGATAAAAAATTGCTGGAGACAGGACTTGAACCTGCACGCCTTGCGGCACGGGAACCTAAATCCCGCGTGTCTGCCATTTCACCACTCCAGCGAAAATATTATTATGATTCGAAACTAATGAAGAATCAATCGACAAATCTTCTTCACTTGCGATGTCGTAACAATTTTGCATAAAATATTAACTATGAAAATCAATTTTGGTCCAAGTCCTGGTTATATTGTTTCTTTGATTTTGCACAGCATCAGTTTTTATGTTGGTGTTGTGGTTTTTGCGCTTCGTATTTGGCCACCTTTTCTTTCTAGTTTGCAACGCGGCATCCCGATTACGGGCACTCACCTAACGCTTTTGGCTTTTTTCTTAATGATTTTGGGAGTTTCTCGCGCTTTTTATATTTATCATTTTACTAGCTATTCTCTTGCCGATTTAGACAGCAATCCCGTTTTGGAAATTGGACGCCCCTACGCTTTTTTGGAAAACAAGTGGATGGCGTGTTTTGTCAACTTATTACCGATTGCGATTACCGCGTGACTCCGCTTCAAGTTTTTTCCAATCCGCTACTTTTTTCGTTGAAAGCGCTGACAATAAACGGATTCGCATCCCCTACGCAGAAAAAGAAATGTTAGAAAAATTGCGCACGTTATGTCCCCGCATTCGAGTTTTGGGAACGGTTTAATTTTTTAAAACCAATTTCTACGTTTCGCCCATAATACCATTAATAACGTGGTTGCTAGGGTAAAAGCACCCGCCATTTCATAACCAAATGGCATCGAAATTTCTGGCATAGATCGAAAATTCATACCATACCACCCTGACACCACGGTAATGGGAATGGTTAAAGCCGTCATGATAGCTAGCGCTTTAATGACTTGGTTGGTTTCATGTTGCGCTTTGTTGAGATACACATCCATGATTAATAAGAGCTGATCCGAATAACTGAGTCCCGTGGCATCGTAGCGTGACAAATTATCGGTAATGTCGCGAAAGTAGGGTAAAAGATTGGTTCGAATTAGTTTATTAAATTCTCCTCGGGCTAGTCGACTGATCACTTCGCGTTGAGGGGCAACAATAGAACGAAAATCGCTTAATTCTTTTTTGCGTTCAAAATCAACTTGATAATGTCCTTAGGATTCACTTCGAATAATGTCGCTTCAATCTCCTGAATTTCTTTAGTTAATTCATCGATAACCGGTTTATAGTTGTCCACGAGTAAATCGATAATCAAATAAGCCAAACGATCAGGGCCTCGCACATTAGTTACAACGCCATGTCGCAATCTATCAATTGTCGAAGTAACCCCTCGTATTGTACCGGTATGATAAGTAACAAGAAATTCTTTGCCGAGAAACATATTTAATTCTGTTGTTTTAAACTGTTCTTGGCGCGAAAATTCAATGGCGTGTAACACTAAGAAAATATAATCTTCGTAATCTTCAATTTTGGGCAATTCATTAACCGTCACACAATCTTCGATAGCCAACGGGTGAAAACTAAATACCCCTTCCAACACCTGCTTCACTTCCAACTCCGTAGGTTGATCAAGATCAACCCACAAATGTAAGCCAGGATCCCCACGCACCAAACGCAACGCGTCCAGATCAAGATCCTGTCCCACTAACTTGCCTTGTTCAAAAACAAAAGAATGGATCATCTTTTGTCAAGATGCCCTGTTTACTACAGGTTTGGCAAGTTTCTTTTACAAAAAGAAAGGCCAACCTTGATAATCAAGATTGGCCTAACCTGAATCAGATATTATTCTCCTAAAGAAGCAGAAATTTCCAAAGGAATTTTAGGTTTTTCTTCACCTTCTTTTTCCAAACTTACTAGAGGCTCACCTACAGGTTCGCATAATTCCACCAGGCGAACTCGATTATAGCCTGTATAACCTGTTCCCGCTGGAATCAAATGACCCATGATCACATTTTCTTTGAAGCCGCGCAATCGATCCACTTTGCCTAAAGTGGCTGCATCCGTTAAAACGCGCGTGGTATCTTGGAAAGAAGCCGCTGAAATGAAACTTTCTGTTTCTAACGAAGCCTTTGTGATTCCTAACAACACCGGTTTTGCTTCAGCGGGCTTACCTCCTGCAGCAACAATGCGCCGATTCTCTTCTTCAAACGATAATCGATCAACTTGTTCATCCCATAAGAAACTCGTATCACCAGGGTCTACAATTTTCACTTTACGCAACATCTGACGAACAATGATTTCAATATGTTTATCGTTAATTTCTACACCTTGCAAACGATACACTTCTTGAACCTCGTTTAGGAGATACTCCTGCAACGCTTGTGGACCGCAAATATCTAGCACTTCATGAGGAACAACTGGACCTTCGGTCAACTGTTGCCCTTTCTTCACATGATCTCCTTTGTAAACAATGATATGTTTATTCATTGGTATCAAATGCTCTTCTTCGGCACCAGTTTGAGCATCGCGCAAAACCAATCTTCGTTTTCCGCGCGTAGTTCCAGCAAATTCAACCACTCCATCAATTTTAGCAATTTCTGCTGCATCCTTAGGTCGACGCGCCTCGAAAAGTTCCGCGACTCGAGGCAAACCACCCGTAATATCTTTGGTTTTAACCACTTTTCGTGGTGTTTTTGCCAATCGATCACCTGCACTAACTTTTGCATTGGGCTTTACCTCAATGTGAGCGCCAGCGGGAATAGAATAACTTGCGAGTACTTCGCCTTTATCATCTTTCACGACAATTTGCGGATGCAAATCTTCTTTATGTTCGATAACCACTAACTCGACTTGTCCGCTAGATTCGTTAGTTTCTCGCTTAGTTGTTACTCCTTCAATAATATCGGCAAATTCCACCTTACCACTTTTTTCAGTAAGAATAGGAACATTATAAGGATCCCATTCCACAAAAACGGCACCTTTTTTTACCTGCCCGCCATCAGCTACTGAAATAGAAGATCCAATTACAATCACATAACGTTCTAACTCTCGGCCATCCTCGGCATGAATGCTGATCGAACCATTTTTATTAAGCGCAATATGCTTACCATCGACAGATTCTACTGTGCGCAATTCATTATACTGAACTCGCCCATCATTTTTAGCTTTTATTTGAGGCTGTTTGAAAACCTGCGAAGCAGTCCCACCAATGTGAAAGGTGCGCATAGTCAACTGAGTGCCCGGTTCACCAATGGATTGAGCTGCGATAATACCAACTGTCTCACCCAATTTACCTTGTTGAGCTGTAGCAAGATTTAACCCATAACATTTTGCACAAACACTATTTTTCGTTTCACAAGTCAACACAGAACGAATACGCACTTTTTCTACACCAAGCTTATCAATGGCTTTGGCTTTTTCTTCCGTAATCAATTCATTGGCTTTAACGATTTTTTCATGACTAACGGGGTCCACAATATCATCACAAGAAGTACGACCGTAAATACGATCAGTCAATTTTACAATTTCGTCTTCTCCCTCATAAATGGGTTGCACCCAAATGCCATTTGGTGTGCCACAATCTTCTTCGCTAATGATGACATCCATTGCGACGTCACACAATTTACGCGTCATATAACCGGAATCCGCTGTCTTAAGCGCAGTATCAGCCAAACCTTTACGCGCACCATGCGTTGAAATGAAATATTCCAATACCGTTAATCCTTCGCGAAAATTCGAAAGAATCGGACGTTCAATAATTTCGCCAGAGGGTTTTGCCATGAGACCTCGCATACCGGCCAACTGTTTGACCTGTTGACGATTCCCTCGCGCTCCTGAGTCCACCATTAAATAAACTGGATTTAACTCTTCGCGTGCAAGATTATGTTCCAGCGTGCGGAACATAACATTCGCAATTTCTTCACCCGCATGAGTCCAAATATCAACAATTTTATTATAACGTTCACCATCAGTGATAATGCCTGCTTGATACTGTTTTTCTACCACACGAATCAAATCCATTGCCTTTTTAATTTCGGTGGCTTTTTCGCTAGGAATAATCATGTCAGCAATACCGATACTAATACCAGCGCGTGTCGCTTCTTCAAAACCCATTTGCTTCATTTTATCCAAACAATCAACCGTTGCAGGATGTCCGGATACTCGGTAACACGTTAAAATAATTTCACCTAACAGCTTTTTATTGACCGTTTTATTAACAAAACCAATTTCTTTTGGCCAAATTTCATTAAAAATGACTCGACCCGCTGTGGTTTCAATAAATTTTTTGGCCATATCACCAAACACAGTCTTCACCCCAAAATTTGGGTTTCTTAAAATAATACGACTGTGCGTATTAATACTCCTCACTGTGAGCAAAGAAAACTTCTTCTTGATTAGCAAAAATCGGCAATCGTTGTTCTTTCGCTTTTTCGCCACGTGAAGGTTGTGTCAAATAATAACAACCCAATGGAATGTCCTGAGAAGGCGTGGTAATAGCTTTCCCACTTGAAGGCGAAAAAATGTTGTTAGGCGCCAACATCAAAAGTCGTGCTTCTAACTGTGACTCGATGGAAAGTGGCACGTGAACAGCCATTTGGTCACCGTCAAAGTCGGCGTTATAAGCTGTACAAACCAAAGGATGAACACGAATTGCCTCTCCTTCGATCAAAACCGGCTCGAAAGCTTGAATCGAAAGTCGATGCAAAGTCGGTGCGCGATTTAATAAAACAGGATGACCTTTGGTTACTTCCTCCAAAATATCCCAAACAATGGCTTCTTGACGCTCAATAATTTTCTTTGCACTGCGGACAGTATGAACATGACCCAACTCTTTCAAGCGTCGAATGATGAAGGGTTCGAATAAAACCAGCGCCATTTTTTTTGGCAAACCACATTGGCTCAATTTCAATTCAGGTCCAATCACAATAACTGAACGACCAGAATAATCCACGCGTTTTCCTAAAAGATTCATTCGGAAGCGGCCTGTTTTACCTTTTAACATATCCGACAAAGATTTGAATGGACGATTGCCCGCGCCTAACACGGGTCGACCATGGCGCCCGTTATCAATCAATGCATCTACTGATTCTTGTAGCATGCGTTTTTCGTTGCGAATGATAACTTCCGGCGTCTTCAACTGCAGCAAATTCTTCAGACGATTATTTCGGTTAATCACACGACGATACAAATCATTCAAATCGGAAGTAGCAAAGCGTCCCCCTTCCAGAGGCACTAAGGGGCGTAAATCGGGTGGAATAACTGGCAAAACTTCCAAAATCATCCATTCCGGTCTTTGCTCTGCTGAAATGAAGCCCTGCACTAATTTCAAACGTTTTGCAATTTTCTTGCGAGTTTGTTTACTGCGGGTATTGCCTAAAGCTTCTTGCAATTCTCGTTGCATTTTTTCGAGATCAACTCTCTTAAGAATTTCGCGAATTCCTTCTGCACCCATTTTCGCTACAAAATCGTCACCATATTGATCTTGGGCTTCGCGATATTCGGTTTCACTAAGCAACTGTTTGAATTCTAAAGGAGTTTTACCTGGATCAATTACGATATAATCCTCATAATAAATTACCCGTTCCAACTCACGCGCGGTCATATCCATCATGAGCCCTAAACGACTGGGCATACATTTAAAAAACCAAATGTGCGAAACCGGGACAGCCAATTCAATATGCCCCATACGCTCACGACGCACACGAGATAAAGTAACCTCTACACCACATCGATCACAAACAATGCCTTTATATTTAATGCGCTTATATTTACCACAGGCACATTCCCAATCTTTGGTAGGACCAAAAATCCGCTCACAAAAAAGACCGCCTTTTTCCGGCTTAAATGTGCGATAATTAATCGTTTCCGGATTCTTGACCTCACCTCGGCTCCATGCGCGAATGGTGCCTGGTGCAGCAATAGCGATGCCTACAGTGTCAAAATCAACAGCTCGTTCTAATCCTAAGGTTTCTCGTAATGTCTCTCGGCTCATAATTCTCTTTTCTCGTTAACAGGTTTAGGCTCCTAAAATTTCTTCTGGTGTTTCTGCAGCTTCTCTTGCAGCAGCTTCGGCACTGGAAGGCACTCCAGCGATATCCTCGCCTCGAGAACGATCGCCTACCTTCACATCCAAACATAATGACTGCATTTCTTTAATTAAAACGTTGAACGATTCTGGTGTGCCGGCTTGTAAAGAATTGTCGCCTTTGACAATACTTTCGTAAATGCGTGTGCGGCCACTAACATCGTCCGATTTCACCGTTAATAATTCCTGCAAAGTGTAGGCAGCTCCATACGCTTCCAAAGCCCATACTTCCATTTCACCAAAGCGTTGACCTCCATATTGTGCTTTACCACCTAAAGGTTGTTGCGTGACCAAGGAATAAGGTCCTACAGCGCGAGCATGGATTTTATCTGCAACCAAGTGATTAAGTTTTAACATATAAATGTAACCAACCACAACACGTTGATCAAAACGATCACCCGTTCGACCATCATAAAGAAAAGTTTTTCCATCAACATCAATCGAAAACTCTTCATTTTTATTCTTCACTTGTTTTAGAAAATCGTGAATCTGACTTTCTCGAATCCCATCAAACACCGGCGTTGCAACTTTGAAGCCCAAATACTTTGCTGCAATACCCAAATGAGTCTCTAAAACTTGCCCTACATTCATTCGTGAAGGCACACCCAATGGATTTAAAATAATTTCCACAGGTGTTCCGTCTGGCAAAAACGGCATATCTTCTTCTGGCACGATTTTTGCAACCACACCTTTATTACCATGACGCCCTGCCATTTTATCGCCAACACCCAATTTGCGCTTACTTGCGACATAAACTTTCACCTGTTTGATGATGCCAGGATCCACTTCATCACCACTTTCTAAGCGATCCATCTGCATCATGCGTTCGCTTTCGATTTGTTCAAACTTAGGTTCAAACTGCATAATAATTTCGCGAATTTTTATGCGAATAGGGCTGGGATCGATATCGATATGATTATAAACATCTGCTAATTTTCGAAGCAAAGTTTTGGTGATCTTACGATTAGCGGGAATAATGATTTCCCCTGTTTCTCCATTCATTACGTCCAACGGAATTTTTTCACCCAATAAAATATTGGAAAGCGCTTCAGTTAATTTTTCTTTTAACTCATTATTCTTACGATTGAAATCTTCTTCAGTCGCTTTCAAATGGCGTTTCATTTCTCCAGTGTTCATTTTAACACGATCCACTTTTTTCAAGTTGGAAGAAACTTTTACATCCATCACGATTCCATAAACTCCCGATGGCACGCGCAATGAAGAATCCTTTACATCTGCGGCTTTTTCACCGAAAATAGCGCGCAATAAACGTTCTTCAGGGGCTAATTCCGTTTCGGATTTAGGCGTAATTTTCCCGACTAAAATATCGTTAGGTTTCACTTCCGCGCCAATACGAATGACGCCATCATGAGAAAGATTTTTTAACGCTTCCTCACCCACATTGGGAATATCGCGAGTGATTTCCTCCGGGCCGAGTTTGGTGTCACGAGCACTAATTTCAAATTCTTCAATGGAATCGAAGTATAAATATCTTCTTTAACGATCTTCTCGCTAATAAGAATCGCATCTTCAAAATTGTAACCATTCCATGGCATGAAAGCCACGAGCACATTACGACCTAAAGCTAGCTCACCCTGCTCGGTGCAAGGTCCATCGGCAATGACTTGACCTTTAGTAATGCGTTGTCCTTGGTTTACTAAAGGTTTTTGGTTAATACAAGTGCCTGCGTTACTTCTCATGAATTTGCGCAATTCATAAACATAAATATCTTTTTCAACATCGGTCTTTAAAACTTTTTTACCTTCTGGCATTTCGCCATCGGAGGTAATCACAATTTGAGTTGCTGTAACCGAAGCAACTTTACCACCGTGCTCAGCAATAATTACCGAGCATGAGTCGCGCGCCACTTTTCCTTCCATTCCTGTTCCTACTAAAGGAGACTCCGTGCGAATGAGAGGCACGCCTTGACGTTGCATATTGGAACCCATGAGCGCACGGTTGGCGTCGTCATGCTCGAGAAAAGGAATTAAGCTGGCTGCCACAGAAACAAGTTGTTTAGGTGAAACATCCATGTAATGCACCCGAGTAGGCTCTACTTCCACGAAATCGCCACGATAACGAACACTGACTTTTTCGTCTATTAGACGACCCTTCCCATCCAATGCAGCATTAGCCTGAGCCACGATATAATTTTCTTCTTGGTCGGCTGTTAAATAGTCAATATCGCCCGTTGCACGACCATTTTCGATCTTGCGGTAAGGCGTTTCAATGAAACCAAATTCATTAATACGCGCAAATGAACTTAGCGAAGAAATCAGACCGATATTAGGTCCTTCTGGCGTTTCAATAGGACAAATGCGACCATAATGCGAAGCATGAACGTCGCGCACTTCGAAGCCTGCGCGTTCTCGAGATAATCCCCCAGGTCCCAACGCCGATAAACGACGTTTATGAGTCATTTCGGAAAGAGGATTAATCTGATCCATGAACTGAGAGAGCTGGCTGCGACCAAAAAAGTCGCGAATGGCTGCAGATAATGCTTTAGGATTAATCAATTTTTGAGGTGTCATACCTTCTAAATTGACATCAAATAAAGTCATACGTTCTTTTACTAAACGCTCTGTACGCGCTAAACCGGTTCGACACTGGTTAGCCAACAGCTCCCCCACCGTTCGCACGCGACGACTTCCCAAATGATCAATATCATCCACGGCACCCTCACCTCGTCGTAAGTTTAAAAGATAACGGGTCGCGCCAACGATGTCATCATTGGTTAATGTTCTGATATCTAAATCTACCGAAAGTCCCAATTTTTGATTAATTTTATAACGTCCCACACGACTGATATCGTAACGTTTGATATCAAAAAAGAGCCTCTTTAATAATGCCTTGGCATTTTGCACAGTTGGAGGATCGCCGGGACGAAGTTTACGATAAATATCCTTCAATGCTTCATCCGTGTCTTTCGTCGGATCTTTTTTAATGATTTAATAATGGCGTCATCATCTTTAGTATCGACTACTTCCACTTCTTTGATGTCCAAATCGGCAAGATGTCGAATAACAGTTTTTGACATTGGTTCAAAAGCGCGAGCCACAATCACTTCGGGATTATCTTTTTCGCGAACGTCCTCAACCAAAACTTTGGTCGCGATCGCTTCGTCATCAATTTTTTGGCTCAGTTTCAATTTTTCAATAGGATAAAATAACGAAAGAATTTCTCGATCAGAACTGAATCCAAGAGCTCGCAAAAATGTTGTCACCAAAAATTTTCGGCGACGTTTGCGACGATCAAGAAAAACATACAGCAAATCATTGGTATCAAACATGATTTCCATCCAATTTCCACGATCCGGAATAATGCGATAAGAATAAAGAGTTTTACCATTAGCATGAACGCTGCTTTCAAAACAGATGCCAGGACTTCGATGCAGTTGGCTAACCACCACGCGCTCAGCGCCGTTAATAACAAACGTGCCAGCGTTTGTCATGAGCGGCATTTCCCCCATATAAACACGCTCTTCTTTAACTCCGGTTTCATCGCGCAAACGAAAAGTGACATACAACGGCGCGGAAAAAGTTTGACCTTCGCGTTGGCATTCTAAAGCCCCCACTTTTGGTTCGCCAATTTCATAGTTATCAAATTCCAACTTAATTTTTCCATCGTAACTTTCGATAGGAAAAACTTCTCCAAACACAGCTTGTAAGCCTTCTGTCTTCCGTTTTTTAGAAGAGACGTCTGTTTGAAGAAATTCTTTGTAAGAAGTGAGTTGAATTTCAATCAAATTCGGTGGTTCTAATGCCTCAACAATTTTACCGAAGTTGATTCTCTCTGCCGTTTTTGTGTTCTCTGACATGTTCGTTCCTAATTGACTGTTCTTGTTAACTGTTATGATAAAGGGTTTCGATCGCTGCCTCTTTTTCTTGAAAGAGGCAGTTCATCGAAATACTTTTATTTCACTTCGACTTTAGCGCCAGCTGCTTCTAATTTTTTCTTAATTTCATCAGCTTCTTCTTTCGTTGCGCATTCTTTCACGGTTTTAGGTGCACCTTCCACCAAAGCTTTGGCATCGGCTAATCCTAAACCTGGAACAACGCTACGAACTTCTTTAATCACAGCGATTTTATTTGCGCCACCATCAGTTAATATCACATTAAACGAAGTTTTTTCTTCTGCTGCAGGAGCTGCTCCTCCACCAGCTGGTGCCGCAGCGACAGCTGCAACAGGCGCAGCAGCGCTTACACCCCAAGTTTCTTCTAATTGTTTAACTAAATCAGCCGCTTCCATAACAGTGAGTGAGCTGAGTTGTTCGACTATATTTTTTAAATCAGTTGCCATAATTTTAAGTAATCAGTTTTTAATTGTGAGCTTTCAGACATTTTAACTGCAAGCCGTATTTACCAAAAACTTTTCACTTCCTTTTTGTCGTTCTCCTAGCGAATTGCACCCGCAATTCATTTCTTCTTGAAGGGCTTCAAGACTAGAAGTGGGTCGACGTTTTTTGTTTATGCCCTTGTCCATCTTGGCGTTAGTTTTAGTCATGTTATTGTTACTATGCTAATACCAGCGCAAATTTTATGCTGTTTTCTCCGCTTTTGCTTTGATAACACGAGCCAGTTGCGAAGCCGGCGTATGAATTAATCGCGCCAAAGTAGTCGCTGGCGTATTGATCAAACTTAAAATCTGTGCCAAAAGCGTTTCTCGAGGAGGTAAATCGGCCAGAGTTATGATTTGTTTGGTTTCAAGAATTGCGCCCTCCAAAATGCCACCACGAATTTGGGGTTTGGCAAATTCTGCCGCAAAATTTTTCAAAACTTTAGCGGCTGAACAAACATCTTGAGAGCCGGAAACAATAGCGGTTTGGCCTTCGAGCAAATCTTTGATTTCTGGCAAATCCAATTCCTTCATGACCAAACGCAAGGCCGTATTTTTTACCACAGTATAGCGCGCCCCAGTTTGACGGAGACGTTTTCTCAGTTCAGAAAATTGTGGCACGTTCATCTGACGATAATCGGTCACAATGACATAAGGAAAACCATTGATTTTGGCTTTAATTTCTTCCACTAAATTTGCTTTTTCTGCTCTCATAATTTTTAATTTTTAAATTCACTCATATCTAAAGTTAAACCGGGCGATTGGGTCGAGCTTATTACCGCTCGATCGATGTAATGACCTTTTGCAGAAGAAGGGCGAGCTTTCACTACGGAATCAATGACAGCACGAATATTTTCAATCAACTGGGTATCACTAAACGATCGTTTACCTAATAAAACATGAAGATTGGCTGCTTTATCGATCTTAAATTCTACGCGACCCGCTTTGCATTCTTTAACAGCTTTGGCTGTGTCATCGGTTACTGTGCCTGTTTTAGGGTTAGGCATAAGTCCGCGAGGGCCTAAAACTTTTCCTAATTTTCTAACTTCTTGCATGGCTTCGGGCGTGGCAACGGCAACATCAAAATCTTGAAAACCTTCCTGACATTTTTTGATCATGTCTTCGAACCCCACATGCTCTGCTCCAGCAGAACGAGCAGCATCTGCTGCTTTACCTTTAGCAAAAACTAAAATCTTTACGTTTTTCCCGCTACCATGAGGTAATGCGACCGTGCCTCGCACCATTTGGTCACTTTGCTTAGGGTCTACCGTTAATTTGAAAGCTAACGTGACTGACTCATCAAATTTTGCGGCAGGAAAAGTTTTTAATATTTTAATGGCTTCTTCTAGTGAGTAGAGCTTTTTCTCTTCCACTAATTTGGCCGCTTGCTGATATCGTTTACTTCGTTTATTTTGCATTTTTTTTACTCCTGTAGTGCTAACGTCTCGCTATGGCGGGACTCCTACTTATGGGTTTACATTAGACAATTTCAATCCCCGCTTGGCGCGCTGTTCCAGCTAAAATCCGAAAAGCGGCTTCTTCATCGTGCGTGTTTAAATCTTTTATTTTTAGTTTCACAATTTCCATAACTTGAGCTTTAGAAATCTTGGCCACTTTATTTTTGTTAGGCTCTTTCGAACCACTCGCAATTTTTGCTGCTTTTTTTAGAAGCACTGCAGCAGGTGGCGATTTAGTAATAAAACTGAAACTTTTATCTTTGTAAACGGTAATAACAACCGGTAAAATGTCACCACCCTGCTTTTGGGTGGCAGCATTAAACTCCTTACAAAAAGCCATGATGTTAACGCCTTGTTGACCCAAAGCTGGTCCTACAGGAGGCGCTGGATTGGCCTGACCCGCTGGAATTTGTAATTTAATCGTTGCAACAACTTCTTTCGCCATAATTTTTTTTCTTTAACTCAATTTTTACCCATTTTGAAAAGTAATTTGCCCAAACTATTTATTATATCACGTTTTTTCAACTTGCCAATACTCTAATTCAACTGGAGTGCTTCGTCCAAAAATGCTTACCGAAACCAAAAGTCGACCTTTTTCAGGATAAACTTCTTCCACAAGCCCGTCCTGATTCTGGAATGGGCCATCACCGACTTTGACTTTATCTCCCACAGAAAATGCTGTTTTAGGAATCACATGTTCTTCACTGGCTTTAATTTGCGCTAACATGGCTTCCACTTCACTGTTTCGCATCGGGATCGGTTTTTGACCATCTGCAAAGCCCAAAACTCCCTGGGTTTCCCGCAAATAATACCAAGTTTTTTCAATGATTTTTTTATTATCATCCAAAAGATTGGCTAAAATAAAAACGTAGCCAGGATAAAGCTTGCGTTCGGTTTCAATTTTCTTGTTGCGTCGAATTTCCGAAACCCGCTCCGTGGGAACAATGACTTCATGCAAACTGTCGACCATTTCATTGGCTTTAAGTCGCTTGAGCAATGCGTCGCGGACTTTGTTTTCTTGACCGCTGAGCACGTGAAGAGCAAACCATTGCGCTTTATCATAGCTAGGATGACGTTTATCCAAAGGCTGTAAAATAGAACTCACCTCTTTCTGCTCTGGAACTTCTTGGGCTGCCTGTTGTTCTATTTCTTGCGTTGCGTCTGGCAATATTTCCTGTGCTGCTGACTGAGTAGGATTTGGCTCTTCAGCCGCTCCCAAGTTGGGTGCCGGCATATTTTCGTTTTGATCGGTTGAGGTTTGAGAAGAAAAAGAGTCCATGATTTGATTAAATATGAAGTTGAATGACTAAGCCGACTACTTTCATGAGAATAAGATCAAAGAAACTAGTATAAGCGCCTAACAAAACCATGGAAACAATGACGACTACGGTAGAGTCAATTAACTCTTTGTAGCGACGTAATCCGGTTTGCATGGGATCCCAGGGCCAACTGCACTTTTTGAGTTCCACATTGACTTCTCGACTAAAACTTAAAATTTTAGACCAACGACGAATGACAAGAACCAAAGCAATCAGAATAGCCGCTACTAATAAAGTAGTCTGCAGCCAGTGCACTTGTGCCCATTGCGCTAATTTTGAGATCATCACTATCTTCTTTCCTATGTTTTATCTTTCGCCTGATGCAGGAGAGACAGGACTCGAACCTGCAACATGCGGTTTTGGAGACCGCTGCTCTACCAATTGAGCTACTCTCCTAAAAAGAGTTTCAACGTAAAGACAGGGTCCTGTTACTTTTTATTCAATAATCTCGGTAACACGGCCTGCCCCTACAGTTCTACCACCTTCTCGAATCGCAAAACGCATGGTTTTTTCCATAGCCACGGGCGCTAACAATTCGACTTCCATGGATATATTATCACCTGGCATTACCATTTCAACATTGGCAGGCAATTTAATCGTGCCTGTCACGTCGGTCGTGCGGAAGAAAAATTGAGGTCGGTAATTGGAAAAGAAAGGAGTATGTCGACCACCTTCTTCTTTGCTCAATACATAAACTTCTGCCTTGAATTTCTTGTGAGGGTTAATCGTGCCGGGTTTAGCAATCACTTGACCGCGTTCCACGTCTTCCTTTTTCACGCCGCGAAGCAAGACACCTACGTTATCTCCCGCTTCAGCTTGATCGAGAAGTTTTCTAAACATTTCGATGTCAGTCGCCACCGTTTTTTGTGTCGGTCGCAAACCTACGATTTCTACTTCTTCCATTTTCTTTAAAACACCTCGCTCCACACGACCGGTTGCCACTGTGCCACGACCTTCAATATTAAACACGTCTTCAACAGACATGAGGAAGGGTTGATCTTTAGGGCGTTCTGGCAATGGAATATAAGTATCCACCGCATTCATGAGGTCTAAAATACATTTGGCATCTGGGCTGTTAGGATCTGCAGCGGCCAAAGCTTTGACAGCACTACCTTTCACAATCGGGATTTTATCTCCAGGGAATTCGTATTGAGTTAAGAGCTCACGAACTTCAAGCTCCACTAAATCAAGCAGTTCTTTATCATCGACCATGTCGCATTTGTTAAGAAATACAACCAAGGCAGGCACACCCACTTGGCGCGCTAAAAGAATATGCTCGCGAGTTTGTGGCATCGGTCCATCAGCCGCACTCACCACGAGAATCGCTCCATCCATCTGAGCGGCGCCGGTAATCATATTTTTAATATAGTCAGCGTGACCCGGACAATCCACGTGAGCGTAGTGACGTTTATCAGTCTGATATTCTACGTGTGCTGTGTTGATCGTAATTCCACGTTCTTTTTCTTCAGGAGCCGCATCAATCTGATCGTAAGCTTTAGCCTCTGCCAAACCTTGCTTGGACAAAATCGTAGTAATGGCGGCGGTCAAAGTTGTCTTTCCATGGTCCACGTGACCAATTGTGCCAATATTAACGTGGGGTTTATCGCGTTTAAATGCTTCCTTCGCCATAATATTTGTGACTCCTAATTTATATTTCTAATTTTTAACTTTCTAAATTTTTTTACAACTACCAGCCCACGATCGGGATTGAACCGACGACCTCGTCCTTACCAAGGACGTGCTCTGCCAACTGAGCTACGTGGGCAAAGACTTGTTTCAGATTTTTTTAACTGCGAAATATAACCGCATTTAAAAAAATCAATAAAGCACTTTTACTCTCTCATTTTTTTTGAAAAAGTTTTCAGAGCTTTATTTTTTAAAACAGCGCCCGAATTTGATCTATCTTTTATAGAAGTCAAGCGGTTTTATCAAAAAAGATTAAAATAAGAACAAAAACTAAAATTGCAACCGAACTAAAAAAGTCGTAATATTCATTTGATTTTTCTTTTCATAGAGTTAATTTTGTTTAAAGGAGGATGTATGGAGCGCAATCGAATCATTTTTCTATTTCTTGTTATTTTCGCGACTTTGACTTCACTTAAAAGTCACGCCACCGACGAAACGAATGCTCCTCCTGTCTACGTCACCAACATTGTGGCAGAACCTTTTATGGAAAATTTAAATCAAAAATTCTGAAAATTACTAAAATTTTACCAGGCAATGGCTCAATCAATACTTTAATTACCTCTGAAGAAACGCGCCCTTTTAAACCTAAAGCTCTTCGAGATATTAATGGCGATGGCAACGTTGATTTGTTAAGCCAAACAGGGCAAGTAATAAAAATTGCCTACGGTCCTAATTTTTCCAGCAATATTACTACTCTTTCGGTGCCATTGCCCAATCCAGGGTTTAAACTCGTGGCTACAGGTGACATTGATGGAGACGGCGATGTTGACCTTATTTTACAACGCAGAAAGAAAATAACTGCTTATTTAGCGAATGAAGGAACCTATCAACAAACTCAATTACAATTTGGAAATACTCTTGCTCCCAGAGCCAAGGTATTGGGTGCCTTATATCAAAATAATGCCTTTACTGAAGTTCAAACAATTGATCCTATCGTTTTACAGAACAATACTATTGGCTCTACTCTTAATACGGTTGCTGTGCCCAATACTAGTCCCATTTTACTAGTAAAAGTTGGTAGAGAGCTTTTTTGGATATACTAACAATAATGGAATCTTTTTCCCTTCATCATTACCTTTATACACCCTACAGCCTAAAGAAAAATTTGTTGGAACCTTTAAAACAGGACTTACCCCCCAAGTCACAGCTTCATCCACTAAAACGACAACAACAGTTGACGAAGAAAATAATATCGTAAACCAAACTGAAGGCATCACTCGTTCCGTAGGAGGACTTGATATTATTATTCAAAAACGCCGAGAGGTTTTTGCACTTTCAAGCATCAACAACTTTACACTACCCATTTTAGTTGCAAGTAACGCTGCGGGTGTAAAAATTATTGGTCCTAAATAAAATATTCTTTGTAAACATTCTTAATGGATTTGAGTCCGTAGTGTCACATCAATTAAACGCAGCGCTTCTTCAACGTGAGCCCGAACGGGAGGCGAAATTTGAGGATTTTTTCGAATTCGATCTAACACCGCAAAAGAACTGGCATCAGGCATCAACCCTAACGCCGTGATCGCTGCCAGACGCACTTGCGAATCTTTATCCTCTTCCGCTATTTTTTGCAACAAAAGCAAAGCCTCTAATGCTTTTAAATCCATCAACGCTTCAACACAAAGACGACGATGCCACACATCTCCCTGAGACTCTTCCAAAGCTCGAATCAAAAAGTTTTTCCTCGATCATTCCCGTTCTTTGCCAAAGCAATCGCTGCAATCAATTTCGTTCCCAATCGTCATGCGATAATTGTTGAGAAAAAATTTCTAAATTATCTCCATTCGCCAAAGCGATTAAAGCGGCACCCGCTGCCTGTTTCACATAAGCATCTGAATCATGCAAGGCATCAAATAAATCAGGCAACGCCTCTTCCGCTCCAATAGCACTCAAAGCCTGAGCTGCCTCACCTCGCACAAACCAAGATTCATCTTTTAACGCCTTCTGCAACACTTTTGTCGCGCGCGAATCTTTTAACTCTCGCAAAGCATTAATTGCAGCACGCCGCACCGTTTCATCCGAATCACTCACTCGCTTAATCAAAGCAGGAACCGATTCTGGCTCTTTAGCAACTGATAAAACCTGGGCCGCCGTGACACGAATCGTGACATCCTCATTCTCCAATGCCTTCAATAAAACATCATCACCCGAAGAAATTTTTTCTTTCATCTGCCGATAAGCAGCATAAGCCAAGTCGGGTTGCTCTGCTTTTAATAAAATTAAAATACGATAACGCAAAAATTTTTTATTTTTTGGTTCTTCCTTCAACGCTTCCTTCAAAACCATCATGGCCTTGCTATATTCGTGAAATTTCATCAACGTTTCTACATCAGAAATAATTTTTTTTTCCTTGGCATTACCACAACCTGCCAAAACCAACACAACCAAAAATAAAAAAAGCCGGCTCATGAACCCTGGCAAACTGCCAAGTCAAAAACAGTCTGACAAGTGAGAAAAGAAAACCATTTCACTAACGCACTCTAATAAAAACGTGCTGGAAACATTTTCATGCGCTTCACCAGAAAAAATCGCGCATAAATAAAACCCACTACAATACCTCCCAAATGCGCCAAATGCGCCACTTGCGAAAGCGTACCTCGCAAAATAAAAGTAAGGGTTAGCAAAGTATAACCGATGGCCATCCACCTAGCCTGGACAGGAAAAGGCAGAGGGAAAATAAGCAAGGGCACCCGAGGAAATAACACAGCAAACGCTGTGACCAACCCCAACACCGCAGCACTCGCTCCCACCATGGGATAAAGAGAGTTTAAATTAAAAATAATCCATAAAATGCCACCCGCCAAACCACTCAGCAAATACAAAAAAATGAAATGCCATCGTCCCGCAATCGATTCCAATTCACGACCAAAAACCCAAAGACCGATCATATTAAACAGCAAATGCGGCATGTTTCCATGCAACCACATATAAGTAAAAAGTTGATAATAACGCCCCTCTTCCCAACCAAAAGAACTTAACGCAAAATAACGAACCAGCCAAGGATTCCGATCAGTTGCCCACTGCAAAAGAAAAATAATGACATTAATCGCAATCAATCCATTCACGATGCCAAAAGAAGAGTAACGCAACGAAGATCGAAACATATTTTATCCTTTTTTTTCTAAAAGTGAATGACCTGTCATCTCTTTTGGTTTTTCTAAATTCAACATCGCTAGCAAAGTCGGCGCAATATCCGCCAAAATTCCATCTTTCAATCGAAAATTTTTTGCATCTTCTGCTACATACAAAAGATGAACTCGATTCGTCGTATGAGCCGTGTGAGGCGAGCCATCCACTGCAATCATCTGCTCGCAATTCCCGTGATCCGCAGTAATCAGCAGCTTCCCATCCAATTCCAAAACCGTTTCCACAAGCTGTTGCACACCCCAATCAATCGTTTCCACTGCTTGAATCGCTGCGGGTAAAGAGCCCGTATGCCCAACCATGTCAGGATTCGCATAATTCAGAATCAACACATCAAACTTGCCCGTTCGCAACTGCTTTACTGCTTCTTCCGTCAATTCAACAGCCGACATTTCCGGCTTCAAATCGTAAGTCGCCACTTTAGGCGAAGGAATCATCACCCGCTCTTCTCCCAAAAAAGGTTTTTCTCGACCACCATTAAAAAAATAAGTGACATGCGGATATTTCTCCGTTTCGGCCATGCGCAACTGAGTCAAACCCGCTTCGCTCACCACCTCGCCAAAAATATGCGACATGGATTGCGGCTCAAAAAGCACAGGACACGAAAACGTAGAATCATATTCCGTCATCGTCACGTAATTCACCTGAGGCCAATAAGCGCGTGGAAACCGATCAAATGTCTTCGACAAAAAAGCCTGAGAAAGTTGCCGTGCACGATCCGAACGAAAATTAAAAAATAAAACACCATCCCCATCTTTAACCAAAGGACATGGCATAGAAGGCATCACCAAAGGCACCATGAATTCGTCCGTCATTCCTTGAGTATAACAATGATTAATCTCTTCGGTAATATGCACAATCTCTTTACCCACCCCTTGCGTGATCAATTCATACGCCTTTTGCGTCCGATCCCAACGATTATCGCGATCCATCGCATAATAACGCCCAATAATCGTTGCTAAATGACCAATTCCCTCCTTCTCAAGAAAGGCTAATAACTCATCAACATAGTTAATGCCCCCCGTCGGCGAAGTATCACGACCATCCAAAAAAACATGAATATAAACCTCATGCAATTTCGCTTCCTTAGCCGCGTGCAACAAAGCATAAAGATGTTTTTGATGCGAATGCACACCGCCATCCGATAACAGCCCCAATAAATGCAAAGCCTTTTGCTTTGAACGAAGTTGCGAAAAAAATTGCGTTAGTACAGAAAGATGAAAAAATTTCTTATCTTCAATAGCTTGATTAATCCGCGTCAAATCCTGATATACAATTCGTCCCGCACCCAAATTCAAATGTCCTACTTCCGAATTACCCATCTGCCCTTTCGGTAAACCCACATCCAAACCGCTACCACTTAACGTTGCTAAAGGATAATGAGCATATAAATAATCATGGAACGGTGTTTCTGCAAGCAGCGTAGCATCCCCTTCACTTTCCGCGCCATTTTTACCTTGAGGATTAATCCCCCAACCATCACGAATCATTAAAACAACCGGCTTTTTCATTGTCACCTTTCAATTTAAAATAAATTATGGCATATCAAGTAAACTTCCAGATAAACTCGGAGGCGCATCCAGACTTAAAAAAGTAGAACGGGTTTCCCCTTTCCCAATCACCTCCACAGAAATCAATTCACGCTTGCGAGGATCACTCGATTTCACAGCAAGATAATCCTGTTGAAAATCTCGCAACGTTTTCACCTTTTCTCCATTCAACGCCAAAATCCTATCGCCCAAACGAAACTCTTTTGTTGCACCACTTTGTTGGCTTGCCACCCATGCCACCTCAACCCCTTTCTCATTTTCGATTAACAACAACCCTTCCGGCAGATCAATCGACTCAATCTCCAACTCTCCATTCGTCTCCTCCGTCACAACATAAATCTCTTCAAACTCCGTGCGATTTAACAACGCGCGAAAAGGCAAGGTATTGGTCCAAGCCGTCGCCAACGCCCTTTGCTTGAGCGCCTCTTGCTGAGGCGAAACCACAACATTTTTTAACTCATGCTGTTTGGTATAAGCACGCTTTTGCTTCTCTTTTTTTCTGCACGTTTCACATCTGCATCTTCTAATCGAGGCAACTGAAACATAACCCGCAGCAATGTCCTTTTATTCAAAATCGTATTGCGACTAATCAAACATGTTTCCTTCACATAAACACGACCATTTTTCTCTTCCAATGGAAAAACCAGACCCAACTTGGGTGATGCGCTCTGAGTATAAACAAATTGTCCGCTTAAAGAACCAATAAACCAAATAAACAAAAATCGAATCGCCATAATCAACTGCTTTTATAAAGGGTCACAAGCACCACTGCAATAGCTATCCATTTGGCAAAAAACTTTTAACCTCCATAATCTAAAATGCCTTGCGCAATAGCATTGGCCATGGCCTGTCGATAATTCGGCGATAAAATTCTTTCACACTCCCGTCGATTTGTCAGAAAACCGCCCTCGACCAAGATCGATGGACAATAAGTATTGCGAATCACATAAAAACGTGCCCTTTTGACGCCGCGATTCATCATAGGATTTAATCTTTGAACCAAACGTCGATGCACCAAAGTTGCCAAACGTCCACTGTTATATTTTGCATAATGCGTGCTGACACCGTTGCTTCGACTATTGTAATAAGCATCAAAATGAATGCTAATAAAAATGCAGTTTCGAATACGATTTGCTACGCGACACCGTTCTGCCAAAGAAATAAAACGATCCGATCGTCTTGTCATGAGCACTTTGTAGCCTAGATTAAGTAAAACTCTTTCCAAACGTAATCCCACATCCAACGTCATCACTTTTTCAGGGATGCGTTGTCCTGGTAGTCCTCCTCGATCTTCGCCCCCATGCCCAGGATCAATCACCACAATGGGACGAGCCTCGATGCAAGGAAAGATGCCGAAAAACAAAATAGCAAAAATGAAAACTTTCCAACACTTCATTCAATTTTTTATCACCGTTTGCCTAGCATGAAAAAAAAATAGCAACTTCGTCAATCTTTATCCTTCAATTATGAAAAGAAATTCATCATTTTTCTCGTGACATCCTGGCAAGCCGCTTTTAAGAATGAGCTTTGACATGTATAGCGCAACTGTTTTATCAAAATCATTAATCAATTTTTATTCTTAAAATTAATAAACTATGGAATGGACCGTTATTATCGTTTTGCTGATTATTAATGCTGCTCTGGGTGGCCAGCAACTGTTAAACAATCTCGCTAGAACCCAAGCTGATAAAACGACTTCTTCAACAGAAAAAAACACTCACAACTCGGATGTCCCTACTAGCGGTTTAACAGAATTTGCCACCGCAGTAGTTCTAACCTGGTGGCGAGAACTATTTAAATTATCTTGGTCAGTAGTTGCCGTAGTATTAGAAGCAATCAAAGGAAGAGCATTAAAAGAGTTTTGGCCAGGTTGGGCTTCAGTGCTTACCGTTTCTATTTGTTCTTTTACTGGAATTATTGAAAATATTGGTTTCTTTTCTATCTCTCGTTATTCCCCTCACCTCTGGGTTCCTTTTATCTCGGTTTACATTGTTTTATTACCTGTAGCGACTGGCTTAATGTTTGGTTCTACCGTTCGTAAGGAACACTGGTTTGGCACACTGTTTGTTTTGACGGGCTTAGTTATCTCATCGCTTAAATTAGATAGCTTGCCTCAACTCAGTCATGTAGTTTTGAGCAGCGGTGGTGTTTCTCATGCCAAAGCGATGTTAACTCGTTCTCTGGATTGGCAAGCAGTGGTCTGGTTAATCATTATTAACCTTTGTCTTTGCTCGCAACAAATTCTTAACAATAAATCCGTACAATTAGCCAAACACAAAGTAAGCTCCAACGCGTTTGTTTTATGGCGTGAAGTTTTTAAATTTGGTTATGCCACATTAGCTATTGCTGTGATCGCTCTGATCGAATGGAAAAGCTTCACCGGTTATTTCACTCCGCAAAAAGCGGTTATTTTTGCGATAGGCGCGGGTCTGACAGGTTATATTTACAGCTGGGGCTTCTTTGCTCTATCCAAATATCCCGTTCACGTGTGGGTGCCCTATACTAATTTATATGTCGTCGTGCTTCCCTTTCTCAGTTACTTCCTGATTCCTGGTGTGGAAGTTAAAATCGGCCAAATTATTGGCACTTGTTGCGTCGGTCTAGGCTTAGTAGTTGGCTTATCCGATTACAGTCGCCATAAAATTGAAAAAATTACGGATAAACAGTAAATCTTTAATTAGCCAATCATGCAACAAAAAGCTCTACCCGCTTTATCGCGTCTTTCGTTAAAGCAGCTTTCTCCCCTGTTAGAAACTTATCTTGAAGTGCAACATCTTAAGCAACTTTACCGTCAAGGTTGGCTGCAAAATGGACTGCAAAAAGAACTGTGCGAAAGTGTGGCAGAGCATTCGTTTGCTGCTACCGTGCTTGCTTTGTTTTTAGCTGATAATTATTTTCCTCAACTTGACCTTAAAAAAGTTTTAACCATGGTTTTACTACACGATTTTGGTGAAATTTATGCTGGTGATCTAACCCCGGTCAATAATCTTCAAGCCGAAGAAAAATATCGACGAGAACAACAATCCATCCATCAAGTACTCGCCAAACTACCTCAAGGTCAAAAATATATTGCGCTTTGGGAAGAATTCGAAAAGGCGAATCACCCGAAGCGCGATTTATTAAACAAATTGATAAATTAGAAATGGGTCTTCAAGCACACCTCTACGAAACCCTTTCTCAAGAACATCGCACTCTTTTTAGCCAAGCTGCCGATGAAGCCGTCAAAGATGCTGAATTAAAAGCAATTTTTGAAGAAATGAAAAAGGCAACGCTGTAAAAGCTATTTAAAATTTTTCATATATCAACGGCCTACCCCTTGATACTGATAGCCAAAGCCTTGAAGCTCTTTCGCATCTAAAAGATTTCGTCCATCAAAAACCAGAGGTGAAATCATTTTGTCTTTCAACTGTTTCCAAGGCAGGTTGCGAAACTCTTTCCATTCTGTAGCTACAGTAATCGCCTCTGCTTTATCAAAAACTTCTTCACCTTTAGCACAAAAGGTAATGCTATTAATTTCTTTTTTTAGCTCTTCCTTTGCTTTTTCCAAACCTTGCGGATCATAAACCCGCAACTTGGCACCTTCAGCCACTAAACGGCGGCATAATGCAATCGCAACGCTGCTACGAACATCATCGGTGTCACCTTTAAAAGCCAATCCCAATACACCAATCGTTTTGTCCTTCAAAACCCAGAGTGCATCCTTAATTTTTTTAATAAACCGTTCCAATTGCGCTTCATTAATGCGCTCTACTTCTTTCAATAGCGCAAAAGGCACACCCAACTGTTCTGAGATAGCAATAAAGGCTTTAATGTCTTTCGGGAAACAACTTCCGCCATAACCCAAACCTGCATTCAAAAAAGCTCGACCAATACGTTTATCCGCACCCATGCCATCTGCTACTTCATCGACATTTGCACCCGAAGCCTCACAAATGGCTGACACGGCATTAATATAAGAAATTTTGAGCGCTAAAAATGAGTTGGCGGCATGTTTGATCAACTCGGCACTGTTAATATCCGTAATATAGACCGGTGCATGAAACGGTTCATAAATTTTTTCCATAACTGCAACAGGACGATCATTTTTTACTCCAATCACAATGCGATCCGGTTTCATCAGGTCTGACACAGCGCAACCTTCGCGCAAAAATTCTGGATTACTCACCACATCAAATTCTACTTTTGCTTTGCAATAGCGTGAAATAGTCTCAGCTACTTTTTCACCGGTTTTAACGGGAACCGTGCTTTTATCCACAATAACACGATAATCGTTTAACACTCCCGCAATTTCGCGAGCGACTTGCTCAATGTAAGTCAAATCCACATTTCCATCGCTCTGCGGTGGAGTTGGCACCGCAATAAAAACCACTTCCGAATTGTCCACACCTTCTTTAATCGAATCGGTAAATTGCAAGCGTCCATTGGCTACATTGCGTTTGATTAACTCTTCCAAACCTGGCTCGTAAATGGGAATTTTACCCGCTCGCAACTGCTTCACTTTTTCTTGATTATTATCCACACAAATCACTTGGTGCCCCACTTCAGCAAAACAAGTGCCGGTGACTAATCCTACATATCCTGATCCAATAATACTTAACTTCATAGTTTTATCATTCCCTTAATTTTTGAGAAAAATCTAATTACCACCCGATGCGTCTTCGTCCACCTCATAGCCCAAAGGAATTGAGGCTTCCGGGAAATTTTTCATCGTGAAGGTTAAATAAAACGCATACTCATCCGCATTTTCACGATTATTCCGAATCTGACTCACGAAAGCCATCCGCCACGAAGTGAAATCACGATAAATACTATATTCCTGCAACTCTAAAGTGGAGTCTTCTACTTCGAAAACGTGGCGTGTCTCAAAAGCCCAACTTTCGTTGATGCGCCAAAATAAATTCAAATAAAATTGGTTGCTATTGGGAAAGGGATCAAATCCATTGATGTAGCGTGAACCAAAACGAAATTGAAACGGCCTAGCAATTTGCCAAGTAATGCGAGAATTATATTCATTGAATCCATCACCATAAAGATCGGTTGAAGCAAATCCTTCAAACGTTAACCACGGCACGGGTCTAAATTTGATATCATTATATAAATTAGAAGTTTCGTTGTCGTGGTAGTAACGGCTTTCATGATCGATATCAATATAGGTATTCCATTCCAATAAATTCCAATTCCGCCCATCACGATGCGTTTGCCAGCGTTGACGCGTTCCCACACGTGTGATGAGTTGGTTATCAATGGAGTCAATGGAATTGTATTGTGGAAAATCTAAGGGTTGTAATCGTGTCGAAAAAGGCAATCGCCCATCCGATTGCATAATGCGATCAATATTTGCCGAGGGATTAGGGATGTAAGAAAAATTAATGAAAGGCTCAATCACATGGCGCAAACGATCAATGCCCCACTCCGGCTTTTGCCAATTCCACGTGCGAGAAAGTTTAAAAGAAGATTCCAAACCCAAATCAAACGTCGAACGAAACACGCCACCACCACTTCCATTCCCCGTTGAACCCGGAACTCGAAACGAATCATCCTCTTCGCCCAACGAGTCCGTATAATAAGTTCCCCGCCAACCTGCTCGCGGTGTCACGTTCAACCAACCAAAATATTGTCCCGGATAAGAAATCTCATGAAACGTATCGAAACGTGTTGTATTAAAATCATCCGGAAAATCAGCGTCTTCATTGCTATATTTGCGATTAAAACGCACAAAAGAGCTTTGCCCATGATATTCCAAAGGAAGTTTCGGCGTAATGCGTTGTCGTTTCATTTCAAAAATAATTTCCGGCTCGCGTTCCGTTGTTTCAAAAAAATCGTTTAATTGCTGCCGAGCCAATGCTGTTAAGGTGAAATTAGGATCATATTTTACCACCTCGAGAAAATTGTCGGGTTGGCGCTCTTTACGAAATTCATTTTCAAAAAAATCGCGTTCAAAATTGCGATCACTCATTTTATTAATCACCAAATTCGCATAAATATCCTTATCTTTGGTAAAATAAGCTCGCTGTTGAACTTGCAATCGATAGCGACTCGAATCTGTATCCGCTCGGCTGCCCGATTTATTCGGCTTTTGATCATAAGCATAATAGAATCGAATCTTGCCCTGACCATATTCTCCCCTATCCGAATTGCCCTCGCGACGACCATAAATCCATTTTAAATCCGTGCCACCAGCAAAACCGCGTTCACTTCGCATATCAAAATGAAATTTAATATCCAACCCATCAGTGATTTCCCATCCATAACTGGTTAATAGAAAAGCACCCCATTCCGACGAATAGCCCGGCGTTACTTGAACGGCCACCTTCGAATCACTCGGTGTGTAAGCCAAATAGGGAAACCAAAAAATCGGAACCGATCCGGCATAAACCGTTGCATTACGCATCACATAACGCCCTGTCTTGGGTTCATACTCAATCACCTTAGGTTTAATTTTAAACCCTGGCATGGATAAATTTTCCGTTGAAAATAAATTTCCCTGAGCACGATAACTCATTTGATCTAAACTACCCTCAGTTTTAACCGAAGACGCCTCTCCCACGAGCGGATAATCCACAAACCGAAAGTTCTCTGCTTCCAACTGCTCCGTTTTTAAATTATAGCGAACCCGATCCCCCTTCCAAATGGTGCCATCTTTTTTATAAATCCGAACATTGCCTTCCGCCGTCACCCACGACTCTTTGGTGTCATAAGTCATTTTATCGGCATAAACAGAAGTCTCTCCATAAATCAATTCCACATTTTCGCGAGCGATAGCAAAACCATCCTGAAGTTCATTTTCGCCTTGAGCCGTAATTTGAATAGGAACTTTTTCTTCCTTCTTTTCTTCTTTTTTAGCTTCTTCCTTTTTATTAGTCTGGGCTATTACCACAGAAAAAAAACAACTGATTGCCACGATTGCAATCGATTTTATGCCTAAAAAAAACTGACTCGGTTTCGCTTTCAAAACGTTTTGAGGAAATAGCTAACCTGTACCACTTTGCCAAGGCTTATTTCTTGTCTTAACCCGATTTTTTTTCGTCTTTCCACTTGCCAATGGCCACAACATCTCTTCTATGTATATTAATTTTTATGATCGTCACCACAAAACAACTCTACCAAATCGCCTACGGAAAATTTGCCATAGGCGCCTACAACATTAACAACGCCGAACAAGCAGTCGGCCTTTTTCGCGGTTGCTCGGCGTCCAAGGCTCCCTTTATCATTCAACTTTCCAAAGGCGCTCGCAAATATACCGACAAACGCATCATCGAAGCCATTATCCGCGCTGCAGAACAAATGTTTCCCGAAGTCATTTTCGCCGTTCATCTCGATCACGGTGATGAAGAAACTTGTTATGATTGTATTGATTCAGGTTTTTATAGTTCTGTGATGATCGACGCCTCACACGAATCTTTTGAAGAAAATGTGGCCATTACAAAACGCGTAGTGGAACGCGCTCATCAAAAAGGAATTTCAGTCGAAGCTGAGTTGGGCATGTTAGGCGGTGTCGAAGAAGACATTAAAGTAGATGAAGGCAATGCTTGCTTAACCAATCCGGATGAAGCCGAAAAATTTGTGAAAGAAACCAACTGCGATTCTTTAGCTTGTGCCATTGGCACCAGCCACGGCGCTTACAAATTCAAAGGCCAACAATCCCTGCGTTTTGATGTCATCAAAGAAATTCAAAAGAAACTACCCAATTTTCCTCTCGTTATGCACGGTTCCAGCAGCGTGCCACCGGAAGAAGTAAAACGTATCAATGCTGCCGGGGGAACACTCGACCCCAGCGCACGTGGCGTAGACGAAAATGAATACTTACCCGCAGCAAAAATGGGCGTAACCAAAGTCAATATCGACACAGATGGTCGTTTGGTCTGGACCCGCGTCCATCGTGAGTATTTCCGTGACAAACCTGGCGAATACGATTTTCGCCCTCCTGGCAAAATTTTTATGGACGAATACGCCAAATTCATTGCCCATAAAAATGAAAAATTGGGTTCAGCCGGTAAACTCGAAGAAGTTCGCAAGGCTTTAAAGTAGATTCCTGCAAAGCATTGAAATTCAATAATCCTTTTTGGAAGCAAACCACCCTCGTTTTAGTGGGTCACGGGTCAACGATTAACCTCGACTCTTCCCTGCCCACTTTTCAACACGCAAAAGCGATCAAAAAACGCAATCTTTTTGCCAACGTGCTCCCCGCTCTTTGGAAAGAACATCCTTCATTTCAAGAAACTCTCAGTCAAATTAAAACAAAAGAAATTTATTTAGTGCCTAATTTTATTGCAGAAGGTTATTTCACTCAAACTATTATTCCTGAAGAATTCAATCGCTTGAATGCCGAACACCATTTTCAACTCCATTTTTGTCGCCCCGTAGGAACCCACGCTTCCATGACTCAAGCCCTACTCCATCGCGCGCAGAAGGTTATTTCTCCACCACCGCCTTTGGAAACTTGTTTGTTACTAGTGGGCCACGGCACCGAACGTCATGAAAACTCTGGTGCTACGCTTTATGATCAAGTGCACCGTTTAAAACAAAAAAAAATCTATGCCGAAGTGCAAGGCGCTTTTATGGAGCAAGCACCCCACATTAAAGATTGGCCACAACTCACCACACAACCTAATGTCATCGTTGTTCCTTTTTTTATTTCAAATGGACTGCATTCCTACGAAGACATCCCTATATTGTTAGGTCTTGCAAAAAAAGTAGACTCCTCACTTTCACCCGAATTACTTTTCGAACAAAACCCTTATCACGTTCACGAACGAAGACTTTGGTACACCCCTGCGATCGGCACGGAACCTGATATCGCGGATGTTATATTAGATTTAATTTGTGAATACGATGCAACACATGCACGTCATAAAAATTAAATAAAACAATTGGCTTAAGGAAAGTTTTCTCTACATTGCAAAAATATTTTTTTATGAAATTTTATCTCAGTTTACTCGTTTTAGTTTTCACGTTTCATTCCCAAGCCATTACCGTAATGTCTTGGAATCTGGAATGGTTTCCTGGCCGTAATCCCCACCCCAGCCCACTTACCGCTCGCATTCAGATGAGTAGCGCACAAAAAACCTTGAAACAACTTAACCCGGACGTGTTGATTGGTCTTGAACTTCGCGATTGGAAAGTGTTCAACCAACTTATTTCCGTTATTCCTGATATGCGCGTCCAGGTTGTTTCCGCGTTTCGTTTCGATGACAGTGGCGACATCCAAAAGCAACAAATTGGCATCGCTTCTCGACTGCCTGCTAATTCCGCTTGGTTTGAACCATGGAAAGTGACCGCCGAAAAAACGCCGCGCGGTTTCTCTTTTGCAGCCTTGGAAGATCCGAAAAGCAAAAAATTACTCATGATTTATGGGTTACACCTCAAAAGCAATCGTGGCAGCAGCGATCCTGCCGGTGAAAAAGCGAACGTTGCCATGCGTCATGAAGCCGTTCGCCAACTTTTAGAGCACATCACAAAAATGGAAAGCGTTTACCAATCCAAAAACATCAAAGGCTGGGTTGTAGCCGGCGATTTTAATACCAATGACGATAACCAATTTAAAGGCGATCAAACCATTGCTAAAATAAAGGCAGCAGGCTTTTGGGATTCCTGGAACAACACCCCTCCGGCAAAACGTCAAACCTGGCGAGGAGGCGGACCTTTCAGTGGCACAACCTTTGATTATATTTTAACCAAAAAACTTGGATTCCCTCACGCCACCATCGCTGATGCCCCTTCGATTACCAGCGATCACCTTCCCGTGCTCATCACTTTTTAAGTGTACCCTTTTAATCATTGGAAAACTTTTGTTTTGGACAAAGCTCTAACCATGCCACGACCAAAACAACAAGAAACACCACTAAATTAAGTCCCATCGCAATCCCATGCCATTTCCCAAAAGCTTTTTTCACTTCAGGATCGGGATTTGCACCCGCTTCGATCAATTGACTTCCTAAACTTCTCACTTCAGGCGTGATTTTCAATTGAATCACAGCCAGTAATGCCATCATAACCATCAAGATCGCAGCTTTAAAAAACAAACTTTTGTCGACATAAAGAAAAGCGCGCCCTAACAAAAATAAAGTGGCTAACCCCAAGCAACTATAACCCAAATTCCAATATCTCGGAAAAAGCAATTCCTGCAAAACAGGCGCAATTCCTGGTACTGCGCGAAACAGCAAGGGACTCTGAATAAAAACAAACCAAACACTTGCGCCAAGCCAAAGCGTTAAACACAACACCTCAAAACTACGAATCCAACGTTGCATTTTTCAATTCTGAACCAGACATGCTTTCTTGAAAAGAGGTTTCAACAAAAAATAATGAAAAGCATTAGAGGTTATGACTTCAAAGAACATTATTAGTCTTCCATCAACCTCATAAGTACCTTTATTCATCCTCACCTCTCCCAACCCGAAACTATGGCGGAATCCATACCTAAACTTAAAGGATTAGGAATTTAATTTTGATCACCTCTAAGTCCTCACAAATCATAAAACCTTTGCACAAACTTAGGTTTTCCTCTATTTTGCATATAGAGAAATAGATTTATGAGTAAGACATTATTCCAAAAAGTTTGGGACGCCCATGCGGTTCGACAATTAGCAAATGGGCAAACACAGCTTTTTATCGGCACCCACTTAATTCACGAAGTCACTAGCCCTCAAGCCTTTGCGATGATTCGAGAAATGGCTCTTAAAGTCCGTTATCCCCATCGCACGTTTGCCACGGTAGATCATATCGTGCCAACGGATCAAGTTGCTGAGCCTTTTAGCGATTCTTTGGCCGATGCGATGATCAAAGAACTTCGCAAAAACTGTAAAGAATTTGGCGTCACTTTTTTTGATCGCAGTACGGGCAAGCAAGGCATCGTTCACATCGTCGGTCCGGAACAGGGCATCACCCAACCCGGCACAACCATCGCTTGCGGCGATTCGCACACTTCTACTCACGGTGCATTCGGTGCGATCGCATTTGGCATTGGCACGAGCCAAGTGCGTGACGTGCTCGCCACGCAAACCATGGCGATCGGACCGTTAAAAGTTCGCCGCATTAATGTAAACGGCAAATTAGCACCTGGCGTTTATGCTAAAGATGTCATTCTTCATATCATCCGTAAACTCGGCGTTAATGGCGGTACAGGTTTTGCCTATGAATATGGCGGCTCTGTTTTTGACAACTTTACAATGGAAGAACGCATGACCGTCTGCAACATGTCGATCGAAGGCGGCGCACGGGTCGGTTATGTGAATCCGGATCAAACCACTTTTAATTATTTAAAAGATCGCCCCCACAGTCCGAAAGGCAAAGCTTGGGATGACGCTGTTACGCGTTGGCAATTTTTTGTTTCGGATTCCGATGCCAAATACGATGATGTGGTTAATTTTAAAGCCGAAGAAATCGAGCCTACCGTAACTTGGGGCATCAATCCTGGACAAGCCATTTTCATCAATGAAACTATTCCAAGCGTAGAAAAAAGTGAAGAAGCCGAAAAAGCTTCTATAGCCGAAGCATTAGAACACATGAAATTCCAAGGCGGCGAACCGATCAAAGGTAAAAAAATCGATGTCGCCTTTATCGGAAGCTGCACCAACGCGCGATTGGGCGATTTTGTGGAAGTTTCCAAATATCTTCAAGGCCGTCATGTGGCTGCAGGCATTAAAGCCATCGCAGTTCCGGGTTCGCAAATTGTTGCGGAACAATGCAAACAAAAAGGCATCGATAAAATCTTTTCTGAGGCTGGTTTCGAATGGCGTGAAGCCGGTTGCTCGATGTGTTTGGCCATGAATCCCGATAAATTAATCGGCGATCAACTCTGCGCTAGCTCTAGTAATCGCAACTTTAAAGGCCGTCAAGGCAGCCCTACAGGACGCACCATTTTAATGAGTCCCGTCATGGTAGCTGCAGCAGCCGTAACGGGACAAGTCTCCGACGCCCGCGAAGTTTTTAAAAACGGAAAACATTAAGGTTATGGCACTCAAAAAAATCACTTCAGTTGTTGGCAAATGCGTTTCGGTTCCCGGAGACGATATCGATACCGATCGCATCATTCCTGCGCGTTTCATGAAATGCGTGACTTTTGATGGATTGGGCGAATTTCTTTTTTACGATGTACGCTTTGATGAAAATAAAAAACCGAAAACTCATCCCTTAAATGATCCAAAATTCCAAAGCGCTACTATTTTATTAAGTGGCAATAATTTTGGCTGTGGCAGTTCTCGCGAGCATGCCCCTCAAGCCATTTATCGCTACGGGATTCGCGCCGTAGTTGCTGAAGGTTTTGCAGAAATCTTCTTCGGTAACTCCACCACTCTTGGCATGCCTTGTGTGTCCGCAAGTCGTCAGGATATTCAAACCATTCGTGATATTATCGAAAAAAATCCTAACGCCGAATTAACCATCGATTTAGTAAATCAAAAACTTCAAATCGAAGGGAAAACCTTTTCCTGTTCTCTTCGCGAAAGTGCTCGCAATGCGTTAATCAATGGTCGATGGGATGCCATTGGGGAATTATTAGAAGCGCCAGAACAAGTCGATGCTGTAGCAGGCAAATTACCTTACGTTACCGCTGCTTAAAGTAAAACTGTCAAATTATCAATCGAGTCATGCAATAATTTCACTAGCTTTTTAAGTGACTTGTTTTAGCATGGCTATATGTTTCCAAAATCAATTCTCCCTTGGACTGCTCTGCTTTTATTAACCGGTTGTGCTTCGGTCAGTGTTAAAGAACCCAAACAACCCAAGCATGCTATTGCCATTCCTACACAAAAACCGATTCAAATTTTTGTGGCATCTTTCTCTACAAAAGATGCTCAGTTTAATGTCGATCGTGAAGGCGCAGAACTTGCTACTTTTAAAAAAAGATACAGCTTGCATGCTACAAGATAAACTGATCAAACGCCTCACCGACTTGCTCCTGCTCGAACCGTTTCTGGTCAATTGCCTCAAACGGGATGGTTAATTCGTGGTCAATTTGTTAGAGTGAATCAAGGCAGTCGCGCGTTGCGAGCATCATTGGATGCGGATTGGGTGCTACCAAAATGGAAACCCGCGTTGAAGTTTATGATCTTTCTCAATCTACCACTATTCCCTTTCTTATTTTTAACACTACGGGTGGTAGCAACGCAGAACCGGGAGCTCTCTTAGGCGCTGGTCCTCCAGACTGGATCACGCTGGGTTTAGTCGTGGCAGGCACATGGAACGTTGTGCACGGCATTAGCGAAGACGCTTGGCGAACCGCACGCGAAATTAGAAATTATTTAGTAAATTACTCAGATCATTTAGATTAAAATTTTTATCAAAAGTTAAACTGAAAATTCTATAAAATTCTTAACAAGCTTTAACTCATTGATTCTGATTCATCTTCGGATTATCATATATTATTATGACTTCGCCTTCTCAGCAAGTCTATGAAAAGGTATTGGAATGCGCGCGCGATATTTATTCGCACACGGAGTGGGAATCGTTGCGCAGTCATTTGATCACGACATTACCCAAATTAATTTCTTCCAGCTTAACATATTATGCAGCTACCGAACCCAAAACCCAAAGCACTTACGAATTAGTCGATCAAAGCAAAGGCGCTAAAATTGAAAAATTGCAACCGGCCTTCGAAGAACACATGAAGGAAGCACCTATCATTCGACGATCTTATGGCAAAGCTCCCGGCCAAGTCATGAAAATTTCCGATTACCTATCTCAACGCGAATTTCATCAAACTGGTCTTTATCACGAATATTATAAACCCCTAGGGTTAGAAGATGCGATGGTCGTTACTTTGCCTGCCCCTCCAACTGTCGTTTCTACTTTAGTTTTAAGTCGCGAAAATCGAAGCTTTACAGAAAAGGATCGTGCGCTGCTTCAATTATTAGCTCCTCACATCGTTCAAGCCTGCCTCAATGCAGAGAAAGTTGAACATCGATTAGAAATCAGCAAACACCCTCTTCGCTTGTTAGAATCCTTGGATCAAGGCGCTTTATTGGTTGCTCCAGATGGCGCCATCCATTATGCAACTCAACAAGCTCAAACTTCGTTGGCTTACTATTTCCCAGAATACTCCAATATCCCTCATAAATTACCCGAACCCATTAAACATTGGTTCTTCACTCAAAAAGAAAAATGGGCAGATTCCCATTCTTTAGCAACTTTGATTTCTTATGAAATTGAACAAAATGAAAAACGACTAGAAATTCAATTTGCTAAAAATCTCATAGAAAAAGATTTCGTGCTTTTATTGAAAGAAAAAAGTTTTGCCGTGCCTCATGAACAACTTCAAAGTCTCGGTCTTAGCCCTCGCGAGGCAGAAGTGCTTTATTGGCTTGCTCAAGGTAAAACCAATCCAGAAGTTGCGATGATCCTCAATGCGAATCCCGCCACAGTTAAAAAGCATGTCGAACGCATTTTGTCAAAATTAGGCGTAGAAAATCGTTCTGCCGCGACCATTAAAGTCATTGAAGTATTAGGACTACCACCAACCTAAACACCCCATTGAGTGATAAGCAAAGTGGTCGGCTTTTCTGGAAAAATTTTGTCCGACGCCTCCATTGCAGGCACCAAAACAAATTCACCTTTTTGCACAATTTCATTTCCCCATCGCGCCCTTCCCTCAATCACAAAAATGAGTTGAAAAGTGTTTGGGTCACTTTCCCATAAAAATGGCTGAGTCAATTTTTGTTGTTTCAAAGAAAAAAAGGGTGTGATCAATGGATTTTTTTCAAGTAAAGCATGCGGCGGCATTTCTTTGCCTTGCCAAATAATGGATTTCATCGCCTCATCAGGATGTAACGATCGCAATTTGCCTTGAGCATCAACTCGATCCCAATCGTGCAGCCGATAAGTCGTATCGGCATTCTGTTGCACTTCAACAATCAAATTTCCTCCTCCAATCGCATGCAAACAACCCGCTGGGATAAAAGCCACTTCTCCTGGTTGTGGATGATATCGATTCAATTGATCAATCACTGTATGATTTCTCATGGCTTGAGAAAGTGAAGACTCTGTCACACCTTTTTTAACTCCTAAAAAAATTTCAGCATTGGGTTGTGTTTCCACAAAATACCAAGCTTCCGTTTTCGATTCGCTGTTTAACTCTTTCGCGATTGGCTCAGGAGGATGCACTTGCAAAGAAAGCTTATCTTGAGCATCCAAAATTTTAATTAGGAGAGGAAATCGATCAACATCAGGGGCTTGAGTTCCAAAAATATTTTCTCGTTTATTGAGCCAAAGATCATGCAAGGTTTGCCCTCGATAATGAGCACTTGTAACCACACTTTGCGCCTCTTTACGATCCACTAACTCCCAAGATTCCCCAATAACAAGAGCGGGTGGTAAGGGTCGACCGTATAAAGTCTCAATTTTTCTGCCGCCCCACACCCTTTCCAAATAAATCGGTTGGAAACGGATAAGAGACATGGCTTAAGTTATAATGATGAATGATGAATTAAGAATTTAATTTTCATCATTCATCATTTTAAATTCTTAAGTTACTTCAAAGATTGGCAAAAGCGCGAGAATCGTTCCAAGCCCGATTCAATCTGTTCCAAGCTCGCAGCATAACTTAAACGAACTGTGTTATCGTCCCCAAAAGCAATGCCAGGCACAACAGCAACTTTATGTTTTTCCAAAAGTTTTTCAGCAAACTCTTGAGAACCTAAACGAAATTGGGAAATGTCCGGCAAGACATAAAAAGCGCCTTGCGGCTCTGTAACTTTAACACCAGAAATCCCGCGCAACAACTCCACCATACGTTGGCGCCGTTTATCAAATTCATCTCGCATATGCACCACACAATCTTGAGGACCACGCAAAGCGGCTAAAGCTCCTTTTTGCGCAAACGAAGTCGGATGCGAAGTGCTATGACTTTGTAAACTATCAATCGCAGCGGCAATATGTTCAGGCGCCGCAACATAACCTAAACGCCAACCCGTCATCGCATAAGCTTTGCTAAAGCCATTGACCGTAAGTGTCATGTCATAAATACCCTTACTGAAACTCGCAATACTCACCGCTTTAGAATAGCCATAAATTATTTTTTCGTAAATTTCGTCTCTTAAAATATAAATTTCTTCTTCCAAAGCAATTTCTGCCAGCTCCACCAACTCTGCCTCGGTATAAACTGAACCGGTAGGATTACCGGGTGAGTTGAGGATCACCATCTTAGTGCCAGGAGAAATATTTTCCCGAAACAGCTCAGGCGTTAATTTATAACCACTTTCTGCCGTAGTAGGCACAATGTAAGGTTCACCGCCAGCAATCCTCACCATTTCCGGATAGCTCAACCAGTAAGGGGCTGGAATTAAAACTTCATCACCTTCATTCAACACAGCCATCATCGCATTGAAACAGGAATGTTTCGCGCCACAATTAACAATGATTTGCGAAGGTTTGTAATCTAAACCATTATCTTCTTTTAACTTATCAGCAATCGCCTGTCGCAATTCTGGAATTCCAGAAGAAGGCGTATATTTAGTAAAACCCGCCTCTAAAGCGCCCATAGCAGCCGCTTTGATATGTTCTGGTGTGTCAAAATCCGGTTCACCCGCAGCAAAACTTAACACATCTTCTCCCGCAGCCTTTAACTGCTTCGCTTTCGCATCGATCGCTAAAGTCTGTGATGGAGTAACCTCTTGAATTCGTTTGGCAACTTGCATGCAATTTTCCTTATCTACTAACATTTTCTTACCTTTTATTTCGTTTCTTTCAAAGTTGGCGAGCCTAAGCAGCCCCAGAGTAATCGTCAACGAAAAAGCCACACTCCCCATTGGCATCATATTCTTGATTGATAATAAAAGCAGGAGAAACACTGGACAAAAGAAACACTTTCTCACACCCTTCGCTCTTATTTTAAAAATGAAAAATATGAAAAATTGGGGAGTTATCTTTGATTGGGACGGAGTCATCGTAGACTCTTCGCGCCTACATGAGAAAAGCTGGGAAATTTTAGCCAAAGAACTCAACCTGATTTTACCTGAAGGCCACTTCAAAAAGGGTTTTGGCATGAAAAATGATTATATCATTCCCAACATCTTAAAATGGGCTTCGGAGAAGGAATCCATTCAACCATTAGCAGATCGTAAAGAAGCACTTTATCGTGATCTCGTGCGTGACGAAAAAATTGAGCTATTGCCAGGAGTTCGCTCTTTATTGGAGTCCCTAGCTCGCAACGAAATTCCTCGCACCATTGGTTCGTCCACTTGCCTAGCCAATATCCAAGTTGTATTAGAATGCACTGGAATTGCCCATTTCTTTAA
>JAWLBA010000010.1:0-54023 GCA_041395165.1 Verrucomicrobiia bacterium
TCAACAAGCCGAAAAACAAACTGCAGGTTTTTTAGATCAAATGGATCAAGATGCGCTCAACGGTGGAAGAGCTTGGCTTGGGATTTAAATGGTTTCATTTATTGAGGTTGAAGCAAATTTAACCAAGGGTTAGCTTTTTTTATTAAACTGAGGATGCTTACATCTATTTGACAATATTTTTCATTGGCTGTTTAATGATTTTTAATGCTTTAATAGTGTGAAAAAAGGAGAGATTGAGTAATGGCGGGTAAAGGCAAGATTGGGCGTCGTATATGGGCTTGGTTTTTTGGCGAAAAACGGGTGACCCAAGAAGTTGGAACGTTAAATCTTCTTGAAACAATCAGGACTTTTTCAGTTTATCAAGAAGCTGACAAAGTGTCTAGAGCTATACGTAAAGTTTCAGATCACGCCGTAAATTTGGTAAAGACGGCTGAAGAAGGAGCGCAAAAAGCTTTGGATAGACTTGCTTTACTAGAACGATCTGAGTCGGGTAATGTTGCCGTGTGGAAGCCAAGAGATGGAGGTATTGGCGACTTAAATAAGCTTAATGAGCAAGCGCGTAACTTAAAAGAGGTTGCTGAGCGAGCTTATATCGAGGCGCTAAGTGCAGCTCACGATGCGCGTAATCTTTCCAACCGGGCTAAAGCCATTGCTGGTGATAGCAGTTTTACTGGTGCTCAAAGAAGGTCTGCAAGACAGTTAGCGAGCAAAGCTGATCAAGTTGTAGCACTTGCTGATAGGCATGCTGCAGCAATAAAAGATGCTGAAAATGCGCTGAAGGACGTGGTAGGAAGGACGCTTGAGAGTTCTAGAAAAAATGGAACTATTAATGTTTCGAATATCGTTCATCGATGGGAGGAGGTAAAAAGGGCGTTGGCAACAGCTGAAACGACTGGCCAAGAAGCGGCAAAAGCTGCAGAAGAAGTTTATGAAGCAGCAAAAATTCTTCATCCTATTACTCCTCAGGCTCGAAATGGCGCAATCTTGGCTGCTTCGGGTGGCGTAGACCATGGCGATTATCGCCCTCAACTTCCTCCTCATCCTTTAGCACCAGTGGGTGAGACTGTTGGCGAGGGAGTTATCAAAGGGCTTGAAGCAATAGATTGGATGGAAACTAAGGCCCTTAATCTAGGTGGCACAGCTGTCACAGGTGCAGCTTCTTTAGTGACGGGAGGTCATGTGCCGGTCATCACTGATTTTGGGGATCGTTTGAATCGGGTAGAAGAAGCATTTGGTGAAGCTACTGCTAAAGTGGTTCGTGAAGATGGGAAAAGATTAGATGCTGCTTTTCAACAAGCCGAAAAACAAACTGCAGGCTTTTTGGATCAGATGGATCGTGATGCTTTGAGTGGCGGAAAAGCGTGGTTGGGATTCTAGTTTGTGTGACAAAGTATCTAATCTAATTTGCTAACTTAAATTTGACAGAGTTCCTTGCTCATGTTTAATTGCTTTTTCCCGATGAAATTAAAAGATATTTTTGTTGGTTAAATCTAAAAGGGAAATTTTTATGGGCAAATTTCGTCAATTGCGCCGTGTTTTACGTTCAGTTTTAGGAACTGATCGTGCTGTTCAAGGGCTTTATCGAGGTGCTCGGAGTTTGGCTTATGAACTAAATATCTCTCATGAGGCCGCTTCTCAGGCAGTGAGATTAGTCAATCATGAAGTAATGCCTGCGTTTAGAAGAGTTGGTGTAGGTAGTGATGAGTTCATGATAAAAATGGGGGAGTGGTCCCAAGCAAGTAGGCGTGTTCGAGTAGATGCGGAACTCGCTCAATTAAAAGCACGCGATCAACTTAAGACTATGGTTAGCGCTGGAAAACGGGTGCCGTCTGAAGTGAAGGAAAGAGTTCAATGGGCCGTTGAGCGAGCAGAGGCTCATTTTCAAGCGGCTCAGAAAGCAGAAAAAGCGGTTGATGACGCGCTTACTATTGTTTCGAGTGAGGTTTCTTCAGGGAGCCCTAATCTTGAACGTATAAGAAATGTATTGGAGAGCGCACAAGAAAAAGTAGTAGTGGCTGAAGCTACTGGTAACTTAGCGATTCAATATACAGAATTAGCAGTTAATGCGACGCAACAACTTTTAGATCCTGATGCTTTACTTCTGATAACTTTAGGCGAGGCTCGCAATGACTATAGACCTGAACTTCCGCCTCATCCTTTTGCACCGGCTGGCGAAGCGGTGGGTGAAGGAGTTGTTAAAGGGTTAGAGGCAGTCGATTGGGTCGAAACGACAGCTCTTAATATTGGCGGCACCGTTGTCACAGGCGCGGCCTCGCTAGTAACAGGAGGTCAAATTGATGTTGTCACGAATGTTGGTGATCGCGTAAATAAAGGATTAAATGTCTGGGGTGAGCTTAGTGCCAAAGCCATTTATGAAGATGGCAGGAAATTGGATATAGCGTTTAAACAAGTAGAGAAAGAGACTGGCAATTTTTTAGATCGAGTCGATCAGAACGCCTTAAGAGGCGGTGGCGAATTACTAGGGCTTTAAGACTTGGATTTGCCTTTGGAATGGTTGACCAAAGGATTAAGATAATGCGTGACTTGATCGACCCAAGCGTGAATCGCGTGATTTTGTTTAGGGATAGGCGCATGGGAGCCCTTATTTTTGGCAAAGGTTAAATGAGTTTCGTTTTCGGAAATCGGAATCACGCGTGACCAGAGATTTTCAGGAATACATTGTTCATATTCCTCTTGCGATCCGTGTTCGTTAGGCGTGCCATCCCAAAGAATGAAATTAGGCGGAAACATTTGGCAGATATGCTTTGCCTTAGCGGCTGAGCCCGCAATTTCCACACGGGTTTCGTGAAATGTTTTTTCCAAGTGATCTCGCAAACCGCGCGAAAGGCGGCTGTCATTTTCAATAATAAGAATCGATTTTTTTGCGCTCAAATTACTCTCTAAAATGTGGCTTATTTTTTTAAGTTGTCGAGCTTAATTTTATTGAGCGATTAGCTTTTAGTCGTTAGCTAATAGTCAATTGCTAATGGCTTAAACCTTTTATTTTATTGCGCTTGCGAGTAATGGTTGAAAATGAGGTTTTTTCTCTTCTCGCTCCAACAAGCGGCAGAAAACCTGGGTAAAACCGCAACGTTTAAGCCAGCGCGTTAAATCATTTTCTCGAAATCCCAGCCAAGTGTCAGAATATAATTTACGAGCCGCTTCGTAATGATGCTGTTTCAAATCTAAAATTAAAAGTTTTCCCTGATTGCGTAACAAAGTATATGCCGCTTGCAAGGCGCGCTGCGGGTTAGCGGCATGATGCAAAGCTTGGCTGAAAATAACGACATCCACAGAATTTTTTTCAATTGGCGACGCTTCCAGGTCGCCCATGCGAAACTCCAAATTTTTCAACCCTAATTTTTCAGCTTGTTGTTGGCTGTGTTTCACCATTTTTTCGGAATTGTCCACTGCAATGACTTTTTTAGCGCGCAAAGCCAATGAACGGGAAATGAGACCTTCGCCCGCTCCTAAATCCGCAATTTCTAAAGAAGGCGGAATTAATTCTAGGAAAAGGTGAGCCAAATTTTGCCACGAACGTCCTGGGCAATACTTTTTATCCGCGCGACCGGCGAGAGCATTAAAATAAGCCTGAGTTTGTTCCCGTCGACGTTTTAAGACAGTTTTTAATGTTTCTTGATCTCGATCAAATTCGCGCGACAGGGTGGCATGTTCCAAGGTTGTTTGAATCAATTCGATAAGAGAAGGCGCGAGATCCGGTGACCATTGATAAAAGATTTTTTTGCCTTCGCGTTGATCAGTTAGTAAACCGCCTTTTCGTAAAATGCCAAGATGGGTGGAGATGCGAGATTGGCCCATGTTTAACACTTCTTGTAGTTCGGCTACGGAAAGATTGTCGTGTTGCAAGACAGCTAACAGACGTAAGCGCGTGGGGTCTGCCAAAAGTTTTAATGCCTGCACCCAATTCATAATAAAGGCTTAAATATCATGATATCATGATGGGTCAATATTTTTTCGTTGCAAAGGCAAAATGGGCGGATTAAGTTGAAATCATGAATCGAAATTTTATTTTTTCTTCTGAGTCGGTGGGCGAGGGACATCCTGATAAGGTTTGTGATACGATTTCCGATGCTATTCTAGATGCGTGTTTGGCGCAGGATAAATTTTCACGAGTCGCCTGTGAAACACTTTGTAAAAGTAATCTGGTGGTGATCGCAGGTGAAATTACCACAAAGGCAAAGTTGGAGTTCGGAAAAATTGCGCGCGAAGCCATTCGTCGCATCGGTTATGTGCATGATGATGATGTGTTTCATGCTGATCGCGTGATTATCACAAACGCGATTACGCAACAAAGTTCTGATATTGCCCAAGGTGTGGACGCGCGCAAAGCAGATGGTAAAAAAACGGCTGAGCAAGGCGCGGGCGATCAAGGTTTGATGTTTGGTTTTGCTTGTAATGAAACGCGCGAATTGATGCCGGCGCCCATTATGTATGCGCATCGTTTGGGTCGGCAATTAACCGCGATTCGCAAGAGCGGAAAAGTGAAATGGTTGCGTCCCGATGCAAAAAGTCAGGTTTCGGTGCGTTATGAAAATGGTAAACCCGTTGGCGTGACGGCGGTTGTTATTTCCACGCAACATGCGGCAAATGTTTCGCATGGCGAAATTGAGCGATTTTTAATTAATGAAGTAGTGAAAAAAGTGATTCCCGAACGCATGTTGGATAAAAAAACGGAATTTTTAATGAATCCGACAGGTAAATTTGTGATTGGCGGACCGCAAGGTGACGCGGGATTAACCGGACGAAAAATTATCGTCGACACGTATGGTGGCATGGGTCGTCATGGCGGTGGCGCATTTAGTGGGAAGGATCCGAGCAAAGTGGATCGTAGCGCGGCTTACATGGGTCGTTATGTTGCTAAAAATATTGTGGCGGCAGGGTTAGCGGATCGTGTTGAAGTTCAGTTTGCTTATGCGATTGGACATCCGAAACCGGTTTCCGTTTTTATTGATACTTTTGGAACACATAAAGTGGATGAGAAAAAAATATTCAAAGCGGTTAGCCAAGTTTTTAGTTTTAAACCTGCGGATATTGTTAAGCAGTTAAATTTATTGCGGCCCATTTATAGTCGCACAACGAATTATGGTCATTTCGGTCATGCCTCCGGTTTGAAAGAAGTGCCTTGGGAAAATACGGATAAAGCAAATATTTTACGAAAAGAAGTTGGATTATAATCAGGAGATAAATTATGAGCGCAGTTGTAGAATTGAAAAAGAACGATAAAACGAAAGTGGAACAAGATTATAAAGTTAAAGATATTACTCAGGCTGATTTTGGTCGTAAAGAAATCACGATTGCGGAATCGGAAATGCCCGGTCTCATGGCCCTTCGCGAAGAGTACAAAGGTAAGTTTCCATTGAAAGGTGCAAAGATTGCGGGTTGTTTGCATATGACCATTCAAACCGCGGTTTTGATTGAGACATTGGTGGAGTTGGGCGCGGAAGTGCGTTGGAGTTCTTGCAATATTTTTTCGACTCAAGATCATGCAGCGGCTGCCATCGCGGCGCGAGGCATTCCTGTGTTTGCTTGGAAGGGAATGAATGCTGAAGAGTTTGATTGGTGCATTGAGCAAACGTTGCGTTGGTCAGATGGCTCCCAATTAAATATGATTTTGGATGATGGCGGCGATTTAACCAATATGGTGCATGATAAATATCCTGAACTCTTGGCCGAAATTCATGGTCTTTCTGAAGAAACGACAACTGGCGTGCATCGTTTGGCGCATCGCGTAAAGAACGGAACATTGAAAGTGCCAGCGATTAATGTGAACGATTCTTGTACGAAGAGTAAATTTGATAATCTTTACGGTTGTCGTGAATCGTTTGTCGATGCGGTGAAGCGCGCAACGGATGTGATGTTTGCAGGTAAAGTGGTAATTGTTTGCGGTTATGGCGATGTGGGTAAAGGTTGCGCCAAAGCAGCAATCGGGTTGGGCGCACGCGTGGAAATTACCGAAATTGACCCGATCAATGCGCTGCAAGCCGCGATGGAAGGCTATAAGGTGGTGACGATGGAAGATGCCTCCGTTTATGGCGATATTTTTGTGACAACAACCGGTAATATCGATGTGATTACTCGCGAGCATATGGATAAAATGAAAACGCAAGCGATTGTGTGTAACATTGGTCATTTTGATTCTGAGGTGCAAGTGGGCTCGTTGTATTCAGATAAAAAATTGAAACGCATCGAAGTGAAGCCGCAAGTGGATCAATTTGTCTGGCCGAATGGCAAGGTGATTACAGTTTTAGCCGAAGGTCGTTTGGTTAATTTAGGTTGTGCGACAGGGCATCCGAGTTTCGTGATGAGCGCTTCTTTTACCAATCAAGTGATGGCGCAAATTGAATTGTGGTCGGAGCGCAATTCCGGAAAATATAAAAATGAACTTTATATTTTGCCTAAAGAATTGGATGAAAAAGTGGCCCGGCTCCATTTGGGGAAATTAGGGGTAAGGTTGACGAAACTAACTCCCAAACAAGCAGAGTATTTGGGTATTAAAGTCGAGGGTCCTTATAAGCCAGAGCATTATCGGTATTGATAATTTGCTGAAAATAGGTTTGGATAAGCCATGCGTATTGGCGTTTTTGGATTAGGCACGATTGGCTCAATTTGGGCGCGTCATTGGCGCGCAGATGGTCATGAAGTGCGCGTTTGGAATCGCACGCCTAAACCGGAATTTCCGGGTTTTTCAAATGATCCAGAAACGGTTGCACGCGATGCTGATCTCGTTGCGATTGTGGTGTCCGATGCAAAAGCTGTCGAAAAAGTTTTGACTTCAATTCAGAAGAAATTGAATAAACGCACGGTGGTCGCGCAACATAGCACAATCGGTTTTGATGAGACGCGACGTTTTGCAAAATGGGTAGAACAAAAAAAAGCGCAATTCTTAGACATGCCTTTTAGCGGAAGTCGTGGGGAGTCGGAAAGGCGGCAGACGCTATTTTTTGTTGGCGAAAAAGGGAATGTTTTAGAGAGAGTGGAACCGGTTTATCATCGCATTAGTCAGGGCATTTTTCGTGTGGGCGACATCGGACAAGGCACGGCATTGAAATTGGCATTAAATTTGTTTGCCGCGAATTTGTATCAAGGATTGGCTGAGGGTTATGCATTGGCAGAAAAAGCGGGTGTGCCAGGAGAAATCTTTTTTTCTGCTTTAGCGCAACATAGTTGTCGATCGGCATTGACTGACGCAAAACGAGAAAAAATTCTTGAAAAAGAATACACTTCTAATTTTTCGTTGCAGAATATGCATAAGGATTTGCATTTGATTATCAAATTTGCAAAAAAATTTGCACAACCCATTCCACAAACCCAAACTTTGATAAAAAGTTATGAGAAAGCAAAAAAGATGGGTTTAAGTGAATCCGATTTTTCTTCGGTGATTGAGACTCTGAGAAGTAAGAAGTGAGAAGAGTGGGATGGTAAAGTTTACTAAAAGGGTTTATTTTTTCTTTAAAATCACTTGAGCGGTGTTGTAGCCGCTAGCCGCAAAAACGCCGCCGCCAGGATGTGTGCTGGCGCCGGTGAGATAAAGATTGGGTAAATCAGGAACTTCGTAGCGCGAAAGTTCGGGTAGGGGACGGAAGAAAAACATTTGATCCAAACTCATTTCTAAATGCATCACATTCGCGTTCACAAGACCCAATCGTTTTTCGATTTCTAAAGGGGTCTGGATGTAGCGATCGATTAATTTGTTTTGCATGTTGGGTGCATAGCGACAGACGAGTTGATAAAGTTTGTCGGCTTCGCGTTGGGCGATGTCATCCCAATTTTCTCCATTTGCTAACGCGAAAGGATGCCATTGTCCCCAGGTAAATAACAGATGCTTGCCGGCTGGTGCGAGCGAGGGATCCAAAGCGGTAAAAGTCATCGCAACAACAGAAGGATTTTGTGGAGGTAAGCCAGCTTGATAATCGAGATAGGAACTTAAAAGGTGCTGACGATTAGGGCATAATAATTGAAGGCCGCGATGGGCTAAAGCATCGTGTTCGGTGCTGGTATAGCGAGGAAGTTCGGAAACGGCATGTCGCACGATCATGCCAAATCCATTACCGACGCGCACGTTGTTAATGCGTTTTTTGAGTTTTTCAGGACAATTTTTCAAAAGTTTCGTGAAAAAAGGCACGATATGCATGGCGCAGACAATTTTTTTTGCATAAAAATTTTGACCCGTTTGGGTTGTGACCTGCCATTGAGCTTGGGCATGTGTGACTTCAACGATTTCAGCATCGAGAAAAAGTTCACCGCCATCTTGCAAAAATCGTTTTGCCATGGCCTGAGTTAAGGAGCCGCTGCCGCCTTTCGCACGTTTTGCGCCGCTTTTATGAATCATGGCATTCCATCCTAATAAATCGCCGGCTGCAAGCTCTGTAGGCGCCGGTCCTGCTTGCGCAGCCAGCCATTCTAATGCTGTTCGAACATGTTCATTGGTAAATTTTTCTTCAATGAGCTGTCGATAGGGCGCCATGAGTTGTCGAACCATGTCGAGATTCGACCAGAGTTTTCGTTGGTTGCGATCGCGAAAGTTGTGACGAAGAAAAGTCCAAACTAAATTTCGAAAAGTAGGTGGCTGCAAAAAAGTGTCGAAGATGGCTTCGTTTAACTTTTTCCACTGTAAAACAAAATGGCGATAAGTTTCCGCATCGGATGGAGATATTTGTGCAATGCTTTCACAGGTTTTATCGAGATCGCGCCAGAAAAAAATAATTTGATTGGTTCCAGGAATCGGATAACTCGCCCACGGATCCATATCCAAATACTCGAGCCCAAAACGGTGAAGTTCGAGATCGCGCAAAACAGGTGTAAGATGGATCATGATATGAGCGGAAGAGCCCACATCAATTTTATAACCAGGAATAATATTGTCTTCTGTGCAAACGGCGCCGCCGGCAATGGGACGACGTTCCACCACTGCCACTTTTAATCCCGCTTTGGCTAGATAACAGGCGCAGGTGAGGCCGTTGTGACCCGCGCCGATGATGAGAACATCGTAGTTCATGAAAAAAAGTTATGGCGCGTGATAGAGAAGTTACAACCAAGAAAGGTTGTCCAAGTTTTTTAACTGGGTTTGTAGTTGATCGATTTTTTCTTCGAGTTTTTTAGCGCGCTCTTGATGTTCTTGTAAAACGGATGAGGGCACTTTTTCTGCGAAGGATGGATTATTTAATTTGGTTTGGGTTTGATCCCAATCTTTTTTTGCTTTTTCCAGTTCTTTGGTAAATCGCGCTTTTTCTGTTTCTCGATCAATCAAGCCTTCCAACGGCAAATGAAAATTGCCAATGTCTGTCAAACACATCGGAGATGCATTTTCTACCGTGATGAGTTCAAGGGTCTGAGCATTCAACAAAGTTTGAATAACATGCAGTTCGTTTTGGATCCATGGCTCCTTAATCTGTAGCAGCCAGCGCACTTTTTTGTTGGATGCGATGTTGTAATGAGTTCGTAGAGTGCGCGCTTTACTGACAGATTGATAAATCATTTCTGCTTTGGGTTCAGATGAAAAATGTGAAGAAGCTTGTGGCCAATTTGCGAATTGAATGGTGCCCTGATCAAAACCTAGTTCATGCCATAACTCCTCCGTAATAAAAGGAGTTAAGGGATGGAGTAAACGCAAGATGTGCGACAAAGTGTAATCAATTGTCGCGAGGGTGGCTTGTTTGCGAGATTCGTTGGAAGAGGAATTGAACTCGGCTTTGGCTACCTCCAAAAACCAGTCGCAAAAATCGCCCCAGACAAAATCGTAAAGAGTTTGCGCCATTTCGTTGAAATGATAACCCGCAAATGCGCAGTTCATTTTTGTAAGGGTGTCGTTTAGTTTTGCTAAAAGATCTTGTGTGAAAAGTGTGAGTTCATGTTTGCTGGGATCGGCTTGGGGATCAATCGAGCCTTGTAACAGACGAAAGCGACAAGCATTCCAAAGTTTATTGCAGAAATTGCGTCCCTCGACAATTTGCGTTTCATCAAACCGAATGTCTTGACCTTGCGGTGCAATGCGCATGAGTCCGAAGCGTAAACCGTCTGCGCCATATTTGCTGATTAAGTCCAGAGGATCGGGGGAATTGCCAAGAGATTTGGACATTTTACGTCCTTGTTTATCGCGAATGATGCCGGTGAAATAAACGTCGTGAAAAGGAATTTCATTTTTATATTCCAAACCAGCCATAATCATTCGCGCTACCCAGAAAAAGATAATATCGGGGCCGGTGACTAGAACGCTTGTGGGATAAAATTTTGCTAACGTTTTTTCATCCATTGTGTCAAATGGCCAAAGCCATGAAGAAAACCAAGTGTCTAAAACGTCGGAGTCTTGTTCCCAATCTTCTCCTGGGGACGTGAGAGAAACTTTAATTTCCGACAGATTTTTTTTATGATACCAAACCGGAATTCGGTGCCCCCACCAAAGTTGTCGAGAAATGCACCAATCTTGAATGTTTTCGAGCCAGTGATCGTAAACCTTTTCCCAACGTTCGGGAAAAAAGCGAATGAGGTGCTTGCGCACGGCATCGCGTGCTTCTTGAGTTTTAGGATATTTTAAAAACCATTGTTCGCTCAAGCGCGGTTCGATGGGAACGTCAGCGCGTTCGCTAAAGCCAACATTATTTTGATAAGGCTCTTCGCGAATGAGTAAACCGAAATTCTTCAATTTTTCTACTGCGAGTTTTCTCGCTTCAAATCGATCGAGATTTTGGAAATCTTTGCCCGCGAGCACGTTCATTGAGCCGTTGGGGTTCATGATGTCGATGATGGACAGTTGATGACGCTGGCCGATTTCAAAATCGGCTTTATCATGGGCTGGTGTTACTTTTAAAACGCCAGTGCCAAACTCTTTATCGATATGCGAATCGCCAATGATCGAAATGGCTTCTTGTTTTTCTTCAGGCAGAGGTCGTCGACAATGTAGACCAATAAAATTTTTGTAGCGTGGATCTTCTGGGTTTACCGCAACTGCGGTGTCGCCCATGATGGTTTCAGGACGAGTGGTGGCAATTTCTAAAAAGGTTCCCGGTTTTTCGACAATTTCATATTTGACATAATAAAGTGTGCTTTGTTGAGGTTTAGGAATCACTTCTTCATCACTTAATGCGGTAAGGGAAATCGGACACCAGTTGACCATGCGTTTACCTCGGTAGATCAAGCCTTTTTGGTAAAGATCGATAAACACTTCCGCGACTCGACACGAGTAAGCTTCATCCATAGTGAAGCGTTCGCGTTCCCAATCGCAGGAGCAACCTAATTTTTTGAGTTGTTGAATGATAATGCCGCCGTGTTTTTCTTTCCAGTTCCAGACGCGTTTTAAAAATTCTTCACGGCCTAAATCGCGTCGTGTTTTCTTTTCTGTTTTTTTGAGTTCGCGCTCTACGACGGTTTGAGTGGCGATGCCGGCGTGATCGGTGCCAGGTAACCAGAGCACTTCTTTACCTTCCATACGGGCTTTGCGGCAAAGAATGTCTTGAATGGTGTTATTGAGAACATGCCCCATGGTTAGGACGCCTGTGACGTTGGGAGGAGGGATCACGATGGAAAAAGCGGATTTTGAGGAATGAGGATCAGCATGAAAATAGTTTTCTTTCAGCCAATCGGCATACCATTTTTCTTCCACGTGTTTGGGTTCGTAAGCAGTGCTAAGTGACGACATGATGGCAATGAATTCGCAAATTTCTCGAAAATGGTAAAGAATTAAGCGTTAAAGAGGATCAGAAAGTCGAAATTGAATGGGGACATTGACTTGAGAAACAATAGGATGACCATTGGATTGTGCAGGGTTAAATTTCCATTGGCGCACTGATTTGAGAGCAGCTTGATCGAGCAACGGAAATCGACTGCTTTGGATGAGTTGAACATCTAGTGGGATTCCTAGTTCTGAAACTTGCACTTGTAATAGCACGAGACCTTCCTGACCTTTTTGTCGTGCAATATCGGGATAGAGAGGTGGAGAATTATGCAACGAATCGGGCGCGGCAGCAAAAGTAGCCCGGAAGGTTGTTGTGTTGAAGAAGTGGCAGGTTTGCGTTTGGCGATGGGCTGAGAAAATTTTTGTGAAGAGGGTTGATCAGTTTGGAAAGAAGGTGAGTCTTTTAAAGAAGGTTTTGTTATAGTAGCAGGAGGAGCGGGATCGGTTGTTGTGGGTGGTTGAGAGATTTGTGGTTGAGCGTTGATTTCGTCGCTGGCGAAAACATCCGGTTGAAAAAGATGAAGTTGCGGCAATGAGACACCTTGAGTAACGGAATAAGAAATGTTCTCTTTTTAAACCAAGATGGGTTGAGAAAAATGAAATGAAAAAGTAGAGCAACGCCAAAACAGATCGAAATCCGAGTGAAATAAAGTCGATCAGCCATATTATTTCAGATTATCGCTTATGAGAATTTGTCGAAGGAAAAAAATCACTCAATTTTAGAGCATTTAAAATAACGTTTTCTAAAGAGATGCCGCCACGATAGTTGCCTAAGAGATAAAGACCAGGAAATTGGTGTTCCACATTTTGGTAGAGATCTAAAAAAGAATCGTAATGGATATCGTATTGTGGAATGGCTTGAGGCCAACGAACGATATGATGAAAAGTTGGTTTTTGGGTGATGCCAAGCAATGGAGCGAGATCGCTTTGAATTTGTTCTAAAAGCATTTCATTTGAGAGCGCGATAGCCGTGGGATCTTGAACGCCTCCGAGAAAAGCGGTTAAGAGAATGTGATTGTCAGGTGCTCGTTGTGGGAAAAGTGTGGAAGGAAAAAGAGCGCCCAATGTGCGAATGTTTCTTTGGCGACTAATTAAAACGCCAAATCCGTTTAAAGGATGTTGAATAGCAGCACGATGGAAGCCCAAATGAATAACGTTGAGCGAGGCTTGTGGAATAGTCGGAAAATTTTTAGGCTCTGGAATGATCGGAGTTAGCAGTTTGCTGATTTGCGAAAGAGATGCGGCTAAAATAACAAAGTCGCTAGTGAAACTTTTTTTGTTGGTCTCGACGTGAAATTGATTGTTTTTTTGAGTAATAGCCAGCGCCTCAGTTTGATAATGAATCGTTTGATGAGAAGCGAGTTTCTGGCTGAGAAATCCCAGGCCTTCTGGCCACGAAATTAAGCGGCGTTTTACGCCTGTTTTTTTCTTTTTTAAAAAAGCGTGAACTAAATTTTTTGATTCATTTTTGATGCGATAAAGTTTGGGAAAAGCATGGCGTAAAATGAGTTGTTCTGGGTTGCCCGCCCAAATGCCCGAAATGAAAGGATCCACCATTTCTTGTAAAATTTCTTTTCCAAATTCTTGGCGGAAAAAGTTGGCAATGGTCTCTTCAGATTTTACGGGAGATGAGGAAAATAGCCCATGACAAAGTTGACGTTTTCCCTGCCAGGAAATGAGAGGGGTGGATAGTAGAGAGAGGGGATTAAGTGGAAGAGGGGTTAATTTTTCATTTTTTACCACAAAACGATTTTTTACCAGGGGCGCAGCATCCATTGCATTTTCCCAAAGATCATTTTCTTTAAGGAATCGAACCGTTTCGGGTTGGGAAACTAAAAAAGTGTTGGGACCTAATTCGCAACGGAATCCATCTTTTAAAATAGTTTGAGCTACGCCACCTGGTGACTGAGATGTTTCTAACAATATAACGGAATAGCCGCTTTTTTTCAAAGCAGTGGCAGCCGTGAGTCCGGATAGTCCGGCGCCGATAATTAAAACAGACTTCATGCTGATTTTGGGGTGGAAGATTTTATCAAATAAAGAAACATTATGTTATAAACAATTTGTTTTATTGTGAATCCGATTTTGTTTCCCTTTGATAGTTTTTTAATTTCATGAGTCAGATTGCAGAATTAGATAGCGTTATTATGGCATCCTTTTTACTCAGATGAGTGAATGGATTGACCCTTCTTATCAATCTCTTGTCACCGGTAAGGGCCGAGGGGGGCTGTGCTGCGAACGGAGAGCAGGTGAAATTTTTGGATGGTAATACTTCGATTTGGACAATATTCATGGTCATAATCATCCTGCTTTGAATGAAGCGTTGAGAAAAAACAAATTGACCAATGTGCGCACAGTTCTTTTTTGGGTTTGACAAATGATATTTGCTCCACGTTGGGACAAGCTTTGATTGAAGATTGTTGCAACCAGAATTAGCTGGGCATCGCGCTTTTTTTCTGATGATGGTTCTGACAGCGATGGAAGCGGGATTGAAAATGATTTTTTCAAGCGCGCGTCAGCAGCGGGGTAGTGAGTCGACAAAAAATTTTTGTCTTTAGGCGCTTATCATGGAACACGGTGGGTGCGATATGAGTTTGGGGAAAAGCGAACTGTTTCATCGTTCTTATGGAAGTGTTCAAACGCAGAGGTGATAAGCCCAGCGTGTTATCGGTGTCCTTATAATCGAGCAAAACCGGAAAAGGGAATTGGGCGTTTTTCACGAAAATATCACTGAGAATGTTTGGCGCAATTAGAAAGACTTTTGGGAAAAGGATTCGGAAAAAAATTGCCTGCGTTTGTTTTGGAGCCGCGTGCTAAGTGCTGCGGGTTTGTGGATGCATCCGCCGGATTACTTAAAAACAAGCAGCTGAACTTTTGTCGTGAAAAGGGGTTTGGATTTTTTTGGATAGTGTTAACCGGTTTTGAGTCGAACAGGTGTCATGTTGCTTGTCATCAGGAAAAGGTCGTGCCTGATGTGATTTACTTTGGCGAAAGGGTTAACGGCGGAGTTATTTGCCTTTAGCGGCCCGCGTTAATTCTCAAGAGATTGCAGCTCCTTTTTTAGGAAAATACGAAGAGTTTAAAACTTTTTTCATGGTCATATAGTTATACAGTACAATGCACTTTGAAATTGTGCGAGCGGTGTAGAAAATGTAGCGATTTTTAAAAAAGAGAAAAAACCCTTCAAAAGTCGAAATTTTGAGTCGAAAACTGGTGAACTTACTCAACTTTTTGGCAGCATCAAGCAATGGAGAGGTTAGGCGGGAGGGCAATGGTTGCGATTGAGTTGATTGAAGAATTTGACTCGAAAAAAACTTTTCCTTTAGAAAAAAGAATGGGGCATTGGGTTTGTGAAGCGGCTAAAAAATATGGGCTTTTGACTCGGCCAATTGGCAATGTTTTAGTGTTGATGCCTCCTTATTGTACAACGGAAAAACAGTTGGATCAAATGGTTGATGCGCTTTGGAAGGCGTTGAACGATGTGTTGCCAAGAGCAAAATAATGTTATGAAACGCATTTTTATTTCTGGTAGCGATACTGAAGTGGGAAAGACATTTTTTACGGTGCAATTATTGCAAAAATTGAAATCCACAAAGGTGGCCGGTTTTAAACCGATTGCTTGTGGCGATCGTGACGATGCGCAAAAATTTTTAGATGTTATGGCGCCTGCGTCATTGGTTTTGGATGAAATTAATCCTATTTTTTTGCAAAAACCGATGGCGCCTTATGTTGCGGCAAAAGCGGAGAGTCGAACTATTGATTTTGATCTGCTGGATAAAAGTTTGGAAAAACTTGAGACACTTTACTCTACTATTTTGATTGAAGGTGCGGGCGGAATTATGACGCCGGTAACTTCAAATCTCACTATGCGTGATTTGGCGCGGCGTTGGAATTGTTCTGTGGTTTTGGTGGTGCCAAATCAATTGGGTGTTTTGAGTCAAACGCTTTGTGTTGTGGAAGCTTTGCAGGATTTGGTTTTGGAAGGGATTATTTTGAATAATCGTGAGGCAATGGGACAAGGATTGGATTTGCAACGGTCGAATCAGGAAGTTTTATTGGAACATTTTCCAGGGAAAGTTTGGAATTTGAATGATCGCGATTTAATGAAGTTTGCTGAGCGTTTTAATAAAATTTAGCTTGGTTTCGGTAAGTTTTGTATTTCTCCATGGTGGTGATGATATAATTTTTTGTGGATGGAAAAGTTATCTGATTCAAAAAATCTTTCGCGGTCAATTTGATGTCATTAGTCGAAGTGGCCCAACGAAGTGCATTAGCGCGACCCGCGTTGTATTCTGCTAAGGCAAACGGAATGGGATCGTCCCACTCTTGCCAACGTTTTAACGCTTGTGCCAAATACCAAGTGCCAATGGTAATGTTGATTTGAGGATCGAAGAGATGATCCAACTGAAAAGATTCTCCATTTTCTTTTTCTTGCCATTCTTGAGCTGCGATCGGTGTGATTTGCATGAGGCCGCGCTCTTGATTCGAGCCGATGTAGTGAGAATTGAAATTGGTCTCTCGCCAGATAACGGCTTTTACGAGATAAGGATCAATTTGTCGAAGTGTGGCTTCCTGGCGAATCCATTCGTCGTAGCGAGATGTTCTTGCGATTTCTCTTTGATACAGAAAAAAAGCTAACCCAAAAGCGATGAGCAAAGAGCTAAGCAGTTTAAAAAGAAAAGTCATTTTTTAAACCTTAGCATAGTTCAAGGTTATTTTTCGAAATAATAATTTGGCTATCGATTAATGGTAATCCGTTTTATGCGTCCGGAAGCACCGCTTTTAATGGATACAGCTGATTTGGGATAGGAAAAATATTGGGCCACTAAAGCGATCAGTTCTTGATTTGCTTTGCCATCGACGGGAGGTGATTTCAGTTTTGCTAGCCATTGACCAGGACAAACTTCTTCAAAACTGCTAACTCGCGCATTGGGTTTTACCTTAACTTGAATCGTCTTCATAATATGATTGGTTCTGATGTTGAGTGAGTTTTGATAAATTCAACGCACTGATGCGCGTGAGACATGGAGATTAAATGTCCACCCGAGAGTAAGAGATCTACTTTGTTTGGTGGTGGGATGACTAAATCGTGTTTTCCGTGGATTCGATATATTTTTGTGCCAGTAACACCTAACCCTTCCCATTCGAAAACCGCAGAGCACATGGTTCGTACAAATGAAGTTTCAATACCACTGAACATTTGGGCGAGCTCATTAGGAATTTTACCTGCTGAAAAACGAATCCAATCGATTGGCGCGACTTGTGCTAGGGGATGCAGGATAGTGAGAAGGTTACTTATTTCTTCTTTACACGTAGCGCTGCCCACTAAATAAAGCACAGGAATTTTGCAAATTTTCGTCATTTCACATGCAACCATGCCACCAAGCGAGCACCCAACCAAAGTGTCTCCGTCATGAATATCTTGTGCTTCGCACATCGATTGAGCCACTTCTGCCAGTTTCTTTTCGGTTGAGTGTAGCATCCAATCATGTGCAACGAAGTCAGGTAAGCTTGACCAGGGTGTTGGAAACATGCGCCGATCTGCGCCCATTCCAGGAAGTGCATGAATCATAGTGGAGATTTATTTGCCCACTTTATTAACTATGGTTTTTTAAAAATGGAAAAGCGATGAAAATAATTAAAGCCGTAACGAGAACAATTGATGCAATTGAGCAGAACAATACTGTTCGAAGAAAGGAGGATGGAAAATCTAGAATGTTATACTTACGTTGAACAATAATATTCGAAATTATGAAACTAATCCAAATGAGAGCCAAGTAAATAAAAAGCCCCGTTTTCATCACATCGACAGAAGGCTTCAAATACATGAAAAAAACAAATCCTAAAAATGTAAGGAGCAGGGGAAGCATTCGCCAAACTGCGACTCCAGAAGAGTAGTCTACGAGTTTAGCTTTCTGCTCTGTTGAAAGTTGCCGAATTGCTTTTCTATGAAAGAGCCGAATGAATATGATTCCAGAAAAGAAAATGGCAAAAGCTATTAATATATTATCCATAAGTAAATTAACTGTTCTAATTTACCGGCCAGTAATTTGTTGACAAGTTCTGTCTCGCCTAATTTTTTGCAAGAAAATGACAGGCTGGAAGCCTATCCTACAGTTTTTACTAAGCAGTATGCCTGTGCTACTTCATGGCAATCCGTCTCCGTCATCTGACGGATTGCTCAGTAAATAAGTTGCCCAAACTTATACCACTACGCAAAGCTTGCGCGATTTTTGAGTTAAGCCACAATAAATTAAGATGAAAGTTGCGCGGGTTTTGACAGAGGTTGCGATGGATCGGGCATTGGATTATGAAGTGCCTGAAAACTTGTGCGCTGTTATTCAGTTGGGGCATCGTGTGAAGGTTCCTTTGGGGCGAAGATTGACTGTGGGTTATGTGGTGGCATTTCCTGAAACGGCGCAGGTGGAGATATTGAAACCGATTCAAGGTTTGGTGGATAAGGAACCTTTAATTCAACCGCGTTTGATTGAATTGGCTCAGTGGATGGCGGAATATTATGTGTGTTCGTTGGAAACAGCTTTGAAAACGCTTCTTCCTGAAGCGGTTCGGAACACAGAAATTTCTTATCGCGAGTTGTTTGAAGTGCGGCTGCTGAAATCGATATTAAATGAAGATTTTGAACAGCTCAAGCAACGCGCTAAAAAACAGGCTCATGTGTTGGAAGGTTTGGCGAAGTTTGAAGGCGCTTTATTGGTGGTAAAAGCGGAAAAAGAGTTGGGCGCGTCGTGGGCGATGTTGCGAGCTTTGGAAAAGAGGGGGTGGGTGACGTTGACTCGTGTGAGACAGGAGCGTGATCCGTTTAGTTCGGAAGATTTTTTGGTGTCGCAAGATTTGGTTTTGAACGAGGAGCAGGCGCAAGTTTTTGAACAATTAAAAAATTTCTTAATGAGAAAAATCCCAAACCGTTTTTGATTCATGGCGTGACGGGGAGTGGTAAGACCGAGTTGTATTTGCAAGCGATGCGGGTGTGTTTGGAACAAGGTCGAGGCGCGATTATGTTGGTGCCGGAAATTGCTTTAACGCCGCAAAGTGTGGAGCGTTTGAAATCGCGATTTGCTGGGGGAGAGACGGAGGTGGCGGTGTTGCACTCTCATTTGTCTTCGGGTGAACGGCATGATGAATGGCATCGGATTCGCGAAGGTCGCGCGCGAGTGGTAATTGGCGCGCGATCGGCTGTTTTTGCTCCGATAAAAAATTTGGGAATGATTGTGGTGGATGAAGAGCACGAAGGAAGTTATAAGCAGCAGGAAGCGCCACGTTATCATGCGCGTGATGTGGCGATTATGCGAGGGCGATTGGAGGGGCGTTGGTGGTGTTGGGTAGCGCAACGCCTGCGGTAGAAACTTATTATCATGCTCAGACTAAAAAATATGAGTTGGCTGAGTTAAAAAAACGGGTGGATGAGCAGGTTATGCCCACGATGCATGTGGTGGATATGCGTCAGGAAGTTGCCCGAGGAAAAGGAATTCCGGTTTTGTCTCGTCGCTTGTATGAAGCCATTTATTCGCGGTTGGAAAAAAAAGAGCAGGTGATTTTGTTTTTAAATCGGCGCGGTTTTTCTTCTTCTTTGATTTGTGTGGCTTGCGGTTATGTTGCGATGTGTCCGAATTGTAGTGTTGCGTTAACGTTTCATCGTGCGCAAGGTAAGGTGCGTTGTCATTGGTGCGATCACACGGAAGAACCGCCGCACACTTGCCCACACTGTCATGATCCTCGTATTCGTCATGCGGGCTTGGGCACGGAGCGTGTGGAAGAGGTGATTCTTTCGGCTTTTCCTCAAGCTGCGGTGCAACGGATGGATTCTGATACAATGCGGCGAAAGGGAGCGCATCAGCGAGTGCTAGGCGATTTTAAACGAGGTAAGATTGATATTTTAGTTGGTACGCAGATGATTGCGAAGGGATTGCATTTTCCGAATGTTACGTTGGTGGGGATTGTTTATGCGGATTTAGCGTTGCATTTGCCTGATTTTCGAGCGAGCGAACGGGTGTTTCAGTTATTAACACAAGTGGCAGGTCGTGCGGGTCGAGGAAGTGTGAAAGGGGATGTGGTGGTGCAAAGTTTTACGCCGTTTGTGGCAGCAATTCAATTTTCTAAACATTACGATTTTCAAGGATTTTATGAGCAAGAGTTGGAGTTTCGTCGAGAATTTCATTATCCGCCATTTTGTCGTTGCACGTTATTAACCGTGCGATCGCGTAGTGAAGAGCGCGCTAGTTTTTTTGCGGCTTATTTACAAAAAGAGTTGGTGACGCTCGCTTTGCCTAAAACAACCGTGAGTCAAGCGGCTCCTGCGCCAATGGCAAAGATTCAGGGTTGGTATCGTTATCAGATTTTAATTCGAACGATGCAACCATTAATCATGGGGAAAATGCTAAAGAATTTTTTGAGTCAGATCACTTTCCCTGAGGAAATCATGGTGATGGTGGATGTGGATGCGGTGCAACTTTTGTAAGAAGGATTACCAATTTTTGATCCATTTTTCTGAGTTACCTGCGTTACCACCAGTTGACCAGAGACTGACTTCGGGAGCGTTGGGGTTAACGTTAGGATCTTTAGAGCTGTTGTAGCCGTAGGGGTTGCCGTAGGGGTCTTGGATAAAATAATTTCCTTGCGTGCCACCTTTTTGATTTTCTTTGAGTTGAAGATAGATTTTGTCGCCTTCGATTAATGCTGAATAGAGTTTTCGTGCGCCGGTGCCAGTGGGTGATGAAGTAATGGAGTCTTCACCTTGAGGCGGCTCACCAAAATCTAATGTGTAATCGGAAACCGCTGATTCGATAGCAGCAATTTCGACTTTAGCGCGATTGGCTTTGGCGGCGCCGCTTACATAACGAATGCCGCCTAGGGTCAGTGCAGCCAAAACAGCGATAATGCTGATAACGGTAATGATTTCAATAAGGGTGAAACCTGATTTTTTAGAGGAGGAGTCATAGGAAAAGCAAAGCAAAGTTAGTTTGAGAAAGCAAGAAGTGAGAAGTTAAAATAATATTTAGCGAGTGCCTTCGATCACTAAACTAATTTCTCCGCGCCATTTACGACCTTTATGTTCCTGGGCTAGTTCTTGAGCTGTACCGCGTAAGACTTCTTCAAATTTTTTCGTTAGCTCTCGGGCAACACAGACGCGCCTTTCTGGAAATTGGTTGGCTAATTCTTCCAAAGTTTTTGCGATGCGATGAGGAGATTCGAAAAAGACGGTGGTTTCTATTATATCTTTTAATGAACCGATTACACGCATGCGTTGGGCGCCTTTGACGGGTAAGAACCCTCTAAAACTAAAAGGGCACATAGCGAATCCGCTAGCGGCTAAGGCGTGCAAAACTGCGGAGGCGCCTGGAATGACTTCGACTTCGATTTGGTGGTTAAGACAGGTTGCGATGAGACGTTCGCCGGGGTCGGAAATGCCAGGAAAGCCAGCATCAGAAACTAAAGCGATTTGTTTGCCTTGCGAAAGTTGCTCTAAAAAAGTTGAAGCGCGTTTGGCTTCGTTGAATTGATGATAGCTGATTAGAGGTTTTTGAATTTCATAATGTTTGAGCAGAACGGCGGTGTGGCGAGTGTCTTCTGCAGCGATGAGATCGGCTTCTTTTAAGACGCGTAAAGCGCGAAGGGTAATGTCTTCTAAGTTCCCAATGGGGGTTGCGACAATAAAAAGTTTACCTGACATACAGATTATAGAGCATTAAAAATAAAATTTGCGGCACGCTGCGAGGCGCCCGGAGTGCCGAGAAGTTCAATGGCTTTTGTTAATTCTTCCTGTTGCCGTTTGCGACGCGTTTCACTGCTTAAATATTCTATGGCGGTATGAGCCAATCGATTGGGTGTGGCTTGCGATTGTACCAGTTCGGGAATAACGGGTTTGTTAAGCAAAAGATTTACCATGGCTAGGTAAGGAACTTTGACTAAAAGTTTGCCGAGTTGATAGGTGAGAGGATTCACATGATAAAAAACGATCATCGGCGTGTTAGCGTAAGCGCATTCCAGGGTTGCTGTTCCTGAAGTGACGAGAGCTAAGTGGCATCGTGACAGATAGGTGGTGGTGTAGTGGGAGATAACTTGGATATCGAGGGATAGACCGAAATGATTTTCTAAAAATTGTCTTTCAAAATTAGCGAGTGTGAGAGAGGGAGCGAGACATAAAAAGGCCATGTTGGGTTTGTAGACATTGAGAATTTGGGCGGCTTCGAGCAAAAGAGGGAGATGTTTTTGAATTTCTCGTTTTCGACTTCCGGGTAAAAGTGCGATGGTAGTTTTTTCGAATTTTTTTCGATTGGGATCTAAGGGAAATAAGCGATCGAGTAAGGGGTGGCCTACCCAAATGGTTTTCAGACCCGGAGCGTGGAGTTGATACCAGTCTGGTTCGAATGGGAAAATGCATAATACGGCATCAACGTAACGTTCTAAAATTTTTACGCGTCCAGCTTTCCACGCCCAGAGTTGGGGGCTGACATAATAAAAAATTTTAGTTTTAGGAAGAAGAGGACGAATTTTTTTAATGAAGCGGAGATTGAATCCTGGCGAGTCGATTACGATGAGTGCATCGGGTTGAAGTTCGGTGCATTGCTTTAGGAGTTGCTGAAAAAAATTTTTAAATTTTGGGTAATGTCGCAGTACTTCCCAAAGTCCGAGCACGGCGTGTTGAGTAAGGTCGATGGATTGGATTTGACCCGCCGCCAACATGTGAGGACCGCCTGCACCGTAAAAATGGATTTTGGGATGTTTTTTTCGCATGGCATGAATGAGATCGCTACCAATGAGATCTCCACTTGTTTCGCCGGCGATAAGGAAAAATGTTTTCATCCCATCCTTTTTATTTGATCAAGTCGTGGAGCCTAAGCGGGTTTTTGAGCATTTTTCCAAATTTGGTCGGTGATTTCGATTGCGACATCGAGAGCAGCGGCACCATGTTCTCCGCTAACAAGAGGTTGCTGTCGCAAGCGAGCGCATTCGACGAACGATTTGAGTTCTAAAGAAAGCGGCTCTTCTTTGGTGATAGGCACTTTTTCGCGTGTGATTTGGGAATTAATTTTTCGATAAATTTCGCCGGTCTGTTTTTGATAATCTAGTGAGAGATAAGTATCTTCTTGAAAAACTCGAATTTTTCTTAATTTTTCTGTGCTGATGCGGCTAACGGTTAAGTTAGCAATGCAACCGTTTTCGAATCGTAATCGGGCATTAGCGATATCTTCGCCCTTACTGAGCACGGCAACACCGACTGCGTCTAGGCTTTGAATGGGTGATTTCACGAGGTGTAAAACAATTTCTAGATCATGAATCATGAGATCTAATACGACGCCAACATCGGTGCCGCGACCAGGGTATTCAGAAAGTCGATGTGCTTCGATAAAGCGCGGGTGAGTTAAGGATTGCTCCAGAGTGCGCAGTACGGGATTAAAACGTTCAATATGTCCAACTTGTAAAACGACATTGCGCGCTTTGGCGAGTTGCACGAGTTCTTTGGCAGGTTGAGGGGTGTCGGTGATGGGCTTTTCAACGAGCACGTGTTTGCCTGAAATGAGCAAGGGTTTAGTAACTTCATAATGGGTCGAAGTGGGTGTAGCAACTGTTGCGGCATCGACTGCGTGGATAAGTTCCTGTAGTGAGGAGAAAGCTTTAACGTTATGATGTTGAGCGATGCGTCGCGCTGAATCCGTGTTCAAATCGTAAATGCCTACAAATTCTACATCGGGCAATAAAGAGTAAAGACGAGCATGTTCGCGGCCAATATGACCGACACCGACAACACCAACTTTTAGTTTTTCCATAAAAATAATTTAATTAATTTAAGCTAAGAAGAGTAATATGATGTTTGAAAGCTAATTCGATTATTTTTTCTTTTTGTAAAAGCAAGGTTTTTTCTGCTTCCAAAGCGATTGCCATAAGATTGGCTTCGGCTGCCACCTCCAAAGTTTGTGGGCCAATGACTGGCACATCGAAACGAAAATCTTGATTGGGTTTACTTACTTTAGCTGCGATCGCTTCCTTGCCCAAAGTGCCTGCGCGTCGAATGGCTTCATTGGTTCCTTCGAAAGCTTCCACAGCTAGCACGGTGCCTTTTTTTACGATAACGGTTTGTCCGATGTCGAGTGCGCTCATTTGTTTAGCAAGTTGAAAGGCGTAACGGGCATCATCCAGAAAACGGAGTTTAATTTTTGGTCCCACACTCCAAGCTTGTGGCACGATTTGATCTTCTAAAAACTGGGTGGCTGGCAAGAGAGTGACTCCTGATTTGGCAAGTTCCTGAGCGATAGCTGAGAAAAGAGTTTCCGCATTGCGTTGTTTGAGTTTTGATAAGAGTAGAAGGGCTTTGATATCAGGCTTTAAATGGAACAGGTTGCCTGGCCGAATTTGCCCTGCCATGACGGCTTGGGTGACGCCTGTTTTTGAAAAGTTTTTAGTAAAGTGCCGAGTTGTCCGACTCGCATCCAGTGAATGTCATCGACTTGCGACGCTAAATGGGGATCAGTTTCTTCTTCAAAAGCGACCGCAATAATTCGTTTGACTCCAGCGCGTCGTGCGCCAGCCACCCATTCGAAGGGATAAATGCCTCGTCCTGCAATAAGTCCGATGGTTTCCATTTTTGTTAGTTTGTAGAGCAAGCTTTTAGCTTGCCATAAGATTTTTGTAAATCTTTTGCGCGGTCATTTCGGCGGGCTCTTTAGCAGAAACTGAAATCCATTGGATGTCTTTTTCTCGTTTGAACCAAGTCATTTGACGTTTTGCATAGTGTCGCGTTTGTTGTTGAATTTTTTGTTGGCAGGTTGCGAAATCCATTTTATCTATTTCGCCTTGCTTCCACGTTGCAATTTGTCGATAGCCCAATGCTTGCCAGGCAGTGGCATGTGGGGGAACTTTGTTTTTCAAAAAAGTTTCATATTCCTTTTCTAATCCTTGAAGAAACATGGTTTTGACACGTTGATTAATCCGATTTTTCAAATCTTCGGGATCTCGTTTTAATCCATAAATGGGCGATGTAGCAGTCTTTTGCCAACTACTGCGTTGTAATGTGCCGCCCTGTTGTAAAATCGTGAAAACTCTTTCCACGCGACGACGGTTTTTGAGATCAATTTGTGTCAAGGCTTCGGGTTGCAGATGCCGAATTTTTTCAATTAATTCTTCTAAAGAAAACTGAGCTAATTGTGTTTGCTGTTGCGGTAAAGTGGGTGGGTTGTTATCCAAGCCTATACGCAAGGCTCGAATATAAAGTCCTGTGCCTCCTACGATGAGCGCTCGTTTGCCGCGATGTTCAATTTGTTGGCGAGCGCTTTGAGCTTTTTCTAGCCATTGTGCGACAGAAAAAGAATCCTGAGGTTCGACCAAATCCAAGCAATGATGGATAACCTGTTTTTGTTCAGCTGATGTTGGTTTCGCGGTAGCGATATCTAAATGACGATATACTTGCATGGAATCGGCCACGATAATTTCTGCGTTAATAAGCGGCGCCAAATGAAGTGCGACTTCACTTTTGCCAACGGCTGTGGGCCCGACTAGAAAAAGCATAGGTCAACTTAATCACTCATTCTGATTTGCCAAGCTGTGAATTTTGATGAAAGGTTTTACCATTTTTTTACAAAATAAGAGTTTACATTAATCTGCATGCCATTTAGGAGAAGTAGAAATAATTATGAAAAATTTTGCTTATTTTTTTAAAGGTTTAAGTTTGGCTTTACTATTTACTTTGACGACAGTTTCCTGCTCTAAAGGAGGCGATAAACCGGGGCAGATGCCCAAAAAATATAGTGTCGATATGGTCGTAACAGCGCCTGGAATGCCTGCGCCCAGCACTATGAAAATGTTTGTGGATGATAAACTTTCTCGTGCTGAAATGGAAATAAACGGTTTCAAGCAAGTCACTATCTATCGCGATAATAAGGTCATCATGTTGATGCCGGATAATAAATATATGGAAATGGAAGTGCCTAATCCGACGCTCAATGCGATTCAATCCATTAATGATGATTCTAAATGGGAGAAAACGGGAGAGGAAGAGATCAATGGAATTTCGGCAATCAAATGGAATGTTGCTACTAAAATTAAAGAACAAACTATTAACTCTGTTATTTGGACTGATAAGAAGGAAGGCTATCCTGTTCGCTCCGAAGCTCAAGGTGCGGTTATTGATTGGAAAAATTTAAAAGTGGGTTCTCAAGATAAGTCATTGTTTGAAATTCCTACGGGTTATTCCAAGATGGAAATGCCCCAGATGCCGCAATGAGCAGGAAATAAGTAGGCAGTAAAGTTAGCTGCTGAGTCCTAGCCTCGAAAACTCAAGATGAGTTTTGCCATTGTAATCAGAATGGTCAATGGGTTTAATCAAAAGGGATGAGTGGACTTCCAAAAGAAGAAAAGTTGGGAAAGGGATTTCAGGGGAAAATTTTTTTGGCATTAATTTTGGGACTGGTTTTGGGGCAGTTGACGCGAATTGAAGTGGGTGGGGAGCATTTTGGGTTTCACCGAATTCTAAATATTCCAGTGATTGGGGTTTATAGTTTTATCGGGGAATTTTTTTTGCGTTTGTTGCAAATGTTGATTGTTCCATTGATTGCGTCGGCGATGATTACGGCGATGGGCAGTTTGGCGGCGGAAGGAATTTTGGGGAGGCTAGGTCTTAAAACGATTGGTTATTATTTATCGACAACATTGTTGGCGGTTTTAACGGGTTTGGGTTTTGTGAATTGGATTCGTCCGGGTCAAATTCAAGGTGAGGCGACGAAGGAGTTATTGGGTTTGTCGCGAGGATCGGAGGAGGTAGCAAAAATTTTGGGAGAGCGAGGGCCAAGCGATTTGGTTGAAATTTTTTTGCGCATGGTGCCGCGCAATGTGGTAGAAGTTGCGTCACAAAATGGGCAGATGTTAGGGGTTATTTTTTTTAGTCTTTTGTTTGGTTTTTTTATGACGCGGCTTTCCGGCGAGACGGAACAAATTTTGAAAAATTTTTGGCAAGGTATTTACGATGTTATGTTAATGATGACGGAGTGGGTGATGCGTTTTGCGCCTATTGGAGTTTTTGGATTGGTGGCAAAGGTGTCGGCTTCTACAGCGCCACAAGATTTTCGTATTTTATTCATTTTTTTTATTACTGTTTTGTTGGCTTTGGCATTTCATTTTTTGATTTCATTGCCGTTATTGTTACGAGTTGTGGGTAAAATCAATCCTTGGTTGCACTATCGCGCGGTTTTTCCAGCGTTGTTAACGGCGTTTTCAACCAGTTCTTCCAGTGCAACTTTGCCAGTCACTTTAGATTGTTTGGAGCGTCGCGCGAAGGTGAGTCATCGCATTACAAGTTTTGTGACACCTTTGGGTGCGACGGTGAATATGGATGGCACAGCGCTTTACGAATGCGTGGCGGTAATATTTATTGCTCAACTTTATGGTGTGGCGTTGACCTTTCAGCAACAATTTTTAATTGTGATTTTGGCATTGTTAACCTCAGTGGGGGTAGCTGGGATTCCTAGTGCAAGTTTGGTAGCAATTATGGTGATTCTTTCGTCATTAAAACTTCCGGTGGAAGCCATTGGTATTTTGATGGTGTTTGATCGTTTGTTGGACATGTGCCGCACAGCAGTCAATGTGTTTAGCGATACGTGTGGAGCGGCAATTATTGCTCGAACGGAAGGGGAAATGACTGTGATGGAGAAAAGTGGATAAAAATATTAAAGCCAATTGGCTGAACCGCGTAAGGTGCCTGGATTGGTTTGCGAAAAAGAAGTTGCAGGAGTTTCCACTTTCCATTCTTCCAAAAGTTTTTCCGGGATTTCACTTAAAAAGCGGGAGCGCGTTTGAAAAAGGTCGCCAGTGATAGGGTTGCGTTGTAAGCGCATGAGTGGGTAGGTTAAATAAAGAGCATCGCGCGCTCGAGTCACGGCAACATAAAATAGGCGGCGTTCTTCTTCGAGTTGATCGGGATCGTGCAAGCAACGAGCCATTGGAAGCGCGCCATCGCATAGCATGATGAGGAAAACGACTTTCCATTCGAGTCCTTTGGCTTGATGAATGGTGCTAAGTTTCAGGGTGTCTTGTAGTTGATTTTCTTTATTTTCTTCAAGACGTCCTTGAGGTGTGTCGACGTTGGTAAGGAGAGTGATTTGAGAAAGGAAATCGGATAGGGTTTCGAATTGTTGGGAAAATTCTTGTAATTGACGAAGGTCGTCGAGGCGTTGTTCTGCGTTATCAAAAGTTAATTTGAGATAATTTTCATAAAAATTTTCAAGGATAAGCTGCAGGAAAGCCGCGTTATCGGGATGGGTGGCAGGGTCGACTGACATGGCGCGTAATTGATCGATGAGTTGTGAAAGTTTTTGCCAAGACGTTAGTGATTTAGCGCTGGCGGGTGAGATGCCTTCCCAAACCGTCTTGCCTTGAAGTTGTTGCCAAAGTTTTTCGGCTCCTCTATCTCCGATGCCTGGCAAAAGTTGTGCCGTGCGTTTGAAAGCGACTTCATCGTTTGGATTGATGGCAATTTTCAATATGGCGCATAGGTCTTTGATGTGGGCTTGTTCAAAAAATTGAATACCGGAAGTGATTAAGAAAGGAATGTTGCGTCGGCTGAGCTCGAGTTGTAATTCGATGGCGTGGGAATGAGCGCGGTAGAGAATAGCAATTTCATTTAATGCGATGCCTTCATCATGGAGTTCTTGAATTCTTTGTGCAATGAAACGCGCTTGTTGTGTGGCATCGGTTAAGGGAACGATTGCAGGTTTAGCACTGGTCGGTTTGTTGGAGTGTAGCTGTTTGGGGTGTTGTTTGACGTTGTGTGAAATCGAGGCGTTAGCAACGGCAAGGATTTCTGGAGTGCTGCGATAGTTGGTTTCGATGCGATAGGTGGTGGCTTCGGGATATTTTTTGGGAAAATCTAGAATATTGGCGAAGTTGGCGCCACGCCAAGAGTAGATGCTTTGGGCATCATCACCGACGACCATGAGATTTTTGTGTTGCGCGGCAAGTAAATCAATAAGCCGTGCTTGAACGAGGTTGGTGTCTTGATATTCGTCAACCAGTAGATAGAGCCATTGTTGTTGATAGCGTTGACGAATTTCTTCATGACTTTCCAAAAGCGCTAAAGGTAAGGTGAGAAGATCGTCATAGTCGACAACGTTGGAACTTTTTTTGCGTTGTTGAAACGTGGTTTGAAGTTGGGTGAGTTGAGGAAGATATTCGGTGAGATGAACAAAGTTGCTGGAGGCTAATTGTTCCAAACTTTGTTGTGTGTTAATGGCAAGACTGAAGAACTCTAGAATGGCGTCGGCTCGAGGGAAGAGTTTGTCTTTTTTATCTTTTTTGTCTTTAACGCTAAGCCCTAAACTGGCCAAGCATGCGGTGAGAAGCGCTTTAGAATCTTCACGGTCTAAAATGGTGAAATCAGGTCGCAACCCCACTTCCGAGGCGTGTCTTCGGAGTAGTCGATTACCGATGGCGTGAAAGGTGCCGCCCCAGATTTGTGAAGCATCAATGGGCAAAAGATTTTCCACGCGATAAAGCATTTCTCTAGCGGCTTTGTTGGTGAAGGTGAGCAGTAAAATTTGTTGGGGAGCAATGCCGTTTTCGAACAAATAAGCGACGCGATAAATTAGGGTGCGAGTTTTTCCGCTGCCAGCACCGGCGATGACAAGCGCGGGACCGGGTGCAGCTGTGACGGCGGCGAATTGATCGGGATTGAGTTCTTGAGAGTAATCAATTTTTGGCGTGGTGTGATGAGTTTGAAGAGTATAGCGCAAGGGAAATTAAGGATTATAAATTAATAATTCAGAATGATGCAATAAGTTGATTTTGACCTTTTTAATGATTGTAATAAAAATAGCGATTTCATAATTCATCCTTGCCTTGTCAAAAATTCTTCAACCAATGCCGCATAAGCGATAGCGCCTGTGCTATGAAGATCGTAAGCAAAAATAGGTTTTCCATGGCTGGGAGCTTCGCCCAAACGAATGGTGCGAGGGATTAAGGTTTCATAAAGAGAGGCGCCAAGATGGTTTTTGACTTCTTGAATGACGGTTTGGGAAAGTTTGGTGCGAGCATCATACATAGTCATGAGAATGCCTTCGATTTGGAGATTGGGATTGGCTGTTTGGCGAATGCGTTCGATATAACTCAAAATTTTGCTAAGCCCTTCCAGAGAAAGATATTCGCATTGTAAAGGGATTAAAATGCTATCGGCAGCGATTAATGCTTGGGTCATGAGCGCGCCGAGGCTGGGTGGACAATCGATAAAAACAAAATCGAAGGTGGGATTGAGGCGAAGTGGTTCAAGAATCTGTTTTAAGCGGTGGATTGAATTTTCGAGTTGTGCGATTTCGATTTCGATGCCAGCTAAATCTTTTTCAGAAGGGAGTAATGAGAGGTTCAGATAGTCGGTGGGAGCGATGAATGTTTCTAAGGGTCGATTATCACCTAACAAAACAGGGTAAAGGCTCAGGTTGGGTTGCTCTTGAAAGCCCACAGCGCTTGTGGCGCTAGCTTGGGGGTCGAGGTCAATTAAAAGAACTTTTTTATCTTTAGCGGCTAGCCCTGCAGAAAGATTAACGGCGGTGGTGGTTTTGCCCACGCCGCCTTTTTGATTGGCTATGGCGATAATTTTCATGTTTAGAAAAAGAGATGACAATCTATTTCAAAATTTAATAAAGAGAAAAAGAGGAAAAAGAAATCAATTTTACGATAAGTTTAATTATCAGAGTGAGTTTTGCAGGCTTGAAAGGCCAGTTAAAAATTCGTATATTAAGCAGGAGATGAAAATGTTGAATTTGGTTGAAACCACAGCGGATTGGTTAAAGGGTGATGGCACGCAAGAAAATAGTATTGTGTTGAGTAGTCGTATGCGTTTGGCACGCAATTTGGTAGGTTATGCTTTTCCGACGTGGGCTAAAAAAGCGGAGCGTGAGAAAGTGTTGTCGGTAGTGATGCCAGCGGTTTTGGAATTGTCGCCAATGGAGAATCCTGTGGTGGCGGAGTCGATGGAGAGTTTTTCTGTTTTAGATAAACAGATTTTAGTTGAGCAACATTTGATTAGTCGCGAGCATGCCGCGAAGGCTGGTGGTAGTGGTGTGGTGGTGAGTCATGATCGTTCGTTGAGTATCATGATTGACGAGGAGGATCATTTGCGGATGCAGGCTTTTAAGCCTGGGTTGCAGTTGGATGCGGTGTGGAAGATGATTAATAAGGTAGACGATGATTTGGATGAGAAATTGCATTTTGCTTTTTCGGATCGTTACGGGTATTTGACGGCTTGTCCGACGAATGTGGGAACGGGAATGCGCGCGTCAGCTATGTTGCATTTGCCAGCTTTAGTGTTGGCGGATCAGATCAATCAAATTGTGCAAGCAGTGGGTAAGTTAGGATTAGCGGTTCGTGGATTGTATGGGGAGGGAACGGAAGCGTTGGGTAATTTATTTCAAGTTTCGAATCAGATGACTTTAGGTGAATCGGAAGAGGAGATCATCGAGCGTTTGAATAAAGTGATTACGCAAATTGTTGAACATGAAGAGAATGCGCGCGCAACGTTATTAGAGAAAAGTCCGCGAGTGGTAGCGGATCAAGTGGGGCGCGCTTATGGAATTTTAGCTCATTGTCGATCGATTTCTTCAAAGGAAGCGTTGAATTTATTGTCATTGATTCGTTTGGGTATGGAGATGGGGATCTTTGCGAAAGAAGCGAGTGCCATTGTGAGTGATTTAATGATTGTGACGCAGCCGGCTCATTTACAGTTTCATTGTGAGCAAAAGCTATCGGCAGAAGATCGTGACGGGTTGCGGGCAGATTTAATTCGAGAAAAGCTTTCTGTTTTGAAGCGACCTGATATGAGTTTAGTCAAACCTATAAAGAAAGGTAAGCAAGATGAATAATTTTACTCCTCGAGCGCAGCAGGTGTTGGCATTGGCGCGTAAAGAGGCCGACCGATTTAACCACAATTATGTGGGCACCGAGCATTTATTGTTAGGCTTAATTAAGTTGGGGCAGGGTGTAGCGGTCAATGTACTGCAAAAAATGGGTTTAGATTTGGAAACGGTGCGTGCCGAAGTGGAAAAGCAAGTTGGCACGGGGCCGGATACAAAAATGGCAGGAAATATTCCTTACACGCCACGTGTGAAAAAAGTTTTGGCGTTAGCGGATAAAGAGGCGAAGACTTTGAATCACAGTTACGTGGGCACGGAACATTTGTTGTTGGGGTTGTTGCGTGAAGGCGATGGCGTGGCAGCGCGCGTGTTGAAAAGTTTAGATGTGGATATTGAGCGCACGCGTTTGGAAGTTTTAAAGGAGTTGGATCCGGGTTATACTGGTGAAGAAGGCGAAGAGAGCGCCGAGCAGGCTGAGCCAGGAGCAGCACCTCAAGAAAAGCGTTCGGAAAAGATGCCAGCATTGAAAGCGTTTGGGCGTGATTTGACGGATTTGGCTAAGAAGGGTGATCTCGATCCGGTGATTGGTCGAAAAAATGAGATTGAGCGTGTGATTCAGATTTTATGTCGACGCACCAAAAATAATCCTGTGCTGATTGGGGAAGCGGGCGTAGGCAAAACAGCAATTGTGGAAGGTTTGGCGCAAGAAATTATTTTAGGCAATGTGCCGGATTTGTTGCGAGATAAAAAAGTGGTGACTTTGGATTTGGCTTTGATGGTGGCTGGCACCAAATATCGCGGTCAATTTGAAGAGCGCATTAAAGCGGTGATGGAAGAGATTCGACGCCATAAAAATGTAATTCTTTTTATTGATGAATTGCACACGATTGTGGGTGCAGGTTCTGCGGAAGGAGCGATGGATGCTTCCAATATTATTAAACCGGCACTTTCTCGAGGCGAGTTGCAGTGTGTGGGTGCAACGACTTTGAATGAATATCGCAAGTATATTGAAAAAGATTCTGCTTTGGAACGACGATTTCAAACGGTGAAAGTGGAAGCGCCTTCGGTCGAGGAAGCGATTCAGATTTTAAAAGGGTTGCGTCCGAAATATGAGGCGCATCACAAGGCAAAAATTTTAGATGAATCGGTGGAGGCAGCAGTAAAATTGTCGGATCGCTATTTAGCGGGGCGTCAGTTGCCGGATAAAGCGATCGATGTGATGGATGAAGCGGGCGCGCGGGCACGAATTGCTGCTACGATTCAACCTCCTAATTTTAAGGAATTGGAATCAAAAATGGAAGAGGTTCGGCTCGAGAAAGAGACGGCTATTAAGAATCAGGATTTTGAAGCGGCAGCAGCTTTGCGCGATAAAGAAAAAGAGGCAAAGACTAATTATGAAGAAAAGGTTAAGGCTTGGAAAACGCATCGTGAAGAACAGATTGTAACGGTTGGTGAAGATGACGTGTTTCAAGTCATGGCTAAGTGGACAGGTATTCCTTTACAGCGTTTGACGATTGAAGAGTCGGCACGGTTGCTTCGTGTTGCTGAAGAGTTGAAAGGAAAGGTAATTGGCCAGGATGAAGCAGTGAATGCGATTGGCCGTGCTTTGCGGCGTTCGCGCGCGGATTTGAAAGATCCTAAACGACCCATTGGCAGTTTTATTTTTTTGGGACCAACAGGTGTTGGGAAATCGCATTTGGCCAAGGTGTTGGCAGAATATATGTTTGGCAACAGCGATTCGCTCATTCAGATCGATATGAGTGAGTATATGGAGAAATTTAATGTTTCACGGTTAGTAGGCTCGCCTCCGGGTTATGTGGGTTACGAGGAAGGTGGTCAGTTGACGGAGCGTGTGCGACGTCATCCCTATAGTGTCGTTTTGTTTGATGAGATCGAGAAAGCGCATCCAGAAGTTTGGAATATTTTGCTTCAGATTTTAGAGGATGGCATGATTACGGATAGTTTGGGTCGTAAGATTGATTTTCGTAATACGATCATCATTTTAACTTCTAATGTTGGAGCGGATATTATTCGTAAATCAACCAGCTTAGGTTTTGGCACGAAAATGGATAGTGAGAGCTATGACCAAATGAAGGAAAAGATGTTGGAAGAAACCAAACGCGTTTTTAAACCGGAATTTCTTAATCGTTTGGATGATATTATTGTTTTCCATTCTTTGACCAAAGAGGATTTGCGACATATTGTGGATATTGAAATAGGTAAAGTGGTGACGCGTTTGCATTATAAGGAGATCGCTTTGGAGTTAACGGATGCCGCAAAAGACTTCTTAATTGAAAAGGGATATGATCCTGCTTATGGCGCGCGTCCTTTACGTCGCGCTGTGGAGCGAAATATCGAAGATTATGTAGCAGAAGAAATTTTGAAAGGTAATGTAAAACCGACAAGTGTGATTAAAGTGGATTGTGAAGAGGGTAAGTTGAGGTTTGATATTACTACGGCACCCCCGCTTAATATTGAAGGGTCCGAACCCGTTTCCACGCCACCGCCTCAAAATTCTTAGTTCCGATGGGAGAAAAATTTTAAAATGAAATGGTTTCTCCTGGTAAGGGGATGGTAATTTTAATTTTAGGCCGCACTTCTCGGATTTTAGTTTGGAACCATTCCAGAGCTGGCTCATCTCCGTGAACAAGTAAAACATGGCGAGGATTGACTTGAATAATGTAATCGAGAATATCTTCGCGTTGGGCGTGGGCCGTTAGATCAAAGCAATCGATTTCACAACGAATCGGTTGTTCACCCTCCTCGGTATCTAAAGTAACTGATTGGTTTTTGGCAAATGCGCTTTTCAGTTGTCCAGCGGGTGAGTCAGGATCGGTGTAGCCGATAAAGAAAATGGCATGCCGTGGATCGGTAAGAAAATGTTGAGCAACTAAATTAGAAAGGGTGTGTTGAGTCATCATTCCAGAAGATAGGAGATAGATGTGGCCGCGCTGGGGGTTAATTTTTCGAACATTTTTACCATTCACCAATCGTGGTTTAATGTCGTCGATGAGTTTAAGTTTAGGCGATAGACGCGGGTAATATTTTGCTAATCGATCGTAAATAGTGGAAATATTCCAGCTTAAACCTCCAATAGAGATGGGGCATGGAGGAATGATGCCTTCTTGCATCATGTGATAAAGAGCGACTAAGGTTTCTTGTGTTTTTCCCAGAGCAAAAGCGGGAATTAAAATAGCGCCATTTCGCTCAATCACTTCATTGATGCGTTTAGCAAGGTGTTTTAATTCTGTTTTTCGACAGTAATCACTGCCATCAGTAATACCTCGCGTGGTTTCAATGAGTAAAGTGTCGATTTCATCTTTTGGAAAATCGGCAGAGTAAGAAATTTCTTGGGCATCAAAATTAACATCGCCTGTATAAAAGAAATTACCTTTTGTGCTATGAAAACGTAAACCAACGGAACCTAAAATATGGCCCGCGTCAAACATTTCAAAAGAGAATTCACTTCGAGAGGCGGGTTCTCCTATTGAAGAGAGTTTTTTTTCCAAAGCGCAGGGGAACCATCGTTTTTGTATTTGATCGACTTCAGCATGAGAAAAGAGTGGGAGAGTTTCTTGAGATTGCGTTTTTTTCTTCATGATATTGACGGAATTGTGAAGAAGAGGGTCGCTTAAATGGGTCGTGGGTTCACTCATGAAGATTTTGGCTTGAGGATGAAGTCGCGCAAAAAGAGGGAGTGTACCCAGATGATCCAAATGAGCATGGGAAATAAAAATGGCGTCTAATTTTTTTCCTTGGGTTTGAGTGTATAAAGGTGTGGCAGCCATGCCTTCTTTTTTGGGATGCATGCCTGCATCCAGAAGAATCGTATGACCTTCCATTTCCAGTAAGTAAGAATTGGCGCCAATTTCGTTGGTCCGCGTTAGATTGGTAAAACACCTCATTAATTTTATTTATGGCATGGTTCTTGGGAAACAGTTTTAAGCCATTGGCAAATTAGCAAAAATTAAAAACTCCATTAAATTGCTAATTTATTATTGCTTCCTTTTAATAACATGTTAGCTTTTCCCGCTTTTATGACAAAAAAAATCAAAAAATCAAAAAAAATCGGTAAAAGTTCCAAGGCGTTAAAAATAAATCGTGCCAAGGGAACTAAGAAAAAGGTGAGTGGTGCTCCGAAAAAAAAGGCAGGGCGTTCCATTTTGTCTAAAGCATCTTCTACTTTGAAACAGTTAAAGAAAAAAGCAGTACCGAAGCCGAGTCGAGCTATAAAAAGTATTCAAAAGCCCAAGGTTTTAACTCGTCCAGTTGCATTAAAAAAAATAGCTAAAAAGCCTGTTAAGTTGACTCCCTTTCTTGCATCTCAGCAGAAAAAATTGCAGGAACTTCGCGATTTGTTGTTGGATCAAATGCAGGATGTGGCGCAAGGCAATTTGCGGGCGGCTCCAGAAGGTGGCGGAGGGGCTGCGTTTGGTCAGCACATGGGGGATGCTGGAAGTGATGCCTATGAAAAAGATTTTGCCTTAAGCTTGCTTTCTCAAGAGCAGGATTCTCTCAATGAAATCGAGGATGCCTTGCAACGCATTGAGGACGGGTCTTACGGTATTTGCGAAAAGTCGGGAAAAACGATTCCTAAAGCCCGTTTGGAGGCTTTACCTTGGGCGCGTTTTACCGTCGAATGCCAGGCGGAAATGGAAAAAGCGATGAAAGGAAGGCATCGTTGGGAATCGGTGCCTCAATTCATGGATATGAATGAAACTTCTGAAGACGAAGACGAAGAGGAGGGGGAGGAAGAAACCCGAATTCGGATTAAAGAAGAATAAAAAGGAAAATAAACTTTGCAGATTTTCTTTTTTTGCTAAAGACATAACTTTCTTATGATTACTACCAAAATATCTCAGCGACCTCGTCGGAGGTTGAATCGATCTTTTCCGAAAAGGAAAATTGATATTAATCCTGATGCCTTGGAATTTAAAAATACGGAATTATTAAAAAAATTTATTACCGAAAAAGGTCGTATTTTACCTCGTCGTGTTACAGGAATGCCAGCGAAATGGCATCGAAAATTAAATCGTGCTATTAAACGAGCGCGACATGTTTTACTGGTCAAATAACTTAATTTTTACAATCTTATGGCTCGTCAATGTCAAATCACACAAGCGAAACCGGTTAAAGGTAATTCCATTATCCGCAGTGGTAAGGCCAAGAAAAAAGGCGGTATTGGTATGCATGTCACAGCTAATACACCGCGCAATTTTTTCCCCAATTTAAAAAATAAAAAAATTTATGTTCCTGAATTGAAACGTTACGTTTCAGTTAAGTTAACAGCGCGTGCTTTGAAAACAGTGACGCGTCATGGTGCTTACAACACTTTAAAAAAAGCTGGCATCATTTAGGTTGCCAGATTTTCTGCACATGGTAAGGGGTTGACTTTTCTAGAGTCTTCCTGCAATTTTCCAGGCATTATGCGTTGGGTGTTTCTCTCTCTTTTTTTCGTATTGTCATGTTATCAGTCCGGAAAGGCTTCTGAGTGGCAAATTATTCGTTTGGAGAATCGAGATTATCTTAGTTTGATGCAAGTTGCTGAATTTTATCGATTGATGCAACCGCTTGATTCTCGGGATAAGGAGCGCACTTTGGTTGGCAGGAACTATACTTTAAAATTTCGACTTGATAGCGAGGAGATGTTAATTAATGGGGTAAAACATGTTCTTTGTTTGCCGGTTTACCAGAGAAATGGTCAATGGCTGATTTCGCGAATGGATTTAGTCAAAACTTTGGATCCAATTTTGCGTCCTAGTCGTATTGAGGATGGGAAAAATTTTAATACCATTATTTTAGATGCAGGACATGGTGGTGGCGATCAAGGGGCGCGTTCTGCATGGTCACCCAATGAAAAAGTGTTAACGCTAGATTTAGCCCGACGATTACGCGGGCTTTGTGAGGACAGTGGATTTCGTGTGGTTATGACGCGTAATGATGATGTTTTAATTCCGCTAGAAGAAAGAGCCAACTTCACGAAGCGTTACAACAATTCAGTTTTTGTAAGCTTGCATTTTAACTCGGGACCTTCTCATGCCAAGGGAGTGGAAACCTATTGTCTCTCACCTCGTGGTACGCAATCTACCATGTCCAGTCGTTTGCGCTTGGCTGATTTTAATCAAGCGCCGGGTAATCTTCACGATGCCAATAATATTTTGCTAGCAAGCTCTATCCAATCCCAACTTTCTGAATTGAGAAGTAATCCCACGGAAATTCGTGGTGTAAAACGCGCACGTTTTACAGTGTTGCGCGCGGCGAGTCAGCCGGCTGTTTTGGTTGAAAGCGGTTTTGTCAGCAATCGTGAAGATGCTCAAAGATTAGCTTCCTCGAGCTATCGCCAATTATTGGCTGAAAAAATTAGACGCGGTATTTTGGATTATCAAATGTTGCTCAGACAAGGCAGCAAAACTCGCCCTGAAAAAGGACTCGCTCTTTGGGGAGGACGCAATCTCTTGTTGGCTTATCTTTCAAATTAAAAATTAAGAATTAAAAAGTAAAAACTTCATAATTCCTAATTCATAATTTTCCACAATGTCCGTTAATTATAAAGACACTTTAAACTTGCCGCAAACTGACTTTCCTATGAAAGCCAATTTGCCGACTCAAGAGCCCAAGTGGCTGGAAACATGGCAAAAGGAAAATCTGTATCAGGAAATTTTAAAACGTCGCAAAGAAGGTGAGCGATTTATTTTGCATGATGGACCCCCTTTTGCCAACGGTGATGCTCATATGGGGCACGCTTTAAACATGACTTTGAAAGATATCGTTCTCAAATCGCGTAATATGGCAGGTTACTTCGCTCCCTTTATTCCGGGTTGGGACTGTCACGGTTTACCCATTGAACATAAAGTCATGAAAGAAATGGGCGCGAAAATGGATATCGATCCTGTTTCGATACGAAAAAAATGCGCGGCTTATGCCGAAAAATATATCAACATCCAACGTGAACAGTTTCAAAGGCTTGGCGTTTTTGGGGATTGGCAAAATCCTTATCTGACCATGGCGCCAGAATATGAGGCCGAAATTCTTCGGCTTTTTGCTAAACTCGTAAGGAAAAACCTGGTTTATCAAACCTTAAAACCTGATTACTGGAGCACGGGATGCCAAACCGCATTGGCCGAAGCTGAAGTGGAATATCAGGATCGCGAAGATCAAGCGATTTATGTGAAATTTCCGTTGGCTGATGATGTTTCGCAAAAAACTTTTTTCGTGATTTGGACAACTACTCCCTGGACCTTGCCCGCAAATTTAGCGGTCGCTGTGCACCCTGAATTAAGTTATGTGACGGTAAAATATAATTCAGAAAATTTAGTTATAAGTCGATCAAGTTGGTTGGATTTAGAATTAAAATTAAAAACTAAATTAGAATTGGTAGAAGAAAAAAAGGGACAGGAATGGGTAGGGATAACTTATCGTCACCCTTTTTTAAATCGTGAATCTAAAGTTGTTGCTGCGAAGTTTGTCACGGCTGATTCAGGTTCCGGTTTAGTTCACGTTGCGCCGGGTCACGGGCAAGATGACTATCAAGTCGGATTAAAAGAAAAATTGGAAATTTTATCGCCGGTTGATGACCGAGGACGTTTTACTGAGGAGTGCGGAGTTAAAGATTGGGTTGGAAAATATGTTTTCGATGCCAACCCTGTCATTGTTGAAAGCCTTAAACAGCAAGGGAGTTTATTGGCTGAAGAAATATTGACGCACAGTTATCCTCATTGCTGGCGTTCGAAAACGCCGATTGTTTTTCGTTCGGTCAAACAATGGTTCATTCGAGTCGATGATTTTCGTCAAAAAGCTTTGGATTTGATTGATCAAGTGAAATGGATTCCGGATTGGGGCATTAATCGGATTCGTGGTGCCGTAGAAAGTCGTCCTGATTGGTGCATTTCTCGGCAAAGAACATGGGGTGTGCCCATCCCAGTTTTTTATCAGGAAAAGGGTGATGCGATTTTGTCACCAGAAGTGATTGAAAAATTTGCGGATCTAGTCGAAAAGCAGGGAACTAATCTTTGGTTTGAAATGTCGGGCGATGAATTGGCTGTAAAATTGGGTCTCGAGAAAGGATTAAAAAAAGGCGCTGACACGTTGGATGTTTGGATCGATTCGGGTTCCAGTCATGCGGCTGTATTGAGAAAAGAAGGCTGTTTCCCGGCTGATCTGTATTTGGAAGGAAGCGATCAACATCGCGGTTGGTTTCAATCATCGCTTTTGACTTCAGCGGCTGCGACAGGAGAGGCGCCTTATCGTCAGGTTTTAACCAATGGTTTTGTCGTTGATTTGGATGGGAAAAAATTGTCGAAATCCAATGCATATCAAAAACCTGTGGATCTCATGTTTTTTGTTAATAAAAGTGGCGCAGATATTTTACGGCTTTGGGTTGCCAGCCAGGATTTTCGCGATGACGTTCCTTTTTCAGAAGAAATTTTTAGTCGAGTCACGGACACTTATCGCACGATTCGCAACACACTGCGCATTTTATTGGCCAACTTATATGATTTTGACTCCAAGACGGATGTTTTGCCTTATGAAAAGCTAACCTTACTGGATCAATATATTTTGGTTTCTATCAAACAATTAATTGAAACCTGTTTGAAAGCCTATAACCGATATGAATTTCATGAAGTGTATCATGCCGTGAATCGTTTTTGTGCTGTCCAACTTTCTTCTTTTTATATTGATGTCACCAAAGATCGAATGTATTGCGATCAGGCGAATTCGAGCCGGCGTCGTGCCACTCAAACCACTATGCACGAAGTAGCAAGTGTTTTGTGCCGTTTGCTGGCTCCTCTTATGCCCTTTACTACCGATGAAGCTTGGCGAGTGTTGGGTAATTCGGAATCAGTTCATCTTAGTCAATTTCCTGAGGTCAAAAGTTATCCTAATGAAGATTTTATTTTTGGAGAGTGGCCTAAGCTGCTGTCGGTAAGAGATGCGATTAACGCTAAATTAGAAGCGTTACGTTCGCAAAAAAATATCGGTAAAAGCCTGGAAGCTCAAGCGAGTTTAGGACGAAATTTGGGTTTAGATATTTTTGAATCGGTGTGGACTGAAGTCATGAATGTTTCGCAAGTGATACAAACAGACGGCGACACGAAGGAGGTGGAAAAGGCCGTGGGAAATTCTTGCGCACGTTGCTGGAAAATTTTGCCCGAAGTCGGAACGAGCGAAAAACATCCTGAACTTTGTCACCGATGTGAAGAAGCGGTAGAGACATTTTTAGCGCAATAACAAAACTAATGAAAACAGTTTTAAAGGCCAAAAAACCAACATGGGTCTTCTGGATTGTTTTTGTCAGTTGGTTGATTTTGGATATTGCAACGAAATATTGGGCGGTAAAATATCTCAAAGGACAGGACCCAATTGTTGTGATTCCAGATTTTTTTCGTTTGATTTATCATATAAATTTTGGTGTGGCGTTTGGTTGGTTCAATGAAAAATCAAAAATTTTTCTTATTGTGATGATTCTTGCCTTAATGTTATGGATGATTTGGTTTGCTCGAACGTTATCCTGGGAAAAAATTGGAATTAATTTTGCTGCGGGTTGGGTGGCTGCGGGAGCGGTTGGGAACTTAATGGATCGAGTTAAACAAGGTTATGTCATCGATTTTTTGGATTTTACTTTTTGGGGTTGGTCATATCCCACTTTCAATGTGGCCGACACGGGTATTTGTGTCGGATTGGGCCTTGTGCTATTATTAGAATGGAAAAAATGGACAAAAGCGAATTAATATGAATGCGCTACAAAAAGAAATTTTAGAGCTGAAACAGAAAAAAAATGCTGTGATTTTGGCGCATAATTATCAAATAGCTGAGATTCAAGATGTCGCAGATTTCGTGGGAGATTCATTAGGGCTTTCCTACCGCGCTCAGGAAAGTCAGGCAGACATTATTTTGTTTTGCGGGGTTCATTTCATGGCCGAAACCGCGAAAATCGTGAATCCTTCGCGTAAAGTGTTGATTCCTGATATGGACGCAGGCTGTTCCTTATCCGAATCTTGTCCCGCGGAAGAGTTGGAAGCATTTCTCAAAAAAAATGCTGAGAAAAATTATTATGTGGTTGCTTACATTAATTGTAGTGCAGGTGTTAAAGCGTTAAGTGATGTGATTTGCACTTCAGGCAACGCGGTAAAGATGGTTCAATCTGTTCCTGCCGATCGCAATATTTTGTTTGTGCCGGATCAGAACTTGGGCGAATGGGTGCAACAACAAACCGGGCGCTCCATGAATTTATGGAAAGGGGAATGTTACGTGCATGTGGAATTTACCCATGCTAGCATCACTAAAATTCGTGAACAATATCCTGATGCGCCCGTGGTGGCTCATCCCGAATGCACGCGAGCAGTTCGCATGTTAGCTGACGAAGTTTGTAGCACAGAAAAAATGGTGAGTTTTTGCCGAAATCATCCTTCCAAAAATTTTATTATCGTAACCGAATCAGGAATGCTGCATCGGTTAAAACGAGAACTGCCTGATCGCAGTTTTATTCCTGGTCCAACCGAGCTTTGCGCCTGTGCTGATTGTCGCTATATGAAAATGAATACCATGATAAAGTTCGCGATGCTTTACTTTACGAAAAACCTGAAATCATTCTGCCTGAACCGTTACGCCTTCGTGCCTTACAACCTATCGAACGAATATTTGGAGTTGAGTAAAAATTAAATATTTTTAACTGATAAAATGATTATAAAATTTCTTGTTTCAGAAATTTTCTTTGGCAAAAGGCTAAAGCTATGGCGTAAAAACTGATCAAACTAAAAATGGAAATGAATAGATGATCGTAAAAAATAAAAGAAGGCTTGATCTAAAATTCTGTTCAAAGGTTTCTGAATTTAAGACTTAAGAATATATATAAAAAGAATACCTTAGAAAGCTAGAAGATAATAGTTTTTAGCTGATTCTTAAGTGAAATTCCCCAAATGATTAAAACCTGAATGATTAATGTGAATAAAATTGACCAGCAGACTTTAAAATGAGCGGCAAAGATTCTTCCTTCTGGCATAATAAGAGTTGCTTTATTTCTAAAGAAATCTTTTTCAGAGGGAAGAATATAGCAAACATTTTTCTAAGTTTTGAAGAAGATAATAGGATGCGCTTTCCTTATTAACAATTATTGATATGCAAGGTTTATAAAATGCTGCGCTATAGTCAAAAATAATGCTCGAAAGCACCGGAATGCTAATAAAAGCTAGCGTTGCAGCCCAAAATTCAGTTTTACGATTTATGGCGCGCGTCCATAAAAATTCTTTATTTGACCGATAAAAAATATGTAAACAAAGAAAAATTGGTAAAATAAGATAACTCATATCATCGTTATAAACTAATGAGCTTTCTATATCCTCAGGAATTAAACTCGAAATTCCTACTGCTTTAAATATTAATAAAAAAACCGTCCAACATAGAATGTAAGGATTACTTAAAAACGTAAACTTAAACAATGGCCAGAATTGATTTTTTGTTTTCATGATTTAGTTCCCTTGCTTGTTAAGATGATTTTGTAATTTCGATAAAAATATCTTCTAGGTTAAGATTTGTTATTTCGTAACGGCATCGAAAACGATTGGCGATAGATTCGATTTCTTCAGGTTTTGCTAGTTGAAGTGTGGCTAAAATTTCATCTTTTAAATGTGTTATAGTAAATGCACCTGGGATTTCAAAATTTTCCACTTTCCCAGTGAAATCATAAAAACGGATTTTTTTTATGGTTTCCTTTAACTCATCAACGGAAGCGCTAATTTTGAGTTGGCCTTTTACTAAAATTCCAATTTCATCGGCTATCCTTTCGATGTCGCTTAAAATATGAGAAGAAAAAATTACAGTTCGTTCTTGTTGGCGAATCAAATTTAAAATTTCATCCAAAAATTCTCGGCGTGCGACTACATCTAAATTTGCTGCAGGTTCATCCAATAACAAAATTTCAGGGTGCTGTGCAAGTGCTAGTAAAAGGTTGATTTGTCGTGCTTGACCTTGTGAAAGCTGGTTAATCTTTTTTTGTTTTGAAATATTAAGTTGTGTTAAAATTCGCTGGGTAAGTTCATGGTCCCAGTTGGCATAAAATCCAGAGCAAAATTTAATGAGATTTTTAACTTTCATGTGAGTGGGCAGGTTTTGCCGTTCAGAAACGTAACCGATCTTTTGTCGCTCAATAGTTGTAAGATTTCTGGGATTTAAACCGTTTATTAAAGCCGCGCCTTTTTCCGGGATAATAAGGCCCGCTAAAGTTTTGATGAGGGTGGTTTTGCCAGCGCCATTGTGTCCTAGAAGCCCATAAACACAGCCACGTTTTACAGATAAATTTAAGTTGTTTAACGCTTGGTTTTTACCAAACGATCGCGAGAGATGATTGATTTCAATTGCATTATCTTTCATAATTTTTTCTTTTCAGATTGATAAATTTGCTTCGAAAATTCTTGATGGATCCATTCTTGAAGTTCCCTTGAATTTAATCCCAAAGCGCGCGCTTCAGTCACGAGTTGTTCAACTGACGGTGAAAGTAATTTTTTTTTAGCAGAAATAGAATGTTTGGCTGGGCTTGTATTGACAAATGTGCCTAGCCCTCGTCGTGTTTCAACGAATCCTTCATTTTCCAGTATTTGATAGGCTTTGGCCACAGTGATAGGGGTTACTTTAAGGGTTTCAGATAACTCACGAACCGAAGGCAATTGTTGGTCGACGGATAATTCACCCGCCAAGATTCGTTGTCGGAACTGGTTAAATATCTGCCGATAAATCGGTAATCCGGTGTTATGGTTTAAAGCAAAAAACATGAAAGAGTTATAGTGTTATACTAAACTATAACACTATTTCACTTGTGAGCAATGAAAATTTTAAAGAAAAAGTTATTTCGGTGATGATTCCTGTCCGTTGTTGCCTTTTCCATTCCATTCTTGGCGTCGGGGTTTAGGCAGCGGCGGACAGCGATCCAAGGTCCAATGAATGGAGCCGGGTGAAAATAAATTTTCTATAGCATTTTGAAATTCGGTGCTGGGCTGAATGAAAAAATGGGGATTGGTTTCGAGTAAAATTTTAGTTTCAGCTTGAGGTGTGAAAACTAAACGAACAGGGCATGAGCCTTGATGCGCTTTCAGCAGCTCTTCAAGTTGGGGTAAGGCTCGAGTTTGAGCGGGTAAGGTAATTTCTACGCCGCTAGCAAACTTGAAAAAGCTTGATCCAAAGGAACCATTTCGAGAATGCGTAAACTGGGTTTTTCGCCACTTAAATCTAATGAACCGGCCACCAGAATGATTTGATTATCTTGCAAGAATGTTTTCCATTTTTCGTATTCGCCAGGTGCCAAAAAGAGTTCCATGTGCCCTTCTAAATCGTCTAATAAAGCTTTGCCAAATGGGCGTTTATCTTTGGTGTAGCGATGTTCAGCGTGGCTCAGGATGCCACCTAATCGCACGACAGTTCGATCGGGTTGATTCGAGAGGGTGGTTGTTGTGGATAAGGAAAATTGGGAGAGTAAATCTTGATAATGATCTAAAGGATGACCGGAAATGTAGACACCAAGAAATTCTTTCTCGTAAGCGAGCTGTTCCGCTAGAGGCCAATCTTCGATGCTTGCAGTTTCACGAGTTTTGGGTTGTGCCAAGGTTTCTTCCAGATTTTCAAACAGTGAAGTTTGTCCGCGTTGCGTGTCGCGATGATGGCCCGATGCGGAGGCGAGGGCGTCATTGATTTGGGTAAACAGTCGAGCGCGATGAGCGTCCCATTCATCGAAAGCGCCGGCTTTCACTAAACTTTCTAACGATTTTTTATTAACCGTTCGCGTGTCACAACGACGGCAAAGGTCGTAGAGATCTTTGAATGGGCCTTGTTGATTTCGATTTTCGATAATTAAGTTTACCGCGGTTTCGCTTACATTTTTAATTGCCGCTAAACCATAGCGAATGGCACCATCGCTTACACTAAATTTAGCTTGGCTATGATTAATGGAAGGTGGAAGAAAGGGGATGTTTAAAGCGCGACATTCGGCGCCGAAAATTCCCATTTTATCAATGTCGCCGATATCATTGGTCATGAGCGCGGCCATAAATTCCACTGGATAATTAGCTTTTAACCATGCGGTGTGATAGGCGATGACGCCATAGGCTGCGCTGTGCGATTTGTTGAATCCGTAGCCGGCAAATTTTTCGAGTAAATCAAAAATTTTATCCGCTTTAGCTTGAGGAATTTTGTTGGTTTTGGCACAGCCTTCGACAAATTTTTTTCGTTCTTGAGCCATTTTTTCTTTGTCTTTTTTGCCCATTGCGCGACGCAATAAATCGGATTGTCCGAGTGTGTAACCCGCGAGCAAACTGGCAGCTTGCATGACTTGCTCTTGATAAATCATGATGCCGTAAGTGTCCGAACAGCATTGCTCCAAAAGTGGATGTTCGTATTTGATTTCGACCTGTCCTTTTTTGCGTTTGATATAGTCAGGAATTAAATCCATGGGGCCGGGACGATAGAGGGCAATTAAAGCTATGATATCGTCGACATTATGAATATCGAAGCGGCGGCACAGATCGCTCATGCCTGGCGATTCCACTTGAAACACGCCTACGTTTTGTCCGCGATTGAGCAGCGCAAATGTCCCGGGATCGTCCAATGGAATATCGTGAGTGGTTAAGGTTTTGTGTTGCGTTTGCTGAATCAAATCGAGAGTGTCTTGGATAACCGTTAACGTTTTTAAACCGAGGAAATCCATTTTTAACATGCCTACCTCGCTTAACATATTCATGTCATATTGTGTGACAATTTCGCCATTGGCCGCCCGGGCAAGAGGAACTTGTTGATTAATGGGGACGTCGGAAATGACAACGCCCGCAGCATGAACGCCGGCTTGCCGAATCAAGCCTTCGATAGATTGAGCGAGAGTGATAGTGCGATGGGTGTTTTCTTCGTTGTTATAAGCTTGTTTAAGTTCCGGACTTAGTTCGAGCGCTTGCTGAATGGTAAGTCCCGGTGGCATGCCAGGAATCATTTTTGATAAGCGATCGCCATCGCCATAAGAAAAACCTAAGACTCGATTAACATCACGGATGGAACCCTTAGCGCCCATCGTTCCGTAAGTGATAATTTGTGCAACGCACGTTTCTCCATATTTTTTGCGCACGTAAGCGATGACGTCATTACGATGGTTGTAACAAAAATCGATATCGATATCGGGTGGTGAAACGCGTTCGGGATTTAAAAAACGTTCGAACAATAAGCCGTAGCGCAAAGGATCGATGTCAGTAATATTTAAAACGTAGGCAACAATGCTGCCCGCAGCGCTTCCACGCCCTGGCCCTACAGGAATGCCATGTGTTTTGGCAAAATGGATAAAATCCCAAACGATAAGAAAATAACTGACAAAACCGGTTTTTTCTAAAATAGAAAGTTCGTAATCCAAACGTTGTTGAAGTATTTTTTGTTTTTCGACATTACCAGATGCAAAATCATTAGCATAGCGTTCATGCAATCCTTTTTGACAAAGCTCTCGCAAATAATCTTCGCGACTTTGTTGGGTTGGCATAGGAAAGGCCGGAAATTTGTTAACACCCAATTCAATTTCGAGATTACATTTTTCAGCGATTTCCAAACTGTTTTTTATGGCGTCGGGAACTTCAGAAAAAAGTTGGGTCATTTCTTCAGCGCTTTTGAGATAAAATTGATCTGAGCCATAACGCATGCGCTTTTCGTCAGCCTGCAATGAACCGGTTTGCAAGCAGACAAGGATATCTTGAGATTCAGCATCTTCTTGTCGCAAGTAGTGAACATCGTTGGTGGCAACAAGTTTTAAACCGGTTGTTTTTGCAGCTTTAATGAGAAAGCGATTTAATTTTTTTTGAGCATCAATGCCGTGATCGTTGAGTTCAATATAAAAATCATTTTTCGGAAAAATTTCCTGGTATTGTTTCAGTGTATTAAGGGCGGCTTTTTCGTTGCCTAATAAAAAATGATGAGCCACTTCACTGCGGATACAGGCGCTGGTGCCGATGAGGCCTTGGCTGTATTGTGATAAAAGATTTTTATCGATTCGAGGATGCTGATCTGAAGGCGTTTCAATTTGAGCTAGGCTGACTAACTGCATCAAATTTTGATAACCGGTTTGATCTTTGGCTAGCAGTAAAAGATGGTAATCCTGTGATTGTTGGCCTAATTTTTTTTTCTCAAGTCGGTCGCCTGCTGTGATATAAACTTCGCAGCCGATAATGGGTTTAATTTCCTTTTCGCGGCATACTTTATAAAATTCCAAGGCTCCGTAGAGTGTGGCGTGATCGGTTAAGGCAATGGCATGAAATCCTAATGATGCTGCGTAATCAGGTAGGGTGGGTGGAGGATTGGGTTGTTTTTTTAGTTCGGACGCTAAGGAAATACGACAAAATCCATCTAAAATACTATAGTCGGAATGCACATGAAGATGGACAAAATTACTCACAAAAAAATCATAGAAAGCTTAAGAGTTCTGGCAAGGAGGCAATCGAGAAATTGAAAAAATTTGGCTAAACCGCAATGGGCGCGGGGATAGCCGGATAAGGGTTGTAGTTGTTCAAGATAATATCTTCATAGCAAAAGTGATGAATATTTTTCACTTCAGGATTTAAGATTAATGAGGGCAAAGGTTGAGGATCGCGGGTTAATTGAAGTTTAGCCTGTTCGATATGATTTTGATAAAGGTGCAAATCGCCAAAAGTATGAATAAAATCGCCCGGTTCTAAACCGCAAACTTGGCTGATCATGTGTGTCAAAAGAGCGTAGGAAGCTAAGTTAAAAGGAACACCTAGAAAAAGATCGGCGCTGCGTTGATAAAGTTGGCAACTGAGCGTGCCGTCGCAAACATAAAATTGAAAAAGAGCATGGCACGGTGGCAAAGCCATTTGATCCAATTCGCCAGGATTCCAGGCAGTAACAATGTGGCGTCGACTGTCAGGTTGATTTTTAATCTGTTCAATTACTTGATCGATTTGATGAATCGATTTGCCTTCTGGCGTTCGCCAATCGCACCATTGTGCTCCATAGACGCGTCCGAGATTGCCATCTGCGTCTGCCCATTCATTCCAAATGCTAACACCATGTTCATTGAGATAGCGAATATTGGTGTCGCCTTTTAAAAACCATAACATTTCGTAAACAATTGATTTTAAAAATGAAGTTTTTTCGTGGTGAGAAGGGGGAAGCCTGGGAAAGGGGATATCGAGCTTGTGCTCCAAAAATGGAATAGGTGCCTACGCCCGTTCGATCTGATTTATATTGTCCTTGGTTTAAAAGAGAAGTTTTAATAAATCATGATGGTTTCAAGGAAATTAACATTCCGGGCTTTTACGGAAGGCGCGATTATCGAGCATCCATAATTTTTCGGAAACGTTTGTGGTCGTCGGAAAGTTTTTCATGATACCGGATCATTTGCATTTTGGCATCAAGATTATCAATGATATGAACAAACATAGTCGTGTTGGGGAAGCACAGCTGTACAAATTGTGTTATTCATGATGGCTTAAAATAATGTTTCAAATGTGCAAAGAGTCTCATCCAGTTGATGCGCTACAGCCGCGTCATTTAGCCAGGTTAAAACCAGATGGGTGGCTCAATAAATTACCCGCTTGGAAAATATTCCGTGCGGGATAGACTTCCATTTCTGCGATTTTGGCCAGGTCGTGCAAGAGAATGCCAGCTATGACTAAGGAACGATTCAGGGAGGAAAATCGACACATTCATAATGGCATCTGCTTCATGTGTGATCATGACGGTATGTTGCAATAAACCACCGTACGGGCGTGATGCGCTTGTTTTGCGGCGGCTGCTTTTTTAAAATCATCTCCATGTTTTTCAAAAAAGGCTTTCTACCGTTTGGCGCAAGGCATCAGGTTTGAGCGATTGAATTTGTTTTTGTAACTCCTCCCAATAGGTATTGTGATCAATGGGGGCTTGTTCCCAAAATAGGCCTGGTTGATAACCGTCTTCATGATCTCGTTCTTCGACCAAACGCATTTGTGCAATTTCAATTTGTCTACCATATTGCGCGTGAACTGAAATTTTTCCCTGAACTTTAAAATGGTCGCCTGCGCGCCATTGTTGATTGGCAAAATAAGGAAACCAAACCCGATCTTCAAAAATATTGGCGGCACAGGGGAGTTTGCCATCAAACAATGTTACGCGATAAAAAGTTGTGCCGTTTTTCGCATGTTTTTTTTCAACAGATTTGAGCGCAATAAATCCTGTCCAAGGTTGGTTAAGCGCTTCCGAGAGAGCGTTATTAAATGTTGTTGCCATAATTTAAACTGTGGAATGTCCCGATGCATTCAGTTTGCGAATGGCATGGGCCACGTAAAGAATAAAAGAAAGCGCGGTAAAAATGGCTGTCACAATAACTAAAGCTTGAAAAGGAATCAAAGCATCGGGTTGCATCCAAGCTGGACGAAGCATGGCGGCTAATAAAGTGATCATTTGTAAAGCGGTGGCTGATTTGCCAAGCCAACTGGGTTTGATTTCGAGATTGTTGGTCAGGAGCTGTAAAACGACGCATCCGATTAATATCATCAAATCGCGACTTATCATTAAAATGAGAAACCATAAAGGTAATCGCCATTCTTCCGGCATTTGTTTCCAACTCAAAAGCAACAGCGCAGTGAGCAATAATCCTTTATCGGCTAGAGGATCTAATAAAGCGCCTAAACGTGAGCTTTGATTAAAGCGTCGGGCTAAAAAACCGTCTATGCCATCTGAAATGGCTGCAATTAAAAAAACAATGGCTGCGGCAATACGCAGTGTGCTATCGCGTTGTTCGAGAGGTGGGGAGGCGTAGTAAATAAGAAGAAGCGCAAAAACGGGGATGAGAAAAAAGCGTAGTAAGGTGATTTTCGTGGCCAGTGTCATGAGGCGAGGGGGGCACGATGTTTTGCTAAACGCGATAAGACGCGGTCTTTACCCAAAACTTCTAGGAGATGATAAAGTGAGGGGCCGATTGTGCTTCCGGTAACGGCAGCACGACATGGGTGAATGAGCGCGCCTGTTTTTTGGTTGGTGTCGGTAGCTATTTTTTTTAGGGCATTTTCCAAGGCACTAGAGGTAAATTCATTCAACGCTTCGAATGCGGTGTGCAGATAGGTTAAACTAGCTTTTGCATTAGGTGTATGGAGTAAAGCGGCCGCTTTTTCATCGATGGGATAATTGTCGTCAAAGAAATAGCGAGTCCACTCCGGAAAATCGCGTCCGAGTTTGACTTTTTCTTGAACCAATTGAAGAACTTTGCCGAGATATTCTTCGGAAACGGTTTCTTGAATCACGTTGGCTTCTTGCAGGATAGGTTTGGCAAAGGCAATAAGCTCTGGAAGTTTTTTGGCGCGGAGATATTCGCCATTCATCCAATAGAGTTTGTTAATATCGAAACGCGCGTTGCCTCGGTTGACTTGTGGTAGATCAAATTTTTCAATCGCTTCTTCAATAGGAAAAACTTCACGATTTTCTTTGAGTGACCATCCTAAAAGACAAAGATAATTTCTTAACGCTTCGGGACAGTAATGTTGATGCATATAATCACCTACACTGGCGCCGATATCGCGTTTGCTCATTTTAGAACCGTTCACATTTAAAATCAGAGGACTATGACCGTAATGCGGGGGTGTGGCTTCTAACGCTTCGAAAAGAGCGATGTGTTTGGGCGTGTTGGAAATATGATCTTCACCACGAATGACGTGCGTGATTTTCATTTCAAGATCATCAATTACATTAACAAAGTGAAAAACGGGCACGCCATTGGATCGTTGGATCACAAGATCAGGATCTGTTGTCCGATCAAAGGTGATGTCGCCACAAATTAAATCGTGAAACGTAAAAGGGGTTTTTGGTGTTCGAAATCGAATCGCGCCTTCTTGTTCGTAGGCTTTGCCTTCATCCAAAAGTTTTTGAATGTAACGTTGATAGATGGGTTTTCTTTGACTTTGAAAGTAAGGACCATAATCACCACCTTTATCGGGGCCTTCGTCCCAATTTAATCCTAACCATTTTAATCCTTTGAAAATAATGTCGATGGCTTCTTGTGTGTTGCGCGCTTCGTCGGTGTCTTCAATGCGCAGTACTAATGTGCCACCAGTGTGGCGAGCATAAAGCCAGTTAAAGAGTGCAGTGCGCGCTCCGCCAATGTGCAAAAGGCCAGTGGGTGAGGGAGCAAATCGAACGCGAATGGGGGCAGTCATAAAGTTGTCTGGTTTTCATAAGTGATCCTAGGTAGGGTCGCAAGAATTTTCGCAATCAAAAACTCAAACTCTTTTTTTGCGCGAAGAGATTAATGGGAGTAATTTTTGATTTTTTTTCTTAAACTTTCGCGTTTGGGATCATTTTGAATCGCTTTTTCCCAAGTTTTTAATGCTTCATTGAGATGATTGAGTTTTAGATGGATATCACCCAAATGTTCTCCGATTTCAGCGTCAAAATGGGATTTTTTAAAAGCTTTTTCAATGATGGGTAGCGCATCTTGATATTTTTTTTGTTGGTAATAAATCCAGCCCAGTGTGTCGAGATAGGCAGGATTTTCTGGTTCATGAGTAAGAGCGTTTTTTATGAGTTCTAGAGCTTGATCGAGTTTGGTGTGATGATCTGCCCATTGATAGCTCAAGTAGTTCATGGCTTTATGATTTTTGGGATTGAGTGAGATGCTTTTTTGGAAATATTTTTCTGATTTTTCGAGGTTGCCGGTTTGCTCGTAAAATACTCCCCATTGATAATAGAGTTCGTCCAAAGGATAGGTGGGTTCGGCAGAGTTAGTTACTATCTGTTCAGTTTGTTGTAAGAATTCTTGAGCTTGCTTGATTTGTTTATTTTGTCGCGCAATAAGACTGGAAACGAGAAAAATTTCAGGAGTTGAGGGAAATTGCAGTTGCGCTTTTTTCATCAGTGTTAAAGCTTCGGAAAGTTTATTTTGTTCGGCTAAGGCTTCGGTCAATTGAATCCAAACATTAAAATCGGCATCGGGTTTTAGGATGGCTTTTTTCAGATATTTTTCGCTTAAAGGCCAATCATGGTTTTGAGTGGCCGCTTCGGCAAGGAGTGTGGGCTCAACTCCTTTGATTTCAGCAAGGTTGAGGTAAGCCTGCATTTTGCTGGGATTGTTTTGTTGTCCATAAAGTTTAGCTAAAGCGATGAGAAATTGGCCATTGTCAGGATGTTTTTGGGCAAGGGTTTCTATGATTGGAATCGCTTTATCTTTTTGATCGATATTGAGGTAAACAACGGCGAGACGGGATTGTAACATTTCATTTTTTGGAGAAAGGCGGATGGCTTTTTGATAAAGTGTAATGGCTTGCGAGTAGTTCGTGCAGAGTGTTTGTATTTCGGCAAGTCGTATGATGAGCGCTAAATTGTTGGAGGAAAGGTCGAGTGCATGTTGAAAAAGGGGCAGTGTTTTTTGCGAAATTTGAGCAGTGGTAAATTTGGTAATTTCATTGTCTGTTAATAGGTTGGCATAAGCTTCGCCGAGGTTTACCCAGAACTTGCTTTGGTTTGATTGTTTGGGTGCTTTTTTTTGAATGGCGGTTATGCCTTGATTTTGATTGGGAGCGTTTGTTTCTTCCAGTGTTTGGTAAAAAAGTGCGTAGGCTTGATAGTTGGTAGTATTTAAGGTGATGGCTTTTTCTAAACTTTTTTGGGCCAGCACCTTTTTGTTAAGTAAAAAATATGCCAAACCTTGTTGAGAATAGAGTGTGGAATTGTTGGGTTCTTTTTTAATGAATTGTTGCAAAACTGGCAGGGCTTGGTCTGGTTTTTGCGTAGCGAGCGATTGTTCAATAATCAGTTTGCCAAGCTCGCTAAAGCTTGGATCTTTTGCAAAGGCTAGTTGATAGTAGTGAAAAGCGGTTTGAGGATCGTTTTCTGCTTCGGCGCAGATTCCCTTAACATAATAAGATAGAGCGCTGGGTTCTTCGGGGATAGAAGAAGAGGCGGTCTGTAGTAGATTTGTGGTAAAAGTATTGGTTGATTCCGAAGTGGGCGAGGGGGTGTTGGGTTTCGAACAGGCAGTTAAGAGAAAAAGATTCAGTGCAAAAGCATTCATTCCAGAAAGTAAGAATCTGGAATGTTGCCAGTTTTTCAATTTGTAAAGCAGTGAGTTCAGCTTACCTGAAGCATAGTCGCTTAGGCTTTGTAACGCAAACGCTTCTTGTGGCGATTGGCGCGATTGCGTTTACGGCGTTTATGCCGATTGATCTTTGCTTTTCTACGTTTTTTTAAGGATCCCATGTTTAATAAACTAGTTTGTTGAGTGGATATTCAATAATGCCTTCAGCCCCCAATACTTTGAGTTTCGGTAAAATTTCTCTCACAATCATTTCATCAATAACAGTTTCTACAGCAACCCAACCATTATTCGCTAATGGAGATACGGTTGGATTGCGGAGGGAGGGTAGTTGGTTCAAAAGTTTTGGCAAGGATTTTTGAGGGATATTCATTTTTAAGCCTACTTTGTCACGGGCTTGAATAGCGCTTTGCAGAAGCAGTGCCAGGTTTTCAATTAAGGCGCGTTTCTTGGG
>JAWLBA010000011.1:0-47985 GCA_041395165.1 Verrucomicrobiia bacterium
AATATTAAAGTAATATTGTCTGTGCCTCCTCCAACAGGAGCCATTGGGTTCACCGTCATGGGCTTGACCGGAGCAGTAGGAGTCGCAGCACCTGATTTGGCTGGACCCGTGGCAGGCTTGGCTGCTGCTGACGCAGTTGCTGGCTTAGTAGCTGCTGGCATCGCTCCAGCTGCTTTAGCTGGGCCTGCTACTGGCTTAGGAGCCACACCCGCTGGCGTTGCCACAGGTTTTACACCTGCTGGTGAAACTGGCGCAGCACCTGGTGGTCGAGCAGCAGGTCCTGGACCAAGAGAAGTCGCTGGCGCACCAGGCGGTTTAGCTGCAGGAGCTGGAACACCTGGCACCAAAGGTCGTGGCGGCAAACTAATTTTTACGGTTTCCTTGCGAGGCGCTGATTCGGCAGAAACCGATGGCAACCGCTTATCAGGTGGCGGCTGCGGTGTCGCAGAACCAGAACCTGGAGTTGGTGGAGGGGGTGGTGGAGTAGGTGTGTTTTCAGCCATAAATTAAAAATATTTTCTAAATTAAATTAGTCAACCTTGATTATCACGGAACCAGAAAAATTTTTCCTGTGTAGGGACACCGCACTTCCGTTCCACGCGCATAAGGTTTTTGCGTTGCCGGATCACGAACATCCACTAATCCTGCTGTCTGTGCATAAGGACTTGTCACAAAACCTGGACGACCCGCCACTTTCATACCATAAGGATAACGTGGCGCTTGATTCGCATTAGCATTAGCCGGCGGCGGCAAACGGCTCGCTCCACCACTCGAATTATCCATAGGTGCCGACGTCGTGCCACCCATCGCAGGCGGAGTGTCTGCGCTTGTTGTTGCAGGAGCATCTGGAGAAACAACTTGTTGACCCGCAGCCGAGTCAGTCTGAGTCACTCCACTGGGTTGTTCTGCTGAAATATCAACCGGCGCTCGTGAAGATCGAGGTCGAGAAGAGGCACAACCATTAAAAATAAAACTTAAGCTTAACGCAATTCCGACTAAAGATAACAATTTCATAACTATTCTTCTAGTTAAATTGAGCTGGCAAAATTGCAAGCATGAAACATCGCATTGACAGAAATCGTTCGTTTGTTAGCTTCACCGACCAAATTTGAAATATTGAAAACAAAGCATATGGCAACAAAAACTAAAAAGAAATCGACCCCACGCAACTCAACAACCAAATCCCAAAAATCCGTTTACAGCTTTGGCAACGGCCAAGCTGATGGCCACGGAAAAATGAAAGAGCTCTTAGGCGGCAAAGGCGCTAATCTTGCAGAAATGACCCGCATTGGCTTGCCTGTTCCTCCGGGCTTTACGATCACCACAGAAGTTTGCACTTATTATTATGATCATCACCGCTCTTATCCTGCAGAACTCAAAAGCCAAATTGAAAAAGCCGTAGCACGCCTGGAAAAATCCTTGGGCAAACAATTCGGCAATGTTGAAAATCCCCTCCTGGTTGCCGTGCGGTCCGGCGCGCGCGATTCCATGCCAGGCATGATGGACACCATTTTAAATTTAGGATTAAACGATGAAACCGTTCTCGGCCTCATTGCTAAAACAGGCAATGAACGTTTTGCTTACGACTGCTACCGACGCTTCATTCAAATGTATGGAGACGTAGTCATGGGCGTGCAAAAACGCGAAGGGGAAGAACACGAACCTTTCGAAACTGTTATCGAAGAACTCAAAGAACATCTTTTTCCAGGCAAACATCACGTGGCCGATACTGAATTAGATGCTAACGCCCTGAAAGAACTTGTAAAACGATTCAAAGCTCTAGTCAAAGAACGCACAGGCAAAGCCTTCCCCTCCTCACCTTGGGAACAACTTCTCGGTGCAATCGGAGCGGTTTTTGGTTCTTGGAATAACGAACGCGCCATCATTTACCGTCGCAAATATGGCATCCCCGATGAATGGGGCACCGCAGTCAACGTACAAGCCATGGTTTTCGGAAATATGGGCGAGACCTCCTGTTCCGGTGTTGCTTTCACTCGAGATCCAGCTTCCGGCGCAAAAGTTTTCTATGGAGAATATCTCATCAACGCTCAAGGTGAAGACGTGGTTGCCGGCGTTCGCACACCAGACCCCGTTGCCACACTCCAAGTCAAAATGCCTCGTGCCCATCGCGAACTAGAAGACATTCGCAAAACGCTCGAAAGCCATTTTCGCGAAATGCAAGATTTCGAATTCACTGTGGAAGAAGGAAAACTTTACATGCTACAAACGCGCAATGGAAAACGCACCGGTCTTGCTGCGGTTAAAATTGCAGTCGACATGGTAAAAGAAAAACTTCTGAAATGGGAAGAGGCTATCATGCGCGTGCCAGCCGATTCGTTGAGTCATCTTTTGGCTCCTATTTTTGATGGCAAAGCCCGTAAAAATGCCAAAGCCATTGCCACCGGCCTACCCGCAGGACCCGGCGCTGCCACAGGTAAAATTATTTTTAATGCTAACGAAGCCGAAGCCCTAGCGAATAAAGGCCAACGCGTATTGCTCGTTCGGGTCGAAACCTCACCTGAAGATATCCGCGGCATGCTTGCTGCCGAAGGCATCCTGACCGCGCGGGGTGGTGTCAGTTCCCACGCAGCATTAGTTGCACGTCAAATGGGTAAAGTTTGCGTGTGCGGCGCTTCTGCCTTGCGCATCGATTACGAAAAACAAACCCTCACCATTGGCGATCAAGTTTTCAAAAAAGGCGACTTTTTCTCCATCGACGGCACCAGTGGCGAAATTTTCGTAGGCGAACTCCCTACTTCGGCTTCTGAAGTCGTGCAAGTGCTCGTGGAAAAAAGTTTAAAACCACAACAAGCTTCCACCTACCAATACTTCGCCCAACTCATGAAATGGGCCGATAAAACTCGCGCCTTGCGCGTTCGCACCAATGCGGACACGCCCGATCAAGTTTCCACCGCCGTGGCCTTCGGAGCAGAAGGCATCGGACTTTGCCGAACGGAACATATGTTTTTTGAAGGCGATCGCATCGACGCTGTGCGAGAAATGATTCTTGCCGACTCAAAAGAAGCGCGTGAAGCCGCTTTGAAAAAATTGTTACCATTCCAACGCCAAGATTTCATTGGCATTTTCAAAGCGTTAGATGGTTTACCCGCTACCATTCGACTTTTGGATCCGCCATTACACGAATTCTTGCCACACGATCACGCACAGCAAGCCGCTTTAGCCAATAAATTGGAAATTCCTGTAGAACGCATTGCCAAACGCGTTCATGAACTGCATGAATTCAACCCCATGCTCGGTCATCGCGGCTGTCGACTCGGCGTCGTCTACCCTGAAATTTCTGAGATGCAAGCACGCGCCATTTTTGAAGCGGCGGCAGAAGTTCAGAAAAAAGGAACAAAAGTTCGACCAGAAATCATGATTCCTCTTGTCGGCTTTCCGAAAGAATTAAAACTGCAACTCGCCATTGTTCGTCGCGTGGCTGAAGCCGTGCAAAAAGAAAAAGGCGTTAAACTTCATTACTCCGTTGGAACCATGATCGAAATTCCGCGCGCTTGCGTGGCCGCGGCCAAAATCGCTCAAGACGCTGAATTCTTTAGCTTCGGCACCAACGACCTCACCCAAACCGCTTTAGGTATGAGCCGCGACGATTCCGGCTCCTTCTTACCTTTTTATCAACGCGACGAAATCGTAAAAAGCAATCCGTTTGCTTCGATCGACGAAGAAGGCGTGGGCGAATTAATGAAAATTGCCATCAAAAATGGTCGCACCACACGGCCTGACATTAAACTTGGCATCTGCGGCGAACACGGTGGCGATCCGACATCAGTCAAATTCTGTCATCGCATCGGCCTAAGCTATGTTAGTTGCTCACCTTATCGTATCCCAATTGCGCAATTAGCTGCAGCTCAAGCCGCTTTAGAAAAGAAAAAATAAAATTGGGTAATGAATTACGCGCTGCGCTATCATCTTCCCGCTTGGATTGGAAGAAGATTAGCGCACGTTTTTTTGCAAGTACGCGTTACAGGAAAAGAAAATATTCCTGCTCAAGGCCCTTTTCTGCTGATTGCCAATCACATTAGCCACTTCGATCCGCCTTTGCTCGGCATCGTGATTCCCCATTATCTCGCCTGGGTTGTCGCCGCCGATCTCTACAGCAATGGGCTGCTTCGAAACTTTTTTAATTATGTTAACGCCATCCCAATCAATCGTAAAATGAACGATCGCCGGGCTGTCAAAGCTATTTTATCGCGCGTCAAACAAAACGAAGGTATTGGCCTTTTTCCTGAAGGCGGCATTCGTTACGGCAAAGATTCCTTATTGCAAGGCGCGCCCATGAATGAAACAGTGGGAGCTATCGCCCATCTGACGCATGTTCCCATATTGCCCGCTCTCATTATAGGCAGTGACAAACTTTATCATTATAAAGCCTGGTTTCGCAAAACAACTGTTGATATCGCATTCGCTCCAACCATTTCACCCGATCAATTTTCTGGAAGCTCCTCGGAAATTCGCCAACAAATCAATCACGCAACCACGCAAGCCATTCAAAAACTTTTCCAACAAACAAAAGAAAAATTTCAATTAACCGATCACGATCTTCCTAAATCCGTAGAGGAACGTTGGGCAGGACTATGATTTTAAATCCAGTCGCTTGCTCAACAAAGTTTCTCCATCAAAAACAAAATAACCTTCAAATTTTTGTCTTTGAAAAACCAATGGCAACCAATGCGCATCATCCGCCCACATGCGATGATAAGGCACTTCTGAAATGGCGCTCCAAAACGCTAAAGCCTCATCCGTTTCAATAAGCTCCCCTTCATAACCATCCGCTCGAAAAACAGCACATTGCAAAGCATAACCGTCATGAAACTGAAAAAAAAGTTCGCCAATATGCTCAATCTGTTTCGGTAAAATCCCAATCTCTTCCTGAGTTTCACGAATCGCAGCTTGGAGCGCCGTCTCACCTGGATCAATGCGTCCTCCCGGTCCATTCACCTTGCCCGCACCAAAACCACGTTTTTTGTGTATCAACAAAACCTGATCGCCTTGAACAACAAAACAAAGCACCGCTTTTTCTTTGGGTTGCCAACTATTCCAATCAAAATCCATACTCACATCCTCTCCAACGTTCGAATACCTAAAAGCTCACAGCCGTGCTTCAACATTTCAGCGACTCGATGGCACAACGCCAAACGATGTGCTCGAATCGCAGGTTCCGCTTTCAAAACGGGACATTCCTCAAAAAAGGAATGAAATAATCCAGCCAAACGATAAAGATAAAAACAAAGATGATGCGGACGCTGCTCCAAAGCAACCTCTTCTAAAACTGAATGCCATTGCAATAAAAGTAAAATCAACTCCCGCTCTTTAGGATGCAAATCGTTTTGAAGTGAACCTTTTTGAGCCCCCATTTCATTAGCTTTACGAATAATGGATCGGGTTCGAACGTAAGCATTCAACAAATAAGGCGCCGTGTTGCCGTCAAAAGCTAAAAGTTTTTTCCAATCAAAAACATAATCCAAATGCCGATTTTGCACCAGATCAGCATATTTTACCGAACCAATTCCCAATACTTCCGCAATCGTTTGTTGCTCTTCTTCCGACAAATCCGGCCTTCTTTCTTTAACAATGGCCAACGCGCGCGCCATTGCCTCATCCAATAATGCTTCCAACTTGACTGGATCCCCTTCCCGCGTTTTTAACGGTTTTTTATCCGCACCCAAAATCGTGCCAAACGTCACATGAACCAGCCCAACACCCATTTTGCATCGACGCACCGTTGCAAAAAGCTGTTGAAAATGGAGTGTTTGCCGCGAATCCGTCACATACCAAACCGCATCCGGATGAAATTCTTTCACACGATAAAAAAGTGTCGCAATATCAGTTGTTGCGTACAATGCCGCCCCATCCGATTTCTGAATAAGAAAAGGCTTATCCTTCAAAGTCGACTCATCGAAAAAAACACAAATAGCGCCTTCACTCTCCTGTGCAACCCCACGCGCAACCAAATCTTCCACTACCGATTTGAGCTGGGGATTATAAAAACTTTCACCCAAAACATGATCAAAACGCACATCAAGTCGTTCATAAATACGATCAAACGCAGCCTGACTTAACGCGCGAAATTTTTCCCAAAGCGCTAGATTTTCCTGATCGCCTTCCTGCAATTTCTTTAATTCAAAACGCGCTTCTTCCAAAACTTTCTCATCTTTTTGGCTCGCTTCATGAGCCAATTTGTAAAGCCGCTCCATCTCAGCGATGGGATTCTGTTCCAACTTTTCGGATGAACCATACTTGCGAAAACCCACAATTAACTTTCCAAACTGCGTACCCCAATCGCCAATATGATTATCCGTAATCACCTGATGACCTAAAAACCGCATCACACGCGCCAAACAATCTCCCAAAATCGTTGAGCGAATATGCCCCACATGCATCGCTTTGGCCACATTGGGCGCGCTAAAATCAATGACAAAAGTTTGCTTATTTTTTAAATGAGGCACTAAAGAATAAGTTTGAAAAACTTGGACAATAAAATCGTCTTTAAGCCGCAAATTAATAAAGCCCCCGCCCGCCACAGAAACTTGACCCATTTTTTCATGCCTTGCATTCCATGCTTCAGCTATTTGCGTGGCTAATTCTCGCGGATTTTTGCCAGCTTGCTTGCCCAAAGTCATCGCTGCATTGGTTTGATAATCACCAAACCGCGCATCCGCACAGGGTTGCCAAAAATTAAAATTTTCAGGTGACGCAATATCATTCGCTCGCAAAATTTCTTGCAAGCCAGAGCTCAATTTTTCCAAAAACAGACTCATAAAAACCGTTTAGAGCTCTACCTGTTTCTCTGCTTCCAAAATTTCCTCTAATTTTTCGGCCGTGTCGGCTTCTAAAAGTTTTTGGCGTTGAGTTTTCGTATTGAGAAATCGCGCTAAGGTAGCCAACGTTTTCAAGTGCAACTGAGTTTGATGCTGAGGCACTAGCAATAAAATAACCAGACGCACGGGTGCTCCGTCCATGGATTCAAGCTCAATTCCCGCTTCCGATCGCCCCAAAGCTGCCACAGCCGTTTCTAATCCAGCAATGCCTGCGTGAGGAATGGCAATGCCCCCACCAATACCCGTGCTCATAGAGCGTTCGCGCTAGAATAGCTTTGTGGAAGCCGCCTCTTTTTGATCGTTTCCCAACGCATGGGCTATTACCAATACCTCCAACAACTCTTCAATCGCTTGCCAACGATCTTTAGCTTCTAAATTAGCCTTCACATGAGAAAGCGGCATTAATTCCGATAATTTCATAAGCGACTACCACTAAAGCAAAATTGATAAAATGACAACCCTAGCTCTCGCATTTCTTTCCATCCCAGCAAAAATCCTGTCCACCATTGTTCCCAAGTTAATTGAGGTAATAACAAAATCAGAAAAAAAGTGAGCAGCAAAATGTTCATAAGATAAATAAAACTCATCGAAAAAAGCCATCCATGCTGCGTGACATCCGATTGCTCTGTGGTGATTAACATTAACACTGTAAACGTCAGATGGAATCCCCAGGTCAATCCCAACAAGAGATAAAGAATTGCACTCCAACCATCCAAAGTCATCCAAAAAGAAAGCAACCACCATATCCAAACGACCAGCCCGCTATAAATAGGAAAAAAATAAGGTGCAAGCGCGATCCATACATTACTTTTATCCGTGCGCACATAACCGCCACGAGACGAAACTTTCATTCGAAACACACTACCGCCAAAAAGCCAAATACCCAAAGCATGCGTCAATTCATGACCAAACACGTAAAGCCACATCGGTCGTGGCAAAATAAAAAAAAGCAACAGCCAACTCACAAAACCCGCGCCAAACCACACTAAAGAGTTTTGAGCATAAAGCTGTGTCTTCACTTCATAAAGACTCATTCCCAAGGCGTAGGAACACAAAAATGCCAAAGGAATAAGACCCAAAAGACCAATAAAAAATTTTTGCCACTTCACACTTGCTTTTTTTTGCGCTCTTTTTACCGTCTTGGAAATCGTTTTTTATGGCAAATACAAAATCAGCAGCAAAACAAGCACGTTCTTCACTTCGAAAACGCGCTGTAAACCTTCGTCGCAAACACACCTTGAAAAAACTGGAAAAACAGTTTCGTGATTTAATTCACGCAAAAAAAATCGAAGAAGCCAAAGCGCTTTTTCCCAAAGTCGTTTCCACGTTTGCTAAAGCTGCCAAAGGCAAAACCATTCACCGCAATAAAGCCAGCCGTAAACAAGCGCGTCTTAGCCAACTGATTAAGTAACTGCTAAATAAGCTTAGCTTTCTTACTAAGAAGTATTCCACTTCTTAAGTTTTCTTTATTAATTTTGACTTAAAAAAAGCCGGTTGTCGGATTCGAACCGACGACCAGCGGTTTACAAAACCGCTGCTCTACCTCTGAGCTAAACCGGCGAAATGTTTTTGAGGTTATAGAAAACTCTACGACAAAGCAACTCTCGTCTTCATTTACTCACCCATTCGAAATACTTCGGGGACCGACTCGTCCTCATTGGTGGGAGTCGTTTTTTTCTCTGAGGGTTCCAATTCGAGCACTTCTGCATCGGGATTATCCAAAATCAAATGATCCAGTTTAGCTTCTGGCGGTTCTTGCTCTTGAGTGGATTGACGATAATAAAGCGCTCCAACACCTCCCACAACTCCAAGCAATAGCAATAAGGCGAGATAAGAAAAAGAACGATCCTTTCCCGATTTTCCTTTTGCTTTTAGTTTTCTTCTGGATTTTATGCTGCCTCTCAATTTCGCCATAATTTTAACAACTTTCTTAGCCCAGTTTATCGCGAAAATCAAATTGCGCCGAGGAAATTCCGCTTGCTCTTTATTATGATTACTTAAGAATGCCCTTTTTATGACCGCGCCAAATGATCCGACAAAAATTACGCGAAGCCTTTTCTTAAAAAGATTAGGACTTTTCGCCTTGAGCCATTCCTTTCTTGCTCCTTTCGTGCAAGCAGAAAACAAAGAAAATGATGAACAAGAAACAACACTTCGTGGCGATTCTTTAGAAGTTCCCATCGACGAAAGCCAACCCACTTCCGAGCTTCCCTTTATCCTGCGCGGCCCACGCGGCAATCCTCGTGTTGCTTTAACGTTTGACGATGGCCCCAATCCAAGCACAACTGAAAAAATTTTACAAACCCTAGATCAACACCGCGCTAAAGCGACTTTTTTTATGATCGGCAGCCGCGTTAAAGAATCCCCAAGCATGGCGCGAGAAGTCCGTGATCAAGGTCACGATATTGGCAATCATTCCTATACCCATCCTCTCCTTACCCGTCTTTCCAAAGCAACAGTCTACAACGAAGTTCAAAAAACCCAACAAGTTATCGAAGACACTTTACATCTTCAACCCCGCTGGTTTCGCCCCCCTTACGGCGCCTTTAAAGCTTCGCAAGCTGCGATTGCTACCGAACTGAAACTAAACATAGTCATTTGGTCGGTCGATCCTCGTGATTGGTCTCGACCTGGGGTAAATACGATTCATCGTCGCATTGTCAATCACACCAGTGGTGGTGATATTGTTCTTTGTCACGATATTCATCGGCAAACAGCAGAAGCAGCTCCTTATTTTATTCCTGCGCTCATTGATCGCGGTTTTGAATTAGTCACTCTATCCGATTTGCTTTTAAGTTAAGAAGCCTGTAACTCTTCCAAATCCACTTCATCCGCGTAATAAGAACTTCTCACAAGCGGCCCCGAGGCCACATTTTTAAAGCCAATACTTTTTGCGTAATCGGCCCATCAGCTCAAATTCTTTTGGAGTTACCCAACGCACTACGGGTAAATGCTGCGGCGTGGGTTGCAAATATTGCCCTAAAGTTATCAAATCACAATTCACTTTGCGCAAATCTTGCAACGCGGTAATAAGTTCCTTCTGACTCCCCTAAACCCAACATTAAACCCGATTTTGTGATCATCTCAGGCGCTAACGTTTTAATAAACTTCAAAACTTCCAACGAACGATGATACGTCGCTCGCGTACGCGAACATGGGATGTTAATCGTTCGACCGTTTCTAAATTATGATTAAAAATATCGGGCTTAACCCTTACCACTTTCGCAATATCTTCCTCTTCCCCTTGAAAATCGCTCGTTAACACCTCAATAATCATCTCAGGATTGCTTTCCCGAACCGCTTGCACCGTTTTCGCCACATGCGCAGCCGCTCCATCTTTCAAGTCATCCACGCGCAACCATCATCAATCACCACATGCCGCAAATGCAATCGCGCCACCGCTTCAACTACGCGCTTCGGCTCGTCTACCTCAAAGCAAATGGTTTGGCAGTCGCCACGGAACAAAATCCGCAATTACGCGTGCACCGATCACCTGCCACCATAAAAGTCGCTGTGCCGCGACTCCAACACTCCCAACCCCGATTCGGACAACGCGCACTTTCGCAAACTGTATGCAGTTTTAAATCGCGAATCAAATCGGTCGTTTTGCTGATATTGCGGCGAAATTTGGCAATTTAAGACGAAACCAATCCGGTTTTCGCCCCGGTTTTACCCTCTCTGACTGAGCTTCTGTCAACATGGTTAGCCACGACTCTACAGAACTTTTTAAAAGTTCAACTTTACAACAAAACCTTTTTCGACGAATGATAAAAGAAATACAAAAGAAAAATATGAAAGAAGAAATTTTTTGATATTGTTGACGAAAGGATCAAGTGATAGGACAATTACGACGCGAAATTCATGAGAAAAAAAAATTATTGCATCGCGCTATCCACATTTTCATTTTCGATTCAGCCAATCGTCTCTTTCTGCAAAAACGTTCGTTAACAAAAGACTCTCATCCCGGAAAATGGGACTCCTCTTGCAGCGGCCATTTGGACACTGGTGAAACCTATGAAATCGCCGCGCAACGCAGATAAAGAGGAGTTGGGCATTACCTTCCCCATATCAGCTGCCAATAACATTCTTTATTTGCCAGCTTCAAAGCCACTGATCAGGAATTTATACAAGTTTTTCGTTTCAGGCATTCTGGTCCGTTTCCAATTGCACCCCGAAGAAATTAGTGAAGGCCAATTCTTTGAAATCCATCACATCCAACAATGGATCAATCAAAAACCCGAAGATTTTGCAACGGCTTTCCATACCATTTTTCACAAATTTCTTACAGCTTGCGATCATTCATCAACCGTTTGGCTCAAGAACATGGTGCGATTAACCATTTTAGGAAGTGGCAGTGCGGGCAATTGCGCCTTGGTTGAAGCCGACCAGACGCGTCTTCTCATTGATGCTGGTCTGAGCGGTCGCCAAATTCAAAATCGTCTTTCGCAACTCGGAAAAAGTCTGGACGAAATTGACGGCGTGCTTTTGACCCATGAACACAGTGATCACACGCTTGGCTTAACACGGATTTGTCAAAAACGTAATATCCCCATTTATACCAATTCCTTAACCGCCGAATGTATCAAATCCAAACTTAACCCTTCACAAACTTGAAACTCTTCACCACAGGCGATCGCTTTACTATTGGGAACTGGAACATAGAAACATTTCCCGTGCCACGATGCTTATGATCCGGTCGGTTTTCGTTTTACGTTTTCAACAAGTGTGCTTTGGCTTTCTAACCGATCTCGGCCACGCCACACGTCTCTCGTTATCGAACGCGTTCGATCCTGCCAAACCCTTCTCTTGGAAGCCAATCACGATCTCAGCTTGCTCAAGAAGATCAACGACGACCCTGGTCTGTGAAACAAAGAATCCTTTCCCGCCACGGTCATCTCTCCAACGACGGTGCCGCTCAAGTGCTTCGTGAAATGGCTTCGCAACATCTCAAACATTTATTTTTAGGTCATCTTAGCTCAGATTGCAATCGACCCGAGCTAGCCAGAAATAGTTCCTTAGCCGCTTTGGAAAGCATTCACGCATCCCATGTTACTGTAGAAGTCGCCTCTCAAGATCAAGCGACAGCAACTTTAGAACTTTAGCCGAAACAGATTTATGGCTGATATTCGACTGACTCAATCAACCGCTCAAACCCAAATTTTCACACCTCACATGCAGCAAGCGCTCGCTATTTTGCAAGCGCCAGCCTTGGAATTGCGCTCCCTAGTTCAAGAAGAAATTGCGAAAAATCCAGTTTTGGAAGAAATCGCAGAATCACCTTCAGAAGAATGGGAAGAAATCACACAAGAAAAATCTGAGGCCCCTTCAAACGAAAGTGAAGAATCTGAAGTAAGCTGGGATCTTTCATCAACACGCCATTCTCATAGCGATCAGGATGAAGCACAGCGGCGCCAGTTTTTTTTTGATTCTCTCACTAAACCCGAAACATTGGCAGAACATCTCACTCAGCAACTCCACTTAAATAGTTCTGATCCTCAGCAAATTCAAATTGGTGAGATGATTATTGGCAGCCTCGACCCTGACGGCTTCCTGCGCGTTTCCCTAGATGAAATCAGTAATCTTTCCCACAGCAACAGCGAAGCGGTAAAAACTACCTACAATTAATTCAAAGCTTTCATCCCAGCGGCATTGCTGCGCGAGATTTGAAAGAATGTTTACTATTGCAACTACAGCGCCTGGACAAAACCGAATCATTAGAATCAACTTTAGTCGCCAATCGCGGAAGATTTGGCGCATCATCGCTACGAAATTTTAGCTAAACAATTACAGACCAATCCTGACACCATCCAAGCCGCTGCTCAAACCATTGCCAAACTCGATCCCAAACCAGGACGTGCTTTTCTACCAGAAGAAAAACATCAAATCGTGCGAGCCGAACTCGCCGTGCGAAAAGTAAAAGAGGATTGGAAAATTATTTTTAACCCTTACGCCTCTCCTCAACTCAAGATTAGCGATACTTATAAAGATATGCTCGCTTCAAGTGATGGTGACAGCAAAGAAGTTCGCGATTATTTACGCGAAAAAATTCGTTCTGGCCGATCGTTTATGGACTGGATCCAACAACGCCAAGAAACACTCCAAAAAATCGTGCAAGTTATCATCGAAAAACAAAGGTTTTCGGTAGCCAGTCATCTCTCATCTAAAACCCTTAACACTCGCTCAAGTCGCGCAAGAAATTGGCATTCACGAAACCACAGTAAGCCGCGCCATCGCCAATAAATATCGACACCCCGTGGGGCATTCAGGAATTAAAATTCTTTTTTACCTCTGGCTATCGTAACCATACTTCCGGGCAAATTGTTTCCAACCAAAGCATTAAAGAAGCATTACGCGAACTGGTAGAACACGAAGACAAACGCAAGCCGTATTCTGATGAAGAAATCATTAAAATTTTTTCCGAACGCGGCATTAGCATCGCACGCCGAACCATTGCTAAATATCGCAAAGAGCTTAAAATTCTCCCTTCCAGCTTGCGACGTGTTTTGTAATGATATTTTCCCAACACATGATTTCTTTTGAACAATTAACCCATTGGCGCCCGGAACGCCCAACTTATGGCGTCATCGGCTATCCCATTAAGCACTCGCTATCGCCCATCATGCAACAAGCCGCTATGCATGCATTAGGATTAGACGCTGATTATTTGGCTTTTGAAATTCCGCCTGAACAACTCACTCCCGCTCTGGAACATCTAGAAAAAATAGGTGTTAAAGGAGTTAATCTTACTTTGCCCCATAAAATTCAAGTCTTACCTTGGCTGCATGAAACTTCCAATGATGTCAAAGCCATTGGCGCTGCTAACACTATCAAATTCGATGCCGGTTTGCGAAAAGGGTATAACACCGATGCAGCCGGTTTTTCTCGAGCTATCGAAACAGTTTTTCAGAAAAAACTCAGCGAACTGCGCATCCTACTTTTGGGAGCCGGTGGCGCAGGTCGAGCAATCGCTTTTCAAGCAATCGCTGAAAAATGCCAAAGATTAGTGATCGTCAATCGAACCATAGAAAAAGCAGAACAATTAATAAAAGAACTCGGCTCTTCAGCGCCTGTTTTTAAAAATAGCAACGTGACCTGCCTCACTTTTCCTTCATCCAATCAGCTTGCTAAAGAGCTTGCAAATAGCGATCTGATCATCAACGCGACCTCTTTAGGTCTTCACGAAAATGATCCCTCAATCATTCCCAGAGATTGGTTTCAACCGAATCACCTGGTTTTTGACACCATTTACCAACCTGCTGTCACTTCGCTCATGCGCGAAGCACAAAGCGCGGGAGCTCAAACGGCTAATGGCCTGTTTATGCTTCTCTATCAAGGCGCGCTTGCTTTTGAAATTTGGTTCTCGCAACCTGCGCCAATTGATGCCATGAAACAAGCTCTATTCCAAACTCAAATTTGACATGCCGCTTCAAACTAATCCTTTTTTTCTGCTTATCGTTTTTATCCTAGGCGCCTGTGTGGGATCTTTTTTAAACGTCTGCATTTATCGCATCCCACGCGATATTTCTATCGTCTTTCCTCGTTCTTTTTGTCCATTATGCGGCGAGCCTATCGCTTGGTATTATAATTTACCCATTATCTCTTGGGTTGGACTAGGAGGCAAAACTCAATGTTGCGGCACACGGCTTAGTTGGCGTTATCCTTTTGTGGAATTATTAACTGCATCCTTTTTCACATTGTTATTTTTTCAATTTCACTGGCCCATCGCACTCGCCTACTCCGTATTGTGCGCTTTATTAATCATCGGATTTTTTACCGATCTCGATCATCTCATGATACCTGACGCTGTCACGGTTGGCGGTTTTTTTTTAGGAATCATTGCTTCAACACTTTTACCCGAACTTCATGACACACTTAACCGCTGGAACGCTTTGAAACAAGCTGCCTCAGGCGCTTTTGTCGGCGCTGGAATCTTAGGCATCGTCGCCTGGGTAGGCGGTCGCGTTTTAAAAAAAGAAGCCATGGGCATGGGCGACATAAAACTCATGGCTTGTTTAGGGGCTTTTCTGGGTTGGCAAGCTACCCTTTTTTGTATCATGATCGGCTCCTTAATCGGCACAGCCATCGGCATGGGCATCTTAATCGCACAAAGAAAAAAATGGGGCTCCCACGTCATGCTTCCCTTTGGCCCACCCCTCATGATCGCTGCGATACTTTGGATCTTCGGTGGTAAAGCAATTTGGCAAACCTATTGGCTAACTTTATAGTTTCCATATCTAGTTGATAGAGCAACTCCCTAGGGTTTGATAATTTACTTCCAAAACTAATAAAACTGATAAGTTTAATTTAAATTCATATGACGACAAAAGAGGTTTTTCAAAAACAAGGTCACTATTGCTTTCGTTGGAGAAGCTATCTTCCTTTGATTTTACTACCTTTATTACTATTCAGTCTACCTAATGCAGAAGTTATTAAAACACACTTTGGAAAAGCATCGGGCGAATTTTGGAAGTGGGGATGTGTCTTCATTTCTTGCCTGGGTTTTTTAATAAGGTGTTTAGTCATCGGTTACGCACCCGGTGGCACTTCAGGAAGGAATGCTAAACAACAACGGGCTGACCGACTCAATCAAACCGGAATCTATTCACTGGTAAGGAATCCACTTTATTTAGGCAATTTTTTAATGATTTTAGGTGTGGCACTTTTCACCGAAACTTTTTGGTTTATTATTATTACAATAGTAGTTTTCACTCTATTCTATGAAAGAATTATTTTAGTTGAAGAAGAATTTCTTCAACACAAGTTCGGTGAAGTTTTTATCAATTGGGCTCAAAAAACTCCCGCTTTTATTCCCAAATTTCATGGTTGGATTCAACCGGATTTGTCGTTTTCTTTTAAAAACGTTTTAAAAAGAGAATACAGCGGTCTTTTAATGACCACTCTGCTTTTTATTGGAATCGATTTTCTCTCTGACCATTTCTTCGAACATCGAAATCAAGAACGTTTCCTCTGGCTTATTACTCTCATCGTCTCTTTCACCATTTATTTGATACTTCGAACACTTAAAAAGAAGACGTTATTACTTCATAAAACAGGACGATAGATTTTTATTTAGTGTAATACTTAAAAAGCCTGGTTTTGCTCTTTTGCAAATGAAATAATCTTTTACGCTTATGGCGTTGAACCATGACCGATGATCTTTTTACTATCACTCTTCAGGATGCCAAGAAAAAGCATCGTGAATTGGCTGCTGTCGTAGAACATCACAATCGTCTTTATTACGAGGAAGCACAACCTGAAATTACCGATGCGGAATTTGATAAACTTTTTCACGATTTACAAGAGTTGGAAAAACGTTTCCCACAGCTCATCACTCCAGATTCACCAACACAAAAGGTAGGTGGCCGACCCTTACAAGAATTCCAGCGAGTGCAACATTTGTTACCTATGCTTTCTTTAGAAAAAGCAGAAACCAAAGAAAAGCTGATCAATTTCGAAACTCGTATTAAAAAACGTCTCTCGGGTGAATCCGTGCAATTCGTTTTGGAACCTAAAGTTGATGGAGTTTCAATCAGCTTACGTTATGAAAAGGGAAAGCTCACTGTCGGCACCACTCGTGGTGATGGTCGAAGTGGCGACGATATTACTGCAAATCTTAAAACGATTCCGACCATTCCTCATGATTTGAAATGGAAAAATCCGCCTGTTCTATTGGAAGTTCGAGGCGAAGTCTATATGACTGCTGAAGGATTTGAAAAATTAAATGAAACAATGCGAGTTAAAGGAGAAAAAACCTTTCAAAATCCGCGCAATGCAGCGGCGGGCTCCCTAAAACAACTTGACCCGCGTCTCGTAGCTCGACGTCCCTTGCGAGCGGTTCTTTATTCGCTCGGCGCCTGTAAAGGCATTGCAATCAAAACTCAGGAAGAGTTTTTAAAACAACTCAAAACTCTAGGTTTCGAAACCCCTCCATTAACCTATGTCGTCAACACAGTCGACGAAGCCATGGAACGGGTGGAAATTTTTAAAGAAAAAAGTGATCAATTCTCCTTTGAAATTGATGGCGTAGTTTTCAAAGTTAACTGTCTCGAGCAATGGGCGCGACTTCCAGCAACAGCTCATGCCCCAGGTTATGCAATCGCCTACAAACCCGCGCATTGGGTTAAGGAAACAGAAACCCGTATTCGAGATATCACCATCCAAGTGGGACGCACAGGCGTGCTAACTCCGGTAGCAGAGTTGGAGCCGGTTTTTCTTTCAGGCTCCACTATTTCTCGAGCGACTTTGCACAATGAAGATGAGATTAAGAAAAAAGATATTCGCATCGGCGATGCGGTTATGATCCAAAAAGCAGGCGCTGTGATTCCTGCAGTCGTGCGAGTGATGAAAGAAAAACGTCCTTCTCATGCAAAACCTTTTCATTTTTACGAGTCTATCCAAGGCAAATGTCCGGTTTGCAAGAGCCCCATCCATCGTGATCCGAAGTTCGCTGCCTGGCGTTGCGAAAATTTGCAGTGTCCCGCACAAAACACACGTCGTGTCGCTTACTTTTGTCAACGCAATGCACTGGATATTGAAAGCTTGGGCGCCATTGTCGCAGAATCTTTAGTGGAAACGCAATGGGTCAAAGAACCCTTGGACCTTTTTGAATTAACCGAAGAAAAACTTGCAACGTTGAACCTCGGCACAGAAACTGAACCGCGCGTCTTCGGACAAAAAAATGCTAGAAAAGCTTTAACCGCTTTAGAACGCGCAAAAACTTTTCCTTTAGAGCGTTGGCTGAACGCACTCGCTATTCCTGAAATGGGCGAAGCAACAGCTTACGAAATCGCACAATTTCATCCTAATTTAGAATCCGTAGCACATTCCAAACTTTTACATCACGTGGTCGCTATCGCTCGAAAAACTGAAGAAGCTTCTCATATCAAATCGCTAATCAAAAAAGATGCCTCCCAGGAATCGCAACAACAGTATGAAAAATTTAAAAAAGAAATCGAAACGTTGGGCGATGAGTTGGTGGAACAAAATTTTGCCGAAAAACGCAGTTCTAAAGGCATTTCCAAATATGTTTATCGTATCGGTCCGAGTACTTCTCAAAGTATTCTCGATTTTTTCCAATCACAACGCGGGAAAAATATCCTTAAACGTTTGCAAGAATTACACATTCACCCTCAATCTCAAATCACTTCCCAAACCCAATCGAACTCACCTTTTAACAATAAGACTTTTGTTATTACCGGCACTCTAAGTCAACCTCGAAGTCATTTTGAAAAAAAAATTCGCGAACTGGGCGGCAAAGTGACGAGCGCTGTGAGTTCTCAAACATCTTATGTTTTAGCTGGCGCCGATCCTGGTTCCAAACTAGACAAAGCCAAGAAACTTGGCGTGTCTATCCTTAGCGAAGCCGATTTTGAAAAGCTTGCGAAGTCGTAAGCATACGATATCTTATTTTTATGAAAATTTTATCCATTTCTCTTTTATTTTCAGCACTCTGTGTATTACCCCTTTTCGCTCAAAACAATCCCGCACAACGTGAAGATGCTCGTATGGAACGAGAAAAAGTGCTTCGCGCTGCTGATCAGTTGGAGGTTCTATTACCTCAACTGGATTCCTTGAAAAATGAGGTGCAAACCTTAAAAACGCAAGTAGATCGGTTGCAGTTGGAAAATGTAGCATTGAAAAAAAGCTTAGGCGAGTTGGAAGCTTCACGAACAAAAGAAAGAGATGCCCTCCTCGATGAGGTCAGTAAAATTATGGCGGAATCTAAATCCACCAAACCCGCTCTTAAAACAGAAGCTAAGTCCTCGACTAATATCACAGCAAAACCAACTCCTCTTGCCACCAAACCCGTAACGCTCTCAACCACCAATCAACCTGCTCAAGAGCAAGTAGGTTACGAACATGTCGTAGGCTCAGGCCAAACAGTTTCTTCGATCGCAAAAGCTTTTAATGAAGCGGGTATCAAAGTCACTGTGAAAGATATTATCCAAGCCAATCATTTAGATGCCGATGCAAAAGTTCGAATTGGCCAAAAACTTTTTATTCTAAAAAATAGTCTCCTGGTAAAAAAGGGGAGAAAGTTTTTTATCTCGGTCCTACTACTTTAAATTTTCGTTTCCCTTTTATTTTAGGATCTTGATACATAAAACTGCCCATGGTAATCGTTCGCCTTTTTTGAGTCACCGGAATAGAACCAGACATGGCACGAATACGCTGCGTTACCGGAATTTGAAGCCCTACTGTTGCCACGAAATTAGAATTAATGAAATAGCCTTGTGCTGGTCTTTTACCTTTTTGAAATACCAATACATTATCTTGATAGCCTTCATGATACATTGCCCTAACACGACCCGGCAATTTTTTAGGTAATCCTGTGATCTCCTGTGAGTTAGTATAATCGGGGCCCAACAAAACCCTTACGCTCTGTTTTTGAGTTAAAATAAGATCCAAATTCCCATCATAATTTAAATCACCGGAAGCTCGAATATGACCCATTCGAAAAGAAATAGGAATTTGTTTTTCTTCCTGAACTTCATTTTGGATTAACAACGGATCCACCCAATAACGAGCTATTTTAAACTGTTTACCTTTACAAAAAACTAAACTATTAAAAACCCCTAAACTATTTCCCAATAGAGTTTTTTGAACTTTAAACGAGCCCGGAAACAGCCAATCTGCTGGTAAAGCGATATCGATAATTTCTTCTAATTCGTCGTGATCAACATTTAGTATCGCTGCTTGAGCCATGGTTTGTTCATCATCTTCAGCAGATAACCAATTGGGCTTCTTTCCTTTACAGTAAACTAAAATATCGCCACATCCATCACCCGTAAAATCTCCCGAATTATAAACTCCACCATTAACAATAAAATTGCCTCCATTTGAGTTGGTTAACAACTCAAAAGAAAAAGCCTGGACACGATTATTTTTATAATCGCAAACATACAATTTATCTCGTTGAGGATTAACCGTCAAACCCGCTGGATCTTTAAATTGAGTAGGGTAATTTCCGTAAGCGCCAAACTGCGTCAAATAATTAGTCGGCGTATAAAGATGAATCGTATTAAAATATTCTATCGAACCAATAAGAAAACCGCCCTGATAAAAGGTTAAATCATACAAAACCGATTTTTTAGAAATAATATCTTGTTCATGACTTTCAGACTTAGTTAAAATTTCGCTTAATAAATTCCCTTGGAAATCATAATTTTGAACCCAATTCTCTTTATTCTTACGACAGCTCATCGCCCAACCCCTTCTGGATTCACAGCCAATCCCCAAATATCGGATCCAGGAAAAACAAAATTCGTTAAAAAACCTCCCACACTATTAAACTTAACCACCCGCTCATTATGCCAATCCACTACATAAACATTTTCCGATTCACCAATGGCAATTTGTCGTGGACAATAAAGCTCACCCTCCCCATTTCCTGTGGAACCAAACTTTTGCATATATTGAAAATCTTTATTAAACACATGCACACAATTAGCTTCGATATCCGTCACATAAATATTCCCCAATCGCCCAATGGCCAAAGCATAAGGTCTTACAAAATTAGTGCTGCTAAACTCTGCTAAATATATCCCATTACTCACAAAAACCTGAATACGCTTCTCGTCCAAAACATAAATGCGATCTGATAAATCTATCGCTACATCTTTAGGACCTACAAATTCCCCTTTGTTAGAGCCTTGCTTGCCAAATTGAAAAAGAAATTTAGGTTTTAGAGTTAGAGATTTCGCCAAAACTCCTTCAGACGACCCCAACAAAAAAAGCCCCATAAGCAAAAATAACATTTTCATAAGTTAATTGCCCCGTTTTTAAAGGCTACCAAACATTTTTATTTAAATCAACCCTATTTGTTCTAATAAGGCTTTATCCTGATTCGTTTCAGGATTTTCTGCTGTCAACAGTTTCTCCCCATAAAAAATAGAATTTGCGCCCGCTAAAAAACAAAGCGTTTGCGCTTCTTGCGATAAATGGCGACGCCCTGCCGATAAACGCACACGCGCTTTCGGAAAAAGAATACGCGTTGCGGCAATCATTCGCACCAAATCCAAACCATCAATTGGCGTTTGATTTTCCAAAGGAGTGCCCGGCATCGCCATCAAACAATTAATCGGAATGCTCTCAGGTTGCGGATCAAACGAACTCAAAACCTCTAACAAACGAAGTCGATCTTGAACAGTTTCACCCATTCCCAAAATGCCACCACAACACACCGAAATTCCGGCTTGTTGCACATGTCGAATCGTTTTTAATCGATCTTCAAACGTGTGTGTCGACACAATCTGCGAATAAAACTCCGGACTCGTGTCCAAATTATGATTATAAGCGGTCAACCCCGCATCTTTTAATGCTTGCGCCGCGCCTTCCGAAAGCTCACCCAGCGTCACGCACACTTCCATTCCCAATTTGCTCACCTCGCGAACTGTTTCCAGCACCGATTCAAATTTCTTTTCTCCCTCGCGCACGCCTTTCCATGCCGCCCCCATACAAAATCGCGTTGCCCCCTGCTCCTTGGCCTCGCGCGCTAGGGGTAAGACCTCTTCCACCGACATCAATCGCTCCGCCTCGAGCCCCGTTTGATAACGAGCACTTTGCGCGCAATAAGCACAATCTTCGCTACAACCTCCTGTTTTAATGCTTAACAAACGACAAAGTTGAATTTCGTCTTTAGGCCAATGCTCACGATAAATTTTTCGCGCGTGATCAATTAATTCTAAAAGTGGCAATTCGTAAACCGATTGAATCTCCGACAAGGTCCAAACCTTCATCACTCCCCTATGTCCTCATTCCACAACTCAGAATTTTCGCGAATGAAAGTCTCCATCATTTCAATACAAGTTGGATCTTGCACAACATCGACCATTACCCCTCGCGAACGCAAAAGCTCTTCCTCGCCCATAAACGTCTTATTTTCACCCACAACAACCTTGGGAATGCCATAGAGCAAAATCGCACCACTGCACATTGGACAAGGCGATAATGTTGTATATAAAACCGATTCACGATAAACCTTGGCCGATTGCCGTCCCGCATTTTCCAAAGCATTCATCTCACCATGATGAATCGCGCTGCCTTCCTGTACACGGCGATTATGACCTCGCCCAATAATTTTCCCTTCATGCACCAAAACCGAGCCAATCGGAATACCTTTTTCTTGTTTACCTTTTTGGGCTTCATCAATGGCTGCTTGTAAAAATGGATCCATATATAATTGTTATTCTAATGCTATCCCAAAGTCGCTGTCCACTCTTCTCGAGGCGTGCGAGAACAAAAATCGGCAAACGACTCGCCTGAATTGCGCTTGTCTTGATAATAGCGCAAAACCTTTTCGATTACATTATGAATTTCCGTGCTCAAAACTTTGCCTTTCACCAATTGATTAAAACGGGCGTCACGTCCCACTTTACCTCCTAAAAACATATCAAAACATTCTGTAGAAACACCGCTCACTTTTGTCATTCCACCACGAAAACCGATATCGGCAATTTGATGTTGACCACAAGAACTTGGGCAACCGCTAAAATGAATGCGAATTTTTTCATCATAAAACGCGCACTGTTTTTCCAGTTGAGCGACCAATTCAATCATACGATTTTTTGTTTCGGCAATTGCCAAATTACAAAATTCAATGCCCGTGCACGACACACAACCTTGTCGAAAATTACTGGGATTCCAGGATAGCCCAAGAGATTCGATCTCTTTTTTCAAAGGTTCAACATTAACTTGAGGCACATTGAGAATAATCAAATTTTGCTTATTCGTCGTACGAATCGCATCTTGAGCCGGCTTACAATAACGTCGCGCAAGATCGGCAATGGCTTTGAGTTGATGAAAACGCGCACGCCCTCCAGCAAAGCTAATGCCCACATAATACAAATCGGACTGTTTTTGTGCACAAACCGCTAAATGATCACTTTCCGGATCATGAGGAAAATCAAATTCAGTGTGTCGATCGAATTGTTTGCCCGATAATCGTTCCAATTCCGCTACCACTTTATCCACACCCCAATCAGCCACTAAAAATTTAAAGCGCGCCTTATTGCGAGCATGACGATAACCGTAGTCGCGATAAATCACGGAAATATAATGCGCCACAGTTAACACTTCTTCTTCAGGAATAAAAATAGGCAACGTCTTTGCCAAATGAGGAGCCGAAGAAAGTCCGCCGCCCACTTTTAGGCCAAATCCCACCTCTTTTTTCCCATTAACGGTTCGTTCCAATCCAAAAAACCCTGCGCAATTAATATCGGGTTGTGCGCAATGAATACGGCAGCCTGAAATCGAAATTTTATATTTACGCGGCAAATTGGAAAACTCGCGATTATCCGTCAAATGCTGACTAATCGCATGCAAATAAGGCGTCGCATCAATAATTTCTTCATGATCAATTCCTGCTACGGGACAACCTACCACATTGCGCGTGTCATCACCACAAGCACCCGATGTGGTAATGCCAACTGCCTTCAATCGCGTAAAGATATCAGTAAAATGCTCAATTCGCAACCAATGCATTTGAAATGTTTGTCGCGTGGTAATATCAGCAATACCATGCCCATATTGCTCTGCCAAATCAGCAATCACGTCCAATTGTGCGGCATTTAATTGTCCACCAGGAATTTTGGTGCGCAACATAAAATAACCACTGTCCTTAGGACGTTGACGATAAACGCCAAACCATTTCAAACGATCAAAATCGTCTTCCGGAATACTCGCAAACCCCGTTTCAGCATAACGCGCAATATCCGATAAAACATCCAAACCATCCTTCGCCACTTTCAGCTTCTCCATAGGAGTTTCACCAGGAGTGAAATTGCGAGGTGTCGATAAAGGCACAGAATTCATACGTCTCTAGAGTTTTATAAACAAGATTTTAAGTTTTTCAATCCCAACCGCAGAAACCTGGTTAGGAAACCGTTTTGGTTTTGGCTTTGATCTTTTTACGTTTCTCGTGGAGCTTACGTCGTTTGCGTTTAATGATTTTATTATATTGTTTACCCATAAATGAAAGCAAGCATAAGAAAAAAGTAACGGCCATTTGTCAAGAACAACCTGAAATGAAGATTGATTCTCAATCAATCTTCTGCTAGAACAACTAGCCATGCGCATCAACTCCCAACTCCTTCGCCCTGCTGCTATGCCTGGGGCCAAGCGCTCGCGCCCGCGCTCTTTTTGGAGTTGGCTAAGCCAGATTACTCAAATTCTTATCTTTCTCGCTGCTGGCATTTTGATTTATCTCTTTTTTGTTCCTTCCTTCGATAAATCGCGCGAATTAAAACGCGATCTCGCCAATTACGACATTGAAATTGATCGTGAAAAAAACCGTAATGAAGTGCTTTATCAAGAAGCCGATTCATTAAATCACGACACCGATGCGATTGAACGTTTGGCGCGAGATCGACTGAATTTAGCGCGAGAAGATGAACTGGTTTTTCGATTTGAGCCTTACGAAAAACAAAAAGCGACTTCACCCGACATCACAACATCTCGTCAACAACCCGTTTGGTAATTTGCCCGTAGGCATCGATGCGACGATCGCGGAAAAAGGGCCAATGCGTTCGAGTAAAATCCACTTTCGCTAAATCCACCTCTGCCACCAGCACTTCTTCTTTTTGTTGCGAAGCTTTTTTCAAAATTGTGCCTTGCGTGTCAGCCACAAAACTTTGGCCCCAAAATTCAATGCCTTGCTGATCGTTATCGTCTTTTAATTTTTCGTGACCAATTCGATTGGCTACCGCAACGTAGCAACCGTTTGCCACCGCATGAGCGCGTTGAATAGTTTCCCACGCTTGATGCTGCGCCTCACCATATTCCGCTTTTTCCTGAGGATGCCAACCAATCGCCGTAGGATAAAATAAAATTTCTGCTCCTTGCAAAGCCGTCAAACGCGCCGCCTCCGGATACCACTGATCCCAACAAATTAAAACACCAATCTTGCCATAACGCGTTTGCCACGCGCGAAAACCCAGATCGCCCGGAGTGAAATAAAATTTTTCGTAATAACGCGGATCATCAGGAATATGCATTTTGCGATATCGCCCAAGCAAAGAACCATCCGCATCCACCACAATCGCAGTGTTGTGATAAACTCCAGCCATGCGTTGTTCAAAGAGTGAACCGATTAGCACAATTTTTTTTTCTTTAGCCAATTGACAAAATGCTTTCGCACTTGGCCCATCAGGAATGGGCTCTGCCAAAGCAAAATAATCATGATTTTCTTCCTGACAAAAATAAGGCGAAGCAAAAAGTTCCTGTGTGCAAATGATCTGAGCGCCCTGTTCTGTCGCCTTCCGAATTAAAGCCAATTGGCGCTCTAAATTATCTGCGGGCTTAGGATCGGCATGCGTTTGAATTAAGCCCACCTTAACTATTCTCGAAGAAGTCGCACCAGCCATATATCAAGCCACCGCGCTTTGCTGTTCCAATTTCACGACACACAAAGGATAACGTAATTTTAGATCGTCACCCAAATAAATTTCCACATGGTAAGCGCCGTAAACATCAAACTGCAATCCAGGAAAAAAATGCACATTCGTTGCGTGCGCTTCCAAATGATTCAACTCAAACGTCACCTGATTTTCGCAAATCACTTTTTCTTCATCAGGACTCATGATACGCGCTTTTTGTAAAAACTTACCCGCTCCACTGCTCCAACGCGTCCAAAGACAAAACTTCAACAGGCGCACAGGCAGTTGAGGTGCGAAAATAGCATTAATCACTCCCACCAGAGTCTGTGATCCATTAACTTCCATGCGAACATCTTCACAAGCCATCGAGGCTTGAAGATCGGGAGTAACTACTTCTTCCATATTTTTTAATTAAAGAAAAATTCCTTAATACGCAAGCAAACCCTCGCTTCTACCCAGGTTAGAAGCATTTAAATTTGCACACCAGATAGTCCCAGAAAATAGAGGACCAACTGGCGCTAAGTTGTTTGCCTTTGCGATGCCACACTTGTGGTTTTTTTCACGCTTCAAAAGATTCAACACCAATCGGAAGGCGAAATGAAACATAGCCTTGTTACACCGCAACTTGGATTCGGTGCTATCTTGTCAATCTTCGCTCGACATTAGATCTACCTGAAACCCATTAATTGATTTTTTGGGGAGTTTCTTTTCCGAAACAAATTTTCCGGTGTTCAAACTTAAATGGTGGCCATTACGACCGATCCTCAGAAACTTCATTGAGTATTGGGTTAACCCGCAAGCCATGGGAACCCAAAAAATCCTAGACTAAGTCTTGTGTCAGGTCGGCAACTAAGACGCCCTCCGTTCAGTTCAATAATAATTGGGCTTTAAGGCTACTATCTCTTTTTCTCGACTTTTCTTTTCATAAGCGACTCACTTTCGATCAGTGTTCGCTCTCAGGTTCGATATCGCCTCCATCTTTTCTGTGGATTGGGGAAGACGCTTAAAAAACTCTTCGGGCATGGCACGAATTAAATCTTCTTGGTCGATTATAGGAATTTCTTCATAAATCCCATCCTCGTCCTTTCTTAACACAGAGACACCAATGTCGCCACTCTCAAACCAAAGCCACCCATTGAAATCGAAATAAGCAAACCAGTTACTATAAACACTTGGTCGCTCAGTCGAGGCAATGACTACTTTGCCTCCTGCATTAGCGATCGAATAACGAACAAGTTGCTCCTCATCGATCCATACCGTGATCGTATTCTTCGTTCCAACAGGTTCGTAAGTTCCTGGCTTTGTTATCAATCCACCTGACCAATTCTCAATCGTCTCAGAACCTGATTTGCGACAGTTTGATATAAGCAAGCTGCTTAATACTAACATACACAGCAGAAGAGTCGTTTTTATTTTCTTAGGCATCTTAAAGACAGTTTCTTACTTATCCTCGAAGGGATATCCAGTCTCTATAATTTTGCCATTGGAAAATATAATATCTGATAACGCGTCCCAACGAATATGAATTGCATAATCTTCCGGGTCATAGATCAAGCCCAGTATTCCTGAAAGTATGCTGTCCATTCCATATTTAGGATTCGGATCAATCACATCATTCCAAGAATAGCGAAGTCGGTAATGAATTTGCCCATCTTGTGATTTAATTGCAATTCCATGAATTTGAAAAGCCCCTTCACCATGATGCGTTCCGTGTAACATTTCGTAGCCAGTCTTATAGCCATTCTCAATTTCCGCATTAAACTGAATATTGACTGCACCTGAAGCGTTTCGTGTATTGGCATCTCTTTGCAATTGGGCAACAATTTGACGACGAAGCAAGTCGTTATCCATCATATAACTACGCCAATTTCCGTTATTACGAACCATAGTCTCCCCACTGCCATTTAACCAATGATCCAAGATTTCTTCACCTCGCTCATCAAAACCAAGAAAGCCACCGCCATGCCGATCTTCTCGCCTGCGTTCTCGCCCCCTTATCCAGTCAAGTGGATTAGGTAAGCTAATTGTCACAGGAAAAAGGCCAAACGGATCGGTGTAATTAATAGGATCACCATTAACATAAGCAAAGCGGTTGAGGGAAAGAGGATTATCAATGCTACCTAAAAGACTGTCTTGGTTGAGGAAGCGTTTTAGTTCAGGACTGTAGTAGCGAACACGCATCTGAAGAAGACCATTGGAATCGGTCATGATGCCCCAGTAACCGTTGTACTGGAATGGTGTGTCGGTGGTGCCTTGTCTTTTTATTGTTTCACCGTAAGAACTATAGGCGAATTGGTCGGTAATTTGGCCATTTTGATCAGTAAGAAAAAGAGTGTTACCTTGTCGGTCGTAGTGGTAGTAGTAAACTTGGTCTTCGCTCTCTTGGTAAAGCAATCCCAATCCGTAAACGTAATAGGTTTCTTTGCCATCGGGAGTCTTACGCACCAGAAGTTGGCTAAGAAAGGCATTAGGATTTTGAACCAATTGGGTGACACCGTTTGCATCTTCAATCGCAATTCTTCGATTTTCGGCATCATAAGTGTATGTAAGGTCGCCAGCGCTAGTAAGTCGATTTCGACTATCGTAAGCGTAAGCCCCAAAGGGTCCATTTAATAAATTACCATTAGAATCGTATTCTAACGTCTGACTGTTGTAGCTAACCAAGCGATTGTCGGCATCGTAACTCATTTCAATCGGTTGAGTGAGACTGTATTCAGGTGTTTCAGGTTCGCCTTGTTGTTGGCTCAATTGGCCATTGCGATTGTAGTCATAACGGTAGTCGATGAGAGTTTTGCCGGTTGAGATATCAGTTAACTGTTTAAGAAGGCTCGCGTTACTCTCCTTGCCATAAGTGCGAGTTTCTTTACTTCCGTTGGGTCGCTGAGTTTCAATAAGACGGCCAACTTCGTCATAGGTATATTTAGTAACTCGACCGTTCCAATCTGTCACTGTGGTTAATCGGCTGTTAGCATCGTAGTTGTAGGCAACAGTTTTACCATCCGGATAAGTTAATTGGGTTAATCGTCCGACGGCATCATAAACATAATTTAAGACATTGCCTGACGCATCGGTAAATCGAATGAGCTGTCCTAATTTATCATATTTACGAGTGATCGTTTTTCCATCTTTAGTAATGGTGAGGGGTCTACCCACTTTGTCGTAAGTAAAAGAAGTATCACCGTCTTCTTCGGTAAGAGTCTTCAATTGCCCTGCAGCATCATAAGTAAAGTTTACCTTTTGTTCGGAAGGCCAAACTACGCTCTCAATTAAATTACGCGAATTATAAGTGTAAGCCATTGTTTGTCCTGAAGGTGTCTTGAGAGAGGTTAGTTGTCCCGCTTTATCATAAGACAAACGGGTGGTATGATTTTCGGAATCGGTAAGGCTCGAAAGATTGCTATCGACATCAAAAGCTTGTTGTGCTTGTTGTTTCGCCGAGTTTTTAGTTTGAACTAAACGATTCATCGCATCGTATTCAAAATGACTCCTTCGCCCTGCCCCTGAGTTTTGAGCGGTAAGAAGGCCTTGTTTATTGTAGTGATTGTTTTGTTGTTCTTTATCGATTGTTTTGATTCGAGTGATTTGATTTTGTCGATTGTATTGGAGTTGATATTGTCTGTTTTTTAAAGGATCGATGGTTTCTGTAAGGTTACCAGCTTCATTATAATGATGAATGTAGCGATTGCCTAGGGGGTCGACGGTGGCGATACGTCGACCGATTTTGTCGTATTCATATTGGGTGGTGTTGCCCAGGGGATCGATGGCGCTGATGAGCCGGTCTTCGTTGTCGTAAAGGAAGGTGGTGGTGTTGGTTTGAGCGTCGGTGATGCTAGCCAGTTTTTTTTGGGGAGTGTAAGTTAAGGTGGTAATGGCACCTTGAGCATCGGTGATTTTAGTGAGTTTGCTGCGAAGGTCGTATTGATAAACAGTTTGGTTGCCAAGAGGATCCTTAATACTAGTGATCCGATCTTTTGGATCGTAGGTGTAAGTAGTGCTATGGCCTTCGGGATCCATCAAAGTGGCAAGGCGACCCGCCAAGTCATAAGTGAAACTCCAAAGGTTGCCAGACAGGTCTTTGATCTGGCTAGGACGACCTTTTGCATAGGTATAGGTGGCAGTTCCACCGCCAGGTTTGGTGATTTGTTGAAGCAAACCATCGGCAGTGTGAACAAGTTGGTAGCTGTTGCCCAAAGGATCAGTATAGCGAGTTAGACAATTCATTTCATCATAATCGAATTTGTGAGTTCGATTTTTTCCAACGCTTTTAGAAATGAGATTATTTTGTGAATCATATTCCATTTTAAGGGAATCAAAACCAGGAAACTGAATGCCAATCATTCTGTTATTGACGTCATAGTCACAACGAACGCGACGATGACCGGGATAAAGAATAGAGCGTCGATTACCTTCACGATCATAGCGATAGCGCGTCACTCTATTTTCTGGATCGGTATAGCTAAGAAGCTGAAACTTATCATTATGGCGATAGAGGTGAACTTGGTGGTTGCGATCCAAAACTAATGTCGTTTGTTCAATCCGCTTTTTGTGCTTACCTTTACTAACCTCTTCATTAGTTGAAGTTTCATTGGCAAAAGAGTTGAAAACACTTTCAGCATCCTCTTCTTGAAAAAGTTTTTTTAATTCTTTTTTCTTAAGTCGCCTGGAAAGGTAAACGAAATGTGTCAATGGCGTTTCAACTCGACCATCGTCTTGAGCGATGATACGACCTTGTTCGTCGTAGGTGTTAACGAATAGTTGCCCCTGGCTATCTTGACCGCTCAGAATTTGGCCCATCTTGTTGTATGTATAAGTGATGCTATTGCCATTAACTAAAACCATATTAGTTAATAAATCCCCATTATCATAACCCAAGCTGACTTTGCGCCCAGTGCTTGGATCACTAATTTGGATGACTTTACCGTATGGGTTGTAGGTGAAGTTCAGCTGCTTGCCCGAAATAGGCTCTTGGATGGCACTCAATTGGTTACTAGGATTGTAGCTGAGGTTTAAACTTTGACCCATTGCATTTTCAACGGCACTGAGTTGTCCCTTCGAGTCGAAGCGCCATTGCGCTTTGCTTTGCCGATCGATTAAAGTATAAGTGTTGTTAGCATTAGGTTGCAGTTGATAAAAGCGCGCCGCTGGCTCTTGGGCTTGGTAATCTCCTGCTCGTTTTTCTTTTTTATTTTTACTCTTCTGCTCTCCTACAACAAAAGTATTAAATCTTTTTTGATTCCAATGAATGCAAATGCTGCCATCTTCCAGTCGCTCTAATCGAGTCTCATAATTATGAGACCAACCCCGGCCTAGTGGACCATTATATCCCAAAAGAGAGTGATAATCGATAGTAAAAGCCAAAGGTTGAGCGCCTTGTAAAGTGAAAAGATTTTGACGCATGACTTGCCCCCCAGTTGCCATGTCCACAGGGTCTCCATACAAACTCTCAAGCCGATCCTTGGTATCATCCAAAATAGCCTCTTTTACCCCATCAGAGAAAGGAGGGTTCATATGAATTGTGTATTCCCAAGGATCTGGGTCGTCTTCATCAGTATTCACAATGACGGTGAGCAGGGCATTGGCTAAACCCTCAGGAATTTCAAAGCCCAATTTACCTTTACCTTCAACCATTCCCGTATCAAGAACCAAGCCTTCGTTAATTCGCACCTGCATTCTGTCGCGACGATCATGCATGTCGTAACTAAACAAAGCAAAGCTTCCACTCCCCGCTATGGGATAATTTTTAACTACAGGCCCTTGACCAGTGACTGGAATTTCGGGTATGGGATCGCTAGGGGTAAAGGCTGTTACACGTAAAGATTGGGCAAATAAAAAAACTGTCACTACCAACCAAAAAAGCGCATAAAAACGCTGAAAAAGATTAAAAAAGAGCTTTATGGATTTAATTTTAACCATCTTAGGCCACAGTGGATGCCATTACTTAACCCATGTCAACTTTTTATTTTTAGCTAGACGCATCTAAACGTGCCCACTAAGGAATGCAATGAGATAAGCCTGACATTAAGTGGTTTAATTTTGATCCTCTTGAATCTACCTTGATTTTCTACCACGCTGTTGGAATCGCACGACGCTGTCCACTGGCTCTTTCCAAATAAAAAAGCTGCTTATATTTTTGCGCAAACTCATGCAACAAGCGCGTCACCTTCACATCATAACAACAATATTCTGCAATGTCCGACCATCTTCCTTGCTGAAACCATTTCAAGGCATCCATACCCTCAGCCGTCTTGCCTACGCCCAATGTTGCTTGAGCAATGGAATCAAGCTTCAAACGCATGCCCAACGTTTTCTCGACTTCCACCATCATATCCAAAGTGGGAATTTGCGATAAATCCAAAACCGAATAAGCTGATAAAACGCGATAATCAAAATTCAATAAATTATAGCCCACCACCAAACTCGCTCGACTCAACTCCGAAATAAGCTGGGAAGCGTCTTCTTCCAAATAAATTTTGTATTGATGATCCAGTGTATTGTAAGTAACTGCTAAAGAAAGTTTTAGTTCATGAATTTTACCATATCCACCTACCTGCTGTAGGCTTTTTTGTGTTTCTAAGTCAAAATAAACAATATTTTTCATCCCTTTAAACAATCAAAAAAAGCTTCTCAAAAACTGTTGAAAAATCAAACGAATAAAAAAGCCCAGGTCTTTGCGACCCGGGCTACCAAGGAGGAGAATGAAACATCTAATTAAGACTTATAAATATAATGCAAAACGCTTTTGCTTTCAACTCTTTTTTTTCAAAACTTAATCTTTTTTTATTATTACCTATGAAAATCATAACATCGTATGATCAGGAATTATGCTATTTTTTGGAATCACCATAATTCCATCCCGAATATAATAAAGTTCATGATCCAAATGATTAGGTTTACCTTGAGGTGAAATAACACAATTTCTACCAATTCTGGCATTTTTATCAATAATCGCCTTTTGAATCTGTGTCCCCTCACCGATACCCAAAGGAATATCCGCAGAAATCGGTTTTTCGCCCTCGTAATAATCGGCTCCCATAATAATACTTTCCTCGATTTTTACTCCCTTGCGAATCACGCAACGGTTACCCAACAAAGTTCTTTGCAAAACGGCTTCTTGAATCGAACACCCCGCACAAATCGAGATATTCTGCAAAGTCGCATTTTCGATGCGATTCGGTGGCAAGTTGCGTGACCGCGTATAAATCGGTTGCCCAGGCAAATTCCATTCAAACTGAGGCTTGGCTTCGCACAGATCTAAATTCGCGCGATAATAAGCTCGAATCGTTCCCACATCCTCCCAATAACCTTGAAAAACAAAAGCCCTAACTTTGTAACGCCCAATCGCTCCCGGAATAATATCCTTACCAAAATCCAATAAATCACTGTTCAAGACCTCATGCAAAACTTTTCGATTAAACGCATAAATACCCATCGACGCCAAATAAAGCGGCTCGTTCACATCAACATTCAAAACACGACGCATCCCTTCATTTAAATGCAAATCTTTTAATAACGTTTTCTCTTTCGGCTTTTCCACAAACCGTTTAATCGCGCGCTCCTCGTCAATCTGCATAATGCCAAACTCTGACACCGCCTCACGATTCACCGGAATCACCGCTACCGTAATATCAGCTCCCGTCGTCGCATGCTCTTCCAAAAGCGAACGATAATCCATCCGATAAAGTTGATCACCTGATAAAATCAAAGCCGTATCATAAAGTTCATTATCAAAATGCACTAAATTATGACGCACCGCATCGGCTGTGCCTTGATACCAACCCTGATTGGGATTACCAGTTTGCTGGGCTGCCATGATCTCGACAAAACCCGAAGAAAATTCATCAAACTTATAAGTGCGCTGAATATGACGATGCAAAGAAGAACTATTAAATTGCGTGAGCAAATAAATCTGACGCAAATTAGAATTCAAACAATTACTAATAGGAATATCCACCAACCGATACTTTCCGCCTAACGGCACCGCCGGTTTCGCGCGATCTTTCGTTAAAGGAAATAAACGGGTGCCAGCGCCTCCTCCCATAACAATTGCAGCCGTGCGCTGAATCTTTTGAACAATTCCACTCGAGACTTGACTCATAGCACCTATTTTACCGTGCTTCTCGCTTATCACAAGGAGAATGGTAAACCAATGACATACTCCGCGACGCAGAGTATCGAAGTATCTGTCATTCCCGCGAAAGCGGGAATCCATCTTATTTATTTTATAAAATGGATCCCCGGGTCAAGCCCGAGGATGACACATCCGACGCAAAGTATTAGGGAATTTACCCTAACAGAGATTAAGCCGAAAACGATTCCCCACAAGAACAATGCGCCACGGCATTCGGATTAGTCACTTTAAAACCGCCTTTTTGCAAATCATCCGAAAAATCCAATTCCGAGCCACTCACAAATAAAGCGCTTTTAGGATCCACCACAACTTTCACCCCGTTCGACTCCACAAGAATATCCCGATTCGCCGGCCCCGACACCAAATCCATTTTATATTGCAAACCGGAACAACCTCCACCCACCACCGCAATGCGCAATGCGCCCAGCGTTTTACCTTGTTTTTCCCAAAGACTTTTCAACTTATGCGATGCCTTATCCGACACGCGCACTAATTTTTCATTGCCGATTTTATAATTCACTGTCGGCACTGGAGTTGTTTCTGTCATTAATCACATTCTAACGATTATGTGAAATGGGTCAATGCCAGCCTTATTTTGACAAAAATAGAAGGCTGCTTTAGATTAAAATCAAGCAGCCTAAGTCAACATCGCTTCCTCGATGTTGATGCGGGGAAACCAAATCTTCGCTAATCACGAAGAAGGGGCTAACTCATTTCGGCGACGTGATGAGGGGTCACTTTCCAGACCTAGCCCGTCAGCTAACCTCGTCGGCATTGGGAAGGGCGATCCTCTAATCCCGCCAGGTGGTGGGCAATTACGATCACTCAAATAAAAAATTGAAAATCAGTGGAACGTTTTCTGGCTCTACGAGACGTTCCAAATGTGGAGTGTCGTGATGAAAAATCCAATCGATCATGCTGCGCATGTCGCGAAGCATTGGTTTCTCAATCTTTATCCGATTCAACAAGTCGTTTTAGGCTATCTTTCTTACATTATTTTGGGTTGGTTTTTCTTACTTTTGCCTTGGAGCCAAAAAGTGAAAAATATGAGTTGGCTAGATCATCTTTTTACCGCCACATCAGCGATCTCAACTACAGGACTCGCAACAATCAGCATTACTGACTCTTACACTTTTTTTGGCCAAGGCACCGTGCTTTTTTTGATCCAGCTCGGTGGCTTAGGCTATATGACTTTAAGTTCTTTTATTATTTTATCTGCTTCGGGGCAAATTTCTTCTTTACGCCATCGCATCACTTCAACCGCGTTAAATTTACCGCAAGGTTTTGAAGTGATACGCTTTTTGCGGCAAGTGATCGGTTTTACACTCATCATCGAAATCCTTGGAACCTGGGGACTTTATTTCATTTTCGAAAAAGGGGGTGTCCCCCCAACCTTTATGGCAAGCTATTTTTCATAGCATCTCGGCTTTTTGCACAGCGGGTTTTAGTCTTTTTAACACTAGCTTGGAAGCTTATCGCGAGGATGTTAACCTGAATTGTCTCATCATAGCTTTAAGTTATTTAGGCGCTATTGGTTTTATTGTCATGAGCGACGTTTGGACTTCGTTTAGCAATCGAAAAGCTCATATCACCCTGACTTCAAAAATCATTCTAATGAGCACGCTATGGATTAGTGTCATCGGAACCTTGCTTTTTTTTATTGATGAATCCTCCATTCAATCACTGCCTTTTTCAGAGCGCATCCTAGCTTCTCTTTTTCAAACCATGACCGCTAGCACCACGGTTGGTTTCAATACCATTCCTATCGGTGCACTGACTCCAAGTTCGTTATTTTTATTAACTCTCATTATGATCATCGGCGCTTCACCTGCTGGCACTGGTGGCGGTTTAAAAACCACAACGTTCACAGCACTATGGGCTGTCATGGCTTCTACGTTTCGTCAGCAAGAAAAAATTACTTTCTTCAAAAAACAGATTCCTCGCGCACGTATTTTTAGTGCCGTAGCAAGTTTAATGTTTTATCTTTTCACATTGATTACGGGAGTTTACGCGCTCGCATTGACAGAAAAATTACCGTTACCCGACCTTGCTTTTGAAGCCGCCTCAGCTTTGGGAACTGTGGGATTGAGTCGCGGCATTACTGGAAATTTAAGTGATTTGGGAAAAATGATTATCACCGCTTTGATGTTTTTAGGTCGTATTGGCCCCATTTCCATAGGAATAGCTCTCTTTACAACACGAGAAAAAATTTCAGACTTCGCTACAGAAGAAGATATCGCTATTTAATGGTCATGACTCTGGAACAACTTCATCGAGATAATGGGTTACGACAAAAACTTTTCCCTATTACCCAACACCAAATTTTCATGGCTCACGCAGGTGTGAGTCCCCTGCCCCAACCCGCTTACGAAGCGATTGAAAAAGAGGCGCGCACCGCAACCACGCTCCAGCAAGAATCAGATTATCATCGCAAGTTAACGCATGCGCGACAAACCGTCGCACGAATCTTTAAAGTGGAGACGGAAGAAGTTGCATTATTAGGTCCGACAAGCTTGGGATTAAATTTGGTTGCCAACGGGCTGGATTGGAAACCGGGCGATGAAGTCATTTTTTATCCCGATGATTATCCAACGAATGTTTATCCCTGGCTCAATTTAGAAATGAAAGGGGTTAAACTCGTCCCGTTAGAACCCAAGAAAATTGGCGAAATTACACCAGAATTGATTGCCAAAGCGATTACGCCTCGCTGCAAACTCGTTGCTCTGGCTTCCGCTAATTTTTTAACGGGTTACACGATTGATGTGAGCGCTATTGGCAAAATCGCTCACGAAGCGGGCGCTCTTTTTTCTTTGGACGCGATTCAAACCTTAGGCGCGATTGAGACGCCTTTGGATGAGGCGGATTTTGTTTCTGCCGATTCACACAAATGGATGCTCGGCCCTTTAGCCGCAGGCGTTTTTATTGTTAAAAAACATGTTTTAGATCGTTTGAAATCTTCCTTACTTGGTTCTCCTAATGTCCAAACACAACACTTCGTAGCAGCGACTCAAATCAAACCGGTTGAAGGGGCAGCGCGTTATGAATCCGGCGCAATGAATTTGATTGGAATCGCGGGAATGATTGCGTCTTTGGAACTTTTAGAGTCCATCGGAATTTCCAATATCGAAAATTATTTGCGAACTCAAAGACGACGCTTGGTTGAAGTTCTACAATCTCGCGACTTTGAATTTCCCATACTGCCGGCAGAGGCTCCAGGCCACGGTGTGGTCACCACCTTTCGACATCCGAAAACTCCTACAGAACAACTCTTTCGCAAACTTCTTTCCGAAAAAATTATTGCTTCCCATCGCTGGAGTCGCGACGGTAAAGAATGGATTCGCTTATCGCCACACTGCTACATTTTACCTCAAGAAATGGAACAAACACTAAATTCTATCGTAAATTTTAAATGAGGTGTTTCTTGCTTATTTTTATTTTCTCGGCTAAGTTCCTTTCATGAACAAAGTCGTTCTTTTCTCCTTTCTTGCTTTAAGCCAATGCTTATCTCTCATAGCTGCGCCACCTAAAACAGTAACGGCAATGAAAGCAAAGGAAATTGCTACGGGAGTTTTAGATCCTGCTACCCAACAGCGCATCATCGCCATCCGCGGACTTCGCAGCATGTTATCCCCTGTTCCCGTGGAATGGTTGATTTGGTTTTATGATCCCAATGCCATTCAAAATGGCCGACGCGTGCGAGTCAGCAGCGACAATGTAACAGAAATCAAAGAGGGTTTTACGGAAATCGGACACGCACGACTTTTTCCCTATCAAATGGAAGAAGTTATCCCTAGCGACCGGTTACAAGTGGATTCCGATGAAGCTCTCGCTCGTGTCATGAATTTAGGCCCTTTGAAAGGCAAGAAGGTAACTTCTTCCGTTTGGGAATTAAAAAAAGCCAAAGGCAATGTGCCACCTCTTTGGTATATTACTCTCTTTACGGAAGTAGGCGGCAAAGAAAAAACTTTGGCGAAAGTGCGTCTTTCAGCCGAAGACGGACGCCTGATTGAACTTAATTTAGCGAACTAGCATTTGCCTTGAAACGGCTTGTTCCATTTTTCTTTTTCTTTTTTTCTCTTTCTTGTCTTTTTGCGCAACTTTCTCCTCTAGCAACGAAGCCCAATTGGTTATCACTCAATCATTACCAAAATAGTCTTTCGCGTGAGCAATTTGAAAATCTTGTTAAAACTCACTACTCTCGTGACAAAACTTTTTTTCGTTATTGCCGATTCCAAGATCAAAAAAGTGTAACTTTTTACCAAGATTTGAATCACAGCAAACCGTTGTGGACCTTTCACTTTAGTCCAAAATCTCAGCCTCTACACACGTCTCGCAAATCTTCTCTTAAAGACTTAGTCATCGCCTTAGATCCTGGACACCTAGGTGGAGAGTGGGCACGTTTGGAAGAGCGTTACTTTCGCATCGGTAACGATCCCCCCATCAAAGAGTGGGATCTGAATGTTTTAACCTGTCGCATTATTGAGTTCCTCTTAAAAAAAGAAGGCGCAAAAGTAGTATGGGTCAAAAAAAATAGTGATCCCGTCACGTCCTTGCGACCAAAGAATTTATGGGATGAAGCGTTTAATAGTTTAGTCGAAGAAAGAGTCATTAAACCCACAGCACATCCACGTGACAGTTTACCTATCAGAAAAAAAATCGAAGAATGTGCCAATCGTCTTTTTTACCGTGTGGCCGAAATTAGTGCGCGCGCAGAACGAGTTAACCGCGATTTAAAACCTGATTTAACTCTTTGCATTCACTACAACGCTGATGAATGGGGCGATCCTTTAAATCCCACTCTGGTCAAAAAAAATCGTTTGGTTTTATTCACTCATGGGGCTTACATGGCAGATGAATTGCGTTATGAAGATCATAAATTTCACCTCATGCAAAAACTTTTAGAAGGCTCACGAAACATTGAAGAAGACATTGCTATTGCCATTGCAAAACAATACCAGCGCACCTGGCCTTGGCCACCGGAACCTTATCCCAATGCGCACAATATCATTCGCAATTCTAAGAACCCTTATGTTTTCGATAGGAATTTACTAGCAAACCGTCTTTACCATGGTCCGGTCGTTTTTTGTGAAGGACCCTATATGAATGCAAATGACACCTACCCTCGCCTTATCGCTGGTGACTATAGCGGAACGCGCTTTATTCGAGGTAAATATTATCGCAGTATTTTCCGAGAATACGCGGAAAATGTCGTAGCAGGACTCAAGAATTATTATAATAATTAAAAAGCATTTTCCACTGATCAAAATTGAGCTCTTCAGCGCGCAACTTAGGATTCCAACCCTGCCTTTCAAAAAAAATTTTCCAACTGCTCTCTAAAGGAAATTGTTCCGATAAATTATTAGTCAACTGTTTTCTTTTGTGATGAAAAGCCTCTCGCAACCAAGGAAAAAAATTCGTCCGCCAAGCGTAAGGCTCTATTTTATCTTTCCGCTGCAAACGAAGCACTGCTGAAAAAACTTCTGGCTTCGGATAAAAAACGTTTGGAGCTATTTTTTTCAACAACTTGACTGCATAAACCGTATTAACCATCACCGAAATAGCTCCGTAATAACGCGAGCCAGGTTCAGCCAACAAACGCTCCGCCATTTCATATTGCACAGTAAAAATCATGCGTTGTGGTGGAAGTTTCTTTTCTAAAAAAGCAGCCAGTAAAGGAGTTGCAATCGAATAAGGCAAATTCCCCATCACACATGAAACCGATGCAGGTAAAAAATGGGGCACAAACTCCAAAGCATCGCATTCATGCAAAGAAAATTTTTCATGAGCACCCCATCGCTTTTTCAAATAACGCACAAATCCGCGATCAACTTCAACCGCCTCCACCCGATGAGCTAGCTCCAACAAATAATCAGTCAAAGCTCCCAAACCCGGACCTATTTCCCAAACAGTTTCTTGAGCGTTAATAGTAGCTTGGCTAGCTATCCATTGGCAAAGATTTTGATCGTATAGAAAGTTTTGACCCAATTTTTTATTGGGAAACAAGCCTTCTGTGGCCAAAACCTGCTTGATTTCTTGTAAAGTCACCTACTGCTTGACGTCACCACGCTCGGCTACAGTTGTTTTGACATGATTTTTTTGTGCTAGCAAGCCAATCCAATCCACTAAAATGTGCTTGGCTTCATTTAACGTAACATTGTCCCAAGTTACTAAACCATCATCTTCACTGGTTTCTACCTCTTCTCTATCTTCTTTATCCTCTTTAGAGTTTGGTTTCTCTGATAAATCAGTTTTCTCTAGTACAGAAGCTTTAGGCAATGTGGCCTCTTCCACATTATTTAAAGTTAATTCATAAGATATTTCACCATCTTTCTGACGGGAATTTCTTTCTTTTTTACGTTTTTCCAAACGATCTTGAGACTCTTTTTTTTCCTCCAATCTTTCTTTTTCATTCAATGAAAAGCTTTTATCCGCTAAAAATCGTTTTTGCTCCTCGATATCTTCTTGCAGATAGACAAAATCTTTATTGGATGCAATGCGTTCTTGGGACAATTTTTTTAATTGGGGAAGAAACGAGGCCACACGATTTTCAAATACAAAGTTTGCAGATGGAATTTCATCCCATGACAAAGGATTATCCAAAGAAACTTCCCCTACCGATTCCAAATAATCATTGAAAGAAGGTAAAATAATATCGGGCACAATACCTTTTAACTGAGTCGATGCTCCACTAGGACGATAAAATTTTTGAACAGTAATTTTTAATGCTCCCGGATCGATATCAGAATTTAATCCTAAACGCTGGAAAAAGGGCGCTAATTGAACCACTTGTTGCACTGTTCCTTTGCCATGCGTAGTCATATCACCCACGATCATCGCTCGACCATAATCTTGCAAGGCACCCGCTAAAATCTCTGAGGCTGAAGCACTAAAACGGCTGGTTAATACAATTAAAGGCCCATCATAAAGAACCTTCGGATCATCATCTTTATTGACTACAACTTTGCTACGAGAATCTTTCACCTGAACCACAGGCCCCTCAGGAATAAAAAGCCCGGTCAATTCAATCGCTTCTTCCAACGAGCCTCCTCCATTCCGACGCAAATCTAAAATAACTCCCTGCACTTTTTCCTTCATCAATCGTTTTAATAAGCGTGAAACGTCAACCGTTGTACTACGAGGCGTGGCTTTAGAATTAGACTGGCTCAACTCCATTTCTGCATAAAAAGAAGGAAGATCAATGACTCCAACACGCGTTTTACTTCCATCTTGATTAGGAATATCCACAATCTTTGCTTTAGCCTCTTGCTCTTCCAATTTAATTTCCTCACGTACTAAGACCACCTCTTTGCGCACAGAAGGATCAGGCGCATCGGCAGGGATGACAGTCAAATGCACCTCCGTTCCCTTACGACCTCGAATCATTTCTACCACTTTATTGAGATTCATTTCAACGACATCAACAGGCTCTTCATTAGCTTGAGCTACCGCGATAATGCGATCACTTGGTTTCAACGACTTCGATCTTGCTGCGGGCCCACCCGGCACAAGTTCTTTGATCGTGCAATAACCGTCAATCGATTGCAAAACAGCACCAATACCAAAGAGCGACAAATTCATCTGAATCGCAAAATTTTCTAACTCAGAATGCCCCAAATAATCGGAGTGAGGATCATACACATGCGCTAAAGCTGTTAAATAAGTCTGCAGAACCTGCTCACTACTATACTCTTGAATTGAACGAAAATGACGCTCATAACGTTTAACAATTTTCTCAACAATTTCCTTGGGTTTTTCCTGATTCAATTTTTCCTGCAAAAATTCAAACCGCAACCGGTCATGCCATAGCTTCTTCGCTTCCTCTAAATCTTTAGGCCATTGCAGATCATGACGATCTGGGCGGTATCGCTCGTGAGAAGTGAAAGTAAAAGACTCTTTCTCTAAAGCTTGACGCACAAATTCCAAACGTTGCTTAAGACGTTTGATATACAAATTAAAAATCAAATAAGCCGGTCGCGTGTCTCCTTTAAGCGTTAGGTTGTCCAACGTATTTTCAAACGGTTTAAAATCAGCGATGTCAGACTGCAAAAAATAAATATGCTGATAGTCAAGTATGTCTAAATAACGTTCTAAAAATCGCTTAGAAACTTCATCGTTAAAATCCTGTTTTAAAAAATGGGATTGTTCTAAAATTTTTGCTACCATGCGAGCGATGTAAGTGTCACTCTCCTCAGGCGAAATCGCTTCAGCCGTAATAGCAAGATTCGATGCGACAGGTTCTATATTGGTCGTCACCAAAATAGTCGCCGCCCCTTTTTTGGGAGAGCCTTGATCGTTTTCTTGACTAAATAGTAACCATGGGCTCCCAGCCAAAAACAGAATTAACGCAAAAATTTTATGCAAACTTTTCATCCTAAATTCAACTTTTTAACACTGGCAGCCACATGTGCTGCGCTGTCTTGAAGTTGTTTCAATTCTTCCGACGTCAACTGTAACTCAATCACTTCTTCCACACCCTTTCTCCCTAAACGACAAGGAACACCAACAAATTGGTTAGTAATGCCATACTGCCCAGTACACCATACAGCACAAGGTAGCACACGTTTTGAATCTTTCAAAATGGCTTCAGCCATTTGCACTGCAGCAGCAGAAGGCGCATAATAAGCACTGCCTTTTTGCAACAGTTTAACAATTTCTGCACCTCCGTTACGTGTTCGGTCGATCATAGCATCAATTTTGGCCTTCGGCAGCAAAGCTTCAATACTAATACCCGACACCGTAGAGTAACGCGCCAAGGGGACCATATCATCTCCATGTCCTCCCAATACCATTGCTTCCACATCGCGCTGAGACACTCCTAATTCCATAGCAATAAAACAGCGAAACCGTGCCGAATCCAAAACACCAGCCATACCCATGACCTTATCTTTCGGAAAACCTGTTCTAGCAGCAGCCAAATACGTCATTACATCTAAAGGATTACTCACGATTATTAAGATGGCATTCGGCGCATATTTCTTCACATTATCTGCAACACCCCCTACAATCTCAGCATTTTTTAGCAACAAATCGTCACGACTCATCCCCGGTTGACGTGGCAATCCACTCGTAATAATCACTACATCAGAATCTTTATAATCCGACGGATCATTAGTCCCTCGAATCTGACAATCAAAACCCTCCAAACAGGCTGATTGCATCATATCCAACGCCTTGCCTTGAGGCATGCCATCCACAATGTCGTGCAACACCACATCGCCCAATTCTTTTTCCGCCAATCGCTGAGCTGTCGTTGCCCCCACAAACCCACCACCTACCACTGTAATTTTTGATCTCATTTAACTAATTCCTTCCTGTCTTTTATGAAAATTAAACTTTTAGAAGGAAGTTCCCTTAGGCACAAGCAAACAAATTTAAAAAGTAAAAGTTAAAATATGACAAAAAATATTGCTCACGGGAGCTAGCGGACAAATAACTTCTTACTTTTTCTTGCTACTCTTTTTTTAATTGGTAAATTAAAACCTTATCCGTGGAGTTGTAGCTCAATTGGTTAGAGCACCGCCCTGTCACGGCGGGGGTTGCGGGTTCGAGCCCCGTCAGCTCCGGTGATTACTAAACTAGTCACTTATTATAACAACGGCGCCAGAGGTCGAAATGCGGCTTCAACCAATTTTTGTTTCCAAGGTCGTTTTTGAAAAATAGCAAATTTAATCTCTTTCGATTTTTTAAAATCATCTTCTAACACCTGAGATAAAAAATGATTTTGCTCTTCTGAACGCACCAGTACATTGAGTTCAAAATTCAATCGCATGGAACGATTGTCCAAATTTGCCGATCCTACCATTAACCAATCTTGATCCATGATCGCCACTTTAGAATGATTGATACCACAAGAATACTCAAACAATCTCACACCCGAATGCAGCAAATCCTCATAAAACGAACGTCCCACCCGCACTAAATAGGGGTGCTCATTTTTTTCAGAAACCAACAAACGAACTTCCACCCCTCGCGAGGCACAAATGGCTAAAGCCGTCAAAAGCACTTCATTAGGAACAAAATAACCAGAAGTTAACCAAACCCGCTCTTTTGCATGATTCAACATAGTCACCAAAGAACGTTGCAACGGCTCATAATTTAAATCGGGTCCACCTGCCAAAACCTGTACTGGGCAAGAAGTTTCATTTTTTTGCGTCCTTATAGTTTCTGGTAAACGTTTATCTGTTGCAAAATACCAATCATTGGCAAAAGAATCCTCCAAAACATGCACTACCGGACCACTTAATTGCATTTGAACATCACGCCAAGTTCCCAAATTTTTATCGCTTCCTTCATACTCACGTCCCAAATTCATGCCTCCCACAAAAGCAATTTCATGATCAATTATTTGCACTTTTCGATGATTTCTCAAATTCAAAAAAAAGCGATTGCGCCAAATATTAAACGATTGAAACCAGGAAAACTCCCCTCCTGCTTTAATCAAAGGATCAAAAAAATTTTGATTTAAACCCCAAGACCCCATCTCATCCAACAAAATCCGAACCTTCACACCTCTTCGAGCGGCATCCACAGCCAAACTCAAAAACCTTTTACCCACTTCATCATCTCGCCAAATGTAAAACTGTATATGAATAACCTGCTGAGCCTGTTTCATAGCCATTTCCAACGCAGGATAAAAATGGCACGCATCTAACAAAACCTTGACTGAATTAGAAACGCTACAGGGCAAGCGATTAATCTGCACCAATGTTTTTAAAAACAACTGATCTTTCTCAGAAATCGTTGTCCCCAGATCATCCAGAAGCGTTTTTCCCATTTTTAGAGAACGATGCGCACGAAACACTTCACGTCGCTTTAATCGTTTGCGCTTCATACGATCTGTTCCAATCAACAAATAAAATAAAGCGCCAATATAAGGAAAAAGAATAATTGCCCATAACCAGGCCAATGTCGAAACAGGACGTTTTTTCAACAACAACAAGTGCGGAATGGTCAATAAACTTATTCCATAAGCAATTAAAGACCAAATCCACTCGGTTTTCATAACTCAACTTTCTTCCACACGAGGAAAAAGCACTTCAGGCAATGCCAACTTAAAACCGGACCAATCTTTTGGACTCGTCATTGCTTTTGGCCAAATCAATTTTTCGTTCTCAAGACCCAGCTGTTTTTGAATACGTTTCGAAATATTCGGCATCATAGGTTCGATTAATAAACTAATACGATAAATTACTTCAATCAACGAGCTCATAACCTCTTCTAGCTTTTCGCTAGCTGACGAATCTTTTGCTAATTTCCAAGGAGCAGTCTCTTCCACATATTGATTGGCTCGTTGAATCAATCGCCATACTTTCTCCAAAGCCAAATGAATTTCATAACGATCCATTTTTTGAGCATACTCTTCAAAGATATTTTTTGACAGTTGCAACAAACTTTCATTCGGTTTTGTTTTAGGCACAACACCATTATAATAACGCTGTAACATCGCCAAAGAACGATTAACCAAATTACCTAAATCATTTGCCAAATCGCTTCGATAACGTTGCGCAAATTGTTCCAGAGAAAAATCCGCATCATGTCCTACCGACATCTCTCGCAACACATAATAACGAAACGCATCCGCTCCATACGTTTCGATCAACTGAAGCGGGTCGACTACGTTCCCCGTAGATTTACTCATTTTCTCACCAGAAATTTGCCACCATCCATGCACCAAAAATTGTTTCGGCAATGGCAAATCTAAGGCTTTCAACATAATCGGCCAATAAACCGCATGCGCCGGGATCAAAATATCTTTTCCAATCACATGCAAATCTGCTGGCCAATGATTATCTGCAAAAGAAACGTAATTTACCAAAGCATCAAACCAAACATAAGTCACATAACCTTCATCAAACGGCAAAGGAATGCCCCAAGCCAAACGGTTTTTAGGACGCGAAATACAAAGATCATTCAACGGCTTTTCCAATGCGCCCAAAACTTCGTTGCGACGAAACGCCGGCGTAATCCAATCCGGATGTTGCCGAATATAATCGCGCAACCAATCTTGATAGTGGGATAACTTAAAAAAATAATTGGGTTCTTTAGTATGAATCACCTCCCCATAAATCTCCGGCCACTTCCCATCCGGCGTCTTTTCTTTTTCCGTAACAAATTGTTCCTGTCGCAAACTGTAATAACCTTCGTGCTCTTGAAAGTAGATTAATTTTTCGTCGTAAAGCTGTTGCAAAAATTGGCGCACAACTTTTTGATGATTCGCATCGGTCGTGCGCACAAATTGGCTATAATCAATTGCTAGCTTTTCCCACATCGCCTGGAAATAACCACTATACTCATCGCAAAATGCTTGAGGCGAAATGCCTTTAACCTGAGCTGATTGTTGCACTTTTTGTCCATGCTCATCCACTCCAGTCAGAAAAAAAACTTCTTTTCCACGATTTCGTTGATAACGCCCAATCGTATCAGTTAAAACTTTTTCATACGCATGCCCCAAATGGGGTTTACCATTCACGTAATCAATTGCCGTTGTCAGAAAAAATGATTCCATGCCCTATTCCATAGCTAAAAAAAACAGCCCAGGCAACTGGGCTGTTTGAATTTTATCATGAATCAGATGATTACATGGCTGCTAAAATAGCTATGATTTTAGTTGAGACAGTAACATCCACATTTATAGGCCCAGCCGCGCTTGCGCTTTGGCTCACTTGTATGGCAAAGATATCACCAACATTTGCTTTCTGCATAACATTTAACCTAGAATAGGTGACACCACCGCTAGAATCAGCAATATCCGAAGCGACAACTTGCGGACCAGCCGCGGTTATTTTCACCAGATCAACTCTTAAAGAATCATCTGGCGCGCCGCTTAATCCTGTCGTATCCCATTTCGCTGTAACATTGAACTCATACACCCCTGCGTCTGTAATCGTTAAGTGGTCAGGACTCGCTGCACTAAAGAGACCTCTCGTATCGACTTCAGGAGTAGGATTAAATGAAACTATTGAAGCAGAGCCTAACAATACCGCAAAACTCGTTCGACTAATCTGTGCCACTGCTGCAATAGGCAAATCGTCAGGTGAAATCGCTCCGGGTTTAATCTCAGGCGAAAATTCAACATGCAAAGTTGGAGGATTTCCGGAACTACTTTCCTTACTGTTAAAGTCTATCTCATCTGAATCTGAATCAGGCGTAATCACAAAACCATTATTTGGCGATTCGCCTGTGAGCCATTTTTTAACAATAGGCGTTACATCCACATCCACGAAATTGCCTTTAGTAAAAGTATTCGTAAGTTGAATAAAAATACGATTTGCCCCACTAGCTACAGGCAATACTGAACTAGTCTCATCCCAGTAGCCCGCTGGATCATCTACTTGCCCTTTGATTTTCTTACCCGACAAACCATATAACCTTAAACTTACTTTAAAATCATAGTTAGTCAGAGGAGGGAATAAAGCCGGTATAGGAAGCGCAGAGAGATCGAATTTTAAATAAACTCGAGAAGCGCTACTACCGCCAAATGTTAGTTGCTGCGCAACAGCTGCTCTTGAAGGAAATTAGCACCGGTGTAAGTGTCATCAGTGGCTGAAGTTCAACCGCTTTAGGGAGATCATTGAAACTGCTAACAGCCCCAAGATCATGAGAGATTGAACAAATTTTGACCAATTGCTATTCAAAAAAACATAACGATTTTTTTGAATAGTGTTGCAATGAAACGACGTTTTCATACGGGAGATACCTTTCTTATTTAGTTTTTTTAATAGTAATCAATTTCTTTTTTCATAGTTTATTTTGAGGTTTTTTAATGTTAATGAAGTGATTTATCTCTCATAATTTACCATTGGTTTTAATGTTCGTCAAAATCGGTTAAAACCTATAAATTTAAGAAATAAAACAATAGACCCCACTTGCCTTTTACTATTAAAAAAGGCCCAACTTGGGATAATCCTTTATCTGAATAATTAGGGGCAAACCCAATGCATCATGAAATTGGCAGTTACTATAGCCAAGCTGGCTCCCGAATTTTGAAAAGCTTTAGCAGTCATATACTCACCTACATTTAAATATACTAAGGCTGTTAAGTTCTGCTCTGTATAATTTCCCGTTATAGGCAGTGTCGTTTGTGATGCTACTTGGATCACATTATTTTTAGAAATGCTAGCTTTTCGATAACCAACAATAGAAACATTCCATAAAACTTGAAGAGTCACTTGATAATAACCAGAAACAGAAGCCGTCAACCGATCCAAATTCATAGGTCCATGCAAATTAGCCGTATCAAAAGCCTCAGTGTCATCGAATATAATATTAATAATATTGTCTGATCCTAAAAATTGAACTTCTCGATAAGCATTTACCACTGGTAACGTTGCAAACTTACTGGTATTGATTGAGCCATTGACAATTTTATTGCTAGTAACCGCGTTATCCGCCAGATCAATATTAGAAACAGATCCATTAACAATCTTAAGACTTGTCACACTCGAATCAGCCAAATCTACGGTTCCTACAGAACCATCCAAAATTTTTGCACTGTTTACAGCATTATCTTTAATTTGTGGATCAGGATAAGTTCCTGTTAAATCTCCCCCAGCAGGCGCATTTAAAAAATTTGTTCCAGGAGGCCCTACTTCACCTTGTGGTCCTTGCGCTCCTGGCAATCCATCTGCACCAGCCGGTCCTTGCGGCC
>JAWLBA010000012.1:0-46329 GCA_041395165.1 Verrucomicrobiia bacterium
AAATTGATTTGTGCGATGCCTTAAATATCGATGTTCCTAAGCCTAAAGCGGCTCCGGATAATTCATAGTTTAAGCGAATAAAATGCGAGGCTATCGGGTAGGTCTTTTTTTGGTGGGGCTAGGTTTATGTATCTTAGTTATTGGCTTTCTCTTCTTCGATCCATTTATTCCGTTGCAGGATGCGCCTCTTGAGGTGCAAAGGCAATTTGATCAAGAAAAAGCGCAAGCGGTTCGAATTTATCAATGGGGCGAAATTACTTTGTTGTTGGGAGGTGTCGGTTTATTAGGATATTGGCTGAAAACACGATTAAGAGATGGAGTCAAAAAAACTAATCTTTAACTATTAAGTCAGACTATTTTGTAGGCTTAATTTGTTTTGAAAGTGTTATTTAGATAAAGCCGTATAACTCGTAATGAGATTGCGATAAGCTGGCAAATGGTTCGATAGCAAGCTGCCTAGACCTTCGATATCATTACGCCAGTCGCGATGCAATTCGCAAGCCACACTAAACCAATTCATGAGTTGAGCGCCAGCAGCTGACATGCGCGCCCACGCCGCATGACGCACGGCTTCATTAAATGTTCCCGAAGCATCGGTCACCACAAACACTTCGTAGCCTTCTTCCAAAGCAGAGAGAGTGGGAAAAGCCACGCAGACATCGGTGACTACGCCTGCGATAAGTAGTTGCTTGCGACCGGTTTGTTTAATTGCCTTCACAAAATCTTCATTATCCCACGCGTTGATCTGGCCTGGTCGCGGAATGTAAGGCGCTTTGGGAAACATTTTCTTTAATTCTGGCATCAATGGTCCATTAGGCCCTTGCTCAAAACTCGTCGTTAAAATAGTTGGCAAATTAAAAAATTTTGCCAGATCCGTCAGCGCCAACACATTATTCTTAAATTCATCCGGCGAAAAATCTTGCACTAACGAAAGTAAACCTGATTGATGATCTACTAACAACACCGCAGCATCATCTTTTGAAAGTCGATTGTATTGAAATTGGCTCATAATAATTTTATTTGATTACAGAGCTTGATTTAAGCTGCTCTTTTGCAGATTGGAAATTAAAAAGATAATTGGCTCCTCGAAAATTAAAGTTTAGGCTTTATCTAGAAATATGGGTAAAGTGCGACGAGGCGGGTATTTATTAATTTGGTGGAAGGGAGATCATGAGCCTCGCCATATCCATGTGAGAACACTCGATGGCAAGAAAATAGGTCGTTTAAATCTAGTGACTATGAAAGGGCTTGAAGGTTGGGAGCCCAATCGTAAATTGTTAGTTATTATTGATGAATTAAAAAGAGAAGGTAGATTAAAGTAATGAAAGCGAATGTTAAGAGTGGCAAAGTTCCTTTCGGTAAAGCCAAGTGGGTTGATATTGCTCATGTGCGTTATTTGTTATGGGAGGACGCTTTTGATGTGGAGTTTAAAGACGGGTTAAGTTTTCTTGAACCTCACTCTACCATTCGTAAAGCCAATAAAATTGCTCCTAAAGCAAAGCCCTTGAAGGTTGTATTAGAACCTGAAACACGAAGCGGTTTTTTTGTCCATTACGATAATGGCCAAATTGCCGAAGTTTCGTGGGCTTTTATTAAGGAATTGCCGCCGAAGGGGTCTAAAAGGTAAGCAAGCGTTGAGCATAATTTATGGCTCGTGTTCGTAGATATGGCTACATTTTGGAGTGGTATATTGGCGATCACGTTCCGCGGCATGTTCATGTTTATTTTAAAGGGCGATTGTTAGGACGATTCGACGTGGATCGTATGCAGCCTATTGAAAACTGGAAAGCTGATAAAAAATTGATTAAATTGATAGAAGAGCTTAAATTAGAAGAACGCTTATGAAAAGTCCCATACAACTCAAAAAACCTTATGGGAAAGGCACTTTTTCGCGTTTGAAAAATGCTCGTTATCTGGGTTGGAAAGATGTTTTTGATATAGAATTTGAAGATGGATTAAGTTTTTAGAGCCTCATGCCACTATCCGAAAAGGCGAATCGTATCGCTGCAAAGCTCAACCGGTTCAAGTCGAGGTGGATGAAGAATTAGGCAGCCATTTTATTGTTCATTACGACAACGGCCAGATTGCCGAAGTTTCTTGGGCTTTTATTCGCGAGCTGCCGCCGAAGGGTGCTAAGAAATAAAATCTACAACTTTTTAATTGGCTATTTTAGAAACGATTTTTTCTTAAGGAAAATTTAATTATCATCAAATATTTGCGAAATTTTTTCAAAAATTTTTCTTGTTTCGTTTTTGAATTCATCGTGAATTTTTTCTTTCGACATCAAGCAACCCTTTTTGATTTGGTTTATCTGATTTAGTTCGAATGTCATCTGCAGGAATACTGAAAAATGAAAACTCTTGAAACTTTTCATTTAACTCTTTTAATTTTGTCTCATTCTTTGCATCAAGAATTCCGACAACATGTTGAAATCCTAATTCTTTTAAAAGTTGTGCAATTAGTGGCATATTAGTAACTCCGCCAACACCCCAACCAAAAAAATTGCCTTTAATTTCTACGCTAAGTTGATCAGCGATTTTGGGATAAAAAATTACATCATCTTGTCCTTCAACTAAAATAACCTTATCATCTAAAAAGAATACTTCTCTGGCATCTAAGCCTAAAATATGCGGATTATTTTGATTTTTAAAAAGATTTACTAGCTTAGATTGTGTGCCCTCAGATAATTGTGATATTGTAGAATTGCCTTCTTTTAAATGCACACGTGCAATGCTACCTTTGTTTTCAAACATTAAGAGGTCGATAAAGTATGATGAATGAGTGGAAACGATTATTTGTCGATCTTGAGAAAATTTAATAAAGAGTTTTGCAATTTTTTTAAGTAAAGGTGGATGAAGAGAAAGCTCTGGTTCGTCAATGACTATTACGTTTCTGGGTGAGGAATCATATAATGCATCTATAATAAAAAGTAGACTAATTAAACCATCCCCAAGGCCCTCGCTATTATGATAATAATCATTTTTCTTAAATTTAATATAATGTTGACCATGGCTATCTTGATCTATTATCCAATCCAGAGGAGAATCAATAACTTCATTTAAAAGAGAATTAAATTTTTTATGATTTAGTAAATAAGCATGAGTTAACCTTTGACTGAATTGATTTGTTTGAATGCCTCGTAAATTTTCGCTGAAATAGGAAGTATAATTAGCTCTATTTACTGATGAATTTGTGAAAAAAGGAGCAAAATATCGACGTGAGGGTAAAACATAAATATTGGGAAAATTTTGAATTGGTGGTTTGGGTTGTAGTTCAGTATGACTTCCACCAACTGAAGCGGTCTGTAGGCATTTTATACTTCCATAGGTTGTTGTAGCCTTGATCTCTATTTTTTCATCAGCTTGTTTATTTCTTTTACCTTCATGAAAAGGTGGTGGAGAGTGATCTTTTGCAGTAAGTGCATTTAAAGCTTCAATAATTGAAGATTTCCCAGAGTTATTAGGTCCTACAATTAAAGTTAATCCACTTCCTGGAAAAGCGTTAGGAATGGCAAATTTTAGTTCTTGTTTATTTGCAAATCCACGTAAACCACAAATCTCTAATTTTTGTAGCACATTAATTATCTTATATAGGTTTATTTACTCTGTGAATTTTATTTTACTTAAGACGAGCGTTTAATTTGTATATACTGAGGGTGAAATTACGTTGAATATTATTTATGTTAACACAGAGACCAATTCTAGCCCTAGCCCCGATGCAAGACGTGACCGATTTGCCGTTTTGGCGGTTGATGGCGAAGTATGGGGGAGCGGATGTTTATTTTACGGAGTATTTTCGGGTTCATAAAGATTCGCGATTAGACGAACCGATCCTTAAATCGATCACGGAAAATCCGACGGGTAAACCAGTGGTGGCGCAGATGATTGGGAATGATATTTCAGCGCTGGTGAGAACCGCACGCGAATTAGAAAATTATCCGGTAGCCGCGATTGATTTGAATTTTGGTTGTCCCGCGCCGACGGTTTATAAAAAGTGTGCGGGGGGTGGTCTATTAAGAGATTTGCCTTTAATTGATTCGATTTTGGGTGCGTTGCGAGAAACGATTTCGGGAAAGTTTACTGTGAAAACGCGGTTGGGTTTTGAAGATGAGCGAACGATTGATGCGTTATTGCCAATTTTTGTGCGGCATTCGTTGGATTTATTAACTGTGCACGGTCGAACTGTGAAACAGATGTATCGCGATGGGGTGCGTTATGATTTAATCGCGAAAGCAGTCGAAGCCATGAACTGTCCGGTGTTAGCGAATGGCAATGTTTATTCGGCACACGATGCGGAGCGCATCTTGGGCATGACGAAAGCGCAAGGCTTGATGATTGGTCGTGGCGCGATAAGGAACCCGTGGTTATTCGAACAGATTCGAGCGCACTTGCGAGGAGATATTGTCGTGTTTCCGAAAGGTCGAGACGTTTTAAATTATATTTATGAGCTTTATGAGGCAGTTTGCGATCCTGAAATTTCGCCTCGAATTCAGGTTCAAAAGATGAAAAAATATCTCAATTTTATTGGGGAAGGAGTCGAGCCGACGGGCCAATTTCTTCATGAAATTCGTAGAACCGAAACGCGCGAGGATTTTTTTAGAATTTGCAACGAATATCTCGGTCATAATGAACGGCTTCCACTTGAGCCATTTCCTAAGAAAATTTTTAGTTCTGAATTAGTCCTGAACTAAGGCGAAATAATGAAGAGTCTGGTAATGGATAGTAAGTTTGCTATGCTCATTATCAGTGAATAGAAAAGTTCTATGGCTAAATTGGATTGTGCCTTGGATTGGACTTTTATTAATGGGTTGCGCGAGCACGAATCCTCAAGCGGCATTTGATGAGGTGAGCGATACGATTGCTCAGCGCACAGGTCAGCGTCCCAAGTGGATGCGGGAAGACGGCGATGAGCAAGAGATAGAAAAAGCGGTTCAAGCTTTTCTAAAAAATGATCTGACTGTTCAATCGGTGACGGCTATTACTTTATTGAACAACCGTTCGTTACAGGCGCAATTGGAAGAGATTGGCATTTCTCAAGCGGAATTGGCTCAGGCATCGCGAGCGCCCAATATCGAAATTGCGGGCATGTGGCGATTTCCGAATCGGCCACCCTCCGCTTTAAATATGGAGTATTCGGCGGCGGCTAATTTTTTGGATTTGTTGATGTTGCCGGCACGGACCAAAATCGCGAAACAAAATCTTGAACAAACTAAGCTTCAAGTGGCTCATTACATTCTTCAACTGGCAAGTGAAGCGCAAACAGCTTGTTATACGCTTCAAGCGCATTTGGAATCTTTGAAACGAAGTGAGGCTGTGGTTCAGGTGAATGATGCGGCTGTTGAAGTGGCACAACAACAACATAAGGCGGGCAATATTCCTGACCTTGAATTTTATCAACAACAAGCTGCGGCTTCTCAAGCTCAGCTTGATTTGGTTCAGGTGCAAACGCAAATCCGATCGGATCGTGAGAAACTGAATCGCATGATGGGTTTGTGGGGAAAGGAAACGAATTGGAAAATCGCTGATTCTTTACCGGCTTTGCCTAAAAAAGAATTCTCGTTGAAAAATCTTGAAGCGCTAGCTTTGAATCAGCGATTGGATTTAGCAGCCGCGCGTAATCAGAGTTTGGCGGTTGTTAAAGCATTAGAATTAAAGAAATTTTCTCGTTATTTTCCAGGAGCAACGATTGGCGTGAGTGCGGAACGCGATACGGATCGACAAACGGTGATTGGCCCCAGTCTTTCGTTGGAGCTGCCTATTTTTGATCAAGGTCAACCCGCTCTCGCAAAACTCGCAGCCCAATATCGTCAAGCGCAACGAAATTTTGAGGCGTTAGCGATTAATATTCGTTCGGAAGTTCGCGAAGCGCGCGATGTTTTGGGTGCTGCGCGTCGCGCAGTAACGTTTTATGAGGAGACGTTATTGCCGCAACATCAAAAAATTTTGCGTGAAACACTTTTACAATATAATGCGATGCAAAAAAGTAATTATGATTTGCTTGCCGCTAAAGAAAAAGAGCAAATGGCGCAACAGGGTTATATTGATGCTTTGCTAAGTTATTGGACGGCGCGAGTGGAGTTGGAGCGGGTAGTGGAGGACGTTTAACGGATGATGAAATAGTTTTATCGAAATCGGTTCCAGTAACGTCTCATACTGTAGCACCTCAAAATCATCAACATCATTAAAATTATGTTAATCGTCGAAAATTTCTAACCGCGCTGCAGCTGCTTCAGGAGCGGCTTTGGTTGGTAAGTTGATGCCAACAGCGCGAGCCGTTGACACGGTTTCCAGGAAAAATCGTTCCCGTTAGCACGGGTAAAACCGAATCGTTTCATCCACCATCGGGTTGGAAAGGATATAAACCTGTTATTACGCCTAATGGCTTAACCTTGCCATGGAAAATGGTCGATGGGGTAAAGTTTTTCATTTGATTGCTGAGCCAGTGACACATGAGTTTGCGTCGGGTTTGGTGGCAGAATGTTGGGGGTATAATGGTCGAGTGCATGGTCCTACGATTGAAGCGGTCGAAGGAGATCGGTGCGAATTTATGTGACGAATCGACTTTCTACTCCAACCACGGTGCATTGGCATGGTGTGCTTTTGCCGAGTGGGATGGATGGAGTGGGAGGATTGAGCCAAGCAGCGATTCAACCGGGCGAGACGTTTCAATATGAATTCACTTTAAAACAGCATGGCACGTTGATGTATCATTCGCATCATGATGAGATGACTCAGATGCAGTTGGGAATGATGGGGCTTTTTGTGATTCATCCTAAAAATGCTTCGGATAATCCGCCAGATCGTGATTATGCGATTATGTTAAGCGAGTGGAAAGTGGAGGTAGGCGCGCGTCGGCCTGATCCCAATGAGATGACTGATTTTAATATTTTTACCATGAACGCGCGCAGTTTTCCTGGAACGCAACCGTTGTTAGCTAAGGTAGGGGATCGTGTGAGAATTCGTTTGGGTAATTTAAGTTCTATGTCGCATCATTCCATTCATTTGCATGGTTACCATTTTAAAGTGGTTGAAACGGATGGTGGCGAAATTCCTAAAGAGGGACAATGGCCCGAAACTACGACGATTGTGCCTACGGGTAGCACACGCACAATTGAATTTACTGCTTATGAGCCGGGCGATTGGGCAATGCATTGTCACATGTTGCATCATGTTATGAATCAAATGGGACACCAATTTGGCAATGTGATTGGGGTTAACACCCAAAGAATTAAATCAGAAAGTTCGTTCTCTCATTCCTGGCTATATGGTCATGGGACAACACGGAATGGGAGATATGGGCGAAATGCATATGACGGTGCCACCAAATTCTATACCGATGGTTGGTGGGCAAGGTCAGTATGATTATATTACCATGGGCGGGATGTTTACGATTCTTAAAGTGCGCGAAGAATTGCCTGAGGACGGTTCTGATCCGGGTTGGTATACGAGTCCGTCGGGGACTTTGGCTCAAGTTGCTCCAGAAGAAAATTTAAAACGCGACGGAATTGAGGTGTCTAAAGATCCCTCACAAGCCAGTGCCTTGCTTTTTAATGAAGAGAACTTATGCGGAGTGATTCCATCATCGTCGAAAACTGTTACGGCTCGCGTTAAAACTCATTAATGCATTATAGTTTCAGTAACCTTTTACTTAATTTTCACTAGCACAGATCTGGCTCTGGCATATTTATTTTTCGATGCTATGCAGCCACCAGCGGGTGCGGGTGCTTTTCGCTTTGCCAAAACTACGTTGGAAATAAACGCGCAAGAGTACACCGTCTCTGGTTTGCAATCGATAGCTGTGTTTTCTTAAGTATCGGTCGCTGCTACCATGTTTACAATCGCCATATTCTTTCCATTGTGCGACCACTTTGGTGATAAGGAATTTTTCATTGCGCCAAGTGAATTTTTTGGGAAGTCCAGGTTCGCCGTGAGCCATGCGCTGCGGATCAAAGCTTTCTTGATCTGGTAGGATGGGTTCGCTGATGAAAGTGCGAGTCATTCGGGATTTAACTCTTTTTTACTGTGTTGTTTTTTGAAGACTCAAGAAATGGGTAATCGACATAGCCTTGAGGACCTGAAGCGTAGAAAGTATCGGGATTAGGTTCATTCAAGGAGGCGTTTTGAGCCAATCGTTGAGGAAGATCGGGATTGGCAATAAATAGTTTACCAAACGCGATAGCGTCAGCTTCACCAGCTTGAAGCACTTGCTCGGCGGTTTTTTGAGTGAAATTTTCGTTGGCGATATAAATTCCGCCAAACGCTTTTTTCATTTCAGGACCGATGCGATTTGGCCCTAAAGATTCACGCACGCAGAGGAAAGCGAGTTTGCGTTGACCAAGTTGGTGTGCAAGGTAAGTGAAAGTTTCTTTCGGGTTGAAATCATGCATGTCGTGCGCATCCCCTCTTGGAGAAAGATGGTAACCCACACGGTCGGAACCCCAAATTTTTATGACGGCATCGGCCACTTCTAACATCAGTCGAGCACGATTTTCTAAAGACCCTCCATATTGATCAGTGCGATGGTTGGTTCCATCTTGTAGAAACTGATCCAAGAGATAACCGTTGGCGCCATGAATTTCGACTCCATCAAAACCAGATTCTTTGGCATTGAGAGCGCCTTGACGGTAAGCTTCGATGACGCTCGAAATTTCGTTTGTTTCTAAAGCTCGTGGTGTAACAAAAGGTTTTTGAGGTCGCACTAAACTCACGTGGCCTTTGGCTGGAATAGCACTTGGAGCAACGGGAAGTTCGCCATGAAGATACATCGGATCAGAAATACGTCCAACATGCCAAAGTTGTAATAACATTTTTCCACCGTTCTCATGAACAGATTTGGTAATGGTTTTCCATCCTTCAACCTGTTCTTTGGACCAAATCCCTGGTGTGTTAGGATATCCAACTCCCATAGGAGAAACTGCCGTGGCTTCTGAAAAAATGAGACCAGCGGAAGCGCGTTGCGTGTAGTATTCTTTCATGAGGTTGTTGGGCACGCGACCTTCACTTGCTCGACAACGAGTTAGAGGGGCCATGAAAATGCGATTGGGGAGGGATAAAGCGCCGATTTGAATAGAATCAAAAAGAGAAGTCATATTTTAAGTTTCGAAAATAAAAACGTATGTTAAACTAACACGCACTTTAATTAGTAACAATAATTAATCTTTTTTTCCTTTTTGCTTTTCTTTTTTTAAATTCGTTTTCGCGATCATAGAAAGAGAGGAGTAATTTTTGTATAACACATCAGATAATTGATGATTTCAATAATTTGCAGTCTAAATTGAATCTGATAAAGGTGAAATAATGAACCAGTCTGATTCCTTGATTTCCGCAATCGCGCCTCTTCGCCAAAAATTGCTTCATCACCCTCTTTATAAGGAATTGCGCTCTTTAAGAGAACTGCAGTGTTTTATGGAGCATCATGTTTTTGCTGTTTGGGATTTTATGTCGCTTTTGAAAACATTACAACGTTCGCTCACTTGTGTTTCCGTGCCGTGGTTACCTCAAGGGGATGCGAAAGCAAGATTATTAATAAATCAAATTGTGGTTGGTGAGGAAAGTGATATTGCTTTTGATGGCAGAGCTATTAGCCATTTTGAACTTTATTTAGAGGCTATGACTGAAGCAGGCGCCTCGACTACTTCGATTGCTCGCTTAATTTCTTTATTACGAGAAGGAATCGAAGTGAAAGATGCTTTAAGTGTCGCTGAGATTTCTGAAGTGGCTAAAAAATTTGTTCAGGATACGTTTGTGGTGATTATTGAAAATAGAATTCATGCCACTGCAGCGGCTTTTACTTATGGGCGAGAGGACTTAATTCCTAGCGTGTTTACCGAGTTAGTCATGCAATTAGATCAACAACATTCAGGCAAATTAAAAATCTTACGTTATTATCTTAAGCGTCATATTGAATTAGATGGCGATGAACACGGAGAGTTGGGGCGTGAAATGGTGTGTGCTTTATGCGGCACTTCAGAACTCAAGTGGCAAGAAGCCACGAACGCAGCTATAAGGGCTTTAGAATCTCGGCTAAGGTTTTGGGATGGGATTTATCAATCGATTAAGCTAGTAAAAGCTTAGTTCAATATAGCCCAACGCAATTTAGCTGAAGTAGCGCGCGGGTTGGAATGACATTCTTCAGTATTTGGCCGAATGACATCTTGAGCTGCTTCACGATAAATTCCTTGTTGTAGACCTTCTTTAAAAGCTTTTTTGACGCGTCGATCTTCGCCAGAGTGAAAGGTTAAAATGGCAACGCGCCCTTTGGGATTCAAGCAAAAAGGGAGTTGTGTTAAGAAGGCTTCTAATGCAGAAAATTCGCCATTAACGGCAATGCGTAGTGCTTGGAAAACGCGTCGAACAGTTTGATCCTTTTCTTGAGATTCTAAACGGGGTAGTATGTTGTGAATCGCTTTGACTAAAGTTGAAGTCGTAAAGAAGGTTTTTCCGGCTAAAGCAGATGCTAAGATTTCTGCATTGGGTTCATCAGCATTTTCTGTAAGCAAAATTGCTAAAGAGTCCGAAGTTATCTTTTCTAAAAAAATGGAAGCAGGTTGTCCTTTTTGTGGGTTCATTCTCATGTCCAACGGTCCTTCTAGTTTTACGGAAAATCCTCGAGAGGGATTATCGAGTTGCATGGAAGAAACGCCAAGGTCAGCCAAAATGATATCGGCCTTATGCCATTGTAATTTGGCTAAAGCTTTAGTAATTCCCGCAAAGTTACTGTGAGAAATTACAAAATTTTCTTCACTAAACCTAATTTATGCAATCGTGTTTCAGTTTTATTTAGTTCGATAGAGTCAACATCCATTCCCAGTAATCTGCCATGGGGCTGTAGGCGAGCTAGAATTTCTTGAGCGTGTCCACCATAACCGAGAGTGCAATCGACAGCAGTTTCGCTGGGTTTGGGATTAAGAATTTCTAGAATTTCTTGAACCATAATCGGTCGATGCGTGCCTGCAGGTGTTTTTCCGGAGGCGATGACTTTTGCGATTGTTTCTTGATAACGTTCTGGTTGATGCTCTTTATATTTCTCCTCAAATCGTCGCGGATTTTTGCCAGAATAACGAGGGCGACGCTTTTTGAGCATGCTCTATAATGATTGGTTCAGCTTTAATTATCGCGATCCACTTTTTCTATGAGGTAACCGCTTTTGAAACTAAAGTAAGAAAATAAGAAAAAAGGAAGTGATAAAAATGCCATAACGAAGCCCGATTTTTCTCCGTTTACAACATATGGTAAGAATCCAAGCACCAAAAATATGAAGGCCAAAATAAGCAGGGCTAATCCATTTCGTTTGTAGGCATAACCTGTTTTTTGATAAGCTGTTTTATTTCTTTGAATAATTTCATTAAGAGTAGCGACATCTTTTTCACAACGGTTTTTACAGGCCGTGCCGGGAGGCACATCAACAGCACATTCAAAACAAAGAGCGCGATTACAGCTTTTACAGAGCGCGATGGCTGGAGTGTTTGGATGATAGTAACAGTTCATAACTTATTTTAAGCTAACTAAATTTCATTGCCAATTATGAACTTTACTGATGAATTTCAAATTATAACTCTAAAAAACTGACTGCAAAATTTTCTAAAATTTCTGCAATGCGACGGGTAAAACGAGCGCCATCGGCGCCATCGACGATGCGATGATCGTAGGTAACACAAAGTGGACACATTAAACGAGGTTTAAAGGTTGTGCCGTTCCAGACGGGTTGGATTTGGCCTCGCGAGATGCCCAAAATAGCTGCTTGAGGAGGATTGACTAACGGAGTGAAGTGATTGCCGCCGATGCCGCCTAAATTGGAGATGGTAAAGGTTGCACCTTGCATTTCGTTTGCTGTCACTTTGCGGTCGCGCGCTTTTTGTGCAAGCGTTGCAATTTCTAAGGAGATCTCTTTGATTGATTTTTTATCCGCATCGCGAATCACGGGAACTAATAAACCGTTTTCCGTGTCAACTGCAACACCGATGTGATAATAATTTTTTTGAATTAAAAGACCCTTTGTTAAGTCGATCGAAGTATTAAATTGTGGAAATTCTTGTAATGCTTGTGCAGCAGCTTTGATGGCGAAAGAAGTGACTGAGAGAACACCGCCTTGCTCCTTAATTTGTGGGGCAAATTTTTTACGAATGAGATCGAGTTCCGTAATGTCAGCTTGATCGGAATGAGTGACGATAGGAATGGACCAGGACCAGGCCATTTGATCGGCAATTTTTTTGCGCAACGAGGTAAGGGGTTTTTCTTCAATCGGTCCCCATTGCGAAAAATCGGGTAGAGGTGGTGTCAGTTTTACGCCACCTTCGCGGACGAAGGTTTTGACATCTTCTTGAGTGATGCGTTCGCCTTGGCTTGAGACTTGAGCTAAGTTGACTCCTAATTCTCTCGCAAATCGGCGTGTGGCCGGTGCAGCGTAAACTTTATCCCCATCGGTTGTAGAGGAAGAAATAATCAGTTTTTTCTTGAGATTCTTTGCGTGCCGATTGTTCGTTTTTTGTTTTTTGTGGCGTTTCAGGAACTTCAACTTCTTGTGATTTTTCCGCTATACTGGCCTGTATTTCTAAAAGCAAAGAGCCTACTTTAATTTTGTCTCCTTCTTTTACGAGAATTTTGGTGATTTTGCCTTGAGCTGGACAAGGAATTTCTGCGACAGCTTTATCGGTTTCAATTTCCAAAAGAGTTTCATCTTTTTCTACCGCATCACCAACTTTGACTAAAACTTTTACAATTTCTCCGCCTTCGATCCCTTCTCCTAAACTCGGAAGCTTTACTTCTTGTAATTGGGTTTTTGTTGCGGATGGTTTTGGTATTTTTTCTTTCTTTTCCTCTTTTTTATCTTCTTTTTTTGATTTTTCTTTTGGTAATGTTTCGAGTTTCTTTTCTGGCGAGTTTTCTTTTTCGCTAGCATCCATTTCTAATAAAGGACTGCCAACTTTAATTTTATCTCCGGATTTTACTAAAATTTTAGTGACTTTACCTGATTTTCCTGCTGGCACTTCAGCCACAGCCTTGTCCGTTTCGATCTCAAGAAGAGTTTGGTTTTGTTCTACGTGATCGCCTTCTTTCACTAAAACTTTGACGACATCGCCACTTTCGATGCCTTCGCCTAAATCTGGGAGTAAAACGGGTTCTGGCATAACTTAAGCAAAAAGGGAGAAAGGTTTTTTAGGGTCAATGTTTAACTCTTTAATCGCTTTAGCAACCACTTCGTATTTTATTTCGTCACGTTGTGCCAAGGCATGGAGAGTAGCGACGGTGATATGTTCTGCGTCGACTTCAAAGTGGCGGCGCAAATTTTTTCTGGATTCGCTACGCCCAAAACCATCTGTGCCCAAAGTAGTTAAACCACCAGGAACCCAAGGCGCAATTTGATCCGGCACGAGTCGCATATAATCGGAGGCTGCAATCACAGGGCCTTTTTCTTTTTCTAAAAGCTCGGTAACGTAAGATTTTTTAGGTGTTTGCGTAGGATGAAGCATGTTCCAACGCGTTGTCTCCATCGCATCGTAACGCAGTTGTTTGTAGCTTGTCGCGCTCCAAACATTCGCGGAAACCCCGTAGCGCTCAGCTAAAATGGTTTGAGCATCTAAAGCGCAATTAATAATCGTAGCGCTGCCTAAGATTTGTGCCTGTAATTTTTTATTTTTTGGACCGGCTTTAAATTTATAAAGACCTTTTAAAATGCCTTCTTCCACGCCTTTGGGCATGGGAGCCATCGCATAATCTTCATTTTGCAATGTGAGATAGTAGAAGATATCTTCGCCTTTTTCATACATGCGATACAGTCCATTTTGAATAATGATAGCGATTTCGTAGGCAAATGCGGGATCGTAAGTCATCACGTTTGGCACGGTTGCGGCAAGAATGTGGCTATGACCATCTTCATGTTGTAGGCCTTCACCATTTAATGTTGTGCGACCCGCGGTGGCACCCAACAAAAATCCTTTTGTTCGCGAATCGGCTGCAGCCCAAATCAAATCGCCAATGCGTTGAAATCCAAACATGGAATAGAAGATGAAGAAAGGAATCATGTTTACGCCATGCACGGAGTAAGAAGTGCCCGCGGCAATGAAAGAAGAAATGGCGCCTGCTTCGCTAATGCCTTCTTCGAGAATTTGCCCGTTTTTGGCTTCTTTATAGGGCATGAGCGAGCCGGCATCGACGGGATCGTAAAGCTGGCCTAAACAAGAATAAATGCCGTATTTTCGAAACATGCCTTCCATACCAAAGGTGCGTGCTTCATCGGGAATAATCGGCACGATGGATTTCCCGATTTCAGGATGATTCATGAGTTTGGCTAAAATATCGCGAAATGATCGTGTGGTTGAGCTAGCCTTGTCTTTAGGAGTCCCTTCAAAAAATTCTTTAAATTCGGAAAGTTTAGGCGCGGTGAATTTAGGAATTTTAGTTCTACGATGTGGCAAATAGCCGCCCAAGGCTTCGCGTTGTTGTCGCAAATATTTTAACTCTGGACTGTCATCGGAAGGTTTATAAAATTTAGCTTTTAGCGCTTCTTCATCATTGAGCGAAATCCCAAAGCGTGTTCGGAAGTGGAGCAAGGCAGGTTCTTGCAATTTTTTTTGTTGATGCGCGACATTGACTCCTTCGCCATATTCGCCGAGGCCATAACCTTTAATCGTTTTAGCCAAAATAACAGTAGGTTGCCCTTTATGATTCGTAGCAGCGTGATAAGCGGCATACATTTTAATAGGATCATGACCTCCACGACGAATCCGTTGCACTTGTTCATCGGATAAACGTTCAGCAATTTCCAATGTTTCAGGATAAGCACCAAAAAAATGTTTCCGGACGTAATCACCAGCACTTACGGAATATTTTTGATATTGGCCATCGACGACTTCCATCATGCGTTTGAGCAGCAATCCTTTTGTGTCAGCTGCTAAGAGAGCATCCCATTCTGAACCCCAAATGACTTTGATGACATTCCAACCCGCCCCTCGAAAAGCGGCTTCTAATTCTTGAATAATTTTTCCATTACCGCGAACGGGTCCATCGAGTCGTTGCAAGTTGCAATTGACAACCCAGGTAAGATTATCGAGATTTTCTCGTGCGGCTAAGGTTATGGAACCTAAAGTCTCTGGTTCATCACATTCGCCGTCACCTAAGAAGGCCCAAATGCGATTGTTCGAAGTGTCTTTGATGCTGCGATGATGTAAGTAACGGTTAAATCGAGCATGATAAATGGACATGATAGGGCCTAACCCCATAGAAACCGTGGGAAATTGCCAAAAGTTAGGCATGAGCCACGGATGAGGATAGGAAGATAAGCCGCCACCTTTACCCATTTCACGACGAAAATTTTCAAGTTGTTGTTCAGTAATGCGACCTTCTAAAAAGGCGCGCGCATAAATTCCTGGCGAAGCGTGACCTTGAAAATAAACATGATCACCGCCGCCTTCCGCTTCCGGTCCTTTAAAGAAATGATTAAACCCGACCTCCAATAAAGTGGCTGAAGAGGCGTAAGTTGAAATATGGCCACCGATGCCATCATCTTCTTTATTGGCACGAACGACCATTGCCATGGCATTCCAACGCACCAAGCTTTTGATGCGTCGCTCCATTTCCCAGTCGCCTGGTTTGGCAGGTTCTTTTTCGGGCGGAATGGTGTTGCAATAAGGCGTGTTTTGTTGCGACGACATGGCTACGCCAGTTCGCCGAGCTTTGGTTTCCAGTTGATCCAGTAGCCAAAGCGCGCGTTCTGGACCTTTCTCATGTAACACATAATCTAATGAATCGATCCATTCCTGTGTTTCTTGGGGATCGTAATCGTGTGTTCCGTTTTTATTATTTTGTGCCATGGCTTATATTCTATTTTTAGAGCGCCTTATTAATACAAGAAAAATGAAATTCTGCTAGTGCCTTTTCAGAAAAAATAAGTCATTTAATTTATGCGTTTTACATTAACTTGAACTGTTAAGTTCAAGGATTGCGAGCCTTGATAAGTGCCGCGGAAAGGAGGCACATCGGAATAATCGCGGCCTACTGCTAGCACGATATGTCGATTTTCAGTAAAAATGCCGTTGGTGGGGTCGTAGCCTCTCCAGGTTTGGTCAGGCATGAGAACTTCTACCCAGGCGTGACTGGCTTCAGCGCCCACGAGTTCAGGTTGATTCGCAGAGCTGTTGGCACTTTCAATGTAGCCACTGACATAGCGCGCAGGAATTTGTGCCGTTCGCAAAACAGCTAGCATAAAATGCGCAAAATCTTGGCAAACGCCTTGTTTTGTTTTAGCTATTTGAGCGGCATTTGTTTCAACGGTTGTAGCGCCAGATTGGTAGTTAAATTGTTTGTTGATAAAGCGAGTGAAATCGAAGAGAGCTTCGCCTAAGGGTTGGGAGACAGGAAACCATTTTGAAATAAATCGTTCAAAGGGTTTTCCCAAAGGAACTAAAGGAGTGGGGGCTAAAAAATCAAAATAGTCTTGTGCCAGACTTTGGTAAAAGGGTTGAATAGATTGGATGGGAAGAGGTTCTGAGTGGTAGGGTTGGTTTGCAATTTCTACCTCACATTGAGAAAGAATTTTCATTTCTTCGTGGCGCGAGGCTAAAGAAAAAAACTCAACCTGATTGCCGTAGTGGTCGAGATAAGAGGTGACACGGGTTTCAGGGTAAATGGTAAGGATGCGTTGTTTTAATTTTTGATGAGGTGTTGCTAAAGGGGCAAGACGGAGTTCCGCAAAGGATTCCATCACGGGACCGGAATAGTGGTAATGGGTTAAGTGTTCAATGCGAAATGGGTTCATGACGTGAAAGAAGCATTAAAAGTGTGAGTTTCGCCGAAAGGTTGATGTTGGAAAAAGGTGTCAGAAATTAAATTATGTAATTCACTGGCTCGATGAAAAATATTTTCCAGCAAGGAATTGAGTGTTTCCAACTGAATGGGTTCATTCAGTTGATTAGAGAGTTGAGTTACGATTTGTTCGCCGGGTTCGAAGTTTTGGATTTGGCGCGTGAAAAAATCGGTGAGTCGACGCAGGCAAAAGTTTAAAGAGGCAGGGGATTTTTTTTCTGTTAGGAGCATTTCTGCCACATAAAGAGGATGAGCACGTTGTTGATATTTACGATGGTAAGCATCTTGTGTGCCCATCATGCGCAAAAACGCGTTGAGAAGGGGATTTTCAATGTCTTGATCTTCGTCCCAAGTTAAGGAGAGTTTGGCTTGGGATGCGTAAGTGGTTTGTAAACTCACTGTGGTCATGAGAATGCGTTCCAGATATAAACCGGTATAAAAAAAACCGTTCCCTGTATCTTGTAACATGGTGCGCATGACCATGCCTCGAAATGAAGCCAGTTGATTTAACGCTGTTTCCAGACCGCGCCGAATCGCGATCATGGCAGAGGTGCCCAAGGTGACGCTCTGTTCTGCGTAGGAAGTGAGCGTTTGCTCTAATCGGTTGATGACAGACCATGCCTCAGGCGGGATGTAATCTTGGAGAGAGTTGGCATTTTGTCTGGCTTGTTGCACGGAATTGAGTAAGGAAGCAGCATTTTCTGAATCAAAAGTGATATGAAACGCTGTTTTGATATGATTTTCTTTGGAGAATTGAGGTAGGAAAGAGTTATTGTAACCACTCGCTCGACTTAATGCTTCCCAAAGAGGTTGCCAGAGAGGATTGTCGCCCAACGTAGATTCTAGTCGGACTTCGTCTAAAACAGAAAACATGCGTGCGATGCATTCGGCGCGTTCTGCGTAACGGCCTAACCAATAAAGTGATTCAGCAGGGCGACTACCTAAGTGATCTGTGATCGGGGCAAATGATCTAGATTGAACCGTGGCGTGAGGAGTAGAATGAGGATTGGCATCAACAATCCAAGTATCTTTAGCGACGTAAGGTGATTTTAAAAAGAAGTGATCGTCTTTTACCAGTTTCGTCAATCCACCTGGCATGACTTCAATTCCGTTGCGATCTATTAAAATAAAACATCGCAAAATAAAAGGTTTGGCATTGAGTGCACCATATTTTGTTAGGCAAGAAAGTGTTTCATAATCGAGTTTCGGATGAGCTAATAGAGAAGGTGAAATCTGTTTTAGTGCCTTGTTGGGATTTTTAATTGCGCGTGGCGTCGAACCATTTTGATAAAAATGATAATTTTCTGGATTTTCTTGGATTTTCTTTTTTTGATTAGGATCAGCGAGAAGGAAAGTGGGAAGCGTGTTTAAAATAGGAGCTTCTTGTAAATAAAAATGAGTCATTTCTGAAAACCAAGGGAACAATGCCCGATTTTCTGCCACCCGATTGCCAAGAGGATTTATTAATTGTGTCATACCACTTCGCCAGCTTTGGAAAAGGCCAGCAATGCCGTGTGGTTTGCCACTTGTTACGGGATCTAAATGGGAGTGCGTGCTAAATTGAAGTAAGGTATGAATAGGTTGCAGACCAGCAATGGTTTTATAGTGGAGAACATTATCGCGTACGATCAAATCTTGGCACTTTGCTAGGATAATTCCCATTTTGCGCGCTAAAAAACTGTGTTCAAATTCATCGTGTCTTGTGGCGGCTTCACTTAGTAATGCAATTCGCTTTGCGGAAGTTGAATCGGGTGATGTGCTTTGCAGATTTTCTAAAAGTTGCGCGGGAAATTGAGAGACAGAAAAGACATGCACTTTTTCTCGTAATTCAGGAAAAATTTGGCTTTGGATGCGTCGATTTTGCAAGGCATAAGCGATTCCAGAAGGGGTGTCTAAATGAAGATTGGCAATATGCCAGGTGTGATTATTTTCTTTCACTAAATCTACAGCAATAAAACGTAAACGGAGTTGGTCGGGCAGATTGAGGACGCGATAATCCCGTTGATAGTCTGGATGGCCCAAGACGAGTTTGAAAGGGAAATGGGGTTGTTTTAGGATTTTTCCTTCTGAATAAATGTCTTGCAAGAAGCTTTGAAAAGTTCGAGCAACTTGAATAAGGCCGTTTTCCAAGTGTCGCCATTCTTTTTCTTGTAATCGGTGAGGAAGGAGATCCAAGGATAATTGCGCTTCCTGATTTTTAGGATAAGCCAATGTGGGCGAAACCAACATGCCTAAAGCGCGAGCCACATTTTGAGCATTTTCCTGGCGAGCAACCAGATGAGGAGCTGAAAATTGTTTGACGATAGCTTGATTGGATAAAAGAGCGGTCATTGTTCAAGTTGAGGAATAGCCTGGTTCAGATGATAGCAAAGGTAGGTTTTAAATATGGCCTCATCCAATTTATTGATATTCAGTTGAATCCGGTCGACGGTTTGGTGCAAAACATTGGCCTTAGAAAAATTTTTTGGTGTTTTGGTAATGGAATTCTGCAACGTTTTCCAAGCTTTGTAAGGAGGTAAAAGGTGCGATGAAGTTTGATGAGATTGTGCGATTTGATCTAAGAAGAACTCAATTTGTTTTGCACAGTGGGTCATGGAGCGCGGAAAGAAAGGGTCATGAAAAAGAAACTCGATGACTTTTTCAGGTTGAGGGGTGCCTCGATAACGCTTTTGATAGGCTTGTCTTGCGCTACAGCTTTGTAAGATGGCGACCCAGGAAAACAAGGGATCTAAGGATTGAAGCACAGGATTATCTAAAAAGCGCGAAGTTTTTTCGGTGCGTTCTAAATATTTTCCAATTTGGATAAAATGCCACCCTTCGTTGTGTGCCATGGTGGCGTCTGTGACACCTTGAAAGAGATGAGAGTCTTGCTTAATACGATTAAAAAAATCGTAAGGATTTTGGAAAAAAGTTGATGAGCTTGACGGCTGATGCTCCAAAGAAAAGTTCGGTTAATTTGTTCCCACATCTCATTTGAAATTTCTTCGCGAATGGCTCGGGCATTTTCTCGGGCGGATTTGAGGTGATTGAAAAGGAGTAAGGATTGGCTGTTTCCAGGACTAAAAATTCAGTTACTGTTTTAGAATCGCAAGCGCGGCGATGCTTAAAAAACTCTTCTTTTAAATCCAAACAAACTAAAAGAGGCTGCCAATTTTTCTAAGTTGTTGGGCTTCGCGTTGTGGTAAATCTAGCAAAACTTGTAAGCTAACCTCGAGGAGGCGTGTCACATTTTCGGCGCGTTCCATATAGCGTGCCATCCAGTAAAGATTATCTGCGACACGGCTTAGCATATTAACTTTCTTTTTTTTCCGATTTTAAAACCCACGTGTCTTTACTGCCGCCGCCTTGTGAGGAATTAACCACAAGCGATCCTTTTTTTAAAGCAACTCGGGTGAGTCCACCCGGGATGATACAAATTTTTTCGCCATTTAAAATGTAGGGGCGAAGATCGATATGGCGCCCTTCCCATTTGCCATCACAGTAGCAAGGGTGTCGCGATAATGCGATAGTGGGTTGAGCGATGTAATTGCGAGGATTAGCTTGAATAAGTTCGCGGAATTTTTGAATTTCTCGTCGACTAGCTTGAGGTCCGATTAACATTCCGTAGCCACCTGATTCATTAGCAGCTTTCACTACGAGAGAAGACAAGTTTTCAAGAATGAATTTTTTATCTTCCGATCGATAGGCTAAATAAGTGGGTACGTTGGGTAAAATAGGCTCTTCTTTTAAATAGTAACGAATCATGTCTGGTACAAAAGCGTAGATCATTTTATCGTCGACGACACCTGTACCGATAGCATTTATTAAATTAACATTGCCACGGCGATAAGCCTCAAATAATCCGGGTACACCGAGTGCAGAGTCTTTACGAAAAACAAGCGGATCTAAAAAGTCGTCATCCACACGACGATAGATAACATGAACGGGTTGCAAACCCTGTGTGGTACGTGCGTAAACTTTATGTCGAATCACGACCAGATCTCGCCCTTCTACAATCGGAATGCCCATTTGTCGGGCAAGAAAGGAATGTTCAAAATAAGCGCTATTATAAATACCAGGCGTTAATAAAACGATGGTTGGATTGTCACATGGTGCCACATAATGTAAGAGACGCAAAAGCTCTTGAGGATAATGTTCTACGGGTCGAACTTGATGCGTTTCAAATAGTGTGGGGAAAATACGTTTTAATGTTTGTCGATTTTCTAGCAGATAGGAAACTCCACTTGGTGTACGAGCATTATCTTCTAAAACTAAATAGTTCCCTTGCTCATCGCGAATGAGGTCAGTGCCACAGATATGAAGATAAATATTTTTAGGCACGCGGAAGCCCATGAGCGCCTTACGAAAATGCGCGGCGCTTTCGATATAAGTTCGAGGAATGATGTTGTCTTTGAGAATAGTTTGTTTGTGATATACATCATTTAGAAAAAGGTTTAATGCGGTAACCCTTTGAGCTAATCCTTTTTCAATTTTTGACCATTCTTTTCCAGGAATGACGCGGGGGAAAAGATCGAAAGGCATGATGCGTTCGGTGCCCTGATTGTCGTGGTAAACAGTAAAGGTGATGCCTTGGTTGAGGAAAGCTAGATCAGCATTTTGTCGAAGTTCTTGAAATGTGGTAGGAGTTAATTTTTCGAGGTGACGACAAAGTTTGCGATAATGAATCCGAAATTGATTGGGTTTTTCCATGACTTCATCAAAAAAACCGTCCAAAGTATAACGATCAAAAGAAAGTGGACGCGGTTTACGCCAACGAGAAAAAGGTTTTAATTTTTTTGTAACAAAAGCTTTGGCGGCTTTCATTGCCCAATCATTTCTGGTAAAATATCTTCATCACCAAATGAAATCCCCATGAGTTTGGCACCTTGCACGACTTGACCATCCGGTGGTACGAGTTTTGGTTGGTGAATGGCTTCTGCAATGCTCACGCTGCCAATTTGATAACCTTGATAGCTTACCATGCGGCCATATTTTTCTTGATAGATCAGCTCAACAGCGGCCACTCCAAAACGGGTGCCTAAAATACGATCTAAAGCGGTTGGATTTCCTCCGCGTTGAAGGTGGGCTAGAACCACTGCTCGTGTTTCCCAATGAACGCGTTTGGCAATTTCCTCGGCGACGAGAAGCGAAATACCGCCCAATCGTTTTTCGCCGGCCTGCGGTAGATCTTTTAATGTGACATAGTTTTGTCCCTGAGGTGTTGCACCTTCTGCCACGACGATCATTGTTGAACGATATCCTGCGCTCATGCGACGCTGCACAGCGCGCGACATAATCGTAATGAAATGGAATTTCAGGAATTAAAATAATATCTGCACCTCCCGCCAGTCCACCATGCAACGCGATCCAACCGGCATAGCGTCCCATCGTTTCTACTACCATGACACGACGGTGACTGCGTGCTGTGGTGTGCAAGCGATCCAATGAATCGGCGACGCAGGCGCAAGCGGAATCAAAACCGAACGAAGTCGCTGTGGCGGAAATATCGTTATCAATAGTTTTGGGCACTCCGACTACCGGTATGCCGGCTTCAAAAAGCTGCTGTGCTGTAGCGAGTGAGCCATCGCCGCCTATGCAAATCAACGCATCAATTTGAAGCTGATGCAAATTTCGTTTGGCTGTAGCAAGGATTTCATCGGGAATTTTTGCTTTTTCACCGTGACCAACTTTTGATGCAAATCGACCACGATTGGTTGTGCCAAGAATCGTACCCCCCAACTGCATAATGCCAGAAGTTTTTCGACGATCCAAGATGGTGTAACCATCCGGTTCGAGTAATCCTTCGTAGCCGTCATGAAAACCGTAAATTTCCCAACCTAATTCTGTACTAACTCTAACGGCGGCACGAATCACTGCATTGAGACCTGGGCAGTCTCCGCCACCTGTTAAAATTCCGATTCTTTTTGGAGCAGTCATAAAACAACAGGCAATATCGCGTTCCCAATGGGAGTTGCAATAACTTTTTCAATTTTTTAATAGTGGCTTGGCTAATCTTTCTAGTTTTTGAGCGAGTTGAAAATCCAAGGTCGTTAAGCCTTTAGCACTATGAGTGGTGAGAAAGATAGTGACTTGATTATAAACATTACTCCATTCCGGGTGATGATTCATTTGTTCTATGACCAAAGCAGCTCGTGACATGAAACCCCATGCGGCATTAAAATTTTTAAAATGCAATTCGCGGTATAATTTCCCTTGTTTTAATTTCCAGTTAGGAAACTTGCGCAGTTCTGTTCGAATTTTTTTGGCAGGAAGTTTCGCAGCAAGCATTTTAAGCTTGTGTTGTGATGGTTTCCCAACTTAATCCACGTGAGTTGGCATAATGTTGGAAATCTGGGGCGTATTGAGTCAGTACATAACGCACAACGGCCGAATCATCCAAGTGTCCAAATTTTTCTAAGCTGTCAGGAATAATATCCACAGCTTGATGCGCATAAGTTAAAGCAAAAGCAGCCGCTGCCATCGCGTAATAGGGTAAATGAGGGTAAGAGCTATCCGAAGCGTCTTCCACGGCGTCAGCTAGAAACTCCAACTGGTCGACGAGATGAGGAAAAGAAGGTTCGTCGATTTGGGTAAACTCGGCTTTCAACAGACCAATCTGTTGCAGTAAATTTTTCATTCTGTGGGGAGTAATGTGTCGACTTCCATTTTCCACAAATTCCGCAATCTCTGATTTCATAGGGTTAGTTTATACAGGCTATTAATTAAATAGCAAGAGGAGAAAAAGTTAGTTCCCGAAATGAAATTAATGTTTCAGTGCAAAAAATAGGCGGTAAACAAGTGCTGCAACGAAAGCGCCCGCTATGGGACCCACCCAATAAACCCAATGGTTTGTCCAAAAATGAGCTGCAACAGCTGGAGCGAAGACGCGAGCGGGATTCATTGCGGCGCCTGTTAAAGGGCCACCAAAAAGAATATCGACACTGACAGTTAAACCAATCATTAAACCCCCTAATTTAGGCGCGCGCTCATCCAAACCGGTTCCAAAAATTACTAGCATTAAAAAGAAAGTTAACACGCCTTCAATTAAAACAGCTTGAGAAAGGGTTAATCCTTCAACAACTTGGGGTGTGGTATCAATAATTCCCTGATTTTCAAAAATGGGCAGGCAAAGATAAGTAGCTGCTAAAGCGCCTGCGAGTTGAGCAATAATGTAAAGTAAAGTAGTGAGAAGTGGCAGTTTTCCTCCTAACCAACTTCCTAAAGTCACTGCAGGATTAAAATAGCCTCCAGAAATATAGCCAAACGATGAAGCCATCACGGCAATAATCAAACCATGAGCAAGTGCTACTGTTAAAATTTCTTCTCCGGTTGAATAAGTCGCTCCAATCCCAATAAAAAGAAGCGCAAAGGTTCCAATAAATTCAGCCAAACTATTTTGCAATGTCTTCATGAAGTCATGACAGTGACGTGCTAATTTTTAGTGTCAAGCTCTTGCTTGTGAGTTTGTGTATCGTGAGATCGTGAAGGTTTTTTCTCTCGAAATAAGTTAAAAAATAAGAAGTGATCTTGTTAAGACCGAAAGCTTAGGTAAAATAAGTAGATAGTGTTAGAAATTAAGTTGCAAAAATTGGATGAGATTTTGCGCGATTGCGAGCGTTTGATCGTGGCCTATTCCGGTGGGGTGGATAGTGCATTTTTGTTTTATCGGGCCTATCAAGTGCTTGGGAAAAATTGTTTGGGCGTAATTGCGGACTCGCCAAGTTTGCCGCGTTATGAATTGGAGCAAGCGCTGGCTTTTGCAAAAAAAAATCAACTCCCCGTTGAAGTGATTGCAACGGATGAATTTCAAAACCCAGATTATTTAGCTAATCCCATTAATCGCTGTTATTTTTGTAAATCGGCGCTTTTTGAAAAATTGACGCAATGGATCAAAGAAAAAAAAGAAAAAAAGTTTAATGCGATTGCTTATGGAGAAAATAAGGATGATCTTTCAGATTTTCGACCTGGTCGCCAAGCGGCTGAGGAATTTTCTGTGTTAGCGCCTTTGCGTGAAGCAGGCTTAACCAAACAGGAAATTCGTTTGGCTGCGCAACAAGCCGGTCTTCATGTTTTTGATAAACCGGCTTCTCCTTGTCTTTCTTCTCGCATTCCGCATGGCACTCCGGTGACAGTGGAAACATTAGCACGAATTGAGGCAGGCGAAAGATTTTTACGTGAATTGGGTTTTCATATCTTTCGCTTGCGTCATTATGGCGAAGAAGCAAAAATTGAGTTAGATGAAAAAGAATTTGTTTATTTTGATGTGCCTGGCATGAAAGAAAAAATTGAAAAAGGTCTCCAACAAGTTGGTTACAAAAAGGTAAGTCGTATGGAAACGCCTTATGGTTATGCTAAGAAATTGAAAATTTCATGAATCCATCTTTAGTCATCGCAGGAAAACGGCTTGATTCTCGTTTGCTAGTTGGCACGGGAAAATTTGGATCATTGTCTTTGATGAAAGAAACGTTAGAAGCCAGTGGTACACGGTTGGTGACTGTCGCTTTGCGTCGCGCCGATTTGAATGGCAAGAGAGAGGTAAACATTTTGGATTATCTCGATGCATCGCGTTATTTAATCATGCCAAACACGAGTGGTGCTCGAACGGCGGAAGAAGCCGTGCGTTTGGCGCGTTTGGCAGTAACGATGGGGCTGGAAAAATGGGTGAAACTCGAAATTCATCCTGATCCGCGCTATTTATTGCCTGATCCTGTGGAAACGTTAAAGGCGGCGGAAATGTTGGTTAAAGAAAACTTTACTGTGCTTCCTTATATTAATGCTGATCCGGTTTTAGCGAAACGTTTGCAAGAGGTGGGATGTGCGACGGTTATGCCTTTGGGATCGCCGATTGGTTCGAATCGTGGTTTGGAAACGCGCGCGCAACTTGCGATCATTATTGAGCAGGCTACGGTGCCAGTAGTCATTGATGCAGGATTGGGCGCTCCTTCGCATGCTGCAGAAGCGATGGAAATGGGAGCGGATGCCGTTTTAATTAATACTGCTTTGGCTGTGGCTTCTGATCCAGTGCGGATGGCCCATGCTTTTCGCAAGGCTGTCGAAGCAGGTCGTGAAGCCTATGAAATAGGTTTGCCTTCACGGCATACGCGAGCCATTGCTACGAGTCCTTTAACTGGTTTTTTGGAGTAAGTGCATGGCTTTTTCGAATTATTTTTGTTCAGAAACCTGGCGTGAAAGTGAAGTGCATCGACGTTTTAAGGAACTTCTTTTGCCTAAAACTCCTCAAGAATTAGAAAATTTAGCGCAACAAGCGCGACAATTAACCTGGCAGAATTTTGGTAAAACGATGCGCTTATTTGCGCCGCTTTATTTATCCAATGAATGTGTCAATGCTTGCGAGTATTGCGGATTTTCTCGCGATAACGAATCAATCGTGCGCGTGACCCTATCTCCTGAACAGGTCGAAACCGAAGCGCGCTACTTGGTCAATGAAGGTTTTCGTTCGCTATTACTCGTGGCAGGGGAGCATCCGAAATTTGTTTCGCAAAGTTATCTCCGAGAATGTTTGGATCGGCTTCATGTTTTTGTGCCGTCATTATCTTTAGAGATTGGTCCGATGGAAACTGCGGATTATTTATCTTTAGTCAAAGCAGGTGCAGAAGGATTGGTGGTTTATCAGGAAACTTACGATCGCGAAATTTATGCGGAGTTGCACACGGCGGGGCCAAAGAAAGATTTTGATTGGCGATTGAATTGTGCGGAGCGTGCTTACGAAGCAGGCTTCAAACGTTTGGGGATTGGCGCGCTTTTTGGATTAGCCGATTGGCGTGTTGAGGCGTTGGCTCTGGCTGCGCATGTGGATTATTTGTTGAAACATTGTTGGAAATCGTTTTTAACCGTTTCTCTGCCACGACTTCGACCTGCAGCGGGCGAGTTCGCGCCTTTAACGCGATTGGATGATCGCGATTTACCCCAACTCATTTGCGCGTTGCGTTTAACTTTTCCGCAAATTGGATTGGTGCTTTCCACACGCGAACCGCAACGTTTGCGCGATGGGTTGATTCCTCTTGGTATTACCCATATGAGTGCGGGATCTCACACCGAACCGGGTGGTTACACCGGCGCTGGGCAAGAAAAAGCGCATCATACCGTTCGAGGAAAAGCGATGCCTGTGATTGCTTCCGAAGGAGAACACAAGCCTGCTACAGAACAATTTGCCATTGCCGATGCGCGCAGCCCCAAAGAAGTTGCGCAACGTTTGCAAGAAATGGGTTATGATCCGGTATGGAAGGATTGGGATCAGAGATTGAACTAATAAATTAATCATTAGTGTAAAATGTTTCTTGTCTTTTTATTAAAAAGAGCAAAAATGGGATATTAAGCTAAAAAAGGATTAAAATTATGGGAAAAATTCAAAAAATAGAAATAGATGTTAATGTTGGTTTTGATTCTAGTGTGCAAGCAAATAAGTCAACTATAGATAAGGTGTGGCAACAGATTGATACTTTTAAAGATGACATAGAGTATTGTTGTAATACTTATTCGATGGCTTGTGATACAGAAGTAAGAACTCATTTTGATTGGGACAATAACAATAAACCAGCCCCTGCGAGTAGTGGGGTTTATCATCCTTCAGATCAAAATGGAATTAATGGCGATCCTCAGCTTTCTCAGAACATAAAAAATATTTCTGGCGATCCAGTAGGCGTTAATCTTTTAGTAACCAATGCCCTAGTCCCTAATCTTCGCGGTTATGATATTGATCCTGACGGTCTTAATGGACCTGTTCCACCAGATGGTGTAGTAATTAATGTGGGCCAAGTGGCGCCAGATACTACCTCGCATGAAATTGGGCATTATGTAGGAATGCCTCATGAGCCAAGCGATGATCCTAATAACAGAATGACTAGAGGTGCGAAGCGAGATATATTTTCTTCTTCTACTTTACCTGATCAAACAACATGTCAGGCTTATCAAAGTTTAGCACATTGATATGGAATGTAAGTATTTTGGTTAGTATTGTTTGAGAAAAGCCGAAAGAATCGGAGTCAGGTTTTGGAAGCCGTGGTTAAAGTCAGGCGTCGCTATTTTATTTGCAATAATGAATACATTAACTGGAATTTGTAATCGAGTAAGTCTTAGTGGGTTATTTCGTGATAAAATTTTTAGGTGTATGCGTTAAGTTTTGATTTTAAATTGCTTGAGAGTGCAAAGTTCTATTGTTTATTTAATTTCGGTTTGTTTCTCAGATAGCTTCTGCTACTGCTTTTTGAAGCATGTATAAAAAGTCTCTGCCGCGCTTGCTAGAAACACATCTGCGTCTTTGGCAAGAAAAACAAGTGATTGACGAAGCCTTATCCAATCGTCTTCGTGAAGTGAGTGAAGAAGTTATCCAACGAAAACACAGCAACATTGTTTTGCGTGCTTTTTGGATTAGCCGATTGACGTGTTGAGGCGCTGGCTTTAGCCGCGCATGTGGATTATTGGTTAAAACATTGTTGGAAAGCCTTTTTAACGGTTTCTCTACTACGACTTCGAGCTGCAGCGGGCGAGTCTGCATTTTTAACGCGATTGGATGATCGCGATTTAACCCAACTCATTTGTGTGTTGTGCTTAACTTTTCCGCAAATTGGATTGGTGCTTTCCACGTGCGAACTGCAACGCTTGCGAGAAATGGGTTATGATCCGGTATGGAAAATTGGGACTAGAGATTGCGCTCATGATCAACCGAGAGCTAAGTAAAGTTTGACAAAATTTGTTTATAAGGTTTATTGAAATTTTAATCACTTAAACTTAAATAGAAAAAATAAGAAAATATTTATTATGGGCTTGGGAACTAGAATTGTGCGTGGTATTAGATGGTTGGTAGGTCGATCGGATGAGGCAGCTGAGACTGCTCGAGAGGCGGAAAGATTAGCTGATATGGCTAAAGCGGCTGATAAGGCAGCGGATGTTGCAACAGTTCGAAGAGCGGCTGCTATAGCAAGTAAAATGCCTAGGCTTGAAAAAGCCCGTCAGGTCGCTGATGAGGCGGGTAGACAAGCGCTTGGCAAATTTGTGCGTTATATTAATGATGCTAGAATAAGAAGCAGTAATGCTCTTTTGAATTTTAATAACGAGAAAGTCATAGCAGAAATTACAGAGGCAGTGGAAACAGCAGCAAAGGCTCGTGGTGCTACTCCAGCAGAGATTGTCGAGGCTGGGAGTGTGGCGCACGAAACGGCTACTGAAGCTTTGCGAAGGGCTTCCAATATTGCTCGAGAAAGAGTGTCCCGTGGTAGTACGCTTCCGCCGTCAGAAGTAGTTTTAGCTCAGCAAGGAAAAATTCTTAAGGAGTCGAGTAATCAGGCAGTTGCAAGCCTTGAAAGATCGATTGATAGTGAAATTGCTGCAGTTGGCGTAGCAGTTGCTGTTCCCGCTGTAAATAATCAAGAAAAGGGTGTGACAACAAGCGATGTTGTTTGGGGGGCAATAGATGGTGCAGGTTATCTTGCGGATGCATTAGGAGGACCTGCTAGCTTAGCGGGTGGCCTGGCCTTAGATGCAGCTATTAATGCAGGAACGAAACCAGAGACAATTGAAGCCTTTAAAAATGCGCAAATGCCATCACTTTCTCAGATAAAAGATGGCAGTAAAAATACTGTAAAAGCTTTTGAGGAAATTGGGAAAATGGGTGCTAAAGCTTCTGACCATAATACTTGGGGAGTTCCTTCTGTGGGTGGATTTTAATTAATCACAGTTTTAAAATAAAGTAAGCTGAGTAGTTGAGTTACTAGTTTCTTAATTTCTTTATCAATTTTCAAATTTGACTATCTTTCTATAAGTAAAAGATGATAGACAAAATTAAAATTTGGATCAATGGTAACGAGAAATGGGTAACGAATGATTCAAGGATTCGAGAAGCGGTTGAGGTATTAGGTTTTCAATCAACTGCTATTTTGGTGGAATACAATGGTAAAGCGCTTTGGCCTCAAGAATGGGAAAGTGAAACCTTGAAAGAAAATGATCGGTTAGAAATTTTTCGTGTCTCTGCAGGAGGTTAAGTTATGTCGCAAACAGCATTGTTAAAAGAAGAAAAGATTGAAAAAATACCATTGCGCAATGAAGTGTTAAAGAGTGATCAATGGGATTTGAGTTTTTTATATCCTGATGAAGCTGCGTGGGAAAAGGAATTGAAACGTTACGAAATGCTTTATCCAAAATTATCAGAGTTTCGTGGTAAACTTTCTCAATCATCACGAGTTTTGTTAGAGGTCTTAGAGTTTCAAAAGGAACTGGAATTATTAGAAGAGCGTTTGGGGCATTACATTCATTTGCGTGTGACAGAAGATTCCACCAATGATGTTTGTCTGCAAGCTGCGGCGCGCTTGCAAGCTTTGGAGACGCGCGTAGCAGAAGCGAGTTCCTATATCATCCCAGAAATTCAATCGATTTCCGATGAAACTTGGGAACAGTGGATGAAGGATGAGATCCTGAAAGAATGGTGGGTTGCATTGCAGAAAGTTCGTCGTTTTAAGCCGCATTCTCTCACCCCTCAAGAAGAGCGACTGTTGGCCCTTGCGAGTGAACCATTGGAGGGGCACTCTGAAACATTTTCACAATTAACTAATGTCGACATGCGTTTTGGCATTGTGGAAGATGAACAAAAAAGAAAACGAGAATTATCGCAAAGTTCCTTTTCCTCATTTTTAGTAAATCCCAATCGTGATGTTCGTAAGCAGGCGTTTCATCAATTTTACCAGGAGTTTTCCGAGCATCAATTCACCTTAGCTTCCTTGCTAGCAAGCTCTGTAAAAGCCGATGTGTTTCATGCGCGAGCCAAGAATTATCCTTCAGCGCGAGAAGCCGCTCTATTTCAAGATGATGTTCCCGTTGCCGTTTATGATAATTTGATCGCTACGGTTCGAGCAAATTTAAAACCTTTGCACGATTATTACGAGCTACGACGCAAGCATTTGAAATTGGATGAGATTCATCATTACGACACTTACGTGCCTTTAGTGGAGGGAATTAAAACCGATTACTCTTTTGATGAAGCAGTAGCGATGGTATTGGAAGCGTTGAAATCTTTGGGTGAAGAATATACTTCAATATTGGAAAAAGGTTTGCGATCGGGTTGGTGCGATCGTTATGAAAATAAAAATAAACAAAGCGGCGCTTTTTCTTCCAGTTCTTATCGAAATCCGCCCTATATGCTTATGAATTATAAGCGCGACGTATTTTCGGAAATCTACACGTTAGCCCATGAAGCCGGTCATTCCATGCACACCTGGTTTAGTCAAAAACATCAACAGTTTCAGGATTATCATTATACGATTTTTGTGGCGGAAGTGGCCTCGACATTTAACGAAGAACTTTTAACGCGTTCTTTGTTAAATCAAACGCAAGATCCGAAAATGCGCGCTTATTTGATTAATCGTCAAATTGATGACATTCGCAGCACGCTTTATCGCCAAACGATGTTTGCGGAATTTGAAAAGCTTATTCACGCAAAACAGGAAGCAGGCGAAGCGTTGACCTTGCAAACGTTCCAAAAAATTTATCGTGAGTTGTTGGAAGTTTATTTTGGAGAAAAATTCGCTCTGGATAAAGAATTGGAACTGGAATGTTTGCGCATTCCCCATTTTTATTCGGCTTTTTATGTCTATAAATATGCTACAGGTCTTTCTGCTGCGTTAGCTCTAGCGCATCAAGTTTTGAACGAAGGTGAAGTAGCGCAACAAAAGTATTTAAATTTTCTCTGCACAGGTGGCGCTTTGATGCCATTGCCTGCATTGAAAGTAGCCGGTGTGGATATGTCACAACCCGAACCGATCGAGAAAGCGTTAAAACTTTTTGGGGATCGTGTGAAGGAGTTAGAGCAGTTATTGTAGGGTAGGCGCTCCGCCTGCCAAATTCCAAAAGCAGCAAGCGTTGCGCTTGCCCTACAATTTATTTAGTTAATTTTAAATAATGACGCTTGCCGTATTTGATGACGCCTGGTTGAGTGAGAACGGTTTTCTTCAGAAATTTTTTCTCCCTCAAAACTTACTGCGCCTTGTTGAATCATGCGACGCGCTTCGCTGCTGCTCGGTGCTAATTTTGCATTTTTTCAATAATTGCCACAGAGGTTCATTCGCGACGAGACGATAAGTGAGAATGTTTTCTGGCACCTGTTTTTCAGAAAATTGTTTTTCCCAATTTTGGCGCGCTTAGGTGGCTGCATCGGCTGAATGGAAACGAGTGACAATTTTTTCGCCCAGCTGTTTTTTGGCTTCCATGGGATGCTCCAAAAATGCTTCCATGCTAAAAGAATCTTCAGCCATTTTTGCATAAGCTCATCGCTAATACTCATGGTTTTCCCGAACATTTCTTCCGGTGATTCTGTGACGCCAATATAGTTGTTAAGCGATTTGCTCATTTTTCTTGGCCATCGGTGCCTTCTAAAATAGGTAAGGTCATTACAACTTGAGGACACTGCTTGGTTTGTTCTTGTAAGTCGCGACCCATTAAAAGATTAAACAGTTGATCACTGCCCCCGATTTCCACATCCGATTTTACCTCAACGGAATCCCAGCCTTGTAATAAAGGGTAAGTTAATTCATGAAGTTGAATATTATGACCTTCTTCCATGCGCTGTTTGAAATCACGCCTTTGTAAAAGTTGTGCTACGGGTTTGCGAGCTAGTAAATGTATGATTTGAGATGAATTCATTGTGTCAAACCATTGGCTGTTATAAACAATTTCGGTTTTGGAGTGATCTAATATTTTAAACGCTTGTTGTTCATAAGTTTTAGCATTTTGCGTGATAATTTCTTGAGACAATTCGGGTCGCGTTGTATTTCTGCCTGTCGGATCACCAATGCGTGCGGTAAAATCGCCAATAATTAAGACGGCATGATGACCGAGGTCTTGAAATTGGCGTAACTTCAATAAGGAACGGTGTGTCCCAAATGAATGTCTGGCGACGTGGGATCAACGCCAAATTTAATTCGCAAGAGGACGTTTTTCCTGGAAGCTTTTTTTCAATTCTTCTTTTGAATGAATTTCTTCAATGCCACACAGAAGGCTATTTAATTGGTCGTCGATATTCATAAAATTTAAGGCGGATGTTAACCATCCGCCTTACTAAAAACAATGTTAGAATTTGGTGAGCGACCTTTAGCCTTGGCCAGGGCGATATTCTTCGCCCAGTTTGTCAAAGGCGCTGCCCATGGTGACGAGGTCTTCGCCGGGTTTGATGCTATCAAGCGCCAAGCGTTCGGCTTCGAGTTGTTCCATGGTGTAATTAGCTGCTTTGATGGAGAGGCCAACACGACGTTCGGTGCCATCCACTTTGATGACGCGTGCGGTGACTTCTTGACCAACTTTGAGTGCATCTTTCACTTTTTCTACGCGTTCTTCAGAGATTTGGGAAATGTGCACAAGGCCATCGATTTCATGTTGGAGCTGAACAAAAGCGCCAAAAGAAGTGATTTTGGTAACTTTTCCGGTAACCATATCGCCAATTTTGAAGAGGGTTTCGATATTTTTCCAAGGATCTTCAGACAGTTGTTTCAAGCCAAGCGAGATGCGTTGATTGACTTTATCAATTTCTAAAACTTGGGCTTCGATTTCATCACCTTTTTTGAGCAGTTCGGAAGGATGGTTGATTTTGCGTGTCCATGACATGTCAGAGACGTGAATCATACCATCGATGCCATCTTCTAATTCTACGAAAGCGCCATAAGCAGTGAGATTGCGAACGATGCCTTTGACGGAGCGGCCGACAGGGAATTTGAGGTGTACTTCGTTCCAGGGATTCGGTTCGAGTTGACGAACGCCAAGCGAAATTTTTTGTTCAGCGGGGTTGATACTGATGACAACCGCTTCGACTTCTTGACCTTGTTTGAGAACATCGGAAGGTCGCGCGATCCGCTTGGTCCAGGACAGTTCAGAAACGTGAATGAGTCCTTCCACACCGTCTTCCAATTTTACGAATGCGCCATAAGGCAGGAGGTTGGAGACTGTGCCCTGGACTTTAATTCCTACGGTGTAGCGTTCTGCCACTTTTTCCCAAGGATTTTCAGTTTTTTGTTTGAGACCGAGAGAAAGACGCTCTTTTTCTAGATCGATATCGAGAACTTTGACTTCAATTTCATCACCGATTTTGAGCAGTTCAGAAGGATGTTGAATGCGATTCCATGACATGTCGGTGATGTGAAGTAAGCCATCGACACCATCCAGATCGATAAAAGCGCCGAAATCAGTGATGTTTTTGACCAGACCTTTGATCAAGCTGCCTTTAGAAATGGTAGAGAAGAGTGCGGAACGCTTTTTGGATCGTTCTTCTTCAATAATTTCGCGACGGGAAATGATAGCGTTTTTGCGATCTTCATTGAGCTTAACAATTTTAACTTGAATCGTGGTGCCCACAATTTGGTTAAGGTTTTTAGGTAAAATCACATCGATTTGTGAGCCGGGCAAAAGGCGTCGCAGCCGATATTGACCATCAAACCGCCTTTGACGAACAGAGCGAACTTTGCCTTCGATAATGCCTGAGTCGTTATAAATTTTTACAATGCGTTCCCAATTTTGGCGTTGATCGGCTTTCTCTTTGAGAGAACGACCATACCTTCGTCATTTTCAAAGCGTTCAAGTAAACTTGAATTTCGTCGCCGATTTTAATTTTTTCCGGTTCTTCAAATTCGCTTTTCGGAATGGCGCCTTCACTTTTGTAGCCGATATCGACGAGTACTTCGCGATCTCGAATTTGGATAATGCGACCTTTAACAATCGAGCCTTCGGTAAAGAGCGCGAAGTTTTGTTTAAAGTTCTTGCATGACTGACATAAATAAAGATGGAAATGTAATTCCGGGTTTGCCGAGTTTTTCAAAAATCCGCTCGGCGCGGGCTTACTTTCATTGATTCGGTCTACTTCTTAGTAGACATCCTCGAATCTTTTTTCTTTAAAAAACGAGTTTTTAAGATTTGTAATTTACTCGATTTTTGTCAGAAAAACAAATGACCCTGCGGGAAAGAGAATTTTTGTCAAGGTTTAAGGTTTTGGGATAGAAAAGGCTATGGGTTAGCCATCGCTTCACGATACTTCATTAAAGTAGCTCTCATTTCGATACGATTGATTGATTATCTCTTTCATCGCGAGGTGCTTGTGTAATTCGATCAACTACATTCATACCTGCTACGACACGACCAAAAACGGTATATTTTCCATCTAAGAACGGGGCATCGGCTAAACAAATATAAAATTGAGTGCCATCGAGCGACGTTCAGGGTTGATCTTGTCCATTTTACGCCCTGCGCCAACTGCGCCTCGCACATGTTTGAGTTTTTCTAAAGGTAGTGTGTATAGGGTAACCGAAACCGTCATTGTTACGGTCGTTGTCTTTACTATTGATGTCACCGCCTTGAATTAAGAAACCAGGGACGACACGATGGAATGTGGTTTCGGTATAAAAGCCGGTGCGACAGTTTTTACGAAAATTTTTCGCTATGGATTGGTGCCAGGCGATCGTTGAGCTCGATGACAATTTTACCAAATTTTGTTTCCAATACGGCCACCTCGGTTTCGGATGCAGGAGGGGACCGAAAGGTTCCGATGGCAAAGTAGCTTCGGTTGGGCCCGAAGAAGCCGTGGTGTCGGTGGGAGTGGTAGGAGGCACATAGTCGCCTTCCAAAACTTCGCCGGGCCGCAAGGGATAGGGAAGATTTTCTAAACGTAGCACACCCTTACCCGCTTTAGATTGCTTAGCGACTTTTCCGCTAGAAAAAAAATTGGCGATGCAACCCGATAATACAAGGCTTGCAATGAGAGCTGTAATTAGGGTTAGACTTAAGGAGAGGAAAATATTTTTTTTCATTTTATCTAAATAAAAGGCAGATTGACTAAAATAACTTCATGCGTTTCTACTGTGGCTTGGTGACCATGGTGGGCACTCTGCCAATCTACATAACCTAATGCAATGCCTTTTTCTAGTCGAGGCGAATCCATACTACTGGTGATATGGCCGATCGTTCGTCCGTTGTGTTGAATGGTTTGCTGAGGCGCTAATAATTGATTGTCCACACGATAAATTCCCATCAGCTTGCGATTAACATGCCCCACACTTTTTAATCGAGCGATAACTTCTTGACCGGTGTAACACCCTTTTTGATAACTGATCCAACGCTCTTCAAAGCCGACTTCGGGCGGAAGCGTATTTTCATGTAATTCCGCACCCCATTTGGGAAGGCCTGCCTCGATGCGAAAGGTTTCTGCTGAATCCTCATCGCAAGTGAGCAGCAGTGCCAAATCAGGCATAGATTCATAATAAAAATCAAAACCTTCAAACCCGAGACGATTATTTTGTGATTTTAAAAAAGGTGGTGGCAATTTTTCTGCTTCCTGACCCCAGGCATGAATGAGATAAAATTTGTCGCTAACATTTTCAATCAGCGCATCATCTGCAATGAGATATTTTTCAAGTCGCGCGGGCAGAATTTCCTTCAACGCTCCTGGGCCGTTCAGATAGAAATCTTTATTATCGGGCGTGGCTAGATAGATATTAGCAACCAATTTTCCTTTTGGGGTGACCACAGCACTGTAAAGAGAATGGTCGACCGTTAATTTTTTGAGATCATTCGTGATTTGGCCGTTGAGATATCGAAACGCATCGAACCCCGTTATTTTTAAAATAACGTGAGAAGTTAATGGCCAAACGGCGCCATGCTTAAGACATTGCCAGTAAAGATCGTAAGAAGGGGGCATGCCTCATTATTTTTCAAACGAATTTTCCGGCAAGCTTAAAATTCTTTTTTGCCCGCGAAACACCTGCCCGCATTGCTTCGCAAAGCGCTGCAGATGGGCGCAAAAAACACAAAAATAAAATTTCGTGTCTATTCACGCTCGCCAAAGGACGAGTTTGTCCCGTGTACGGAATATTTCACTGGCCTAAAAAACTTCCTACTTTTCAATCTGAAAAAAGAGGGGTTCAGACCAGTTATCATCGAGCGGTTTTTTGGTGTCTTTATTAAGCCCTTGCACCATCCAACTGTAATCATAAGATAATCCTTTTTTCTCGGAACGATGGCCTCGCAAGGTGGTTTCAATGATTGTGTCGTCTTTGCGTTTTTTGCGAATGCGGACGGTTTTCTTTCTCCATTTTTTGCCGTTGCGCAGGATTAAAAGTTTATAGCGGTTGGCGTTAAAATCTGCTGGCCAGCGATAGGTCACGGCTCCACGACGTTTGCTTGGGATTAAACCTGTTGGGGTTTCTGGCGCAATTTTTCCGGGAACTACGGGTAAACGCGAAAATTCGGTCCAGTCGGCTTCCCATTGGATGCCTCCCTTTCTGAGTTTCATCCCCAAACGCCAGCGATATATTCCCACTTTAATATCGTGTTGTGGCATCCAATCCATGGGGGTTTCTTCTTTTAATTTGATGCGCTGCATTTTTTTCCATTTGCCGTGCTTATTTTGTTTTTCCAAAGCTAAATAATAACGTTTAGGCGTTTCATCCATGGGAACTGGAGGGTTGTCCCATCGGAAATGAGGTCGCGCGAGCATGACAAGATCGTTGGGATAACGTTTTTTAGCAGCCATTATATCGATGAGATTACCGAGAGAAGCGGTGATGTCGTCAGAACTATTCGCTGCAACAACATCGCCGCCCGTTTGATAGGCTAATCTGCTGAAGTAATCGTAAGTGCCTGAATTGTCTCCGATAACTAAACCATAAATGGAAATGGGGCCTGCAGTATTGGCAATAGCATCTCGAGGTTTGGCATCGCGAAAGTCAACATCGACATCATTGGCAATGGCAGCTTGGATCAACTCGCCTGAACTGTAGTAGGGGGCCCACGGTTCAGGATCGTGACCAGCGGCGTCGCCCATTAAAATAATAGAACGTTTTACATTAAGCCCCCTACGCCAACCGCCAATGATATCGCCTTGAATAACTTGCGCTAAAGCGGTGTTAATGGCTTCAAGTGGATCACCGCCATCACCGAATTGAATGGAGGCAAAAGCGTTTTGCACAAAAAATATGTCGGCGGTTAAAGGAGTTCGCACTTGATAAAAATAATCCCCTGGTAAACCCCATGGTTCTTTAGGGTTGTCCTGATAATCGACTACCGAAATGCGATAATCGTTAAATTTATTGGTAATTCCGTGGAGAATAGTTTGAACATTGGCGATGACTTGTTGGACGTCATCTTTCATGCTTCCGGTTGAATCGATGACGAATGCTACATCAATAGATGACTTAAGGGTGAGAGTACTGCTCCAATAAAAATCAGGCGAGCCAACCACATCATCGTAAGGTAACTTAGAAATGGTTTCACGGGAATCCATAATGTATACAGTGTTGGTTTCAATACCATAAAGAATAACGAAATGTCCTCCTTCTCCATAGTGGGTTGATTCCCATCTAATGATAACAGGACGATTATTTTCAATTTCATTTTTTAATTCTTCTAGACTGAGAACATCTTTTTTGTAGTAAGTCGAAGGGCCACTAAAATTTTGTAAAATGAGATCAATTCCATTAAAAGCTGGTTTATTTCGAGTCTTTTCCCTGCTGCCGGAGAAAAGGTTTGGAGTATTTTGTCCTTCTGCACCATAGTTAGCAATTTCCTGTTGGGTTACATTGATTCCGTAATAAGATAGTATTGATTGAGAAACCGCTGCCCAACACCAATATGTTTGCTCGGCTTTGATTTGAGGTAAATTGAGGATTTTAGCATGACTTGGGTTGTTTAGTAGTAAGAGAAAACTTCCTACAATTAATAATATTTTTTTTATTTCTTTCATTAGCTTTTATCTTTTTTAATTTTTGACTTGAAGCAAAATAAAAAACAAAAATGACTCTAGTTTTTAATTTTTATTCTATTTTGGCTTTTTTAGGTATTTTTGCAAAGGATTCAATCTTTTTTGTGGATGCTACAGGGTCTTAATGTTGATAGGATTTATTTTGGATTTGAACATTTCCACTCATGTTAAAACGAAGTAATATAATTAGTATGTTTCAGGAAGCCGATAAAGAGATTTATTTCATGCAGGAAGCTTTGCGTCAAGCGCGGAAGGCGCTCAAGCAGGAGGAGGTGCCGGTAGGGGCGGTGATGGTGCATGAGGGAAAGATTATTGCGCGGGCGTATAATCAAGTGGAGTTGTTGCATGATGCTACGGCGCATGCGGAGATGTTGGCGATTACTCAAGCGGAAGAGGCTCTCGGGGATTGGCGCTTGAATGCGTGCACGTTGTATGCCACCAAAGAGCCTTGTCCGATGTGCGCAGGCGCGATAGTGAATAGTCGCGTGGGACGAGTGGTGTTTGGTGCGCGTGATGCGAAGATGGGCGCTGCGGGTAGTTGGTTTAATTTATTGGAGGTGCCTTCGTTTAATCATCGTTGTGAGGTGAGGGCTGGAATTTGTGAGGCGGAGTGCGCGGAGTTGTTGACAACATTTTTTCAGAAAAGGCGGCAGGAAAATAATGGAAAATAATTTCCTCGAAGTTGCTATTAAGGAAAAAGCGCGTGCGATAGGATTTGATGCGTGTGGTATTGCTAATGCTAGCGTTTCTTTGCGAGTGGATTATGTCAGGCAATGGTTGGTTGATGGGAAAGCGGGCGATATGGCGTGGTTGGCGAAAAATCAAGAGAAACGGTTGGATCCCAATCAGGTTTTGCCTGGAGTGAAAAGTGTGGTGGTAGTGGCTCTAAATTATTTTTCACCTTCGTCTATGGCTTCATCTGCTTGTGGTAAAATAGCCTGTTATGCGCGCGGTGAAGATTATCATAAAATTATGGAAGCGCGTTTGAAAGAGCTTGCGGTGTTTATTCAATCGTGTGCTGGAGGAGACATGAAATGGTATGTCGACACGGGACCGGTTTTAGAGCGTGAAATGGCCATGCGCGCGGGATTGGGATGGCAGGGAAAGAGCACGATGTTAATTTCAAAAAATTTGGGCACTTGGTTTTTTCTTGGGGAAATTTTAACCACGCTGGATCTTCAAGCTGGTGAGGCCATGCGCGATCATTGTGGCAGTTGTCAACGTTGCATCAAGGCTTGTCCCACCGGCGCTATTACTGCGCCTTATCAATTGGATGCGCGACGTTGCATTGCTTATTTGACCATTGAAAATCGAGGGCCGATTCCCGCAGAATTTCGCAAAGCGATGGGGGATCGCATTTTTGGATGTGATGATTGTTTGGAGGCGTGTCCGTGGAACCGTTTTGCCAAGAATACTCGGGAGGAAAAATTGAAACCGTTGCCTTCCTTTTCGTTACAAGAGTTGTTGGAGTTTGATGAAGAGCGGTTTCATTATCATTTTCAGCGATCGCCCATGAAAAGAATTAAGCTGCGCGGTTTGCAAAGAAATGCGTGTGTAGCTTTAGGAAATGTCGGCAATAAGTCAGATATTGCGTTATTAGAAAAAAAAGTTTTAGAAAAAGATGAGTTGGTTGTTGAGCATGCTAAATGGGCTATTCAAGAAATTCAGAGGCGTTTACTAATTTAATAAAATGGTCAAACCTTTTTTCAAAAAAAATTTTTCAAAAAAGTAAAAAACCTCTTGTCACTTTGATGGAAAAAAATAATGTGGCAGCAACTGATCTTTTACGAGATTGGGAGAAGGAAAGAATTGTGAATAAGTTGTGAAAAAGATTGTTAATAAAGATGTAAGTATTTGTTGATTGGGTAATTATAAATTTTAGTAAACGTTAATAAATCATGGGAGCGAGTAAGGTAGAAGTCGAGGTTTCTTGGAGAGAAATTTGTCTCTTGTTGAAGGAGCGCATTCCTTCGGATGCGTTTCAACGTTGGTTTTCTTTAGCAACATTGTTGGAGGCTTCGGAGGATAGTGTTGTGATTGGTGTGCCCAACCAAATTTATCAATTTTGGATTGAAGATAATTATATGGCACCCTTGCGCGAAACGTTAACGACGTTAATGGGGCGACCTGTCGCCATTCGCTTTCAAGTGGGGATTAATTCAACGATTGCCGCGCCATCGGAAGAAAGTGTGAATCATTCCAAAACTATTTCACCAGAAATATCGTTGGAAATTCAAGCGGCGCATAGTGGGTTAAATCCGCGCTATACGTTTGAAGCTTATGTGGTGGGAGCCAATAACGAAATGGCGCACGCTGCAGCTCGCGCGGTTGCCAGTTCGCCAGCGCGCACTTATAATCCTCTTTTCATTTATGGAGGAGTGGGATTGGGTAAAACGCATTTGATGCATGCGATTGGTAATGCGCTATTGCAGAAAAAGAAAACACAAAAAATTTGTTATATTACTTCGGAACAATTCACTAACGAATTTATTGAAGCACTGCAAAAAAATGCGCTGGTAAAATTTCGAAAGCGTTATCGCGCGCTGGATATGTTGATGATTGATGATATTCAGTTTCTAGGAGGGAAAGAGCGCTCGCAAGAAGAATTTTTTCACACCTTTAATTCGTTGTTTGATGGTCGAAAACAAATTGTTTTAACCAGTGATCGGCCCGCGACTGAAATTGCCAATTTGCAAGAGCGTCTGGTTTCGCGATTTGAATGGGGCATGTCAGCCGAGCTGATGCCACCGGACGCTGAGACGCGCATGGCTATTTTACGAAAGAAACTTGCAGGAATGCGTGTGGATGTTTCCGATGAAATTTTGGAGTTTCTAGCTACGCGTATTCGTACCAACGTGCGACGTTTGGAAGGCGCCTTATTACGCGTAGCGGCTTATGCTTCGTTAAGCGGCAAATCTTTAACAGTGCAAGCCATTGAGCAAGTGTTAAAAGATTTATTGCAAGAAGAAGCGCGGCGTGTGGTCACAGTTGATCAGATTCAAAAACAAGTGTCAGAAGCGTTTGATTTACGCCCGAGCGATATGACTAGTAAACGGCGACCTGCCAATATTGCTTTGCCTAGACAAGTAGCGATGTTTTTATCGCGAAAGTTAACGCCATGTTCCTTACAAGAAATCGGAGCGGTTTTTGGAGGACGCGATCATGGAACGGTACTACACGCCTGTCAAAAAATTACTGATAAAATGCAAATAGATGAGAAGCTGAGGCAAACCATTCAATTTTTAGAACAAAAATTGCAGCGTTACTAGATGGTATCTCTTCTAATTTGGTGGCATTTTTAAAAAGATTGTTAATTGTTAATTGCATCTCTTCTGATTTGATGGAATCTTTAAAAAGATTGTTAATTATCGATTCATTGATTGAAAATGTATGCCATATTTTTTTAGGAAAATTTTTTCTTATGCTGAATCTCAAACTTGGTCTTGGTCGCGTTATTTTTTTACTTTTCTAGGGATTATTTTTATTCGTGGATTTTTAGAGCAATTTTCTAATCCTCATTGGTCGGAGCAATTTATTACTCCTTTAACAGCCTTTTTTCATTATCCATTATTTTATCTCTCAATTTTTCTCTCTCTTAATATTGTTTTGTATCTTTTTACTTTTTCAAAAACAAGTTTTCATCCTTCTTTAAAACAAGTTTTTCAAATAACGCTTTTTGGTTTTTTGATTATTTGGCTTCCACCTTTGGTTGACTTTGCTGTTTATCATGGGAACGGACCGAAGATGACTTATTTGTTTCAACCTAAAGGAGAGTTAATTGAAAGCTTTTTTTCTTTCTTTGGATCTTTGTCTCAAGAAGGCATCACTTTGGGCATCAGAGTAGAGGTAGCTTTAATTTTAATAGGTTTCTTTTTTGCCATTACTTATTATACGGGAAGTAAAAAGAAAGCTTTTTGTGGAGCATTATTAGTTTACGTCCTTTTCTTCTTTTATTTTGCCATTCCTAGCATTCCGCCTCTCGTTTTTGGAAAGGCATCTTCCACAAAGGAAATTACGCTTTTTTATGTGCAGACTTTATCGCAAAGCGATCTTTCAAAAATTTATCATCTAGGTGCTTCATTTTTTAACCTTCGTTTTTCTATGGATCAGCAATTTAACTTAATCATGGGAAGGGTGTTATGGTTGCTAATTTTGCTTCAAGCGATTGGATTATTTTATTTAGCGAATAAAACAGCATTTCGAGCCTGGTGTGGAAACTTGCGCTTAGAAAGAGTGTTGCATTATGGTTTTATGGGGATGGGCGGTATATTGATTGCTGCGGGTTATTCACAAATGATTGATATTAAATCATGGATTAACGGGCTTTCTTTAATTATATTTTTTTTATTAATTGCCTTGCATTTTTGGTTGGCGGTGGGGGTTAATGATTTAGTCGATATTAAAACGGATACTGTTTCCAATCCTTCACGACCTTTGATTCAAGGTAGCATTACCTTATCCGAGCAAAAAACTATTAATGTTATGTTACTGTTTTTAATTGCTGTGGGTGTTTTTCTTTTGCCCTACTACACTTCAGTTTGTTTCATTTTATTTCAAATGGTTTACTATCTTTATTCGAGTCCACCTTTAAGACTTAAAAATGTTTTTGCGCTCTCTTCGTTATTGGTAGCTTTTAATGCGGTTTTAATCATGTGGGGTGGATTTTATTTGGTTTCTGAGAATCAAAAAATGCCAGCGTTTCCCACTCATTTGTCTTGGCTTTTTTTAATTTGTTTTTTCTTGGGAGTGAATATTAAAGATATTAAAGATATTCGGGGTGATGCCCTGGAAAAGATTCAAACCATTCCAGTTTTATTTGGAGAAAAAAAGGGGAAAATAATTATAGGTACTTTATGCGTCATAAGTTTTATTACTGTACCGATTGTTCTACAAAATAAGTTATTATTAATTGTCGCAATTCCTTTTTCAGTTTTGATTTATTATTTTATTAATCGAAAATCGTACCGAGAAAATCGAGTTTTTGGTTTATATTTTCTTTATTTGCTTGCAATTGTGGTGTGTGAAAAATTGGTGAGATTTTGAAACGAAAAGTGAAATGGAATCGTGAGCTCATTATTTTAGCCTCTGCCTCGCCGCGTCGCACCCAATTGCTTCAGGAATGGAGAATTTCTCATGAAATTCAAATCGCCCGTTGTCGGGAGTTAACTCAAAGAGATGCGCCTTATTTTACTGCGAGAGAATTGACCCAGGTTAATGCGTTCATCAAAGCGAAAGCGGTGGCTGAAAAGATGGAGAACAGATGGGTTTTAGCTGCTGACACAGTGGTTATTTGGAATGGGAAAATTCTGGGTAAGCCCAAAAATTTGAAAGCTGCTTATAACATGTTATGTCAGCTAAGTGGTCACGTGCATGAGGTTATTTCCAGTGTGCTAGTTTTAAAAAGAAAAAAGAAAAAAATAATGGGTTATTTGAGCTACGAAATTTCGCAGGTGAAATTTCACTCATTAAAGCCAAAACAAATTCGTCATTATTTAAAACAGGTTCATGTTCTGGACAAGGCGGGTGCGTATGCCGCTCAGGAAAAGGGCGAGTGTTTAATTCGAGCGATTCGCGGTTCACGTAGTAATGTGATTGGATTGCCAAAGCGGGAAACGTTGCGATTGTTAAGGTGCATTTTATGAGTATTTCTGCTTCAGATTTGCAGATTAATCAACTATTAGAAAAACTTATTTATGTATAAGATTTACTTATAAAGTAAAAAAAGACAAAAAAATTCTTGTAACTTTTTTAAAAAAGTTCTTCTTACTGTTATATGAAAAGGAAATTTATTTTAATCAGTTTTGTTGTATTGATAATCGCTGCTATTTCGGCAGTGAGTTATTTTAAAGCATCAGCGAATCAAGTTTCGGCTGATAACAGTGGTCAAATCACGTCTCAAATTTCGGTGGCTTATGGTTCCGCTACGAAGACGGAACGTTGGGAAGCGATTGATGGTTATGCGGGAAGGTTCCCAGTTAATTTGGGTGAAACGTTGCATTTGAGTATGCAGTTATCACGATTAGAAATAGGAAAACCTGTTTTGATTCAAGCGCCTCATGGTGGGGTTTTGAACGGGAATCAAAATCATTTTTCATGGACGCCGCAAAGAACGGATGAAAGTTTGGAATTAAATTATCAAGTTGGTCAATCTTGCGGGGTTTATTTGATTAGTTTGCGACAAGGTCAGCGTGAAGAAGTGATCGAGTTTTGGGCGGGTGAAGAAAAGCCGTTGGGTGAAACAGGGCCTCAAAATGTGGAGGCGCAATAATGAAAACGTTAAAACATTTTTTCTTTTTGATCACTTTTTGTTGTATCGCCGCCAATGGAGTTTGGGCTTATAATAATGGGTGTGGCAATGATGGGCCCGATGATGATTGTCAGGATGATGTCGGATCGAATCCGATTAATCCGCATCGAGCTTGCATTCGTCGAGAAGTGACCGATTTGAGCACGTTTGGGAATGCTCCGATAACTTTTACGCGTTATTTTATTAGCCGCTATCGAACGTTTACTCAGGCTAAATGGGAGATGGGTGCAGCCAATGTGTGGCAGCATAATTGGAATTTTGAAATGCGGGAATCGAGCCTTTCGAGTTTTGGTTTTAAAAATTTGATTGTGCGCTATCCGCGAGGCAGGGAATATGTTTTTTCGGCTGTGGATCAAAGCGGCTCGGTGCGCGTGCCGAGCGCCGATTGGGGAGATCGGTTGTATGTTTCTCAAAATACTTTTACCCTCATTACGCCACAGGGCGAAGAATATGTTTTTCAAAAATTAGGAGCGAATTTTTATCAGTTGCAACAAATTAAAAACGGTCAGGGTTTTGTTTGGAGTTTAGAATATGACGGAAATAATCGCCTCATGAAAATTAAAAATAATTTTAATCGCTGGCTTGCGATCGATCGGGAGACCGTGGACAATGTGGTGCGTATCAAACGCGTTTACAGCAATGATGGGCGCGAAGTCACTTATCATTATTCGGTTTGGGATCCAAGCGGTGATGCCATTTTGACCGAGGTTCATTATCCGGCTGGTGAAAAAGCGATTTATCATTATGTGGGGCGTTTGAATGAAAAAGAAGGCGATCCCATTTTAGCGAGCGCTTCAGATCCTACTTATCGAGGCAATGGAGCTAAGATTCGCTATGTTTACAATTATAATGCGAACTATGAACCTTATGGATTTGTTGCGGGCATCGTGTTGGAAGAAAGAAATTTGGAAACCGATCAACTTATCATTACTTTGCCGGGAGGTTCAGGGGATTATCCGCAAATTTTGGAAGGCAACGGCAGTGAAGTCACTCGCAAATATGACAAAGGCCAACTCAAAGAAAGTTGGGATGCGGAAGGCCGCAAAAAAATCTTCATGCGCACGGCTGGTGGCTATGGCTACGTGGAAACGGTTACTGCGCCTAATGGCGGCGTGACCAGTTTTCAGCGCGATTATGCGGGACGCATTTTAGTTAAGACTAATCCACTAGGCGGTCAGCAAAGTGCTAGCTATAACGCCAAAGGATTTATTACCTCAGAAAAAGATGAGTTGGGTCATGTGACAACTTATGAGCGCGATGCGAATAATTTTCTTTTAAAGCAAACTTATCCCAATGGAAGTTTTGAACAGTGGACTTACAACGCTGACGGTCAACCTTTGACTTATCGCCAAAGAAACGGAGCCGTTTTTACCTACACTTATTACAACGACAATGAAATGGGCGGCATGAAAGGCGATTTAAAAACCGAGACAAATCCTTATGGCGATGTGACCACTTACACTCATGATGCGGCGGGTAATGTCAAAACTTTTACTGACGCT
>JAWLBA010000013.1:0-43869 GCA_041395165.1 Verrucomicrobiia bacterium
CTCATGGTGAAGCGACTCCGATTGTGGAATCGTTATTGAAAACGGGCAAAAAAATTATTGATCTGAGTGCTGATTTTCGACTGAAAGATCGCAATCGCTATGTGGAATATTACAACGCCCAACCTGCCTCGCAAACGTTACTCAATTTGGCAGTTTACGGTAATCCTGAATTGTATCGTGAAGCGATTTCTCAAGCTCAATTTATTGCTTGTCCTGGTTGTTATCCGACTTCGATTTTGTTAGCGCTCGCGCCGTTATTGAAAGAAAACAAAATTAAAACGGATTCTATTGTGATCCATTCATCGAGTGGTGTTTCGGGTGCCGGTCGCAAAGCGGATCTTGCGTTGCTTTTTGCTGAGTGCGATGAAAATGTAAAGCCTTACAGCGTTGGACATCATCGTCATATTCCTGAAATTGAACAAGAACTTTCACGTGTTGCGAGTGAACCAGTTACGGTTCAATTTACGCCGCATTTGCTTCCTGTGCGACGTGGCATTCTTACCTCAATCGTCGTGGAACCGCGCGACAAAAAGAGTCTTCCGCCTCAGCAGGAAGTAGAAACATGGTATACACGTTTTTATGATAAAAAACCGTTTGTTAGGTTTTTGAATCGTAGTCTGCCAGAGATTAAACACGTGGCATGGACAAATCGTTGCGATATTGCCGTGCGCGTCGATTCTCGCACGTCGCGTTTATTGATTTTTTCCGCATTGGATAATTTAACTAAAGGTGCTGGTGGTCAAGCGATTCAATGTCTCAATCTCATGATGGACTGGAATGAAACAGAAGGTTTGCCGCGATGAAACTTAAAAAGTTTGTCCTGGTAAAACAGGGTGGAGTGACAACGCCTCAAGGTTTTGTTTCCAGCGGTGTAAGCGCTAACATTAAAAAAAATCGAAAATTAGATTTGGCCTTGATTGTGAGTGAAACGCCTGCCGTTGCGGCTGGCACTTTTACTACCAACCAAATCAAGGCGGCGCCGGTTCACGTCTCCATGGAACATTTAAAAAGTGATTTGGCTCGAGCGATTTTGACCAATAGCGGTAATGCCAATGCTTGCACGGGTGTTCAAGGAATTGGAGATGCTAAAGAAATGACGAATTTGGCAGCTATGATGTTGGGGTGCGGCGAGAAAGAAGTGTTCGTTTGTTCCACAGGGCGAATTGGACGATTGTTGCCGATGGAAAAAGTGCGACGGGGCATTTCTCGAGCGATAAAACATTTAACCCATGAAAATGGTCATACCACGGCTAAAGCAATTATGACTTCTGACACGGTCGAAAAAGAGATTGCTGTGCGATTTAAAATTGGCGCGAAAACGGTTCATTTAGGAGCCTGTGCAAAAGGGGCCGGTATGATCGATCCTACTATGGCTACCATGCTATGTTTTATTACCACTGACGCGGCGATCGATCGAAAAACTTTGAATCGCTGTTTGCACATTGCCGTGGAACAGTCTTTTAATAGTATTTGTGTGGATGGAGATATGAGCACCAATGACACGGTTTTGATGTTGGCCAATGGACAGGCTAAAAACCCTATTTTGAAAAGTTATCATCCCGAGCTCGATGTCTTTCAATCTGCTCTTAATTTTGTAACACGCGAACTTGCCAGGAAAATAGTGTTGGACGGAGAAGGGGTCAGTAAATTGGTAACGGTTGCCATTAAGGGGGCTGCGAATGCGCGGGCTGCCAAAATGGCAGCGGAAGCCATTGCGCGTTCCTGTTTAGTGAAGACTTCGTGGGCTGGCAACGATCCCAACTGGGGACGGTTGATGGCGGCTTTGGGCTATTCTTCAGCACGGGTGAGAGAGGAGTTGGTGGATATTTATTATGATGGTTTGCTGGTGGTAAGAAATGGGAAACAAACTAGCTATCCTGCTACGAAATTAAAGCGCGTTGTTTCTAAACCTCATTTTCAGATTACGATTCATCTGCATTTGGGCGAGGGCGAATACACACTCTATACCAGTGACCTTACCGAAGAGTATGTAAAATTGAATTTATCCGAATAAAACCATTGTGATAGTTTTTTAAATTATGATTTCTGCTGAAGATCGCGCTAAAGTTTTAATTGAAGCATTGCCTTATCTTCAACAATTTCGCGAGGCGATTTTGGTGATTAAATTTGGCGGAAGCGCCATGGAGGATTCTCATTTGGTTAATTTGGTTTTGCGCGATATTGCTTTGTTGGATGTGGTGGGTATGCATCCTGTTGTTGTGCATGGCGGAGGAAAAGCTATTACACAAAAAATGAATGCTAGCGGATTGAAAGCGCATTTTGTGCAAGGGCATCGCGTTACGGATTTGGCTTCTATTCAATTAGTTGAAACGGTTTTGGATCAAGAGGTGAATCCTGTTTTAGTCAAAACCTTGGAAAGTTTTGATGTTTATGCTCGTGGCATTTCTGGTAAGGAAGTGTTTCAAGCACATCAAGCGTCACCTTTAATTTTAGAAAATGGTGAGAGTGTGGATTTGGGGTTTGTGGGTGAAGTTACGCATGTAAATAAAAAACCTTTATTAGCTTGTTTGCGGCATAGCATCATTCCTGTGTTGTCGCCTTTGGGTTGCGATGCTCAGGGCCACTGTCTTAATGTGAATGCGGATTTGGCAGCTATGCAAGCGGCGATTGCGTTGCAAGCAACAAAATTAATTTATCTTTCTGATGTTCCCGGCATTCTTCGCGATCGTAATGATGAAAAAAGTTTGATTTCGAGCGTAAATGAAGTCGACGTGGAGCAATTGAAAAAAGAAGGTGTGTTATCCGGTGGCATGTTGCCCAAAATTGAGAGCGCTTTGGATGCTGTCAAGCGTGGAGTGGGTAAGGTGCAATTTGTCGATGGGCGCAAGCCGCACTCACTTTTATTAGAACTTTTTACCGATGCTGGATTTGGAACGGAAATCGTGCTTGAATAGATGGCATGAGGCACTTTCTTTCTATTTTAGATTTTTCGGCTCAAGACATTCGCGAAGTTTTAACTTTAGCAAAAAAGTTAAAAATGGATCGTCATTTGCTTCAACCTTTGCGCGGAGAAACTTGGACTTTGATTTTTTCCAAAGCTTCCACACGCACGCGTGTTTCTTTCGAGGTGGGGCTTCGCGAATTGGGCGCAAATGTCATTTTTCTTGCTGCGCATGATATTCAGTTGGGACGAGGCGAGCCGATTCGTGACACAGCAAGGGTTATTGGTCGTATGGCGCATGGCGCAGTGATTCGCACTTTTGCTCAGCAAGACGTGGTAGATTTTGCGCGTTACAGCAAAATTCCTACGATTAATGCGTTAACGGATGAAGAGCATCCCTGCCAAATTTTGACTGATATTTTTACCATTGAAGAATTGCGCGGTCCTATCGAAAAGCAGCGCATGGTTTTTATCGGTGACGGAGCGTGTAATGTGCCGGCTTCTTGGATGTTGGCGGCGAAACAGTTGCAGTTTGAGTTAATTATTGCGGCGCCTTCTGGCTATCAACCTGCGGAAGCGCTAGCCAAACAAACGGGTGTGAGAGTTACCGCTTCGCTTGAAGAAGCAGTCAAGGATGCTGATGTGCTTTATACGGACGTTTGGGTTTCTATGGGGAAAGAATTAGAAAAAGAAACGCGATTAAAAGCGTTAGGTGATTATCAAATTAACGAAAAGATTCTTTCTTTAGCCAAACCCGATGCGCTTGTGTTGCATTGTCTGCCCGCTTATCGCGGTTTGGAAATTACAGATTCTGTTTTGGAGCAGCATGCAGAAACTATTTTTACTGAAGCAGAGAATCGTTTGCATGTTCAAAAAGCGATTATCACTTTTCTCAAGCAATCAATTCGTTCACAATCGTAATCATGGAATCGGTTACGAACGCAGTTGAAAATATCCGCACGACAGTGGCATCGTTACATCGCCACACGAATTTATCTGAATGGATTCAGTTCGGCATTATTGTTTTTATAGGTTTATTGGTGGTGTGGTTAGTGAATCGGTTTGGTATTCGCTTTTTAGTCAAGATTTTGAAAAACAAACAGATCCCTGCGGCTTATGCGATCGGCGGTGCGATTTCTGCTCCTTTGTGTTTGGTCATGGTGGTGTTTTTCCTTAACACAGCCAAGTCAGTTTTTAAACATATGCCGGGTTGGCTTTGGCAACGGGTAGAGTATTTGGCGGTTTGGATTTATGGATTCGCAGTGGTCGTTTTTCTTTTCCGTTTAGTTGATATTATCCTGTCTCTTTTACAAAGAAAATGGCAACAGGCTGATCGCGATCTGAATACTCAAATGATTCGGCTTTTGGGGCAAGCATCCAAATTTCTCATTTTATTCGTGGCCTTAATTATGATTTTAGATCAAGCCGGGATTAAAGTGTTGGGCTTGATTACGGGTTTGGGATTTTTAGGTGCTGCGGTGGCATTGGCAGCACAAAATACTTTGGCAAATTTGATTGGTTCAGTAGAAATTTTGGCTGATCGACTTTTTAAAGTAGGCGATCGCATTACTTTTTCGGATTATGATGGTTTTGTGACGCGTATGGGTCTGCGAAGTGTGGAGCTAACTTCGTTGTATGGGATTCGTATTAATCTTCCGAACAAAGATTTGGTCGACAAACAAATTCGTAATTTATCGCGTGGCCGATTTGTTCATACCAATGTTCGAGTTGGTATTACCTATGATAGTAGTCGACAAAAAATTGAGCAGGCGATGAAGTTGTTAGAAGAAATTATTGAGGAAGCAAAACGAAGGTTGGATTTTCCTTAAGTTGAAAGTTATGTGACGCATTTTAGACAAATGGCCGATTATTTTTTGGAGGTCGAAATTGTTTTTTGGGCGGTTTATACGACGGGTCGCGAGTATTGGAATATGATGACGCCGATTCATCTGGCGATTAAAGAAAAATTTGACGAGGCTGGAATCGAATTTGCTTTCCCTACACAAACGTTACATATTGAAGGTCTTAAAAAGTAAACGAAAGGAGCTTTAGTTATGCAAATGTCTGTATTGGATTTAACGCAACGTCCTCCTCGCAGTCCTCGGGTTCGTTTGGGAGGTTATGTGATTTTGCCGCGTTGTTTGGATAAATGTCGTGCTGATATCGCTGGAAAAATAGGGGAGTATCATTTTGATTGTCCTTTGGACAAACGGTTTTTGAGTTTTGTGGATATTTCTCCGGATGAATTGAGGGAACAGGTTGTTCGAGATAAAGGTGATCGAGAAATTTTAGAATGGATCACGGCTCATGCGAAACATAAACCAACGGCTTAGGAAATTGCTGAATGGTCGCGTTATCGAGAACAAGAAGTTGCGAGTGATGTGGAGTTTCGTGATTTTGTGCAAAAAACTCATTCTGAACTGGCTCCTCATCGAAGCGATATTGCTACGCTTTTTGATCTTTTAGATCTGGACGATTATGTCAGTTTTGGTGGTAAGCCTTAGCCTGGTTTTTGCAAAAATATTAAAGGATTTCTTTTATTTTCTTCAAAGGCAGGGTGTTGATCACGTCTTGTTTTCGAAGCCAACCTTTTCGGGCAATGTTGATACCGATTCGCAAGAAGGCTAATTGCGAGGTGTGATGTGCGTCGGGATTGATAACGCATTTCACACCTAGATCGCGAGCGAGTTTCCACCAGCGCCAATCCATGTCGAGGCGGTAAGGGTTAGCATTGAGTTCGATCCACGTGTCATTAGCGGCGCAAGCTTCAATAACTTTTTTCACGTTCACAGCATAAGGGTCGCGTTCTAGTAAAAGACGGCCGGTGAGATGCCCGATAAAAGTAATGTGTTCGTTTTCGACGGCTTGAATGATGCGCTGAGTCATCGTGGTTTCGTCTTGAGAAAAAGCATTGTGAACCGAGGCTACTGCGTAATCGAGTTGCTTTAAAATATCATCAGAAAAATCGAGTTGGCCATTTTTTAAAATATCGACTTCGCAACCGGCCAAAAGTTGAAATTTTTTAGAATTTTGGTTCCATTGTTTAATTTCTTTTATTTGATTCAAAAGTCGCTCTTCAGAAAGGCCATTAGCTTGAAAAGCGGCTTTGCTATGGTCGGCGATGCCTAAATATTCTAATCCCAAAGCTTGAGCCGCTTCCGCCATTTCTTGTAACGAGCTGCGACCATCGCTGGCAGTGGTGTGGCAATGAAAAGTGCCGAGTAGATCGTTCCATTCGATGAGTTTGGGGATGATATGTTTTTCGGCAGCTTCAATTTCGCCTAAATCTTCTCGCAATTCGGGTGGAATATAATCCAAGCCCAATTTGTTAAAAACTTCTTCTTCTGTTTTGCAAGGGATTAACTCTTCTTCTTTAACTACGTTTGATTTGGAATTTGAAATTTTAAAGAGGCCCCATTCGCTCATTTTCATGCCACGTTCGATAGCGCGATGGCGCATGGCGATGTTATGTTCTTTACTACCTGTAAAATGGTGTAAGGCGTAAGGATATTCTTTATCGCTTACAACTCGAAGATCGCAAGCCAAACCGTCTTCCAATAAGACGCTGGATTTCGTGTCACCGTGATTTACGATTTCAATCACAGAAGGTAATGTGACAAAATAATCCATCACTTCTTTGGGGTGAGACGAAGAGGCGAGTAAATCTAAATCTTTAACCACTTCTTTGCCGCGTCGAAAACTTCCTGCCATACTCACTCGAATAACCGCAGAGCATTTTTTTAAGGAATCCACGAGCATTTCTGCGAGAGTAATCACATCGCCGTAACGATGTTTTTCGCTAAAGGTTCGGCGTTGCGAAATTCGAGAAAGAATATTTTCCTGAGTTTTTTTTCCTAAAGTGGGAATGTGAGCGACACGATCTTCCAAGCAAACTTTTTCCAGAGCTTCTACTGAATCGACTCCCAGTTTTTCGTAGAGCAATTTAATTTTTTTGGGCCCAAGACCAGGAATTTCGAAGAGTTCGGTGAGCTTGGGAGGAAAAGAGGCTTTAAGTTCTTCGAGATATTTTAATTGGCCCGTCATGACAAGTTCAGTTATTTTTTCATGGATGGATTTGCCGATGCCCGGCAATTCTTCGAGACGATTTTCTTCCACTATTTTTTTTAAGTCACCGGTCATGGCTTGGATGGTGCGAGCAGCGGCGTGATAGGCGCGTGTTTTAAAAGGGTTTTCTCCTTTTAATTCCATGAAGATAGCTAGTTCGGAAAGCACATTAGCGACATCGTCTTTAGTAATCATGAGCATTTTAAATTATCTTTTTTAGAGCATCGATCAATTCTGTAATGTTTTGTTCTGAATGATTCGCGGATAAGGTGACTCGTAAGCGAGCTTGGTTTTTGGGCACGGTCGGGTAACGAATGGCCGGAATCCAAAATCCTTTTGTTTTTAAATTTTTAGCTGCTACGAGCGCTTTTTCAGAGTCTCCCAAAATAATAGGAAAGATAGGGCTTTGACCCAAAGCGTGGTTGGAGAGGGCTTGCTTGAGTTGATTGACGCGTTGCCAAAGTGTTTCAGAGCGTTGTTTGCCTTCTTCTGAGGTGATTAATCGAATGCTGGCTAAAGTTGCCGACGCATTGACGGCTGGCACTGCAGTGGAGAAAATAAAACTGCGCGCGCGATTGATGAGAAAATTAATGAGCGATTGCGAGCCTGCAATATAACCTCCGCTGACGCCAATCGCTTTGCTTAAGGTGCCCATTTGAATTTCCACGCGAGCGCTGACATCTAAATGTTGGCAGAGACCTGCGCGTGTTTTTCCGAAAATGCCAGTGCTATGGGCTTCGTCGACAAAAAGCCAAGCGCCATATTTTTCTTTTAAGCTTACGATTTCTTTGAGCGGCGCCCAATCGCCATCCATAGAAAAAACGGCTTCGGTAATAATCAATATTTTACTTTTTTTCTCTTTTTTATGAGATTGTGCCCATTTGAGGTGGCTTTCAAGTTGCTCAAGATGATTGTGTTTGAAAATGCGAAGTTTTGCCTGGCTTTGTTTTGCCGCGTCGATGAGACAAGCGTGGCATAGTTTGTCCAAAATAATGACATCTTCTTTGCCCACTAAACTAGGAATTGCGCCAACTGCTGTGGCGTAGCCGCTGGAAAAGGTTAGCGCAGCTTCTGTTTTTTTAAATTGAGCCAGCGCTTCTTCGAGTTGTTGATGAATTTTAAAATGACCACAAATTAAACGTGAAGCGCCTGTTCCTAATCCGTAATCTTTTAACGCTCGAATGGCTGCTTCTTTTAAAGCGGGATGACGATTTAATCCTAAATAATCGTTGGAGGAAAAATTGTGGTAAGGTTTTTCGTCTCGACTATGGAGTTGACGGAATAGATTTTGTTTTTGAATGGTTTTGAGTTCGTTGGATAAAAAATTTTCAAAGGAATTGGTCATGTTAAACAGATCGTAAAATTTTTCCGGCGCTTATAACAAAAGGAACTTTTTTGGTGTAACTGACCATGGTTTCGTAAGGATCATTTTGAGAGGAAAATGGGATCGCGATGACATCGGCGAAGGCGCCCGGTTTCAAACAGCCGAGTTGATCGGTTTGTTGCAACGCGTTTGCAGCATCGAGGGTTACCATGCGTAATAAAGTTTTATAAGATAGTTTGGGTTGTGTGCGATGAAATTGTTGCAAATTAGCGAGGAGACTTAAAGTGGAGGTGCTTGCTAAACTGTCACTACCCAAAACTACGGGAATATGATGCTGATGAAAATCGTTGTAGGGAAAAGGTTTTCGGTTGAAATAAGCATGAGTTTCTGGGCAGTGCACGATCGCTGCATTAATTTTTTTAATTTTTTCAAACGTGCTAGTTGTCAAATAATTGCAGTGCGTGAGTAAAGCGCCTTGCGGCAACAAATTTTTTTCCAGGAGGTGGGTTAAAGCGTCTTTGCCTTGGCAATCGGACATGTCGCGATCGAGTTTTTTCAAAAAATCGTAGAGTTTTCCTGATCGCGAAAGAAACATTTCGTTTTCTTCATAGGATTCGTTGACATGGGTGGTAAAGAGTTTTTTATTTTTTTCTGAATCTTGTTTGGCGAATTGATAGAGGTTTTCTGAAGCGGTGTAGGGGGCGTGAGGAGAAAGCGCTTGAGTCTTTTGGGGAAAATGAAAAGGAGTTTTGATATCAATGCCTTCTATTGCCCAGTAAGTGCGAATCGGAGGTTGTAGGGTAGAAATGACATCGGGAAATGATTCAATATTAAGAACGGTTGTTGTGCCATGATCGATCAGTTCTTTAAAACCATTAAGAATAGATTGGCGATAATCTTCTAATGAAAAAGTGGTTTTGAGTTGGATAATTTTTTTTAGCCAATTAACGAAGGATTGGGTTGAGGGGATGCGATTTCGTAGTAAAGTATAATCCAGGTGACAGTGGCAATCGATGAGGCCGGGCGCGATAAGGTGGCCATCAAGATTCAGATCGAAATGAGTGGGATGGCCAGATTGTATTTGGATGATTTTATTGTTTTGAATTTCGAGCCAACCCGGTGCAATAGGGGGCCCTATCATGGGTAGCAGGCATGTGGCTCGAATAATCATAGGTTTGCTTTTTTTAACGGGTGGTTTAGAAAAAAGCGATGAGTTTGCTGCTAATTATTATTATTTGTGGCGTGGTTCTGAGTTTGGCCTATGGGGTTTATGGAGGTTTTCTTTTTCGCTGGTTAAGGCCTGATGATCGAAAGACCCCGGCGCATGCTCAGTATGATGGTGTGGATTTTGTGCCTGCGCGAACGGCAGTGGTTACAGGACAACATTTTAGCGCGATCGCTGCTGCGGGCCCGATTGTGGGGCCGATTTTAGCGGGTCTTTATTTTGGTTGGTTGCCTGCTTTGCTCTGGATTTTATTGGGAGCGATTTTTGTGGGAGGCGTGCATGATATGGCATCGCTTTTTGCGAGTATTCGTCACAGGGCTTGTTCGATTGCGGAGGTGGTGAGACAGCGAATGAGTCGTTCGGTTTATTTGGTTTTTCTTTTGTTTATTTGGCTTTCGTTGGTTTATGTGATTATTGCGTTTGCGGATTTGACAGCCGCTTCTTTTGCTAAGGCGACTTCTTTTTCTGTCAGTTTTGGGGTTGGGAGCGAAAGTGCGATTTCTATTTCTGGCGGTGGTGTGGCGACGGCGGCTGTCGTTTATCTTGGGATTAGTGTTTTGTTGGGGTTAATTACTTTTCGTTGGAAAGCTTCTTTGTTGCCCGGGGCTGTTGTGAGTGTGTTAGTTATTGGTTTTGCGATTTGGTTTGGTCAACGTTATCCGTTGAATTGGCCTGCTACGTGGAATGCCACGAAAACGTGGGATTGGGCTTTGTTGGTTTATTGTTTTTTTGCGTCCATTTTGCCGATGTGGTTATTGCTGCAACCGCGCGGTTTTTTGGGTAGTTTATTTTTGTATGCGGTGTTGTTAGTGGGAATAGTGGGAACGATTGTGGGAACTTTTTCTTCTCAACTTACTTTGCAATTTCCTATGTGGCGTAGTGAAACTTCTCCTATTGGGCCATTATTTCCTTTTTTATTTATTACGATTGCTTGCGGAGCTTGCAGCGGGTTTCATTCGATTGTTTCCAGTGGCACGACAAGTAAGCAGTTGAATTGCGAAAAGGATATCAAGCCTGTGGCTTATGGCGCCATGTTGCTCGAAGCAATGGTGGCAGTTTTAGCGCTGCTTACTTTGATGGTGTTGCCTGCGACAACTTCGTTGAAAAATCCCGATGCTATTTTTGCTCAAGGAATTGGTCGTTTGCTTTCTTTTTTTGGTGTGCCAATGGAATTTGCGATTACTTTTGGGTTGCTTGCATTTAGCACGTTTATTTTTGATACGCTGGATGTTTGCACCCGTTTGGGGCGTTATGTTTTTCAAGAACTCTTCGGTTTGCAAGGAAAATGGGCTGGTGCTTGGGCTACCGCAGCAACTTTGGCGTTTCCTGCCATTTATTTATCCGTAGCGCCCGAAGGGGTTTGGCGACAGTTTTGGATTATTTTTGGAACGAGCAATCAATTGTTAGCGGCTCTTACTTTAGTGGGGGTTTCGGTTTGGTTAAAAACGCAGCAGCGCAATCCATGGCCCGCATTGGCACCCGCTATTTTTATGTTGGTGATTACGGGCATTGCCTTGTTTCATAGTTTGAGTTCGTTTGGCAAAATCTTAGCTAGTTCACAAAAAATTTCTTCTATCATTTTTTTAAATTTTGGTATTACGCTTGTTTTATTGGCGTTAGGATTTTTTGTAACGGTTCAGGCATTTAAAATATTGAGTTTAAAGCCGGCTGCTGCAAGTGATTCATCTCAAGCACAAATCAATTTTTGAAGCGAGAAGTGACCTCCACTACTTGTTGAAGTTTTTCCCAAGCCTTGCCTGAGGCTAAAATTTCTAAAGCTAAATTTATCCCGGCTTCTAAAGTTTTAACTTTATCGCTTAAAAATAATCCTCCAGCTGCGTTAAGAGCAACCATATCTCGACGAACTGATTGATCTTTGCTTTCTAAAATATCGATAATGATTTTAGCCGATTCTTGAGCGTTGGAAACTTCGAGCTCGCTTGCTTTTCCCTTCTGAAAAGAAAAATTTTCTGGCGATATTTTCTGATTTTTAAATTGTCCTTGATTCCATTCCCACCAATCAGATTTGCTCAATGTGGATAATTCATCCATGGCCTCGCCGGTTTCGGTTCTGCCGCACACCACAGCACCTCGTCGAATGCCCATTTTGCTTAAAGCCTGAATATATTTCTCGGGCAAATCGAGATGAGGCACGCCGACTAATTGGAAAGGAGGGAGGGCTGGATTGAGTAAAGGGCCAACCAGATTAAAAATGGTTCGCGATTTGCGAGCGGCTACTTCTTTTCGCAAAGGGGCTAATTTTTTAAAAGCGGGATGATAGTGTTGAGCAAAAAGAAAGCAAAGATCGTTTGATTTCAAACTTTGCAAGGCTTGGTCAGGGGAAAGATCAATTTTTATTCCCAACGCCTCGAGAACATCAAAGCCTCCTGATTTTGAAGTGATACCGCGATTGCCATGTTTTACTACCTTAACGCCTGCAGCCGCAATAACAAAACTGGCGCAGGTTGAGATATTAAACGTGTTTCTGCCATCGCCGCCGGTTCCGCAAAGGTCGATAAAACCTTCTTTACGGATTTCATCCGATATTAAAAAAGGTTTTGCTAAATCGCGCAGGGCCAAAGCAAAAAAAGCGATTTCATCCGCTGTTTCGCCTCGAGCGGTCAATGCAATGAGAAACTCGACTTTTTCTTCCGTCGAAACTTTATCTTGTAATAATAAATCTAAAATTTCCTTAGCCGCAACTTGGTCAAGGGTTGTTCCGGATCGAACCGATTGAGTCCAGTTTGGTAAATGCATGGAGCGCTAAACTCCAGCTGCAGCGGCGAAGCGTTGTTTATCGATCGCTTTCATGTAGGCTTCTTGGCCGGAGACTTGGCCTGCTTTTAAAACTTTCATGATGGCATCGTCCATGAGTTGCATGCCGTCGGCTTTGCCGGCAACGAGAACATCTTGCAGTTTTTGTGTGGCGCCTTCGCGAATAATGGCGCCGACTGCAGGATTGGAGACAAGAATTTCGTTAACAGCTAAGCGTCCCGGTTTATCGCAACGTTTTAATAAAAGTTGTGCGACAACTCCTCGTAGAGAAGCTGCTAGCATGGTGCGGACTTGTTGTTGTTGATCGGAAGGGAAGACGTCGATTAAACGGTCAATAGTTTTTCGCGCATTATTGGTATGCAATGTGCCGAAAACCAAAAGACCCGTTTCAGCAGCGGTAAGCGCTAAAGATATGGTCTCCAAATCGCGCATTTCGCCTACGAGCACGATATCGCAATCTTCGCGCAAGGCGGCTTTCGGAAACCTCGAGCAAACTCTGGTGTGTCATTGGGAACTTCGCGTTGAGTGATGACGCTTTTTTGTTTCCATGGACAAACTCAATGGGTTCTTCAATGGTGACGATATGACGAGAAAGGCTTGTGTTAATGTAGTCGATTAAGGCTGCCAAGGTGGTGGATTTACCGCTGCCGGTGGGACCCGTAACCAAAACTAAACCACCTCGCAAGTGAGCGAAATTTTTAATGACTGGCGGCATGCCGAGTTCTTCCAAGGAAGCAATTTGTGTGGGAATTAAACGGAAAACGGCGCCATAACCATTGACTTGTTTTAGGAGGTTACAACGAAATCGAGAATTTTCATTCATTTCATAGGCAAAATCGAGATCGCCGCTGTTTTCAAATTTTTCCAGCGTTTATCACCTGCAATTTCTTTCAGAAGTTGTTGCATTTCGTCATGTGTGAGAACTTGTTCGCGAATAGCACTAATTTCGCCATGAATCCGAATTTTGGGCGGTTCACCTTCACCTAAATGAAGATCGGAGCCGTGAGCGGCAATGAGTTGTTCAAAAAATGCGTCGATTTTTGCCATAACTATTTTTGAAGATAAGGATAAAATATTTTTTTCTGGTCGGCGCGCTCGAAAGCTTCTTGAGGTGTGATCAAACCTGCGGTGAGTAATTCCATTAACGAATCGTCCATCAGTTTCATGCCTTGACGTTTCCCGGTTTGGATGACGCCGGGCAACATGAACGTTTTACTATCACGAATGAGCGCAGCAACTGCCGGTGTATTGATTAAAATTTCGAGAGCCAAAACCATGCCTTGACCATCCGCGCGAGGGATGAGTTGTTGGCTGATGATGCCTCGTAATGATTCACTCACCATGACGCGAATTTGATCTTGTTGATCGACGGGAAAGACGTCGAGAACTCGATCCAAGGTGCGTGCTGCATTGGCGGTGTGGAGTGTGGAGAAAACTAAGTGCCCCGTTTCTGAAGCGGTAATGGCGAGTGAAATGGTTTCTAAATCGCGCATTTCACCGACCATAATGACGTCTGGATCTTCGCGCAATGAAGCGCGCAAAGCTGTGGCAAATGATTTGGAGTGATTGCCGATTTCGCGTTGGGTGATATGACAGTTGATTGGACTGAAAGCGTATTCGATGGGATCTTCTAAAGTGATAATGTGATCGTGACGTGCGCGATTGACTTCTTGCACAAGGGCGGCAAGGGTAGTGGATTTACCGCTTCCCATAGGACCGGTGACTAAAACAAGACCGTTTGTGTATTGGGTGAGAAGTTTTAATTGATCCGGTAATTCCAATTCTTCCATGGTTCGGATGTGAGGGTTAATCAGACGAAATACAGCATCATAACCACGCCGTTGCTTGACGATACTCGTGCGAAATCGACCCAAGTGAGCAGGAGCATAAGAAAAATCGCAATCGCCTTTTTCTCGTAAGCGATTTTTTTGTGTTTCGTCCAAAAAATTCATTACCAACTTCTCTGTATCGGCGGGTTGTAAAGGTAAGGCGTCAGGCCAAATTGGTTGTAGCACACCGAAACGTCGCATGAGTGGTGGCGCTCCAACGCCAAGATGGATGTCGGAGGCTTGAAATTGTTGAGCAACACGCAAGTAATCGTCCACGTTTTGACAGTTTTGTGGGGGAACAGAAGGTTCATTTATTGTTGCAGAAGGGGAATCGACGACAGTGTTTTGGCTCTGTGATTCGGTAATAGCCTCGCGAAACTTCTTTACTTGTTTTTCATTGAGCAGTTGTTGCTCTTCCAAAAAATCCAATGCTGAAGCACCAGGAAGTTTTGCTAGAGCAGTTTCTACCGCAACTTTTTGTTCTTCGGTAATCCAACCTTGTTCCAACGAAATGGAAAGCACGTAATCATTATACTGAACCGACATAAAAAAAGTTTATCGGAGTGTTATGCCAAGGGAAGAAAATAGTGAATCGTTTAATATCTTAAAATAAACGGAATCGGGGGCTGGTTAAATAAATACTGAGTCCGTAGAAAAATATAATAAAAATTTGTGCCCAAAGATAGGTCTGAACCATATGGCCTGTGCATAAATTAATGATCCAGATCAATAAGCTGAATCCAATCACAGCAGCTAAAGCGTAGCAGGCCCAAATTCGGTCTGCCATAATTTCCACTGAACTTAATATTATTCCTAAAGGAACTAGAAAATAGAGTAACTTTGTTGCACCAAATAACTTAAAACAGACAGTAAAAGGGACAGCTAAGTAAAAGCCGATAGCTAACATGCTTTTTACTGCGTGAGGCATAAAACCGCCGATGCCTAAAGACCATATTCCTTCAATCAATGCCAGAGCACAGAAGGCTGCCCAAATAAGATAAATAAAACCAAATACTTTTGAGACCATAGATCGCTGACAAATAATTAGAGCGAAAAATGGAATAAAGTCGAGTTTGCTTTTTAATGGTTTAAGACTAAAAACTTTAGTTTTTTATTCGGTATCGAATTCCAATAAATTGCCCAACCACCAACTGATACCGCGAAACGCTAATCTCAAAAGAGCTAAAGGATGTCGAAAAAGCACTTTTTTAATTTGAGAAGAAAGGTCTTCCTGAGGTTTTTTTAGAGTTCCTGAAAGTTTGACAGTGGCCCAGCAAAGACCATCTTGTTTTTCTTTAAAAACAGCGGTTTCGGCTTCGGGCAACCATCGGAGTGATTTAGGTGGTAATCCAATTTTTAATTTTCCCGACAAGGTTTTGTTTGAACCTAAAGTGAAATAACCTTTGAGGCCACATTTATCTTGTGCGAAAAGATCGATTTTAGAGAAATGCATTTCTCCCTCCGTGGATTTTTCCCATTGTAATGAAGCACGATTAAAAGTGAGATAAAGAAAAGTGGGATCTTTTAAAAATCTGCTTAGTGATTTGAGCAAAGTAAGATGAATGACTTTGCCTTGGCTAACACGCAAAGTGCCTTTTCCTGAACCTTTTTCCCAATCATCTTTCAACCCTGACCAATTAACTGTTCCTTGTGCATTTCCTGATAAATGGGTTTTCAATTTTTTAGGAAGAAATGTTGTGATAGAATTGAGATGGAATTCGGATGTAAGGTTTAATTGTTGGGTGACGAAATAATCCAGTTTTCCTAAAACTTTAAAATAGTTTGGCGTGTCAAATTCAAAGGAGGTGGCTTGAAAATTTTGATTCCAATAAACAAAGTTGGCTCTTGCTTTTTTAAAGAAAAAATAATCGGGGCAACGAAGAGAGTAAGTGTTTAACATGTTTTTTAAACGCTGTGGCGTCAATAATTCTGCGCCATCAAGAATGACATGACCGGAAGCTTGAGAGTCTTCAACTTCTCGTAGGTGACCTTTCCACCAGAGTTTACCTCGTAATTCTGCTTTCAAACGAGGCTTTAGGGTCATGGTCACCCAACGAGCAAGCGGCATGTCTGCAAAGCGCAAGGAAAATTCGCCCTCACTGGTTTTCCAATCATAGGCGGCCCAACCTTTCAAATGCATTTTATTGCGCACACGCAAATCTAACCCATCTACTTGAAAACGATCGTTACGATAATCAAAATGGCATTGAGCTTGATCGAAATCCATTCTCAATAAATCAGGATTTTGGTAACGTTTTGCAACGGTTTCTAACCAGGGCCAAGCTTACAAATGTGTTTCTAATAGTTTTAATTTACCATGGGAAACGGTATTTTTGCCAGAGGAGTCGGTTTCCCAACGCATATTGCCTGTGATCAATCCTCGCAAACGATCGTGTAAGAGAGGGGGTAGAGTTTGCGCAAAAGGCAACTTTTCTATGGTAAGCTGAGCGGAAATACTTTTATTGGTTCGCATGCCGATACTGCCCTGCAAGTTAACTCGTGAAAGATTAGTGCTTTGTCCCAGTAGAATGGCTTCTTCGATATCCGCTTTATCCCGTGTGATAAAAAGATTTAATTTTTTTACAGTTAAAGGAGGTAAAAGAGGAAAATAGAGAGTTCCATTTTTAATGAAATATTTAAAATCTTGTCCGATCATAGTAGCGTCGATGTGGACCTGATGCAAAATACCCGTTCCGTTTTGAAAAGGAAATTCTATCTCAGCGTTGGGACAAGTGATTTGAGGGCAATAAAAACGTTGAGGTGTTAGTGAGGCATACCAAGAGCGCTTTCCCTTAGCAGGTTTTATTTTGAGAGCATCATTGGGAGCACGTAATACGAAATGGCCGCTTGCTACATCAATGCGATCCAATTGCCAGACGCCTCGAAAGACAGCTTTGGGATTAAACAATGCTTGAATATTCGTGGCTCCGATGAATCCAATGGCTTCTCCTGGCCAACCCGCTGCTGAAAAATAAGGTGTGGAAACTTTCCAGCCTTCCAAAGATAGAGGGCCGAATGCGCCTTTGACTTTCATAGCCTTAGAAACAGCGTGTGATAAGCTCGAATTGATAGCTGGATTTTTGGCGAGTTTTGGCAGGCGAGCGACTATCAAATTATAAGTGAAATATAAGGCAATGACGCCAACAATTCCGAGTATGCTAAATTAAAAATTTTTTCGCTTTTTCTAAAACGTAATAAAACGCTAACACGAGCTAAGTCATAAGAAACTAAAAATTAAAGAAATGAACCAATCCATTCTTCATATTAGTTTTTATCGGTAAGAGATTATGATGAAGCGGATAGATTTTTATACGCGCAAATTGCATTTTACTTTAGTGGAAGACACTTATCAACCCGCACAAGATAAACGGTGGAATTGACAGGCCGCCTGGCGTCGGGAACTACTTTATTATTGGCCTTGAGCGGTTACACCTGAACAAGAGCGTTTTATTGGAAATCAGGCAGGCGGCAGAGTTTTTCTTTCTTAAAGACTGATGATTTTTGGAGAGATTATCTCGACATGAAAGCCAAAGGAATTAAGTTTATTAGAGATCCTAAACAGGAAGATTATGGAACGGTAGCGGTTTTCGAAGACTTGTACGGACATCGTTGGGATTTAATAGAATTTAATCGAGATCATTCTATTATGACGCACATGATAGAATAGATTTAATGATTGTATTTAGGTTTCCCAATAATTCGCAGGCGACTTACTCCGCCGTCGGGAAAAATATTGAGTTTCACGTGCGTAAGGGCCGATCGATTTTAACTCTTTTTCAAAATAATGTTGGGTGTGTGCTTGCAATTTTGTTTTAGGTAAAATTTCTTTCCATTCGACCTGATGACAAGTCAGACCGTCAACAGGAGTGTCCGGTAAATAACATCCTTCCAACGAAGCCGTGTCAGGATAGTTTCCTTTAAAGTGGTTGGTGTCGATTTCGATTTTTTGAATTTCACCAGGAAGACCGAGTTTCACAATGCTCCAATCGAAACCGGGCCCGCGTCGTCGTCGTGTTTCCCAACCTTCGCCCATATTGGCAGCGCGACCGGGCATGATAAGATTATCTTTCGGACTAAAAAACATGTCGCTGCAAGCTGTTACAATGCCACCATTTTCTAGTGCGGGCCAAATCCAGCACTTCGATCTTTTTCTGGCTCAAATCAGAAATGACTTCGCCATAAACGCGAAAACGAGCCACGCCACCGTCGGGATAGATGTTAAGCCGCACGTGAGTCCAGCGTTCATAATTGCCTCACAGCAAAAAGATTTTGAAAACCAGGTCGCAGCGGCGATTTGGGAAGAATTTCTTCCAAGTCCAAGTTTCCGGTGAGCCGTTTTTCTTTTCCATAACACACGCGTCAATGGAAGCGTAAGCAGGATTGTTTCCTAGAAAATGATTTGTATCGATATCGACGCCGTGAATTTTTCCAGCCAATCCGAGCCGAATCACACACCAATCATGACCCGGCACCCGTTTACGTCGACTTTCCCAGCCGTCCATCCATTTGCCGTTTTCTGTGAACTTATCCGGAATAAAAATGCCGCGACCTGGTTTTAATAAATTTTCTTTAGGCGCAAAAAAATCGTCACTAGCGAGCAACGTTTTACCACCGATTTTTTCTGCAGCGAGATCGACTAATCCGACAAAGGCTGCGCTTTCTTTTGAAATTTCCATAAATGAATCAATCCTAATTAAAAGTTAACTTCCACGATAAGTGCTATAAGCCCACGGTGAAGCGAGTAGAGGAACATGATAAGAAGCCGAAGCATCCGCAATGTTAAAAATAATAGGAACTTTATCGAGAAATGGAGGTTGAACTAAGAGCGTGGGCGATTTAGTAGAAAAATAACCGGCGACATCAAAACCAATTCGTAGCGTCCCATTTTCATCTCATTTTCGTTCAAAAGCGGGGCATCTGTACGACCGTCCTGATTGGTTTGCACAGTTTTTAAAAGCGTGCGTTGATCTCCCTGATATTGCCAAAGTTCAATGCGAACGCCTGGTGCGGGTTTCCCATGAACGGTGTCTAAAACGTGAGTGCTAAGTTTGGCTGCCATATTTTTTCTTAAAATTTATTTGTGATTAAATCGCGTAAACGAAATTCTGCAATTTTATAAATTTCTTCCAAAGCGGTTTTCATTTCTTGATCGCGACTATTTTGTAGCCGATTTTTAAAACCGTTCAAGATTGCTTCTTTTTTATTGAGCCGTGCGCAAATAATAAAAAGGGAATCCAAACTTTTCGCGATAAGCACGATTGTTGGTTTGAAAAAGCTGAATTTCTTCTGTTGAAAGTTGAGTCAACCCCGCGCTGGCTTGTTCCTGAGTGGAGGCTTGAGTGAGCTTGCCTTCCAAAGCTATTTTCCCAACCAGATCCGGGTGCGCATTGAGAAGTGCCAATTGTTTTTGTTCCGACGATTGCGCAACGATTTTGCAAAGTTTTTGATGCAACTCCAGAACCACTGGAAAAAGGTCGAAATTTCCATCCTTCTTCCGCGATCCATGGCGAATGTTCAAACACTCCGCCAAAAACTTTGACGAAATCATTTTGTGAAATTGATTGGCTTCGGTCAGGGTCATATTTAATCGAGGTATTCGTAAGCGGGCAGGGTAAGGAAATCGCTAAATTCTGCGCTTTTTGACATGCGCGAAAAAAGTTCTACCGCGCGATCAAAATGGCCTGCTTCGTAACGGTCTTTGCCGATTTCGTTTTGAATTGTTTTGAGTTCTTGAGGCACTAGCGAATCGTAAAGTTCCGCGGTGACGATTTGGCCATTGGTCAATTTAGCGCCGTAGCACAACCATTGCCAGACTTGCGCGCGTGAAATTTCCGCGGTGGCGGCGTCTTCCATCAAATAATAAAGTGGCACACAACCCAAACCGCCTAGCCAAGCTTCCAAATATTGAATGCCCACGCGCAAATTGGTTCGAAAGCCGTCTTCGGTCATGGTGCCATCAGGCACTTTGAGTAAATCTTCCGCTGTCACTTGAACATCATCGCGTTGACGAGAAATCTGATTGGCTTGAGGCATGTGTTTATCGAAAGCCTGCAACGCTACGGGAACTAATCCGGGATGCGCGACCCAGGTGCCATCGTGACCATCCGTAGCTTCACGTTCCTTATCTGCCAGCACTTTTTGCTAAAGCGCCTCATTAGCTTGGGGATCATTTTTAATGGGAATTTGCGCTACCATCCTCCCATGGCGTGTGCACCGCGTTTATGACAGGTTTTAATAACATGCAAAGCATACGAGCGCATGAAATGAGTTGTCATAGTCACTTGCGAGCGATCCGGCAGTAAAAAACGGGAATGATTTCTCAATTTTTTAATGAAACTAAAAATATAATCCCAACGACCACAATTGAGTCCTGCGGAATGATCGCGAAGTTCGTAAAGAATTTCTTCGGTTTCAAATGTGGCAAGAATCGTTTCAATTAGAACGGTTGCTCGCACGCTGCCTCGTGGAATGTTAAGCGTGTCTTGCGCGAAATTAAAAATATCGTTCCAAAGACGTGCTTCGAGATGGTTTTCCATTTTAGGTAGATAAAAATAAGGGCCAGAACCTTTGTCCAAAAGGGCGCGCGCATTATGAAAAAAGAAAAGAGAAAAATCGAAAAGACTTCCTGAAATGGGTTTGCCTTGCCACAGCACATGTTTTTCGGGCAAATGCCAGCCGCGAGGGCGCACCATGAGCGTGGCAATTTTTTCTTTCAGCGCATACTGCTTGCCATTGGGTGCTGTAAAATCAATTTTGTGTCGAATTGCGTCGCGAAGGTTGATTTGGCCTTCAATCATATTTTCCCAGGTCGGTGAACTGGCGTCTTCGAAATCGGCCATGAAAACTTTCGCGTCGGAATTTAACGCGTTAATGACCATTTTGCGATCGACTGGGCCAGTGATTTCTGTGCGACGATCTTGTAAATCTTTGGGAATAGAAGCAACTTTCCAGTTTCCTTGTCGAATCGATTCGGTGCTTGCAAGAAAGTCAGGTAGTTTGCCTGCGTCCAATTCCTTTTGGCGTTCAACTCTTTTTTGCAGCAGGGCATTGCGTCGATCCGAAAATTCTTTCACGACTTGTGAAACAAAATGTAACGCTTCAGGGGTCAGAATAGTTTCTGAACCTTTTACCGGAGTTCCGAGCAGGGTTAAATCTGAAGCAGACATGAAAAGAATTAACGGAAATTTTTATTAAAAGACAAGCCGATGTTTTAGTTGCTTGCTAGCGTTTTTGCTAGCACGAGCTAAAATACAGTTGAGTTATTTAGCTTTTTTTATTTTCGTCGAGGGGTCGATCGATGCCATATTAAGCTTATAACCGACACCATGAACGCTTTCTAAAACATTATCATCAAGGGCGGCACCTAACTTTTTTCGAAGTTTTACAATCGTTTGATCAAGTGTGCGTGTGGTGCCGTAATAGTCGTAGCCCCAAACTTCATTCAGAAGCCGATCGCGCGATAAAACTTCGCCGGGATGTTTGAAGAAAAGTTGCAATACTTTTAATTCCTTAGGGGTCAAGGGATGCACAATTTTTCCACGAGTGAGTTGAAAGGTTTTGGGATTAATCGTGGATTGGCCGATAGAAAAGACTCCGTCATGCAATTCAGACAAAGGTTGACGTCGACGCAGCAAGGCATGAATGCGTGCTTGCAATTCGCGAACTCCAAAAGGTTTCGTCACATAATCATCAGCGCCCAAATCTAGGCCAATGACTTTATCCAGTTCCTGACTTTTTGCGGTTAACATTAAAATGAGCGAAGAGACTTTTCTTTGGCGCAGCGTTTTGCAGATGTCGTAACCACTTACTCCGGGTAGCATGATATCGAGCACGATAAGGTCGGGTTTGAATTTTTCGCATCTTTCAATCACTTGATCGCCGCGATCGCAGGTTGCGATTTCAAAATCGTCTTGGAGCATTTCTTCCAGGCCCAGACGAATGCTGGGATCGTCTTCTACAATTAGAATTTTTGTTTTCATAAATTTCAGCTGTTTTCTAAAGGTAATTCGAGCGTGAACGAGCTTCCACCACCATTTCGAGGTTCATAATCAATATTGCCTCCATGCGAGCGAGCAATTCTCCGTGCTAACGTTAATCCCAAGCCTGAGCCTTGAATGCCGCTGTTGAGAGAATTGTGAGCGCGGAAAAATTTTTCGAAAATTTTTTCTTCGCAACCTTTGGGCACTCCATCACCTCGATCTTTTACGGAAATACGCACTTTCGATTGATCCATCGGACGACTGATTTCGATGTCGATTTGTCGATTTTTACCACCATATTTTTCAGCATTAGAGAGAAGATTGAGAATGATTTGTCCAATCGCGTCGCGATCAGCTTTGATGAGACAAGAAGCCAGCGTGTTTTCCAGGTTCAATTGAAATCCGTTTGCTTCTAAATGAGGTTTGTAGTTTGTCACGATGTCTTCAACAATTTTTACTAAATCGCAACTTTGCATGTCATAATTTTTTTCACCGCGTTCCATTCGTGAAAAATCTAAAATATTATTAATAAGTCGCGTTAAACGATTGGCTTCAGAAGAAATTATTTTCAAATAAGATTGTTGTTTTTCTGCAACGATTGTTTTGCCAGAGGTTAATAATTCCGAAAAAATACGGATAGAAGTCAAAGGTGTTTTGAGTTCGTGTGAGACGTTGCTGACAAAATCGGTTTTTTGTCGGGCGAGTTTGACTTGGCGATGGAGATCGGAAAAGATAAGCCACCCTCCCACGATAATGGCTAATACGAGAACTACAACGATGAGGCTAATGGTGAGTTTTAACGTTTGTGCGGATTGATTAAGTTTTTTAGGGTTAAGCAAATAGGCGGCGACTTCCCAGTGAGGCAACATTTCACCAATTTCTGTGGCGACAAAGGGTCGTTTCCAATCAGTTTGATAATCTTTTTCGCTTAAAGCGATGGGTTTGCCTTTTTCGTCCAGCACCGCGAGACAAATTTCGCTGCCGTTTTCGTATTGAGGTTGATAAGTCGCAATGGTTGTTTTAATTTTTTCTCTAATTTGGTTTAGATTGAGTTGCGTCCCGAAAATCAGTTGGGGATCGCGAGGAGAACGATACCACATGATCAGTTTTAGTTGATTTTGTAAAAAGCGCGCTAAAACGCCTTGAGTGGATGTGCCTACAATTTGTCGAAACTCGGCTTCTTGACTTTCTAATTGTGAAATCGCTTGGGTTTGCGGTTTTAAATCCTTTTGTGGAATAACGTTGCGCACGATATTGGCTTTGGGTTTGGCAACTAAACCACCTTTGTCCGCAAAATCTTCTTTTTTAGATCGTTTCATTTTTGGAGCAGAAGCTAGAGAAGAGACAGGAGCTTGCTGGGCATTTTCACTCAACGTTTCGCTTTCGTAGGCCTGATCTTTCTTTTGAAAACTTTCGGATATGGGTTTTTCTTTATTTTCTTCAATGGTTTTCCTTTGATAAACTTCGACTGTTTCTTGGTTGTTAAGAAAGAGTGAATTATCGGTTAAAAATCGTTTCGCAACAGGCCCGTCCAAAGGGGAGGGTGAGAGAATCACGCCATCGACAAAAACAACAAAACCCACTTCTGCCCACGGCCATTTTGCGGTGAGTTCTCGATTAAATTCGGGAGCCATTTCGCGTAAACGACGATCGGCCAACAAGTCTTCCACTTGTTGACCGAAGTCAGTTTGGATATCGGAAATGGTGTTGCGAATGGTTTCAGCAGTGGATTCGGTGGTGCTTTGATGAATTAACGCTCTGTTGGCGTTCCATGACAAATTGTTGATCCCTCAGAGATCGAATGGCCAAAAAGGCTAGCAGCAAACTAGGAGTTAATACGGCTGCTAGAAAAACAACGGCCACTCGTCTCATGTCGGGATTATTCCGGAAATTATCGTTTACGGCAATGTCTGTTTATTGTTTTGCGTTTTTTTGTTTATAAACATCCGATTTTAGCACTTTACGTTGTGATTTGCTCATCGAACCACTTTCCATATCTTTCGCTTGTTCGCGTAAGGCTTGTTGTTCTTCTTTAATTTTGGGTTGCATCGCAGCAGGCGCGCTCGCATAGGCGCATCTAATTTTTCCATTTGTCGATTTAACGTTTGGCTAGCGGCTCGATAATCATTGGCGTCGGCTTGTTCCACCGCTTTATTTCTTGCGGCGACATTGCCCATTAATTCCCGTTCTGTTGCTACGGTTTGATTGATGGAAGATTCGGCTTTTTTATGATCTTTGGTGTATTGAACCTGCACAGTTTTTTCTACCGTTTGCGTTTTTCCTGATTCTGTTTCATCGGAAAAAGAAGTTTTTATTTTGGCAACGGTCAAGGTTTGATCCGGTTTACCTTTTGGCAAACGACAGCGTAAAAAGACGTAACGATTTTGGCCGGAAGCCAGTTGGTTAAGATTAATTTTGGCATAACCTTTCTTAAATTGTTCATCGCGACCCATTAAATCAATAGGCTCTATGCCAGGGAGGCAGGGTAATTTCTAAGCATACATTACGTGCGACAACGGAAAGAGTTCGCCTAATTCTTTAGAAAAAATGTCCGGTAAATCTTCAACATCTTTAACATAATAATAATTTGCATCGCTGGCTTCTGCCAATGAAGCCATCAAATCTTCATTGTAATCGTCGCCAATGCCCATGGTTGTGACGGCAATACCATCTTTGGCAATGCGTCGTCCCAAAGCGCTGATTTCGTGATTGGAACTGGGGCCTATGTTGGCGAGACCATCGGACAATAAAATAACGCGATTAATTTTTTTAGCAGAAAAATAGCGCTGTACTTGGTCCGCGCCTTGTTCGACACCTGCGTAAAGCGCGGTGCCGCCACCGGCTTCAATTCGTGAGATGCGAGATTTTAATCGATCTTTATCTTCTACAGGTTGTGCTGGGATTAGGATTTGGACTTCGTTATCATAAACTACGAGTGAAAAAATATCGTCGTCAGAAAGTTGATTAACGAGGGCAATAGCCGCTTGTTTGGCTTGCTCGAGCTTAGCGCCTTCCATTGATCCTGAGCGATCTAGAACGACGGCTAGATTTAAGGGGAGACGATGGTGATAATGGGGGATGCGTGATGCGGTAAGGTCAATTTTGATCGCTACCTCTTTTTCGTCATCGACCAAGAGCACTTCTTGATCAGGATTGACTTTAACTTCCAGGGTTTCCTTTGCGTGGACGGAAAAAATAAAAAGTCCAGCAAAGCCAATTAAGAGTAATCGAAATAATTTCATATATCATACGATGACATAGTTGGCGCGATAGGTTGTTATCGGGCTGTAAAAGAATTGTAAAAAAATTGTCATTGTCTATTGCTTGGTAACTTTAATTATTTCATGAAAATTTTCTCCCGTTCTGTTTTTTCTGAGGCGCTGCATCGCTGTCATGATTATCGAGCATTGATTCAAGGATGGAAAAAAGTGGCAAAAAAAATGGGCGTAAAACTTCAACCTTACAGCAATTATGATGGAGAAACGCTTTATTATTTGAGTAATGGATGTCCCCAGTCTTCGAAAGATTTTTCACTTTATCTTTCTGCTGGGATTCATGGTGATGAACCTGCCGGCCCTACCGCGCTTTTGCGATGGGCGAAATGTCATCTGAAAGAATTAAAAAAAATTCATTATTTGATATTTCCTTGTTTAAATCCTTGGGGAATTAAAAATAATTTTCGTTACGATTCCAAAGGAAATGATCTTAATCGATTTTTTAAAGCAGGTGTGAAATCAGTCCCGTTTGTTGCGTGGCGACGATTGTTGAAACAGTTTCGATTCGATGCCGCATTGATGTTGCATGAAGATTATGATGCGCAAGGTGTTTATCTTTATGAATTGGATCGAACGGGTGATAGCTGGGGAGCGGATTTGATTCAAGCAGCGCGATCCTGGATTGTCTCAGAACCGAGGAAGAGAGTGGATGGGCGACATTGCAAAAATGGTTTGATTCAGCCAGTCATTGATCCCAAACGGTTGAATTTGCATCCCGAAGCCATTTATCTTTATTTTCATCATACCGATCGTTCCATTACGATTGAAACCCCTTCGGAATTTAGTTTGGCGCGACGTGTTGAAGCCCAAGTGGCGATGCTACAGAAAGCAGTGCAGCGACTTATTCAAAGAAGGTGAAAATAAGTTTTAAGATCGTAAAATGCTATCTTAAACAGCCGAATTTTAAGGTGCGTTTTCTTTTCTTTCACGAAATTGAATGCGTTCAATTTGGGTTGCGAGTCCGGAAGTTTCATCGACTTCAATAAAAGTGCCGTTGATTCGAATATCGCGCTGGCTTAAATACCAACGTTGTGGGAGAAGAGTGAGATAACGTTGGATGACGCCTTCTGCTTCGCGGCCGATTACTGAATCATGGGCGCCACACATGCCGACATCGGTTTGATAAGCGGTGCCTTTGGAAAAGATTTCTTCATCAGCTGTGGCGACATGTGTGTGTGTGCCCACGACGGCGGAAACTTTTCCATCCAAAAATCGACCGAAGGCAATTTTTTCAGAGGTAGCTTCAGCATGAAAATCAACCAAAATACAGTTTGTTTCTTTTTTAATTTCTTCAATGATTGGTTCGATTAACAAAAAAGGGTTATCTAATTCCGGTTTAATAAAAGTGCGTCCTTGCGCGTTGATGACGCCAAGTTTTTTGCCGTTGCCTTGTACGACGACATGGCCTTTACCCGGAGTGCCTTTGGGGTAGTTAAAAGGGCGCAATAAACGAGGTTCTGTTTCGAAATAGGAAACGACTTCTTTTTGATCCCAAACATGATCACCGAGCGTGATGACATCCGCGCCGTAGCGCATGAGTTCAATCGCTAATTTGGAGGTAATGCCATTGCCGCCAGCTGCATTTTCACCGTTGATGACGACAAAGTCAGGCTGATATTTTCTTTGGCTAAGGGTAAAAGATTTTTTACGGCTTCCGACCGGGCTCTCCAACAACGTCACCTAAGAAAATGATTCGCATAATAATATTAAATAAATTCTATTTCTCCGACATGGGAATAAACCCTTTTTGAGCACTCCGATTTAAGAAGGTTTTTATCGCGGCTTTGCCTCTTTCTCCATAATCTAGGGTTAATTCATTCACATACATGCCGATAAAATGATCTGCGTCTTGTGTGTTAAGTCCTCGTCCTAAAGGTAAGGCATGTTGCACACCTGCTTCGCGATGGGAAAGACCATAATGAATGCTATTTTTTAAAAGAGCGGAAATGGATTGCATGTGGGTTTTGCCAAGGGATCGTTTGATGGCGTTGCCGCCTAAGGGTAAAGGTAATCCATTGGTTTCTTGAAACCACCATTTGCCTAAGTCTTCGCACAAAACAAAGCCTTCTTTTTGGTAAGTGAGTTGGCCTTCGTGAATCAGTAATCCTACTTCAGCTTCGTTGCGATGTAATGCGTCAAAAATTTGATCAAAAGGCACGGTGATAAAAGAAAAGGCCTCACCGCCTTTACCATCTAAATAAAGTTGTAGGGCGAGATAAGCGCTAGTCATTGTGCCCGGCACGGCGATTCGCATTTTTTTAAAATCTTTTTTAGTATGATATTTTTTCCCTACTAAAATGGGGCCGTAATTATCGCCCATGCTTGCACCGCTAGAGAGTAAAGCGTAATGTTCCGTTAAATAAGCGTAGGCATGAATGGAGACGGCGGTAATATCGAGTTCTTGTCGTGTGGCGCGTTCATTGAGAGTTTGGATGTCTTGCAAGATGTGTTCGAACTGGAATTGGCCTGTGTCGATTTTATGTTCGGCCAAAGCGTAAAACATAAACGCGTCATCGGGATCGGGGCTGTGGCCAAGGGTCAGTTTCATAAGAGAAAATTATTTTTTTTCAAAAATTACGTAATATTTTCGCGAGGTTTCCACATTTTCCCATGTGCCATAAAATCCTTTTGGAATGGCGAAGCAGTCTCCGCTATGAAAAATTTCTGTGTTTCCTTCACGATCAGAAATTTTTACGATGCCGTTCAATAAATAGCAAACTTCGTCTACCGGATAGTTATCCATTAATAGTGTGCAAGGGGTGCACTCCCAAACGCCCGCTGTGAATTGTCCCGAAGCATCGGTGAAATAATTGTAGCCCGTTTCAAATTTCTCGCCAGCAACTGCGATTTCTTTGCTTTCCGCGTTGATATCTTGCAAGCCGATGTTTTGTGGGCCATTGGGCTCGATTCGAGTTATTGCTAATTTTTTCATTTATTTTTCTTCTGTTGCCATTTGTTATAATGTGCAAAATAAATGAAAAATTTATGAGTAAAAAGAAATTTCAATCGTTCGCGCGGCTGGCTCCCGGTGGTATTAAGAAAAATATTTCTGCTGCGGATCTTATTGATGGCGCATTTCAAGCTTACAATGGGGCGCGTTTAGCGGAGGCGTGCCGACTTTATACGGAGAAAATGTTGGCTCCGAAAGGCACGGTTGGCATGAGTTTGACGGGTGCTTTGACGCCGGCGGGTTTAGGGCGCTCGTGTTTGGTGCCTTTGCTGAAAGCGGGTTTTGTCGATTGGATTATTAGCACGGGGGCAAATCTTTATCATGATTTGCATCATGGATTGGATATGGAGCTTTATCGAGGTTCGCCTTTTATTGATGATCGTGCGCTGCGCAAGGAGGGGATTATTCGTATTTACGATGTTTTGTTTGATTACGATGTTTTGCTTGATACGGATGCTTTTGTGCGAAAGGTAATTCAGGGGCCTGAATTTCAGATGACGATGGGCACGGATGAGTTTCATTATCAATTAGGTCGCTACGTTTATGAGCGAGAAAAATCGCTGGGCATTACGGGCAGTTCGCTTTTGAGCACGGCTTATCAATGTGGGGTTCCGATTTATACTTCTTCGCCGGGTGACAGTTCTATTGGTATGAACGTGGCGGCGATGTCATTGCGCGAATCACGGTTGCAATTTGATATCAATCGCGATGTGAATCAAACGGCAGCGATTGTTTATGATGCCAAAGCGCGGGGAGGTTTGAGTAGTGTTTTTATTCTTGGCGGAGGTTCTCCTAAAAATTTCATGTTACAGACTGAACCGCAAATTCAAGAGGTCATGGGGATTGAGGAAAAGGGGCATGATTATTTTTTGCAATGCACCGATGCGCGACCTGATACAGGGGGATTATCGGGAGCGACACCGGCTGAGGCGGTGAGTTGGGGGAAGGTGGATCCTGATAAATTGCCGGATTGTGTGGTGGCTTATGTTGATTCTACGGTGGCTTTACCTTTAATTACGGCTTATGCTTTAACCCGGGTGAGACCACGTCCTTTGAAGCGTCTTTATAGCAAGCGCGATCAACTTTTAGAAAAATTAAAACAGCAATATCTTAAAACGGGCACGGTTACAAAAATTAAGCCCACAAAGTCTCGTAAGATTGCGAAACGTAGCAGTTCAGTAGGCTTGAAATAAGCTTAAAAAACCTACGCCAAATGGCGTATGGCCTTTTTAAACAAATTTAGCTAGTTTTTTATTATGAGAAAAAATATTTATTTTTATTGGTGGGCTTTGCCTTTGGTTTTATTGGGTTTTTTCAGTAAAGCACAAGCTCAATTTACTACTTTCCAAGCGGCCTCGATGGTCATTGGTCAATCGAATTTCAATACGATTGGTGTTGTAGTGGATCAAGCCCATGTTCCTCATGCAAGCGCATCAGCCATTAGTGCCAAGGGTCATTTTGCAGTGGCTTGCAGCAATGAAGGTCGTATTATGATTTGGAACACGATTCCGACTAACAGTTTGCAACCGGCAGATGTTGTTGTAGGTAAACCGGATTTCGTGAGCGCGGCACCAGGAGTTAGTCAGACTCTCATGAATAGTTCCATGGGTGTGGCGTTTAGCCCGGATGGCGAAAAATTAATTGCTTCGGATTCGGGTAATCATCGTGTTTTAATTTGGAATTCGATTCCTACGAACAATGGACAAGCAGCTGATATTGTTTTAGGGCAAACTGATTTTAACACTGGCACAACAGACGGAAATCCAACTGCGACGAAATTTGAATATCCTACAGGCATTTTTGTAGCGCCGAATGGGCAGATGTTTGTTTGTGACACTCTCAACAATCGTGTGCTTATTTATAATGATATTCCTGAAGCTAGTAATACGCCCGCCGATATTGTTGTGGGTCAGAATAACTTGACTCAGGATAGTAATGCGAATGGTATTAAGTTTGTGAATCATCCGGAATATGTTGCCGTTTCACCGGATGGTCGTTTGATTGTTGGTGATCGCGATAATTTTCGAGCTACCATTTGGAATACGATTCCTACGGCTAACGGTGCTCCTGCTGAAATTGCGATTGGTTTCGGTGGATTTCCTGGTGATGGTGATCCCGGGTGTGATGATGTGCGTTTTCAGTCTCCTACAGGTGTGACAGTTTCGCCGAAAGGAATATTAGCGATTGGTGACACTGAAAATAATCGTATTTTGATTTATAATCAAGTGCCTGACACCAATTTTCCTGCGGCTAATGCAGTTTTAGGTCAGCCTAATTTTACTGCTAATATGCCTCTCAACACCGGCACGAATGCGCAATCCATGGTGCGTCCTTTTGGTATTAACTTGATTTAAATGGCCGTCTTTTGTGAATGGTCCCGATATGAATCGTGTGATAGTGTTGGCGATTTGCCGACCAACAAAGCGGAGCTAGCTGTGGATATTAGTTTTAATTTGGCAACTCAAGGCATTGGTGGATTAGTGCAGATGCTTGTGACGGTGAATAATAATGGGGATTCTACTGCGAATAACGTGGTTGTTTTCACGGCGCCTCCGGTTGGGTTAGTGACCAATGGAGCACCTGTTATAAGCACGGGAACTTATAATATAGCTTCTGGTTTTTGAGTATTCCGAGCTTAGCCAGTGGACAAGTAGCGACTTTGACTATTCCTCTCGTTGTAGATGCGAATGCGCAAGTTGATAATACGCTAACCGCTTATGCTTCCATTACTGCTTCGGATGCTTTGGATCCTATCATGACCAATAATGCCGATCGCGCAGAGATTGTTATTAGTGGAAATATTATTCCAGTGGGCACGGGTATTTATGGCGATCTCAATAATGATGGACATCCTGATTTGCTTTGGCAAAGAAAACTCAAACTTGATGGTTCAAAGCAAACGGTTGTTGCAGGTTATTTAGCCAATGGTCAAGGGGGCTTTAGCAGCTCCGAACAGGTGTTAGCTTCTAATACGAAAAAGTTCAGTGTGGTTTCCATTGGCGATTACAATCGGGATGGTTTCTCAGATCTTTTCTGGCAAGGTAAAGTAAAAGTAGCTGGAAGTCGTAAGAAGATGAACGTGATTCAAGTTTCTTTAGGGGGCGTTAGCAACAGTTTTGGAAATCCTATTGCTATTGCCACTAACACTGCGAAATTCAAACTTGCTACATCGCGCGATGTGAATGGTGATGGCATTGAAGATTTGCTCTGGCATGGAAAAATCAAAGTGGAAGGCAGCCGCAAAAACAACGTGGCGTGCAAGCTTACCTTGGCGATGCTAATGGAGGTTATCCAACCAATGCTTTCATAGCGACTAACACACTCAAACGTGTATTGGTAACCGCCTACGATTTCAACGGAGACCTTCGCAACGATCTTGTCTTTGAAGAAAAAGTGAAGGAAGGTCGTAAACGTGTTAGTCAGCTAACGGTTATGGAAAATCAAGGTAATGCTGTCTTTGATGGTAAAAAGAACCGGGTAAACCTTATAAGGTTACTGCGCCGGAACCAAAATTGAAATTTGCTGCAGCTGGCTTTTTCAATAACGATGGTGTGATTGATGTGATCTGGCAACGCAACAAACGAAAGACTCGTTCTGCGATTGCAGGTTATCTCGACGATTCGGGTAAGGTGATTGATAGTCCCGAAGTGGCGACCAATAAGAAGCCATGGAATATTGCAGGACCTAAATAAGTAAACTTTCTTGCCCAACAAAACTTAGAGCCGACTTTGAAGTCGGCTCTTTATGCTTTGTCTTTTTGGTGTAAGTAATATTAAGGTTTATCGTCCGTAGGATTTAACATTTTCATGCTGGCTTCTTGGAGGTTGAGCATGTTTTCTTGATAGGCTTTAAAACGTTTTAATTGTTCTGCATTCAGAATAGTTTGAGCGCGAGTTAAAATGCGCTCATTTAATTCTCGTTGCTTCGTAAAATAATCATCGCTTGTTTTTTGAGATTTTGTCATGGCGTTAAGCGCCTGATTATTTGACACCCGATTTAATCGATTGTGCTGGTATTCATCGATTAAAATTTGGGTGAGTTGCTCTTTCTGATAAGGTTGAATCGGCATTTCGCTAGAGACCATTTGATCTACAAATCCGCCAACCACCATGCGTTCGGATAATGTTTTTTGATAATTTTTAAATTGAGCATATTGATCTTTGCCCAGCAATTCTTTGATCTCATCTTTAACGGGATCATTTTTTGTTCTGATGTGAGAGTTGGTTCCGCTAAGAATTTGTTGGGCGGATTCAAATTGTTGCATTTGCTCTTTTTCAATTAAATTCATTAATTTTTCTTTGGCTTCAGGAGAAAGTGTCGTGCTTTTTATGAAATCATGATAATTTTTTTCTACTATCATATGTTGTTGGGCGCGCATGATTTCTTTCATTTGAGGGCTCGCCATGAGTTGAGCTAAGGGATTATCATTTTTTTTCGCTTTTTCTTGAGAGGGTTTCGTTTCCACGTCGGATGGGATAACAGTATTTCCTTCATTTATTTCCTGGTCATGACGAGCTTTGATAGTTTGAGCGATTTGTAGGCGTCTTTTTTCGCGTTGTTCTTGTCTTGCTTCGACAATTTTTTCTTTTTTTTCGTGTTTGGTTTGAGCGACGAGGCGTTCATTTAATTGATGGTTTTCTTGCTTCAAGCTTTTAGCGGTTTGCCATTGATAAACATTGGTCATCAGAAGAATGAAGCATAATATGCTCAGAGCAAAAGTGGTGATGGGTTCTTTCATGATTTTAATTTGATTGTTGATTGGCGCGATCGCGAAATACTTTTAAGCCGGTTTCTTGAATTTTTAACAGGCCATTTTGAAATTCTTTAAATTGTTCGAGTTGTTTAGGGTTAAGCACGGTTTGTGCGCGCAATAAAATGCGTTCGTTGGCTTTTTGTTGAGATTCAAAATATTGTTGAGCCGTTGCTTCATCGAATTGACTTAATTGACGCATCATATCGCGTTGTCGCATGCCGCTAAAAGGAGCATTGCGATTCTCTTCGATTAAAATCTGTAGCATTTGGTCGCGTTGGTAGGGTTGAAGAGGTGCTTCGCTGAGAGCAATTTGTTGCTCAAACTGGCGCACGGCTGAACGTTGTCCTATTGTTTTTTGATAAGATTCATACTGAGCATAACGCGAAGGGCCTAGCAGCTCTTGAAGTTCCAATTCTGTCTTATTTTCCATTTCTGCATTCAACTGGTTGGTTGAGGAGTTGGATCCCCAGCGACGGTTTCGCTCGGAAGATTGCATCTGATTTTCTGCGAGAATATCTAAAAATTTTTCTCGTTCTTTTGCTGACAAACCAATTTGACTAACAAAATCTTTATAAGCATCTGCTAAAAAGCCGCGTTGTCGCGCTTTGATAAATTCTTGCATTTCTGGGGTGCGAAAAAGTTCGCGGAAAGGATTATCTTGATTGTTGTCGCCTCTTGTGGATTCAGCACTTCCTTTTTTAGCGAGATCCATTTTATTGGTCAGCTTAGCATATTGGGCCTGAGATTTTTCTTTTTCCAGGGTATGAATGCGTTTTTTTAATAAATCCTTCTTTCTTTCAGAAGCTCCAACCTCAGTCATTTTATCTTGTTTGAGATAATTATTTAACGCTTTTTTTAAGGCTATTTGGTTTTTTAAAGTCGATTGATGGATATACCATTGATAAGCATTTATCACTAAGGAGCCAATGCATACGAAACCGACAAGGATTTGTCTTTTCATTATTTCAAGTTTAGATAATATTAATCTTTGTCTCAAGTTATTATGAAACGAATTACTTTGCTTTCATTATTGTTAATCCTAACCGGAGCTCCCATGTCTCAAGCTGCTGAAACCAATGCTATGTCTCATCCTGTCATTCGTATGACCACTTCCAAAGGGGTTTTTGATATCGAGCTTTATCCTGAATTCGCGCCTAAACATGTGGAGCGCATTTTAACTTTGGTAGAGAAAAAATTTTATAATGATATTCGTTTTCATCGTATTGTGCCTAATTTTGTGGCTCAAGCAGGTGATCCTGCCACGAAAAAAGGAATGGATCAGCGTAATATTGGATCAGGTGGTTCTGATCTTCCAGACATCCCTTTGGAAGTTACGCCTAAAATAGCTCATCGACGAGGTATGGTTGGCATGGCACGAGCATCGGATCCTGATTCAGCTAATAGTCAATTTTACATTGCTCTTAAGGACATTCATCAGCTCGATATGCAATATACCGTTTTTGGTCGTGTTTTAGATGATGGGATGAAAGTGGTAGACCAACTCAAGGTTGGGGATCAAATTATTGATGTGAAAAAACTGGATTGAAGCAAAAAATCGAAAATTCCTTGCAATCAATTATCAGAAATTAACCAGGATTTCAGTTCTTTTAAATCATTATCCTTTAGGGCGATTTCGCGGAAGCTTTCATCTAGCTTAAAGCACCGTTCTAAAGAAACTTTAGCTAAATCCGGTTTGCCTAAGCGCGTTTCGTAACAAGCTAAATTATAATGAAATAGAGGTTGTCGGACTAAGGTGTCTGGGCCGGATAATAATTTATCGCGTGCTTCTTTGGTGCGATTAATTTCGTGCAAACAGAAAGCTGCGTGAACAAAATAATCGTCCCGATCCGGCACAACTTGGCACAGTGGCTCCAGAATTTCCAAGGCTTCTTTCCAATGTTTTTCCTGCATGTGAAGTGCGATGCGGAGATCTATCACTGCCGGCAAAAGTTGCTCTTGCGAAGTTAGTTTACGTACTTCTTGCCAGGCTTCGGGATACATTCCCAGCAACACATAGCCTTGTGCCGCTTCAATTACGGGTTGAATATCGATACTCACATCTCCTCCACTTTAATATCTTATAATAAGATTGCATTCTTTGGGTTGACAAGCAACTATCTTAAGAGGTTTTGATAAAGAAATATTGTTTATGGCTAATTTAGAAAGAATGATTGAGTTTGAATTCGTACGTGCCACGGAAAATGCTGCTTTAAATTCCATTCATTGGCTAGGAAAGGGTGAAAAAGAAAAAGCAGATGAGGCGGCATGTGATGCGATTTATGGCGTTTTTGATGTTGTCGACATCTGTGGTGAAGTGGTGATTGGCGAGGGAATTAAAGACAATGCCCCCGGAATTTTTTTGGGTGAACGTTTGGGCACGTGGAAAGAAAGTTCGCCTCATTTTGATATTGCTTTGGATCCAATTGATGGCACGACCAATATTTCAAAGGGATTGCCCAATTCCATTTCTGTGATTGCAGGAGCTCAAACTCGCGATAGCCAAACTCATGCAATGTCTAATGTGCCCAGTTACTATTCGCACAAATTGGCTTATGGACCCAAAGTTGCAAAAGCGCTTAAGAAAAAAGGGAGTGCTCATGCGCTTTTGATTGATAATCCTTTAGAGGAAACACTCAAACTAGTGGCAAAAGCTTTGGACAAGCGAGTGGCGGAAGTGGTGGTAGTGATTTTGGATCGTCCACGGAATCAAAATTTTATTGATACCGTGCGTCGCGTTGGCGCTTCTTTAAGAATGGTGGGGGATGGTGATATTACTGCGGCTGTGGCTCCTTCGCTTCCCGATTCGGGCGTTGATCTTTATGTTGGCATTGGTGGTACGCCAGAAGGTATTTTAACCGCAGCAGCTTTAAAATGTTTGGAAGGGGAAATTCAAATGCGCATGTGGTTTCCCACACCGGAAGCGCGCAAGAAAGAGTGTGACGGCTTAAGTGATGCAGAGTTAGACAAGGTTTACTACACGGAAGATTTGCTAGCGGGTAAAAGTTCTATTTTTTGTGCTACGGGCATCAGCGATAGCCCGCTTTTGCCTGGCGTAAAATTGATCGGAAAAACTGCCATCACGCATTCTATTTTAATGCGCGCTCACAGTCGCACCGTGCGCTACATTCGCGCGATTCACAATTTGGAACATAAAACCATTCCGCTTCGCAGTAATCCGCGAGAGAAAGCTATTTAAATTTCCTTGGATAAACTTTCAATCCATTGTGTTAACTGTTGAGCGCGTTGAGGCCAACTAAGTGTGAGACTTCGTTTGTGGGATTGCTCACAAGCATTTTCATAACTTGCGCGATCTGCCAATAACGTTTCACAAGCTTCGGCCAAGGTTTGAGGTTTATCTGCATCAAAATATAACGCAGCATCTTGCAGTAAAGTTTTAACACCGATTAAATCCGAAGCAATGATGGGCAAGCCAAAAGATAAATAGTCCAAAGCTTTTGCAGGGCAAGTGAGATAACGATTATAAAAAGTGTCTTGCAAAGGAACTAGTCCTAAACTCACTTCGCTCGCAAGTGCCTGATGCAGTTCTCGCAAAGGTCGAAATCCAATACATTCCACGGTGTCTTGAACTTTTTCTGCATGCATCAATTTTTGAAAGCGTTCGATTTGTTCTTTTGAGCCGCCCCACAAAGCCATTTGAATATTGCGACGATTGAGTTCAGAAGCCATTTTGACCAAATCGGCTACACCTTTTTCGCGATCCAAGTTGCCCACATAAACCACTTTTCTTTTCAGACGTTTTTGTTCTGAAATCAGTCTTATGTCTTCCGTTTGTGGTTTCGTGCCTAGGGGTAAGTTGATGGCTGGCAATTTCGGAAATTTGCGTTGGTAAAGTTCTTTTTGAGGTTTGGTGATGCAAATGACTCCGGAAAGTTTGGGTAAAAAAAGGTTTTCAATCAATTCCTGTTTATAATCCTGAAATGATAGCTGATCTTTGCGCCAGAATAAGTCCGCATAAAAATCGTGGGCCTCATAAAATCCCAGCGTTTTTTTGTCCTGACATAATTTTGCTAAAAAAGGGAGAAAGGATGCCTCTCGGGTTAATACCACAACGCGATCTAATTTTTGCAAGCGTTGGATCAATGCTTTAGCTTCAGAAAAAATAGATAAACTCAACGTGGTTTTTCCGATCTGTTTCCGTGGCACGCGATGAATGTGTAAATGCGGCGATGGAGTGAGATCATAAATTTCTTTTAAATCTTTTTCCGTATCTGAATCGCCGCCTTGTCCGATGCAAAAGTAAGTTTCATACCCACATTCCGCCAAAGCATGCGCGTTATGCACGCCCACATTCATAATAGGACCAGGATGTTTCCAATTCCTTTTATTGACCCAAACAAAAATCATGATTTTTCTCCCACCCAAGCTAGGCTGGGTAAGGGTTTAGCCTCTTGATCTTCTAATAATTGATGGGAAACCGCTAGTACATCGGCAATAGTCACCTTTTTCAAGCAGTTGTAATGTCCTAGAGGGCATTCCCGTCGAAAACAGGGACTGCATGGCAGATGATGTCGCACATAAGCCACACTGGATTGTCGAGCGCGCGTGGCTTGAGGTTCGGTGGAACCAAATATTGCTACCACTTTGGCACCACAAATGCCTGCGAGATGCATGACGCCGCTATCGTTGCATAAAACAAAATGCGATTTTAATAACAGCAAAATTAATTCTCCTAAATGGGTTTTGCCGCAAAGATTTTCTACTCCGGGCAAGAGTGCGGCTACTTCACGACAACTTTTTTGATCTTCTGGAGCGCCAACAATTACCCATTTTTCGCACACTTCCGATAAACCTCGGGTTGCATGGGCAAAACGTTCGGGTAACCAGCGTTTTGCAGGGCCGAAAGCTGCGCCCGGTGCAATCACGCCTAAACTTTCCCGATTGATTCGCGTGGTGGCTTCCAGAAGATAAGGTTCTGTTTTGAATTCGCCCCCCAACCATTTTACGGCATTCAGCCAACGAAATGCTTGATGTTCATTGGGGCTGTCAAAATAGTTCATTGGAATTTTGTGGTTGATGGCTCGTTTCCCACGACCTTGAACACGAAAGCCAACGCGTCGTTTGATTCCACCCAACCAAACTTCCAGAATCGTTCGATAAGAGTTCGGCAATAAAATCGCCACATCAAATGATTGTTCTCGGAGTTGTTGTGCGGTGAGCCAAACTTGACGCAAGGTTTTTAAAAAGCCGGAGACTTGAGGAAGAGGTTGGACCGCGTCGACAAACGCACACGCGCAATAAAGATCTGTTAAATTTTTCGGGGTTAAAACAGTGAGATGTAAATCGGGTCTGCCTTCTTTTAGGTTTCGCAAAGCGCCCAGATGCATCACAGCGTCGCCTAGCCAATTCATGCCTCTTACTAAAACTCGGAAAGGTTTTACCGAAACGGATTGAGGAAGATAAATTTCGCGTTTGGCTTGTTTTAATAAAAAACGCGGATTAGGAATTTTCCAACGTTCATGCCCCCAGAACCAGTCGTGTGGATGCTGGCGGATGGCATTTTCCCATTGTTGATTGAGTTGAAAGGTTAACTCGGCCACGGTTTGCTTGTGTGGTTTGAGTGGTGAAGAAAATTCGACTTCCCATCCGGTTTTTGTGGTGCGGATAGTTGCCGGAACGATCCAGGTGCGAGTGCGTTTGGCGATTAAAGCAGAAAGGGGGGAGGTGGATGCTAATTTGCCAAAAAATGGTGTCCAAATACCATGATTGCCCGCATGTTGATCCGCAAAAATCGCCACGACTTCGCCATGACGCAATTTTTCACAAGCAGTTTTCCATGCGCCACGTCGACTAATTAAGCCCACGCCGCATTGTGCGCGGATTTGTCGCATCCATTCGTCCATGCGCCGATTTTTTAGAGGTTGGTAGAGAGTGTTAAATTTTAAATCGGCAGCAAATTGGGGAATGTGCGCCAGGAGTTCCCAGCAACTAAAATGACCTGTGGCCATGACTGCGCCGCCACTTTGTTTTACGGCTTCGTAGAGATGTTCCAAACCGATAACACGCACCCATTTCTTTTTGTTCAGAATTGGAAGCGCTAATTTTTAAGGATACCGGTAAATTGCGACCTAAATTGGCCCAAAGTTTATTTTGTTCCTACAATGGTTGTGAAAAAGTAATCTGCCAATTTTCTTGAAAGACGTGACGATAGGGAAAAGCAAAAATTCCAATGATCAGACCTAAAAATGATCCTGTAACTCGACAAATCGACATAGGCAAGAACGCGCAAATTTTTTGCAACAGACGGAGACTGAAAACCACACAGCTTTCCATGAATGATATTATACGCTAAATATTTTATTTTTTGCGACGCAAATAAGCTTCGACCTGATCGCAAGTGGTTTGGGTGCCGTTTTCAGATAAAATTTGTTTCTGTGCATTAGCAGATTGTTCCAGAAAGGAAGAGTAATGATTAATTAGACATTCTAATTTTTTGATCACTTTTTTTCTTCGATACCGAAGTAGTGGGGCAGAACTTTGGCCACACCTAATTTTTCCAGACGATATGCGTTATCGGGTTGATCGTGTGCTTGAGGAACCAAGCATGGGTTTTCCGGCAAGCAGAGCTTGTGCCGTGGTGCCGATGCCGCATTGGTGAACGATGATTTTAGCGTGAGGAAAATTTTGGAGTAAGACAGATAATCGGTAATGTAAAATGATGAAGAATTCAAGGTCGCGCGAAGCTATTGCGTTTATTCACCAGCGAGGATAATGGTTCGCAAACCTAGCTGTTGAGCCGCAGCAAGGCTTTCTTCAAAAAATATACCGGGAGTGTGGATGCGAGATGAGCCAAGTGTGAAAACGATAGGCGCTTCGCCTTGCGCTAAAAAAGTTTCTAATTCTTTTTGTTGAGTCATCGATTGATTTTCTTCTTCGTAAAAAATAAAGCCTGTCATGACTGTTTGTTTGGGCCAATCGATTTGGGGTTTGCCCAAGAGGGAAGAATACCAAGCTAAAACTAAATCAGGAGAATGTTGTCCTTCTAAAATAGGATTTCCGCCCCGTCCTAAACCTAAGCTTTCGCGTAGTTGGTAAACGGGTTCGCACCATCGATTCATAATGGATCGAATTAGATTAAAAAAATGTTGATAAAATTTAGGGCCTAAATGCCACCCTCGCAAAAAAGGTAGGGCGGGCATAACGGGAGGATCATAACACGAAAAAAAACTAATCGGGGATAAAACCGTGGATATCCAAGGCATTTTTCTTTTTGCGGCAACAATCGGGGCGGCTTGAGTGATAGGGTGAGAAATTAATAAATCGGCATTTTCACAGGCGCGATTTAGGTCTTCATAGCTGTCTCGGATGTGGGGAATGACGAATTTTCTAAAAACCCATTCTCCGCCGCGAAAGCGATCGTTGACTAATCGCAATGTTTCTTTGTCATTTGGTGAAAAGTCAGGTCGCGTTAAAGCAAAATTCAAGCCAGCTTGTTCCACTTTTTTTGATAGTGGCTAATCGTAACGAAGGTAATCTGATGGCCGCGACGTTTGAGTTCTTTTTCAATTGCCAGGTAAGGGTGGAGATCGCCTAATGAACCCACTGCAACAATAACAATGCGCGACGAATTCATTTAAATTTACGTTGAAAAAACTGATAAACTCTACGTCCTTCCTGTTCGACGGCTTGTAAAAAACCATTGTGACTATGCTGCAGAAGCATGTAAAAGCCATAAGTCATGAGCGCAGTGAAAAGCAGCCAGCTGAACAAAGAAAGTTTTTGATTTCATGATAGAGAACACTAATTAATGATAATGCTATACTAAAACTCAGAAATTTTCTAATCTAAAACGTTATGAGTTTATTTGGTATTTATCAGCACAGAAAAATTCCAAGAGGCGGAAGCACAAGCTTCGCGAGCGATTAATAAAACGGAAAAATTGATTTCCGATTTTCAAAAATTAGAAAATCGTGTGGAAACTTTAAGTTTAACGTGTCAAGCCTTGTGGGAGTTGTTGCGAGAATCTAATCATTTTACTGAAGAACAGGTTATGCAAAAGATGCAGGAAATTGATCTGCGGGATGGGGTTGTGGACGGGAAAATTGGTCAGCAGGTTGTGGTTTGTCCCAAGTGTAAACGCAACTCCAATTCTAAACGAAAAGTGTGTCTTTATTGTGGCGGCGACCTGCCGGTGACCCATCTTTGAAGGGGTAAGAATTAATGGGAATTTTTCGTGACAAACGTCATATTCCCTGACTATTTTCTTTCCGAAAAATAGGAAAACAACAAAGTCTATGCTTCTTTTCTTCCCCAAGGAAAATCATCCTTCTGATAAACGAATTGCTTTAATTCCTGATGTTGCCAAGCGATTGGCCGCTTTGGGTGTTGCTGTAGAAATTGAACAAGGTCTTGGCGCGGGTCTTGGTTACTCTGATGAGAGCTACGAAAAAGTGGGCGCTAAATTGAGTTCGGATCGTGTGGCGTCTTCAAAAAATGCCGATATGGTATTGCGCCTTCGCAAGCCGGTTGCGGAAGATATTACTTTGTTAAAAAAAGGGGCGATTCATGTTAGCTATTTGGATCCTTTTAATGAATCGTCTTTGATTCAACAACTGGCTCAAGCGCAGGTGAGCGCAGTGAGTATGGAGATGATTCCTCGAACTACGTTGGCTCAAAAAATGGACGCTTTAAGTTCGCAAGCCAATCTGGCAGGTTATGTAGCAGTGATTTTGGCTGCGGAACGTTTAGATAAGGTTTTTCCGATGATGATGACACCTGCGGGAACGCTGAATCCAGCGCGAGTTTTTATTATTGGTGTAGGTGTCGCGGGGTTGCAAGCGATCGCTACGGCTAAGCGTTTGGGCGCTCGGGTAGAAGCTTTTGACACGCGTCCAGTTGTCGAAGAACAGGTGCAATCGTTAGGTGCAAAATTTGTGAAAGTAGATTTGGGCGAGACGGGTCAAACCGCTCAGGGTTACGCTAAAGAATTAACACCGGAACAACTCGAAAAACAGCGTCAGGCCATGGCGAAAGTTTGTTCTTATTCTGATGTGGTAATTACAACCGCACAAGTTTTTGGTAGAAAAGCGCCTCGTATTTTAACGCGTGCTATGGTTGAAGGCATGCAACCGGGTAGCATTGTGATTGATATGGCGGTGGAAACAGGTGGCAATGTGGAGGGATCTCAATTGGATCAGGAAGTTGATATTAATGGTGTAAGAGTCATTGGATTAGGTAACCTTCCGGGGCGTGTGCCGATTCATGCGAGTCAGATGTATGCCAGTAATGTTGCCAATTTTATTGAACATTTCTGGGATAAAAAGGAGAAAGTATTTCGTTTTAATACAGAGGACGAAATTTTAAAAAATTCGCTCATGACTTGTAATGGTCAGGTAGTGAATGAAGTCATCAAAAAACATCTTAATCTGTAACGAGTAAATAAGAAAAATAAGGAAAATCATATGTTTCTACTTTTTATTTTTGTCATCGCGATTTTTTTAGGATTTGAATTAATTGCGAAAGTTCCTTCGCAGTTGCACACGCCGTTGATGTCCGGTTCTAATGCGATTTCGGGAATTACCATTGTAGCTGCTTTGGTCTCGGCAGGTCATACCGATAGTGACACGCTTCGAACGGTGTTGGGAACCATAGCTGTGGCTTGTGCAATGGTTAATGTTGTGGGCGGTTATTGGGTAACGGATCGCATGTTGGGCATGTTCAAAAACAAGAAAAAATAAATCCATGAATCTCAATCAAATCATTGAATTTTGTTATATTGTTTCGGCTGTTCTTTTCATTTTAGGCTTAAAGATGCTCAGTTCGGCTACGACAGCGCGCAAAGGCAATTTTGTTTCTGCGATTGGTATGTTGTTGGCCGTGGTGGCCACTTTAGTGCAGCAAGGAATGAGTTATCATTGGATTATTGTCGGTTCATTAGTGGGCGCGGCGATTGGTGGAGTTGCGGCGCGCACAGTCAAGATGACAGCGATGCCGGAAATGGTGGCTTTATTTAATGGTTTTGGTGGTTTAGCGAGTTTGCTTGTTGGTTGGGCGGAGTTTCATCATAATCCGAATTCCGATTTACTAACTTTGGTTTCCACTTTTTTTGCAGTGTTGATTGGTGGCATTACTTTTACCGGCAGTGTGGTTGCGTTTGGCAAATTAAGCGAAATGATTCCGGGCAAACCTATTCTCTTTAGAGGCCAGCAATTTCTTAATGCTGTTTTATTGTTAGGAACACTAGCCATTGGTGTCGTGATCTGTATGAATCCAACAGAGAGTTATACTCTTTTCCTCGTTGCAGTTGGTTTATCGTTGGTGTTAGGCGTGCTGGCGGTCATTGGTATTGGCGGTGCAGATATGCCTGTAGTTATTTCTCTGCTCAATAGTTATTCCGGAATTGCAGGGAGCGCGGCGGGTTTTGTGATTTTAAATAGTGTTCTCATTGTTTCCGGCGCTTTGGTGGGCGCGAGCGGCATTATTTTGACTAGTATCATGTGCAAAGCGATGAACCGATCTTTGACCAATGTTTTATTTGGCGGTGTGGGCGCTTCGAAAAAGAAGACTGCCACGTTTCATGGTGAAGCGAAACCGGTTTCAGTCGAGGACGCTTATTATCTTTTGGAAGCAGCGCAATCCGTGATTATTGTTCCGGGTTACGGCATGGCTGTGGCTCAAGCGCAACATGCTGTGCGCGAATTGGGCGAACTTTTGCAAGCTAACGGCGCGGAAGTGCGTTATGTGATTCATCCAGTTGCGGGTCGTATGCCGGGTCATATGAATGTTTTATTGGCTGAAGCGAATGTTCCATACGAACAACTCGTCGAGCCGCAAG
>JAWLBA010000014.1:0-39005 GCA_041395165.1 Verrucomicrobiia bacterium
CCCTCGTCGAATGCATCGAAGAAGACCTCCGTAATGCCATTCCTGGCCTCATCGTTTTTACTCATATGGAGCCCCTCGAAGATCCGGTTTCATGGGAAGATGTGAAACTGGAAAGAGGGAAAAGTTCTTCATGAAAAATAGAATTTTCATGAAACAAAATTGAAGAAAATAGTGGTTTTGGTGTTTGAAAAACGATTTTGAGTAGAAATCTTCCTGTCGTTAAATTAGTTTTTATTTTTTTGAGTGAGAAATTTGACAAAGTGGTCAAGTTGAGTTTTATTCCCAGAAATCATTAATTTAAAAATAAAATAGCTGTTATGGGAAAATTTTCTGCAGGAATGGGTAGGTTGGGAAGAGTGGGTACGGGTATTGCTCGTTTGAAAGAAGCCATGGGTAGTATTACTGCTTTAGTTGGTAGGATCTCTCAAGCCACTACTAAATTTCCTGATTTGAGTAGAGCGATACGAGTTTCTGGTCGTGCTCAAAGTGAAGAATTGTTGAAGGCAGGGGAGATTTTAATGGATTTGCGAGGTTCTCTTGACGAAATCATGGATGTGCTGACAGATTTAAATAAATCTTTCGAAGCTATTGGTAAAACCGGTGTTGGTGAAGGAGTTGCTAGAAGATTTTATAGGCTTTCAGTGCCAATGACAGAGGCCACTGAAGCTTATGATGCTGCACTTGATATGTATATTAGGGTGGCTCATGGCAAGGCATCGAGAGGGGAGCTAGCCAATGCATTGGATAATCTTTTTGCAAAAGTTAAAAAATTGGAACAAGTTTCTGCTGAGGTTAACACAAGTATTGCTGGACCAGGATTTAATGCAGTAGGAGGTGGAAGTACAGATTATGATAATAATCCCGCTGCTATTTTAGCTCTTCCTGTTGCGCCTCAGGATATGGCGGATTTTGTCTATTCGGTTGGAGATCAAGCTGCCAATTTGGGACGTGGAGCGAAAGATATTTGGGATGGTATATTAAATCAAACAGAATCCGGGATTAAACAGGCCGGACATGAGGCAAATAAGAACTTTAATCAGCTTGAAGGTTACGTTCGAAACGGTGGTTATTTGCGGATGTAAATTTTTTAAAAAACGACCTTTAAAAATGCCTGAATTAATCTTTCAAAAGAAAAATGTTAATTGATTTAACTTTTCACTTCTTTGCGTGATTTGACGACTTCGTCAACAAGGCCGTAAGCTTTAGCTTCATCAGCACTTAAATAATAATCGCGATCGGTGTCTTTTTCGATTTGTTCGATGGGTTTACCGGTGTGAAAGGCGAGAATTTCGTTCAACCGTTGTTTGGTTTTCAGAATTTCTTTGGCTTGAATCGAAATATCGCTGGCTTGACCTTGTGCGCCGCCGAGAGGTTGATGGATCATGACTTTGGCGTTGGGTAGAGCAAAGCGTTTCCCTTTGGTGCCGGCAGCGAGGAGAACTGCGCCCATGCTAGCGGCTTGGCCGATGCAATAGGTTGCTACGTCGCAGGTAAGAAATTGCATGGTGTCGTAGATTGCCAAACCGGCTGTCACATAGCCACCGGGGCTTTGCAAATAGATATTGATATCTTTTTTGGGATCTTCCATTTGTAAGAAAAGCAGTTGGGCGATGATGGCGTTGGCAATGGTGTCGTCAATGGGTGTGCCGATAAAGATGATGCGATCTTTGAGAAGTCGAGAGTAAATATCGTAAGCGCGTTCGCCGCGGCCGGTTTGTTCGACGACCATGGGAACGAGGTAGTTGTTGCTGATGTTCATAATTTTTTTCTCAGTTTTAGCTTAATTTTATTCCACCTTCGCGTGGGTTAAAAGAAAATCAAGCGTTTTGCTAATGAGTAATTCTTCTTCGATTTGGTTGAGACCGCTGTGTTTGTTGAGTTCTTCGAGGAGTTTTTGTGGTTCCATGTTGTATTGGTGTGAGAGATGATGAATGCGATGGTTCATTTCTTCGGTGGTGACTTGCAAGTTTTCTTTTTGCGCAATTTGCAAAAGGAGGAAAGCTGCTTTCACGCGATCGCGCGCGCTTTTTTGAGCAGTTTGATAAATCTCATCTTTTTTTTCTTGGATAGCATCGAGACTAATGCCGCGTTGTTGATTGTGTTCGACAATTTCGCGAACGACATTTTTGGTTTGGGCAGTGAGAATGGATTCTGGTAGGTCGAACTCGGTTTTGTTTAAGAGTTGTTCCATGAGCTGATTTTTTTGTTGTGCTGCCACTTCATTTTTCTTTTGTGTCTTTAACCCTTCGCGCAAATTGGTCCTGACTTGTTCCAATGACATTTTAAAATGGTCTTGGGCAAACTCTTCGTCGAGTTCCGGCACATGTTTTTCTTTGATGCCTTTTAGTTCCACGGCAAAGATTGCTTTTTTCCCGACCAGTTCGGGATGGGGAAAGTCTTCGGGGAATTCGATAGTGACATCTTTTTTATCGCCGATATTCATGCCGACGAGTTGAGCGCCAAATTTTGGCAGAAAAGCGTCTTCCTCGAGTTTGATCCACAGATTATTTTGTGCGGCGAGTTTTTTGGCTTCAGGCGCTATTTCCAAAAGCGGCTTGCCATCAACCGTGGCGGTGTAATCGATTATTGCAAAGTCGTTGGCTTGTGTGGGGCGACCGGTTAAATCGTGGAAATGCGCTTGGCGTTCGCGAAGTTGATCGAGTTGTTTTTTGAATTCTTCTTCTGTTAATGCGTCGTCGATTTTGGGTAGGGATAAGCCTTTGTATTCCGGGAGCCGAATTTCGGGAGCCAAATCAACTAAAGTAGAAAAGCTGAGAGAAAGACCGCGTTGAAACTTGAGATCTTCGATTGACGGAGAGCTCACCACGCGTAGCTTCTTTTCTTGAATGGCGCGTCGATAGGCTTTCGGCACTAGAGAGCGTTTGGTTTCTTCGTCAATTTCTTGGCTGAAGCGTTTGATAATAACGTCGCGAGGCACTTTCCCCGCACGAAATCCGGGCAGTTTGGCTTGTTTTTGAAATTCGTTGGTGATGCGCTCAATTTCTTCGTTAACTTCGTTTGGTGGTAATTCGATTTTGAGACGTTTTCGGCAATTGTTAATGTCTTCTATGGCTATATTCATGACGGGCGAGAGCTTAAGCATCAAGCGTGTGATGGTCAAGCGGTTGGTGAAAAATATAGGTTGGCTGATGACTGGTAACTAGTAATTCGCGATAAGAAGATTCCAAATTTCAAGTGTTGGCACGAATAAATCATGTTTTGTGGTGAGGTGATCGAATTGGTACTTCGTCCGTAACAATTTTGAGTGGTAGCGGCGTCGCTGTAAAAAATCGCATGAGAGAAAAAGGAGTGGGGTGTGATTGATTTTTTTTCGAAGACATAACCTTGCGAAGCAAGCCAAGGGCCTAAGGGTTCATTGATTTCCGCCCAATCAGGAATTTTTTTCTGAAAAAGTAGTTTGCAGCGTGATTTCGATTACAAAGGATTTTTGAGAAAGTCGAAGTTGGATTGTAGCGGATAAGGGTGTTTTTTGTTTTTTCAAAAGTTTGTTGGCTTGAGAGGGTTGTCGCAATTTTTTTCTAACATGGGGTGGCGGTAGGTTAAGAGTTCATAAAGCAGCCATGTTTGTTGCAACGCATGTTTTTCTTCTGGTAGAAGTGGGCGTGTGGGAATGGAGTGGAGCATGGTTAGGTTTGGTTTTCGACTTGAGTTTTGATGTGGTTGAGGACTCTTTTATGAATTTTGTGAATGAGGTAGTGGCTCCATAGTCGCCAATAAGTTTGGGGCCACATACGATTGTCATACCAAGTGGTGCCTCGAGAAGAGTGCGCGCCATCGGGCTGTTTCTTTTTCAGGAGAAATTGGCCTTGATGCGATCGCAGGTAGTGGTCGAGATGGGGTGGGTGCAAGTTTTGGTAAAAAGAAATTTCGGTCATGGAGGCAGGTTGTTCGCTGACATTGAAGCGCAGGAGATCAGGCTCTTGCCAAACGGTTATGGGTTCCACAAAAGCGCCGGTGGAAAAGACGCATTTTCGGATTGCGCCGTGGCCTTCACCTTGAATTTCTGCTTTAATGGGGTAGGCAATGCCGGTTTTGAAGAGAAGTTCGCAAGGGGGTGGTAGTTGAGAGAAGGCGATGACTTGTGGCCAAACTTTTTCTGGTGGCGCATTGATTTTAACTTCGGTTTTAACTTGGAGCATGGGTGGTGGTGAGAAAGTTTTTGCTTCAACCACCATGAGTAAAGGAAGGCTCAAAATACTGAAACAGTGCAGGCGAGATGAGGGTTGATGTTTTTGAATGACAAAAGCTGTGGTGGCGCCCAGTAATGATAATAGCCAACCCAGGGGCACTGCCATGATCAAACAAATGGCGCCTTCGTGTTGAAAAGAGATGATGCCGCCGGTGATGAAGACGGTTAATGCAGCTGAGATTGGCTCTTTCATGGTCATCGGCGTTGAGCGGCAAGGTGTGCAGCTAAAAATCCTTGAAGAAGGGAATGCCGCAAAAACAGAGCCCAACCATAATGTTTTAAGGTATTGGCACTTAAAACAACAAACCTAATCCCAAAATGGCGGAAATAAAACGCTGATGGCTGCGCTGCCGAAATTGCTACGGGCAGTAATCTATCCAGAGCGAATTTTGTTTTATGATTTTTTTGTAATGGTTCAGTGGTTTTTGTGGGGAGTAAACATAAGATGAGGAAGAAAAATTAAATTAAGAAAAGTATGGAAAAAAATAGTAGCGCTAATTTGAGAGGGAGACCCGCGTCTTTTAATCGTCGCAAAGTAAAATAGATGTCATAATCCAATAAAGGGCAGCACCGAAAAACCAAGACGAGATAAATTGGAGAATTTTAAATGGGTTCGAGGAGGGGTTTTTCAAATTCAAGGTAGTTCCAAGGAAACCAGGTGAGGTGGAAATCCAAAATAAGCAATGGCACGGTCGATGTTGTATTTGAGTGCCATGAGCCCGATGCCCCAAAAAGCATAGGCGCGTCGTGAAAGAGGGTTAAGAATAATGGGTTTCATGATTTTTTATTTTTAACATTTTAAGGGCTAGGGCGAGCCATTGGTTGTGTTCTAAGGCGGTTATTTTTTCCATCGTGTTACCAGCTAATTCTAAAAAATTTTTCAAACTTTTGATTTGTTGATTGAAATCCCGGGCTTCGTGCCCTTTGAGTTTTTTAGTTTTTTCATAACAGTGGGTGAGCGCTTCCAAGGCGGGATCGATTTCGCGTCGTTTGCGTTCGCGCGCGATGGTGCAAAACATTTTCCAAACCTCTTTTTCAGCAACAAAATATTCTTTTCGTTCGCCTTTTCGAATGACGCTTTTGACCAAGCCCCAGCTGATCAATTCCCTTAAATTGCTATGGGCATTACCACGGCTAATCTTTAGTTCTGCCATAATATTATCGGTAGTCAAAGGGTGGGAGGCTACAATAAGCAGGGCATGGATTTGTGCCATCGTGCGATTGATGCCCCAAGCGCTGCCGATGGAGCCCCACTGCGCGATAAAACTATCGCGCGCGTCTTGCCAGGCGGTTTCTTGATTTTCTGTTTTATTCATATTTTCTATATTTTCAGAAAATAATGAAAATTAAACTTTTGTCGAGTTTTAAAAATAAAGGGTGTGAATGTGGATTGGGTCTGTTTATTTTTGATTCTGTAAAGTGTTTTGATGCCATGGCGGTGCCTCTTGTGGGATTAACGTTTAAAAGTAAAAAGTGTACCGACTTTATTTTTTTAAAGTTTAGCTTGTGCATTTTCGATTAGGCTGCTTAATTCTTGCGCGCATGCTCATTTTAGCCGCTACTGAAAGTCATCATGAATTGCCGATGTCGGCAGTAGAATTATTTCATTTTGGGCCTTTTGTTATTACAAACTCTATGATTCCTGCTTGGATCATTGCTCTCGGGCTAATTATTTTTGCTCAGGTTGCCATGCGTTCTCCGAGGCTTGTGCCTAAAGGAGCTCAGAATTTTTTGGAATGGGTCGTAGAATCGATATCGGGTTTGTTGGAAGGAGTGCTCGGAGCGGAATGGGCCAGAAAAACATTATGGTTTTTTACTTCTATTTTTCTTTTTATTCTTTTCTCTAATTGGTTTGGCTTATTCCCAGGTGTGGGAACGATTGGTCGAGGTCATGGTGATAGTTGGTATGACTTAATGATTAACCAGCCTTTTATTCGCGGGGCAAATGCCGATGTCAATATGACTATGGCGATGGCTCTAGTATTTTTTGCTCTATGGATAGTGTGGTCATTAAAAGCTAATGGAGTGGGAGGTTTTGTTCATCACATCTTTGGCTCGAAAGCGGATAATAAAGGATTGATTGGTGTGGTCATGATTATCGTTTTTGTTTTTGTTGGTGTTATTGAGGTTATTTCTATCGCATTTCGGCCGGTTTCTTTAAGTTTTCGTCTCTTTGGTAACGTGTATGGGGGCGAATATATGTTGGAATCGATGATGGCAATTAACAAGTGGTTAAGCTGGTTGATTCCTTTACCTTTTTATTTTTTTGAATTGCTTGTAGGATTCGTGCAAGCTTTGGTGTTTTGTTTGTTGACTGCTGTGTTTACTGGAATGATGTGTCGTCATGAGGAGGGCCACCATTAAGATAAAGATTTCGTTAATCGGATCGTGCTTCGCGTGCGAGGGTTAACAAAAAAAACTAAAGTAATGAAAGGAAAAATATGTTCTTAGCAGAAATTGTAGGTAGTATTCACATAGGGTTGGCTGCCATTGGCTCCGCCTTGGGTGTGGGCATCATTGGATCGAAAGCTGCAGAAGCAGTGGGTCGCAATCCAGGCGCCGCCACGCCGATTTTGGTGCAATCCATTTTAGCAATGGCGTTAGCAGAAGGTATTATCTTCTTCGCTATCTTCCTCGCGAAATAAATTTAAAGTCTTGTGTGCGATTTGACACAAATCGCACCAAGACATGGAAAGAAAACAATGACTTCATGGTTTTTTTTAGGAGCAGTTGAAGCTGCCACTTCAGATGGCTTAGTTGGTGAAATTGCCAACCGAGTTGGTGTAAGTGGGCCGAAGCTTCTTTCGCAAATTATTCTTTTTGTTCTTCTGGCTTACGCTTTAAAGCGTTTTGCTTTTAATCCCATTCAAAAAGTGTTGGATGAACGACGACAAAAGATTGCCGAAAGTCTCGAAAATGCAGAGCGGATCAAGCAAGAACTGGAGGAAGCCGATCGAACCCGTGCTGATGTGATTGCTAAGGCTAATCAACAAGCCACCCAGATGATCGAAGAGGCACAAAAATCCGCCTCTCTTTTGGGCGAGCGAAAATTGCAAGAAGCAGTTGCTCAAGCGGAAGGTATGCTAAAAAAAGCACAGGAAGCGATTGTTTTGGAACGTCAACAAATGATGGCGGAGTTGAAGCGTGAAATTGGTCGTTTGGTCATTGAAACCACTTCAAAAGTTAGTGGCAAAGTGCTTTCTGCGGAAGATCAGCGTTGTTTGAACGAGGAAACGTTGCGGGAATTAGCCGCTTAACCAGAAAATAGTCACGATATTATGAAATTAAGTAGCGAAGCAAAGCAGTTAGCCAAATCGCTCTTGGTTTTTTGTCGTGTTGGAGAAGGACGAGTGGACGAGTCGCGTGTGCGTTTGGTTTTAGAAAAGGTGTTAAAAGAAAAACCCCGTCAGTATTTGGCGGTGTTGACGCGATTTAAAAAATTAATTGCATTGGAATTGGCCAAGCGTGCTGTGATTGTGCAAAGTGCAATGCCTTTGGAATCAGATCAGCAACAAAATGTAATGAGTTTTTTAGAAGGACGTTATGGAAAAGGGTTAACGCCGTCCTTTGAAGTAAAGCCGGAATTGCAAGGGGGTTTACTAATTAAAGTGGGATCGGATGTGTGGGATGGTTCGATGAAGAATCGTCTCGAGCGATTGAAAGCAATGTGTTAAGGAGAAAAGAAAGTATTTATGAGTAGCATTTTACAGGAATTAGAATCAACGATTTCAGGATTAAAAACTGAAGTCAATCGGTCAAACATTGGCATTGTTCGCGAAGTGGGTGATGGTGTGGTGAAGGTTGAGGGTTTAACCGATGTTCGACTTAATGAAATGATTGAATTTTCCAATGGATTATTTGGCTTGGCGTTGAATCTCGAAGAAACTGAGGTAGGTGGCATTTTGTTGGGCGATGACATGGGAATTAAAGAGGGTGACGAATGCAAAACGACAGGTCGTTTATTGCAAGTGCCTGTCGGAAAGGGTTTGCTAGGACGCGTGGTCAATGCGTTAGGTCAACCTTTGGATGGTAAAGGACCGATTGCTTCGGAAACGTTTTATCCTGTGGAAAAAATCGCGCCTGGCATTATCAAAAGACGTTCTGTTTCGCAGCCGGTGCAAACAGGAATTATGCCAATTGATGCGATGATTCCGATTGGTCGCGGACAACGCGAATTGATTATCGGCGATCGTGCTACGGGTAAAACGACGATTGCGATTGATGCGATGATCAATCAAGCTCGCATTAATAAAGCCAACGAAGGTAAACCTGGTTTTCGTCCGCTTTATTCTATTTATGTGGCAGTGGGTCAGAAAAATTCCAATATTGCGCGAGTGTTAAACGTGTTGGAAGAAGCAGGCGCGATGCCTTATACAATCGTAATTTCAGCGCCAGCTTCTGAGTCGGTGGCAAACCAATATCTTGCTCCTTTTTCTGGTGCGGCGATGGGCGAATGGTTTATGGATAATGGCATGGATGCATTGATTGTGTTTGATGATCTTTCCAAACATGCTGTGGCTTATCGTCAGATTTCGTTGGTTTTGAAACGCTTCTTCCGGTCGCGAAGCTTATCCGGGCGATGTGTTTTATTTGCACAGTCGTTTGTTGGAGCGGTCTGCGCGTTTGAATGAAAAAAATGGTGATGGCTCTTTAACTGCATTACCCATTATCGAAACGCAAGCGGGTGACGTTTCAGCTTACATTCCGACGAACGTGATTTCCATTACCGACGGTCAGATTTATTTGGAAACCGATTTGTTTTATCAAGGGGTGCGCCCCGCGATCTCTGTGGGTCTTTCTGTGTCGCGTGTGGGTTCTGCAGCGCAAATTAAAGCGATGAAACAAGTCGCGGGAAAAATTAAGGGCGAGTTGGCTCAGTTCCGTGAGTTGGCGGCATTTGCTCAGTTTGGCTCCGATTTGGATGCGGGAACAAAAGCAAAACTGGATCGTGGTGCGCGTATTGTCGAGTTATTTAAGCAACCGCAATACAACCCAATTCCTACAGAAGTGCAAGTGGCCATTATGTTCGCGATACAAAACAATTTCTTGGATGATGTGCCCGTTGACAAAGTGAAGGATTTCCAAAATCGCTTATCGGAGTATTTCACCACGCGCAAAACTGAGTTGTTGCAATCGATTGCTCAGAAACAGGCGATTGATGATTCGCTTTCTGCGGAACTGAAACAAGCGATCACTGTTTTTAAAGAAACTTATCAAGCTAGTTAGTTCATGGCCAATACTCGTGACATTCGACGCAGGATTAAGTCGATTCGTAATACCGCACAAATTACGAAGGCGATGCAGATGGTGGCTGCGTCGAAAATGCGGCGCGCACAAGAAGCGGCGCTTTCAGGACGACCTTATTCACAGTTGTTGAATCAAATGTTGGAGGCGGCTTCTGATGAAGAGACGTTTCAACATCCTTTGCATCAATTGCGAGAGGGTAATCGCACAGCCTTATTAGTGATCACAACGGACAAAGGTTTGTGTGGAGCTTTAAATTCTAATCTGTTGCGTTTGATTGCGAATTATCCTGCGGAAACTCAATTTGTGACGGTAGGACGTAAAGGGCGCCAATTTTTAGCTCGCACAAAACGCAATTTGGTGGCGGATTTTGAAGTCAGCGAAGGGTGTCGTTTTTTAGAAGCGAAAAAAATTGGTTCTTTTTTGATGAAACTTTTTTTGGAGGAAAAAGTGGATCGAGTGGAGGTGGCTTACACTAATTTTATTAGCACTTTGACGCAGACGCCAACGATTGAGCCTTTGTTGCCTTTAGCGGTTGATTTTAAAGCAACGGCAGCCGGGTTAACGGTTAGTGATAAAGCTGAGCAGGAGGTTCAGCCAAAGGAAAAGCGTTTGGAAAGTTTGTTTGAACCTTCTTCAAGAGCCGTTTTGGAAAGTTTGTTTCCGCATGCGGTTAATTTCGAGATTTGGCATTATCTTTTAGAAGCGCGTGCTTCGGAGCACAGTTCGCGAATGGTGGCCATGAAAAATGCTACGGATAATGCGAAACAGTTGATTAAAGATTTAACTTTGGAGTATAACAAGATTCGCCAAGCGGCAATTACCACAGAGCTTTTGGAAATTAGCGCGGCCGCAGCGGCGATGAATTAGAGGAAAGTAATATGGCAAATACAGGTAAAGTAGTTCAAATTATTGGCGCGGTAGTGGATGTTGATTTTTCATCCAGTCAACTGCCCGCGCTTTACTCCGCTTTGGAAGTAGAATATAGCATAGGAAAAGAAAACAAAAAATTAACCCTCGAAGTGCAACAACATTTGGGTGAAGGTTGGGTGCGAGCGATCGCGATGTCATCCACGGAAGGATTGCAACGAGGTTTGAGCGTTGTCGATAAAGGCGAGCCGATTTCGGTGCCGGTGGGTGATGGTATTTTAGGCCGTGTTTTTAATGTGTTAGGAGAGCCGGTGGATGAACGCGGTCCTGTGCAATTTGAAAAACGTTATCCGATTCATCGCAAGGCACCGACTCTTTTGGATCAAGACACCAAAGCTAATATTTTAGAAACGGGCATTAAAGTTATCGACTTGATTTGTCCTTTCACCAAGGGAGGAAAAGTGGGTGCTTTTGGTGGTGCGGGTGTGGGTAAGACGGTTGTTATCATGGAGTTGATTAACAATATCGCAAAAGGTCACGGTGGTTATTCCGTTTTTGCGGGTGTAGGAGAACGAACTCGTGAAGGGAATGATCTTTATAATGAAATGTCAGAAGCCGGGGTTATTGATTTGAAAAATTTAGAGAAATCCAAAGTGGCGCTGGTTTATGGTCAGATGAACGAGCCGCCAGGAGCGCGTTTACGTGTGGCTTTATCGGCTTTAGCGATGACAGAGTATTTTCGTGACGAAAAAAATCAGGATGTGTTGTTATTTATCGATAATATTTTCCGATTTTCGCAAGCGGGTTCAGAAGTTTCAGCTTTGCTGGGTCGAACTCCAAGTGCGGTGGGTTATCAGCCCACGCTGGCAGCAGAAATGGGCGATTTACAAGAACGCATTACCTCTACAAAGAAAGGTTCGATCACTTCGTTCCAAGCGGTTTATGTGCCTGCTGACGATTTAACTGACCCTGCACCGGCTAATACTTTTGCGCATTTGGATTCGACGATTGTGTTGGAACGTTCCATTGCTGAGTTAGGAATTTATCCTGCTGTGGATCCTTTAGCGTCTACCTCTAAAGCGTTAGCACCTGAGATTGTGGGACAAGAGCATTATGAAGTCGCCCGTGGTGTACAAAAAGTTCTACAACGTTACAAAGATTTGCAGGATATCATTGCGATTTTGGGTATGGATGAATTGTCGCCAGAAGATAAATTAACCGTTTATCGTGCGCGTAAAATTCAGCGTTTCTTGAGCCAACCATTCCATGTTGCTGAAGTGTTTACGGGTGCGAAAGGTCAATATGTTTCCATTCAAGAAACCGTGCGAGGTTTTAAAGAAATCCTCGAAGGTAAACACGATGAAGTGCCTGAAACCAATTTTTATATGAAGGGCGGCATTGATATGGTAAAGGAAGCTGCTGAGTAGTTTTTCTTTTAAACTATGAGCCAATTAACTTTGCAAATCGTAACTCCGGAAGGGAATGCTTATTCTGATCAAGTGAACCATGTCACTTTACCGGGTGAAGAAGGTGAATTAGGAATTTTTCCTAAGCATGTTCCTTTAATGACTCGTTTGAAAGCAGGTGAGGTCTGTGTACGAAAAGAAAATGAAGAAGTTTATTTAGCGATTGGTGAAGGTTTGCGGAAATAACAGGTGAGCGAATTGCGATTTTAACGGATAGCGCTTTGACTGAAGCGGAGATTGACGAAGATTCTGTGGAAAAAGCAATCGCGCGTGCAAAAGAAGCGTTGTCTCAAAAATTGTCTTCGGAAGAAATCGCTACCACTGGAAGCATTAATTAGTCGGTCCTTAGCGCAATTGAAATTAAAGCGACGCAGACGTGGCGCTTAGTTTTGGTGCTCTATGGCTGAAGAAAAAATTCAAGCTCCTGAAACACCCCGATTGGAGTTTTTAGCCTCGCGCCAGTTTAATAGTTGGTTATATGAACAACGCATCAGTTTAGCGTTTACCACTTATCAAACAGGCAAACTTTTTTTTGTTGGTTTACAACCGAATGGTCAACTATCCATCTTTGAGAGAACGTTTAATCGATGCATGGGTTTGTGGGCTGATCCGGGGACTCAAACATTATGGATGAGTACGCTTTATCAACTGTGGCGTTTTGAAAATTTTTTACCCGCAGGACAAATGGCCAATGGTTATGATCGCATGTATATTCCTAAAATTGCTTATACGACGGGCGATTTGGATATTCATGATATTGTTGTGGAGGAGAGCGGGCGTTTGCTTTTTGTTAACACGTTATTTGGTTGCATCGCGACATTAAGTGAAGCGCATAGTTTTGATAAAGTATGGGAAGCGCCTTTTTTGAGTAAGCTGGCAGCGGAAGATCGATGTCATCTCAATGGGTTGGCTTTGGAAAATGGGGTGGCCCGTTATACTACAGCTATTAGCCAAAGTGATGTGGTAGATGGTTGGCGAGAACATCGACGTGATGGCGGTTGTGTGATGGACATGGCAACCGATCAAGTCATTGCGACTGGGCTTTCCATGCCTCATTCGCCACGCGTTTATCAGGATAAACTTTGGGTGTTAAATTCTGGCACGGGCGATTTGGGTTATGTGGATCGTTCCAGTGGCGCTTTTACAGCCACAACTTTTTGTCCGGGTTATCCTCGTGGTTTGGCGTTTCATGATCGTTATGCCATTGTGGGTTTGTCTAAACCGCGACAAAATAAAACTTTTGAAGGGTTGGCATTGCAGGAAAATTTAACTGCCAAAAAAACTGAATCCCGTTGTGGGTTGCAAATCATCGATTTGCAAACGGGCGATGTGGTACATTGGTTGCGGATTGAGGGTGTTGTCGAAGAGCTTTACGACGTTGTTGTGCTTCCCGGCATCATGCGTCCGATGGCCATAGGGCTAAAAACGGACGAAATTCGCCGTATTTTATCTTTGCCAAATTTAGAATAAGGTGTTCTAAAAATTAATAATCGTTAATGCGATTGATAAGTTGTCGGAATCGACCAAAAGCTCTTCGATTAAAAGGAAAAGTAACGCGAGGCAATGTTAAGATTTCAGGTTCATTAGCTTCATCCGCATAAGCTTCGCAGCTACGAATTTTACCATTAAAAATGATATCTTTAAATTCGTCATTGAGTTTTGCAATTTCTGCTTCAGGGATCACTCTTTGCATGCGAACGACGAGATCGTCTTTGACGAAACGATAGGAGTGGAAATTTTTGTAAAAATGGCAAATTTCTTCACGCGCTTCTTCTAGTGAATCGGTCACTTTAAAAAGATGAAAATCTTCTTTTGAGATTAATCCATTATGAAGCAAATGATCACTGATGTAGTGAACAAACGCTGACCAAAAATTGCCACCCGTGGCATCGACGAATAGCAGGGGGACAATGCGAGCTTTACCGGTTTGGATGAGTGTTAAGGTTTCAAAGGCTTCGTCCATTGTTCCAAAACCGCCAGGAAAACAGACGACGGCATGGGATTCTTTGACGAAAGTTAATTTTCGAGTGAAGAAATATTTGAACGTAACGAGTTTGGGATCGTTTTGGATGGTTTCGTTGGCTTCTTGTTCAAAGGGAAGGATAATATTTAATCCAAAGCTTTTTTCGCGTCCGGCACCAATTTGAGCGGCGCCCATAATGCCTTCACCACCTCCGGTGACGACCATATAATTGGATTCTACCATCATTTGGCCGAATTGTTTTGCTGCAATATATTCTTGTCTTTCGGAGCGAGTGCGGGCGGAACCGAAAACGGCAACTTTTTTGGTATCGCGATATTTGGAGAAAACACGATCGGCGACGCGCATTTCGGTTAGGGCGCGTGAGATTAATTTTAAATCGCCACGCTGAGGCTTATTTTTACCGAGTTTAATAGCGTTTGCGATTATTTCACGATAAAATTCATTAGGCTCTTCGAGATCGGCGGCTTTTAATAGCTGAGTAATGGCCTCGTCGATGGCGGAATCTCCCATGAAGCCGCGAGGTCTACGGTGTTGCACGGTTGCAAACACTTTATCTTCGGCTTCTGGAAAAGTTGGTGATGAATTTGATTTTTTATTTTGCATCATGCCAATAGTTTCGCACAATTACCTTTATTGTGGCAAATCTTTTAAATGTTCTAGATGAAAAAATAATAGTGGGCGACGGGGCTATGGGTACGCTGTTGCAAAGTCGGGGTGTGCCGATTTCGGCTTGTTTGGAGGAGTTGAATATTTCACAGCCTGAAATGGTTCAACAGGTGCATGAAGATTATTTAGCGGCGGGCTCGCAGTTGATTGAGACAAATACCTTCTCAGCGAATCGTCCTCACCTGGCGCGCTACGGGTTAGAAAATCAAGTGGCCGAAATTAATTGGAAAGCGGTTCAGTTGGCTAAGGCAGTGGCTAAGTCGCGGGACGCTTTTGTAGTGGGATCGGTGGGGCCTTTAGCTTTGCGAGCGGCTACGGATGAAGGCTGGACGATATCGGATCGCGAAAATTGGTATCGCGAGCAGATGGGGGCGCTTTTGGATGGTGGTGTGCATGCGATTTTTTTGGAGACATTTTCGGATTTGGAAGAGATCCGGCGAGCACTCTATGTTTTTCGAAGTTTGGATAGTCGACCGGTTTTATGTTCCTTGGCTTGTTCGGAGGATGGTCATTTGGCAGGTGGTGAAACGGTGTGGGAAGCGTTTCAAACTTTGAAAGAGGAAGGGGCGACATTGTTAGGGCTGAATGCAACGTTGGGGCCGCGTGCGATGACGCATTTATTCGGAAATTTGCCTTTGGATTTGGATGTGTCTTATGCGGCATTTCCGAATGCGGGTAAGCCTAAGTTTTTGGAAGGGCATTATCTTTTTTATGCGGAGCCTGAGTATTTTGCTTCGGTAGCAAAAGAGTTGGTGCAGGAGGGGGTGCGATTGATTGGGGGTTGTATTGGCACGGAGCCGGCTCATATTGCGGCGGTGGCGGAAGCGGTTAAAGGATTACAACCGGTTAAGATTAAAAAAGTTGTTCCAGCTAAGATTCAAGTGCAGAAAGCTGAATCAAAAATAGGAAAAGAAAAATCTCCCACGCTAGTTGATCTTTATCGCAAGCAAACCACGGTTATTGTGGAGTTGGACACGCCGAAATCGTTGGCGATGAAAAAATTTTTGGCAGGCGCGCAGGCTTTGTATGAGGCTGGGGCTGATGCGGTGACGTTGGCGGATAATTCTTTGGCTATTTTGCGAGTAGGCAATTCTGCGGCCGGAGTTTTGTTGCAAGAAAAAGGTATTCGGCCTTTGCTTCATCTTTCTTGTCGTGATCGTAATGTTTTGGGCTTGGAATCGGAGGTGTTGGGTTGGTCGGTTTTGGGATTGGATCATGTACTGGCGATTACGGGTGATCCGGCAAAGGGTGGAGATCATCCTGGTGCGAGCAGCGTGTACGATGTGAACTCTGTGGGGTTGATTAAAATTTTGGCGCAGATGAATGAGGGAAAAAATTCTGTGGGTCGTGATCTTAAAGATAAAACTCGTTTTGTGATTGGATGCAGTTTTAATCCCAATGCGAAAAATTTTGATTCGCAGATCAAGAAGTTAGAGTCGAAGTTGAAAGCGGGCGCTACTTATGTGATGACGCAACCTGTTTTTGATTTGAGTTTAGTGAAAAAAACTAATGAATTAACTCGCGCGTTTGGTGTGCCTGTATTTGTGGGGGCGATGCCATTAATTGGGTCGCGAAATGCGGAATTTTTGCATAACGAAGTTCCGGGGATTGTACTTACGGATGAAGTTCGCGAACGGATGAGGGGAAAAGAAGGTGTTGAGGGAGAAAAAGAGGGATTGAAGATTGCGGCTGAAATTCAGTCTGAAATTTTAAATTATTTTTCTGGGATTTATTTGATTACGCCTTTATTGCGTTATGAAATGAGTTTGGCCTTAATGAGTTTAATTCCTAAAAAATGTTACCCTATTTAGAGACTGATTTTTTGGCTTTATTATTTTAAAAAGTCAGTTCAAAATGCCAGGTGAATGATTAAGCCGCCACCAAGCGAGAGTGATAATCCTATCAAAATCTATTTAAGAGAGATAGGGGAAGTTCCTTTAATTTCTGTTCAAGAGGAATTAAGACTGGCCGAATTAATACAAAATGGGATGGCTTCAGAGAAAGAATTGTGTGAATTAGACAAAAAAGGAAGTCTGGAATTTTCTGATAAAGAAAAAACTATTAGAAAAAATTTAGAAGAGGTAATAGAAAAAGGCCAGGCTGCTCGCCAACAGATGATTAAGGCGAATCTGCGTTTGGTAGTAAAAATTGCTCAAGATTATTCGAATTATGGTTTGCCACTTTTAGATTTAATTTCTGAAGGAAATATTGGTTTGATGAAGGCGGTGGAACGCTTTGAGCCGACTCATGGCGCAAAGTTGAGCACTTACGCCGCGTGGTGGATCAAGCAAGCTGTTAAGCGAGCTTTAGCGAATCAAGGAAAGACCATTCGTTTGCCTGTGCATATAACAGACAAAATTTCTAAATTGCGCCGTTTAAGCTCTCAACTTACTGAGGAATTTGGTCGTGAGCCGACTGATGAGGAATTGGCTGAAGAGTTGGGGGTTTCAGCGAGCAAAGTCGCAGAATGGCGAAATATCGGCATTCGTCCTGCCTCTTTGAATGCTATGATGGGAGAAGATGAGGATGGGTTAGAGTTTGGAGAAGTGGTGAGCGATGACTCAATGCGCTCTCCAGATGAATTAATTGGTGACGAGGATTTAACACAGGAAATGTTAAAATGTTTAGAGGTATTGGAACCTAGGGAAAGAGAAATTTTAGCTTGTCGTTATGGGTTAGATGGTGAAACACCGCTTACATTAGAAGAAGTGGGTGAAAAATTTCAAGTGACGCGAGAGCGCATTCGCCAACTTCAAAAAGTGAGTCTTAGTAAATTAAAACGCGCTTTAGATAAAAAAGATCGCGTTCGATAAAATTTTTATTCGCTTGGGGAATTCTCGTCTCCTTCAGCGGCTTCTTCCTGAGATTGGCTGATAACCGGAGCAATTGCCAATAGTTTATCTTTAGTTTCTAAATTTACTAGTTTGACGCCCATCGTATTGCGTCCTGTTTCGCGAATATCTTTACAACGGATGCGAACCATTTGACCTTTTTCCGTGATCAACATGATTTCGTCGTCATCAACAACTGTTAAAGCACCTACGACATTACCCGTTTTCTCGCCTGTTTTCATTGTGATAACACCTTTGCCACCACGTGATTGCAGGCGGTAAGCTTCGAAAGCAGTGCGTTTACCGATTCCATTTTCACCTGCTACTAACAGAGTAGCTTGAAGGTTTACGATAGCCAGTGCGACCACTTCATCTTTAGTGTCCAATGTAATGCCGCGAACACCTGTAGCAGGTCGACCCATACTGCGCACATTTTCTTCGTTGAATCGAATGCTCATACCTTGTTGCGTGATTAGGACTGCTTCATCATGACCGGATGTTAATCTGACTTCGATCAATGTATCGTTGGATTCGATGCCAATAGCGATAATGCCACCGCGTCGGGTGTTAGCAAAAGCTTCCAAAGGAGTTTTTTTCACGGTGCCTAATTTAGTCGCAAAGAAAACAAACTGTTCTTGTTGCCAGGTTAAATCTTCATTGTTAGCGCCGCGTTTTGATTCCACACGCAACAGGGCTACGATTTTTTCTGTGGGTTGTAATTCCAAAACATTGGCAATACTGCGCCCTTTGGAGGCGCGACTACCTTCGGGAATTTCGTGAACGCGTTCTACATACACGCGGCCTGTGTTGGTAAAGAACATCAGATAATCATGAGTGCTAGCGGTAAAAAGATGTTCGACAAAATCACCTGTTTCGCCTTCCACGTCAGCTTCGCGAGTGGTTAAGCCAATAACGCCTTTACCACCGCGTCGTTGTGAGCGATAGCTGGAAATGGCAGTTCGTTTAATTAAACCTGCATGGGTTAAAGTGATAATCATGCCTTCATTAGCAATTAAATCCTCAATAACCATTTCGCCTTCGTCTGGGACGATTTGTGTGCGACGCGGTTCGGCATGTTTTGATTTAATTTCTTTTAATTCGGATTTGATAATGGAGAGAACACGTTCTTCTTTGGCCAGAATATCCGATAAATCTTGGATGGTTGCGATAAGTTCTTTATATTCATTATGAACTTTGTCCATTTCCATGCCCGTGAGTTGGTAGAGGCGAAGTTCGAGAATGGCATCGACCTGTTGTTCGCTAATTTCGTAGCGACCATTTTTTAATCGTTCATCGCGACGAATGACAATGCCGAATTGCTCAACTTGTTTTCGAGTGAATTCATAACCCAATAATTTGATGCGTGCCTCTTCGCGCGTTTTGGAACTGCGAATAATGCGGATGAATTCATCCAAATTTTTTAAGGCAATGAGAAAGCCTTCTACTGTTTCAGCACGTTTTTCTGCAGCAGCCAAATCAAAACGAGTGCGACGAATGATAACTTCGCGTCGATGTTCAATATAACAATTAATGAGTTCCTTAAGATTAAGAACTTTTGGTTTTCGCTGGTCAATAGCCAGTATATTTGCGCTAAAACTGCTTTCGAGCGATGTCAGTTTATAGAGTTTGTTAATAACGACTTTAGTGGCCGCATCGCGTTTGAGTTCAATGACCACGCGCGTATTTTCGTCGGATTCATCGCGCACTCCGCTGGCATCGGGAAGTTGTTTTTCGGAGATGGCTTCGGCAATTTTTTCTACTAAAACGGCACGATTCACGTTGAAAGGAATTTCATCAATGACGATATTTTCCTTGCCGCCTTTCAGTTCTTCGGTGTGAATTTTTCCTCGGACTTTGATACTACCTCGGCCTGTATGAAAATAATTTTTGATACCTTCCATACCCAAAATGGAACAGCCCGTTGGGAAATCCGGACCTTTCACATATTTCATGAGTTGGGCTATGGTGATGTTAGGATTGTCGATTTGAGCGCAAATGCCATCAATCACTTCTCCGAGATTGTGAGGAGGAATATTGGTGGCCATACCGACGGCAATACCGGTTCCGCCGTTGACGAGTAGGTTAGGAAAAGCAGCAGGAAAAACCGTGGGTTCGGTGCGCGTTTCATCGTAATTGGCGACAAAGTCGACAGTGTCTTTATCCATGTCGTTGAGAAGAACGGCACCCAAATGAGTCATGCGCGCTTCGGTATAACGCATGGCTGCTGGCGGATCGCCTTCCACTGAACCGAAATTACCTTGTCCATCTACGAGCATGTGCCGCATGGCCAAGGTTGAGCCATGTGCACTAAAGTAGGATAAATTACGGCTTCACCGTGAGGATGGTAGTTACCCGAAGTGTCACCGCAAATTTTTGCGCATTTACGATGTTGTCGATTGGGAAATAAAGACAAATCGTGCATGGCATAAAGGATGCGACGTTGTGAAGGCTTCAGACCGTCTCGTGCGTCGGGCAGTGCCCGGGAAACAATAACGGACATGGAATAATCCAGGAATGAACCTTTGATTTCTTCAGCAATGTTAATTTTATCAATTTTTTCGCCTTGAGCGAAAAGTGAAACTTGCGTGCTAATTTCCCGGTTTATTTTCTTCAGCCATAATTAAACATCCAAATTGCGAACATTCAGCGCATTATCCTCGATGAATTGGCGTCGAGGCTCCACTTCATCGCCCATGAGTGTGGTAAACATTTGTTCCGCTTCAATTGCATCAGTTAAATCCACGCGAAGCAGTTTGCGTTTTGTGGGATTCATCGTGGTTTCAAAAAGTTCTTTGGCATTCATTTCGCCCAAACCTTTGAAACGTTTGATTTGCACGCCGCGTTTCCCAATTTCTTTTACGCTCTCTAAAATTTGTGGAATGGAGTAAAGCGGTGTAACTTTAGCATCTTCTCCTTCGCCAACGATAATTTCGTAAAGGGGTTTTTCTTGCGCTGCGTAATGATCTAAATGAAGCCCTTTTTTATTTAATTTTTCCAAAAGCGATGCGATGGCTTTACTTTCGGTTAAAGGAATGTGCAGGGCTCGTCGCGTGACACCATTTTTCTTTTCGGTTTCTTCCGTGCCATTTTCTTCACCAAACAAACCAAGGTCGATATTGGATGCGGCAAATTCATTTAATTCTTCGTCGGTAACAAAATAATGAACGGTTTCTTCATTGCCTTCTCGAACGCGAACCAAATGCTTGGGTAATTCTTGAGTTTTTTTGTGGCGTCCTGATAAATAAGTTTCGAAATTGCCGCCATGACGTTTGATGGCCACATAGAATTTGTCCAATTGTGCAAGAAGTTCGAGAATTTCTGTGAGTTGTTTGGGATCCCATTCCTCTTTATCGGCTAAACTGCGTAAGCGAATATCTTCGGTGCCTAATTGGATCAAGATTTTGTTGAGACGCGAATCGTCTTCGACGTATTCCTCGCGTTTTTTGCGTTTGATTTGGTAAAGAGGCGGTTGGGCAATGTAGACAAAACCGTGTTTAATTAGGAGCGGCATTTGTCGGTAAAAGAAGGTTAATAAAAGTGTGCGGATATGTGAACCGTCAACGTCCGCATCAGTCATGATGATTACTTTATGATAGCGAAGTCGGTCGATTTTAAAAGCGCCTTCTCCTTCGCCGTCGCCAATGCCTGTGCCAATGGCGGTGATCATGGTGCGAATTTCATTGTTCTGTAGTACTTTGTCGAGTCGCGCTTTTTCTACGTTAATGAGTTTACCACGCAGAGGTAAAATGGCTTGAAATTTGCGGTCTCGTCCTTGTTTAGCAGAGCCGCCAGCGGAATCGCCCTCAACAATATAAAGTTCCGTGTTGATAGGATCGCGATCGGAACAATCCGCAAGTTTTCCTGGCAAACCGCCGGCGCTCATGGCTGTTTTACGAACAGCTTCGCGAGCCTTGCGTGCTGCTTCTCGAGCACGTGCCGCGGTCAGGGCTTTATCAACAATTTTTTTAGCGATGGGCGGATTGGCATCAAAATAAGTCATGAGCCCGTCGTAAACAGCGGAAGATACAATGCCTTCGACTTCGGGAGTAACGAGTTTGACTTTAGTTTGCGATTCAAAACTTGGGCTAGGATGTTTGATGGAAAGCACACAAATCAAACCTTCACGAACATCATCACCAGAAATGGCAGGATCTTTTTCTTTGAGAAGATTATTGGCTTTAGAGTATTGATTGATAGAGCGTGTCAAAGCTGTGCGAAATCCCACAAGATGCGTGCCGCCATCTGGATTGGGAATCGCGTTAGTAAAACACAGAATTTGATCACTGTAAGAATCGTTATATTGCAGCACACAATCTACGAACATATCATCTTTTTGCTTGGCGATGATGACCGGTTTCGGATGAAGGATTTGTTTATTTTTGCCTAATTGTTTGATGAATTCTGAAATGCCGTCTTTGTAATAAAAAGTTTCTTGTTTGGTTTCTTCGCCTCGCTCGTCCGTGAGCACGATTTCCAATCCGGGATTGAGAAAAGCCAATTCGCGGAGGCGGTTGGCGAGAAGATCAAATTGAAATTCTTGGGTGATGGTGAAAATTTGAGCATCAGGCTTGAAAGTTATTAGAGTTCCAGTTTTTTTAGTTTTGCCGATAACTTCTAATTTTTCTGTTGTTTTCCCTCGCTCAAAGGCCATGTGGTGCACTTGGCCATCGCGAAACACTTCTACGTCGAACCATTCAGAAAGCGCGTTGACACACTTCGCTCCAACACCATGTAGACCACCGGAATATTTGTAAGCGCCCTGGCCAAATTTACCGCCTGCGTGCAAATTCGTAAGCACGAGTTCAATGGCTGGCATTTTGAATTTGGGATGAAGATCAACTGGGATGCCGCGTCCGTCATCTTGAATGCTGCAAGAGCCATCGACGTGTAATGTGACAAGGATTTTTTGGCAAAACCCGGCGAGATGTTCGTCAATCGAGTTGTCCAAAACTTCATAGACGCAATGGTGTAGACCGCGCTCATCGGTGTGACCGATATACATGCCAGGACGTTTTCGAACTGCTTCAAGGCCTTCTAGTTTATCAATCTTTGAGGCGTCGTATTGTTGAATATTTTCTACTTTTTTAGTTTCGTCTGGCATTGGCCGTTTATAGTCTTGAAGGGCTTGTTTGTCGATTGAAAATTGATAGTTTTTCAAAATAAAAGGAAAGTGATATATTTATTTATCTGGCTTCCAAAGAAAGACCCTGCTAACTCAAACGGCTTCTTTTTTAAGTGAGATTAAAAGTAGTATGAAAAATATTAGAAATATTGCAATTATTGCGCACGTTGACCATGGCAAGACGACCTTGGTTGATGAGCTTTTGAGTCAATCCGGAACGTTTCGGGAAAATCAACATGTAGAAGAGCGGGTGATGGACTCGATGGATCTGGAGCGAGAGAAGGGGATTACAATTAAAGCAAAAAACGCTTCGTTCCATTGGAAAGATTACATGATTAATATTGTGGACACACCGGGTCATGCCGATTTCGGTGGTGAGGTAGAGCGAATCATGCAAATGGTGGACGGCGTTTTGTTGGTGGTCGATGCGTGGGAGGGGCCGCAGGCGCAAACGCGGTTTGTATTAAGAAAAGCGTTGGAAGCCGGAATTAAACCGATTGTGGTGATTAATAAGGTGGATCGCGAAAATGCAAATCCGAATCAAGTTTTGGATCGTGTGTTCGATTTGTTTGTGGAACTTAATGCAAATGATGCGCAGTTGGATTTCCCGATTGTTTATGCTTCGGGTCGGGATGGTTATGCAGTAAAAGAGTGGAAAGGTCAGTTGACCGACGAAATTCGTAAGGCGGGTATGACTGCTTTGTTTGAGGCGATTGTGCAAAAAGTGCCGCCGCCTCAGGTTGATGATGCTGCGCATTTTCAAATGGCAGTGGCCAATCTGGATTATAGCGATTTTTTGGGAAGAATTTGTTATGGGAAAATTTTAGGTGGTCGGGTGAATGTGGGTGATCCCGTGATATGCATTCATCGCGATGGCAAGCGTGAACGATCGAAGGTGACAGCCATATTTTCCTATGAAGGACTTAAGAAAGTGGAAATTGAACATGCTTCGGCTGGAAATATTGTAGGGTTGGCTGGGTTTGAGGATGTGTTTATTGGTGAGACTATAACCGATCGCGAAGATCGTGAACCGTTGCCTTTTGTAGAAATCGATCCGCCAACCATTAAAATGCAGTTTGTTGTGAATGATTCTCCTTTGGCGGGTAAGGATGGAAAATTTTTCACAGCTCGACATATTAAAGAACGTCTGGTTCGCGAAGCGCGAACGAATGTTGGAATTGCGATCGCTGACACCGAAATCGCGGGTGTTTTTGAGGTGAGCGCTCGAGGAGAAATGCAGATTGCTATTATTGTCGAGCAAATGCGGCGTGAAGGCTATGAGGTGATGGTGTCGCGACCTGAAGTGATTTTTCAAAAGGATGATGTGGGCAACCGTTTGGAGCCTTTCGAAACATTGTCTGTGGAGGTAGGGCAGGATTACTTAGGAGGGGTGCTACAGAATTTGGCTGGTCGCAAGGGCGAAATTTTGAATATGACGCATCAAACGAATTTGGTGATGATTGAAGCGTCTATTCCCACGCGCGGCTTGATTGGTTTTGAAACTGATTTGTTGAATTTGACGAAGGGCACGGGTGTGATGAGTCATCTTTTTCGCAAATACGCACCTTATCAAGGAGAGATTGCGACGCGTCAAAATGGTGTGTTAGTGGCGATGGAGGCAGGATTAACGACGAGTTATGCTTTGGATATGTTGAGCGAGCGCGGCATTCTTTTTGTGGGTCCAGGCGAAGAAGTTTATGCGGGTATGATTGTCGGACAAAATGCGCGTAATGAAGATATTATTGTGAACCCTTGTAAATCGAAACATTTGACGAACATGCGTTCGCAAGGGGATGGAAAAGGTGTGCAACTTGCACCCCCTTTAAAAATGAGTTTGGAGCGCTCACTGGAATATATTGCGCCCGATGAATTTGTGGAAGCGACACCAACTCAATTGCGTTTAAGAAAACGAATTTTAGATCATAATAAACGTAAACGAGCTGAACAGCAACAAGCGTAAATAGTTTAGATTTTCTAGCACAATTTTTGGTAAAAGTGTTACGAGTTTTTACTATCGGTCAACTCAAACTGCTTTTTCAGCTTCCAAAAATCCTTGTAATTGGCGAATGCGAGTAGGGTGACGCATTTTCTTAACGCTTTGGCTTCGATTTGGCGGATGCGTTCGCGAGTCACTTTAAACTGGCGACCTACCTCTTCCAAAGTTCTGGAGTAACCATCTACTAAGACAAAACGTTGTTCTAAAACAGCTCTTTCGCGTTCGGTCAAGGAATCTAAAACGTCACGAATTTTTTCTTTGAGTAAAGAGTAAGCGGTCATTTCCGAGGGATTTTCAGCGGATTTATCTTCAATGAAATCGCCAAAAGTGGTGTCGTCACTGTCGCCAACTTGCGCTTGCATGGAAATGGGTTGTTGCGCCATTTTTAAAATGGCTCGCACTCGTTCTACGGATAGGAGAATTTCTTCTGAAATTTCTTCTGGAGTGGGTTCGCGTCCCAGTTCTTGGATGAGTTGTTTTTGCACGCGCATGAGTTTGTTAATGGTTTCAATCATGTGTACGGGAATGCGAATCGTGCGAGCTTGATCGGCAATGGAACGGGTAATAGCCTGACGAATCCACCAAGTGGCATAGGTGGAAAATTTATAGCCGCGGCGATATTCAAACTTTTCCACAGCTTTCATGAGACCCATGTTCCCTTCTTGAATGAGATCTAAAAAGGAAAGACCGCGATTGGTATATTTTTTGGCAATGGAAATGACGAGTCGTAAGTTGGATTCAACCATTTCGGTTTTAGCTCGCAATGCCGCTTTCATATATTTTTTAAGATCGGCGTATTGCGTGTGGAATTCGTCAGCGGTAAGGCGGTTTTCCAGTTCGAAGGCGCGCAATTTCTTAAATTGAGCTTTTAGTTCGTTTTTTGCTTCTTTTGAACGTCGTGATTCTAGGCGTTCGATTGCAGTTTCTATTTCTGCAAGATGATGAGCTTTTTCATCGGCGACGACCCCAAATTCTTCTAGAACTTTTTGCTTATAATAAAAGCGCGCAAAAAATTTCTCGAGATCGCGAGATGTTTTTTCAAATTCTTTCCATGCTTTTTCCTTTTCTTTTTTGGAGGCTGAAGCTTTTAAGGATTTTAAATAGGCTTTAGCAACTCTGAGGTCAGCAGCATGTGTGGATCGACAAAGATTTTTTAAGGTTTTGAGATAAGCATCGCGTCCGTCAATTTTTTTGTCTTGAATGACTCGATCGAAGCGTTCTTTTCCCTCATAGAGTTTGCCTGCTAGATTGATGTAAGCTTGTGCAATAAAGCCGAAGCGATGCAAATATTTTTGTGCCGCAATTTCTGCTTCTTCGATGCGTTTGGAAATTTCTACTTCTTGTTCGCGAGTTAAAAGGGGAACTTGACCCATTTGTTTGAGGTACATGCGAACGGGGTCGTCAAGAATATCAAGCCGATTGTCTTTATCTTCGACTTGATCGTCTGCTGCGGAAACACCGGGACGTTTTTGTTGGTCGACATCGGAAGGGTCGATGACGTCGATTTCCAGATTGCGCAAAAAAACCAATACGGGTTCAATTTCTTCGGGCTTTTGAGCCGCGTCTGGAAAAGCTTCGTTAAGATCATCAAAGGTGAGATAACCTTGTTCTTTGGCTAGACGAATCAGTTCACGTAACCGTTCCTGCTTTTCTAACGAAAGAGTGGGCATTTTTTCTGATGACCGTTCTTTTTTATTTTTTGATTCGCTTAGAAAGGGAGGCAAAGTAGTAGAAGATTTTACTTTTACTTTTTGCTTTTTCTTTACTTTAGGCGTTGATTTTTTGGCCGGCTTTTTTTAGCAGTTTTTTTTGGCGATTTTTTAGGCATAAGTAGTTACTAAGCAGTTCAAATATCACGATTCGATGAAAGCTGAAAAGCTATCCATTTTTCGTCTTAAGTCAAGGAGTTGAACAAGGGTGGTTTGAGTTTGTTCGGAATGAGTTGAGTTCTTTTAAGGGACTGTTCCCTTTTTTGATTTCTTGTTCCAGCCAACTGCGTTGTATTTTGGCGAGGCACGAGTCTAGCGCTAGGGTTAAATTGGGTATTAGCGAATGATGAGAGGCCATGAGGGAAATGCAGTAGTTATTTTCCGGTTCGGATAGGGTTTGAATAAAGGAGTGAAGATCCACCCAGGTAGCGTCGGCGTGCGCTTCCATGAGCCGATTTAATAATTCAAATCCATCGCAAAATGCCACCCATTCTGGTTTTAGTTTCCGCTGGATTTCAGGAATGAGATTAGGGTCTTGAAAGCATAGTTTTAAAAGGTGATCGATGGAGGCGTGAGGTTTGTAATGTTTAGCCGTTTCCGCATTGGGAGTAACTATTTTTCGTGGATTGTTTTGATGTTTAAGCTCTTGGCGCAGTAAGGGTAAGGTGGTATTTAACCGTGAAGCAAGACGCATTAAAATGTGGTCTTGTTGAGTGGGTTCTTTCACATAAGTCAGCAGAGAATAAACTTCTTTTTTAATGACGGATCGACCGCGTTCGGTTTGTGGCGAGTGGGTTTGAACAAGGTTTTGAAGAAAATAATTCCAAAAATCGGGAGCGTCTTGGATTAATTTTTCAAAAGCTTGAACGCCATGGTCGCGTACAAAGCTGTCAGGGTCATTTTTAGATCTGTCTGATTTATCGGGAATTTGCAAAATGCGTACGGGTAATTGTACTTCTAAAAGGGTAGGCAAGCTTCGAATAATGGCTAGGCGGCCTGCGGAATCGGAGTCGAAGCAAAGCACGACTTCATCGGTATAACGTTTGAGTAAGCGGGCTTGCGCTTCGGTAAAGGCGGTTCCTTGAGAGGCGACAAGATTGCGGATACCAGCTTGGTGGCAGGTGATTAAATCGAGTTGGCCTTCGCATACGAGGGCTTGACGTTTATCGAGGAGTGAACGTTTGTGATGGTAAAGGCCGAAGAGCACTTTTCCTTTGGTGAAAATTAAAGTTTCTGGCGAGTTGATATATTTGGCTTCTTTTGCCTCGGTTTCTAAGACGCGTCCGCTGAAGCCAACAATTTGCCCACTTTCTGCGATAATGGGAAACATAAGCCGATGGCGAAAGCGATCATAAAAAGCTTCATTTTCTTTTTGCAAAAAAAGACCGGAAGTTTCTAAAAGTTTTATAGGGAATCCTTCTTTTTTGGCCCAGTTATAAGTGTTTTCCCAGCCCGCAGGCGCGTAGCCTAGTAAGAATTCTTTCGCTGTTTCTGAGGTAATGGCTCTTTGCTTGAGGTAGTCTCTGGCGGGTTGGGCTGATTTTTCTTTGAGTAGATTGTGATGCCACCAGTGGGCAACGCGCTCGTGGAGGTCATAGAGTTGTTCTTTTAGAGAAATTTCTGTGGGCGAAGTCGCTCGGTCAGAATGAAATGTGGGGAGAGTAAGATTGGCGCGTTTAGCGAGCATGCGAACGGCGGCTGGGAAATCGATATTTTCGTAGAGTTGGATGAATTTAAAAACGTCGCCGCCTTGATTGGAACTGAAACAATACCAGATTTGCTTGATGTCATTGACAATAAAAGAGGGGGTTTTTTCTTTTTTGAAAGGACTAAGGGCTTTGTAGTTAGCGCCGGAGCGTTTTAAGGGAACGTAAGAGCCGATGACATCTACGATGTTGTTGGCCTGCCTGACTTGATCAATAAAATCACGATCCCACATGATCTAGTTTTTTAGCCAATTTTTTGTCCATTGTTGAATCCAATTTTCTTCGCGCATGCGTTCGGGATGAAATTGCACTCCCATAACCTTTGGATTATTTTGCATGACAATTTCTTCAATAATTCCGTCAGGTGCGAAGGCGGTGGCAATGAGATTTTTTCCAAGTTGGTCAATGGCTTGATGATGGTAGGAGTTGGTAGTATGAGGTTGTGTGATGTTCAGAATAGAGGCGAAATTGGATTGTGAATTGAAGGTGACAGGATGAAATCGATCGGGGGTTCCAGATTGGGCGAGTTCGTCCGGTGTGGTGGTGTGTGCGGGATCGCATCGATTGCCGAGTCGCTTGGAAATATCAGGGATTAAAGTTCCGTGAAAAAAAACGTTAAGGGATTGCAAGCCGCGACAGATACCGAGGACTGGTTTGTTTTGGAAAAGTGCGAGTTGTAAAAGAATTTTTTCTACTTGGTCACGGTCGGGATTGGTGTTGTAAATTTTTGCTTCTTGTGCTTCTGAAAGGCTGGCGTAAGCGCCCGATTCGAGAGAGAAATCGCCGCCACCGGTTAAAATTAAGGCATTGCAAGTGGCGAAACGTTTTTCGATATCCTGAGAGGGTGTATGAAAAAATAGTTCGAGTTGGGTGACGTGAATGGTGGCCAACCAGTCACGATAATGGTTGCCGAGATGATCGGGTTTGTTGGTAACGATGGCGATGCGAGGAGATGACATAAGGATGGGTGATGATGACTTATAGGGTAAGGGAATGGCTGGCAAGCTCGCGATCTGTTTTTAATCGGAGTTGGCCACAAGCGGCATCGATATCATGGCCTTTTTCTCGGCGAACCGTGGCGATGGCGCCGTGAGCGCAGACGGTTTTAGTAAATTGTTTGACGCGATTTTCTGAAGGTCTTTCCCAGGGCAATCCCTCTACGCGGTTGTAAGGAATTAAATTTACTTTGGCATGAAGTTGTTGGCAAAGGTGGGCAAGGTGTTGCGCTTGGTCAAGGGAGTCATTGATGTCTTGGATTAAAATGAATTCTAGGGTAATGCGTTTTCGTTTTTTCTTTTGATAGTAAAGGCAAGCCTCCAGAAGTTGGGCGAGAGGATATTTTTTGTTAACAGGCATGATTTGGGAGCGCACTTCGTCAGTGGCCCCATGCAGAGAAATGGCAAGCCGGATTTGTTTGGGAGAATCGGCTAGTTTTTTGATTTGTGGGGCAAGGCCGCTGGTAGAAATGGTGATATGGCGAGCGCCTAAGTTTAATCCCCAGGGCGCATTGATAATTTCAATGGCTTTCATGAGATTATCGTAATTAGCTAAGGGTTCGCCCATTCCCATAAAGACGAGGTTGTTTACTTTTTGTTTTGAAATTTTTTCTGTAGCCAAAATTTGTGCGACAATTTCACCAGGAGTGAGATTACGTTTCCAGCCCTCCAATCCACTCGCGCAAAAGCGACAGCCGTAAGCGCAGCCGACTTGTGTGGAAAGGCATAGGGTTTTGCGATCAGAAGCTTCTCCGTAAAGGGCTGGCGAGGCGGGGATGAGAACGCTTTCGATGAGTTGTCCATCGGTCAGTTGCCATAGCAATTTTTGTGTAGTGTCGTGGGCCCCTTGTCGTTTGAGTAGTTTGAGCGGCAACAATGTATAGGTGCGAGCAAGTTTGGTTCTTAATTCGCCCGGTAAATTGCTCATGGCTTCAAAGGTGTCGACTCTTTTTTGATAAAGCCATTCTGCAATTTGTTTTTGACGATAGGCGGCTTTCCCAGGAATGGGATATTCCTGTGGCAAAAAATCGTAGAGAGAGGCTTTTTTCTCCATAAAAGTGAGACGAGCTTACAGCTTGTTTATTTTAAATAAAAACGCTATCAGAAAAATTGTGTCTCGATCAAAAACTGTTGCGCAAATTGGTTATTTTGGGTTGCCGGGAAGTTTTGCGCATGAAGTGGCGTTAAAACATTTTCCTAAAAAGAAATTGGAATCTTTTTCCAGTATGGCGCTGGGATTTGAAAAACTAAAAAAAAGTCAGTTGGATCGTATTGTTGTGCCTTTTGAAAATTCGATTGGTGGCGAGGTGCACGATACTTTGGATCAATTGATTTTATTGGGAAATTCCGAAACGGATTTTGGTATTTTGGAGCAGTTGGTTTATGATATTCAGCTTTATCTTTTAGGTAGTACAGAACTTAAAAAAATTAAGCGTGTTTATTCTCATTTTGTTCCTTTGCAAGTCGTTAGCCCTTGGTTGCAAGATCATTTGCCGAAAGTGGAGCGGATTATTGCGGGCAGTACTTCAGCAGCAGCAGAACTTGCGACTCAAGATAGGCAAGGGGCAGCAGTGGGCAATCAAATGGCGACCAAAGTTTATTCTCTAAAAATTTTGGCAAAAAATTTGGTTTCTCCTAAAACCAATGTTACGCGATTTTTTGTCATCGGGAAATCAAAGTTAAAAAAACGACGAGAAAAGAAAGGTCAACGCGCTTTGTTGTATTTACGGTTACCAAATCGTCCGGGTGCTTTGGCTAATATTTTACAGTTTTTTAAAAAATTTGATATGAATCTCACTCAGATTCTTTCGCGACCCATTTATGGTTCGGTAGGGGCTTATCAATTTCTTTTGGAGGTGGAATTGCCTAAACATTTGCCTTTGTCAGTATGGGACAAGTTAAAGCGTAACACTTTATTTTTTAAGATGTTGGGTTTTTATCCTTTAATGAAAATTTGAATTCAGTAAATGGTTTTTCCAATAAAATAGGTTGAAGTCAAGCAAGAGTCCCTTAATCTCTTTTTTCTCCCATAGTCTTAATATGAAAAATGACCTCCAGATTTTGGAATTTGAAAAGCCGTTGGTGGAACTAGAGCGTATGTTAGCGCATTTGCATGCTCATAATAACGATCACGATCTTAAGGCAGAACAGGAAATTAAAAAGATTGAGGGGAAAATTACCCAGCTTCGTCACGATATTTACGATAATTTGACGCCTTGGCAACGAATTCAAATCGCGCGTCATCCGAAACGGCCTTACACATTTGATTATTTGAATTTATGTTTTGAAGAGTTTGTCGAATTGCATGGCGATCGGCAATATTCTGATGATCAGGCGCTCATTGGCGGTTTGGCGAAGTTGGACAGCCATCGAGTCATGGTGATTGGGCATCAAAAAGGGCGTGACACACGCGAGCGAGCCCGTCGCAATTTTGGCATGGCTAATCCCGAAGGCTACCGAAAAGCGCTGAGATTGATGCAGTTGGCTGACAAATTTCATCTGCCAGTTATTTCTTTTATTGATACACCTGGCGCTTTTCCTGGAGTGGAAGCGGAGGAGCGTCACATTGCGGAAGCTATTGCAATCAATTTGCGCGAGATGTTTTCATTAAATGTGCCTATCATTGCCATTATTATTGGTGAGGGAGGCAGTGGTGGCGCATTAGGCATTGCGGTTGCGAATCGAGTTTTGATTTTGGAAAATGCTTATTATTCTGTCATTTCACCGGAGGGATGTGCTGCGATTCTTTGGAAGGATCGCGCGAAAGCGCCGCAAGCTGCTGAAGCCTTAAAAATTAGTGCTAAAGAATTGGAAGAATTTGGTCTTGTGGACGAAATTATTCCCGAGCCTTTAGGAGGCGCTCATTATCAGCCTGATGTCTGCGCAAAAAATCTTAAAGCGGCTCTTTTAAAACATTTGACTGCACTCCAAAAATTAAAACCGGAAACGCTTATTAAAAATCGTCAGACAAAATTTCGCAATTTTGGCCAATTTTTTGAGCCTAAGAGCAGTTAAAAATTATTGGTAGCTTAAGTAAGGGCCAAGCCAGCGTTCTACAGTTTCTAAAGGCATTCCCTTGCGTTTGTGGTAATCCATGACTTGATCTTTGCCTAATTTTCCTACCGCAAAATATTTACTTTCGGGATACGAAAAATAAAGGCCACTGACCGAGCTGCCTGGGTGCATGGCAAAACTTTCTGTTAAAGAAACATTGGTTAGCGCCTCCGCATTTAATAAATCAAAGAGAGTGCGTTTTTCAGTGTGATCGGGGCAAGCGGGATAACCTGCAGCCGGTCGAATGCCGCGATATTTTTCGCGAATTAATTCTTCATGACTCAGATTTTCCTCTTTGCCAAATCCCCATTGAATGCGAGCTTCGCGATGCAAATATTCCGCAAATGCTTCCGCTAAACGATCTGCCAAGGCTTCGGCCATAATGGCATTATAATCGTCATGTTCTTTTCGGAATTGATTTTTTAGCGTTTCAAGGCCAATGCCCGCTGTTACTGCGAAAGTGCCCAAATAATCACTGAATGGGCTTGAAATTTTTTTAGGCGCAATGAAATCGGCCAAGCAATAATTAGGTTGTCCAGCGTCTTTTTTCATTTGTTGACGCAAAAAATAAAAATTTGCGATGGGATGCGAACGGGTTTCATCCGAGTAAATTTCCACATCATCTCCCACACGATTCGCTGGGAAAAATTTCATGATTCCTCTTGCGGTCAGCCACTGATGTTCGATCATTTGTTGTAAAAATTTTTGCGCGTCATCGAACAATTTTTTAGCTTGTTCACCCGTTTTGGGATCGTCAAAAATTTTCGGATAACGTCCGCGCAATTCCCACGTGTGGAAGAAAGGAGACCAATCAATAAAAGGAACTAAATCTTTTAAGGTAATAGATTTTAACAAGATTGAGCTATCAACTTTTGTAGTGGGATCGGTGCTATAAAGTTGTGATTGTAAACATTCCGGTTTGGGAATTTTGTAATTTTCCCAATTTACTGAAAACGCATTAGCGCGGGCTTCTTCTAATGAAAGTAAAGTCGTTTGGGTTTGATTTTGAGCGTGTTGTTGCCGAATTTTTTCTTGATTGGCTTGATTTTCAGCAAAAAACTTTTTGCGTTGTTCCGGGTTTAGCAATGAGCTTACGACACCCACTGCGCGCGAAGCGTCCAAAACATGCACAACTTCTTGATCGTAGTGAGGCGCGATTTTTACTGCGGTGTGGGCTTTGGAGGTGGTGGCTCCGCCAATGAGGAGGGGAAGTTGGAATTTTTCGCGTTTCATTTCCGAAGCGACATGGGTCATTTCATCAAGAGAGGGAGTAATTAATCCGCTTAAGCCGATTAAATCAGCCTTTTGCTCGCGCGCTGCAGCTAAAATTTTTTCGCACGGCACCATGACACCGAGATCAATCACTTCGTAATTATTGCAAGCCAGCACCACGCCTACGATATTTTTGCCGATATCATGCACATCACCCTTTACCGTTGCTAAAATGATGCGTCCTTGGCTTCGCGAGGTGGGATTTTGTTTCTTTTCCTCTTCCATGAAAGGCATCAAATAAGCTACGGCTTTTTTCATTACCCGGGCACTTTTGACGACTTGCGGTAGAAACATTTTTCCTGCACCAAACAGATCACCCACCACGCTCATGCCGGCCATGAGCGGTCCTTCGATAACTTCTAAAGGTTTGCTATATTTTTTTCGCGCTTCTTCTGTGTCGCTTTCAATGTAATCGACAATGCCTTTAATAAGCGCGTGCGATAATCGTTCTTCCACTGACTGTTGGCGCCACTGTTTTTCGTTTTGCGCAACGGTTTCTGACGTGGTTTGGGTTTTATAAGTTTCGGCAAAGGTTACTAATCGTTCTGTTGCATCGAGGCGACGATTGAGTAAAACGTCTTCGACACGTTCCAATAAGTCTTTTGGAATTTCTTCGTAAACAGCAAGTTGTCCGGCATTAACAATGCCCATATCGAGGCCTGCACGAATGGCGTGGTAAAGAAATGCCGCGTGCATGGCTTCGCGCACGGGATTGTTGCCGCGGAAAGAAAAAGAAATATTGGAAATGCCACCACTGACTTTGGCGTGTGGTAGATTAGTTTTAATCCAGCGTGTGGTTTCGATGAAATCAACGGCGTAATTGTTATGCTCTTCAATCCCGGTTGCGACCGTAAGAATATTGGGATCAAAAATAATATCTTGTGGTGGAAAAGAAACTTTTTCCACAAGTAAACGGTAGGCGCGCTCGCAAATTTCAATCTTTCGAGCAAAGGTGTCGGCTTGACCTTTTTCATCAAAGGCCATCACAACGGCGGCGGCGCCGTAGCGACGAATGAGTTGTGCTTGCTCCAAAAATTTGGTTTCGCCTTCTTTTAAAGAAATCGAATTGACTACGCCTTTGCCTTGAATGCATTGCAAGCCGATTTCGAGCACGGACCATTTTGAGCTATCGATCATGATGGGAACCCGGGCGATATCGGGTTCGGAGGCAATTAAATTCAGAAATTGGCGCATGGACGCTTCGGAATCCAACATGCCTTCGTCAAAGTTAATGTCGATAATTTGCGCGCCATTTTCAACTTGTTGTCGCGCGATTTTGAGGGCTTCCTCCCATTGATTTTCTTTGATCAATTTTGCAAATCGGGGCGAGCCGGTTACATTGGTGCGTTCGCCAATGTTAACGAAATTGGTTTCAGGTCGTAAGGTAAGAGGTTCTAATCCGCTTAATCGTAGATAAGATTTTACTGGCTTCGGTTGGCGCGGTTTTAAATCGCACACGGTTTCTGCTAGCGCCCGGATGTGATCTGGAGTCGTGCCACAGCAACCGCCGACAATATTGAGCCAACCTTTTTCCACCCAATCGCGCAGTTGCGGCGCAAAACTTTCTGGAGTTTCTGGAAAGCCGGTAGGCGATAAGGGATCGGGCAATCCTGCATTGGGATAACATAAAGTGGGAATAGGCGCGAGATGAGAAAGTTCTTCGACGTAAGGTCGCATTTCTTTGGGGCCTAAAGCGCAATTTAAACCCACGGCTAGCAAGGGCGCGTGCGAAATGGAATTCCAAAAAGCCTCCAAAGTTTGACCGGAAAGAGTGCGACCGGATGCATCGGTGATGGTGCCAGAAGCGATCACGGGCCTCAGCGCTTTGGGATTGTCATGAAACAGTTTTTGAATTGCGAAAAGGGCGGCTTTTAAATTCAACGTGTCGAAGGTTGTTTCGCAGAGTAAAAGATCAGCGCCGCCGTCTACTAAACCTCGTGCTTGTTCGTAATAAGCATCGACTAATTGAGAAAAAGTTACGGATCGAAAAGCAGGATTGTTGACGTCAGGCGAAAGTGATGCCGCGCGCGTGGTCGGGCCCATTGCGCCGGCAACGAATTTGGGAGTATCAGGATTTTTTTTCTGAAATTTTTTAACTGCGCGATGTGCAACCTGAGCCGCAGCCACGTTGAGGCGGTAAGCTAACGATTCCATTTTGTAGTCGGCTAATGAAATGGTTTGTGCGTTAAACGAATTGGTTTCGATCATGTCCGCGCCCGCTTCGAGATAAGCGAAATGAATTTCTTCAATGATTTGAGGTTGCGTTAAAACAAGTAAATCGTTTTGACCTTTGAGATCGATGGGATAATCGCGAAATTCTTCACCACGATAAGCGGCTTCATCCAACGCATAGCGTTGGATCATGGTACCCATTGCTCCGTCGAGAATAAGCATTCGCTCTTGTAGCAATTTTTCCAAAAACTTTTTTACTGTTAAAGACATGAGGGTGAAGAGCATAACAACTTTTTTTCAGAAGCAAAGCAACATGAATCGTTAAGCGATTTGATTGGTTTTCTTGCGATGATTTTGTTTTCCGGCTATGAAATGGGTTATGGGATTAAATCGAATTGACGCACGTTTTGCAAAATTGAAACAAGAAAATAAAAAAGCGTTTGTGGCTTATGTTACGGCTGGTGATCCTTCTTTGGAAAAAACGGATGAATTGATTTTTGCTTTAGAAAAAAGTGGCGTGGATATTTTGGAGTTGGGCGTGCCTTTTTCTGATCCCATTGCTGATGGGGTAGTGATTCAATTAGCATTTCAACGTGCTTTGGAAGCGGGCACGACATTAAGCGGAGTATTGGCTTGTGTAAAAAAAGTTCGCGTGAAAAGTCAGTTGCCCGTTATTATTTTTACTTATTTAAATCCGATTTTGCAATTAGGTTGGGAAAATTTTTTAACGCAAGCGGTTAAGGCAGGTGTGGATGGTGTTTTAGTTTTGGATTTACCACCAGATTTGGCTGAGCAGGAAAGAAAAGGGTGCGAAGAGAAAGGAATCAAATGGATTACTTTAGTGGCGCCTACTACGCCGCAAGATCGTGTCCCGATTTTGGCCAAAAGCGCTTCTGGCTTTGTTTATTACGTTTCGCGAGAAGGGGTGACGGGCATGCAAACGCAGCTTGCTGGCGGGGTTGCGGAGCATGTAGCTTGGATTCGAAAATCAACGGACATTCCGGTGTGTGTGGGGTTTGGTATTTCGAATGAGGCGCAGGTGAAGCAGGTGGCCCAAGTGGCTGATGGCGTGGTGGTGGGAAGTGCGATTGTTAAAAAGATAGAAACTTTTTCTCAACAAAATAAAGATTGGATTGGGCAGGTGAGCGATTTTGTGAAACCTTTGGCTGCGGCAGCGCATGAAGATGAGTTATGAAAGTGGCAGCAATTGATTATGGAACGCGACGCGTTGGCTTGGCGATCAGCGATGAGTTGGGGATGTTTGCGCATCCGTTGGCGGTGGTGGAAAGTGACGATTCAGAAAAACGATTTCAGCAAGTGAGCGATATTTTGGAGAAATCGCAAGTGACGGATGTGTTGATCGGTTTACCGAAACATATGGATGGCAGTGAAAGGGAGGAGGCGCTAGCGGTTAAAGCATTTGCGCATAAATTAGAACAGTTAGGAAAATTTTCTGTGAAATTGAGGGATGAGCGTTTGTCGACAGTGCAAGCAAGTCGTTTGATGCGCGAAGCGGGACGTAGTGCGAAACAGCAAAAAGGTAAAATTGATGCCGTGGCAGCGGTTGTTTTATTGCAGGCTTATTTAGATAGTAGTGGCTAGTGACAAGTTACTAGTCACGAGTTACTGGTTACCATTTTTATGAAAGAATTGATTTTAGGTATTGAAGGCGGTGGAACGAAGACGACGTGGTGTTTGATCGATGCTGAAGAAAGGATTTTGGCTCAAGGCAAGGCGGGCTCGGGTAATGTGAGTCTTTTATCGGATGGTGATTTGAAGAAACTTTTTTTGAGAATTAAAAGAGCGTTACCCTTAGCGCCTACGGGCATTGGTGCTGGGATGGCGGGGGTAATGCGCGCGGCGGATTGTCAGCGAGTCAAACGTTTGTTGAAACGCGTTTTTTCTTCTGCTCGAAAAATTGTGGTTAGTGAAGATAGCGAATCCGGTTTTTTAGCGGCGCACAAGTTGGATCCGGGAGTATTGGTCATTGCAGGCACTGGCAGTAATGTGTTGGTTTCCAATGGCAAGCGGCGTGTGAAAGTCGGAGGTTGGGGACACATTGTTTCGGATGGGGAAGTGGTTGGGATATTGCGCAGCAGGGATTGCGCGCGGTTTTTACTGATTATGATCGGACAGGGGAGGTAAACGCTTTGGGAAAAGTTTTTTTGAAGGCGACGCATTTGAGGCGATTGGAAGATTTAGCGATATGGGTTTTGGATTCGAATCGTAGCAAAAAGGATATTGCAAATTTGGCAATTGATTTATTTTCTTTAGTGAAAAATCCGGTTGTTAAACAGTGTGTGGAGCAGGCTATCGATTAGTTTGTCAATCGTGTTTTATGGGGAATGAAACGTTTAGGGTTAAAAGCTTGTTCGATAGCAATGATTGGCGGTTTATTTGAAAAACAACCTTTATATCGCTCATTATTTTACCGTAAATTGAAGAAAAAAGGGGTGATTCGACAATTTTTCTTATGCCGAACCCCTGGGGCTTTAGGAGCAGCGCGGCTGGTGGCCTTGAAAAAAGTGTAAAAATATTGTAAATTCTGCTTGTCGAATTAGGAGGAAGCGTTTTAAGCTTTGGCTTGAAGTGCGATAATTATTACTAAAAACTATGAAACGCATTGGGTTATTATTATTGGGATGTTTGATGTTTCAGGGCAAGGCGCTGTCGTTTGATAGCGGTAGTAAGTTGTTGGATGCCCGGTTGGAAGTGTCAAAAAATGTTGTTCTTAATTCAAGATACGATTGGAAACGAAATATTATTACCACGATGTTTTGGATTGGGAATAATCGTAATGGCTATAATTCCACTGTGAATTTTGATAGCGCATGGGATTCGCGTTGGTATGAAAATTATGGTGGTAACGACGATCCTAAAGATCGTGTGGGTTCCAGGCCTAGAAAATTTTTTCCGAAATTAAATCCATTTTATATTGCTTTGCCTTTCAATGATGTGGTTTACCCTTCCAAGGCGAGACAATTGATCCCATGGTTTCAGCGCGATTTTAAGAGCCGTTGGACATCGGTTTGCAAGGGCAAATGGGTGGCGGTTCATTATCGTGGTAAATTTGCTTTTGGAACTTGGGAAGACGTGGGCCCATTCCGTGTCGATAATGCAGAATATGTTTTTGGTAATGGTTCTCCTAACACGCCAACCGGCGCAGGATTGGATGTTTCACCAGCTATTCGTGATTATTTGGGTTTAAGCGGAAAAGATCGTTGCGACTGGCGTTTTGTCGAAGATTACGAGGTTCCGACAGGTCCCTGGGTCGAATATGGCGAGAAAGCTTTAGTGCTCAATCTCATTCAAGAGAAAAAGAAAAAGGGTCAACCTTTGCCTGCTGGCGCGCGTGATTATAAACCGGAAGGTTAATTCTTTTTTGATCTTTAAAGATCTATTTTTTCAAATGACGCTAAATTATTAACACTAAATTTTAGCTTTTTAGAAGACTTTTTAAGCATTGATTCTAATGTTTGCGTTGAGTGTTTCAATTGTGAATTGGATTTCCTGTTCGTTAATGAGAAAAGGTGGGGATAGGGTCAAAACATTATGGTTTCGACCTCCTGCTAGGAAAATAAAACCTTGGTTTAACATTTGAACCATTAATTGACTGGTGATTGGTGGGTTGGGGGAGCCATCGGTTTGGATCAATTCCAAACCCCATAGTGCGCCTTGGCCTCGCACGTTGCCAATTAGGCCATTCTT
>JAWLBA010000015.1:0-33823 GCA_041395165.1 Verrucomicrobiia bacterium
CGCCAGTGATTCAGCGCAATGTTTTGGAAAACCCAGCCTGGTATACTTCTTACACGCCTTATCAAGCTGAGGTAGCTCAGGGACGTTTGGAAGCATTATTAAATTTTCAAACGATGGTAACCGATTTGACTGCTATGGACATTGCTAATGCTTCGCTTTTAGACGAAGCCACAGCAGCAGCAGAAGCGATGGCATTTTGTTATGGCATCAAAGGCAAACCCGAAAAAAATGTTTTTTTTGTTTCGAATCAATGTCATCCACAAACTTTAGAAATTATTCGAACACGCGCTGAACCGCTTCATTTGCAGGTTTTAGTAGGTGATGCGGCAACGTTTCAACCGAACGATCAAATTTTTGCCGTTTTATTGCAATATCCAGGTTCCGATGGTGGAATATTGGATTACGAAAAATTGATTCAATCTGTTCATGGTGTTAATGCATTGGCCATTGTTGCTGCGGATTTGTTAAGTTTAACTTTATTGCGACCGCCGGGCGAATTCGGAGCGGATGTGGTGGTGGGAAGTGCTCAACGTTTTGGCGTGCCAATGGCCTATGGAGGGCCACATGCGGCTTTTTTTGCGACGCGCGATACTTTGAAGCGTCAAATGCCAGGTCGTCTCATTGGCGTTTCAAAAGATGCCCAAGGCAATCCTGCTTTCCGACTTTCTTTGCAAACGCGTGAGCAACATATTCGTCGCGATAAAGCAACGAGCAATATTTGTACGGCACAAGTTTTGCTCGCCGTGATGGCTTCCATGTATGCCGTTTATCATGGGCCTGATGGTTTGAAGCAAATTGCGCAACGAGTTCATGGTTTGACCAAACTATTGGCGGAAGGGCTCAAGCGACTTGGTTTTTCGCTAAAACATTCACTTTTTTTCGATACCCTTTGTATTTCTGTTGAGGAGGCCGATGTCATTCGAGGGCGGGCTATGGCACAAAATATCAATTTGCGTTACTGGGATCATCACACCATTGGCGTGGCTCTGGACGAAACAACAACACTGAAAGATATCGAAATTTTATTGGAAATTTTTGGCGGCGAAAAACTTTCTTTTACTGTGCAGGAGCTTGCTAAGAAAGTTTTAACCACTTTTTCAGCACCTCACGCTCGCACCTCCCATTTTTTAGCGCATCCGATTTTTCATCGTCATCACACGGAAACGGAAATGTTGCGTTATTTGCGACAATTGAATTTAAAGGATATTTCGCTAGCAACTTCGATGATCCCTTTAGGTTCGTGCACGATGAAGTTAAATGCGACAGCAGAAATGATGCCGATTACGTGGTCTGAATTTTCGCAGTTGCATCCTTTTGCGCCTTTGGAACAAGCGCAAGGTTATCAGATTTTGTTTCATCAATTAGAAAAATGGTTGATGGAAATGACCGGGTTTGCTGCGGTTTCGTTGCAGCCCAATGCGGGTTCACAAGGGGAATTTGCTGGGTTGCTCGCGATTCGTCATTATCATCAAAGCTGTGGTCAATCGCAGCGTAATGTTTGTTTGATTCCTGTTTCAGCTCATGGCACGAATCCCGCTAGTGCGAAGATGGCTGGTTTTCATGTCGTGGTTGTGAAATGTGATGAGCAGGGCAATATTGATCTTAACGATTTACGAAGCAAAGCTGAGTCGAATCGCGAGTCGCTAGCAGTTTTGATGATTACTTATCCTTCAACGCACGGCGTTTTTGAGGAAAATATCAAAGAAGTGTGCGAAGTGGTGCATCAATATGGAGGTCAAGTTTATTTGGATGGCGCGAATATGAATGCTCAAGTGGGTTTGTGTCGGCCTGCGGAGATTGGTGCGGATGTGTGTCATTTGAATTTACATAAAACGTTTTGCATTCCGCATGGGGGAGGAGGACCGGGAATCGGACCGATTGGAGTTGCTTCGCATTTGGTCGATTTTTTGCCGAATCATTCTGTAGTGCCTGTGGGTCAAGGTAAGGGAGGGGCGGTTTCCGCAGCGCCTTGGGGAAGTGCGAGTATTTTGGCGATTTCCTGGATGTATATTCGTATGTTGGGAGCGTCGGGACTAACTCAAGCAACTCGCGTGGCAGTGTTGAGTGCTAATTATATTGCCAAACGATTAGGCGAATATTTTCCTGTGTTGTATCAAGGTGATCATGGATTGGTGGCACATGAATGTATTTTAGATTGTCGTAAGTGGAAAGATATTGGCGTGGAAGTGGAGGATATTGCCAAGCGTTTAATTGACTACGGCTTTCATGCGCCCACAATGTCTTGGCCAGAACCCGGCACCCTTATGGTTGAACCAACCGAGAGCGAATCGAAAGAGGAAATCGACCGATTTTGTGATGCGATGATTGCAATTTATCACGAGATTAAAAAAGTGGAATCGGGTCAGTGGGATCAAAAAATAATCCTTTGAAACACGCACCTCACACGGCTGCTCAATTAAGTGCTCAAGAGTGGCCATTTAGCTTATTCTCGTGAAGAAGCGGCTTATCCGGTGGCTTGGTTGCGAGACTCATAAATATTGGCCGCCTGTTTCATGTGTGGATAATGTGCATGGCGATCGCAATCTTTTTGTAGTTGTTTACCGGTGAGCGATAGTGAGTAGAAGGCTATGATTCGCCTAGCGTTAAATGTTGATGGGCGATCGAGGTAAATATTGGATGCTTGGCGGCATCACTTTTTCCACATTGCTGATGACTCAGCAAAGTTCGATTTTTTGTGGCATTATGATTTGGACAACAGGCACGATTCGCAATGTGCGAGCGCCTATTTGGGTGGTGGATCCGACGGTGGAACAGGTTAATGAAAGTTAAACCGTTACGCGATACGGACATGGGTCGCGGTGCGATCGGTCGATGAGTCTTGTGGGCCATGCCGCTATTTTCAGGCTCGCAAACTAAATTGGCAGATGGAAGTTTCAAGTTCGTTCAGTTGATTGGTTTGGATGCCACACGACGATGGTAGGGCGTCCGGCAAAATGCTTAAGGGTAATATTGAAGATTTGCGTTTGCCAACACGGTGGTGATTGATTCATTGGGTGTGCAACGGTTGAGTGCGGGATCTAAAAAATTGATATCGGCGATATTTTTGAAATTAACGATCGTGAGGCGCGCGTGGTTGGAATTTGTGAAACAGAGCGTTCGTTCACGGGCACGCCTTATGTTTTTGCAACTTATGAACAGGCTTTTGAATATGCGCCAAAACTCGGAAAATGCTAAGTTTTGTGATTGCGACCCCACAACCGGGTAAAACGCCAAGCGAAGTGGCAAATAACATCGAAAAAGAAACGGGGCTGAAAGCGTTTACTGAAGATAATTTTTTTTGGGCCACGATTCATTGGTATATTAAAAATACGGGGATTCCGGTTGCATTTGGGATGACGATTATTTTGGGTTTTATCGTGGGGGTAGCGGTTTGCGGCCAGACTTTCTACAGTTTTATTTTAGATAATCTACGTAATTTAGGTGCCTTTAAAGCGATGGGGGCTAGCGATAGGATGTTGGCAACGATGGTGATTATGCAAGCTTTGGCTGTCGGATTTTTGGGTTACAGGTGTGGATTGGGATTGGCTGCGCTTTTTGGTTTTTCGGTTTTGGAAAAAGGGCAGCCGCCTTTTTATATGCCGCAAATTCTGCCTTTGGCAACTTTGCTTGCGATTCTGATGATTTGTGTTTTTGCCGCTTTGTTAGGAATTCGTAAAATTCGAAAACTCGAACCTGCTATTGTTTTCCGTGGATAATCATTCCATCAAATTAGCTGCATGTGCGGAATCTGAAAAAACTTTCGGACAGGGAAGTGCTGCGTGCATACTTTGAATGGTGTCAATTTTGACGCGCGCGAAGGAGAAATTTATTGATTGTGGACCTTCAGGATGTGGCAAAACGACGTTGTTAAGTTTAATTGCTGGCACTTTAGACATTGATGAAGGTGAGGTTGACGTGTTTGAAACACCGTTGCATCGGTTGAGTAAAAGGAGGTCACACTTTTTCGTCGAAAAAATGTGAGTTTCATTTTTCAGCACTTAATTAATTCCGACACTCAGTTGTGTGGAAAATGTGAGTGTTCCTTTGTTGATTAATGGGATTTTACACCGAAGCCGAAGCGCGAGCGAGTCGGATGATGGCCAAGGTGGGGTTAGAGGACGAGAAAAAGAGCAACCTTTGAATTTATCGGGCGGTCAACAGCAGCGTATTGCGATTGCGCGCGTTGGTGCATGAGCCGAGGCTTGTGATTTGTGATGAGCCCACCTCGGCATTGGATAGTGAAACGGGCGCAAAATTATGGAGCTGTTGCAGGAAGTTGTCAAGGCGCCTGGGCGCACGGTGATTGCGGTGACCCATGACTCCCGCATTTTTCATTATGCTGATCGTATGACCGAGATGCTCGATGGTAAAGTAGCGCGTGTGCATGAAGTCAGAGCGAATGGTTTGCCGAAACATTAGTGTTGAGAGGAATATAGTTTGTGATCAACGTGTTTCGGGATATTGTTTTAAGTTAAAGAAAAACGCTGTGTTAAGAAAAATATTATTTATCTTTTTTATAATAGGTTTGCAGCTCCTCTTACGGGGGGACTTGATAATCAAACTTCAGGCAAATGGTGAACCTCGATCTTTTGCTTTGCGATGGGGTTTGACTCTACTGCGAACGCTAAGAAGTGATTCCTCTATGCACGTTTTTCGTGTTCGGTCGCCTTCTTTTTCAGAAAATCAATTTCAAGAAATCTCAAAGGATAAAGAGGTTTTAGCTTGTTATTATAATCGTTCTTCAGGAAATCGTTTGCTGAATTTTGTTCCGAATGATCCATTTATCAAAGCTAATAGTCCAATTTCTTCTTGGGGACAGTGGTTTTTAATTCATGATAGCATACCTTCATTCGATATTCGGGTCAGGGGAGCTTGGGAGCGTGATGTGACAGGCGCAGGGGTGGTGATTGGTTTTTTGGATCAAGGAGTGGAGGCTAATCATCCTGATTTAGCGGAAAATATTGCAGCGGATTTGGATTTTGATTTCTTGCAACAAGATAATGTGCCGGAACCTGTTTTTAACAATGAAGCACATGGGATGGCGGTAGCCGGATTGGCTGCGGCACGAGGTGGAAATGGGATTGGAATTAGTGGAGTGGCGCCTTTGGCTCAGATTGCTTCGATGCGTTTAGGTTTTACGCCACCAGATAATGAGTCGACTGACGCTGATTTTGTGGATGCGACTAAGTTCCATAGTTTTGGGAATGATGTTTCGATTAAAGTAAAAAATCATAGTTATGGCGAAGTGCTTTGTTTTGTGGATGAGGTCGCTGAAGCTGATGCTTTGAAAGATTCAGCCTCTGCAGGAACGATTCATTGTATGGCTGGAGGTAACTTTCGCATGTTTCAAGGCGAGGATTCTAATAAAAAGGATATTACCAATGGTCCTGAGGTTATTACTGTGGGTGCAATGGGGATTGAAGGAATTGTGGCAGTATATAGTTGTTTTGGTGCGAATGTTTTTGTAGTAGCACCGTCTGCAGGCGGTTTTGACAATTCTTTTGGACTTTTAACAACTGATCGTGTGGGCGCTCTTGGATTTGTAAATGGCGATTATTTGGATGAATTTTCCGGCACTTCCGGTTCTTCACCCATTGTTGCCGGTGTGATGGCATTGGGAACGCAAGTGAAAACGAATTTAAACGTGCGATGGGCCAAGCATGTTCTCGCAAGAACGGCTCGTTTAGTTGATCCTCAAGACACTACGATCGAAAGCGATGGCGGATGGAAAATCAATCAAGCGGGATTTGCTTTTAATCAAAATTATGGATTTGGTTTGGTGGATGCGGATCGGTTTACAGCTTATTTGACTAACACTTTCGGAGTCACTCCTTTGCAGATTGAAACGAACGAGCCTGCTTTTAATCCGTTACCCATTCCTGATAATCAAGTGACTGGTGTTACGGTCGCTATGGAGATTTTATCCACTAATCCTTTGGAGGAGGTGGAAGTGGCTTTAGATATTTTGCACGATCGTCGAGGAGATCTTGAGGGAACTTTAACTTCACCTCAGGGCACAACGGCCCGCATTTTTCGAGCCACCTTGCCAGAATTTATTTTTGGATCAGAAGATAATGGAACCAATATTCATTGGTCATTTACTTGTAACACATTTTGGGGTGAGAATCCCAAGGGAGTATGGAAGTTAACCATAAAAGATTTGCGGGCAAATATTAGCGGGGTTTTGCAAGCGTGTCAGTTAAGAACACGCAGTGGTCAATTATTGGGAGATCTTTCTTCTCAAAATTTAGTAGGGGATTGGAATGTAGACGGGCGAGCCGAGCTTTTGTTAAAGCAGAAAAGCAAATCACTTAAGAATGGCTTATTTTTTGCTGATACCAATTCGGGCGAAGTGACTGCGTTTGCTATTGCGCCCGACAAGAAAAAAATTTTAAAGAAGAATGGGAAAATGATAGGAACGCATTTTTTTAATGAAGATCAGATGACGGATTTACTTTTTCAAAAAGGCAGAAAATTGGAAGCCATATTGTTTTTTCAAACAGTCCCTTTTGACAGAAAATTAATATTGAAACTGGAAAGTAGCCGATGGAAGGCTAAAGCTACCGGAGATATTGATCAGGATGGAAAAGGAGATATTGTATTTACAAAAGGCAGTGAGGTTTGGGTTTGCTTAAGTCGAACCGAATCATTTAAATTTTCTTTTCCGCGGCAAAGAAAAACCAAGGTGCAAGGAGTGATCACTTTATCAAACCAACAAACTGCGATTTTACTGCAACAAAATCGTCAACTTATGGCTATGGCTTTAAATACATCAGGCGATTTTTTAAGCCAAATCGAGTTACAAATTTTACCGACTGAAATGAAGGTTGTAGCTGATTTTGAGAGTCAAATCGTTATTCAAAATCAAAAAAAGGAAGTTTTTATTGCTTCGCTTACCGAAATGGGAAAACAGCTGTTAATTCAATCATCAACCCCTTTTCAGATAATTGGACCGAGATGACTTTTTTAAAGTCTGAAATCGTGAGAGAATATGGGAGATATCGGACGCATCTTGTCACATTATTTTAGACAAAAAGTATAAGAGGAACTCATTTGAACTCTTGCTGAGGCTGGGATATATTGTAAAGGAAGCTTACTTAGAAAATATCTCCTGATTCTGCAAGTTAGTAGCAAGACCAACGTTTTATCACGTTAAAAATAATTAAATTTAAGAAAGGTTTTTTATGAATACATTACTTGGAAAATGTAAATTCATTTCATTTCTACCACTATGTTGTGTCGGAATTTTGTTGGGAAGTTGCCTTACAATGAAAGCTCAAGATAAAATCGAATGGGGTGTTCTTGTTCCTTTCCAATCAACATTATTGGTTGGAGCTGACCCGATTATCGAAGCCACACCATTTTGGTTGGGCAGTGATGCTAGTTCTACTGATGCTGTCATCATTGATACTCGAGTGGATAACATGAATGCGGTGGTTGAAGCTTTCCAAAACAGTGGGGCGGCAGGTTGGGGTGAGACTGCTTTAAAAGGCATTCTTTATACCAATACCTGGCTTTTTAACAACGATCGCAATCGTAATTTGATTGAAAGACATGGCAAAGCCAAAGGCAAAGTTCAAGCTGATGGCTCAGTTTTGGTAACAGTTACAATGGCGCTAAGCGGTTTACCAATTACGGTTTACGACAAAGCGGGTTTTGTGGATATGTTAACTCGTAGTTTCGATCCCACGGTTCCACAAGTTTTATATGGGGATGGTTCAGGCAATGGCATTTTACAGGCAGAATTTTTTATTTCTGATGCCAATGCTCCACTTAATTTAAACCAAGCATTCACTGATGGGGATTTAGTTTCCTTAAGTATGACATTAACGGGTGAAGCTTACTCGATCAATGCCGATGGGAGTCATGGACAAAGAGTTCATGTTTTTTATCAATCCAAACCTAATTCAACCTATGATGGGTCGATGTTAGATGGCAGGGTAATGATTCAAGAAATTGGAAATTAAGAAACAGTCTGTAGAAAGTGAGAAAAATTAAAAAGGGAGTTCGAAAGCTCCCTTTTTGTTATTTAGCAAAATTTTGAATGTAATATTTCAAAGTATCTACCCAGACGGGATGAGTGTTGAGACAGGGGATCATTGTAAAATTTTCACCACCAGCATGGAGAAAAGTTTCTTTGCCGCGTTCGGCGATTTCTTCGAGTGTTTCTAAGCAGTCTGATACAAATGCCGGGCAAATCACCAATAATTTTTTAATGCCTGATTTAGGAAAACGTTCTAGCTCTAAATCAGTATAAGGTTTTAACCAAGGATCGCGTCCCAGACGCGATTGATAAGCAATCGAAAATTTATTTTCATGGATTTTTGCTGCTTGCACAAAAGCGGCCACCGTTTTTCGAGTTTGGGCGCGATAACAAAATTCATGAGCAGGGTTAGAGGTTTCGCAACAATTGGGTTGAATCAAACAATGACAACCCGAAATATCTGCTTTTTTAATGTGTCTTTCAGGAATTCCATGAAAACTAAACAGCAGATGATCATAGTCTTGTTGTAGGTAAGGCGTCGCAGATTCCACTAATGCCTTAACGTAATGTGGTTCATTGTAAAAAGGAGGTTGAATCGTAAGTTGAATCTTCGACTTCATATTACGAAGAGTTTCTTGCACTTTTTTAACCACCGTTTCGTAGCTGGACATGGCATAATGTGGATAAAGTGGAATAAGAAAAAGTTCAGTGACTCTTTGCTCGTGAAGTAGTTGAAGAATTTTGGGAATAGATGGCTTACCATAACGCATGGCGAGCGCTACGGGTAATGAAACTTGTTGTTGCAAAAGTGATTGAACCTGGCGGCTAATGACAAGTAATGGAGAACCTTCTTGTGTCCAAATAGTTTGGTAAGCAGCTGCGGACTGTTTGGGGCGAAAGGGTAAAATGAAAAGATTCAGCACAAGTTGGCGAACCAGCCAAGGAGAATCAATTACGCAAGAATCCGAAAGAAACTCTCGCAAATAACGTCGCACATCGGGAACATTGGGAGAGTCGGGAGAACCTAAATTAACGAGAAGAACGGCTTTCATGAATTAGATGGTTCGAGAAAATTTTTGATTGGGTTTTTGTTTTAAATATGCATCAAAAATCATGCAGAGATTACGAATCAAAAGGCGACCGGTCGAAGTCACTTGAATTTTATGATTTTCCAAATGAATTAACCCGTCTTGTTGTAAAGGCAACATGGTTTCGAGTTCGTCCGAAAAATAGTCATTGAAAGATAATTGGTATTTTGTCTCAATGTGTTGAATGTCTAATTCAAAATGACACATAAGCGTCATAATAATTTCGCGTCGCAATAAATCGTCTGGAGTGAGTCGGATGCCGCGCTGCGTGGCAAATTGATGGTTTGCAAGCGCCTTGCTGTAATCATGAATATTTTTTTGATTTTGTGCGTAAACATTTTGAATTTGGCTAATGGCCGAAACGCCAAACGCGTAAAGATCGCAATTGCCATGAGTGGTGTAGCCCTGAAAATTGCGCGAGAGCGTGCCTTGGTCTTGTGCCTGGCATAGTGTGTCGTGAGGTTTAGCAAAGTGATCCATGCCGATATAGCGATAGCCTGCTTCACTAAATTGAGTGATGGCACGACGAAGAATAGCAAATTTTTCAGTAGCGGAAGGTAACGCGTCTGAGGCAATGGCTTTTTGATGACGAATCATTTCCGGTAAATAAGCAAAATTAAAAAGTGCAATGCGATCAGGATTGAGTTGAATAATTTTTTCCAAAGTTTCAGCAAAAGTTTTTTCGGTTTGATAGGGTAAGCCGTAGATAAGATCAACCGAGATGCTTTGGAATCCGTGTTCTCGAGCTGACTCGATAATGTTTCGAGTCATGGCTTCCGGTTGGTTGCGATTAATCGCTTTTTGCACGGTTGGATTAAAATCCTGGATGCCCATCGAAAGTCGGTTGAATCGCAATTTTGATAAAATTTTCAAATGTTCTTCTTTGGTTTCTCGAGGATCAATTTCCAAACCGATTTCTGCATTTTCAGCAAATGAAAATCGCTGATAAATGGTTTCACCCAAATAATTCAACTGCTCGGACGAAAAAAAAGTGGGTGTGCCTCCGCCCCAATGTAATTGATGGACCTTTTGCTGCCTTTGAAGCAAGGGTTTAACCAAATTCATTTCTTGAATTAAAGTTTCGGTATAAGTATGCGGTCGGGAGCGATCGGCAGTGAAGGTTACGTTGCATCCGCAAAAAAAACAGACCGATTCACAGAAAGGAAGATGAAAGTAAAGCGAGAGAGGGGCAGGGTTAGGTTGAAGATTGGCATGCTGAATTGTTTCTTGTAAATCCTGAGCCGTGAATTGTTCTGTAAATTGCGGTGCGGTAGGATAGCTCGTGTAACGTGGACCGGCTGTATCATATTTTGAAAGAAGTTCCCAATCTATTTTGGGAATAATCCAATTTTCACTAGATTTAACTAGATTAGGTATTGCAGAAAAAAATTTTACCATGATGCCCAAGAGTATCTAAAAATTGTTATCAATTTATATGATAGTAAGATATCCCAAAAAGTCATCATAGCTCAAGAGGAATACGTTTCATTTGTAATTCTTCTAGCATCGAGATATATTATAAAGGAAGCTTACTTAGAAAAAAAATCTCCTGATTCCGCAAGCTAGTAGCAAGACCAACGTTTCATCACGGTAAAAATAATTAAATTTAAGAAAGGTTGTTTATGAATACATTACTTGGAAAATGTAAATTCATTTCATTTCTGCCACTATGTTGTTTCGGAATTTTGTTGGGAAATTGCCTAACAGGGCGGGCTCTTCCGATTATCGAATGGGGTATCCCATCATCGGTTTTTCAATCAACGGTTGCAGGAGCTATCCCAATTACGGAAGCCACGCCATTTTGGTTGGGAAGTGATGCGACTTCTACCGATGCAGTTATGATTGATACTCGGATCGATAATTTAGATGGAGTTATTGCCGCATATCAGAGTAATCCTACTGGGGGATGGACTGACTCAGATTTGTCTATTTCCCTGCAGACGAATTACATGGCTTTTCTTCGCGATCCGAATCGTAATTTGATTGAAAAACATGGCACAGCCAAAGGTAAAGTTCAAGCTGATGGCTCAGTTTTGGTAACAGTTACAATGGCGCTAAGCGGTTTACCCATCACGGTTTACGACAAAGCGGGTTTTGTGGACATGATTACAACCAGTTTCGATCCCACCGTTCCACAAGTTTTATATGGGGATGGTTCAGGCAATGGCATTTTACAGGCAGAATTTTTTGTTTCTGATGTCAATGCTCCACTTAATTTAAACCAAGCATTCGCTGATGGGGATTTAGTTTCCTTAAATATGACATTAACGGGAGAAGCTTTCTCGATCAATGCCGATGGGAGTCATGGACAACGAGTTCACGTCTTTTATCAATCCAAACCCAATTCAACCTATAATGGGTCAGTATTGGATGGGGGCAGAGTAATGATTCAAGAAATTGGAAATTAATAAACAGTCTGTAGAAAGTGAGAGAAATTTAAAAGGAGTTCAAAAGCTCCCTTTTTATATTGTATAGTTTGTAAAAAAATTTTGACATGATCCACAGGCGTGTCAGGCAAAATGCCGTGACCTAAGTTCACAATATAACCCGGATCAGGATGTTCGCGCAACATATTCCGAGTCATCTCTTGAATGCGATCCGGTGGGGCATAAAGTTGTGTGGGATCCAAATTGCCTTGTAAGGCAACGTGTTTACCAACCCGTTTTCTGACTTCGGATAAAGGCAGTCGCCAATCTACCGAAAGCACATCTGCTCCCGAGCGAGCCATGTTTTCTAAATGAGGCGTGCTCCCATTCATATAAAAATCGTAGGGCAACTGCGTTGTTTTAATGAGGTGAAAATTTCCTGCATGTTGGGTAAAACATATTTTTCATAAACTTCTTTCCCTAATAAACCACCCCACGTATCGAAAATTTGCACGGCTTGAGCGCCCGCAGCCAATTGAGCATCCAAATGTTCAATGATCACTTGAGATAATTTTTTTAAAAGTTTTTGAAATCCGGCGGGATTTTGAAAAAGAAATTTTTTGGTGCGATGAAATTCGCGACTCGTTTCGCCTTCGATTGCATAAGCTGCCAATGTAAACGGTGCTCCAGCAAAACCGATCACAGGAATATTCAAAGCATTCAACTTTTGAGAAGTGATCCGAATCGCATCATAAACGTAAGAAAGTTTTTGTGTGATCTGGGTTATGTCTAGTTCATCAATTTCATCTTCATGAGAAATCGTTTTCGAAAAGCGAGGCCCGTCACCATTGGCAAAACTTAATGGCAATCCCATCGCATCCAGAATTAACAAAATATCCGAAAAAATTACCGCTGCATCCACCTTTAACAGCTCGACTGGTTGCATCGTCACCTCCGCAACCAAATCAGGAGTGCGACACAAAGTCAAAAAATCGACTTGTGCCCGTACTGCGCGATACTCGGGTAAATAGCGACCTGCCTGACGCATCATCCAAACCGGATGTCGTGGCACAGGCTGCAATCGACAAGCTTGTAAAAACAAAGACGAAATCATGAGTAAGATGGCAGCATAGGAAAAAGATCTGAAAAAAGTATAGTAAATTAAAGTTAGTGAAGAGATTTTAATTTTTATATTTATACTTTTAAGTTTTTGAATGGTTAATTTGTAAGGAGATCGTCAATAATCAAGAGTTGACCCCGTTCACTGATACAGAACCATCGGTAGGCCAGGTTCAGTTGCACTTCTTGACATAGCCGCCGCTCGGAGTTTAACCCGTAGAGGTAGCCGATCAACATCATGCGCACTAAAAAAGCCCCGGCGCTATGGAGGGTCTTCCCGTTGAACTGTAAAGTCCTTGAGTTTTTTCTTGAACAAAACTCAAGTCAATGTGTCGATCAATTTTTCTTAGCAGGTGATCGCTAGGCACTAGCTCTTCTAGTCGGATCGTGGTGAATAATTGTGGCTGTTCTTTGATCTTGCCTTGCATTACCCATCTTATTTCTCTCTACCTTCTTAGTCCACTTCTTTTCCTCTCCTCTTCCCTTTTTCAACAGCTCCTCAAGAGTTGACCCTGTTCAATGACCCCGTTCAGTTAATTATTTTCCAGTTTCTGACATAGCATTATTTATGAAATTCACATTATGTTCCTCAGTGGCATCAAAAAATAGATCTACTCCAAATTCCACAAATTTATTTTTAACACCAGGAATTTTAAAAGGAATTAGATTGTATACTGATTGAGTAGTGTTTCCTTCAGAATAATACCAAGCACTGTTTATACCGGTAGCTACCCAGCCGATAGCTGCTGCTTGTGGGACTGGTAAAAATTTTGCATAACTTATAACATCAAGGGCTGTATGAGCTACTTCACGCGGATCCAAATTACTTATAACTTGATAAGTAACAGTATCAACCGGTTGACCCGTCCAAGCTTGTCGAAAACCAGCTTGAATATTGTCAACACCATTTGCAGCAAGTGCCCCACAGCCTAGAAGAACGCCGCCTCCCTCCGATCCTGCAATACAAACACCCCCGGCCCCTGCTTCCAGTAATCCTCCTAAAGCTTGAAAACCACCACGAATTCGAATTTCAAGCTCTGAAGGCTCACCTGTATCTGCATATTTTGTTGGATCAACAACAAGCATTAAAGTGAACAGCCCCAATGGATCGACATTATTCACCGGATCGCCGTTGACGTAAGCAAAACGATTCAAACTAAGAGGATCGGAAGTGGAGCCGAGGAGGATGTCTTGGTTGAGGAAGCGGTGGAGTTGGGGGCAGTAGTAGCGGGCGCGCATGTGGAGGAGGTCGTTGGAGTCGGTCATGATGCCGTAGCGGCCGTTGTAGCGGAAGGGGTTGTCGGTGGTGCCTTGGTGTTGGAGGGTTTGGCCGTAGGGGCTGTAGGTGTATTGGTCGGTGATTTGTCCGTTTTGGTCGGTGAGGAGGAGGGTGTTGCCTTGTCGGTCGTAGTGGTGGTAGTAGGTTTGGTCGTCGTCGGTTTGTTGGTAGAGTAGGCCGAGGCCGTAGATGTAGTAGGTTTCTTTTCCGTCTGGGGTTTTGCGGACGAGGAGTTGGCTTAAGAATGCGTTGGGGTTGTGGATGAGTTGAGTGGTGCCGTTGGAGTCTTCGATTGCGATGCGTTGGTTTTCGGGGTCGTAGGTGTAGGTGAGGCTGCCGGCTTGGGTGAGTCGGTTTCTGGAGTCGTAGGTGTAGGAGCCGAATGGGCCGTTGAGTAGGTTGCCGTTGGGGTCGTAGTTGAGGTTGATGTTGTTGTAGGTGGTTAATCGGTTGTCGGGGTCGTAGGCCATTTCGGTGGGTTGGGTGAGGTCTTGTTCGGGTTGTTCGGGTTGGCCATTTTGTTCGGTAAGTTGGCCTTGGTTGTTGTAGCGGTAGGTTTGGTCGATGAGGGTTGCACTTAGGGATTTGTCGGTGAGTTGGGTGAGGCGGTTGGTTTTTTTGTCGTAGGTTCGAGTTTCTTGGGTGTGGTTGGGGCGTTCGGTTTGGGTTAGGCGACCGATTAGGTCGTAGGTGTAGCGGGTGGTGCGTCCGGCCCAGTCGGTGACGGTGGTGAGTCGGCTATTGGCGTCGTAGGTGTAGGTGACGGTTTGGCCGTTGGGGTAGGTCAGTTCGGTTAGTCTGCCGATGGCATCATAAGCATAGCCTATGGTGTTGCCTTGGGTGTCGGTGAATTGGGTGAGACGGCCTAATGAGTCGTATTGTCGGGTGATGGTTTGGCCATCTTTGGTAATGGTAAGGGGTCGGCCGACTTTGTCGTAGGTGTAGGTGGTGTCGCCATCTTCTTCGGTAAGTTTTTCGAGTTGGCCGGCGGGGTCGTAGTTGAGGGTGAAGGTTTGGCCGGCGGGCCAGGTGACGCTTTCTATTAAGTTGCGGTTGTTGTAGGTGTAGGTGGTGGTTTGGCCGGTGGGGGTTTTGAGGAAGGTGAGTTGGCCGGCTTGGTTGTGGCCTAGGCTGGTGGTGTGTTCTTCGGGGTCGGTGTAGCTGGTGAGGTTGCTGTCGGTGTCGAATCGTTGTTTGGTGGTCTGTTTGGCTGAAGTTTTGGTTTGGGTTAGGCGGTGGAGGGCGTCGTAGTCGTATCGGCTTTTTCGGTGGTTGCCTTGGTTTTGGGCAATGAGTCGTCCGAGTTTGTCGTAGCGGTAGGTTTGTTTTTGGCCTTGGGCGGTTTTGATTTGGCTGAGTTGTTGTTGGCTGTTGTATTTGAGTTGGTATTGGCTGGTTTTAAGTGGGTCGATGGTTTCGATGAGGTTGCCGAGGGTGTCGTAGCGGTGGCTGTAGCGGTTGCCTAGGGGATCGATGGTGGCGATGCGTCGTCCGATTTTGTCGTATTCATATTGGGTGGTGTTGCCGAGGGCATCGATGGCGCTGATGAGTCGGTCTTCGTTGTCGTAGAGGAAGGTGGTGGTGTTGGTTTGGGCGTCGGTGATGCTGGCCAGTTTTTTGTGGGGGGTGTAGGTTAAGGTGGTGATGGCGCCTTGGGCGTCGGTGAGTTGAGTTAAGCTGCCGCGCAGGTCGTATTGGTAGCTGGTGGTTTGGCCTAGTGCGTCGGTGATGCTGGTGATGCGATCTTTTTCATCATAGGTGTAGGTGGTGGTGTTGCCTTCCGGATCGCTAAGGGTGGTTAATCTACCGGCTGTGTCGTAGGTGAGGTTCCAGAGGTTGTTGGCGCTGTCTTTGATTTGGGTAGGTCTGCCTTGTTGGTAGCTGTAGGTGCTGGTGCCGCCCCCGGGTTTGGTGATTTGTTGGATTAGGCCGTCAGTGTCGTAGGCCAGTTGGTAGTTGTTGCCGAGGGGATCTTGGTAGTGGGTGAGTCGGTTGTTGGCGTCGTAGTCGAATTGGTGGGGGTTTTCTTTTTTCTTTTTTTCGGCGCTGGCGCTAATGAGGTTGTTTTGGTCGTCGTATTGCAGTTTCATGGCATTGAGGCCGGGAGGTCGTAGTCCGGTCATTTGGCTGGCTTGGTCGTAGCGGTAGCGCACGCGTCGGTGCCCAGGGTAGAGGGTCATGCGTAGGTTGCCGTTTTTGTCGTAGCGGTAGCGGGTCATTCGTTCTTCGGGATCAATGTAGCTGAGTAGTTGCAGTTTGTCGTTGTGTTGGTAGAGGTGAAGTTGTCCGTTGCGATCGAGTACGATGGTGGTTTGTTCGAGGCGTTTTCGTTTTTTCTTTTTTCCACGAGTTAGGTCTTGTTGTTGTTCGTCGCTCGTTGGGGTTTGGCTCACGAGTGTTTCCATGTCACTTGCTGGATCGTTGGCTTGGAAAAGTTTTTTGATCGCTTTTTTCTTGGGTCGTTGAGATAGGTAGGCAAAACGGGTCAGGGGGGTTTCGGCTCGCCCGTCGTCTTGGGCGATGATGCGACCTTCTTCATCGTAGGTGTTGACGAAGAGTTGGCCCTGGCTATCGGCGCCACTGAGGATTTGGCCGATTTCGTTGTAGGTGTAGTTTAATTGGTTGGTGTTGGCTAAGACGATGTTGGTTAACAGGTCGCTGCTGTCGTAGCTGAAGGTGACTTTGCGTCCGCTCCCCGGATCGCTTAGTTCGGTGACTTTGCCGTATGGGTTGTAGGTGAAGTCCAGTTGTTTGCCCGATATCGGTTCTTGGATGCGGATGAGTTGGTTGGTGTTGTAGCTTAGGTTGAGGCTTTGGCCCATGGAATTTTTTAATGAGATGAGTTGGCCTTGGTTGTCGAAGCGCCATTGGGCTTTGTTTCGTGTGTCGCTTAAGGTGTAGGTGGCGTCGTTGTTGGCAACTAATTGGTAGAAGCGTGCCGACGGTTCTTTGTTTTTGTCGACTTGGTAGCCTTCTTGGTTTTTGCTTTTTTTACCTTTCTTTTTGGCACTGGCTCCCAGGTTGAAAGTGTTGTAGCGCCCGTTGTTCCATCGAATACGAACGTTTTCTGAATCAAGTATTTCCAGTTTGCCTTGGAAGTTGTGTGACCAACCTCGGCCAAAGGGGCCGTTCTGCAACAATAAGGAATGGTAGCTGATGGTGAAGGGTAGCGGTTGGCCGCCCCACAATGTCATGAGGTTTTGGCTGATGACTTGCGCTCCGGTTGCCGTATCCACGGGATCGGCGTGTAGGCTATTAGCCGGTCGATTCCAGATGTTGTCCCAGGCGTTTAAAAACATGCTTTTGAGCCCGCTGAGTAAACTGCCTATCGGATTGGTGTCGATGTTGTATTGCCACCCACTGCCCACTTCTTCGCTGGCCACGGTTACGGTGATGGTGTTACTTTCTCCCGGCGGCACGTAAAAATAGTATACCCCTCGGCCTTCCACAAATCCGGTGTCAACCCCGCCTCCCCCACTGACTTGCACTTGCATGCTGTCGCGCAGTTTATACATGTCGTATTCAAACTTCATGATTCCGCTTTGCGACCCAATCGAAAAGCTTCTGCTATCGGCCCCGCTTCCCCCATAACCTAAAGCACCTGCCTCTATGATCGTTCCAAAAAGAAATAGTGTCCCTACTATCCAATATTGTCTTTTGATTATCCGATTTAGATTGAAAATAACTTTTGAGGAGAATCGTTTAACCATCATCCCCTAAAATTCTTCTCTCTTATCGCTCTTTGTCAATGGTTTTTTATAAAAATCATGTTTGGGGATCGATTTATTTGTGAAAATGGTGGGGAAATATATTTTGAAAATGTTGTTGGGAAGCGATCCATTTAGTATGAGTTGAATAAATTATGCTTCGCAAGTTAGACGCTTTCGCTATTTAACTCTTATGTTGCTTTTATTGAAAAGGCCTTCTTTTTATTTGGCGGTGCTTGGGATTGTAGCCACGGCATTTTTAATGATCAAGATGCGCGAAGAGCCACCTGTAGCGCCACCGTTAGTGGAACCTGCGCGATCGCCTTATCGGGCTGCGGTTGCGGGAGTGGGTATTGTGGAGGCGATGAATGAGAATGTGAAGCTTGCCCCATCGGTGGTGGGTGTGGTTTCTGAAGTGGTAGTGAAGGTGGGTCAACGGGTGGAGCAAGGTGAGCTTTTATTTAAGATTGATGATCGGGAAACTGTGGCGCGTTTGGCATTGGCGCGATCACAATTGAAATCAACTCAGGCGGCTTTGAAAACGGAACAAGTGGTTTTAGCGGATGCAAAAGATCGTTGGCAAAGAGCGGAACGTTTAGCGAAAGAAAAGGTCGTTTCGGAAGACGAGAAGTTGAGACGTTATTTTGAACAACAACAAGCTGAAGCGCGTGTGATGCGTTTGGAGGCAGAGGTGGAGGCAGCTCAAGCGGAAGTTCAAAAAATCGGGGTGGAGTTGGAGTTGCATGAGGTGCGTGCGCCTCGCGCGGGGCGTGTTTTACAGGTGAATGTGAGGGCAGGAGAATTTGCGGGGACGAATCCTGGCGAGCCAATGGCTATTTTAGGTAATGTAGAAGATCTTCAGGTGCGCGTGGATGTGGATGAGCAAAATGCGTTGTTAGTGCAACCGAATGCGCCAGCGACAGCTTATCTTCGAGGGATTGCGAGTGGACCGTTGCCTTTGAAGTTTGTGAGGATTGAACCTTACGTGGTTCCGAAGCGGTCATTGACAGGTGACACGATGGAGCGAGTGGACACGCGGGTGCTACAGGTCATTTATCAATTTGATCCTCCAGCGACTAATGTTTATGTGGGACAGTTGGTGGATGTTTATATTAAACGGGAGCCTTCGGGATGAAATTGGCTTTGGCACAGATTAATACTACGGTGGGGGATTTGGCGGGGAATGCGGAAAAGATTTTAAAATTTTATCAGCAAGCAGTTTTGCAGGGTGCGGAATTGGTAGTTTTTCCTGAGTTAGCGTTGACGGGTTATCCGCCGCAGGATTTGTTGTTGCATGAGGCGTTTCTCCAAAAGGCAGAGCAGACGTTGGCAGATTTGCAAAAGGCGATTGCTGAAGTGCCAGCTTTGCTTGGGACGATCATAAAAAATGAGTCTCGGCCGGGGCGTCCTTTATTTAATTCGGCGGTTTTATTGCAGGATGGTGATATCAAACAAGTTTTTCATAAGCGATTATTGCCGACTTATGATGTTTTTGATGAGGATCGTTATTTTGAGCCGGGTAAAAGTTCTGATTATTTTGAGTGTCAGGGTAAGCGAATTGGAGTGAGTATTTGTGAGGATATTTGGAATGATAAAGATTTTTGGAAGGATCGGCGTTATGTGAAAGATCCGATTGAAGAGTTAAAGCAAAAAGGTTGCACGCTCATTGTTAATTTATCGGCTTCGCCTTGGCATTGGCAGAAGGAAAAGGTGCGTTATGAGATGTTGAAAACGGTTGCAAAGGGTGAAAAGGTTTCGATTGCGTTGTGTAATTTGGTAGGAGGTAATGATCAGTTGGTATTTGATGGGCATAGTGTTTGTTTTAATGCTGCGGTAGAATGTTTGGTGCAAGTGAAAGGGTTTGAAGAGGAGTTGGTGATGGTGGATATGGAGCAGCGAAGGGATGTCCAGTTAGGAGATGGATTGGAAAATTTGTTTCAAGCGTTGGTATTGGGTTCGCGTGATTATGTGCAAAAGTGCGGATTTCAAAAAGTAGTCTTGGGGTTAAGCGGTGGGATTGATTCGGCATTAGTGGCGGTGATAGCGGTTCATGCTTTGGGTGCAGAAAATGTGATGGGAGTTTCTTTGCCATCGCGCTTTTCGAGTGAGGGTAGTTTATCGGATGCGGAAATTTTGGCTAAGAATTTAGGAATTGCTTATGAGGTTATCCCGATTGAAGAATCGTTTCAGTCGGTGCAGAAACAATGTGCGAAGGTTTTTAAGGAATTGCCGTGGGATGTGACAGAGGAAAATATGCAATCGCGTTTGCGAGGATTAATTTTAATGGCTTTGTCTAATAAGTTTCATTCTTTAGTCTTAACGACAGGCAATAAGTCGGAGTTAGCAGTGGGTTATTGCACGTTGTATGGAGATATGTGTGGAGCGCTTGCGGTGTTGGCGGATGTGCCTAAAATGAAGGTTTATGAGTTAGCGCGTTGGGTTAATCGGGAAAAAGAGATGATTCCACAGGCTTCGATTACCAAGGCGCCGAGCGCTGAGTTGCGTCCCGATCAAACCGATCAAGATACTTTGCCGCCTTATGAGATTTTGGATGAGGTGTTAACGCGTTATGTGGAGAATAACCAGTCATTTGAAAATATGGTGCAGGCGGGATTAGAGCCCAATTTAGTGAAAAAGATTATACGTTGGGTAACGATCAATGAGTATAAACGTCAGCAAGCGGCGTTGGGGTTAAAGGTAACTTCGCGCGCGTTTGGACGTGGACGTCGAATGCCGATTGCGCATCGATTTCGTGAGGTTTGAGCGGCCGAAATTGTTTCGAAGATTTAACTAGGTGAAGGATTGTCCAGAGGTTCTGAAGTTGCTGTAGCAACCGGTTCTGTCGAGGTAGGTTGATTTTCTTGAGTGTTTTCTGTTTGGACAATTATTGTTGTAGGAGGCTCGTGAGATTCTGTGGGTTGTTCTGTGATTTTATTTTCAGAAACAGGTTTTATTTCTGGTTTGGGTTTGGGTTTTTTAGCGAGTTCGAGTTGGCCGTTGGCAAATTCGATGGCATGACCCTGATGAATGAGCCAGTGTAGGTCGCGGAGGATATTGACTTCTTGAGGTGAAAGTTCTGAGGAATCTTCGTTAGGAGCAGGGGAAGTGTTATTGTTAGAAATAAGTGCTGTAAGAAGTTGATAGCGATTGGTGTGCGGATTATTTTGGATGAAGTCGATGATTTGTTTGATGTTTTCCGAGACCGGTGTTTGTTCGATATCAAGATATTGGGGGCGTGCAATGGAAACGTAAGTGATGTTTTTGTTGGCTTTGAAAAGCGAAGATTATGTTTGGAAAATTCCTGACTCAGTTGGTTTACGAGTTTTATGGGGAAGCGGCGCTCTTGTTGTTCCGTATTTTTAATGTGGGAAAATAAATTTGAAGAAAGTTTGCTTTTATCCAACTGTGTTAAGGAAAAAGAGTTAACTTTTTGAATGAGTTCTGGGAGATGATGTGTGCGAAAATGAGTTTCTACTTCAGCCCAGTTTTTGAGGGGTGGAGTTTCTGGGTTTTTTAGGGAATAATATTCCAAATTAAAACTTAGTTCTTCGATCCATTTTTTGACGGCAGCTTCTTCATGCACTGTCTTAATGCGATTTTTGAATTTTTCAAAAGGCATGTGAGAGAAGCGTTCCGTGTAAAGTTTTCTTACTTTGTTGGGATAATCATGGTAGTTGGGAGGACCGAGTAGGGTGCCGCTGAAGCCGCAAACTCCAATGCATGTAAAATTGCCTTTAGGTGGTTCAACTGTCACTTTTTCAATTCGATAGTAAGTTTCCAAAAAATGTTTCAGGATATGTTTTTGAACTTCTTCTTCAGTGAGCCAAAGAGAGTTGTCTAGGGAACAGTGAAATAAGGGTGTTTCTTCTTTTTCTGTGATGATTTGGAAATGGTAACGCTCGGGCTTCTGTAAAATCATGCGCGCAATGTCAAACATGGGATAAGCGCGGCCGGTAAGTTTGATTTGGCGTGTGAGAGAATGAACTCCTTTTTCTTCGGGAATAAGGTTGATTTTAATTCCTGGCAGTGTTGCAGGGAGAAATTCTTGAGATTCGTGTTTTGGGTGAGGTTTATTTGGTGAAAAAGTGCGTTTAAAATGTTTCTGATGTTTTTCAGAACGAGAATTGTTTTTGGAATTTTTATGATTTTTAGAGTTTCGATTCCATTTTTCGTTTCTTCTTTTATCGGGCGAAGGATTTTTGGCTTCGTAATTGGCATAACGATTGGTGTCTTCACTTTCTTTTGCCCAAGCTGGTAAAAAGTGGAGAGCGGTTAAGTCTAGTTCTGATGTTTCGGTCATAATCCTTCTGTTACGAATAGTTTTTCATGGAATTATTATGCTCGATTTATTTTTTAAAGCCAAAAATTTTATGATCAATATCTAACTATAAGCTAAATTGATTTAAAAGCAATGGGGTTAAAGTTTTTTTAGTAAATTTTAGTTTTTATTATATATTGACATAAAGTATGTTATTTAACATTATAATCAATGCATCAACTCGGAAAAAAATGTTATTTATCTCTCCGTGCTTTTGCGAGGAGATCGATTAATTTATTTCAACGTTATTTAAATTTTAGCGATATTATAGATTTAAAAGCTCATAAGGGTTTTAAATTTGCTGAAAAATTTAATTATTATCAAAAAAATGAAGTATCACTACGGGAGGAAGATTTATTCTTAACTCGTTTTTAAATTGTAAAATAGTTTTGAGATTAAACCATTTCCTTTGGAAGCCTCGCATTCGGAGGATGATAATCGCGAAAACCGATAACACGATAAAAATTAGCTGGAGAGATAGAACGATATGACCATCTGAGTGACGCGCACGAGTTCGGTAATAAAGTTCGGATTTTTCGACATGTTCTAACACGTTTAATGAGCCGGCACTGATAAAAAATTATCGGAAAAGGAGTGTTTTCTCATCATAAAGCTGGCAAAACGAAAGCTATTCAGTTGAGCTTTTGGATACTTTGTTTCGAAAATCGACTCCATAAGCTTCAGCACCTCTTTGATCCAAAGTCATTGACTACGTAGCCTATGCTGCAACCGACGTCCAACACTTTTTCTTTTGGATGCGAAGAGCAAAGGTTATCGATATTTTTGGTAGAATGTTTTATCCCAATTTTCTAAAATTTGTGAATAATCAACATTTTGGCGGTAAGTTTCCTGATGATTCATGAGGCAATACTTTGATGTGTTAATGGTAAGCCTTTGATTTTTTGGGAAAGAGGTTAGGCCCCAGGAGAACCGATTGCATAAGGTATGATGCCCCAGAGGAACCAAATAGATTAAAGAGATTTTTTTTGCTCAAAACAGATAGCACACCAGGTAAGAAAAAGAAGAGGGCAAGAGGCCTAAAAGACAGCTTATTACAAAAGAAACGGGTAATAAAATGAAGGCGAGCATGGCTGTGCCAATACAAGCTAAGTGCTAAATCCTAAGGGAAGATAATTGATGATCCAACCAGGAAGACGAGTTAAGCGAGTCTGTTGACTTCGTCCTCAGCGAATCAAAGTTTTAAAAAATTGACTCACTGTTGCGCGTTGTGGACGAAAAACCGCTAGTTGGGATCATAAACTAATTTGAATTTTTTTTGAGTTAGCCTATCCATGCTTTCATTTTTCATTAGGATATAATCTTTCATCCAGATCAATTAACTGAAGATAAAACTGTTTTGGAGGAAAGGCTTGATTACATAAAAATTAATTCACTTTTGATTTGTGAATCGTCTTTTTGCCTTTTAATCGATAACGGCTTGTGGAAGGACCCATTAACCATCGACTAGAATATGGCCTGCTGAATGATAGTGGTAAGAATTGCATCGCTATGGGGGAGAGAGAAGGGCCCCCTGCTGAAGCAACTTGTTGATCGGGTAAAATCTCGTTAAGCAGAAAAATGGAGATTGGCGTAGACGTCATCATCCAGGAAAAGTAGGATTTCACCTTGTGCTTGGGCTGCAGCCTGATTGCGTTGACGTGCGGGGACAATTGCCGCAAGCAACAATAAATTCAGTGCCATGTGGAGCAAAACGTTGGGCGTATACTAGTGAATTAGGCGATATTTTATTGGGACGACCAGCGATAATGATGGTAAATGTTAGCACAAGACAGATGTAGTGAAGTTTAATGATTAATGAAATCATAATGAAAGATTATAAAAAAGAAAAGTGATTTGCATTTTTCTTCTGTCTTTGCTTCAATTAAAAGAGAGTAAAAAGGAGAATGAAAAAAATCATCAACTGCTTTTATGGCCCGCTTGGATCGCTGGCCTGTTTTTCATCGTTTAGTGAGATTATTGCGTCTTAGGCAAATATTTAGTATGGTTTTGTCTCTGGTGCCTATACAGACGTTATTTATCTGCCAGTGATACGCAATTATTAAAGACTAGGGAGATTTAGAATCTTTTTTTTTAGCTAACGAAATTTTTTAAAGAGGAGGTTTATCGAAATTTTTGAGGGTCAAAAAGCTGAATCGTTTATCGATTTAGGGATGGGCCGGTTATTTTTATTTGCCATGCCAAACATCAAGTTTGAAAAGCAACACGCTTAGAGGATTGGGTATTGATGCAAATCCTTATTTAATTGAACGCGCTCGTCGGCATATCAATTTGAACCAATTAGGCAGGCAAAAGTTGTTCATGGTTTAGCGGGAGGTAGAGGGCGAGAATTGTGTTTTTTATTTTTACCCTCGCATTTGGGTCTTTCGCAATTTAGTTTATTTGAGCCAGGTAAAGAACCTGTGCGCTGGAAATGGGAAGGAAATTAAAGTGCCTTGTCTGCAGGTTGAAAGGGAATGGAACAACACCTTTGGAGAGGAAAATGTATTGATTTGTTGAAAGGGATATTGAAGGTTCGAAGGACGTTTTTTTGAGCAGGAATTCCCTTATTAAAACGTGTTAATCGCATGATTGTGGAATGGCATAAGTGGATTGTTTAAGCTGAAGACTACGCGGAGTTGTTCCATCGAGCAGGTTTACGAGAAGTCGCAAGCCAGAACCCAGGGCATTGGGCAGAAGTCGTATTATATGAGCGTGACGAAGTTTTGATTCATAACGCTTTGAAATATGCCTAAGGCTTTAATTGTGATTCCAACTTATAATGAGGCAGAAAATTTATCTGCTTTATGGGAGCAAGTTCCTCAAGTTTGTGGTGATTATGTTATCGATAAATTATTTGTGGATGATGCCTCACAAGATGGCACGCGGGAATGGATTAAAAGTCGGCCAGAGTTTGGGGCTTCGATATTTTTGTTAGAACGTGATAAAAAACTGGGATTGGGCACGGCTTATTTAGCGGGATTTGCCTGGGCGCTACAGAAAGAATATGAGTTAATTTTTGAGATGGATGCAGATTTATCGCATGATCCTAAAATGATTCCGCATTTTATTGAGGCGATCAAAGAAGGGGGGGATGTGGTATTAGGCTCGCGCTATATTCGTGGCGTGCGAGTGTTGAATTGGCCAATTTCACGATTGTTATTAAGTTTGGGCGCTGCCAAGTATGTGAAAATGATTACGGGCATGCCGTTTAGTGATCCCACGGGAGGTTACAAATGTTTTCGTCGTTCTGTTTTAGAAACTTTAGATTTGAGCAAGGTTCGCTCTAATGGTTATGCGTTTCAGATTGAATTGACTTATTTGGCGTGGAAAAAAGGGTTTCATATTGCAGAAATTCCCATTGTTTTTGAAGAAAGGCGCGCAGGCCAATCCAAAATGTCGTTTGCGATTGCGCGTGAAGCAATCTGGCAAGTGGTGCGTCTTAGGTTGCAGAATTTATTGGGAAGATAAGGTTTAATCACTTGGCTTAAGCCAAGGTTTTGCTAGAAAAATTTATTTTATGAAAAAAGACCAAGAGGCGGTGTCCGAGAATGAAATTAACAGGCCATTTTTGAAGGTGGATCGTTTAACTGCTTTGGTGGCAGGATTGATTGCTTTTATTGTTTATGTTTATACCTTAGCGCCCAGTGTGACTTTGGAGGATTCGGGTGAATTTATTACGGCAGCGGTGCATTTGGGTGTGCCACATCCTCCGGGTTATCCGACTTGGACTATTTTTTCTTATTTTGTTTCTAATTTACTGCCTTTTGGCAATGTTGCGTGGCGGGTTAACTTAGTTTCTGCCATTTGTGGTGCGGCTGCGATCAGTTTTTTTGCTTTGTTAATGGTGCATTCGTTGCGCTGGATTTTGACTAGCATTGCGAATGTTTCTGAGGAACTGGCGAAAAAGGCGGCAGTCGTAGGCGCTTTGGTAGGGAGTTGGGTTCTGGCATTCAGTGATGTGATGTGGAGTCAATCGGTGATCGCTGAGGTTTATACTCTAAACGCTCTCTTCTTAAGTTTGACTTTACTTTGTTTTTATCGCTGGGTCTTAAATCCTAAGCGGGAAAATTGGTTGATGATGACGGCATTGGTTTTGGCGCTAGGATTGACGAATCATCATACGTTGCTTTTTATTTTTCCGGCATTTTTTATTGGTGTATGGTTTGTGCGAAGAGATTTTTTCCTTCTTTTTCTAGTTGCTATTTTGCTGACTGCCACATCGGTTTTGGCTTATTTTTGTTGGTTATCTGCGGATGAGCAATTGATAGAGGTTGGTAAAAGAGTGGGAATTATCGCTATTATCGCGAGTGTCGTATCGATTATTTTATGTAAAACATTGGATCATTTTCATTTTTCTTGGAAGTTTGTTGGTAAAGTTTTTATTGCAACGTGGTTAGGATTGAGTTTTTACGCTTACATGCCGTTTGCTTCAAAAACCAATCCGCCGATGAACTGGGGTTATGCAAGCGAACGACAAGGTTTTTATCATGCTATTAATCGAGGACAATACGCTGATAACATGGCAGCTACGATCAAACGTTTTGTTGCGCCTTTGGTGGGCGTGCCAATTGAAGGTGCTGCAGGTCAGGGGGGGACAACGCTGAGTCAGTTTGAGCACATTGGGATTTTGCTAAAGGTATATTTTTTGAATCTGGCGAATAATATTTCCTGTAATGGATGATTACCTTTGTTTGTCTTTTTATTTATTATGCGGCCTTCTCATCGAGCGCCAAGCAATGGTTGGGATTTACCTTAGCGGCTTTTTTGTTCATGAGCGCTTTTCAAATGTTCATTATGAATTCAGGATTGGACAATCAATCGCAGTGGGTAGGGAAAACTTTTCTTTTACAAAGTCATTGCATTTTTACGATCTGGGTAGCGTATGGAGGCTTTCTTATATGCTGTTTTATTTTTAAATGTGCCTAAATTTGCGCCATTGGGTTATGTTAGTGGTTGCACCTGCCATTGTTACCTTTTCTTATCAATTATGGAGTGTGAGCAGCGCGATCATTATTTCATGGATATGGCAATCAGATATACAGAGATATGGATCGAGAGATGCGGTAGTTTTTGGAGGGACGATCCTGGGCGATTTGTTCCGACTTATACAATTTTTTGTGAAAGTATCAAACCAAGATGGAAACGCGATCCCAGTTTTGATCGATCGGATTTGGCGCTAATCACGCAAAATGCTCTCGCGGACGGCACTTACATGAAATACATTCGTTCGCACTATGATGTATCGCGACGCACGCATTACAACGCTTTTGAACGATGGTTAGGACGCGATGAAATGTATCCCAAAGATCCTTTGATTTTACCTACAGACGAAGAAGTGCAACAAGCTTTTCAGAGTTACATGGAGCAGGCGGGTCAGGATTCAGAGGATGGCAAAATTACGGTTGAAGGAATTCAAGGAGTATTTGCGATTAATGGTCTGATTTCAAAAATGATTTTTGATAAAAACAAAGAAACCCGCGCTTTTTATATCGAAGAAAGTTTTCCGATGGATTGGTATTATCCTTATGCAACGCCTTTTGGGTTGTGTCTCAAAATCAATAAGGAACCTTTAAAACAAATTCCGCAAGATGTGATTCAAAAAGATCGCGCTTATTGGGATGCTTACACGAAAAAGTTGGTGGAAAATCCTAAGTTTCAGGCAGATCGACCGGCTAAAATGTCTTTTTCCAAACTGCGCAGTTCGATAGGCAATGTTTATATGTATCGAAACTTGTTAGCCGAAGCGGAATATGCCTATAAACAGGCCTTAGAAATGGCGCCTGACAACGCAGAAGTGGTTTTTCGATTGGCCGATTTGTATGCGAACCAAAACCGTTTTTCTGAGGCCCAAGCGCTTGCCGATAATTTGAAAAAGCTCGACCCCAACAACACGCAAATTGATGGATTGATTGAAAACCTGAAAGCTCGACAACAACAAATTGGTCAGCGTGCTCAACTTGAGCAAGCGGTAAATCAAAGCAAGGGCGCTTTTCAACAAAGCTATGCGTTGCTGACTTTTTATCTTCAAATTAATGACCTGGTAGCAGCCAATCGTTTTATTGATCAATTAATGCCTTACGCCAATTTTAATGCAAAGCAATGGCAACAATTTGCGGAAGCCATGTTGGGTGCAGAGCAAATTGATTCTTTTTTCAAAGTCTTAAAACGTTGGGAAATGGTCGATCCTAAAAATCCTGAATTATCTTATGATTTGGGCGTTTTGTATGCTTCGAATGATCAAACAAAAGAAGCCATCCAAGCTTTGGAAAAGGCGATTCGTTACGGAACGAATGATCTAAAAAAAGAAATCCTTGAGGATGAACGTTTGCAAGAGATCCAGAAGTTGCCCGAATTTAAAAAAATGATTGAACAAACGAAACCTGAGAAAGAGTAAGTTGCATCGAAGGTCTTTATGAAATTGCCTTTCGAGCTTTTTCTGGCGTTACGTTATCTCAAGCCTAAACGCACTTTTGTTTCCATTATTACCGTTCTTTCTTTGTTGGGAGTCACATTGGGAGTGATGGTGTTAATTATCGTTATTTCCGTGATGAGCGGATTTGAAAAAGATTTACGTGACAAGGTAATGGGATTCACAGCGCATATTACCATTACCAATTATGAAATTTTGAGAGATTACCAAAATGTTTTGACTCGTGTGCAACAAGATCCGGAAGTGGTAGGGGTGAGTCCTTTTGTTATGGGACCTGTTTTAGTGAATTTTCAAGAGAGAATTTCTACGCCAGCGATTCGCGGTATTGATCCAGCGCGAGAGGAATCGGTGATTGGATTAAAGCATTTCATTGTAGCAGGTGAATTCTTTTTGGAAGGGGAGTCAGTGATTATTGGTGATCAATATGCGGAGAAAAATAAAATCGAAGTGGGAGATAAAATTCTTATTTTTTCACCACGTCATATTGAAGAGTTTCGTCGTGCCGCCAAAACGGGTAAACAAGAGACGACTTTGCCTACGGAATTGTTGGTAACGGGCATTTTTTCGACAGGGATGTATGATTACGATGCGAATTTTATTTTAACTTCTTTGGAAACGGCTCAAGAAATGTATGGTTTAGGAGATGGAGTGCATGGCATTGCGGTTCGTTTGAAAGATCCTTTGAAAGCTCCCGAAGTTAAGGGTCGTTTTAATCAACAATTAAAAGCACCGATTCGCGCTTACACTTGGATGGATCTCAATCGTCAACTCTTTAGCGCGATTGCCGTGGAAAGAAATGTGATGTTTTTTTTGTTGTTGTTCATTGTGGTGGTAGCGGCGTTTGGATTAACTAGCACGCTCATTACAATTACGGTGCAAAAATCGCGAGAGATCGGAGTTTTGAAGGCGTTGGGCGCTAAGGAATATCAAATTCTTTGGGTTTTTCTTTCTCACGGTTTGGTAGTCGGCGTTCTTGGAAGTTTATTGGGTTTGGGCAGCGGCTTGCTTTTGTTGCGTTTTCGAAATCCGGTGGCACATTTTTTATCGCAAGCGTTTGGGATCGAAATTTTTCCTGACGAAATTTACCAATTTAGCAGCATTCCTGCACAAATTAATGAACATAGTATTGTCGTGATTTGTCTGTCGGCAGTTGTGATTTGTGTGTTGGCAGCGTTGATTCCTGCTTGGAATGCAGCCCGTTTACAGCCTGCACGCGCGTTGCGTTATGAATGATGTGTATTATGAAATCATTTGAAGCTAGAAATATTAAAAAAATGTTTACGCTAGGGCATAATCAAATAGGTGTTTTGTCGTCGGTGACTTATTCTTTTTTGCAGGGCCAGTTAACTACCATTCAAGGCGCTTCAGGCACGGGTAAAACAACTTTGTTACAAATTCTAGGTGGCTTGGAAAAACCGGATGAAGGCGAAGTGTTGTTGGATAATCAATCGCTTTATCGCTTAAGCAAAAATGCTTTGAGTGAGTTAAGAAATCGGCGCATTGGGTTTATTTTTCAATTTTATTATTTGTTACCAGAATTGTCCGCTTTGGAAAATGTGATGTTGGCAGCGATGATTGGAGGGAAAGCGGCTAAAGAGCGGGCGCATTTGCTTTTGGATCAAGTCGGATTGAGTCATCGCATGGAACATCGTCCTTCAGAACTTTCGGGTGGCGAGCAGCAACGTGTGGCAATCGCGCGCGCTTTGATGAATCAACCCGACCTGATTCTGGCCGATGAGCCAACGGGCAATTTAGATGTTCAAACGGGCAAGCGAGTGCTTGATTTATTACTTGATTTACAACAAAGAGAAGGGTTGACTGCTGTGCTCGTGACTCATGACGGCGGCATCGCTGCGTGTGGCACACAACAATTACAATTGAAAGATGGTCAGTTGGTGAAGTTATGAAGGTTTATATTGATGGACAGCTCTATGAAAAGGCCGAAGCAAAAATTTCAGTTTTTGACCACGGTTTGCTTTATGGCGATGGCATTTTTGAAGGCATTCGTATTTATAACAAACGCGTCTTCAAATTGGACGAGCATTTGGATCGACTTTTTGATTCTGCGAAAGCGATTTTGCTTACGATTCCAATGAGTTATGAGGACTTGCGTCAGGCAACTCTCGACACTTGTAAGGCGAATGCCTTAACGAACGGTTATATTCGTCTGCTTGTGACGCGCGGTGTGGGTTCTTTAGGGTTGGGTCCTGATAAATGTGACAAGGCTTCGGTGATTATCATTGCCGATAACATCGAACTTTATCCGGAGAAGTATTATAACACGGGACTGTTGTGTTTGACCACACCTTCGCGTCGTATTTCTCCTGGCGCGTTTAGTCCGGCTATTAAATCGTTGATTATTTAAATAATGTTGCGCCAGAATCGAAACTTTACATAACTCACGCTCAAGAAGTGGTGATGCTTAATGACCAAGGTTATCGTAGCCGAAGGTTCCGGCGTACTATTTATTTTGAAAAAAGGTAAACTTTTCACGCCACCGATCTATGCTGGTGCGTTGGGAGGAATCACGCGACTAGTGATTTTTGATATCGCTAAAGAAATGAATCTTCCGTTGGTTGAAACGAATTTGACGCTACGGTTATTTGTTTCGGATGAGTTTTCTTAACTGGAACGGGAGCCCGAAGTGGTGCCCGTAATGAAAATCGACAGTCGCGTAATTGGCGATGGTAAACCGGGTAAGGTGACGGGTGAAATCATCGCCGGTTCCGCGAGTTGACCCAATCTTCTGGAACGCCTATAGTATAAAATCATGGGTAAGAGTCAAAGACCACCAGGATGTGAAGGGTGCACGGAACCTGCAACGATTCATCTCACTCAGATCGTTAACGGTGTCATGCACAAGGTGGATCTTTGCGCAAAATGTCCTAATGCTAAAAATATCGATGATCCTACGGGTTTTTCTTTAGCCGATCAGTTGCTAGGATTGGGAGCGAGTGAACAAATTGATTCGAAAGGCGAAGGAGTTGATTTGTCCGCAATGTGGTTTTACTCAACCGGATTTTAAAAAGTTAGGTCGCTTAGGTTGCTAAATGTTACGACACTTTTTCCGAAGGTTTTGGGAGCTTTGCTCAAGAACATGCATCGTGGAGTGCAGCATAAAGGTAAAATTCCAAGGAATTTTAAAGAAAAACAGCATATCAAAGATAAATTGGCAGCGTTGCAGGGGGATTTGAGGAAGGCTGTGATCAATGAAAATTTTGAAACAGCAGCTTCGTTGCGCGATCAGATTCGCGCTTTAGAAGCGCAACTCTCTTAAAAGTTTGGTAATGTTATGAAAGTTTCTCTCGAATGGTTGTCGGATTTTGTCGCAATTACCTTGTCAGAAAATGAACTAGTCGATGCGATTACGATGGCAGGGATTGAAGTGGAAAATGTCACGCGTATTGGGGGAAATTGGGATCATGTCGTCGTGGCAGAAATTTTAAGTTCGGAAAAACATCCTTCAGCTGATCGATTGAGCGTTTGCCAAGTTTCGATCGGGTCGGAAACGCGTCAGATTGTTTGTGGTGCAAAAAATTATCAAATTGGTGACAAAGTTCCTTTGGCTTTACCTGGAGCTATTTTGCCAGGAAATTTTAAGATTAAAGAGTCGAAATTGCGAGGTGAACTTTCTCAAGGGATGATGTGTTCGGCTAAAGAGTTGGAACTAGCTGCGGACGCGGAAGGGTTGCTTATTTTAGACAGCAAGACAAAACCTGGAACACCGTTAAAAGAGATTTTTAAACCTGTGACCGTGTTGGATTTGGAGATTACACCGAATCGACCGGATTTATTGAGTTATTACGGCCTAGCGCGTGAGTTGGTGACGTTGGGTTTGGCACAGTGGCAACCGGCTTATGAAAAGGTTGAGAACACGGCTTCATCCGATGTGCCGGAGTTAGATTTTTCGGTAAATGCAGATTGTCCTTGTTATTCTTTAACAGCTTTTGATGAGGCCCAAGTGATAAGCAGTCCAGAAAAAGTGAAACAACGCTTGGAAGCTGTGGGATTGCGAGCAATCAATCACGCCGTGGATATGACCAATTATTTGATGTTGGAATTGGGTCATCCGATGCACGTTTTCGATCGCGACAAACTTTCGTTAAAACAAGGATTGAATGTTCGATTGGCCAAATCAGGAGAAAAATTGTTGGCATTAGATCATCGGGAATATGTTTTAACAGAAAACGATGTGGTAATAGCCGATGATAACGGCGTTGTTGCCATTGCAGGAGTCATTGGGGGAGAATCGACAGCAGTAACAACCGATACGAAACGAATTTTATTGGAAGTGGCTTGTTTTACTCCTTCTTTAGTGCGTGCGACAAGTCGTCGATTAAATTTGTCAACCGACTCATCTTACCGTTTTGAGCGGGGCGTGGACGCAGCGACAGTATTAAGAGCAAGGAATCAAGCAATCAGTTATTTAAGTCATTCTGCCAAACTAGCAGCTCAAACAACGGTTGGTAATTTTGAAGGGAAACAACATCCCATTTCATTACGTTGGAATCGTTTAAATTCTCTATTAGGCATTTCAGCGCCACGCGATGAAGTGAAACAAGCGTTATCCTCGTTGGGTGCGCAATTACAAAAAGAATCGCAAGAAACGGTAGAATACCTAACTCCAACGTGGCGACCGGATTTAGAACGAGAAATTGATTTAATTGAAGAAACTTCGCGAACTATTGGCTTAGATCGCATTCCTTCACGCATCCAATTTCAACCTGCTTACCAAAGCGACCGAGATCACGATCACGATCGTTTAGCTCATTTAAAACAACAACTCATTGGACTGGGATTTTTTGAAATAGTAACAAGTCCGCTAAGTCAGGATAAACAAGACGAAATTCAAATAGCCAATCCCATGACTTCCGATCAAACCCGTCTTCGCGCTTCTTTGAAAAGTCAGTTATTGCGAGTGGCTGTCGAAAACTGGAATCATGGCAATAAAAATTTGCGCTTGTTTGAAATCGCTAAAGTTTTTTCATTCTCATCTTCATCACAAGGAGAAAGCTGGCATCTGGGTTTGTTGTTATCAGGCAATCGCACTTCGTTAAATTGGCAAGACAAAGAAGAGGGTGTTGACTATTTTGATCTGAAAGGAGTTTTGGAATCTTTACAGTTGCCGAGTTCAACCCTGCAAACTATCACCGCCCGCGAATTAAAAGAGTGGGGGATAAAACAACCGGTTTATTATGCTGAAATTTCCTTGGAAAATGAGTTGAAAACTTCTTCTGTAAAACATTTTCAACCGTGGCCGATTTATCCTTCAAGTTTACGGGATATTGCGTTGGTAGTGCAAAAAAAGGTGAATGCACAAATGGTGCAGGACACTTTTGCCGCGTTCCAAAATTCCTATTTTCAAGAAGCTATTTTATTTGATGTTTACCAAGATGAAACCGGAAAAAAATTATCATCCGATCTCAAGTCAATGGCTTATTCGATTCGGTATCAATCCTCTGAAAAAACGTTGACTGACGTTGAAGTGAATCAAGCTCATGAAAAATTAAGGCAATTTTTGAAAGAAAAATT
>JAWLBA010000016.1:0-26928 GCA_041395165.1 Verrucomicrobiia bacterium
TTGCGTTCTTCAATGATGGCTTTGTCTTCCCATATAAAACGATTGTCTCTGATTAGGCTGTCATTTTCCTTTTCGACAATACGCACTCGGCGAGAAAGACCATCGTAAGTGAATTCAGAGACATTGGTTGAAAGTGACAGTTGACGAGTAATGCGAATTAATCTATCGGCGCCATCCCAATCATATTTCACGGTAGAATTTGGGGAAGTTTTGGAAATAAGATTGCCATTAAGATCGTATTCGAACGTTTCCTCTTCGTTTGGGTTAGTTACTATTTGGTAGAGATTGGTTTTGGTATTATTATTTTCATCTGTCGCCACAATAGAAACGACATTAGTGCCAACTTGCAAAGAAGCCGTCTGAAAGAAGTTTGTGCCTTCAGTAATTAACGCAGATTGATTAGCAACTTTAACTTCGCCACTTTCATTGAGATTGCCTTTAAATAAGACAGCGCCTCCGGCTTGACGATTGATGAGTTGATTAAGGTTGTTATAACTAGCTTGCGTAACGTTATCATCGATCTTCTCGCTCAAGCGGTTTCCTGCTTTATCGTAGTGATAGCCAAACTCTTTAGTGACCTGTCCATTTTGTCGATAAGTGGCAGCTAGTAATTGATTAAGTTTATCATAATCCAAGTCAATGACTGTCGTTGGTGAATTGTCTAACTGTTGGGTCCATTGAGTGATAGTTCTGTTAATATCATATTGATAGTCAAATTGAGACAAGAGATCACCACTTGAGCTAATGTTGCGAATTTGTTTCAAGTGCTGATCCTGCTTAATGCCATAAAAATCCAAAACTGTTTTTTGTCCATTAGGATAATCTACTTGTTTTAATCGATTGATATTATTCCAATAAATATTGGTAAAAGTGCCAATGGGACAATTGATTGTTTTCAGTCGGTTCAATTCGTCGTAGGTATAGCTAGTGGGCACATTATTAATTTTTCTTTCTTTTAGACGGCCTAACTCGTCGTAATCGTAGCGGATCACATCTGCATTAAGTGGGCCGTTAACTTCATTAAGTTGACCAGCGCCTAAGGTTGGAATATCCGAAGGATTATAGCCATAGGTGGTAGTGCCCGTGCCATCAGCCATACTGGTGAGACGTTTATAAGTAGTGTTGTAGTTAAAAGTAACACTTGGAGTTGGATTTTTAGTATTGCTGTAACTGATCGATTGAAGAGTGCCGTCGGGATAATAAGTGTAATGCGTTTTTTGCCCCATGGCGTCGGTGCGTGTTTTAAGCCAGTTGACGTTAGTATAATATTCATAACTAATCGCGCTATTGTCAGGATAAAGCTTTTCGATAAGTTGGCCTTGCGCATTATACTTCCATTGGGTCGTGCGTCCTAAAGAGTCTGTGACGCTTTGAAGGGTATTGTTGTTCCATTCAACATTGGTTGTTTTGCCACTAGCATCTTGAATGGCAGCCAATTGTTTTAATGCATTATAATGAAATCGGGTAACGCGCCCTAAACGGTCTCGATGTAAAATTGGTTTTAACTTATCATAAATCCATTGTTGTGTGGTGCCGTCGGGATAAGTGATTTGCGTAAGATGATCCAAGGCATCATAATCAAATGTCAAAGTGTAGTTTTCAGAATCTTTTGCCGTGCGTGGACGTCCAAAATTATCGTAGTGATTTCAGCAGTAACAATGTTTTGTTGCTTTATCTTTTTTAAATAACCCAAATTGTCATATTCATACCCAGTTACTTCATTTTTAGGATTGGTAATAGAAGTGACTTGTCCTCTTGTATTATAACTATAGTTGTAAGTTTGACCATCCGTACCGGTTATAGTCAAAGGCCGATGCTGAGCATTATAAGTTGCTTTTAAGAGCAATTCATTGCCTTGGCCTTTAGTTTGACGTATTTCAATTAAGTCGATTTGGTTAGGAGCATAAACATAAGTAAAGTTTCGCCCACGTTCATCAATGTAATTCATTACCTTACCAAGTTGATTGTAGGTGAAAGTTTCCTTCTTTAGAGTGCCATCATCCAATAAGCGCTCGATGGTGGAGGGTTTTCCGATCATGCCAGGGTTAGTGCCATTGGATTTTAGCTGATTTTGGTAGCGATAACCCACTCGCCCATCAAAGGAATGTTTGGCGCTTTCTCGAATTCCTGAAATGATATTATGGTTACCGTCCAAGTTAAGCCAGTGAATGATCTTAGCTTTGGTATAATCTTTAGAACTCCCATTTTCATGGCTCTTTTATCCCAAACAAAGGTATTGCGCTCTATGTTATAGGCATTTTCAAACCACGTATTACCAGCACCGCCTACAGCGAGAGTAAAGGAAGCATTGTCTTCTGGATTTTTTTTGTAACTGCGATATTCTACACGCTCACGATCACCATAAGCATCAAGCATTTCTATCCAACGATCAGCGCCTTGTTCGCCATAAGAAAATTGTTTTTTTCCATAAGGCGTTGTGAGAGTTTTAATAAAATTTCCTGACCCATATTCAAAGTTGGAGGGTAATCCTTTAACATCGGTAATTTTAGATAATGCGCCTTGAGAGCTATAGTTGAGTGTAGAATTTCGACCGTAAGGATCGGTAATTTTCGTGATCCGGTAAGGATCGTCTTTTGATTCGTAGCTTAATGTGCTGACTTGTCCGATAGAGTCCTGAATAGCGACAATTCGGTTATCGTTATCATAGTGAATTTGAGTTTTATTGCCTTGCGGATCAATTGTCTGAGTGATAAAAATCTTTCTGCCGGGAACTTGGCTTGCATCCGACCGATCATAAATTTCTACTGAGCCATCGGCTAAATTACGTTCGTAGCGAATGGGGTTATCAGAAATTTTATTTAATTCACTTCGATTTTCTGTTTCACGAAGCAGTGTTTTGTTTTGAGCGTCATAGTGGTAGCGATCGGCTCCGCCATAACAGGTAACTTTTAATGAGGCTTTGATGGTTGGAGGATCATCTTCATTAATTTCAGGATTTGGTCCATCATCAATCACATATCGAGACCAGTTAAAAGTCCATTTCGATCCAAAATTAGAAAAAGTAAAGTTGGCCGGATTTTGCACTTCGCGCTGGTTGTACATGATTTTAAAGCGAATTTCTGATCCAACAGGAGGTTTGTAGGCAACTGGAATATCGTTGATATGCAAACTGTTTACTAGCGAATGAACGGTAGCCACTGCCATGCCTATGCCTTCCTCTCCTTCGGCAGGTGCTAGTTCTTTTGAATCTGTGCATTTCGTTTCGTCGGGATCTAACGTGGTGTCTTTGCCTTTACCCCAAATATCGGCAATCTCTTCTTCAGTAACCGAATGCCAACCTTTTGGTAATCTTTCTCCGGCTGGAACCAAACAATAACCTGTGCTTTCTTCGTCAATGGCTTTGGTTGACATCCATTGATCGATTGGAGAAAAAATAGGATCACTCATAAGGAAGCGACCATTTTGTTGATGAGTTAATGCTCCATAATGTCTTACTTTCCAATGAATCACTAAAGGTAGAAGCGAGTCAGGAATAGGAGCACCTGGGTCGCGTTTGGCAAGTTGATAGCGCAAACCATTTTTTTGAGCGATCTCGTAGAGTTGTTTTAGGTAAAAACCTTTTAAGCTGCATTCTTCCTCCATAATGCGGTCGCCAATTTCCAAAGGTAATCCTTGAAGTTCGGCACACTTTTTAAGAGCCATCGTACCACAAACGAAAGTTCGAGTAGGTCGGTTTTGCATTTCCCATAGTCCAGCCTTAGCTCGAGTAATCCATTCTGAAGCACTACCTTCAATCGATCGATTTTCGATTTCTTTAAGTAAAGGAGCCAAACGTTCAAAACGACCCACGCGAGAATTCATTTCGGCTAGCTGTCCCACGATCCAGTCGGCCATAAGTTTGGCTTTTCGGTCAGTGGCAGTTTTGGCCAGTTGCCACGCTTCTTCCCAGGCAGTGAGCGCTTTGGAAAAATAACCGGTACGATAATAGAAATCACCTAAATTGCCTAAGATTGCTGCACGCCAGACAGAAGTAGGATATTTTTCAAGAAAAGCAGTGAAACTGGAAGTGTCTTCAAAATGACGACGATTGGTAAACTGTTTTATAGTTTCTGCGAGAGCTTTGTTTTCTTCGGGCTGACTGCGTCCACCAACAGTTACAAGCGGTTCTAAAAGAACTTTTGCACGATAAATTTCCTGATCAGTGGGTTCGGGAGAAAAACGAAGAAAATCGGGTGTGGTTGTCGTGGCAGTTGAAGGCACAGTGCGATTGACTGTAATTTCTTGGGGAGTAAGTTCTGGCTCTAGGGCATTATTAGAACCGGCTTGCGTGGAAGAAGTAGTAATTTGGGACCAAACAGGTACTGATGTTAACAAATGAAAGAATGCAAGCCATGCTGCAATGAAACGTAGTCGGAAGGGAAATGATGATTTTTTTTGTTTTTCCATAAATCTTTAATTAAGGGTTAAGCAAAATAGTTTGAGCTGGCAGTTCCAGGTTAATCTCGGGCGGTGTCTGATCCTTGGGATTTAGCGGGGGTTTTTCCCAACGGGTGGAATCAAGCGGATAATCATCTTTGGCATCCCAAACGCCATCGCCATCGGTGTCGCCTAATAAAGGGTTGGTGCCTTGTTGAATTTCTTGCAAATTAGAAATGTCATCGTTGTCCGTGTCGAGATCGAGGGGATCAATGCCTAATTGAAGTGAAACGTAGTCGGTCAGACCATCACCATTCGTGTCAGTATTGTTGGGATCGGTTTTGTGCAGAAATTCCTGCAAGTTATTGAGTCCATCTTTATCGAAATCTAATAGGGCGTCATTGGGATCATTGGGATTTAAGCCATGTTCGATTTCCCAATCGTTGCTGATGCCATCCTTGTCATTGTCATCAATATAATATTGTGCAGAAGCCACTTCGCTGGAAGTGTAGGGATCGAGAAAGACGCGAGCCTTTACGAGACGACTTTCGTTGAGAACAATTTTGGTTTCGGGTTGGGCGATTCCGGGCGAGTTCCAGTTGGGTTCGGAGCCGTCGAGGGTGTAGCGTAAATGAATCGGAATATCATTAAACGGTTTGACGGGTGAAGTGATGGTGATTTCTAGTGAGGTGTCAGCGCTGGATCCATTGGTGGGATTGAAAGTGGGTGGAGGCAGATAAAAAGGAAGTTTATATTTCTGATAAAGATAGAAGTTAACTTCAAGTTGCTCTTGATCGGTTAACGCACGGTTAAAGAAAAGAATTTCTGCAAAATCACCTTTAAAATAAGGCTGATTGAAATAAGCGCTTTTACCGAGGTTATTATCGTAACGAGGCTGTTGCGGATTAAAAATTGGCAACTCCATGGTGTTGGTGGCAAATAGTTTGCCATTGGTTCTGAGTGTGACGGTTTGTGTGGGAGTTTGTGTGAGTGACCAGGTTTGGAAAATGTTTTCGGTAATAGCGTCGTAGGCTGGAGTGATGATGGGTGAATCCATGCCGTTGCGAAGGTAATATTCCAAGTCGGTGCTAAATTCCATGAAGTCTGACATCTTGTGATATTTCATGCTGATGATGTCATATAAGCCGCGGCTAAACATGAAGAAGGGCGCGGAACTTTGGAGTTGAATAGGTCGAGCCACTAAATAGACGCTCAAGCCTTGAGTAAAATTGTTGAGACTTTGATTTTGCAAAGTACCGGCGGGTAATTGTAAATAGTCATTGGTCCCATCGAATCTGACGATTGGCTTGCTATTAATCGCTTGTTCCAAAAGTTGTGGTTGGAAATTGGTGTTCATTTGTTGGGCATGATTTCCTCTACCTGAAAAATCCTGCCAGCCTTGAACAAGATTAGGTTTAACATTGGTGATGCCTTCATCGGCTTTAAGCCAGAGCACAAGTCCATTGACTGGGATCATGGCGGTGTTGGCTTCGAAGAGAACTTGTTTGGATTGTTGTTCGGTTTGGATGATGGCGGCGATTTGGTCTTTGGTGCCGGGTTTGTCGCCCATTTTCACATAGATGCGGGCTTTGCCTTCGTTATCGGTTGGGGTGGCTTGTTCGATTTGCCAGGGACCATTGATGGTCGTGGATAACGTTGCAAGACCTTGTTGAACTTTAAAGGTTACTGGAGCATTAATGAGTGGATTGTTATTCGTGTCGAGAACTTGGACGATTAAAGGATCTTTCAGCAGCGTGTTAACCGAGGCGGTCTGTTGGTCGCCACTGATTTTGATGAGTTGTGGTAAAACATCATTATAATAATCATTGGGAAGTTTGTCCTCCGAATCGTTAATGCCATCATTATCGGTGTCAGCGCTTTTTGGGTTGGTGCCCGCTTTGTATTCTTCCCAATTGGAAAGTCCGTCGCCATCGGGATCGGCATAGGTATCGGGAAGATTGGGAATTTCAGAATCATCAAGACTGGTGCGATAGAATTGGATTTCATCCAAAAGGAAAGCCGTTTGAGAAATGAGGATGGGATCCAAACCAAAGGTTAAACTTTCCGCAGGGGTTAGCGACCAGTTGTTAATGGTGTCGCTGGCCTTGAGTTGGCCGTCGACATAGAGTTTGGCTTGTGCGTTTTGAAATGTGGCGGCCAGTTGGTGCCATTGGTTATCGCGAACGTTGGGAGGTGAGGTGATAACTTGTGAGTTGTTGTTGGCATCAGTAAAAACAAGTTCTGTCTGGCCATTGGTGCCGACGCCCAGTTGCCAGAGTTGGTTATTTTGACCAAACCATGAAACTAGTGTGCTTAGTTTCGTGGAAGGATTGCCTTTGAACCAGAGCGAAATGGTGAATTGATTGGTCAATTGCAGCGCTGGCTGGTTAGCAATGGTAACAATGCTGGTAGGTGAAAAGTTTAAGGCATTATCAAACAAACCTGCAGCTAATGCAGGGTTGTTAGTTAAAGAGCCATTCAACTGATTCAACGAACGATCCAGAATTTGCTGATTAGCAATTTCATTGAGTTGCCACCAGCCCACGAGGTTAGTGTTTTGGTTAAGGTTAGTCGATAAGCCGTGCTCGATCTCCCATTCGTCAGGGAGTTGGTCTTTATCGAAGTCTGCTGCGAAAAGGGTGAAGGTAATAGAAAGCGCAGCTAGCAATATAAGTTGTAATGAAAGAAAACTTTTCCGTGCTTTCTTCTTAGTGAAGAAAATATTGGGCATGGCCAAATGCTGTGAATAGCATAAAAAAGATCAATTCTTTTTTTGGAGAAATTGATCAATTATGACATATTGAGTATTATCACAAGGCCTGATTACTTGATTGAACCTTCAGATTTTTTCTTGGATGCAGGGTTGTTTTTGTGCAGTGAAAAATTTGATAAGGTAACAATCACTGGTAAATGATCGCTTACTTGCAAAAAGTTAGTTGGAGCTACCGCAGAAGGCTTACCTAATCCTTTTAATAAAATATAATCGAAGGTGGTGGGTTTATAACGGCCTTTTCCTGTCCAAGTTAAGCGTTTTTCCTTGGGCACATTTTTCCACGTGTTCCAAAAGCCTGCCTCTTCAAAATTAGCAATGACATGGTCATTGGCAAATTGTCCATCGTCATTTGTATTAAAATCTCCTCCAATAACCCAACCTTCAATATTTTCTTTTTTATAAATTTTTTCCATTGATTCAGTATGAATAATTAACTGTCTGGCTGATTCATTTCTCGAGGCTCGATTTGCTTGGTCTTCTTTATCACCTTTGCCACGGTTAAGATTGCTTTTTAGATGAAGCCCATAAACCATTAGGAACTTGTGAGTATTGGTATTTTCAAGTGCTGTGAAGGAAAAACCTCGAGGTAATTTGTTGACTACATTAATCCAAGGCTCTGCCCATGCCGACTGAGCAGGCCAACGTGAAGCAATGCCAATTTGTTGCAATCCTTTTTGATTGTTTGAAACTCTGAAATTGGAAACCACATGAGACTTTAGTCCGGGAACAGCAGAAATAAGCTTTTTAAAAGAAGATTCATCTTTCATTTCAATTCCGATAAAAACATCGGGATTGAGTTGTTTTAAAGCCGCCTTGGCCGCTTTCATATGAACTTGTTGTTCTTCTGGCGTTGAGTTAGCTTTTCCTCCCGGAAACCATTCCAAATTCCAGGTTACAACAGTGAGTGCTGATGATTGCACTACCCAAAGACACAATAATAAAATAACTAAAAATTTCATAACACGATTAATATTACATAAATGGAGGTAAAAAAATTAGGAATATGTTTTCAACCAATATCGCAATTAACAGTCTAAAGAGGGATTAGAAATAACAATGCCCAGTTTCTCAAGGAAATGCAGAATTGTTACATAGGCTTTTTCTAAAACTTCAACCCCTTTAATGCTTACAAGAATTACTGTAAATAAACCACTCAATTTTGATTTGTTGGGCTGTGTTTTTTTAATTTCGTTAACGGCATCGTTAATAATTTCGTCTAGTTCATTGCGTTTGATAACGTCGATCGCTTTAAGATTATTAAGTTCATTTTTAACCAGTTTTAACGCCTCCTGAACTGGTGCATAATCATCTTGAGATATTGAAACTGTTCCTGAATTCACTGTTCCACTGCCAGCATTAAATACTCCAACGGCAGAGTCTTGAATAAGAATTGTAGTATTTCCCTTATCGAAGGCAGGTTCCATAATTGTTGCACCAAAAAGTTTAATGTTCATTAAATGTTCTTTCCTCCAAAGATCAATATCCTTCGTTAACTTCGCATAGAATATTTTTTCATTTGGTATCGGCATTTCTGTGAGAGCTTGTTTAATGTTTTGCTCCCAATGTGCAACCATATAATCAAATTCATCATTATAATAATTAATTAAATCTGAGTTTAGTTCCGGATAAGGTTTAATTTTTACTTGGGTTAATACTTCAGTAATAGATCCAAAAATAATTTTGGCTCTCCTTTGTATTTCCTCAACAAATTCACTGCTATACATCCCAGGTCTAATAAGACCATTTGCGACAGCTTTTTCAGCAGCTCTTCTTTTAAGGGTCGTTATATCAGTGCCTTTTATTTCTAAATCTACTTGCAGTTTTTCTAAAATTAATTTTTTTATATGATCGGGAAACATATCATTTATTTATAATAAAACTCCATAAGTTCCCATTTTTTTCTTGGCTCTTCATACTAATAATAATATAGCTGTGATGCTTGTAAAAAGCACCACAGCTTATTCTTTGTTTAATGCTTATTGACTGAACAGCTCGGCCTTCTGCAATCCAAAGGGCTCTTGAAGATAAACTATACTGCCCCTGGTTAAGCAAGGCTTGAAAGTTAGAGAGTAATTCGAAAGGATTACTTAGATGAAAAGAAGACAATGGAAAGGGCAAGAAAAGCTGCAAATTGTGTTGGAAGGACTCAAGGGCCAGATCAGTTTGGCGGAGCTCTGCAGTCGCCATCAGATCAGCCAAGCTCAATACTATCAGTGGCGCGATCGACTCATCAAAGATGGGGGCAAACTTTTTGACTACGGAGGCCCGACTAAGAGTGAAGAAAACCTCAAGCAACAAGTAGGCCGATTGCAACGCATCATTGGAGAGCTGACGGTGGAATTAAAAAAAAGCGAGGAGCTAGGGTTATGAAAACACGACGACGTTGCAGTAAAGTTATCGCGGCCGATCAAACTCTACTAGAGCCGATCCAAAAACTCAAAACAGAGCATCCGGCCTGGGGTTATCGGCGCATTTGGGCTTATTTGCGCTACCGACAAAACCGCAAAGTGGGAAAAAATCGCATCTACCGACTGCTCAAAGAAAACATACTTTTGGCGACTCAAACTCGCCAGTTAAAAGCCAGCCGCAGTGCCAACACTTCCAAGCCCAAAACCACTCAACCCAATCGCATTTGGGGCATCGACATGACCAAAATCATGATTAACAGTTGGGGTTGGGTCTACCTAGTTGTCGTGCTGGATTGGGGCTCAAAAAAAGTCGTTGGCTGGGATCTGTCACTGACTAGCAAAACCGCTGATTGGCTAGAAGCTCTGGACAAAGCCCTTTACAGCCAATTTGCCAACGGCCTATCAGAGCAAGACAAACTGCAACTGGTCAGCGATAACGGTAGCCAACCTACCAGCACCCGTTTCATCTCTAGCTGTAGTCTTCTGGGCATCGAACAAATCTTTACTAGCTACTGTAATCCTAAAGGCAATGCAGAAACCGAACGAGTCTTTCGCACCTTAAAAGAAGACTTAATTTGGCTCCAAGATTGGCTCAGCGTTGAGCAACTACGCTCTTCACTGACCCACTTGGTTCCATAACTATAACGAGGACTTTCCTCACTCGACTCTTGGTTATCTCACTCCAAGCCAGTTCGAACAACATTATCGTGAGAAAACTTTAACAAAAACTCTCTAACTTTCCCTTGCCTTAGCCGGGGGCACTACAAAACCTTACCGGTCACCGCATTTGTTATCAGTTTATCAGAGTTGATATTACCAAACGACTGGAATGCACCCCTGCTTCTTGAAAAGCGGTTTAAACAAAAGCTGTAGCAAAGAAGGCCACGGTTTTTAAGAAGCTTAAGAAGGATTATTTCACTTGAGTTGTCAGAGTGTTAGTAAAGAGCACTTCACCCACATTAGTTCCAGCAGTGCCAGTAACTTTAACAATGAAATTGAGAGAAGTGGTGTCTGCTGGAGTTTTAACACCTGCTTTATTTGATTTAGAACGAGCTACCGCTCTAACCCCTTTCTTTCTGAAAAGTTTTTTCTTTTCGTCTAAGATTTTAACTTTATCGGCTGCAATAAAGGTGATGTTTGTATTATTCGTATCGCCGGGAATCACTGTGGCAAAGAAGACGTTGTGGACTGTGTTAGTTGTGATCACGCGAGCTTTAAACTTAAAGCCTTTTGTGCTCTTGAATTTTTTCGTTTTACTCGTTTTAGGTTGTCTGAGGTCTAAGGTGTAGCCGGTCAGTGGTTTATTTGGTTCATTAATTGCAATAAGATTAAAATGATTGCTTGCGGTGAAACGAGTGATGGCGTTGGAAACAATTACAGTAATTAAGGTAACGCCATTGGCAAGAGCAGGCTTAATAAGAAGTGTACGATTTGTATCAGTCCCTTCAAAGGAAAAGGCATCGTTAGGTATAATTGCCGTATTAGTAGAAAAAGCGCTGAAAACAAACATGTCGCTTGGTTTAGAAATAATAAAATTAATTGGGGCAATGGGTTGACCCACATCTACGATTTTATTGGTAAATTCAGAGATAGCAGGTGTATCGTTGAAGAAAGCGATAGCATTTCCTCCAACATCTTTAGTGCCGATTTCTAAATCATTATCACCATCCAAATCACCAATCGCTAAAAAATCGGCGGAATTACCTACGCTTAAGGTCACTGGGGGAGCAGAAAAATTTCCAGAGCCATCGTTGGCTCTGATGGTTAACGTGCCGAAAACTGCACCAGAATTAGCTGTAATAATATCTAAATCGTTATCATTATCTAAATCAGCCAACGCAAGATCGACAGGATTATCACCAACCGAAAAGGTTTGTGGTGGATTGAAAGCTGGCATATTAACATTTTGGTGGATAAAAACGGAGACAGCGTCAGCATTAGCAATTCGGCTTACTATAATATCATTTTTGCCGTCTCCATTCACATCAGCAATCACAATATCCTTAATATCAGTAAAATTAGAAATAGGAGGAAGAGCTGCAAAAACGCCCATCCCATTATTAATTAACGCAATTAATTGATCATTAGCAAAGTTATAGTAAACAATATCCAAGTCATTATCGGAATCAAGATTTCCCGCTGCTATAGGATTTGGTGAAACTGCTGGTATGCTAGTAAAAGCTTGAAAAGTACCATTCCCATTACCTCTTATTAAGCTAATTGTGTTTCCATTTTGATTTGCTACAATAAGATCTTCATTAGCATCATTATTAAAGTCGCCTGTCACGATTTTAATAGGATTATCGCCTGTTCCAAGAGAAATTGGGTTATTAAAGAATCCAGAGCCATTATTAAAAAAAACTCTTAATAAGTCGCTAGCAGGTACAGCTACAACCAAATCAAGCGCAGTGTTTTTGTCAAAATCAGCAAGAGCTCAGTCTGGAGAACCAAAAAGCACATCAAAAACATAACTCGAAAAAATACCATGGTTATTGTTAGCGATAAGAACCTGTTGACTAAAACTAACTAATGAAATGATGTCAAGATCATTGTCGTTATTAACATCCACAAATTTCATATTTAATCCTGCAGGTATGTTAAAATACGTTCCATAACTGATTTCAACTGCTTTTGTTTGAAAGTCTATAAAACTAAATAAAAATCCTGTTATAATTATGACAATTTTTTTCATAAAATCCTTAAATTTTCTTGGTTAATCTTTTAGAATCATTCATCCACGTATATTTGTCAAGATTTGGAAATTCTAAGTTTAGGAAAGGACAAGTAGAACGTGCCCCCTTTATTAGGAAATAAGGGACATGAGTTGTAAGCGGATCAAATAGTTTATAGGATAGCCCTAAGCTCGGCTTCATGGCCTGTAGTCAGTCATAATTAAGTCCAGCCTACTTAGGGTTAATCATCCATTTACTGTCAAAAAAACTAAGCTGTGGTGCTTGAAAACACCACAGCCTATAATTAATGGTTATTGACTGACCAACTCAGCCTTTTGCAACCCCAGTGGCTCCTGCAAATAAACCTCACCGGTCACCGCATTTGTTGCTTTATTAGAAGAGATATTTCCAAACGACTGAATGCAGCCCTGCTTCTTGAAAAGCGGTTTAAACAAAGGCCACGTGCCATTCTTGGCAATGCGTGCCTTATGTTTCACCTTGGAATTATCACTTAAGCCAAGATTGAGTCTTGCAACACCGGCCTTGTTGACCTTCAACAAACCTTTGCCCAAAGTGTTGGTATCATTACTGACACTGACCAGGAACCGACGTTGACCTGGCCAAAGATTATTCTTGGCATCGTAATAAGCCATGTTAGCGACTATTGCACTGGGCGGTCTGATGCCCGCAGTATTGGTGATATAACCATAGATTTGTTTGTTGGTTGTCAGAGCCAAAGCAAACAACTCATTACCCCGACGTTTGAACCAAACACCCTTTTGATTAAAGTCATCTTTCCAACGCAATTTATCGGAAACTTTTTTGTGAATAACCTTGGCTTTACCACTTTTCTTCAATTTCACATTTACGAAACCGGCAGTCTCTTGAACCCACGGCGAACTGGCCGAAAGGCCTTGATATTTCCCTTTAAAATAACCCAAACCTTTCTCCTGGATTAATTCCGAAACGCCTGGCATCCCGTTAGTGATCCAATCCAGACCGTTGGTTAGAATCATATCAATCACCTCATCGGGACTCCCAGTCTCCTCGGTATCAAAAGGAACAATGTTAATGGCAAAACTAAACGGTCCCAAATTTGGATTGATTTGATCCCCAACCTGAAAATCAAACTCATCAGTTAACGCATTGGTGTCACCATTATGACTGTAAGACACTAAAGCAGCATCCACATCGGCTTGCGAAAAAGAAGTCGTTGGCGCTCCATTTTTCTTGAGAATGCCGTGAGCAGGAAGGTTTTGAACAACATAGATTAATTCCTGCGAACTGTTATCGGCATCCACCGCTTTTAAATTTTGGGAAGTAATGGTCTTAGTGCCGCCCAGACCAACGGTTAACATCGTATTATTTTCCAAAGTTGGAACTTGGTTAGGTGGAGTCACCGTCACTTCAAAGAAGGTTTGAGCTGATAACTGGCCATCACTGACCTTGACCGTGATGGTCGCAAGACCTGGGTTTTGGCCAGTGAAAGTGAGCGAACGCATTTGACCCTGATTGCCAAACACAAAATTTGCTTCCGGCACAATCGCCTGATTATCGCTGGTGGCCGAAACCGTTAAAGCGTTTGGTGACGTCTCCGCATCAAACACATTAAAATTAACAACTTTTTGTGCGCCTGAAGCTACCTTCTGGGCAGAAATCGCAGAGATGGTGGGAGCCGTATTCGGCACCTCAACAGAAAAAGCGCCCTGGGCTTCCAATCGCGTGTCATTGGCTTTGACAGTAATAGTTACGTTACCCGGTTTCAGCGCTTTGAGATTAACCGAGTTATTCATGACCGAGACAACCTGAACGATGGTAGGATTGCTGCTAAAGGCGCTAATCTGTGTGGGATTGGGATCCCCGGGATCAGTGATGCCCAAGGAAACATTTTTAGACTGGCCGACATTGATATTTTGATTAATCAAAACCGGAATGACAGGTTTGGCATTCACCCGCACCGTCAATGTTTTGCCCTGTTTGACAACATCATTGGGAATCGGTTGATCGCCGCCCTGGGTTGTGGTGCGATTCACATTATAATTAATCGTAGTCAGAATCGCATTCGGCCCGGCAACAATTCGGAAAGTGTGACCTTCCCAAATCCGATCACCGTTTAAGAGCGCATTGGGATTTACCGTTTTATATATTGTGATGCCTTGGGCGAGTGGATTTTTAATTGTGTAACGATTCCATTGATTGTTACCGTTGCCATCCCAACCGCCTAATGGATAAACAGGGAGTTGAGTGGTTAAGAAGAAATCTTGCTGTTGACCGACATCGACAACAACAGGCTGGGCTGAAGGTTCGTTAAACGCGGCGTAGGATTGGGTGAACAACGAGTGTAACGCGAAAATAATCATCATTATTTTTTTCATTTTTTTCATACTATCCTTTTGTTTAAGTTTTTGATTAAGGATTGGGCTGATGGAATTGGGAAAAATTACTTAATCTCGAGCCTGTCGGATGGTTCGTTATAAAACACTTCACCACAACCTGATTGACCTTGCTTTAAAGCGTGGCGAATCACATCGCCAAGATAGCGTTCAACCGTGGCTCGCATCGGACGGGCGCCCAACAATTTATCGACACCTTTTCGAACGAGGAATTCCAAAACCGAATCATCAACTGTTAACGGGTAACCCAGTTTGCCAAGTCGTGAAATTTCCTTTTCCAAAGTCAACTGTGCAATTTCACGTTGCACATCATAAGACAACCGTTTGAAAACAATTTTTTCGGAAAATCGACCGATCAATTCCGGTCGAAACGTTTGATAAAGTTTTGCAATGACAGCGCGCTCAATCGTAGCGAAAGGCAAATGGTTGGGGCGAAGAATGTCAGCCGAACCGATATTAGTCGTGCAAACCACATAAAACTGCGAAAGATCATAAATCTGATCATTGCCAAGCGTAATTCGACCGGCATCCAGGATTTGCAAAAACAGATCCCAAATCAGGCGGTTGGCTTTCTCAATTTCGTCAAACAACAAAACGCCTTTGTTATGTTTGATTAAGACCTTTCCCAATCGACCGATCGAGCCGGTTTCATCGCCAATAAACTGTTTAATCGCGTCAACATGTAAAAGTTCCGACATATCAAAACGAAACATCAAATCATTTTTGTCATGAGGAAACAGATAGCGGGTAAAGGCCAGAGTCAGTTCTGTTTTACCCACACCGGTTGGACCCATGAAAAGAAAAGTTCCTTTAGGTCTACCTTCTGGCGATAATCCTAACTCGCCCCGTTCCAAAACGGAGCAGACTTTACTAATCACATGATCCTGACCGCGAATCCTGGATTTCAGATGAGCTTCCAAACCTTGAATAAGATCAATCATGCCTTCTCCGTTCTGTTTTTTGTGAAACAATGAAGCAAAGCCAACTCCGGCCGTAGGGAATAGAGCCATTGGGGATAAGAACCGTCCGGATTGATCGGGCAAAGGAAAATCTTTTTCCATTTCTTTTCACAATGCCGGACGACGCACTGAAACTTCTTGAATTTCCTTAATTGATAAGGTTCAAAAAACGGCTTTATTTTCTTTTGAAAATTCTTACTAGATTTGCCATTAGCTGTGCCCCAGGACTTTTCAGTCACTTCGCGTTCGCCGATATTTTTGGAAGCGATCTTGGCTGATTCATCATTGGCTGCTTGGAAAATCAATTCATTGGACAAATTCAACATCAACACTTCGGCATATTTTTTGTCCAAGGCAGCCAGCAGGGAAGAGTAAGCCTGCGTTGCCAGCACCATCGTTGCTTTGGCTTCCCGAATCACACCGGCGGAACGATGATCGGCAAAAGCCGATTCGGCCGCGGTGATAATTTCCTGACCTTCATCAGCAAAAAGAATCAGGATATTATCCTTGTCGCGATCCTCTTTCTTTTTATCAAACCGGTTTAACGCATGAAAATAATAAGCCAGTTTAAGAATCGTGTTAACGTAGAGTCGTTCAGACTGATATTTCTGTGGCATGGCAATGCAGACAATTTTGCCGTGATCAATTTGATCAATATTAAAAGTCGGTTCATTGGCACAGAAGACATCGGCAATTTCTGAATTAAGAAAAAATCTCAAATAATTATCAATCGTGGCCTGGACGCCGCCCAACTGTTCGGGCGGTTGATTCAAGTATTGATCATTAAAACTCGAAAGAAGCGCCAAACTTTTTTCGTCATTGATTTGAGTCAACAGTTGGGTGGCTTCTGTTTGCCCTTCGGTCGTCAAAAGAAGCTGATGCACATTGGGAATGGTCACATAAGCTTCCAAATATCTTAAAATCTCAATACCCAACTGAATGGCAATCTGCGATTTGACCTTAAAGAAAGGCGTTTCGCCTTTGCCACCGGTCAATGAGGAGGAAGTGTCGACAATGGTTTTGGCATAAGTGGAAGCGGGCACCGCGTTATTGCCGGTAATGTTGATCGTATGTTTGGGAATCCAATGTTCCGGCGCATCCAAAGGTCGGGTTTGCAATAAAACCAAATCCTGATCTCTTTTGAAATGTTTGGCCATTTGAACCAGAATTTCCCAGTAAAGACCCTTCTGGTCTAAACAGATGCCGCCCCAATTAGGACAATTCAGAAAACATTGGTAAGTGATAGTGTTAATACCGGCCTGGGTTTTGCCGCAACCGGTTCTACCGGTAATAAGCCAGCCCCGACAAAAATCTTCCGGTGTCCAAGTGACCCCAGCCAGTTTCACCATGATCTTTTTCTTGGGTAGTAAATTGTTTAAAATGGAAATGGCTATCACAATACTGTAACCGCCAAAAATGCCCGCACCGATCCATTGATAAGGATGTCTTAATTGGAAATAGCTATAAAAGGCTACTCCAACCGAAGCGACAAAGGTGATTAAATCCAAAGGTTTCATTCGACAGGCTGACAATTTAAATTTTTGGAAAGGTAAGCGTATAAAGCCTTTTCCTGATCAGGAATTGAAACGGTATAATGTTTGAAAAAAACATGGGTCCTGCCCGACTTAAGTTCTTCGGCTTCTTCAAATAGAAAACCGTCCACATCACGAAGCCTGAAATTAAATTGCTGGCAGCAAATGAATTCACTACTTCTTGGTTCAGATCCGTTGCGAATGACTCTGTTTTTGGTAATAGGCATTTCGAGAGACATGATGGTTTCCTTTCTGGTAATTTCGATATTGCTGAAGATAGATTTTTCTTAAGCGATGAAGTTCCTGTTGGGCTTTTCTTAAACGGTTTTTGTGAATGTCCTTGGCAAGCATTTCGACAACTTTTAGAGCCAAAGGTTTTTTTATGCCGCACAACCGTTTCATGTAATTGTCATTGGCTTTATTGAGTCGCTCTCTCTTTTCCCTGACAATAATTCCTCTCACATGTTCCATCTGTTGATAGGTCTGTTGCAGTTCAAAGGCCTGGATGTTTTGGGAATTTTGCAGTTGAATGAGTTGTTGGGAATCAAGCTTGGGAACAAAACAGAGTTGATTGACCCGCTGATTCAGTTGCTCAGGGGATTTTAAGAGGTTTTCCCACTTTTGATTTTCTGATTCAAAGCAGTTTCTTATGAAGTCCAATTGATTGCGATTGCCGGAAACTTTTGGGTTTCGCGAGGTGCTGCAACCCACATATCTGCCTTCCTTGGTTCGAGGACATAAAGCCACATGCACATGCAAATTCCTGGTGTCATGATGAAATCCATAAGCATAACCGATGGCATCACCTTGATGGAATTTCTCCTGGAATTGTCGCATGACCTTTTTCATGGATTGATGCAAAACTGCGTCGGGGTTCAGGTTGTTTTTAAGTAAAGCGTCATGCATCGGCTGGCTCATGGAAAAGACCAACCGATGTTGAATGACACTGCCTTTGGAAGGATGGTTTTTGAGATGTTCATGCCAGACCTGGGCAATTCTTTTCTTTCGTTCCTCATTGGAAAGTTGCGGAGGGGAAGTAAAAGTGCCATCGTTATTTTGACCGACTTTGAAATGGAAAAAGCCGGCAGCATGAACTTGACCCACGGTTTCTTTGGAAGCGTAGTCGCTAAATTGGCGAAGCTTTTGGCCTATGAAATTTTCCTGTTGTCTTTGTTTGAGTTCAGACTTTTCGTCCAAATAATCCAAATCCAATCGTGAAGACCAGGTGCTTTTCTTGGCTAAAATGATTCCGTTTTTCATTTTTTCCTATCTTTTGCCTGCCAGTCCACCTGATTCTTCGATGAGGTAATCGAGTTTGATTTCAATGGCTTTCAAGCGATTGATGTTTGAAGGGGTTTCTTCACTTTCCCTAAAAACCAAGGCTTCAAAGGTTTGACCTTTGTTTTTAAAACCCAGTTTTTTGTGGATTTGTTCAAATCTTTTCTTGGCTTCCTGATTGGTTCTAATTGAAATATTTCCCATAAAATCCTTTCATTTGAAGTTCGCCTGACGAACGGAAAAACTGTCTGATTTTTGCCGCAAACTTGTCGCAAAAATCTGCAGCACGTGAAATGGTAGACAATTTCACTATCCTGCGTGTCGTTTGAAATAACAAAATCCCAGTGGAAGAGGTCTTGTTACCGGTGCTTGTGAGCCATGGCAGAGACGGGATTGTCTCTGCCATGATTGAAGAATGAAGGTGCATAAGCCTTGTCTCTTTAACTCAGTTTGATCTTGGCTTTGCGAATGTATTGCTTGGCTTCTTTGACCAGTTCGGTTTGCCGGACTTTTTCCGGCATTTCCTTGACGATATGTTCCAATGCTCCTTTAAGCGCTTGCTGTTCCGGGGCATTGAGCCATTCGCTGACTTTGGCTGTGTAGGCTTCGCGTTTGTTTTGTTGTTGCATTTTGCCCAGGAGATATTTCCTTTCGAGATAGTCTCTTGGCATTTGTTGCACGGTTTCGGTCAGTTTGGGGTTGTCTTTGATGAATTGGTTAAGTTTGTTGTCAATTTCTTCGTTGATGCGTGGGGTGAAATTTGAGCTGGCAGCATTGAGTTTGCTGTTTTTCGGACCTTTGAGGGTTGGCATAAGGTATCCTTTCTCACCTTGACTTCGATATTTTTTATTACGGCTATCGAAGTGGCCATTTGGCCGGTTTATACCGCTATCTACGTTAGTAGAAAAAATTGAAAAAATTGTTGTTGGGAAAACCGGGCGAGGAGATTGGAATAGTTGTTTGAGGTTGGCCATCACCCTTGCGAAGGAGCACTTTGCGAGGAGCTTCCCACAGCTCCGAAGACATGGCGCGGACTGAGCGAACAGCCCGCTCTCTTCCTGGCCTCGCCGGTTATTGGTAATGTTCATAGGTTTGGTAAAAGATGTTGATTTTTAGTTGTTCGGAAATGGTTTTGATTTCTTTGCGATAGTTGTTTTCGATCCAGTTTTGGTAAACGCGATTTGGCACGGCCAGAAACAGTCGATGGCTTTCAAGTTTTGTTGCTACGATGTCGCTAAACCATCTTTGGTAGGCATCCTGTGGTATTTGGGTTTTGAGCAGGTCAACGGCTGTTAACCACTTTTCTTCGGCCAAAGGGTCTGTGACGGGTTTGGTGATCTTGGGTTGTTTCGGTAAATCGGTTGCGGTGGTTTGTGAAACGGTGACAGGCTCTTGTTTTTGAGGTGGCAAGGGCAGACCTAATGAGGCTGCCTTGGCAGCTTTGGCATACCATTTTAGGGCCATTGCTTCTTCGCCTGTTGCGCATAAGCCAAGTTTATGAATTTCTGAGATGATGTTGTTCCATTCCCGGGGATAAAGCTTTTGTTGTTTGAAGCTTTCAACCGCATCTTTTGCCGATTTCCATGGGTCGATGGCATGATCTTCCGGTTGGTTTGAAACTTTTTGGGTAATGACTTTTTTCAAATCCAAAATCTTTTGGGGTGGGGGTAATTGATTAACACTTTTGCGATTTGTTCTTTCCTCCCCTCTTTACCTATGACTTCTTTATGTAAGTGACATTTTTGACACTAGGCTTAGTGACACGCGTGTCACCAGGGCTGGTGACATTGATGTCACTAGGGGCTCTTCGATTATCAAGACCGTTTGACCAAAGAATAGTCTTCATCTTTCGCCAGTTGCATCCAGGGATGCCACATAAAGCGATAGATATTAGCGCGGTTGCCCTTAACTTTATCTTTAACATGAGTGATGCTTAAAAGTTCATAACGACACAGCTCTTCAATCAATCGGATGATTTGTCTGCGGACTTTGTAATCGCCTGCCAGTTTCTGATGAAGGAAAGGCTTGCCTTGTTACCGGCAAAGCGGCAGAGTTGTGCGTAAAGCCGTTTGGCGTTTGTCGGAGATTTCGCGACGATTGTCCAACCATTCTGGAATCCAGGCGCCGTGAAAGAGGCGATGGGATTGATTAGTTTCATGAGGATGAATAAAAGCTTGTGAAAAGCTGGTTAAAAATTAGGAATAAATTCCTAAAATTTTTTTTATTAGTCCGTTTTGCCAAACCTTTTGTGATAAGATAAATAGTTTGGCTTAACGTATTAAAAAAGAAAAAACCAGCAATTTTAGCTATATTTGGTTATAACTTAAAGTGAAAATATTTTACTTAAATAATTTAAAATAAAGTTTTTATAATCTTGCCGCGCTAGGACTCGAACTCAGAACACTCAGATCCAGAATCTGATGTGCTACCAATTGCACCACGCGGCACTGAAATGAATTGGAGTTTTATCGTAAAAATGGATTGAAAAGGAAATCGTTTAGGGCAAAGTTAGAAAATTGAGAATGAAGCATTAAGAGGCTGCAAGTTCAGGTTGTAGTCAAATTGGTAAATAAAACACGCCTTGCTTGCCTTCGTAGGTTTTCAAGGCAATTTCTTGTAGGACATGAAGTTAAATCAGGCTATTTGGGATAAAGTTGGAACGCGACGTTTGTTGTATCATCCAGATCGCATGATGCGTGTGGGGTGGGGCTTGTCGCGAATATTCATGGCACTCGCCGCATGAGATTTTGAAGATTGCAGATTACTTCTCAGGTAATTTGAATCATCGTGGTGCGATTGATGCGGATGCGAAAACGGGTGATGGCGCAGGTATTTTAACGCAGATTCCGCATGAGCTTTTGCCAAGGTGGTGGAGCAGATGGGGCATCGTTTGTATCAACCTCAGGATTTGGGTGTGGGGATGATGTTTTTACCGCGCCAAATGCTTACAATCAAGCGCGTTGTCGTCAGATCGTGGAGGAGACGCTTCAAAAGCGCGGATTATTTTTATTTGGCTGGCGTGTGGTGCCTGTTAAGCAAAAGGTTTTGGGTGATAAGGCGTTGTCGACTTGTCCTCAGATTGAACAGGTGCTCGTAGGGCGTCCGGCGGGCATGAAGATTACGGACGATGAGTATGAGCGTTTGCTTTTTTTGTGTCGCAATGAAATTGAGGATCGCGCGTTGGCTGATCAAATCCCGGATTTTTATATTCCCTCATTTTCGAGTCGCACGATTGTTTACAAAGGGTTGTTAGCATCGCCGCAGTTGCCGCAATTTTATCCTGATTTGAAAGATGCTAATTATAAAACGGCGGTAGCAGTTTTTCATCAACGTTATAGCACGAATACGTTTCCTACGTGGCCGTTGGCGCATCCGTTTCGAGTGGTTTCGCACAATGGTGAAATTAATACGATTCGTGGCAATCGTAATTGGATGCATGCGCGCGAAGCTGAGTTACAGGCTGATTTTTGGGGTGAAGATATTAAGCATTTGCGTCCGATTATTCAGGATGGAGGAAGCGATTCGGCAAGTTTGGATAATGCGGCAGAGGTGCTTTTTATGTCGGGTCGGGACTTGTTGCATAGCATGATGATGTTGGTGCCGCCAGCCTGGGAAAATGAAAAAGAGTTATCGCAGGCTGTGCGCGATTTTTATCATTATCATGCTTGTTTGAATGAGCCGTGGGATGGTCCAGCCGCGTTGGTTTTTTCGGATGGATTAAAAGTGGGCGCTTGTTTGGATCGTAATGGGTTGCGTCCGGCACGTTATACCATTCGTAAGAATGGCATTTTTGTTTTGGCTTCGGAAGTGGGCACGAGCGCTTTGGGGGATGTGGACGTGATTGAAAAAGGGCGTTTGGCTCCAGGCGAGATGATTGCGATTGATTTGGTAAAAGGAAAGTTGTTGCGAGATCAAGAAATTAAAACGCATTTCGCTTCGCAAAAACCCTATGGGGAATGGGTCAAAAAACATTTGATGGAACTAAAAGGAGTGACTCAAGAACATGCTCTAGATCAGTTCGAAGCGAGTTCTTTAGTACAGCAACAACTTTGTTTCGGTTACAATGAAGAAGAGCTAAAGATGATTGTAGCACCGATGGCGCTCTACGGAGAAGAACCGATTGGAAGCATGGGGGATGACACGCCGCTAGCGGTGTTATCGAAAAAGCCGCGTTTGCTTTATACTTATTTCAAACAGTTGTTTGCTCAGGTGACCAATCCGCCGATTGATCCGATTCGCGAGAAAAATGTGATGTCTTTAGCGACTTACACGGGTCGCCGTCATAATTGGTTGTCGGAAACGCCACTTCATGCGCAGTTGCTCAAGTTAGACACGCCGTTTCTTTTTAATGAACAAGTGGAAGCTTTATTCCATTTAAAAGATGATTCTTTAAAAACGGTGCGATTATCCTGTCTTTTTACCGTGTCATCGGGTCGAGAAGGATTACGTAAGGCCATTGAAAATTTGTGTTCTGAAGTGGAGAAAGCCGTAGATCAAGGGGCGAGCATGGTTGTTTTGTCGGATCGGGGTGTGACTCAAGAACAGGTTGCTATGCCGATGCTGCTAGCTTTGGGAGCAGTGCATCATGCGTTAATTCGTGTAGGCAAACGTATGCGCTGCAGTTTTATTTGCGAAACGGCTGAGGCTCGGGATGTGCATCAATACGCTTGTTTAATCAGTTATGGCGCTTCGGGGATTAATCCTTGGTTGGCTTTGGACACTTTGCGCGACCTGCATGCAAAAGGAAGCTTAGGTGAATTAAGTTTAGCTCAAGCTTTGGAAAATTACGCAGCAGCTTTGAATAAAGGGTTGCTTAAGATTATGTCGAAAATGGGAATTTCGACTGTAAGCAGTTATCGCGGTGCACAGATTTTTGAAGCAATTGGCGTTTCTGAAGCATTGATTGAGCAATGTTTTAAAGGAACCACGTCACAAATTGGCGGTGTGGATATCGAAGAAATTGCTGATGAATCTTTAGCCCGTCACGTGTTCGGTTACGGAAACAATGGAGAAAATGTTGGCGACCTAAAATTGTTTGATGCCGGGTATTATCGCAATCGTCAAGGTGGCGAAATGCATGCGATCACAGCACCGGTCATTCAAAATTTTCATACCTTTGTGGGACTGAAAGGTGCAGATAAAGCCAACCAAATGGAAGATTACAAAAATATGTAGCTGCCACTTTGGAAAATTCGCCAGTTTCTTTAAAACATCTTTTGGCTTTCAAAACTGCGCAACCCATTTCTATTGATGAAGTGGAACCGTTGGAAGAGATTCGTCAACGTTTTACGACTGCAGGCATGTCGCTAGGTGCTTTATCGCCGGAAGCGCATGAAGCGTTAGCTATAGCGATGAATCGAATTGGTGGAAAATCCAATTCGGGTGAAGGTGGGGAAGATCCTGCACGATTTACCATTCGTGAAAATGGTGATTCGGCTAATAGCGCGATTAAACAAGTGGCTTCGGGGCGATTTGGTGTAACGGCAGAATATTTGGCATCGGCGAAAGAGCTAGAAATTAAAATGGCACAGGGCGCTAAACCGGGCGAAGGAGGGCAATTGCCGGGCTACAAAGTCAATGGATTGATTTCGCAACTGCGTCGCAGTGTGCCGGGTATTACGTTGATTTCGCCGCCGCCGCATCATGATATTTATAGCATCGAAGATTTGGCGCAGTTAATTTACGACTTGAAACAAGCTAATCCGCGCGCGAAAGTTTGCGTGAAACTAGTTGCGGAAAGTGGTGTGGGCACGATTGCTGCGGGTGTGGCTAAAGCGCATGCCGATATTGTTTTAATTAGTGGTCATGAAGGTGGCACGGGAGCTTCTCCTTTGTCTTCGATTAAAAATGCGGGTGGTCCTTGGGAAATTGGATTGGCTGAAGCGCATCAGGTGCTGGTTTTAAATGGGCTACGAAATCGTGTGACTTTGCGTACGGATGGTGGAATTAAAAATGGCATGGATATTGTCATGGCTGCGATGTTAGGCGCGGAAGAATTTAATTTTGGCACGACCGCACTGATTGCGATGGGCTGTGTGTATGTGCGTCAATGTCATCTTAACACGTGTCCTGTGGGTATCGCGACTCAAGATGAGCGTTTGCGCACCAAGTTTCGCGGATCGCCGGATATGGTGGTGAATTTTTTCAATGGTGTTGCACAAGAGGTGCGTGAAATTTTGGCTTCGTTAGGGGTTCGAACTTTGAATGAAATTATTGGTCGAGTTGATTTCTTGGAACAACGCAAAACCGGAAATCCTAAATTCGATAAAATTGATTTGAGTCGTTTATTAGCCATGCCGCCTGTGGATAATGACACGCCGCTTTATCATACTTGGGAACGCAACGATAAAAAAGAGGATCGGCCTTTGGATGATGTGATTTTGCAGGATTCTAAGACTGCGCTACGAACGAAACGTATGGTGGTGTTGGAATATCCGGTGAAAAATATTCAGCGTTGTGTTGGCACAAAATTAAGTGGAGAAATTGCTTATCGTTACGGTGAGGAAGGATTGCCGCAGGGCACGATTCACTTGAAGTTGAAAGGGACAGCGGGACAGAGTTTAGGTGCATTTTTAGCTAAGGGAGTTCGTATTACTCTAGTTGGTGAAGCTAACGATTATGTGGGTAAGGGAATGAATGGGGGAGAGATTATTTTAATGCCTTCGCCTAAAGTGAAATATGAAGCGGAAGCCAATTCGATCTGTGGCAATACCGTACTGTATGGCGCGACAGGTGGAGAATTCTTTGCTTGTGGTCGTGCGGGGGAACGATTTGCAGTGCGAAATAGTGGTGCCGTTGCGGTGATTGAAGGAGTAGGCGATCATGGTTGTGAATATATGACCAATGGCATGGTAATTGTGTTGGGTAAAACCGGGAAAAATTTTGCAGCCGGTATGAGTGGTGGGGTCGCTTATGTCTTAGATGAAGATGAGAGTTTTCCTAGTCTTTATAATTCTACCATGGTCAATTTGCAACGCATTAATCTTGATGATGCAAGTTTAGTGAAAGAACAAATCTATAAGCATTTGGAATTAACCGATAGCAAGCGCGCAAAAACCATTTTAGCAAATTGGAATCATTACGAAAAACTTTTCTGGAAGGTGATTCCTCATCCTCCAACAGCGACTGTGGCGAAACCTGAAGCCGCTGTAAAAAGTACGAATCCTTTGCCAACACGTTCTTAAAGAATAAGTTATTTATGATCTGGTATTTTCGGCTATATTTGCTAAATTAAATTAGATATGAGAACCCCAAAAAGTACATTGCGACAAATTAAATCGGCAGTGAGACGATTGGATTTCCGTCAACAACAAGCTCTTCGCACGTGGTTAGAAGAAGAGACACTTGATCGGTTGAATGATGAAGAATTAATGGCTGTTGCTGTTGCGGGTGCGCGTATTTTAGATAGAAGGGAAGCGAAGCGTGAGGCCTTCCGTTCGACGCGGTGAGGTTTGGCAAATTGATTTTGGATTAGCCGCTAAGGTTAGACCGTCGCTTATTTTAGGTTGTGATATTGAAGATTCAGACCGGGCTTTAGTCACCGTTTGTTACTATACTACCGCATTAAGAGGCTCAAAGTATGAAGTCCCCATGAATATTCGAAACTTAAAAAAAGGTGGTTTTGACTGTCAAAGTATTTACACAATTCCAGCTGTAAAATTAATTTATCGACGAGGTGCGCTCACTGATGCTCAGCTTTATGAAGTGGAATTAAAAGTAAGGTTGTGGCTAAGGTTGAGTTAAAGAATCAACATTGCATCGCCATAGCTATAAAAACGATAATTGTGTTGAATGGCGTCTTCATAGATTTTTTTCAAAAAATCGATGCCCCGCAAATAACGAGATGACGCAGGTTTTTTATTTTCTAAAAAACCGCTCACTAACATTAATAAAGTAGAGCGAGGAAGATGAAAATTGGTTAGGAGTGCATCCGTATTTTTGAATGTATAAGGAGGATAAATGAAAATGTTAGTATTGCCTTGAAGCGAAGTGTGTTGAGCTAATGTTTCCAAAACGCGGCAACTGGTTGTGCCAACTGCAACACGACGTTTTGCTCTGGTGATAGCCTGGGCTACTTCGGGAGTAACCTGGAATTTTTCTCGATGCATGTCGTGATCTTGAATTTTTTCTGTTTTTACTGGGCGAAACGTTCCCAAACCCACGTGAAGAGTAACAAAAGCGTGAGGGATTTTTTCTAAGAGTTCAGGGGTGATATGAAAGCCTGCAGTGGGAGCCGCTACAGAACCGACATGTTGCGCGTAAACTGTTTGATAACGTTCTTTGTCTTCCTGAAAAATAATACTTTGAGCTTGGCGTTGTTGCTCAATGTAAGGAGGAAGTGGTACTTGCCCGAAGTCATCTAAATTGAAGGGTTGATGAAAACGAACAACCCGTTCGCCCGTTTCCAAAGTTCGTAAAACTTCAGCCGTAAGTGCTAGATTATTTGGTGAAGAGCTTTGAAAAAGCAGTGAAGCGCCAGCACGCGTTTTTTTTCCGGGACTGGTAAGGCAAAGCCAATGCTGTGGTGAAGTTTCTT
>JAWLBA010000017.1:0-22999 GCA_041395165.1 Verrucomicrobiia bacterium
TGCGGGCAGGTGATTAGCGTGTTTAGCGAGAAAGAAGGTTTCTTCGGCGGCGAAGCCAAACTCACTTTTAAATACAAAGATCAGCCAGAACAAACTTTCTTATTTTCGATCCGGGGAAAGAACCCCGAAGATGATCTTTGCAAAGCTTACATCATCGACCAAACTCCCGATGATATGGATTGGTTTACCTATGCGATTGCAAAAAGTGAGAGTAAAGATTACGGAGGACAACCTTATTACAATCAATTTCTAGCAAACGGCGGTAAATATTCCCCGGTTCCTGGACAGGAAGGTATTCCGTTGCATGGGAAAGATAGTGATACAACTCCCGGAGGATTTGGTCTGTTTCAAGTAACCGTTAAGGAACCTCTAATTCCACGAGGTCAAATCTGGAACTGGCAAGAGAATGTAAAGGGTGGTATAGAAATAATTAAATCAAAAGTCCCAGAAGCAAAAGCATGGTTGCAAAACCAAAAACAACAGGCGCTAGATGAAATTGGCACTAATTCAGTTCCAAGCATTCAGATGCCAAGAAACCAAATGGATGCCCCTCCCTACACCATTCGATTAAATACTGATGGAGGAATTCCAGCAAATCCCAAGCATACTTTTACAGATAGTGATATCCTTGGAGGAATTATTATCAAAATGTATAATGGTGCTGCTCCTATAGCTCCTGGACATACAACAGGCACTGGACATTTTTGTGTTTGGTATAATCAAGATGGAGTGTGGGAATTTAGAAGAAAAGCGTCTAATTCAGGTGTAACCTATGTTGATAGAGTAGCAAAGGAAATGGAATGAAAATAAGCTTACATTTACTAATTCTAAAATTATTTTTTCTCTCTTTTATTTCCCTTTGGGGATATGAAAGGCAGCCTTATTTTGATTTTATAAAGCAAAGCTTATTAAAGCTGGAAAAACCTGACATAACACAAATTTGGTCTTTTCCCGAAATAAAGCAACCTCAAGGAGGCTATTTAAGGCGATTTACATTTGATATCACGGGTGACGGCATAGATGAATTATTTTTAAATTCTTCAGCGTTAGTTGATCGTTTTGATAGCGGTTCATGGAATATTTATCAGAAAGTTGGTAATCAATATAAAAATATTGCTTCAATTCCTTTGCATGGCAATTTTTCCATAAGATTTTATAAAGAAGGTGGTAAGACACACGTTCAATATATTTGGGGTCGTGACCGATGGTTAAAAGAATATGTGCTTTATACTTACACGATTGATTCAAAAGGTAATTTTGTAACGACCGAGGAAAAAATAGACAGGTCGGAAGAAGATGTAAAAAATGGCATATATCCGATTGAAGAAAAGGATTTGAAGGCGCAGAAAATTTTTGAGCCAAAATTAGTTGAAAGAATTTTATTAGCAGATTTTTTAAGAGATCCACAAAACAAATGGCATCTTATGCATTTTACTGATTTTGATTTGAGCCAGTTAGGGAAGAGAAAAAATTTACGAAAAGGGAGGTCGCGGCTATGAAGATCCCGAATTCGAAAATGACAAAAGAAGAGCAGAAAACTTCACACCGCAAGAAGCGCAACGGCTGATTAAGCAATGGGAAAAGCGTGAACGAGAAAGAGAAGTTCAAGGAAAGTAATTTTCGCGTAATTAGCGGGATTAGCGGGCAAACATTATTATGATAAGTTATCTTAACGGAAATTTAGTTCGATCCTTACCAACGATGGTAGAAATGGAAGTCAATGGCGTGGGTTACAGCGTGCTGATTTCCTTCGACTTATGACAAATTACCCGCCCCCCTGCTCCGCTAAAATTGTTAACCCATTTTCATGTCAGGGAAGATGCTCAGATTCTTTACGGTTTTGCTACGGAAGAAGAGCGTTCTTTGTTTCAACTTTTAATTAATCATGTGTCCGGTGTGGGGCCTAAAATTGCTTTGGGCGTGTTAAGCGGCATTTCTGTCACTCAATTTCGAGCGGCGGTAGTGAATAATGATTTACAAACACTTTCTCGTATTAAAGGATTGGGCAAAAAAACAGCTGAAAAAATGATCGTGGAATTACGCGATAAAGTTGGCGTTTCCGCAGCATGGGAACAAGCTTCCCAAGATCTTGCCCTCTCGCCTCAAGCGCAAAGGGTTAATGACGCCGTTTTGGCTTTGATCGCTTTGGGTTATAAACAGATCGAAGCTCATCGCGCTATTAAACAAGTTCAAGAGAAGCAGCCTGAGGCTTTAGTTGAAGATTTGGTGCGTGAGGCGTTGAAAAGTCTTTAAAAAAGGCTTTTTGACCGCAGAGAAACGCTGAGCACGCAGAGGTGAACAGCATTCAAATTATTTTAAAAGTTTTTATTTTTTTTCTCCGCGATCTCCGCGACCTCTGCGGCAATTTTTATTTCACTGATTAAATTATTTGATTTTAAAAGTAAGAATTTATATATTAAAAGTATGAAAACAATCGTGTCAGAGAAAGGGCAGATTACCATTCCTAAATCGTTGCGAATGCGTTTGGGTCTTAAGTCTGGCACCGTCCTTATCTTTACCGAGAAAAAAGGCAAATTAATCGCTGAAAAAAAGAGTAGCCAGGATGTTTTTTCTCAGTGGCAAGGAAAAGGTCACATCCCTTTTGGTAAAACAACCGATGATTACTTGAAAGCAATTCGCGATGGTAACAGCCGTTGATACATCGGTTTTATTGGACGTTTTAACGAATCATTCTTCGTTTGCCGAAGTTTCTAAGTCGGCACTGAGACAAGCGTTTCAAGAAGGTTCTTTAATTGTTAATGAAACCGTCATTGCAGAATTGTCCCCTGCCCTATCGGCTTCACAATTTCGTCATTTTCTTGATGATTGGGAATTGAATTTTGTTCCATCTTCATTGGAAAGCGCTTTACTGGCTGGAGAAATGTTTCGTTACTATATCAAGCAAGGCGGCAAACGAGACCGTGTTTTGCCCGATCTTTTGATCGGCGCTCATGCCCAAAAACATGCCAATCGATTACTAGCTCGTGATCGAGGTTATTTTAAAAATTATTTTAAACATTTAAAAGTGTGGGATCCTTCGTTAAAGTGAGTTCATGAAAGGCAGTAAAATTGATGAGTTTAACCAAGAGGAAGATTCTTCTTTAGATCTTTCTTTACGGCCTATCGACTTTTCTGATTTTGCGGGTCAGGAAAAAATTAAGGAACGTTTGGAGGTTTTAGTTCAAGCTGCTCATTCGCGACAGGAACCATTGGAACATCTTTTGTTTTGCGGTCCTCCGGGCTTAGGAAAAACAACATTGGCTAATATTTTGTCGAAGGCGATGAATGCCAATCTCAAAACGACTTCCGGTCCTGTAATTGAAAAAGCAGGCGATTTGGCCGGTTTGCTCACTAATTTGGAACGGGGCGATGTTCTGTTTATCGACGAAATTCATCGTCTCAATATGACGATTGAAGAGTATCTTTATCCTGCGATGGAAGATTATCGTTTGGACATCATCATCGATCAAGGACCGAATGCGCGAAGCGTACGGTTGAACTTACCAAAATTTACTTTAATTGGCGCCACGACACGCGCGGGCATGTTAAGCGCCCCCTTGCGCTCCCGTTTTGGCATGGTGAATCGTCTGGATTATTATGAAGCGGAAGATTTACAAAAAGTGATTCTTCGTTCTTCGCGGATTCTAAATATCGAGCTTGATGAAAGCGGCGCCAAAGAAATTGCACAACGTTCCCGAGGAACACCGCGCATTGCCAATAATCTTTTACGCTGGGTGCGCGATTATTCCTCTGTCAAAACAGCATCAAAAATCACTCGTGATGTGGCTGACAAAGCTCTGGCCATGTTGGAAATTGATGAAGACGGTCTAGATGAAATGGATTTGCGACTTTTAGAAGCTTTAACGCAACGTTTTAATGGTGGCCCTGTTGGCTTAAATTCTCTTGCGGTTGCGGTTGTTGAAGAAGCGGGAACTTTGGAAGAAGTACACCGAACCTTATCTCATCATGCAAGGATTTTTAAAACGCACGCCGCAAGGTCGAGTCGCAACTAAACGCACTTACGAAAAATTTGGATTGAAACCGTCTGGTCGCCAAGCGGAATTATTTTAAATAAGAAGTAAATTATGCCGAAACGCACCGACATCCATTCGATCTTGTTAATTGGTTCTGGGCCTATTGTTATTGGGCAAGGGTGCGAGTTTGATTACTCGGGTGTGCAAGCGTGTAAGGCGCTACGGGAAGAAGGATTTCGCGTCATCTTAGTGAATAGTAATCCGGCCACCATCATGACTGACCCGGAGTTTGCCAATGCCACTTATATTGAGCCGATCACGGTTGAGGCAGTGGAAAAAATCATTGCTAAGGAAAAACCGGATGCCTTGCTACCGACTTTAGGGGGCCAAACGGCGTTGAATACTGCCATGGCGTTATCGGAAAAAGGCATTTTAAAAAAATATGGTGTGAAATTGATCGGCGCTAATGAGGAAGCGATTCGCAAAGGAGAAGATCGCCAACTTTTTAAAGAAGCGATGCAAAAAATTGGCCTAGATGTTCCTCTATCTGGAATTGCTCATTCGCTCGCTGAAGCTCGAGAAGTAGCAAAAAAAATTGGTCGAATGCCGTTGATTATTCGACCTGCCTTTACTTTGGGCGGTAGTGGCGGAGGTGTGGCTTATCATCTTGAAGAGTTTGAATCTATCGTCGCTCAAGGTTTGGCGCTATCACCTGTCAGTGAAGTGTTAATTGAAGAATCGCTTATTGGTTGGAAAGAATTTGAAATGGAAGTCATGCGAGATCGCGCCGATAATTGTGTGATTATTTGTTCGATTGAAAATTTTGATCCTATGGGAGTTCATACGGGAGACAGTATTACAGTGGCTCCAATCCAAACGCTTTCAGATAAAGAATATCAAGTCATGCGAGATGCTTCGTTTGCGGTGATCCGCGAAATTGGCGTGGAAACCGGTGGTTCCAATATCCAATTCGCGATTAATCCAGAAAATGGTCGCATGATTGTGATTGAGATGAATCCACGCGTTTCTCGCTCTTCAGCTTTGGCTTCTAAAGCGACGGGTTATCCCATTGCTAAAATCGCGGCTAAATTGGCAGTAGGTTACACTTTGGACGAGTTAAAAAATGATATCACAAAAGAAACACCAGCCAGTTTTGAACCAACTATTGATTATGTTGTAACAAAAATTCCGCGCTTCACATTTGAAAAGTTTCCTGACGCCGATCCCACGTTAACTACAGCAATGAAAAGTGTCGGAGAAGCCATGTCGATTGGTCGCACGTTTAAAGAATCGTTTCAAAAAGCGCTGCGTTCTTTAGAAGTGGGAGCTTGGGGTTTGAGTGGAGGCAAACAAGGCGGTGACATTATTTTTTCAAAAGAGGATATTGAAAAAAAACTAAAAACTCCTTGTGCAGAGCGAGTGTTTTATTTGAGACATGCTTTTCGCGCTGAGATGTCGTTGGAAACGATTCACGAGTTAACTTATATTGATCGCTGGTTTTTAAAACATATCGAGCAGTTGGTTCAAGAAGAAGAAAAAATTCGCAACCAAGGACTCAATAGCAAAGAGTCCCTTTTAAAAGCAAAACAGTTAGGATTTTCAGATCGGCAATTGGCCCATTTCACAAATCAAACGGAAACTGATATTCGAAAAAAACGTTATTCAGAAAAAATTTTACCCAGCTACCGTTTAGTCGATACCTGTGCGGCGGAGTTCGAGGCTTATACGCCTTATTATTATTCCACTTACGATTGTGAAGAGGATGAGGTTCGTAAATCAGAAAAGAAAAAAGTAATGATTTTGGGCGGAGGACCTAACCGAATCGGCCAAGGAATTGAATTTGATTATTGTTGTGTGCACGCTTCGTTTGCTTTGAAAGCGCTAGGCTACGAAACGATTATGGTGAACTCCAATCCAGAAACAGTTTCCACTGATTACGATACCAGCGATAAACTTTTTTTTGAGCCGCTGACTTTAGAGGATGTGTTACATATTTATGAGCGTGAACAATGTTGGGGCGCCATTGTTCAGTTTGGGGGGCAAACTCCTTTAAATTTAGCGACGGGTTTGGCGGCAAATGGAGTTAACATTTTAGGCACTTCAGTTGAAAGCATTGAAGCAGCGGAAGATCGCAAATTGTTTCAACAGATGTTGAAACAGTTAAATTTGAAACAACCTCCTAATGAAACAATCACAAGCGAATCCGAAGCACTTCAAGCCGCACAACGCGTGGGCTATCCCCTGCTCATGCGTCCTTCGTTTGTTCTCGGTGGACGCGCCATGCGAATTGTTTATAGCGATGATGAGGTTAAAACTTACTTGAAAGAAGCTGTGGAAGTTTCTTCAGAACGGCCGGTATTAATGGATCGTTTTTTGGAGGAAGCGATTGAAGTAGATGTGGATTGTGTGAGTGATGGGGAAACAACGGTGATTGGCGCTGTGATGCAGCATATTGAACAGGCGGGTGTTCACTCGGGCGATAGTGCGTGTGTTATTCCAGCTTTTTCTTTGTCCGAAAAAGCGCTTAGAGAAATTCGTGAGGCCACAAAAAAAATGGCTCAGGCGCTAAAGGTTAAAGGTTTGATGAATGTTCAATTCGCCGTTAAAGAAGATGAAATTTATGTTTTAGAGGTGAATCCTCGTGCTTCGCGAACGGTGCCTTTTGTAAGTAAGGCCATTGGAGTGCCCTTAGCAAAATTAGCCGCAAAAGTGATGGCTGGCCAATCGCTAAAAGAACTTAAATTCACTGAAGAAATTGTCCCTAAATATTTTTCTGTAAAAGAAGCTGTTTTCCCCTTTGCCAAATTTAAACAAGTCGACATTTTGCTTGGACCTGAAATGAAATCGACGGGTGAAGTTATGGGGATGGATGATAGTTTGGGAGTAGCTTATGCAAAGTCTCAAATGGCTGCGCAACCTGCTTTACCGACTCAAGGCAAAGTTTTTTTGGCTGTGAATCCCAAAGATGAATCACAGCTCAAAATATTAGCTCAAAAATTGTTGAGCTTCATTTTTCGCTTTGTGCTTATGATGAGACCGCCGATTTTTTTGAAAAAATAATATTCCTTTCCAACGATTGACTCACGCGAATCGTGGTAGCTCGAGTGTTTTGGATTTATTAAATCAGGGTGAAATTTGCTTAATCATTAATACTCCTTCCTCATCGGTTGAGCGACAGGAAGAAAGACAATTTCGCACACTAGCTTATCATCGAAAAGTGCCGGTGATGACCACAATACCCGGAGCGCAAGCGGCAATTCATGGCATAGCTGAGCTCAAGCGTGCAAATTTCACCGTAAAAAGTTTACAGGAATATTTTTAGTTTTTACTTTTGCGCTGCATAAAAGTGTGAATACCACACTCCGTTTTATTAAAGCCAGTCCAACGACCCGCTCTTTCGTTTTCGCCTTCTGAAGTTAAACGCGTGCAAGTATAACAACCAATACTGCGATATCCACGATCATGCAAGGGGTTGTAGGGTATTTTGTGTTGTTTAATATAATCCCAAACGGCATCTCGCCCCCATTTTGCCATAGGATTAAGTTTAATGATTTCCTTTCCTGGATCGACTTCGTAAAGTTCGAAAACACCAACAGAAGCACGTGCTTCACTCTGCTCACGACGCAAGCCCGTGATCCAACAATCCAAAGTTTTTAGTTTAGCTTGCAATGGCACTACTTTTCTTAGGGTACAACATTGATCGGGTTCCCGCTCCCAGAGTTTGTCGCCAAAATGTTTGGCTTGCTCCTCTACAGTATAATCAGGGTTTAATGTTTCTATTTTTATTTCAAAAAAATCTTCCAAACGTTTTTTAAGTTCCAGTGTTTCTGGAAAAAGTAGGCCGGTGTCTAAAGTAAAAACAGGAATGGGCAGTTGATTGATTTTTGCTAAATGCATCATCACGAGACCCGCGCCTTGAAAACTTGTCCCAATAATGCCTCGATTTGCAAACTTCTCCCAAGCCCACTTTAAGACATCTGGCGTTGACCAATCCTCTAAATATTCTGCCCCTTCGAAAAAATCCATATTTACTAGTATTAACCTGAATGGAAGTGGGTGTCAGCTCAATACAAATTTTTCGGAGCGACAGGATTTGAACCTGCGACGTCTTGCTCCCAAAGCAAGTGCTCTACCAAGCTGAGCTACGCTCCGTAGTTTCGCATAATCATAGCAAAGGTTTTAACCATTGCAATCTTAGCAAATATTTTAATAAGCCGCTTGAGCTCCTTTGATGTTCTTCTTTTTAATCCAAGGCATCAACCCTCGCAAACGTGTGCCCACTTTTTCGATAGAATGATTTTCGCCAGCTTTAAGAAGCGCGTTATATTTTTTATAACCACCTTCGTATTCGCGAATCCAGTTTTTAGCAAATTTGCCATTTTGAATTTCTTTGAGTGCTTGTTTCATACGAGCTTTTACACTTTTATCAATGATTTTAGGCCCCACGCTCACATCGCCCCATTTTGCAGTTTCAGAAATGGAAAAGCGCATGCCACTGATGCCAGCTTCGTTGATCAGATCAACAATTAACTTTAATTCATGCAAACATTCAAAATAAGCCATTTCGGGTGAATAACCAGTTTCTACCAAGGTTTCATAACCGGCTTGAATTAAAGCAGTGCAACCTCCGCAAAGGACCGTTTGTTCTCCAAATAAATCGGTTTCTGTTTCCTCTTTAAAAGTAGTTTCAATCACACCAGCACGTGTACCACCAATACCTTTAGCCCAGGCTAATGCTAGTTTTTTGGCTGTTCCTGTTGGATTTTGATAAATGGCAATTAATGATGGCACGCCCTTACCTTCCAAAAATTGGCGTCGAACAATATGGCCAGGGCCTTTAGGCGCCACCATAATGACGTTCACATTTTTAGGAGGCACTACTGTTTTAAAATGGATAGAAAATCCATGTGAAAAAACGAGTGTTTTACCCGCAGACAAACTAGGAGCAATATCTCGCTTGTAAGCTTTTGGCTGCTTTGTGTCAGGGATTGCAATCATAATGAGATCAGCTCGTTTGACTGCTTCTGCTGTTTCGTAAACTGAAAAGCCTAATTTTTTAGCAACTGGAATCGACTTACTGCCTTGATAAAGACCAATAATTACTTTGACTCCGCTTTCTTTTAAATTGAGTGCATGCGCATGACCTTGAGAACCAAATCCAAGCACTGCCACTGTCTTGCCTTTTAATGGTGCCAATGAGGCATCTTTATCTGTATATATTTTTGCTGCCATAATTGTTTTGCTTCCTTCTACTTTTTCGTTCGTTTTAAAGCGATTTTGCCGGTGCGGCTCAAATCTAAAATTCCGAAATTACCCATCAGTTCGAGAAATTTTTCCACTTTGCCTTCATCACCAGTTAATTCGATGGTAAGAGAGTGAGGTTGCACATCTACGATTTTGGTTCGAAAAATATCGCAGATTTGCATAACTTCACTACGGGTTTTAGAGTCAATTTTTACTTTCACCAAAACCATTTCGCGACTAACACAGTCGTCATTTTTAAAATCAATCACTTCAATCACGTCCACCAATTTATAAAGTTGCTTGGTGACCTGCTCCAGAACACGATCATCACCAGAAACCACCATAGTCATCCGGGAAGTTTTGGGATCGTGAGTAGGACCTACATTCAGGGTTTCGATATTGTAGCCTCGGCCAGAAAATAGACCGGAAACTCGGGTTAAAACTCCGAATTTATTCTCAACCAAAATGGAAATGGTGTGTCTCACAAGCTTTATTGGATTGTAGGATGGTTAGACGATGTCTGCGGGGTGGTCAACCGGTTTTTATCTTTTCCTCCATTCGGCGTCGCCCCATAGTTGCTCTAAAGCATAATGTTGACGCATTTTTTCATGAAATATGTGAATAATAAGATCGCCATAGTCCAAGATCATCCAATGACTCATTGGAGTGCCTTCCACAGCATAAGGTTTTCGTCCTGTTTCTTCGTGAACGTTTCTCTCTATCTCCTGAGCGATCGCTTTTAACTGAGGTTCGGATTGTGCGGAGCAAATCAAAAAATAATCGGTAAACGTGGGAAGCTTTTTGAGATCTAAAATGGTGATATCGGTTGCTTTTTTATTTTCTGCGCTTTCACGACAGAGTGTAATAATTTTTTTGATGCTGACAGGTTTCATGAAAAATAAATTTTTTCCTTTTTGATATAATGGGCCACTTCTTCTGTTACAAGATAACGAATCGATAAGGATTTTTTGAGTCGAGAGCGAATTTCTGTGGCACTGATATCGATTCGGCGAGTTAATAAAAGTTTATTTCGGAGTGCTCCTTTTTTTGTTTCATCACGATTTAAAAAAATAAAAGTCACTTTTTGTTTCAACTCTTCGAAACGATGCCACATTTTTAGTTTGGCAATTTGATCGGCTCCTAATAACCAAAATAGTTTTGCTCGAGGAAATTTTTTTTGGAAATGGTTTACCGTATCAATCGAATAAGAAATGCCACCTTGTCGAATTTCAAAATCATCCACCTTGAGCTGCATTTCCCCTTTTATCGCCAGTTGCAACATTTTCAAGCGATCTTGGTCGCTGGCTACGGGATTATTTTTTTTATGAGGCGATTGTGCGCAAGGAACAAAATAAAGTTTATCCCAATGAAAAGTTTCTAACGCGGTGCGTGCCAATATGAGATGCCCTTGATGAACAGGATCAAAGGTTCCGCCATAAATTGCAATTTTCATTCTTAATTTAACTCACTTCTCCTCAGGATCGTAATAATCATAGTAGGCAGTGTAAAATTCGTAAAGCTCATGTTCACGTGTGTCGACATTGTTAAATACAGCACCTAAAATTTTTACGTTGTTTTCTTGCAAGATATTTTTAACGCGTTGTGCGACATAAAGAGGATATTGATGAGGTTTCACTACCATCATGACTCCTTGCACACCTCGCACTAAACGCAATGCATCGCTAACACCGATAATCGGGGGCGCATCCCATAAAATCCATTCATAATCTTTTTTTAGTTCGGTCATGATTTCTTCCAAACGATCTGAATTGAATCGCTGCATGGCTGTCTCGGTAACCAATCCACTTGAAATAAAATCGAGATTGGGCAGGCATGTTGCAGTTATAGCTTCGGAAATCGACCGTGTTTGAGTCAATAACTGGCCTAATCCAATAGCGTTGGGAAGTTCCAAAATTTTATGCAAGCGAGGTCGGCGCAAATCGCCATCAACCAATAATGTTTTTGCACCGCTTTCGGCAATCACCCAAGCTAAATTAAAAAGCGTGGTTGATTTTCCCTCCCCCATTCCACCGCTAATGAGAGTCAAAGTGCGACAGGATGATAACTTATTTTCGATTTTAGCTTTTAATAAACGATAGCCTTCAGCATGGGGCGAAGCGGTTTTGGCATGATTCAAGGTAGGCACATCTCGAGGAATGACTGCTAATACCGAAACGCCGGTTGCGCGCTCAAATTGATCGATTGTTTTTACCGAACGATCCAGTCCGCGAATACCCAGTAAAGTAATCATGGCTAAACCTAAGGCACCTATGCCACCGATGCCTGCTAGTTTCACCCAATCAGGTTGCCAGGCCTGACCTTCCACATCACCACGAATCAAAATAGGTGGAGGCAGTTTTGAAGATTGATAGTTTTTTTGTAGCAACGTTTCATAAGTTTGCTCATCACGTTCCAATTGTGATTGTGCTTGGGTTAATTTATTTTGGAGTAAAGTAATTTTTTCAGAGGGTGGTAAAGATTGGTGTATTCTTTGAGTTTCTTCTATCTCTTTTTTGAAAGTTTCCAATTTTTTTTCCGAGGCGATCATTTCGTTTTCCATGTCTTGTCTTAAACTCAATACGATGCTGCCCAAACGTTTTTGTATCCCCACCAATAATTCTGCAGCTTCTTGAAAGCGCGGATGATCTTTACCATAGCCTTCGATTAAGAGCTGTTCCATTTGTGCTTCCAAGTCGCGATATTGCGATAACAAATCCGAAATAAGACTGGTCTCGACGCCTGTTTTAACAAAGTGATCTGCCAAGTCGATAGACGACAAATCTTTCACCATGTCCCATTGCCTTTTTTTTTCGTCGAGAAGCGCTTTTTCTTCTGCCCAGCGTCTTTCTTGCCCTGCTGATTTTTGCATTTCGGCAAGATGGTGAGTCGCTTGATTGGTTAAAGCCGAAAGTTGAGTGGATAACGTTTGGACCAGTAAGGTTTGTTTTTGTATTGTGTCACGCAAATCAGCAGTATTTTCTTCTAAATCGGGATTCAAACGACGTTGATAAAAAAAAGTATAAGATTGTGCCACGGCTCGAGCAATCGCCATGGTTTCGTTAAGTGAATTTCCGGTGACTTGGATTTCTAAGAATGAGCTTGATTCATTAGGAATAAAATGGATTTGTTTTAATAAAAGACGATAAGTTTTTTCCAAAGTTAAAGGAGCTTGGGTCTGAACGCTCCCACGTTGATTCAGGTGTAGCTGTTCAATAACAGGATAAAGGATGTCGCGTTGTTTGAGACTGGTTTGATGAAATTCGATTTCTTTACCAGAAGAAAAAGAACGTGTTAATTCTAAAGTGGCTTTTGCTATATACTTTGGCGCATGATAAAAATAAAAACCCGTTGCGAGTAAAAAAAAGCCAACAAAAAACAGGATCAATTTCAACAGATGAAGCGAAAGATAGCGAACGATAGTATTGAAAGAAAAACCATTCGCCATGAATAAATCATTAAAAAATTTGAAATTCCAAATAGTTTACTTGCGACGTCGCAACAAGGGTAAAACTACTTTACTTGCTAGTAATAAGCCAGAAAAAAACTTGGCAACACCCGATTTATGAGAGGATTCTATCGTCGAGGATTTTTCTTGCTTTCGTTTTTTTAACAAACTTCGAACAGCCAAAAAAGCAGCGATACTTTTTGCAAAACCCGCTACAGCAAAACCTAGTTTAGTAAAACGCCAAGCAGGCCTTAAATTTCTGGCTTGTTGCGTAAGGCTCGTTCGCTGTTGAGCGATATGGGCAATGAGATTTTGTTTTTGTTGAGCTAATTGTGAGAGCGAAGCCATGAATAGTCCTTTCGAATTTCTTCAATCGTTGCTTTAAATGGAGGAGTCGCTAACTTAACCTGTCGGATAACAATCCAAACAGACAATCCTGTTAAAAGCGCGTAAAAGGCGCTTAATCCCCACACTACAGCACAGCGATAGTCAGTCTCCCAAGCGGAAATGATAATTGCTGCTGTGAAAGAAAAAAGAAAAAGAAAAAATAAAACTACGCCGACAAGAGCACTAAGAAAAAGAATAAAAACACGTTTTTTTTCTTCCTGCCATTCTATGCAAAATAGTTCCAATCGCGTTTTTATCGCTTCTAAAATAGATTCGGATAAGTGTTTGATCGATGAAAACCATGAGCCAATGCGAGGGGGAGCACTCATTGATTAAAAAGAATTAACGACGATTAAGTAGGATGCCAACTAAAACGCCAATACCAAATCCAATACCAATGGATTCCCATGGGCGATCGTGAACAAAATCGTCAGTCACGCGCACAGCTTCACGCCCTTTGTCTTTGGCAACGTTCTCCAGTTCTTCCAATTGGATTTTAGCTTTTTGCATCCCGTCATTCAATTTTTCTTTAAGACCTGATGCTTTATCTCCAAGTTGTCCCGAAGCTTCTTTTAACAAAACCTCGATGTCGCCGATGACGGTCTTAAAATCAGCAATGAGTTTATTTTTTGTATTAGTTTTTGTTATAGTAGTTGCTTCGCTCATAAGTTTTTCTCCTGTTTAATTGTCCTTATTAAAAGTAATATTAATAGAAGAAACTTGCAAGTGGTTTCGAAAAAACAAAAAATATGCTAGCCGACAAAATGCGCACTTGCAGGTTATTAAGAAAATTTTATGATCTCCTTTTTCATGTGCCCATGCGCGAGTGGCGAAATGGCAGACGCGCTAGATTCAGGTTCTAGTGGGGAAACCCATGGAGGTTCAAGTCCTCTCTCGCGCACTAATTAGCATAACAAATTTGGCAACAAGCCAGGAAAATCAAAAAAAAGAGAGCTAAAGTTGAAGACAAGCTCATTACTACTATTTTAATAGTAAAACGATTAATAATTTAATATTTGTTATGAGAAAGAAAATTAATATAGTTTTTGCACTGGCTGTTGGAATGCTAATGGCTTTGCATCAGGCGAATGCAATTATCAACACGTCGCTTCAAATGCAGTTGGGCAATCCAAGCGGAGCGACTTTTGACACCAACAATCACAATCACTACTTAATCACGCGCCCTGTTCAAGCGCTCGATTACAACGACAACAAAGGACATGCAAACTGGGTGAGTTGGGATTTAACGTATGAAGATTTAGGCAAAGCCATGCCCTCCGAGTATTTCTTCACCGACAACAATTTGCCTTCTAACTTTTACCACGTAAAGGACAAGGATTACAATGGAGTCAACGCGATCAATTTCAATCGAGGACATTTATGCCCATCCGCAGACCGAACCGATAACGATGTCCATAATCATATGGTTTTTTTGATGTCTAACATCATACCTCAATCCGCTCATAACAATAACACTGTCTGGAGAAATTTAGAGAGCTATTGTCGTTCACTTCTCGCAAAGAATGAACTTCTCATCATAACCGGACCAAGCGGTTGCGGAAAAAATAAACTTTCAAATGGCAAAATATGCATCCCCTCTAAAATCTGGAAAATTATTGTGGTCGTTCCGCGTGGTAACGGCACAGCACTAAGTAGGATTACGACAACAACCAACCGTGTGATTGCCGTCAGCATTCCAAACATTACGAATGGTCTGAGCAGTGTATGGCACGATTACATCACCTCCGTTTATCAAATTGAGCTCGATACTGGGCTTAAGTTTTTCACTGCCTTGCCAGAAGTCATTGCCTCCGCTTTCCGAGCCAAAATAGATGACTTCGCCAATATCAATAGTGTTACACTTGTTGGGTGGGATACGAGCGGTTCGACTAATTTTGGTTTCTCGCCACTATCGCCAAATTCCAAGGCGGCTGGCTTAACCGTTGTCGGTCTTAAACGTAGCTTAGGTGTTTACACAAATGGCGTGGCACCCAAGCGTGCGTGGGTGGGTCGACCTTTACTAATATAAGTGCAGCCAAAGCTATTGCCGCAAACCAATTTATTACTTTTTCGGTTGCACCAAAAGACGGTTACACCGTTTCTTTTACCAGCATCAACCAATTCGACTATCGACGCTCCGGAACTGGACCAACCAAGGGACTCATACAATACCAACTCAACTCAGGTAATTTTCTCGATGTCGCAAATGTTTTATTCACCGATAACACTCCGTCTGGTTCGTCTATTGAACCAATTGATCTCTCGGGTATTTCAACGCTTCAAAATGTCGGTTATGGAACGAATGTGACATTTCGAATTGTGATTTGGGGTGGCACAGGTTCTGCGGGTAAATGGGGCATTTATGATATGGCATATTCATCGGCCCCCGACCTCGCCTTAATAGGCATTGTCTCACCAAAATAAAATCGCGAACAAACCAATCTATATTGATACTCTGCTCACTTAGCTTACTCTTGTTTACCGATTTCTAACTTCCCATTGACTAGAAAAGTTAGGTAAAGCAGCAGCATTGTTAAATTTTACTTCACTATTAAATTTAGGATCGGCAAACCAGATCACACGTTGTTGAGTGCCTTTGTTTTCCAAAATAATGTCAGAGCGATTATCGTCATTGAAAAAGCCTGTGCCAACGATTTCCCAGTTACCTGCAGCGCCAAAAGGAAATACGGTTTGAATTTGCAAATCATCACCCATAGTCCAAATGACGCGTTGTTTCGTAATGATATTTTGCCAAACAAAATCAGTGCGTTCATTACTATCAAAGAAACCGGTTCCGACAATTTTCCACTCTGAGGGAATTGTCGGCAAAAATGCGCCAGAAAAAGGTGTCGTGTTCCACATAAACCAAATCAATCTTTCTCCGGTTTGATTGTTTTGCCAGACAATATCCGTGTTGCCGTCATTATTGAATTCGCCTGTTGCGGCAATTTGCCAGTTAACATCATCAATAGTAGGCAAAGCTACGGTTTCTTTAACTTTATTTTGATTAGGAAAATCAGAATTCATAAGCCAAATTTCTCGCTCTCCCGTAACTTTATTCTCCATGAGGATGTCAGAATGAACGTCGTGATTAAAATCTCCTATGGCCGCGATTCGCCAATTGGGTGATGGCATAAAACCATCTTTTTGAATTTTAATTCCACCTTGCACTTTTTGAACCCCATCCATCAACCAGATTTCGCTATCACCCGTTAATGTGTTTTGAAATACAATGTCAGTGTCCAAAGAAAAATCGAACTTAGCACTATTGGCTCGTAATAAGCCGTTTCGTCCACTCAACTTTACACTGAAAAATCCGGTTTCAAGATCAGCAAATTGCGCTAATCCGATACCGGGATCAAAATCCACTGTGCCTTTGTATTGTCCGACTACAATTGCATTTCCCTCATTATCGCTAGCTAAATCGTGAGGGGTATTAAAATTTTTCTCACCTCCCTGAAAGGCTTGAGCCCAACGAAAATTACCCATCCCATCCACACTTGCTGTAAAAATAGTGCTCATAGAAATACCATTAATAGTTTTAGTTCCTGATCCGGGATCAAAATCTACCACGTTATTAAAAGTTCCTGACAACAAAATGGGCTCTGTCGTAAAGGGTTCTGATGGGGTATTGGATTTATCCAAAGCTAATGCATAAGCGCCTTCATTGCCTACTCCCCCCATGCGCTTAGCCCAAATGAAATTTCCATCTCGATCCAACTTTGCAACATAAATATCATTACCTCCAGCGCTCACTAAATTAAAAACTGGTCCATTAGGATTAAAGTCCACCGTATTAGCAAACCAGCCACAAAAAACCACCTCGTCAGCAATATCTAGAGCCAAATCACTGAGAACCTCGGCGTTATTTCCTCCAATTCTTTTTGCCCAAACAAAATTTCCTGAGGTCGTAAGTTTAGCAATAAAAATATCATACTCGCCCGCGCTATTTAATAAAAATTGCCCTGGCCCGGGATCAAAATCTGCCGTTTTTGTAAAAATACCTCCTACGTAGACATTGCCAGCGCGATCTGTGCTAATTGCTTTTCCATATTCATAATCGTCAGAGTCCCCACCGCCACCAGCACCTCCCATTTGCTTTACCCACACTAAATTTCCAGAAGAATTCAATTTTAAAACAAAAATATCTTCCCCACCTACAGGAGTCAAAATATTTTGATCAGCACTGGGATCAAAATCACATTTCACAAAAAAACTGCCGGTTATTAAAATATCGCCTGACGAGTCCACTGTAATTCCTCGCGGTTTTGCTCCTCCAATACCCATAGGCGTTTGTTGTCCTTCGATCTGTTTAGCCCAAACAAAATCCCCGTTACTATTTAATTTTAGAACATACATTTCAAAGTCATCTTTTTCTAACTCAAAGACACCTGGTCCGGGGTCAAAATCAGTTTTAGAGGCAAATGAACCCGTCAAAATTAAATCTTGAGTTTTTGGATCAATTTTTAAATCTCTCGCACTAATTCCATCTTGATTATGAATATGTTTCGCCCATATTAGTTGACCCGTTGGAGAAAACTTAGCAATGAACATATTTTCACCTTCATCTGTCAAATTGAGAACACTCAAGGGAGAAGGATCAAAATCAAAATTTTCACCGTCACTTCCATCAAATGAACCCACCACAAAGACATTGCCTTGGGCGTCAGTGGCAACAGCATCGATCCATGATGCCATGTCAGAATTACTATTACTTTCGACCAGAGCAAAGTTATCTGCCCAAATAAAACTTGAAGAAGAAAAAATAAGAATGGATGCAAAGTAAAGGGTAATAAGTTTCATAAAATTTCCTTTTTGTTTTATAAATAATAAAACAAACTTTTAGAAAAAAGCAAAAAATATTTTAAAAAAAGTTTTAATAAAAGCTAAAACCTAAAAACGCACCAGAATTCGTGATAAAATTTTTTATAATCCCTTCGGCAACCGGGCATTTACAGCATGCCAATCGATATGTTTAATAAACTCATCAATATAAGCAGCCCGAGCAGTATAAAAATCACTATAGTAAGCATGTTCATACACATCCAGTGCTAATAAAGGTGTCACATTCCATACCGGAAAAGTGTCCTGTGCATCACCAATATAATTAAACAATTTGCCCGTAAAATGATCAATACCAGTCCATGCCCAACCGCGACCCGACATACCGGTTGCCTTTAATTCCTTTACATTATTATCGTATGAACCAAAATCGCGTTCGATTAATTCCGCTATTTTGTCCGAAGCCTTTCCATCCCCCCCCAAACAATCAAAATAAATCTCATGATTCTTCAAACCACCAATCGCAAAGGTCAAACCCGTCTTCAAAGAGCGTAACGTAGAAAAAATCTGATTTGCTACCGCAGCATCAGCGGGATCTGGCACACCCAACTTTTCCAAAGCTTGAAAAATTGCATTCGTTTTATTCACATAACCCGTGTAAAGCTTCATATGTTCTTCATGGGTTTTGTCCGAAATCTTACCCGTTTTCCCTTTCACCTTAGCCAATAACTGTTCCTGCTTATTTTCGTATTGTGGATATTTCATATCAGTTTTCTTTCTTTTATAATTTGTCCGATTTCTTTTATGAGCACAATAAAACGACTTTTGCTCAAGTCAATCCCTCACCCAACTCGCCTTGCCTAAAAAACAACAGTCCAAGAAACTGTCTTTTCCCACCTATCTATTTCTTCAGCAGATAAAACATCCAAACCACGCATCGGCGCAACATTCCATTCTTTTAAAGCCACACAATCTGCCAAAAGAGTTGATTTTTCTTTCTCTAAAAGCGTGAAATCTTTTCTCATCATTTCATTTTCCAATAAATATCTATCATCTAAACAAAACACCCCTTCCCCTCGAAATAACAAACTAATATCAACCCGATGCCATACTTGCACCCCAGCCGCGATACGAATTGCTTCTCGCGATTGTTCTTCAATCCGCGGATCACGGGTTACTTCCAACAAAATTTTTCTTTTTATTCCCGCTTCTTGAAAAACCTCAACCATAGAAGAACATCCACCACTTTTCGTCACATTCATTACCCATTCCACGTTTGCCCATAAATCCGACAACAACGATAATCCGCCATAAATAATATTTTCTTCCAATACCAACTCTCTTTGACGCGCACTAAACGCGCAGCCAAAACAATGCACTCCTTTTAACTTCTGCCATTCCGCCAATCCGTAAACTCCCTCATCCACGGCATATAAATAGACCCCATAACCTTCCCTGAGTGCCTCCTCAATTTTAACTCGCGCTTCAGCAAATCCACTGGAGACAGGTCCCACTGCCAAGAGTGCGCCTAAACGTTTAATTGCTACGCCCACAAAAGCCGAATTCCTCGAGATTTCAACAAAACCGGGATTCCATCCTCGCACACATACAATATCTTCTCATCTTCACGAATTAACCCCTGCTTAATAACTTGTCTAACTGGCGTGCCATTGCGAAAACATAAAAAGCCCATTTCCACAGCGGAATTCAATCTTGGCAATTCATCCTCTAGCAACCATCTTAAAGCTTGTTGAGAACTGGGACAAACTAACACCGATAACAATCGCTCATCTATCCCCTGTTTTTTGGAATCGCAATAACACTTTTTACTTTGCAAAAAAGAGAAAAAACTCACTTTCATCTTATGCCTGATTCCTCTCTAAAAATCAATTTTTATTCCGGGGCATCATCCCTCATGCACCACACCTAATTGTTGCACAACCTTTAATCTTTTCAGTAAATCTACAGGGTATAATCTGTTGTGTATTAAATCCAGATAAGCCTCAATAACCTGTTGCGTTTGCTCTGAAGTTTCGCGCAAAAATTCAATACGAAAATCACGCACCCCAACCCTCATAAATTCTTTAAAAAAATGAGCGCCACTTTGCGCCTTCGCATGAAACATAGTATTTCGACATCCCACATCCGCAACCACCGGATGCTCCATCCCCACCCGATCTCGCAACTGGACTTCATGCCGATCACAAGGCCGACCACAATTCGTGTGATCCGTTCCCGAAGAAAGAAACGCAGCAAACACGCAATGTTCCATATGAAAAAGCGGCATATGTTGATGCAACGTAATTTCAAACCAATTAGCCGGTGCTTTTTGCAATAAATCCAACGCTTGTGATTCATTTAAATCGTAAGACATAGTTATGCCCTGCAATCCTTGTCTGATAAAATAATGAGCCGTAATCGGATTGGCTACATTCAACGAAAAATCGCCAATTTTTTCTAGAGAACTCGAATTAAAATAGTGAATGCCTCCTAAATTACGAATCAAAATACCGTCTGGCTCCGCTCGCTCAACAAGTCGGAAAATTCCTTCTTCACCCACTTTTTGAATACGTGGTGTTGCAAGAAAAATTTTTGTTTCAACGCGAGAAGTTTGCTGACGCACCCAAACCACGGCATCGCAATACCGTTTCACATCCTCAAAATCCAGATAGATTCGCGACACCCCCAACCCCCAAGCCGCTTCCATCTGCTCTCGCGTGCGACATAAAACGGTTAAATGAACGGGGGAAGATTGAGAGGCCGATGTTCTATTAAAAGAAAAGAACTCTTAAAAATCCAGATCTTGAACTTTCATCTTATACTTATTTTTTTTCTGCTCCTGATATTTTGTTTGTTCTTTTTTTAATTGCTCAACTAACAAACGACGCATCCGATTTAGCTCGCTTAAAGGCAAAATCACAGACGATTTCAAATCGCAATGTAATGATCTTAACTGGAAACAAGTTCCTCCTAAACGTCCCAAATTTTTTTGCAAAATTTCTTTGGTCAACGGCTGTTTCTCTGCAAGTTGGAGTTTGATTGTTGACTTGATCTCCACCTCACCCACTTCACTTTTTACTTTCACCCTCAGCGACTCATTGACTCTTCCAAAAACTGAAAAATCCAAAAACGTCTTTGCTTCAACATCCAGACCACGATAAGTCTGCTCTAACTCCCGATTAAGCTGAGGATCGTCCGTTTTCCAGATTAAAGCTCCTATTCTTACCTCACTCAAACTCACATGTTGCTGGGAAAAAAAGAGACGCATCCCTTCCACACGATAAATACGACCTCCCACTTCTTTTTCCAAATCTTTTACATTTTCAAAAACGACTCCATCACCCGCTTTGACCGGCGCTAGCGAACGCTCCAATTCCAACCAATCTTTCCCCACCCTAACAATTTTGCCCAACAAAACACCCCGCTTTTTTCCATATCGACCATGCACTAATTTTTGATGATTTACCCCATGCATCCAACCCGAAAAAAGTCCGCGCGAAAAAACCATTTCCAAACGATAACGATCTTCAGGCGAAAGTTGCTCCATAGCATTATCAATCGCTTTGCGATAAACTCGTGTAATAGCAGCAACATATTCTGGCGATTTTAAACGACCCTCAATTTTAAAACTTTTTACCCCTAACTGAATCAGTTTAGGGATCTCTTCCACTGCCATCAAATCTTGTGGCGAAAGTAAATAGCGACGATCGCCTAAATCCTTTAAAGCGCCATCCACTATCAACTGATAAGGCAAGCGACACGCTTGCGCGCACTCTCCCCGGTTCGCGCTACGTTGCCCCAACGCCTCACTGGTTAGACACTGACCAGAATACGCTACACACAACGCGCCATGCACAAAAACTTCTAATGGCGTTTTGATGTGATCACGAAATTTTTCCAACTCGCGTAAAGAAACTTCTCGTCCCAAAACAATCTGTTTGACTCCCAACTTTTCAATAAATGCCACACTTTCAGGTGAAGTAATCGTCATTTGTGTCGAAGCATGAACTGCCAAATTTGGCGCTACCTGATGAGCCAACCAAGCCAAACCAATATCCTGCACAATCACCGCATCCACATTGGCGTCTTCCAAAAAAATTAACTGTTTGACAGCCTCCTCTAATTCCGCGGTAAAAATTAAAGTATTAAACGCTACATAGCCCTTGACCCCATGCGCATGCAAAAAACCAATTGCGGACTCCAAATCTTTTTCCGTAAAATTATCCGCACGCAAACGCGCATTAAATCGCGACAAACCAAAGTAAACAGCATCCGCACCGTTGGCCACGGCAGCACGCAAACAATCCCAATTCCCGGCGGGCGCTAAAAGTTCAGGTTTCATTTTTTTAAAAAAACAATGGTCAAAATGGAAAATTCTATTAAATAAGTTTCCTTACTATAACTGACAAAACGTGAAAGATAAATCATTATGAAAAAAGTTCCTATTACAGTAGCTAACGGTGATGGCATTGGACCCGAAATCATGGCAGCCACTCTCCACATTATCCAAGAAGCCGGCGCGCAACTTGAAATTGAAACTATCGAAATTGGAGAAAAAGTTTATCTTCGCGGTAACTCTGCCGGTATCGACCCCAGTGCCTGGGACTCCCTGCGCCGCACAAAAGTTTTTCTCAAAGCCCCCATCACCACGCCTCAAGGCGGAGGCTTTAAAAGCTTAAACGTGACCGCTCGCAAAGCGCTCGGCCTTTATGCCAATATTCGTCCCTGCGTTTCTTACCATCCTTTTATTCGCACGAAACATCCGGTTATGGACGTAGTCATCGTTCGCGAAAATGAAGAAGATCTCTATGGCGGCATTGAACATCAACAAACTACGGACGTCGTGCAATGCTTAAAACTTATCAGCCGACCCGGCACAGAAAAAATTGTGCGTTACGCGTTTGAATATGCCCGTGCAAACAATCGCAAAAAAGTTACCTGCTTTACCAAAGACAATATTATGAAGATGACCGATGGCCTTTTTCATAAAATTTTCGATGAAATTGGCGAAAAATATTCCGATATCGAAAAGGAACATTGGATCGTAGACATCGGCGCCGCGAAAATGGCTGACACACCCGAAGCATTTGATGTAATCGTGTTGCCTAATCTATATGGCGACATTCTTTCTGATGTAGCCGCACAAATTGCCGGCTCTGTGGGACTC
>JAWLBA010000018.1:0-20026 GCA_041395165.1 Verrucomicrobiia bacterium
CGCCCTCGATAAGGGCTTAATTTCAAATTCGAAATTTTAAATTTCAAATTTGCCCTCATTGAGGGCGCGGCTCTGACACTTTGTAAGCACATAATTGCAGGTACTCTTTCACTCCGCTCACAGCGGTGCTTTTCACCTTTCCCTCGCGGTACTTGTTCACTATCGGTCGCTGATTAGTATTTAGCCTTAGACCGTGGTCGGTCTAGATTCATGCGGGGTTTCACGTGCACCGCATTACTCAGGAACTCACTAGGTTGACTCTAATTTTTAGTTACCGGCCTCTCACCGTCTATGGGGCGACTTTCCATCCGCTTCACCTAATCTTTGTCATACCATGTCGTGGTCCTACAACCCCGGAAGGCAAGCCTTCCGGTTTGGGCTGTTCCCCTTTCGCTCGCCACTACTGAGGGAATCGCTTCGCTTTTTTTTCCTCTGCTTACTGAGATGTTTCACTTCAGCAGGTGTTGCTCTTACCGGTCTATGAATTCAACCGGCAGTCCCACGGCATTACCCGTGGTGGGTTATCCCATTCGGAGATCTCCGGATCAAAGTGTATTTGCCACTCCCCGAAGCTTATCGCAGCTTATCACGTCCTTCTTCGCCTATCAGCGCCAAGGCATTCATTATGTGCTCTTTGTAGCTTGATTCTTGTGTTTGAAATCGTTCTGAACCGTTCCAAAAAATGGAACGGGCTCAGCACAAAGTTGTATTTACCCTTTCAGAATTTTATCCCGTTTTATGGGGAAAAATTCGAAAAGACTTTCATGCTAGACTGTCAAAGAACTTTATTTATTCCGCTTAGCGGGATAAACGAAAGTATTTAGGTTTGGCTTTAAATCATGGGCCTGACTGGGCTCGAACCAGTGACCCTGCGCTTATCAAGCGCATGCTCTAACCAACTGAGCTACAGGCCCCGATTCCCGCTCAGGCGGGACGATTTCAAATTTGAGATTTCAAATTCAAACATAAAGCGTTTGATATGGAGGTAACCGGACTCGAACCGGTAACATCCTGCTTGCAAAGCAGGTGCTCTACCAATTGAGCTATACCCCCCTTTTTTAGGGGTAACCCGATAACTAGTGATTGGTAACTGGCAAAAATGAGTTACTAGTCACCAGTCACTAGTCACTACCTGATGCGAAAGTTGAATTGTGCGCTTAAGCAATTACTTTTATTGGTTTTCCCAATAGAAGATTTATAACGCGTGGTTAGGGTTAATCCTAACGGTAGCGTTCGACCTATTTAAAAATTTCAAATGTAAATTTGAAATTTTAAATGACTCCTTAGAAAGGAGGTGATCCAGCCGCAGGTTCCCCTACGGCTACCTTGTTACGACTTCATCCCAATTACCAGCCATACCTTAGACGATTTTAAAACCGGCTTCGGGTACAACGGGCTTTCATGATGTGACGGGCGGTGTGTATAAGACCCGGGAACGTATTCACGGCGCCGTAGCTGATGCGCCATTACTAGCGATTCCAACTTCATGGAGGCGAGTTGCAGCCTCCAATCCGAACTGGGCCTGGTTTTGGGGATTAGCTCCACCTCGCGGTCTTGCTTCCTTCTATACCAGGCATTGTAGTAGTGGTGCAGCCCTGGGCGTAAGGGCCATGCTGACTTGACGTCATCCCCACCTTCCTCCCCGTTTGACAGGGCAGTCTGTTTCGAGATCTCTTGCGAGCAACAAAACATAGGGGTTGCGCTCGTTGCGGGACTTAACCCAACATCTCACGACACGAGCTGACGACAGCCATGCAGCACCTGTGCAATTCGTCCTTGCGGACCAACGACTTTCATCGTTTGAACAAAGCATGTCAAGCCCAGGTAAGGTTCTTCGCGTTGCATCGAATTAAGCCACATACTCCACCGCTTGTGCGGGTCCCCGTCAATTTCTTTGAGTTTTAATCTTGCGACCGTACTTCCCAGGCGGTCCATTTAACGCGTTAGCTGCGGCGCTGACGGGGTCGATTCCGCCAACACCTAATGGACACCGTTTACGGCTAGGACTACCGGGGTATCTAATCCCGTTTGCTCCCCTAGCTTTCGTGCCTCAGAGTCAGGGTTCTTCCAGCTGCTTGCTTACGCCATTGGTGTTCCTCTCGATCTCTACGCATTTCACTGCTACACCGAGAATTCCAGCAACCTCTCCGACCCTCCAGCTTTTTAGTATCGAATGCAGTTCCGCAGTTGAGCTGCGGGATTTCACATTCGACTTAAAAAACCTCCTACGCACCCTTTACGCCCAGTAAATCCGAACAACGCTTGAGACCTCTGTATTACCGCGGCTGCTGGCACAGAGTTAGCCGTCTCTTCCTCTCTGGGTAACATCAACTTCGACTGTATTAGAATCGAAGCATTTTTCCCCAGTGACAGGAGTTTACAAGACGAATCCCTTCATCCTCCACGCGGCGTCGCTCCATCAGGCTTGCGCCCATTGTGAAAAATTCTCGACTGCTGCCACCCGTAGGTGTCTGGACCGTGTCTCAGTTCCAGTGTGGCTGGTCGTCCTCTCAGACCAGCTACCCGTCATAGCCTTGGTAAGCCGTTACCTCACCAACTAGCTGATAGGACGCGGGCTCCTCCAGAAGCGCGAGGCCTTACGGTCCCCCGCTTTAGTCTTGCGACCACATGCAGCATTAATCCGCCTTTCGGCGGGCTATTCTACACTTCTGGGTAGATTCCCACGTGTTACTCACCCTTTCGCCGCTAAACTTACTCAATATTGCTACCAAATAAGCTTCGCACGACTTGCATGTCTTATCCACGCCGCCAGCGTTCGTTCTGAGCCAGAATCAAACTCTCCGAAAAGAAAGTGATCCTGAAGCTTTTATTATTTCCGAAGAAATATTTACTTTGCTTAGGATTATCCCGCCGAAGCGAGATAATTTAAAAAACTCATTGAATTGCTTAAGAATCGCACAATTCAACTTTCGCTGTTGTATATCTACCTTTTGATTTATTTCAAAAAGCCAAACTGTCAAAGAACAAAAATTAATCTAAAAATTTACCCCTTAAGCTCTTTGCATTTACTCCATTTTACTCTGAAAAAGGACAGCCAAGAAGATCAGGGAAGCCGATAAACTACTGAAATCTTTTAATGAGTCAATAGTTTTTTAAAAAAAAATTTATCTTTTTTAAAAAGCAATTTTTTCTACCTCAAAATATAATCTTTTTTCTCCTCTTAACAATCATTTTTTGATCTCTTATCGGTTTTCCTCTTGAACATCAGCCCTCTCAACACTTTATCTAAAAACAAGCGAAAATAAAGCCTGCAAAATAACGTTTTTTCGTTCAAAATCATTCATGCTTTCGACCCTCACCCTGATTCGACAATTTCCTGCCGGCCTGGGTGGTGCAGAAAAATATCTCCAACTTCTTATTCAAGGATTTTCGGAAAAACAAATTCAAATCAACTTGCTTTGCGCCGATTACCCTCAAGAAAGCCCTCTCAATAAAATTCCCAATCTCAATATCATTCGCTTGGATCCTTACCGTTTAAGCCAAATTCGCTGGATGCGCCCTTGGTATTTTTCCTGGCTCGCCAAAAATTGGGTGCAAAAAAATTCTCAACCTCTCGTTATTAGCCTGGAACGTTATTGGCAACAAAATCTCCTCCGCGCTGGCGATGGAGTTCATGCCGCTTGGCTACAACAACGTTACCAATTACAAAATTCTTTTTTAAATTTATTCACAAAACTTAGCCCATTCCACCAACTTTTACTTTGGAGCGAAAAAAAAGCTTATCATCCCCAAAACACACAGCGCGTTATTGCCAATTCCCATCTTGTCAAAAAACAAATTGTCGACTTTCTTCATTTCCCGGAAGAACACATCGACGTTGTTTATAACGGCGTCGATTTAAAACCTTGGCAACCTTCTTACGATCCCTGGCTCAAAAAATATCTTGGCCTTACCCCGGATTGCGTGATCGCCCTATTCGTAGGAAGCGGTTGGCAACGCAAAGGGTTAAAAAAAGCAACTGAAATTGTCGACGCTTGGCAAAAACAAAACTCGCGCCAGATAAAATTAATAGTCATTGGAAAAGGTCCGGAAAAACGTTATCGCCATCCTCTCGTTTATTTTTCAGGACCTAAACCCCCTTCAGAAACCGGTCGCTTTTATCAGGGTGCAGACTTGCTACTTTTCCCAACCTATTACGACCCCTTCGCCAACGTCACTCTGGAGGCACTAGCTTCCGGTTTACCAGTCATTACTAGCACTCATAACGGCGCCTCGGAAATCTTAACCGAGGGTCAAGACGGCATCGCATTTACTCCTGAAGCGCCCACCGAGCTTTGGGTTCAAGCCATTAACCATTTTTCCAACCCAGAACAACGCAATCTCACTCGCCAACTCTGCCGCCAGAAAGCTCAACAATTTTCCTTAGAAAATCATTTACTAGCCTTGATATCGCTTTGCGAAAAAGTGACACTTTCAAAAAGCTAATTTTTTCGCTAACTTAAAAAAGTGATCTCTCGTATTGTAAATTACCTCCGCATTTCGATCACCGATCGTTGCAACGAGCGGTGTCTTTATTGCATGCCAGAAGGTTTTACCGATTGGAAAAAGCGTGAGGACATTTTAACTTACGAAGAAATTCTGCGCGTGGTTCGACTCATAACTCACTTGGGTTTTAAGAATTTTCGCATTACTGGAGGCGAGCCTTTAATTCGTAAAGACGCCGTTTCTTTTATTGAAAAATTAAATCAAATTCCTGGCGTCGAAAATGTTTTCTTAAGCACTAATGCTACTCGTCTTGCTCAACATGCTTCAGCTCTTAAAAAGGCCGGTGTTAAATCACTAAATATTAGTTTGGATTCTTTACAACCTGAAACTTATCAGAAAATTACAGGTGGAAACCTATCCGAAGTTTTAAAAGGTATTCAATCCGCACGCGAAGCGGGTTTTGAGCGAATCAAACTTAATACAGTTTTAATTCGTCACATGAATGAAGACGATCTTTGGCCTTTAATTCATTATGCTGCTGAGCATCGACATCCGATTCGCTTTATAGAATTAATGCCTATCAGTTTAACAGAAATGCTAAGTGAAAAAAATTTCTTTCCGGCGAACGAAGCTCTGAAAAAAATTACTGAAAAAGATCATTTAATTCCGCTTGATACAAACTTAGGCGTGGGTCCAGCAAAATATTATCGCCTCGAAAAAACCGGGACCATTGTGGGATTTATTAGCTCCATCACTAATCTTCATTTTTGTGAGAATTGTAATAAAATTCGTTTAACCGCAGATGGCAAAATTCGACCCTGTTTAGGAAATCATGGCGAATATGATCTGAAACCTCTTTTGCGTAATGGAGGTGCGGACAACGATATTTTAGAAATGATCAGGCTAGCGCTTCCGAAAAACCGCCCGAACACCTTTTTCGCAACAACTACCAGCCTGATCGAATCATGTCAGCCATTGGCGGATAACTGTCATGCAAAGCAGCTTGAAACGATTAATTTGGATTGGATTCAGTTGGAATATTTTATTTTTTTTGTCCCACGCTACAGTGCCATCCAAAGCAGTTACCTTAAAACAACCAATCGAATTAACCGTTTTTCACCAAGGCAAAGCAGTTGGCACTATGACACTACCTGCTGGACGAAAAGTGGAAGTGAAATCAAAAAACCAAGATTGGCTCATCGTGCAAAGTGGCACAGCTGAAGGAAAAATTTTAATTCAAGACACCGATTTTAATGAGCAATTAGAAAACTCTACAAATCTTGTCACAAAAGAAAGCAAAACAAAAAAAGAGCTCTCTTCTTCGACCCGTTTCATCACGTGGACTGTCAATCGACCTTTGACTCAAGAAAAAATCGATCAAGCCATCTTGGAGTTATATCAGGGCAGCAACGGTCCAGCTATGCTACAAGAATGTGTCACCACTTTATGGACAAATGCAGCAACAGCCTCTTTTGCTTCCTCTACTTCTGGCTGGATTGAACACCTGCGCTTGGCCCAAGCGATGGCACAGTGGCTTGCCAATGATGTGACATCTGTTATTGATCAAGAAACGGCCACTGCATTACTCGCCAATAAACCTCTTCTGGAAAGTTTTGGCAACACGCTTTTACCTGAAGATAAACCCAAAGAGGCATGGAAAATTTTAGCAGATTTACAAAAAACTTTTCCCAGTCAAATGGAAAACTATCAAGCTTTAGCAGTCGCTTTGGCAGTAGTTCATGATGAAACTTTTCCCACCAACTGGCCCGATTCACAAGCAGGCATAATTCCACGAAAAGATAACAATTGGATCGAGTTATTTCGTTATTTTACTGAACAAGATCAAAAAGGTCGTCTCCTTTTGCCTTTAACAAAACTGAAGGCTGATCAATTAAAATTTATTGTCGATGCACCCGTAGCAATTTCCGAACTAGAATGGGCTAATAAAAATGTAAAATTTTCGCGACGCGAATTTGATCGCTCTTACTTTTTCGTCGCTTACGACGAGGCACGTTTAATTCAACAAGTTTACGATTGGCCTTGGCCTGATGCTTACACCTTGGAAAATATTGCGAAAAAAAACGGAATTTGCATCGATCAAGCTTATTTTTCTTTCTTGAGCGGAAAAGCAAAAGGCCTACCTACGCTTGTCTTTTCTGGAGCGGGTAAAAGTGGTTATCACGCCTGGTTCGGTTATATGAAAGCTGACGATCGCTGGGAAATGGATGCCGGTCGCTACAAAACCGATGGTTATGCGGTTGGACAAGCCATCGATCCGCAAACAAGGCTTCCTATCACCGATCATGAATTAGAATCCATTAGTAGCCATATCACTTCAACTGCAGCTTATCAACAATCTCAAAATTTACTTTTACTTGTTAATCTCGCGGCTTCTTTAACGCCACCCTTGTCGAGCTCCCAAATCGCAAGTCAACCCATCCAATATAAAAATCTTTTTCAAAAAGCATTAAAAATCTGTCCGGCTAATGCCCAAGCCTGGCAACAATTAGCTCAATGGCTTGAAACCCATGGAACCATTAAAGAACAACAATCCCATTATACCGCCATGATTGAACAATTCAAAAATCAGAAAGATCTCAAAGTATGGGCCCAAGAAAAATTGGGTCAAGTCGTTCGAGATAGTGGAGATGTCGCTGCGGCAGAAATCTTACAAAAACAAATCATGAACGATAATCGTCGGGATAGAACCGATCTTGGCGTGGCTGCAGCGACTCAGCTCTTGCAACAAAAAATTAAAAATGGTGAATATGAACCGGCTTTGACCGAGTTTTGTCGCGTGATAAAATCTTATAAAAAAGATGGAGGAGGTTCACTTTTTTTTGAATTAGTCGATCCCTTTGTTCGAGATATGCACGATAAAGGACAGAATGAAATCGCCAAAAAAGCGCTGCAATTTGCTCAAAACACCATGGATTATGGTCATGATTCGACTAGTCAAATCCAACAAGGGTTCGAAGCTTTATACGATTTATTAAATATCAAAATGAAAGGTCGATAAAAGAAAAACTAAAAAAGACTGGATCCTCGCTCGGCAGCCGCCGGAAGAAGATGACAAGAAACAATATGCAAAAAATGATTCAATTAACGGATCAGCCCATTAACAAAAAAGAAATTCCTTCCTTTTCAATTCATAGCGGAAGCGTAGTGGAATTTTGGGGAGTCGTTCGCGAAAATGAAGCAGGACAAAAAATTACTTATCTGGATTATGAAGCTTACCCAGAAATGGCCGAATATCAGATTCAAAAAATAATTGATGAACTTGAGCCTATTTACCCTTGCGACTCTTTCTCTTTTATTCATCGCTTAGGAAAAGTGCCCGTTGGCGAAGCCTCATTATGGATTCAAATCACCTCCAAACATCGCAAGGAAGGATTCGGATTTTTGACAGAATTTTGTAACCGTTTAAAACAAGATGTGCCCATCTGGAAATCAGCTCCTAATCTATGAACGATCTTTTTGAAAGTTTTTCTTCGGAAGAAGGAAAAAATACAAAACGCGAAAACCAACCTCTCGCTTCGCGATTTCGTCCCAGGACATTGGAAGAATATGTCGGCCAAACTCATCTGCTTGGAAGCGGCAAATTATTGCGACGCGCCATCGAAGCCGATCGCCTCAGTTCACTCATTCTTTTTGGACCTCCGGGCAGCGGAAAAACTTCCCTCGCACAAATCATTGCCAACACGACCCAATGCCATTTCGAAAAATTAAGTGGTGTGGAATCTGGTACAGCCGATATGCGACGCGTTTTAGCTAGCGCTTTAAACCGATTGCAAACCACAGGCAAAAAAACGATGCTTTTCATCGACGAAATTCATCGCTTCAACAAAGCGCAACAAGATGTGCTTCTGCCAGACGTTGAAAATGCAACCGTGCGATTAATTGGCGCCACCACCCACAACCCTTTCTTTTACATCAACGCCCCGCTCGTTTCGCGCTCACAAGTTTTCCAACTCGAACCGTTAAACACCGAAGACATTAAAACCTTATTACAACGCGCCTTAAACGATTCCGAAAGAGGCTTGGGAAAAATGTCATTGGCAGTAGACGCAGAAGCCTTAAATCATCTCGCCATTCAAGCCGATGGCGATGCGCGCAAAGCTTTAAATTCTCTCGAAATCGCAGCGCTAACTACGAAACCTGATCAAGATCAAAAAATTCATATCACATTAGCGATTGCCGAAGAATGCATTCAGAAAAAAGCAGTCGTCTATGATGCCGACGAAGATCAACATTACGATACGATCTCCGCCTTCATTAAATCCATTCGCGGAAGCGATCCCGATGCCGCCATTTATTGGCTCGCCAAGATGCTCTACGCAGGCGAAGAAATTCGTTTTATCGCGCGACGCCTCGTCATCAGCGCGGCTGAAGATATTGGCATGGCGGATCCGCATGCCCTTCCCTTAGCGGTAGCCGCTCAACAAGCGGTTGAATTTATTGGCTTACCCGAAGCTCGCATTCCTCTTGCTGAAGCCACCGTTTATTTAGCCACCGCACCCAAAAGTAATGCCAGCTACACGGCTCTCGAAAATGCTACCGATGACGCCAAAAAAGGTGTTACCTTAGCCGTGCCCCGCCATCTACGCGATGCTCATTATCTCGGCAGCAAAAAACTTGGCCATCAAGGCTATCAATACTCTCACAACTTTAAAGAAAACATCGCACCCCAAGACTATCTCACCGAAGTGCGAACCTATTACATTCCCACCGAACATGGCTATGAAAAAAAGATCCAAGAAAGGTTGGAGTATTGGAAGTCGCTAAAGAAACAAAACAGCAATAAAATTGATTAGTTAAAAAATCCATTTATCTTAATCTTTTCTCTTTATGACAGGAAAAAATTCTTGGTTTACGCGTTTCGCTAAAGTTACAGCTCGTTATTCCGGTAAACCTGCCACCTTTCTTATTGCCGGCTTAGCGATTGTAATATGGGCAATTACCGGCCCTCTATTCGGTTTTAGTGACACTTGGCAATTAATCATTAATACCAGTACCACCATCATCACTTTTTTAATGGTTTTCTTGATTCAGAATACTCAAAACCGAGACACGGAAGCTTTACAAATCAAATTAGACGAAATTATAAAAAGAATTCATGGCGCACAAAATAGTCTCCTAGATTTGGAAGAGTTAGACGACGAAGAGCTCGATAAAATCCGAGAAGATTATCGCCGCCTTGCTGAGCGTGCTCGAAAAAAAGTAAAAAAGTAATGAGTTACTTTCTTTGTGCCAAAGGAGCTACTCGCCTCTCCGAAGGGCCGGTGTATTGCGATAAAGGACGTATCAATCGATTGCTGGCTTGTTGCTCCAAAATATGAGCAGTCCATCCTGTAATTCGGCTCATTACAAAAATCGGAGTAAACATATCAATATCGATATCCATTAAATAGTAAGCCGGACCAGTTGGAAAATCTAGGTTGGGATGAATTCCTTTTTGTTCCACCATCGTTTTTTCTAAAATATCCAACATGTCATGCCACTTTTTGACTCCCTTAATTTTAGCTAGCTTAAGTCCATATTGATTCATCGTTGGTGCACGCGAATCGCCTTTTTTATAAACGCGATGACCAAATCCCATCACTTTGCGTTTTTCTTTGAGAGCAGTTAACAACCATTCTTTAGCTTTTGCCGGTTCACCAATTTCCAAAAGCATATGCATCACAGCTTCATTCGCACCACCATGAAGCGGACCTTTTAATGAAGCAATTCCTGCCGTCACAGCACCATAAATATCAGCTAAACTCGAAGTCACCACACGCGCAGTAAAGGTCGAAGCATTAAATCCATGCTCCGCGTAAAGCACCAAAGAAACATCAAACGCTTTGACCACTTCCGGTTCCGGTACTTTTCCAAAACAGACATGGAAAAAATTTTCAGCCATACTCAAATCTTCTCTAGGCGCAATAAAATCCTGGCCTTTACGATAACGATAAAACGCGCCAATCATCGTTGGGATTTTTGCGAGTAATTGAAACGAGCGCTCCCGATTGGTCGCCTCATCCGTTTTTTCCATATCCTCATCTTCCATTCCTAAAAAACTCACTGCCGTACGAATGGCATCCATCGGATGCGCTTTCTTTGGAAAACTTTGAATGACTCTTAAAAGTGTTGGACTAATCGAACGCAAACTTCTTTCTTTTTTCTGAAACGCGTCGAGTTGAGATTGATTGGGTAATTCACCATTCCACAACAAATAAGCCACTTCTTCAAAGGAACAATTTTCCGCTAAGTCTTGCACGGGATAGCCGTGATAAACCAAGGCATTAATGTCCGGCATGACTTTGGAAACTTTGGTTGTGTCAACAATGACACCTTCTAAACCACGTCTAATTTCAGGATTTGCTATAGTTGTGCTCATAAATTTTATTTATTTTTTATCAAAATGATATGAGCAATAGAAAGGTTTTTGTCAAACTTATGTCTCACTCTAATACTTGCTCTAAAAGTTCGGCTAGACGCCAACCGGCTTTATGTAGTTCGCCTTTAACCACGTTGCTTGCCCATTTATCATAGGATTTACCATCAGGCATTGATTTTTCAATAGCTTCGCCTCTTGCTATCAACTCGCCTCCTTCCATCTGAGGTTTTATATGGGTAAACTGTAAGCGCTCATGCGCTTGAGACGCTACTGGAAGAATTTCATCAGCCCATTGCTGTGCCCAATCATTGACATTAGTTGACAGATTTAATTTCCAGTTTTTCGGTTCTTGAGATGCAAAATAATGCGCAACTTCTTTATCCGTCACAGTTGATGAATGTCCGATCGTCTTCTGTCGGATTTCTGTCCGAATCTGATCCAAGGCTAAGGTTACGGTTTGGCTATCCCAAAAGCTGTGTAAATTTCCCAATTGATGAATACGTTTTTTACCCACCATGGCGGTGTATTTAAAAGAAAGGCTATTACCACCCGCATCACTAATACCAACTGTGCCTTTATCAGGATTAACCGGTTGCCTATTGGTAATGTTGAAATATTCGGCACCCACATGCAGTGGTTGATGAATATCACCGACGTAATGCGCCAAAAGAACGATGGCTACAGGTTTCGTAATCTTGCGCGCATTCTGTTCGCTTTCTTGGCCTTTTAAGACACGAACGCAATAGGTTATCATATGAACAATATCCCAAACCGATCGGCCCGTTTTTCCATCAGCATATTTTCCAAAATCGAACACCGGCACATCTGTGTAATGAAACCAACAATGCGACGGTATAGCAGAATTATAATTTGTCGTCGGTGGATTCGCGCGCCAAAACTCACGCAGTTGTGCGTCTAACACTTTGTTGGAAGACACAGGTAAAGCCCGGGAGCTATCAGGACCATCCTTATCCCAATTCTTAATCGCGTCTGGCAAGCCAGCAGCCGTTGCCAACGAAACATCGCCTAACATTTGTCGAATTTTTTCCTCAACCGGTTTGCCTGAAAGCTTCTCGTCGGCGATTGCGCCAACTATTTCGTGACCCTGTAGCGCATACGAATAAGCCCGACTAACGCTAAATGTGGCCATCACTAGTAATAGGATGAACTTTTTTTTCATGTTAGCTTTAGACTTATTAACTCCTTAAGAAATTCATTGGCCAAACTACTTTCGAATCATGGATTGATCGAGTTTGTTTTGAATTTAAAGCCAACAACATCGAGCACAGGCTTTGGTTAGACTTTAAAATTAAAAATCGACTGATCGAATTGATTATATTTTTCGTAATGTAAAATTTCGTAAAGCCGTTTGCGATGCTGCATTTTTTCTAAAAGGTGCTCTTGCGTGCCCTCATCACGAATGCTCGCTAAACCATCTTCCACCGCTTTCATAGCCAAACGCAAACTGGTTACAGGATAAATCACAAGATTATAACCCAAGTTTTGCAACTGCTTTGTTGTTAATAAAGAGCTTTTGCCAAATTCCGTCATATTGGCTAGCAGCGGAACCGAAACCGCTTGGCGAAATGCTTCAAACTCTTTTTCATTCTGTAGCGCTTCAGGAAAAATCATTTCTGCACCGGCATCGACGTAAGCTTTCGCCCGTCCGATTGCTGCTTCCAATCCTTCAGAAGCTCTTGCATCCGTTCGAGCAATAATTAAAAAATTCTTATCGCGCTTAGCGTCTGAAGCAGCTTTGACCTTTTTAATCATCGCTTCCGTTTCTACCAACGCTTTATTATCCAAATGACCGCATCGCTTCGGATTTTGTTGATCTTCCAAGTGACATCCACAAAGTCCCAAATCTTCCAATTCTTGAATCAGCGCGCAGCACTCATCGCTTCGCCAAAACCGGTATCAATATCAATAATCGCCGGCAGCTCAGTCGCACGCGCAATGGCTCGCCCACGTTGAGAAACTTCGGTCAACGTCGTTAATCCAATATCAGGAAATCCGAGATCATTGGCTAAAACCGCTCCAGAAATGTAAATACCATCAAATCCCTGTTGCTCGATTAACATCGCCACCAAAGGCGAAAAAGCGCCAGGAAAACGTAAAAGCTTTCCAGACTTTAACGCCTGACGGAATTCCTGACGTTTTTGAGTGGCATTTTTTTTATTAAAAAGCATAAGTTTTTCCCGCAAAACACGCGAAAAGACGCGAAAAATTAAAGAAAAATTGGCTCATTCTTAACTCTTTTGGAATTGGCGATTCGTTCATATTCGAGTTTTGGATAATGACCGAAGTTAATAAGCAATCCAAGCTTAAATCCTGTTGCATTTAAATAATTAAGCATTTGCGCTCGATGCTCATCTACTAATTTTGAAGCTGTTTTGATTTCTACAATAATCTTCCCAAAGCAAATAAAATCAGGAAAATATTTTTGTTGAAGCGTCTGATCCCGATAAGTAAGAACAACCTTTATCTTTATAAACCGAAAAACAAGCACCAATAATTGCGTAGCACTCTTCCTTAAAAATTAGTTCTTCTTCTTTATTTCCCATTTTAGCGTTTTTAGCGTGTTTCGCGGGCTTAAAAAATTCCTCGATTATCTCGTTTATGATTTTCCAACTTCGCTAAATCCACTTGAACATTTAATTGTCCCAACTCTTCGGCTTTTAAATTTGGCAGACGTTGCACAGTTTCTAAAAAGCGTTCGCTCTCGGCAGAAGTCAAAATTTCTTCGGTCAACGTCTTAAATTTCTTAATATAATCGGGTCGCGCGAAAGGTTTGGCTCCTAAAGGATTCGCATTAGCCACGGCCAATTCATCAACAACTTTATCACCATTTTTCAATAAAATTTCGACTCGTGCACCAAAGGCTTTTTCCTTGGGATCATGCGTGTGATAACGACGCGTCCATTCCGGATCTTCCACCGTTTCAATTTTATGCCACAACTCGACCGTTTCGGGATGACGTACCATCTCGGGAGCATAACTTTTCACGTGATGCCATTCTCCCGTGCGCAATGCCACAGCAAAAATATACATAATGCTATGATCCAACGTTTCGCGCGTCGCATTAGGATCCATTTTTTGCGGATCCTGAGCGCCCGTGCCGATTACGTAATGGGTATGATGACTGGTATGCAAAACAATTTTCTGAATCTCTTTTAAGTTCGGCAACTTTTGACGAAGTTTAAACGCCAGATCAATGAGCGCTTGCGCTTGATATTCCGCGGAATGTTCTTTGGTGTAAGAATCTAAAATAGCACGCTGCCCCTCACCTATTTCCGGTAAAGGCACACGATAAGTCGATTTATCACCGCCTAGCATATAAGCAATCACACTATCTTCCCCTTCATAAATCGGCGAAGGACTTTTTTCACCACGCATCGCACGATCTACCGCTTCCACTGCCAATTTCCCGGCATGCGAAGGGGCATAAGCTTTCCAACTCGAAATTTCACCTTTACGCGATTGTCGTGTCGAAAAACCCACATGTACCGCTTGTTGCACCGCTTGATAAACCACATCCGTGTTTAAATCCAAAAGTGCACCAATTCCAGCGGCTGCTGAAGGACACAAGTGAGCAATGTGATCTTTTTTATATTGATGCAAGCAGATCGCTTTTACTAAATTGATTTGAATTTCGTAACCTACCACAATCCCACGCACCAAATCTGCGCCACTACGCCGGCATTGTTGTGCCACGGCTAAAATGGGAGGGATATTATCACCCGGATGCGAATAATCTGCAGCCAAAAAAGTGTCATGCATATCGAGTTCGCGCACAGCCGTCCCATTCGCCCAAGCGGCCCATTCCGCATCAAATCGTTGTTCATTCGGCATACCAAAAACCGTCGCTCCTTTTTCGCGAGGATGCGCAATCGCCTGACTACGCGCATTCGCTACGGGTTTGCGATTAATGGCCGCGATCGCTACCGACGCATTGTCAATAATCCGATTAATCACCATATCAACCACCGCCGGATCTAACGGTGTTTTATCCGTTGCTACCTGAGCTATTTTCCAAGCAAGTTGTTGATCTTTAGAAAGAGGAACTTTTGAAGGGTAAACTTTAACATCGTGTAAAATCATAGCCTGACTTTCTACAAGGCTTTTCAGAATTCTTCCAGTGAATAGTTATGACCTACTTCTCCACTCGGAGAGAAAAGTCACACATCGGCAGAAGCTAAAGAATCTAATGTGCTAGCTCCATTATTTTGCTGCGAAAATAATTTCATCCCACCCCAATAAACTACAAAAGCAATCGCAAATCCAACAAACCAAGCATAATCATAAAGCCCAACTAACCACGCAGGAAATTCGGAAGCGGCTTTAAGTTTCACCTGCACCAAAAACCCTGGCACACTGGGAATCACTCCCAACATTAAAGCAATCATACCAATCAAATTAAAACCGCGTGTTGCTGAATAAATGCCATTCTCTCGATAAAGCTCCGCAAGATTCAAGTGTCGACGTCGCACCACAAAATAATCCGCAATCAAAATACCGCCAATCGGACCCAGCAAAGCGCTGTAACCCACGAGCCATAGAAAAATATAACCATTCGGATCAGCCACCAATTTCCATGGCATGATTAAAATTCCAACAATTCCAGTAATCGTTCCTCCAATACGAAATGAAATATATCGAGGAGCCAAATGCGCAAAATCATTGGCAGGACTCACCACATTAGCAGCAATATTTGTCGCCAAAGTGGCAATACATAAAGAAAGCATGGCTACTACCAACACCACGGGATTAGTAAAACGCGTTAACACATCCACCGGATCCCAAATCGCTTGACCGTAAATAATTGTCGTCGTTGCGAAGTAACCGCCACCCCAATGAAAGAATAAAGCGCCATCGTTGCTGGCAAGCCTAACGTTTGACCAATGACTTGATCGCGTTGCGATTTAGCATAACGCGAAAAATCAGGAATATTCAAAGAAAGTGTGGCCCAAAACCCAATCATTCCCGTAAGCGCAGGAAAAAGAAAATCCAAAATTGCCCGGCTTTCGGCTGTCCCGGATCAAACACAGAAGGTTGCGAAAGCATGGGCCCAAAACCGCCAGCATTTTTGTAAGCCCACCATAACAATAGCAATCCAAGAACAATGAGCAGAGGCGCTTTAATATTGAGCAGCCAACGAATACAATTGATTCCTTTATAAATCACCCACATGTTGATACCCCAAAAAAATAAAAAACAAAAAAGTTGGGGCAAACTAATGCCAAGAAAACCGATAGGCGCAGCAGCAACAAGTGACGGCTCAAAAACGCCAAGAATTTTATAAATAGCCGCTCCCCCGATCCACGTCTGAATCCCAAACCATCCACACGCCACAAACGCGCGTAGCAACGCAGGAATATTCGCGCCCACTGTGCCAAACGCCGGACGACAGTAAACCGGAAACGGAATACCATATTTCGTGCCCGCATGAGCATTGAGCACCATCGGAATCAGCACAATCAAATTACCAAGAAAAATAGTAAAAATCGCTTGCCACCAATTCATACCACTTCCGATCAATGACGAAGCCAACATATAAGTCGGAATACAAGCTGACATCGAAATCCATAATGCAGCGAAACTTCCCACATGCCATTTGCGCTCTGCCGGCGAAACCGGTGCTAAATCTTTGTTGTAAAGACGGCTTTCAATGATTGCCTCTGAAAAAGCTTCCATGTTTTTCATTTTAATTACCTTTTAAGAACATATTTTTCTTTTTCATCTTCCTCTTCTTCCTGCTCTTTTTTCTGAGGAAGATCTTCCACTGGGTCCAACTTACTTAGAATTCCTTGAAAAACTTTTTCAATATTAGCTGCTCTTTTTTGAATCGCCCCTTTTAAGCCATTGTCATTGAATTCCTTTACTATTTCATCTTTTACAGCAACTAACGTATCCATGCCCGGAGGATTTTTCACAAATAATTCAATCTTATCTGATACATTACCCTTTGAAATAAACTCAGCAGCAGCATTTGTCATTTTAATCGGGGCTTCCATGACTTGAACCATCTGTCCTAAGACTGGAATCGTTTCGACAACTTCCCTTCCATCCTCTAACCATTCCTTATGTAATTCGCGAGATTGCTTGATTAACTCATTATACTCAGGGTCTCCCGGAGATAGTTTATCTAATTTTTCGTTAATTTCTTTAGCCCGTGCCTCTTGCTCGTCTATATAATCAGAAATGATATCTCCTATTGTCAGGCTCGTATTAGCAACATCAATGACCTCAGAAACAATCGTTCCTTCTCCCGGTACAACTCCAGCCCCGACACTTGCAGCTAGTAAATCATTGCTTCTTTCAGCACGCGACAATGCAACTTGCATTTTTTCATACTCTGGCGTGCCCGATTGAAGTTTAGCTAGCTCCTTCCTCAGGTGAATGACCTCTTCACAAGATTCTTTTAATTGACTTACACTTAAAGCCATCCCAACACCCAAAGGCACTTTACCTACTAGACGTTTAATGATTCCATTTTCAACTGCCTTTTCGATTTGTTTTGCAAGACTTTTCGCACCCACCTGCAAAGCCTTTTGCTTAGCAATATCGGTTGTAGTATTGACAGCTCCTTCGATATCTCCCGTAAAAGCTTGCACAGCCATAGCTACACCTTGTGAAGCTTGGTTGGTTCGACTTACAACGGTATGAGTCTTATCAATAGTATGAGATGTTGGTTCTGTTGCATTTGAAGAATGTTGTGGCTGCGATTGAGTTTTATTGTTTGATGCTTCTGCATCAACCGGACTATTAATCGACGAATCAGAAGACTGTATGGGAGTTTGAGGAACATGATCCAAAGTGGCATGATCCACAGAATTTGGCATACTCCTACTGTGACCGGCCGAAGCTATAGCAGCTTCTACATCAACTGAGTTTTGAGATGGAGTCTTATCTATAGGTAATGTTCCTACTTTCGTCTTTCCCAAGATTTCAGGTGGCTGATTTGCTGCTTCTGCATCAACCGGACTACTAATGGATGAATTGGAAGAGCGTATGGGAGTTTGAGGAACATGATCAAAGGTGGCCTGATCCACAGAATTTGGCATATTCCTACTGTGACTGGCCAAAGCAGCTTCTACATCAATTGATCTTTGAGATCGAATCTTATCTATAGGCAACGTTCCTAATTTTATCTTTTCCAATATTTCAGATGGTTGATTTGCTAAAATTTCATGAAAATGTTTTATTGGACCATATTCTACGATACCCAGGTCGCCAGGCTTTAAACGAGTCCCTTCCGTTACATGAAGATGGTTAGGAGTTAATTTAATATCAGCTACTTCTGCTGCTGATAAAGTTGAATATTCGTTAACCAATAAACGACCTTCTGGAGGTTTTGGCTCAATTTTTTTCGCATTTTTATCAAATTTTTTAAGATTTGAAGTATTGAGAGCGACCACTTCATTAGGTTTAGGAGTAATCACCCGCCCTGTTTTTTCAAAAACTCCATACCCCTCTAATGTTCGCGCCCCATCAATAAAAAGCTGTTCTCCACCACCAGCTCCGAACTGTTTATTTTCAGTACTGATTCCTTGAGCAGCGCGAAAGCGATATTTGACTTCGTATTCTACAAGATGCGGTTTATATTGATAAAGATTATTGTCGTAATCGAGTTTGGGACCAATTTGCAAACGCTCATTCAATCTTCGATAAGCATCTGGACGCTCCTCTTTTACATCCGCCAAATAACGCTTAAATTCATCTTCCGTAAAAAAATAATCTCCACCCACCAAGTGTCCATGATTATCAACATACTGTAGGGAATAAATTTTTGTCCCCTGCGGCACCACGGTATTCGCCATGAGATCTTGCTTGGGATAGCGAGGTTGATTAGGACCTTGCCATCCACGCGCAATTTCATCTGGAGTAGGTTCTGGTGGCATAATCTTTATCCTTTATCATTTTGTTCTCGATTGGGAATACCGCCAAAAATTTCAGTTCCTGAAGCTTTACAAAAAATTCTTCGCCCAGGATTAAAATGTTTATCATCTAATACTATGGTATCAGGCAGTTCAAATTTTTCTCGAATTAAATCAAAATTAAGAGGTTTTTTGAAATAACCAATCCATCCATCTGGACCATTAAAAAAATAGCCCTCTTGAGAAAGGTAAGGCTCATTACCATCGGCTATTAAAGCTTCTACAACAGGTAACAAGTGATAATAAGCATCTTCTCCCATGGGTGGTGTGCTTGCAATTTTTTGTTTCACTTGCAGCATAAGATTAAAAATGATTCGGCTCGCGTTTCAAGAATTTTCCATGACCGATTTTGCCAACAAACTTGCCCTCGCGCACCGCGACTTGACCACGAACCGTCACTAAAGAAGGTTTTCCAGTCAATTCCCAACCTTCAAACGCGCTATAATCCACATTCATGAGTTGCGTTTTTGCTGAAATTTTTCCGCGATAGTTTGGATCGTAAATGACCAAATCCGCGTCGCTTCCAATTTGGATCGTTCCTTTCCTGGGGAAAAGTCCGAAAATTTTTGCCGCTTGCGTACTGGCACAATCCACAAACCGATTCAAATCCAATTTCCCCTGCTTGACACCATAAGAATAAAGCAAATTCACACGATCTTCCAACGAAGGAATGCCATTCGGAATTTTAGTAAAATCATTTTTGCCCATCGGTTTTTGATCTTTGAAATCAAATGGTGCATGATCCGTCGCCACCGTATTCACAAAACCGCTTCGCAGTGCTTGCCATAAAATATTTTGATTCCGTTTATCACGCAACGGCGGTGACATCACATATTTCGATCCCTCAAAATTCGGCTTTTCCGCATCGGTTTTGTCCAACACCAAATATTGAATGAGCGTTTCAATCCAAACATTCACACCACGATATCTTGCCCATAACGCCTCACGCAACGCCTCATCGCAACTCAAATGAACAATATAAATATGGGCATCATGCATTTCGGCAAATGTCATGAGATGATGCACTCCTTCCGCTTCAACAAGCGGTGGACGACTTTCGTGATGATAACCCGACTCGGTTTTGCCCGCTGCAATGAGCTCTTTCTGACGTTCCGCTACCAACGTTTCATTTTCACAATGCGCAGTCGTAACCACACCCAATTTCTTGGCCAATTTTAATGTTTGATAAAGCTCCGCATCATCAATGCCAAACGCACCTTTGTAAGCGAGAAAAATTTTAAATGAACTTATCCCACGCGAAACA
>JAWLBA010000019.1:0-18697 GCA_041395165.1 Verrucomicrobiia bacterium
CAGTGTTAATGATAAAGAGCAAACGCTCATTAACGATTCTCAAGGCAATGCCTCTATGTTTCGCAAGAATCCTGACACACAAAACTATGAAAAGTTTCCTGTGACTCAAACTCTTCCCGACGATAGTGGCTGGCAGATTGCCTTGGCCAACGACATTAACAATGACGGCGCTATTGCCGGTCAAGGAATCAAAGAGGGTGACATGAGAGCCGTTGCTATGGTGCCTTTAGAAATCACCAACCTCTGGTCCGATCAACTGCCTGACGTGCATGCCAACTGGATTCAGAAAGCAAAAGATAAAAACCAAATGTATATGACCGGACAGGATAGTAAACCTTACATCCTCATGGGAGCCCGAGCCGACGGCAAAGCTTATGTCAAAGCGGCACTGAAGGATAAACTGCCGAAAAATTTTGAAAATGCTCTTCTCTTTCGCTTAAGCGTCAAAGGCCAAAACGATCCTAAATCTGGCACTTCAAGTTACAACGCCGATAAACAAGAAGTCTCCATCACCGCAGAAGATTTAGGCAATGAAGAAAAAGATTATGTGGTTGTCGCTGGCTATGATGCTAATAAAAACGCTCAACTCGATCCTAACGAAATCTCTTTTAAGAATGACTGGGTTTGTAAGGTTGTGCCAAAGGAAAAGTATGACAAAGATATTGGTTTTTTGAATACTTGGAAAGCGGGTTTAGGGGCTACACCTTTGGCCTATGATTGTGTTACGGCTTTCTTGGAAGAAACTACACCTAATGGTTCAACGGCAGTTAATACAGAAATTGCCAGAAACGAATATGGATTAACTCATGCTGTGGGCATTTTATTTCAACCTGTGGCACAACCTGGTCCATCCATTAAAGCTATTTTTGATGAAAATAGTCTCATGGCTGAAAAGATCATTGATTCTTCAGCTTTAAAAAACTGGTTAAATGAGCAATTTGAATTGAAAAAGAGTTATGTTCAACAAACCTTGAACAATACAACTAATGAGGTCGTCCAATTTAATTGGCAATTACCACCATTAGATGTTAATTTTTCTTATATTCTTGATACTGATTTAAAATTGTCTTTGGGCAGTATAAGCAGCAGTAAAAAACCAGTTCATGTGAAAATTATTGTAAATGTCGCTTCTGGCAAAACGATCGAGGTCAAAATGACAGGGACTTTAAATGATCTCTATGATTTTGATTACGACGGTGAGCCTTTTGTATTTGTTAAACCTGCAGCTCGCATCCAATCAGGCTACAACACTTTAGGCAAGGCTGGCCGTGTTTATAAATCAGAAATTCAATTAGTTGATTCTCTTTGGCCAAGAGAATTTAACTTCAAGTAAAACTTATGAAAACCATTTTTTCTTTTTTATTAATTTGGCAATTTAGTTTGATTTTAAAAGCTGGAGAATCCACAGAATTTTTACTGGCTTCAGAGGCTCAAAAAATTTTCAACTATGAAAATAAATTAGAGATCAATAACGAAATTCCTAATGATTTAAGAAGAATTAAAGGTTTTTTGTGGGGAGAAAGCTATGTATCTCCTGACAAAGCTTTAGTCTATGTTCCTATTATTTACCAGTCTCACTCTCTTCTTAATTCTGAAAATATTTTAAAACTGAAAAATGCTGAAAAAGGGTTTCATAAACTTTTTCTAGAAGAAGCAACAAGCAAAGAAAAAGAAATTAAAGAAATAAAAGATCCAGTTAAGCAAAAAGAATTAATGGTTGAATATGAAAAGTGGCGGGAGAAGGAAATAAAAAATAAAGTCATTAAACCTGTCAATTTAAGTAATGGGGCTGCGGGCTTTATCCAGCCATTCGGTTTTCCGCCCATGAGTCTTATGATTACAGTAACCGATCCTCAAGAAAAGTTCGATTTAGCGTTAGTCATTTTCAACTTAATAAGCGAAGTAAAGCCTGAAAAAACTAATATTTTACCTGCCACTAAAAAATATTTAGAGAACATGGACGTAGAAAAAATGGCCAGGCTCTTGGAACATTCTCTAAACCAAATTTATCCTGAAATGGAAGAGCAATATCGAAAATTACAATCGACTGCTTCGACAAATTCTGTTCCAGCGCGACCACGAAAGCCTTAAATTTCCAAAGTGCTAGCTAACCGTTAGAAAACCATCGAGATTAAAATGACAGGCACTTTGGTTGATCTCTATGATTTTGATTATGATTATGCTGGAGGCTTTTTCTTTCAAGATGTAGTTTGCGGGGTCTTTGCGGGGTCGACTCGGGGTCTTTGCGGGGTCGACTCGGGGTCTTTGCGGGGTCGACTCTTTCTTTGCGGGGTCGACTCTTTCTTTGCGGGGTCGACTCTTTCTTTGCGGGGTCGACTCTTTCTTTGCGGGGTCGATCTTTCTTTGCGGGGTCGACTCTCAACATACAACGCTTTGAGAGATTGGAAAGAGGGTTGATTAAGGATTGGATCCCCGGGTCGAGCCCGAGGATGACAGGAAATAAGATGTGGACATTCATCTCCGCCACGGCGGGACGAGAATGGCATGAGAGGCGTTGATGGGTTAAGCAAATGTTACGACTAAAATTATCACAAAATCATACAGGTAAATGATTCGCATCATTCGCAGGTTAAAAAAGCATTAAAACTTCAAGTAAGTCGGTTCTTCCAACTCTTTTTCGTAAATTTCCAGTAAATTCATTCCTTCGCTAGGTTTTAAACGGTCCTCGCGAATGGCAGTAGTCACTTGCTCTTTAAATTCGCTGGCCAACTCGTGTTTATCGTATTGGACATCCTGAAGCACCTGGCCAATTTTTCGACCTTCGATCGTTTCTTCAATATAAAAACCGGATTCTTCGTCTTCGTCTAAAAAAACGTGCGCTTCATTCACCCTGCCAAAAAGGTTATGAATATCACCCATCACATCCTGATAAGCGCCCACCAAAAAAAATCCGATCCAATAAGACTGGTTTTGGAAGCGATGCAAACGCAACGTTTGTTGCCCTTTATTTTTACCGATGAAACGAGACACTTTACCATCCGAATCGCAGGTAATATCCACCAAAGTTCCCCAACGATCCGGTTCTTTCTCTAAATGATGAAGCGGCATGACGGGAAATAATTGTCCCAAAGCCCAGTGATCGACAAGCGATTGAAACACCGAAAAATTGCACCAATATTGATCGCTCAAAGAAAATTGCAGCTCTCGAATCTCCTCCGGCACCACTCGAGAGTTGCGATAAGCCTCGGCCACTCCTTCCGCAACTGTCCAAAATCTTTCTTCCACTATCGCCTTCGTTTCCAAATCCAAAAGACCCAAACTAAACATCGTCTCAGCCTGTTCGCGAATGCGAAGTGCTTCATGCCAAACTTCGCGTCTTGTGCGACGATTTAATTGTTTCAATAAAACTTCCAAATTTTGTGCCAATTTATCTTTAGCAATTTTTTTGACGTTTTTTAGTCTCCTTTCTTTTCAGAAACGCCAAACACTTCCACCACCAACACCGAATGTGGCGACACCACTGCACGGCCACTTTCACTGACCACATCGGGACAAGGCACTTTCTCCTCCTCACAAATTTCGGCAATTTGCTGAACCACCGTTCGACAATATTCTTCCAGTGTGTAATTCATCGAACTTTCGGAAGTGCTACGCGTGCCATCATAATCAATGCCCAATCCACCACCAACATCGACAAATTTTACTGGAAAATTTAACTGTCGAACTTTCGCATAATAGCGGGCTGCTTCGCTCACCGCGCGTCGAATGATCTGAATATCAGGCATCTGCGATCCCATGTGAAAATGCAATAGCTGAAACATATCTTCGGCTGATGCTGTTTTAAAATTTCCTAGCTTCCACCAAATCACGCGCAGTTAAACCGAATTTGGCATCATCTCCAGAAGACGCGGCCCATTTGCCAGCACCTTTGACTTGCAACTTAATGCGAAATCCCAGCTGCGGTTTAACCCCAAACTTTTCAGAAACTTTCAGCACCAAAGCCAGCTCCTCTAGCTTCTCAATCACAATGATCACTTGCTTGCCCAGTTTTTCCCAAGCAACGCCAGACGAATAAAACTTTCATCCTTGTAGCCATTGCAAATGATCAAGCTTTCCGGATCACGATGCAATGCCAGCGCCGCTACCAATTCCGGTTTACTGCCAGCTTCCAAACCATAATGAAACGCTTTTCCCGCCTCCAAAATTTCTTCCACTACTTCGCATAACTGATTCACCTTGATCGGAAATACTCCGCGATAAATGCCTGGATATTTTTGTTCCCGCATCACTTGTTGAAACGTTTCATTAATCGCCACCACACGATCCCGCAACAAATCCAGAAACCGCAACACCATCGGAAAATGCAACCCTCTTTGCTTGGCTGCTTCAATCACCTGAACCATATCCAACGTCGCCCCTTTCGCACGCAGTGGAGACACGGTCACATTTCCTTTGCCGCTGATCGAAAAATAATCGCCACCCCATCTCGGAACTCGATAATGTTCTACCGCTTTTTCAATAGTCCAGTCACTCATGAATTTAATGTTGCTCAATTTTTAAAAATTAACAGTTTTTTTATTAGATCGAGCCAGCAAATGATAAAGCGTTTTTTACCTGCCCATTTTCTTCATTCCTGCACTACCCACTTGCTCCCTATTCTTGAATCTGCTATTTTTTAAATTATGCCTTTTAGCTTTCTCCTAATTCTTTTTGTGGCTCTTTATCGCATTTTGATGCCTTTGCTCAATGGCTGGCCTAATTTCGCTCCTTTAATGGCGCTAAGCTTTTGCGCTGCGATTTATTGGCCAGGTTTCCTAGCCATGATGATCCCTATCGGCGCTCTATTCATTTCTGATCTTTGGCTCAATCATTATTATCACGCCTCACTTTTAGCATGGAGCATGTTGCCCGCTTATTTTTGCTACGCTATGGCTTGGGGGCTAGGTCGCTGGGTAAAATATCATAAATTTTTTACCACCATTTTTACTGGCAGCTTACTGGGATCCTCTCTCTTTTATCTTATCACCAACTCGATCTCCTGGTTTGCAGAACCTCTCTACGCCAAAACCGCAGGAGGTTGGTGGCAAGCCATAACGATAGGATTACCCTCTTATCCGCCAACTTATTTATTTTTCAAAAATTCTTTAATTAGCGATCTTTTATTCACTGGCTTATTTGTTTTAACTATGGAACTTTCTTCCAAAAAAGTTTCCCCTGCTATTGTTGCTCGTTAAAAACGAAATTCTGTTTTAACATAATAAGCTCTGCGAGGCGCCGGATAACCGCTAACCTCTTCATATTCCTCGTCCCACAAATTTTCTATGCGAAATCCGACAGAACAGTAACGATTAATAGCCCATTGTAATCCGCTGCGAAGAGTCAAATAATCCGGCATATCTTTTTGTTGAAAAGTTAATGCATCAAAATCTTCGCGTTCCCGTTTCCATTCCGCCCCCAAAAACAAAGTTACACAAGAAAGAGGTTTCACTATCAAATCAGAAGTGAAAAGATGACGCGGACGTCGCACCAAACGAATTTGCGCCTCTGTGTCATTGGCCTCCAAATAGGTATAGCCCAATGATAAGGACAAAAAATTCCAAGGTTGAATAGTAAAAGAATTTTCTACTCCCCAGGTTTCTGCCTCAGAAATATTTTGCGGTAAAACCCCATCAAACTGAATGAGATTTTGAATTTCATTTCTAAAATAAGCTGAGGTAAATCGAATTTTTTTCTGCCAAAAATATTGAGTGAACCCGATCTCGTAAGAAAAAGATTCTTCCGCTTCCAAATTAGGATTACCAAAACCTGGAAAATACAAATCTTGAAAAGTTGGCGGACTATAAGCCGTGCCTACTTTTGCATAAAGCAAGGTTTGAGTTGGCAGTTCATAAGAAAAAGTTTGCTGCCAAGTTATCGGTGCGTCATAAGCTTGATAATTGTCATAGCGTAAACTGCTAATCATTTGAAAGTTCTTAAAAAGTTCCCACTGACTTTGCAGATAAAAACCGTAATTAAAATGGGACTCATCAATAGCCGAAATGTGATTGGCAAAAAGATCGACCTGATTCCATTCTAAATTGGCTCCAAAAGTTAATTTCCAGGAAGAACTGATCTGAAAATCGGATTGATAGTCCACGGTTTTGTATTGCAACAATGTTTGATTATCAACCACCGGCAAAATCATATAATTTTGATCTTCTTGAGTAAAACTCGTAATTACGGTTTGTTTCCATGCTGGGGTCGTTTGCCATGTGAATTTAGGTGCAAGTGTAAAAATTTCCCGAGTTAATTCAGCAGTAGGCGTCGAGAAAGGAATGGAGCCAGGCGATTCATTGTCTGCTTTGTAATAATTAACCAACGTTTCTAATCTGGCTGTGTCTGAAATACGGAATCCAAGTTTGGCTCGAACCGAAAAAAGGTCGATATCGTCATTGACTCGGTGATAGTCTGCCACCCATTTGGTTGCGCTAAACGAATAGTCAAAAAGGCCAAAGGCCCCGCGACTCGCCGCGAGCTCTTGAAAAGTTGAGTAAGACCCTGTTTCGAAAGAGGCCTCGCCACTCATCCGCTCTCCCTCACCCGAACGCGTAATAATATTGATCACACCACCAATCGCATCCTGTCCATAAAGAGTGGAAACAGGGCCTTTCACCACCTCAATGCGTTCGACATTATCAAGTGTTAAATTGGCTAAATCGTAACCGCCCGCCAAACCAGGACTTGTGCGAACCCCATCAATTAAAATCGTGGTATGATTTGATTCTGTTCCTCGGCTAAAAATAGAGCTAAGCTGGCCAGGCCCTCCCGATGTTGCAATAGAAAGTCCCGATACTTGTCGCAACGCCTGCTCGACTGTCGTTATACCTTTCGCTTGCAGTTCGTCAGAGTTTAAAACCGTTACATCAGGTGTGATAGTTTTTTCTTTTGTCCGTGTTGCCGTTACCACTACCGGCTCTAATGTCGTGAAAGCCGGTTGTGCGTCACAAGAAAAAGAAGCAAAGAGAATAAGCAAACTAAGCCTTCGCATTTGTTTCGGTTTTTGCATTAGCAAACAAAACAATTTTAAATCTTACTTCACCACGCGAAAGCGGCGAAACTTGCTTGGGGTTCTCTCGCCTTGCTCATCAAAAGCACGCACTTCCAATTGAATCACAACAATTCCATCGGGAATTTCAACAAGAGTTGACCAATTCTTATCTACTAAGCTCCCTTCCAGCCAGGAACCATGATTAACACGATATTCGACACCCACCATTCTCGTTTTTGATTTCACTGTGCCAATTGCCATAAAATTGCCTGATACTTTTTCATTGCGCAAAGGTCGAAGAATCGTAATTTTTTTTCGTTTCGAATTTTGCGGAGATGTCGATCCATCGGTGGGAGCGCCCAACAATTGATTATTAATAGTTACGGCATCGAGCTCAAATTTATTAGGAGCGTTAGCAGGCAAACTCAAACGAACATAACCTATTTTAGCAAGAGGTGTAGCACTTGCATCAAACCAATTTCCTCCAGCTGAACCAGCCAAAATTTGTTTAATTTCTTCGTAATCTTTACCAGTAAAATCGCTGATTTTTCCTAAAAACGGACGCCCAAAATCAGCGCGTCTCGCTCCCGATTCACTAGCATAAGGATTGGCTAAATCCGTAAAAAAATTGTGAAACATAGAAATGTTTTTTTCTCCCAAAGAAAAAAAAGTTTGACCATCTTCACTTACTTCAACCGTTACCTTATCGTCGCCAAAAAGAGTAATCGGAGAACCGGCTTTACCCTGAGGATAAGCGGAATCAAAAATGCCAACATTACTAAAAATTCCAATTTCTCGGCCTACTCCAACAATAGCAAAATGCGACAATTGAATCGTCATCTGACCACCCGGACCAATTTGTAAAAGTTGCGAATCTTCGTAAGGAGGATTAAATGGGCTAAGAATAGAAACAAAAGGAGTACCGACTCCTACCAAAGGATCAGGCAAACCAAGAGCTGCTGAAGTTTGAGTTAAGGTTGCTCCTGAGCCGGGTTGATAAGAAACCACTTGCTTGCCACTGCCTGTTAACGCAAGGCTTTTGATTGATAAGACGACAAATAATCCAACACTAACCATTCCATGCTTCATTTTTTACTCCTGTTATGAGCAAGAGTAGAAAAATAGCCAAAGATTAACGATGGTTTGTTGCCACTCTCACACTTTATTGTTTGCGATAAAGTTCTATTTTCAATCCTCTTGAAAATAGTGACGAGTGATTGATTGGACAGATATTCGGACTTCTGAGTTTCTTAAATTTCTTCCCACGAAAGCGAGGTGAAATCATTTTACCTTTCTTCCCCCTTCGCAAAGCATCTCGGCTTCACTGGGTTTGTTCGCCCATTTTTTCAAATTAGGCAATGGAAGATTGTAGCTCAATACCGCAGCGCAACTGTCTCCGAATTTCACGGAATTCCCTGTTGCAATCAACCTTATCTTTTGTTTCACACAAAAGATAATCTCAAAATCAAAGAACTAGTTTGCTAGATAAAAATTTATTTTATTTTAAGCAAGCCAAAAAATTAAGCTGTTACAGCCATAACTTGAGAACGCTTTTTAGCTGTGACACGGTTGCCGACCAAATTTGTTTTAACCGGATAAGCACCCGCTTTAAGCAAGGCTTCCAACGCAATATTAATCATGTGAGCCTTAACCGCATCAACATAGCCCAAGTCTAGGGCAATGCCTCCGCGATTATTTTTCACAGAAAAAATACGCCAAGTGCCTTTTAGTCCCCATCGACTAATTTTACGTTGTCGTTCTCTGGGCACGTGAATAATCTGTCCATTTCTTAAAAGTTTCATTCGTTTTTTCGTGCAACTTTCTTTAAGCGTTTGCAATCTTAACCAAACCTTATGAAAAGGAACAATGACAGCTTGCGAACCCACCGCAATTCCAAAATTGTCGCGCACAATCAACGCTCCCTTAAGTGATTTAAGTTTGCTCGGTTCTTTTTCAGGATCTAATCCTAAAAGTTTAATAGCATGCAATACTTCTTTCTTAAAAAGCTTAGAGGACTGAAGATTTCGCTGTCGCAAAGCAACCTGATCTTGTTTATCTCGAGAAACTACGCGCCAAATATTTTGCTCAACTTTTAACCCATCCATTCGGGCAGGCAAATGTTGCACCACTCGATTTTCCAGCAACCGATGAATGAGTTGTTCTTTCACATAACTCGGCAGTTTTTGAAAAGAATATTTTTTCTCAAAGCGAAGTTTTTGATCCCACTGCGAGTGTTGAACTTGAGAAGCATAATAAGAAAATAAACCTTGAGAACATGCTTTGATCGCTCGCGTCAAATAGGTAAATCGAGAAATATTTTGTTCATCTTTTTGCACCTGAGGACATAACCCAGTGAGATAACTTTCCAAATTCCACTGTTTTTGAATCGGTTCCAATGCCGTTTGCGAAAATGTGACAATGGGCGGCGGCGCATTGTGAAAAACACGCGCAATAACACGGGCACCAATTTGAGTTAAAGAAAAAGATTGTGTGGTTTCAAAAGCAGAAAATTCAGAGTTTGAACGAGGTTTAGCGCTGATTTCGGTGTGTTGCCGATTTCGAAAATCCTCATCAATCGTTTCTAGGTTTTCCACAAAACGTTTAAAATTCGAAGGTGAAGTAATAGAAAGATGAGGTAAATTGGGTACTGGCTTACCTGCTTCTTCCTCTACAAACTTGGCTGCAGACCGTTTACCCTTCCAATTATGGATTTCAGTAAACGTCAGCACTAAAGAGTCCAAAGATTCAGAAAAACTTCTCACATCAGGAGCAATATAATCTTTATCTACCTTTCTTAAAACTAGATCAATCGGCTGATATTTTTCTCCTGTGTAAGGACATCGCCAACCTAAATCCTCGGCAATACAAGCTTTGCGAATAATTTCGGCAGTGATCGGAACCTTGCAATCCTTAATTTTCGCATCTAATTGCAATTTCTTCATAAGCCTCTGCCATTCTTCCGATTCAGATTTTTCATTCAAGTCTGGCACAGGCTCAAATCCAGAACTCTTTGTGGGATGATCCACTTTAAAAATGACTTTTTTAATCGCATCAAAATTGCCATCTGCATAGGTCTCAATAATATCTTTTACTAAACGCTCCAGCAAAAGCATGCGATGCTGCACCCAATGACTTTTGGTTTGAAACGATAAAGGCATTTCAACCTGCGCTTGACGCAATTCCGGCGTTAATGATAAACAACCTCCAGGTCGCTGCGGTTGTTTGCCTTGCATGATTTCATCAGCAACCTCTTTCATAACTGATCGAGCATAAGGGGAGCGACCTGTCAACTGTTCAGGATAAAATTTTATTTGCAAAAGGTCTTCCAATTCAACCACCGACTCGCGTTTTCGTCGACGATGTTGAGCAAGCTGTAACTGTCGTTTAAGTTCCTGATCAAATAAATCAACCGCACCACTCCTTGATTGTAATTGAGTTCGAATTTGTTCTAACGTAATAGCATGCCCCCGTCGCCATTGTCCTCGAATCCTTTTTTTCAAACATTCAGGCAATAAACTCCAAAGTGGTGATAAACGATTGGATGTTTCTAATTTTTGAATCGGATCAACTATCAAAGCCTCGGCTAATTCGGCTTGATGAAATAACCTATCCAAATTGTCCTCATTGGCACTCGTCACCGATCGCACTGCTTTTTTAAATTGCGTTACCGTAAAATGTCCCCGTCGCTGAACTAATTCTGTTATTTTTTTTAACTCGGCTTGATTGAGAAAACGATGAGGTAATTCTTTGGCCTCTTTAATTTGTATCCGCGACAAAAGAGTCGCCCAACGATAGCGATAAAATTCAGGACAATTTTTGTGCGGCGTTCTCGATCTCTGAGCCGCAACAATCTTAGCGCGTTCTTCATTGATTGTATGACGCTTAGCCTCTAGCAAAAGTCGAGGATAAGTAATCGGACAAATCGTTCGATCTCGATTATCAAAACGCGCCACCAGTTGTCCAAATAAAAGTCCACCCTCAAACCGATTCGGCAAATGCAAATTTGCTTGAGGGAGCGTCTGCCAAGCTTTTTTATCTTCAATACCCTCCCCAATCAAAGTGCGAATAAATTCCTGATTGACCTGAGGCAAATGCCCAATGTGCGCTTCCAGAATTCTTCGCATTTCCGCTTCTACTACTTTACGGGGAAAAGCCGCGTTATGATTTTTAAAAGTCAAATAAGAAGCTTTTTTATCTTTCAATGGGTTCAACCCCAACTCCGCACAAAAAGTTTCAGCCATCGTGCTCGTGTTATGACGCTTCATAAACTCCCAAGCATTTTTTTCTTTTTGGCTATCTTCAACGTAAACTTTCTTCTCCAAATAACTCCAACGTCGATTTCCATCATATCCTCGATTATGAGCATACCAACGCAACACATCCCATAACTCTGGCCAGGAAAGTAACTCACCACCTTTTAAGACCCGAGCTGCGAGCAACCACGGCCATGCACAACCTGGTTGATTCAATTCTTCCTGCTTGAAAATGCCCAATTCCTTTAAAAAATTTTTAATTCCAACAATCCTCTGACGCGTACTACGAATATGACGCCGTTGCCTGCGATGATTCCTCCTCTCAGCTGCCATGCAACTATTCAAAGAAAAAGTGACTGCTCCCGTCCCCAAAAGTTCTAAATTTGGTTGTACTCTCAGTAAACTCCAGCCAATAGAGTTTTTTCCCCAATTAAAAGATAGAATCATAAATTTTAAAAATATTTACTTGTCAATAATTAAAAATATGGCATACAATTTTGAAGAATCAAGACAAAGTTAGATAACGCAAGCCGTGTCACTAATCGCCAAGCGATTACACCGGAACAAAAAAGCGTTTTCTGAAACAAAGCGGGGTTAACCCGCTTTGTTTTTTTTATCAAACTCACTATCGCATATTTTAATTTAATCTGATAACACAATTGCTTGAGCTCCAGCGTAATGTTGAGTGTGTGACAAACTTACCCTTATTACCTTTCCACCCATCGTTTCCAAACAACCTAATGCCGCTCCATACAACTTAACCAAAGGTGCGCCAGAACTTCCTCTTACAATCACCAAATCACGCCATCATACAACTCCAATACCCGACCCCAACGCCTTCACGATCGCCTCTTTCGCCGCAAACCGAGCTGCCAAATGCAACTCCGGTTGACGCATCTTTAAACAATAACCCAACTCCTCCTCACCAAACACCCTTTGCAAAAAAGCGTCTCCGAATTTTTCCCAAATTCGCTGGATTCGCGCCACCTCTACCATATCAAATCCAATTCCCAAAACTTTCACAAACGATAGTCTTTCATTAAAACAAGCATTTCCTTCACAGCATTTCTTGCCCCAACCCAAAGCGCTCGAGAAACAATAGAATGCCCAATATTCAACTCATACAAAAAAGGCACCTTAAACAAATCGCGCACATTTCGAACGTGCAATCCATGCCCCGCATTCACTTTCAATCCCACCTCATGCGCAAAATGCGCCCCTTCATCAAACGCTTCAACTCTTCGGTACGACGTCGCTTATTCTGATAAACCACCGCAAACTTACCTGTGTGCAACTCAATCCAATCTGCTCCTACTTTCTTCGCAAACTCAATTTGTTTTAAATCAGGATCAATAAAAAGACTTACCTTCACTCCGACATCACGCAAACGCGCCACATTTTTTTGAAGAGAAATACAATGCCCAACCACATCAAGACCGCCTTCAGTCGTCACCTCCTGTCGATTTTCTGGCACCAAACAAACCGCGTTCGGTTTCAAAGCCAAAGCAAACTTAACCATCTCCACCGTATTCGCCATTTCCAAATTCAAAGGCAAAGCCACTTCCCGCTTCAAACGTTTAATGTCCTCTTCCTGCATATGGCGACGATCCTCGCGCAAATGCGCAGTAATCCCATGTGCTCCAGCCTTCTTCGCCTCCAAAGCAAAACCCACGGGATCCGGCTCTGTTATCACACTCGCCATTTTTTCCCGATAACGCGCTTGCCTTACCGTTGCAACATGATCCACATTGACCCCAAGACGTAATTTCATTTTTCTCATATGCCTTCTAAGGAAAAAGCCCCCGCATTTGCTTGGCGTGCATGACACGTTCAATACCCAAACACAATGCCGCATTGCGATGACTAATCTTACGCTCTTTTGCCCGCTTTAAAATCGCAGCCAAAGCAGGCTCCAAAATACGATACAACCGATCTAACACTTCCACTTCCGACCAAAAAAAATTCTGCAAATCCTGCACCCATTCAAAATAAGAAACAATCACCCCTCCGGCATTGCATAAAACATCAGGAATCAAAAAAATGTTTTCTCTTTCATCAATGATTCCATCTGCTTCAGGAGTTGTTGGACCATTTGCCGCTTCGGCCAAAATGCGACACTTCAATTGATGCGCATTGTTTTCTGTAATCGTTCGCTCCACCGCTGCAGGCACTAAAATATCACATGGTTGGATCAAAAGCTCCTCATTACTCATCCATTGCCCTTCGGAAAAACCTTCCAGAGATCGATTCGCAAGCATGTAAGCCTCAAGCTTTTCTAAATCCAACCCTTTTTCATGAAATAAAGCGCCCGAAAAATCGCTAACCCCTACAATTTTTATTCCGAACCGCCTCAAAGAATAAGCCGCAACGCTACCCACATTCCCAAAACCTTGAATAATTGCCGTTGTGCCTTGCGGTTCCATTTGCAAAATTTCCATCACCCGCCCTATCAAAAATGCTACCCCTCGACCCGTGGCTTCTCGACGCCCCAAAGAACCTCCAATACTCACCGGCTTGCCCGTCACTACAGCAGGCACCGCATGACCAGCGTGCATCGAATAAGTATCCATCATCCACGCCATCGTCTGCTCATTCGTTCCCATATCTGGTGCCATCACATCAATCTGCGGACCAATAAAAGGAATCATCTCTTGAGTATAACGACGCGTCACCATTTCCAACTCGCGCAACGATAACTCACGCGGATTGCAATTCACCCCCCTTGCCTCCGCCGTAAGGTAACCCTACCAAAGCGCACTTCCAACTCATCCACATTGCTAATGCTGCCACCTCACCCAACTCCACTTGTGGGCTAAAACGCAAACCACCTTTAGTTGGCCCTAACGTTAAATGATGCTGCACTCGATAAAAAACTTATGCAAACCCATCATCCATCAACACCGGCATTGAAACGGAAATACATCGCTTCGGCTGTTTAATTCGTTCCCGAAATTGTTCTGGCATTTCCAACACATCCGCTGCCCGATCAAATTGTTGACAGGCCATCCTATAGACCGGATCATCCGAAAGCTTCATGAGGAAAAAAGAAAAATGGCAAAAACCAATAAAAAAGAAAATAAGATTCTTTACCCAAATCAAAGAGTAAGAAAATTTTTTAACAAATCCTTACCACATCGCGTCAAAATAGACTCTGGATGAAACTGCACACCATAAATGGGTAATTCTTTATGCTGCAAACCCATAATTTCTACCTCTTCCTCATCTATATTTTGGGCAGTAACACTCAAACAAGATGGAAAAGTTTCCCGACGAATAACCAAAGAATGATAGCGCGTGGCCTCAAAAGGATTAGGTAAATTTCTAAAAAGTCCCGTTCCGTCATGCGAAATCCATGACGTTTTCCCATGCATCAACCGTTGTGCTCGCACAATCTCACCCCAAACGCTTGACCAATACATTGATGCCCCAGACAAACTCCCAACAAAGGCACTCGTCGCCCAAGTTTATGAATCAACTCACAAGAAACTCCAGCCTCGTTTGGCGTGCAAGGCCCTGGTGAAATTAAAATTTTTCGGCGCCAACTTTTCTACTTCATCCACCGTAATCTCATCATTTCGTTTCACCACAAGATTCGCTCCCAACTCGCCCAAATACTGAACGAGATTGTAAGTAAAACTGTCGTAATTATCGATCACTAAAACCATAATTTAGTAACTTATCTCATTTTTTGATGGGCGCTAGCTAAAGCTAAAGCTTTCATTCCCGCTTTTGCTTTAGAAACACTCTCTTGATATTCTCCCTCCGGTGTAGAATCGGCCACAAGCCCCCCACCCGCTTGCAAATAAGCTTTGCCCTGCTTTAACAACAATGTGCGAATCGCGATACACGAATCTAAATTGCCCGAAAAACTAAAATAGCCCACAGCCCCGGCATAAGTCGCGCGCTGCGTCGGCTCCAACTCTGCGATGATTTGCATGGCTCGTACTTTAGGTGATCCACTCACCGTTCCTGCAGGAAATGTCGCGCGCATAACATCGAACATATTTTTTTCTGAATGCAATTCACCCTCGACATGAGAACTTAAATGCATCACATGCGAATAACGTTCTACAGTCATGAATTCCGAAACTTTCACCGTATTAAATTCACAAACACGCCCCACATCATTTCTCGCCAAATCTACCAACATCACATGCTCCGCTCTTTCTTTCTCGTCCGCTAACAATTCGCTCTCCATCGCTTTATCCTCCACAGGATTTTCGCGACGAGGACGCGTCCCAGCAATGGGTCGAACCGTCACTTTATTTTGCTCACAGCGCACATGAATCTCAGGCGAAGAGCCCACCAAAGCAAAATCAGAAAACTCTAAACAAAACATATAAGGCGATGGATTAATCGAACGCAAAGCACGATACAAATCAATCGCAGAACCCGTATACGAAAACTCAAAACGTTGCGAAGGCACCACTTGAAAAATATCACCTTGTTCAATATAACCCTTCATGGCTTCTGCCATTTTTAAATAATAATCACGCGTCATATTCGTCTGAAATGAAATATCATCAAAAGACAAATTAGGGAAAAAAAGCGTGGGCAACAAAGGTCGCTTCAAACATTGAACAATCTCTTGCAGTTTTTCGCAAACGTTTCGATAAACCATTTCAGGTTTATCATCTTCCTCAACACTTGCATTAACTACGATTTTCAAACGACGCGTCACATGATCAAAAATCAAAAGCGTGTCACTTAAGATAAAATAAAGATCCGGCACCGATAAATCATCTTGTTTTGCCATAGGCACGGTTTTTTCAAAATAACGAATCATTTCGTAAGACAAAAATCCTACTGCACCTCCAAAAAAAAGTGGCAAATGAGAAGGCGTTTGAGCCAAACGATAACGCGCCATCCATTGTTCCAACTCCCGCAAATGATCGCTCGATGTCACCCATTCCTGAGTTTTTTTTCCCTGATCTTTTAAAACCATCTTCCCGTTTTTAGCCTGCAAAATCGCTCGAGGATTAAAACCCACAAAAGAATAACGCGCAAAACGCTCTCCCTGCTCCACCGATTCCAATAAAAAACGATCCCCTTGCCCAGCTAATTTTAGATAAGCTGAAACAGGCGTTTCTAAATCTGCCAGAAGCTCTACGGAAACAGGGACAAGATTCCCTTGCTTAGCCAACTGACAAAAAGCAGTAACATCAGGATAAATCGGTAAATTCATAACAACTCATCTTCAATCGAGTAGAAAAAGATAATGATAGAAAATTAATCGAAGGGAAAGAACGATCTTACTCAAAAACAAGGAAATCAATTCAAGAATAAAACGTATGCACACTCTGCAATAATTCTTGATAAACCTGTAAAAAAAGCATGGAATCTACCTGCTTTTCTATCGTTTCTTTTAGCCGCATCTCATTATTAATAATCGTTCTTAAAGCACTCAAAACGACTAATTTTTGTAATGGCGTTATTTTTTCCCACCGCGCCACTTGCATATAACTATAACAAGCCAACAAGGAAGAAGTGTAAGGATTTCCCTCTTCAACACATGCCAAAAGTAAACTCTTAATAGCGGTTCGCCATTGCTCGATCAATTGAAACTCCGGAGAGTGTAAATAAGATTCAGAAGATTCCTCACGTAAAACATTCTTATTAACTTCGGATGCTCCAATTGTTTTCACTAGAATTTCCTCCTAACCATCACAATGCCCTTATTTCTATTAAAAGCTCTTATCGTTTTTATTGATGAAGAAAAGTTCTTTTTCACCTTTTTGTAATTTTTTTTATTAAGCACTTTTTAAATAAGCTTGTAAAAAATCTATTTTCCCCAATGTAATTAATTTTAAATAATATCCAATATAGTTAATAATGAACAATTTGCATTGATAAATTTTGACTTATTGATAGAAAAGCCAAAAGTTATATTGATAAAAAAAATTTAAAACTCGTGAAAGTAAGTAAAGGCAATATTGTTCGTACCAGCATCACTCTCGACAAAGAGGTTGCTGAAATTGGAAAACGCAACGCAGAAAAAAGAGGATTTGGCCACTCTTTTTCTGCCTATGTCAGTTGGCTAGTTATTCGAGACGCTAAAGGCGCAGTCTCACGAGAAGAAATTGCTGATCCCACATCAGCTCAACACCTTGAAGGAGCTCCTCAGTCGCCCCCCCCATTCAATACCCCTCCTTCTTCCACCAGCTCTACGAAATCGGTAGAAAATATCACATCCCACCCAGGTTTTGGCTTCCACGATCCCTTCACCAATTAAAGTTTTTTAAAAAACTGAAATTTTTTTTACTTTTCGATTACCTGCTCTTGTTGGGCTTGTTGTTTTTCCTGCTTCAAAATTCTTCTTAACCAGGGAATAGACGAAAACAACCATATTAACTGAGCCGCAATTACAATCACAATCAACCATATCGCCACTTTCCATAAGGGGCTTTTTCGACGAGGCGCCGGCTTAACAACTTGATTCATTGGCATTAATAAACCGCTTCCTTCGTCACTTGTCAAATTTCTGATGTAAAAAATTGGCCAAGCTCATTGACTTCTCAAGTAAATTCTCGCAAAACCTTGACAGTTTAATATGTCTCAGCCCGACCAACAAAAAATGGAAAAAATCGTCGCTCTTTGCAAACGGCGCGGCGTCATCTTTCAATCCTCAGAAGTTTACGGAGGCCTCAATGGGGCTTGGGATTACGGCCCCCTGGGTGTTGAACTCAAACGCAATGTCAAAGACTACTGGTGGCGATACCTGGTTCATTTACGCGACGATATCGTAGGGCTTGATGGCGCCATCTTAATGAATCGCACCGTCTGGCAAGCCAGCGGCCATGAAGAAACCTTCACTGACCCGATGATCGATTGCAAAACATGCAAAGGCCGTTTTCGCGCTGATCAAATCAATGAAACCGCTTGCCCTCAAAAACCCAGTAAAACCGTTGCTCAATGCGAAGGTCAAAAAACAGAAGCTCGTAACTTCAACCTCATGTTCAAAACTTACGCCGGTGCTATCGAATCAGACGAAAACCTTGTCTATCTTCGACCCGAAACAGCACAAGCCATCTTCGTCCAATTTCGCAACGTTCTAGACACATCACGAAAAAAACTGCCTTTCGGCATCGCACAAATCGGCAAAGCTTTTCGCAACGAAATTAATCCGCGCAACTTCACTTTTCGATCTCGCGAATTCGAACAAATGGAACTGGAATTTTTTGTCAAAGCCGACACTTCCGAAGGATTAAAATGGACCGATTACTGGCTTGAGGAGCGTTTGAAATGGTATGAATCCATCGGCATCCCACGCACAAAAATTCGCATTTACGATGTGCCAACAGAAAAATTAGCACACTACTCCAAAAAAACTTACGATCTGGAATATGAATTTCCCTTTGGTGTTCAAGAACTCGAAGGCATCGCTTACCGAACTGACTACGATTTAAAACAACACATGGAAAAAAGTGGCAAACCACTCGACTATTTTAATGAAGAA
>JAWLBA010000020.1:0-18025 GCA_041395165.1 Verrucomicrobiia bacterium
AAAAGAGGCCTTGAGATCGGGGTCGGGAGCCCTTGAGTTTTGGGGGCTATAGACTCGTAAGGCCGGGCCTGTTTTAGAGTTCGCCAACCCGATTAATTGTTTGCAATGATTGAACTTGGCCACAGCTTAGGTTATAATTTGAGCATGCCTATCCGTGTCTATGCCGACACTTCGGTTTTTGGCGGAGTGTTTGATCCCGAATTTCAAAAGCCCAGTCGCACTTTCTTCGAGCAAGTGCGCCAAGGCAGGTTTCAATTAGTTATTTCTGACACGGTTGATGAAGAGATCATTCGGGCTCCACTACAAGTTCGAGCATGGTATGAACAACATTTGCCTTATGCCGAAGCTGTACTTGTTGATGACGCTGCGGCTGCTTTACGAGATGCCTATTTGAAAGCGGGCATTGTAACCCCTCAATGGGCGGCAGATGCCGAACACGTGGCGACAGCGAGCGTTCAACGTTGTCGCTTAATCGTAAGTTGGAACTTTAAACACATTGTTCACTTTGATAAAATTCCACTCTATAATGGCGTGAATTTAATTCATGGCTATGATAACCTAAGTATAAACAGTCCAGCAGAGGTTATTGATTATGAAGACTAAAAAATTTGATTGCGTAGAAATGAAGCGTCAGGCTCAAGAACAAATCTATAAAGAAACCAGGCGCATGACAGCAAAGCAAAAAGCAGTCTATCACCAACGCGCTTTTGCGCGCATGAAATCGAAACAAGCCAAATTACGCGCTAAATTAGGTTTGGTTGCGTAGTCAATATGTATGAGATCAATGCTCAAGAAGCTGTTGAAAAAACGACCATTGGAGCTGATTTTAAAAAGAGTGGTGGATAAATCTTTTCATTCTCAGAGGGAGAAAAAAAAGACAAAGGTGACTTTGTGTTAACTATTTTAACATTTTTTGCCTTTTTCAATAGCTACTTGATTGTTGACGAAAAGTTCTAACTACTGATTTAGCAAGTGGATCCACGGGTCAAGCCCGAGGATGACAGGAAATAGGATGTGTATCTCCGTCCCGCTACGGCGGGACGAGGATGACAAAGATAAAGTATGGGATCCGGGTCGATCCGTCAGCTGACGGACGAGGATGACACGAAGTAGAGTCAAGTTTTGAGGATGACAGAAATGGGGTGTGGATGGGTTGTAGCAATCCGTCAGCTGATGGCTCAGTGTGTTAATAGACGGTTGTTTTGATGGGGCATTGACATTCTGGGTGTTGAGATTTACAAGGAAGCATGCGAATTTGGCTTGGAATTTTGTTAGCGAGTTTAGTGGTAAGTCCTAGTTTTGGTCAGGAAGAGCGAGAGTTGAGTTTTTCGGATTTGAGAAAGATGCCGGAAGTGTCTCCATCGGGCGGGTTTTCGTTTGGTAAGATTGCTGAGTATGTGAATGATCCTGAGGTTACGCCTGTGAGTGATGATAAAAGTTTACGTTTTGAGAGGCGTTATCACAATTTTGGAGCTGTGACTCAGGCTCAGCGACGCGCGAAACGAGGCCATTATTTTTATGTGAATTGGCACACGAAGCAAAGAGTGAGTAATGTGAAGGTGCGATTGGAATATCGTCAGAAAAATACGAAGGATAAGCTTTATTTTTTGGAGGTTCCTTTTTCTGATGTAAAGGGTTGGCAAAAAGCGGTTTTCGAGATTGTGGGAGAAGCTTATTTTGCGCAAGGGGTGGTGACTTCATGGCGCGCTTTGATTGTGCAAGGTGACCAGATCATGGCGGAACGGAGGTCTTTCATTTGGTGACAAATGGTTAGTTAATATGGGACAGGCAACTAGTCACAGGTCACAGCTTACCGGTCACGGTATAAATTATGTTTGAGTTGATTCAGCGCGGCGGTTTTTTGATGTGGCCTATTTTAATAGCCAGTGCGATTGCGTTAACGATTTTTTTTGAGCGGTGGCTTTTTTTTCGGCGTCAAGATTTGAAGGCGGAAGAATTTTTGGCAGGGATTGTTAATTTGGTGCAGCGACGTCAATATCAAGAGGCTTTGGATCGTTGTGAGGAGGCTTACGGGCCTGTGGCTCAAGTGGTGCATGCTGCAATTAAGCATCACAACTTGCCCAAGTCGGAGTTGCGAGAAATTGTTCAAGAGGTGGCTCAATTACAAATGCCGCGATTGGAGCAGCATCTTTCGACTTTGGCGACTTTGGGTTATTTAACGCCTTTAATTGGTTTGTTGGGAACGATTACTGGGATGATTTCGGTTTTTATGACGATGCAAGCCAAGTCGGGAACAGCCACAGCGGGCGATTTATCGGGCGGTATTTGGGAGGCTTTGCTTACTGCGGCTGCGGGATTGTGTGTGGCCATTCCTACGTATGCGGCGTATAATTTTTTAGTGACGCGACTGAATCATTTTATGCGCGATATGGAGCGGGCGGGGATTGAAATCGTTCAAGCGCTTTCGGAAAAAGGAATTCGTTCTGAAGAGGAGATTCAAAAACAAAATAGGGAAGTTTCTTTGACTTCTTCGACTCTGTGAAATTATCCACTTCCATTTCCATTGTGAAAGGACCTTTGGATGTGGTGCCTTTGGTGAATGTCGTTTTTTTGTTGCTTCTCTTTTTTATGTTAAGTTCAGTTTATCTTACGCAACCGGGGGTGCCTGTGGTGTTGTCCGAAGCGGTTTTGGGATCGGCGACTTCTGCCAATCGGCGTGTAATTACTTTGGCGGCTAATGGCGAAGTTTATTTTGACGATCAAAAGCTGGCTTGGGAACAAGTGGGTGAAGCGTTGCGTCGTTATAACAAAGAAAATCCCAATGCGGCGCTTATTTTAAAAGCTGACATTTCGGTGGCTCATGGTTCGGTGATGTATGTGATGCGTGAGGCGTTGATGAATCATATCGAAGTTGTTTTGGCGACGCAAAAAGAGTAATCATGGCAAAAACTCACGAACACACTTTTTTTCATTTTGGCCATTGGAAACTGCCGCAGCATGGTCGTTTGAGTTTGTTATTTTTATTTTTTTTGGCATTGCACGGAATCGCTTTGTTAGAGTTAAAAGTTGAACTGCCTGCCGCGCAATTTTCTTCGGTTCGCAAGATTCCAACGGTAAGCGCTTTTTTTCAGGGATCCGATTTATTTTTGGGTCAGGATATTGCTTTTCAATTACGATTTCAGGATCCCAGTGTGATTGCTAAGCCTACTTTGTCGAATTTGCCGAATGATATGAGGCTAATTTTGTTGCCATTATCTCTGGAAAGTGAGTTGAAAACTTTGTCGCCGCGCCAGTTGTTAGAGCCAGGCGATCAAGCAAGTTTGCCGGAACAAGCTGAGACAGCCTTACAAAGTTCTCTGCCTGTTTTATCACAGATTCAGAAGGATGAGGAGCCGGTTCGCACGGTGGAATTGGGGGCGATTGTGATTGGCGATGAATTAAAATCTCGATTTTCGGGTTTGATGCCTGCCCTTAGCGAGCAGGCCACGGATCGTCCTCTTTTGCCAACAGTGGTGCGCGTTGGCGTTTCTTCTCAGGGTGTTGTCGAAAGTGCTTTGGTTGAGAATTCGTCGGGCAATATTGGAGTGGATGAAGAGGCCGTGAAATTAGCAGGACAACTGCGATTTACTTTGGATGTAGAAAAAAAGATAGTTTGGTCGACTTTAACTTTTTACTGGCCTCAAACTCCGCTTTCTTCGGAGGATAATCCATGAGTTTGCCACAAGTTTTTCATTTTTATTTGTTGGGATTTTTGGCGGTTGTGGTTTTTTTATGGATCTGGGAAGGTCTGCGCTGTTTTTTAAGAAGAAAAGAGAATCAACAAAAAGGAAAGTGTCCTGTTTGCGATATGTCTTGGCAAGGCGATGAAAACATTTTTCAAAATCGTTGCGAACATTGTGGCGCTCGACTTATTTTTCATCATCATCACTAATTTATGAATGAGCTTACGGTTTTAAAAGCGATTGAGAAACGTCGTTCGGTTCAACATTTTAAACCGGATTTATTGCCGGACACGCTTGTGAATGCTTTGGTGGATGCCGCAGCGGAGGCGCCGAGTTATTGTAACTTGCAACCTTGGCGGGTGGTTTTGGTAATGGACGATGTGCAAAAGAAAAAGTTGAGTGCTGTGACTCGGCATCAAACTCAAGTGCAAGAGGCGCCTGTAACATTTATTTTTGCGATTTCGCTTCAAGGATGGAAATCGGTATTGCCCCAAATTTTAGAAACCGCACGAGCGACGGAGGCTTGGTCGCAAGAGATGGCAGATCGAGTGAAATCAGAGGCATTGGCGTTTCAAGAAAAAATGGGAGTCCGCCAACGAGAGGTTGTCATTAAAGATGCCATGATTGCGGCAACGCATGTGGCTTTGGCGGCGGAAAGTTTTGGATTGGGAAGCTGTTTTTTGAACGATTGGGATGAAGGAGAGGTTAAAAAAGTGATTGGCGCTGGAGGTCAGGAAGATATCGCGATTGCGACGTTATTATCGGTTGGTTATGCCTCTGAGGTGGGTAAACATCCGGGTCGTTTGCCGCGTAAAGAACTTTTTTTTGTGAATGATTTAAAAACATCTTACCAATTTTTTCCAAAACATCTTCGTAGTCCGCGTGAGAAAGCGTTGGGTTTAGTGCATCTACCGCGATTGATTGATAAGGTGCGGTTAGCAACCAAAAATCAATTGCCTGGTTACAATTTTATTTCAGTGGGGTTTGATCGTCTTCTGCTTGATCTTTTGGAGGTAGATTCAACCGTGTTTATTGAAAGGGTTAAAAAGACTGCTAACGACTATGAAATTTATGAATGGTTAATGAAAAAAGCAAAACCTCTTTCTGATGAGGAAAAAGAAGCTTTTAATGAGCGATTGCTAGCTGTGGGGCCGTCCGATTCAGCGCGCTTGTCGCGATTTCGTTATTTATTGGATTCGACGGATCCCAGCCGTCATGATGTGGAAAGCTTTATGGAGTTAATCGATTTAATGGAGGGTAGAATTTAATGAAACGTGAACTTTCGGAAAAATTATTTGCTGAAGCGCTGAATTATATTCCGGGTGGGGTGAATTCGCCTGTGCGCGCTTTTCGGGCGGTAGGCGGAAAACCGTTTTTTGTGCAGCGTGCGCAAGGGGCTTGTGTGTTCGATGTGGATGATAATGAGTATGTGGATTACGTTTGCAGTTGGGGACCCAATATTTTGGGGCATGCGGCCAAGTCGGTAGTGCATGCGGTCAAGCAAACTGCTGAGAATGGTTTGAGTTTTGGTATTCCGAATCCTTATGAAGTGAGTTTGGCAAAGAAAATTATCGAATGGGTGCCATCGATTCAAAAAGTGCGATTTTGCAATAGCGGCACTGAAGCGACGATGTCTTGCATTCGTTTGGCGCGCGGGTTTACCAAACGGGAAAGAATTATTAAATTCGAGGGGTGTTATCATGGTCATGTGGATTCGCTATTGGTGGCTGCTGGCAGTGGCGCTTTGACATTAGGCAGGCCCGATAGCGCTGGAGTGCCGCAAGCTTTAGCGGAATTGACGACAGTGTTGCCTTTTAATGATTTGAAGTTGGTAGAGAAAGTTTTTATCGAACAAGGCAAAGAAATTGCTGCAATTATTTTAGAACCTATTCCCGCGAATGCTGGCTTGTATTTGCCGCAATCGGGTTTCTTAGAAGGATTACGAAAATTATGTTCGCAATGGGAGGCGCTTTTAATTTTTGACGAGGTCATGACGGGATTTCGTTTGGCTCGCGGTGGGGCGCAGGAAATTTATGGTGTTACGCCAGATTTGAGCGCTTTTGGTAAAGTGATAGGTGGAGGTTTACCCGTAGGCGCGTTCGGTGGGCGATCAGATATTATGGATTATTTGGCGCCGGATGGGCCGGTTTATCAGGCGGGCACTTTGTCAGGAAATCCTTTAGCTATGGCGGCGGGTTTGGCTCAATTAAAAGAATTAGAAGCAAATCATGGGTTCCGACGTCTTAACGAACTGGGATCCGAATTTGCTGAGGGTATGAATGAACTTTTAAAACAGTTAGGAGAAAAAGGGAAAAGATATCAGTTTAAACAGATTGGCTCTATGTTTTGTCTCTATTTTTGCGAGCAAGAGATTCATAATTTAGCGGATGCAAAGCGCAGTGACACCAAAGCGTTTGCTCGATTTTTTCATGCGATGTTGGAGCAGGGAGTTTATTTGGCACCATCGCAGTTTGAAGCTGGATTTCTTTCTTTAGCGCATGGAGCCAAAGAGATGGAAAAGACGTTACGCGCTGCACGTCAAGCCTTGGAAAAGATTTAAAAATGATTAAGATTTTTAGTCTGATTTTATTTTTTTTAAGTGCGGTTTGTATTTCCCGTGCGGAAGAAATTTTTCCAGCTTCCCAAATTAAAGCAGGAATGAAGGGGACAACTTATACGGTTTTACAAGGTACGAATGTTGTGCCATTGGAAACAGAAATTTTGGGAGTTTCAGAAGATTATTTGGGGCCGGGCAAGGATTTGATTATCGCTAAATTAGTAGATGAGAAAACGAAATTAACGGGTGCGGTTCATGGCATGAGCGGAAGCCCTTTATATATTGATGGAAAATTGGTGGGAGCACTTTCGCGAAGAATCGCTATGTTTGAAAAAGACGGACATTGTGGGTTTACGCCGATCGCCGACATGTTAACGATAAATCAAAAAGCTAAAAATGTTAAAATAGCTTCGCATCCTAAACGCTTTTTCCCTGGTTATTCGTGGCTGCAAAATGATGAAAAAAGTGGTTGGCTTTCTGTGCCTTTGAGTATGAGTGGTGTGTCGGGTTATGCTAAGAAAATAATAGATAAAATTTGGGAAGGCTCCGGTTTTTTTATGGCGTCGGGTGGCGGTGGGAGAGGACAATCTCAGCCAGGAGCTGAACTGTTGCCGGGTGCGCCGGTGTCAGTGGCTTTATTGACAGGCGATTTGCATATGGCGGGGACTGGAACTGTTACTTGGCGGCAAGGAGATCAGCTTTTAGCTTTTGGTCATCCCATGTTTGGTTGGGGCGATGTGGAGTTGCCGCTGTGTGAGGCGGAAATTGTTAGTACTGTTCCAAGTTATGAAATGCCCTATAAGTTGGCGAATGTTCGTCGCACGGTGGGGACTTTGACTCAGGATCGTCTTTCAGCAGTTGGCGGCGTTGTGGGGCCTATGCCGACTTTGCCTCGTTATCGTGTTACGGTGCAATGGGAAAATCAGCAGTCGAAAGTTTACGAAGGTAATTTTGTTTCGCATGAACTTCTAACTCCAGTGATTTTGGCCAGCTTGGTGGGCAGTGTTTTATTGGAGAATGATGAGGCGAGTGCGAAATGGTCGGTTGCTTTAAAAGGGCAATTAGCTCTTAAAGGTCATGAACCTTTAAATTTTGATGCTTTTTCAAGTGGTAATGAGAGGGATGTGATGGGTTTGATTTTTGGTGTAGCGCAACGTGGGTGATTTGTATGGGCAACGTTTGGAGAAAGTGGAACCTGAATTTTTTGATGTGAATTTACAAGTGAAACCTAGCGAGTTGGTATTTGATGTGGAGTCTGTCCAAGTCGAACCGCAACGACCAGAGCCAGGACAAGAAATTAAGGTGCGTGTCATGTTGCGACCTAAGTATGGTGAGATTTTGCAGAAGAATTTCTCTTTTGTGTTGCCGGATCAATTTAATCATGGGGATGAGGTGACGTTGCAAGTTGCTAATGGCCAGCTTTTTTATTTTGAGGATCAGCAGGATGCTAGTTCCTTAAGACGTTTTCCTTTTTGGCCTAGTAATGGCTCGGATAAAGCGGATTCGTTGCAGGATTTGTTGCAACAATGGAATCAACAACGGAGTGCTAGCGAGCTGGTTGTGCGATTATTGTCGCCGGAGATGGGCATGCGTTTTCGCGAGAAACGGTTGGAAAATTTGCCGCCTTCAGTGATGGGTGTATTAGCTAGTGTTGATAGCGATTCTTCTCCGCTTTTTTCAAGTCGAGTTGTGGAAAAGAGCGTGAGGTTAGATGGAGAAATTACAGGAAAAACAGGAGTCACTTTTACAGTAAAATAATATGAAATGGATGCAAAGTAGCGTGCGGTTGATTGTCATTTTGGCGATGTTAGGAATAGAGTTGAGTGCGCAGCCTTCAGTGCGTGTGACGCATGAAAGATTTGAGACATGGTTAAAGGGTGAACCGCAAGGGGTGACTTTGGGGGAAGAAGGAGTTTTAAGCGTGGGATGGAAGTTGGAATCCGTTTTGAAAACGAATCTTTCTACAAAGGTTATTTGGTCGGCAGCGCGTGATTCGCAAGGGAACACTTTTTTAGCGGCAGGTGATGAGGGCAAGGTTTTTAAAGTTTCATCATCAGGCGAATTAATGGAGTGGGCGAAGTTCAAGGAGTCGCAAGTGACAGTTTTGGTTTTGGATGCGAAAGGAATATTATATGCCGCCACGGCTCCAGATGGCAAAGTGTATCGTGTTAAGGGTAAAGACTCAGTAGAGGAATATTTTGATCCTAAAGAAAAATATATTTGGGATTTGTTATGGAAGGGTAATGATTTGTATGTGGCGACGGGCACGGAAGGAAAATTGTATCGAGTGACAGCATTGGGTCAGGGCGAGGTTTTTTATGATAGTAATGAGCCTAATTTACGTTGTTTGGCTCAGGATAAGAATGGTGATTTGCTCGTTGGCACGGAAGGTAAGGGTTTGGTTTTACAGGTGAAAGAAAAGGGTAAAGCGCTTGCACTTTTTGATGCGCCACGAAAAGAGGTTCGACAGATTGCTGTGGATGAAAATGGACGAATCGCATTTGCAGCTTTAGGATTGGAAGCAGCTAGTAAGCCGCAGCGCGCTAAAATTAATTCACTTCAAACTGAGGATAAATCTGCTAATGAAAAATCGGACAACTCCCAAAATGCGAATCAAAAGAATGGTGCAATGAATTCTTTTTTAAAGGGAAGTGCGCCTTCGTTGAGTCAAGAGCGAGGTGAGGTCTATCAGTTGGAGCAGCCTGGGTTTGCTACGGTTTTGTGGTCGGCGGATGCTTCGCCGCAGGCGTTGTTGCGTTATCGGGGAGAGTGGTTGATTGGAACGGGTGATGACGGGTTTTTGTATGGGGTGAATGATCGAGGCGAAAAGCGTGTGGTGGCGCGAGCGCAATCGAATCAAATTACGGTGTTGGTGAGTGATCGGGATAATTTATTTGCTGCTACGAGTAATGATGGAGGTTGGTGGGCTTTGAAACCGGCGGGAGATGAGGGCATTTATCAATCAGAAGTGATCGATAGCCAAGGATTCAGTCGATGGGGTGCTTTGCGAGTGAAGGGAGAGGTGGCGCGTGTGCGAACGCGAAGCGGTAATACTTTGGAGCCGGATAAAACATGGTATGATTGGGTGGAGTTGAAAGATCAAAAAGTTGCTAGTCCGGCAGCGCGCTATTTGCAATATGAGTTGTCATTAAAAACGGGTAGCGTGCGACGGGTCGATTTATTTTATACGCCCAAGAATTTAGCGCCACGAATCAATGCGATTGTTGCATTGCCATCGGGTATTGGTTATACGCCGATGTCTGATCCACCTCAACCGCCGCAGCAAAAGACGTTGCAACAATTGCTTAATTGGGATTTGTTTGAGATGCCTTCGTTTGATCGCACGCGCATGGCTCCCGAATTGCGAGGAGGTTTGCAGACGATTGTTTGGTCAGCGAGCGATCCTAATTCTGATCAGTTGACGTATCAGTTGAGTTACCGCCGAGAAAATGAAAAAGATTTTAAAGTTTTGGAGAAAGATTTGGAAGTAGCAGCTTATACTTTGGACACGATCGGGTGGGAGGATGGTATTTATTACTTTAAAGTTTCGGTGACGGATAAAAAAAGTAATGAGACGGATCCGTTGAGTGATGAAAAGATCAGTGAGGGCGTTTTGATTGATAATACAGCGCCGCAAATTGAGAAAATTTCTAGCAGCAACGGTGTGATTGCTTTTCGTGCGCGTGATCAAGGGTCTTTAATTTGGGACGTCATGATTTCACGTGATGGAGTTGAGTTTACAGAAATTCAGCCTAAAGATGGTGTGCTCGACTCTTCGGAGGAAACGTTTGAAGCTAAGGTGGGTACGGGAGAAAAACTTTTTATTCGTGTTCAAGATGAAGCTGGGAATTTGGCGAGCGCTAATTATAATCCGTAAAACTTATGTTTTCGGTAAAAGAATTTTTGGATTTGACGCATTGTGAGCATCATCCTTTGTTTGAGTCAGCACAGTTTGTGTGGGATGCGTTGAAGCAGATTCCGAATTATCTCCAATTTCGGTTGAAACCCGCCTTTCACGGGTCTTTGGTGGGGCAACCTTTTATTGGGGAAAAGGTTTTTATCGGAAAAGGAACAGTTGTTGAACACGGGGCTTTTATTAAAGGTCCGGCTTGGATCGGTGAAAATTGTCATATTCGCAGTGGATGTTACATTCGTGAAAATGTGATTTTGGGTAATGGCGTGATTGCGGGAAATTCTTGTGAGTTTAAGAATTGTATTTTGCTGAATGAAAGTGAGGTGCCGCACTTTAGTTATGTGGGGGATTCGATTTTAGGTTATCGCGCGCATTTGGCCGCGGGCGTGATTTTAAGTAATTTGAAATTAACGCGAGATCATATTGTGATTCGTCATGCGGGTGAGACGATTGACACGGGTCTTAATAAATTTGGTGCAGTTATCGGAGATGAAACAGAGGTGGGTTGCAATTCGGTGATTAGCCCTGGTTCGCTATTGGGAAAGCATTGTTTGCTTTATCCGGGCACGCATTGGCGTGGGGTTTTGGAAGATGGTTCGATTGTGAAACAAGCCAAGACTCAACAAATTGTAAAACGTAATTTTTAGTTGCTGGCTTTTTTGAAGGTTTAATTTATTTTATTTTTTTTCTTGGGAAGGGTGGCTGAGTTGGTCTAAGGCACTCGACTCGAAATCGAGCGTGGCAGCGATGTCACCGTGGGTTCAAATCCCACCCCTTCCGCCAAAATTGAAATGAAAAGGGCGAAATGAGATCACGGCAAAGAATCGACGGCGAATCAGAGCTGAGGTAGATCTTGTACAAAGAAATGAATTATTAATGAGTTCACAATTTAAGTCTGCTCGACTTCAGTATTTTATTTTTCATAAGCCCTATGGAGTTTTAAGTCAGTTTACGGGTGAAGTGGGACAAAAGACTTTGGCGGATTTTCATTTGCCTAAAAATATTTATGCGGCGGGGCGCTTAGATAAAGATAGTGAAGGGCTGCTTTTGTTGACAAATGATGGCGATTTTATTCATCGTTTGTTAGAGCCTCGTTTTGCTCATCCGCGAACTTATTGGGTGCAGGTGGAAGGGGTGATGACTGACGAGGCTTTGAAAAAGTTGTGTGATGGCGTGATGATTCAGGGTTATTGCACGAAACCTTGTTTTGCAAAGTTATTGCCAATGACTTTCTCACTCCCGGACCGAGTCCCGCCAATTCGCTATCGAAAAAATATTCCGACGTGCTGGATTGAATTAACTTTAACTGAAGGCAAAAATCGGCAAGTGCGCCGAATGACAGCGCAAGTGGGTTATCCCACTTTACGACTCATTCGTGTTGCGATGGGTAAGTTAAATTTAGGCAATTTACTAGTAGGACAATGGCGTGAAATTGCTCTGAGTGAGTTAATTTCTTAGTCTCCAGTAAAAAGGATAACGTTAATTAAAATAAAGCTAACAAAAATCTAGCTCGTTTGAATATCAGAACAAGACTTGACGTCGAAGAAGAGGTTTGACTAAAAGTAATAGGAAAAGCTTTTGATTGGAAAAACATGATCGAGGTTAAAAATTTATCGAAGACGTTTGGCACAAAAAAGGCAGTAGACGGAGTGTCATTTCGAGTGGAGAAAGGGGAGGTGTTAGGATTTTTGGGGCCGAATGGAGCCGGCAAGTCAACGACGATGCGAATGATTACTGGTTTTACTCCGCCAACGGCAGGGACCGCTCGGATTGGCGGGCATGATATTATAGAAAATCCGATTTCGGCTCAGCGGTTATTTGGTTATTTACCGGAAAATGCCCCTTCCTATGAGGAGTTAACAGTGCTCCAGTTTTTAAATTTTTCGGCTGAAATTCGAGGTTTGCGAGGAATGGAAAAACAAAAGGCGGTAGATCGAGCTTTGGAGATGTGTTTCTTAACTTCGGTAAAACATCAGTTAATTGATACGCTTTCTAAAGGTTATCGTCATCGCACTTGTTTTGCGCAGTCCATTATTCATGATCCTGAGGTGTTGATCTTAGATGAGCCGACGGATGGGTTGGATCCGAATCAAAAACATGAGGTGCGCACATTGATTCGCAATATGGGGCAAAGCAAAGCCATTATTTTTTCCACGCATATTTTAGAGGAGGTGGAGGCGGTTTGCACGCGGGCTATTATTATTGATCGAGGCAAAATTGTCGCCAATGGAACGCCGCGTGAGTTGAAACAGCGTTCGCCTTTATCGGGTTCTATTTTATTAAAAATTTCTGGCGTTTTACGCGAAACATTAAAAGCGCGTTTGGCTGATGTCGCCCAAGTCAAAAAAATAAGTGAACCTGTTGGTGAAGGCAGACTATTTGAGGTTCGGTTATTTGCTAAAGAAGAATTAAATCGTGAATCTTTTAATCAAGCGGTGGTGGAAGCGATTTTATCGGTGAATGGAACAATAATGGAGTTTCATGAAGAAGAAGGAAAATTGGATGAAGTTTTCCGTCATCTCACTTTGCCCGATACAGAAACACGAAAAATTCATGAGACTTTGATATGAAATCTTGGCCAGCTATTTTTACTATCGCGAAACGAGAGTTAATTGGATATTTTGCCTCGCCGATTGCCTTTATTTTTATTGTGATATTTTTAATGTTAGCCGGTTTTTTTGCATTTATGATCGGCGGCTTTTTTGAGGCGGGTGAAGCAAGTTTAGCCAATTCCTTTTTTTTATGGCATCCTTGGCTTTGGCTGTTTTTAGTGCCGGCTATCGGCATGCGGCTTTGGGCGGAAGAAAGGCGATCTGGGACCATTGAGTTGTTGATGACCATGCCAATTGCTCCGTGGTGCACGATTGTAGGAAAATTTTTGGCGGCATGGGTGATTCTTGCGATTTCGTTGGTATTAACGTTTCCGATTGTTATCACGGTTTGTTATTTGGGCGATCCCGATAAGGGCGCAATTGCAATGGGATATGTGGGCAGTTTTTTATTGGCTGGAGCTTATTTAGCAGTGAGCGAGATGACTTCGGCAATGACACGAAATCAAATTGTGAGTTTTATTCTTTCAGTCGTGATTGGATTATTTTTAATTCTTGCAGGTTATCCTCCGGTGACAAATTTTCTTGTGAAAATTGCTCCGGATGCAAGTTGGCTAGTGGATGGTGTCGCATCTTTCAGTGTTATGACGCATTTTGAAAATTTTCGAAATGGTGTTTTGTATCTTGCTGATGTTATTTTCTTTTTTTCTTTGATGATTTTTTGTCTTTTTAGCACCAGTATTTTATTGCGTGGTTATCGCGCAGGATAGAGTTATGGTATCACAATCTAAAACCTTGAAACATTGGCTTTTTTCGACTTTGGGAGTTGTTTCCATTTTTGTTTTATTAGTTGGCCTGAATCTTATTTTTAATATTGTTCCTAGTCGCTTTGATTTTACAGAAAGCAAACTTTATACTTTATCGCAAGGCACTGAAAAAATTTTGCAAAAAATCCAAGGACCGATTGTCGTTCGTTTTTATGCGACTCGGAAAGACACTGCTATGCCGGTGTTCCTTAAAAATTACGCGGACACGGTGGAAAATCTTTTGTTGGAATTTCAGAAAAAATCTAAAGGTAAAATTCAGGTGGAAATTTATGATCCTGAGCCGGATTCCGATGCGGAAGATTCAGCGCGCATTGATGGGGTTCGATCTCAACCATTGCAAGCGGGTTCCGATATTTATTTAGGGATTTCCTTTAGTGCTTTGGACCGTAAAATTGCAATTCCTTTTCTTTCTCCAGAACGCGCCTCTTTATTAGAATATGATATTGCGCGCTCTCTTGTTCAGGTAACTTCCACTCAAAAGCCGGTTATTGGTATTGTGACATCGCTTCCGGTGTTTGGTGATCAGCCGGATAAAAATAATCCTTTTGTTAATGAACGTTCGCAGCCGCCTTGGACGTTGATATCGGAATTACAGCGAGATTTTGACGTGAAACCAGTGGATTTGGACGCGGAGGAAGTTCCGAAAGAGATTAATGTTTTGTTGGTGATTCATCCTTTGGATTTTTCGAAAAAACTGCAATTTGCGATTGATCAATTTGTGATGCGTGGTGGAAGGTTGGCAGTGTTTCTTGATCCTTATTCGATTGCTGACATGAGTCGGGCGCCTGCGGGTAATATGCCTATGCCGCGAGGTTCGACTTTGGATGATTTATTGAAAGCATGGGGCTATTCATTTGATAAAACCAAGGTGGTAGCGGATTTGACTTATAAAACGCCGATTAATCAGGGGCGCGGTGTGATTGAGTCGCCAGTTGTTTTGTCTCTCGATAAAACGGCAGTTAATTCTGAAGATTCCGCAACGAGCCAAATTGATAATTTATTGTTTGCTTTTAGCGGTTTTTTTGCGGGTAAACCGGTTGCCGGATTGAAGGGAGAGGTTTTGGTGCATTCCAGTTCCAATGTGATGTCAACGGAAGCCATCAGCGCTTATTTTCAACCAGAAAAAGCTTTGGAAAATTTTCGTTCCGATCAAACGGTTCGTTCTTTAGTTGTTCGGTTAAGCGGAAAATTCAAGACGGCGTTTCCTGACGGAAAACCTCAAGAGGGCACGAATGCGGTTAGTTCCACGACGCCTTTTCTTAAAGAAAGTAGTGCCGACACATTTGTGCTTTTAGTGGGTGACAGTGATTTTTTGACTGATCAATTTTCCGTGCGTGTTCAAGGATTTTTAGGGCAACGCATTGCTGTTCCTTTGAATGGGAATCTTAATTTTGCGCAGAATCTTATTGAGCAGCTGGCAGGTGATAGCGATTTAATTGAGGTTCGAAGTCGAGCTACTTTGCAGCGGCCTTTTGCTCGATTGAAACGATTAGAGGCTGAGGCTAACGAGCATTATCGCTCGAAGATTCAAGCTTTGGAAAAGGATTTAGAGGAAACGCAAAATCGATTGAATGAGTTGCAGAGCAAGAAAAGTGCTACGGATCAATTGATTGTTTCGCCTGAGCAACAGTCAGAAATGAATCGTTTTGCAACGCGTCGCGCTGAAGTTAAAAAGGAGCTAAAAGAGTTACGAAAAGATCTTCGTCATGATATTACTTCATTAGAAAATCTTTTGAAATGGATTAATATTGGGGCGATGCCTTTAGTGGTCATTATCGTAGGGTTGATATTGTTTTTAAAACAAAAGAGAAAAAATTGATGAAATTTGCGCGTCTTCTCGTTTTGTTATTGGTGGCTTTGGTAATTGTGACGTTTGCCATTTTTTTAAGGCAAAAAAAACAAACTTCGCTTTCTTTGGGGCAATTGCAGGCGGGACAAAAAATTTTTTCTGATCTTGATCTTAACGGTTTGACAAAGGTTCAAGTTCAGAAGCTTGGTCAAACTTTAACTTTATCGAAAATAAACGGGATTTGGCAGGTTGAAGAAAAATATGGTTATCCTGCGGCTTTTTCTTTGCTACGTGATTTTTTGACCAAAGTTGCTGAGGCGAAAATCGTTCAAAACGTGCCTGCGAATGCCGATCAATGGAGTCAATTAGATTTGGTTTCTCCCGAAAATCAGGGTGCTGCAATTGAAATTAAATTGTTTAAAGACTCGAAGCAATTGGCGACTTTATTTTATGTGGGCAAAAGTCCGGTGAATGCAGCGGGTCGTTATGTGAGATTGCCGCAAAAGAATGAATCGATTTTTTTAGTGAATGAACCTTTTTCGGCGCTCAATTATAAACCGGAAGATTGGTTGGATAAGCAATTTATTCGTCCTGACAATATTACTTCGCTTACCATCAAGCCTGCGACTAAAGAGGAGTGGAAATTATTTCGAAGCAGTGAAACTAATGCGTTTGAAATGGTTGGTGTGAAAAAAGAAAAACTTGATAGCGAAAAAGTCGATAGTTTAATTCAAGCTTTGAGCTCATTACGATTTGACGATATTTTAGAAACTAATCTTGTAAAGGAAGGGTTTAGTAATCCGGCTCATATTGAAATGGCAACATTTAATGAGAAAAATTATCGCTTAACAGTTGGAAGTGTGACGAATGAACATTATTTCGTTAAGTTGAATGTGGGTGATAAACAGCAAGACGAAAAACATTTTGAAAAGTATATTTATTTGATTCCGAAATCTTCTCTTGATCCTTTATTGGAGGATCGACCCTTAAAAAAATAATCAAAAAGATAGTGCAGACACTGTTTAGTTCAAAAAAGACTTTTATCGTCAAAAAAATCTGATAAAATCAGATCCATGGCTGAACCATCAATCCCAGAAAAAATCGCCTCTTCTAATCAAAACGCAAAAGAAGCTTTTTTAAAAACAATCGATGTGATTATGGAAGTCGGAAAGCTTGCTTATGAAAAAGGGGCAGAAGAACAAAAAATTAAAGCAAAAGATTGTTCTGACTCGATTGAGTTACAAACTCATGAAGTAAAATTTGGCTACTATCATACGTCAATCCGTATTACACCTAAAAGTGAAGAATATAAAGATGATCCTCGTTTTAAACAAGTCGATGAAGCAGGTAGGCATTATACTACCCTGGGTGCTGGCCCAACTTATAATACATTAGTCCATCATGTGGATCGACCAAATGATATTGGTCCTCATCCAAACCGCATACCCCTTGGACTTAAAAACTGCAAACATGAATTGATGCTAATTGAACATGTTTTAGATAAGGATAGTAAATTTAAAGATGTTTTAGACTATGACTTATTTCCAGCAGAAAAATACCATGGAGTTTGGTATTGGGCAGATGATGGTTATAATTCTAATTCTTTTATATCTGGTTTAATTGATGCGGCTAATTTAGAAAAGCCTGATATTGATCTTAAAGTGCATCCAGGTTGGAATAAGCCTGTTCCAATAGAATATTTTAGAGGAGTTTTAGCAGATGATATCCTTTACCGTCATTTGCCAGAATTAGAACAAAGACAAAAGGCGTTAAATTGGGGAAAAAGGGAGGAAGCAAAAGGAGAATATAAAGAAAAATTTCTTTTTGATTATCTTTATAAAAATGACAATGTAAATAGCAAGAGCCAAAGTGAAAATAAAAAACATTACAATAATTTTACGACACTGAGGGAATGCGAAGCATCAGATAGTCCACTGTGTGAAGCATTAAGACGCTTAAATAGACCAAAAGAAGATACTTATTATTATAGTCAAGAAACTGGTTATGTAGATGTAAAACCAATTCCTGAACTGTATAATGATTACAAGAAACAATATACATGGAAACAATATTCCGAAGAAAAAGATGCAATGTTAAGAGATTGTAAATCAGGCCGTAAAATTTGTGAAAGCCAAATGCAAATAAAAAGTTATGAAACATTTTCTAGAGAGTATGATACACCTGAAAGTAAACGCCAAGAGATAATTAAAGATGTTTTTGATAAGATTGATGATTTTAAAAAATCAGACGCATTTAAATTTATAGAGAACCAAGTTGACGGTGTTACTAAAATTTTACCAAAATTTTAAATAAATAGGTTTCTTGCCTTGCGAGGATCTCCAGCGAATCGTGGAAGTAACAAAATATAAAACAATTTAAACTTCGTGCTTTTTCACGAAGTTTAAGCCGATTATTTGAATTGCATGGTTAAGCCATTTTTAATCTTTTTTCTTTTTCTTTTCTTCTTTTTTGGATTCGTGTTCTCGATCGTATTGGATGCCTGCCTTAATTTCATCCATAGCGCTATCGATAAGGTGAATAGCTCTAACACGATGACCGCCCTTATCGGGTGTTGCGGCTTTTAAGTGGGTTTTAGCTTGATTTAATGCGTCCATCGCTTCGCGCATGTGATTCTGATCTGCGCGTAGAGTTGAACATGTGAGAGTGAGAACAGCGACAAGAGGTAAAACAATTTTTAAGATTTTTT
>JAWLBA010000021.1:0-17774 GCA_041395165.1 Verrucomicrobiia bacterium
GCTCATAATTAATTTCTGCCCCATTCGGAAAAAGCCTTTTATTCACGTATCCATGACCACCTTGCGAGTAAAAAAGTTTTTCCCATCGTCCTTCTCCGTCCACTTTCTCTACTAATTTACCATTGAAAAACTTGCGATAAAAGCCAGTGCCATCACCTTCTTCCACCCAACTTTCGCTGCCTGCACCCAAAGGCAAACTGACAACCAACTCGTCAGTTACCAGATTTCTCTCCTCTTTTGCCATGCCGATGACCATGTATTCGCGACCTGCACCAAATTTTGGATCGTAATTGTAAACCCATCGCATGCGCGAACCGGCCCCTTCCAACATCGGATCGTCGGCCGTGGCTAAAAGCGGGCGGCCTTCGATCAAACTTTCTCCACCCACATAAGTATAATTGGCTTTTTCTCCACCGGAATAAGTGACATTTTTTAGAACGGTTTCGTTATTAAAAGTGTCATAATCGTAAACAACTTCCCGACCATCGCTGCTTGTAATTTTACTGATGCGTTCCTGGCCGTTGATTTCTTCACGCTCTAACGCGATGGATCGACCGAAGCGGTTTTGAATTTTGATAAGACGATCTTGATTGTCATATTCCAATTCCCACATCTGCCCATCAGGATCACGAACTCCGATTAAGGCATAACGTGGATGATCAGTTCGAGTAAAATAATACTCCCAACCTTCCGGGGTTACCAAAGTATGGCCGTTATTCTGTTCACCGGATGGTTTCCATTGATAAAGCCGTTCACCTCGACTCAAACCCGGAGCACGAATCATTCCCGTATCATCAGTCGCTTTAAAATCAATCGTTTCCCCCTCAGGGGTATTAAGTCGAATATTAAAAAAACCGTTTTCTTTATAATTAAGGTCCCTGATTTCCCACGACCAATTATGATGCCAGGTATTGGCCGCACCCAATTCCCATGTTTTGACGCCAAAGTTACGATGGCGACTGCGATAAAGCCGTTTAAATTCTACGGGCGAATTGCCAAAGGTTTGTAAATCCAAAACCTCCCTTTGCACATTGCCACTGCCAGGACTTAGAGGATTGACCCCTACATTACCGGCTTTATCATAAGCAAAAATTTCTTGTTCTTTTGTCTCTCCAAAACCAAGTGGAGGCAAAAAACATAAACTGAGTAAGAAAGCGTAAACGCCTTTTTTGAACATAGTCGTAAAGTTTAGGGAGACGAAATTAGGCCTGACAAGCCTATTTTCAATTATAAGTATATTTTATACCTCTTTGGCTTTTTCTTGTAGAATTTCAATTAATTGGTTAACAAGCCATTGGGAATAATAACTATAATAAGTCGGGTCATTAAGATAACGCGATAAATTCTTCAAAAGGCGTCTGGGTTCTCCAGGCCAATGCCATTTCATCTGATAATAAAGCAAAGGATGATGACGGGCCATATAACTGGAAATCGCTTCATCGTGAGGTTGGGTATAAAGAATAAAATCCCGATAAAGCATGGAAAAAGGTTGGCACGGTTTAAAAGATTGGAATTCTGAATTTGCATCAAAACTGGGAATGAACTTTCCCCCACTTTCAAAATAAAGATTTAACAAACAGGCTTCCGGCAAAATTTGTAAAACTTCCCTTTTAGGATTACGCGCCTTAAGCCGCCAGGCTTCCGCCATATAAATTCCGCCAATATCCAAAAGGAGCTGTTTTTCATCCTCATCAAGTCTCGCCATAACGGCTGGCGTATAACCTTCAACCAACATTCTCGCCATGCGCTGATAAAAATCCGGATGTTGCACCTGCTTCAAGGCATGGCAAATTTGAGCGTAGGTTTTATCTTCAAATTGATCCTGATCATCCAGAGTCAACTGACGTAGATTATACTGATTAATCTTAACAAAATACATGGCATTACGAGTTAAAGCAGACCTCATAAAAAGCCCTTGTTTAAGGTCATAAAGCATTAAAACGATAAGACGTCCTCTTGCGATTGTGGTTAAATTTTCGTCCAAAGGTTTTCCGGTTTGATCGTGAATACCGGAAACCGTGTTATCAATGGAAATCACAGAGTTGCTATACGAAGACAAAAGTTGCAGCAATTCTTGAGACTCTTGTCCCTGCTCAAGTTTAAGATGATAATTAAATTTATTGCGAGTGGTTGAAGTCAGTTTTTGATAAAATGCCAGTGTTGGAACCTTCTCAACAACAACCGTTTTAGGTTCATTGATTTGAAAATAAGTAAAAAGATCATTTCTTCCATAATCCCCCAAACCCATATGCGCAGGCAAAGGAAACTCATAAAATCCCTCAGCATTTACGTGTAACTGGCTGTCATGAAATAAACGATGAACTCCACGGAAATCGATAAAAGGAATGCTTAAGAGAAACAAAGCAACAAAAGCATAAAAAAGTTTACTACGAAAAAAAGATGGTTTACTTGTCACTAAAGCAAGCTTGTAATTAACGGTGCTGTTTTAAAATCTTTTTCTCACTATGACACCTCGATCAATTTCAACCCGACTAACCAAATGGTTTCCGCTCTTATTAGTGATTGCTGTTTTGATCTTTCTTTATCAACAGGCGGTTTTCTTTATTGCCCCGGGTTTTATGGGGATTCGTATTCAGGGTCATCAGGTCAAAGACATTGTAACAAAAGAAGGTTTCCATGTGAAATGGCCTTTTTGGGAAAGAATTGAATTGATGGATTTACATTTGCTCACCTACCAAGTTGATGCCAAAGGCTTTTCCAAAGATTTGATTCCGCTCGAAGGAAAACTTTTAATCCAATTTTCATTAAATCCAGCTACGTCGAAACAATTATTTCAAAAAATTGGTAGTCAATACCGTTTTACCCAATCCCTCATCATACCATTAGCCAAAGAAAATTTTCAGTCTCTCAGCACAAAATGGACTGCGGAAGAGTGGATTCAAAACAGGGAACAAGTCATGACCCGCTTTAAAGAAAACTTTATTCAAAGCATGTCTCAATCTTTGGATTTCCTTTCTGATGCAGTCAACTGGGGTAAAATCTCTCTCATTGAACTAAAAATTCCTGATCCCATCGTTAAACTTTGGCAATCCAAACTTCGTTCCGACGTCTCTTCACGCTTGATGTTACAAGAAGCCAGCATTTTAAAAAGCAACGAAGCGCTTCTTTATCTTAAAGCGATTGAAAAGTGGAATGGCCGATTACCTTTTGCCATTAGCAACGTTGTGGAGAAAGCTCCGACTAATACTACTCTATCGGTAACGAACGACCAAAAAATTCCTGCAAATTGATAGTGCGAATCAATTGAAACCACTTCTTTCGCAAAACCCTTTTAGTTTTCAATTTGGGAACAATAAAAATAAGTTTCATTTCTCCATTCGGACAAAAAGCAGTGACTTCAAAAGGTGAATTACTTTTAGAAAATGATAAGTTTTTCGAAAAATTAAGTGCTTCAAACAAGATTTGCCTCTTCTGCTGAGCAGAAAGAAAATTGGATTGCTCATTGCTGTTAGGGCAAAAAACTAATCCTGTCGTTATCATTTTTTCAAAAATCTCTTTGAGGGTTTCAATATTAACAACTGAAATTCCCTCCACGTTGCTTCGATAAATCTCATCCTTCAAAAAGCTTTGCTGTAAGGCGGCTTTGCCATCGGGATAAAATGAACTGATTTGAACGTCCTCGCAAAGAGCTTCCACGCGTCCAATAACATTTTCCCTGGTTAGATTTTCAGAATTCTTCTCAAACCAAAAAATTTTATTTGGCAAATAAAGACAGACTTCGTTCCCTTTGGTTAACCCTTGTTTTATTTTATTGGCCAAGGCATTTAGTTTAAAAAGTCTGGTTTCCTCAGGGAAAGTAACACAACCAACCCTGACCTTTTTATTTACCTGGCTCAATTGCCTTAACCATTCGGTCAAAGGAAGAACCACAGATAAGGGGATTCGCAGAGATTTTGTTTCATCCCGCTGCAACTGCCATAGCGCTCCCAGGGCAATTACGCTCAAATAAAAGGTTTGCGTCTCAAAGGTAACCGGCAAATACCATAAAATAAAAATCCCGCTTAAAAAAGTTAACCCGCTCCGAATTAAGGAAGGATAATTGGTTTCAGAAAAGGCCTTAACCTGTTCATAAGCCAGTAATGAATTAATCAAAAAAAATGGCAACATCCACCAAAGTTGACTTGTGAGATTTTTATTACCTAAAAAATAACCAAAGCTTATAACCAATAAACTGTTTAACGCGCCCCATCCCAATGCAAATCGCTCGACTTGATTTTGAAATTGCTGTTTGAAATGGTTGTAATAACCAAGTTCCAATTTCTTGAAATCAAAATAAAATAAGCGTGCCCATTCGTATCCTGCGATTAATAGCGGGCTCAAAATGAAAAATAACAAGATAAAATGATTAAGGGCAAACGTGGTTTTGTCCCGATGCAAAAAAAGGATGATAATTAGGCATTCATAACCCATTAATGCATTGGCAATTCCTTGTGAAAAATTATTAGCGCCAAATTTTTTGAGGTTTATTTTCCAGTTTTTGGCAAACTTTTCCAAAGGCAATGGCCAGAAACGATAAAAGAGATAAACTTTTTTCGTATAATAAAAACGAACTGCCAGGTTAACCAACGTCGCAACAAAAAAAGTTAGAGGAAAAGCCCAGGCTCCTACGCTGGGATAAAGCGAAAGCGCGCCCAAGGAAGCGATCAATTCCACTATCACTATCCAGTAAAGTGGCCGATAAATACGGCGTATGGCATAAATACCGGAATGAAAGGTTGCCAGGGGAATTTCCAACATGAGACGAACAAAACAAAAAGACAAATAAAGCGTTTCTAATGTTAAAGAATTTTGAAAGAGATTAAAAATAATCAGACAAGCCAATCCCAACAAGCTGAGGATAAAACTGGAGACAAGCCATTGGCTGATTAAATCAGGAATTTTAAAAAGCTTTTTGGAATTGGCCAAATGACGGACTTTTTCCCTCAAATCCTCCAAGAACCCCCACCAAAATGCATTGACTGAAATCAACAGGATTCTTCCAATTAAAAATATATAGACTGTTGATGCCGGTAAAAATAATAAAAAAATCTTAATTTCAATCAGTCGCAGAGTCAGGTTGACAAAAACTCTAAAAGTAAAAAACCTTAAGCGATAATAAGCATATCTGAGAAAACTTCCGCCCAACAAAGTTTCCTCCAGGCTCACAATGCGATCAGACCTCTTTTTCTGAATTGATAACCAGCGATTAAGCTTGTTCATGGCTCTTTTTTACCTTGTTTCGAGTGTGATAGAGCGAAATAAGTCCCCACTCTTGCCGGATCGTTTTGTAAGTAATTTTTTGGAAAGAACGTGCCGATTTGTTGCCAGCAACCATTTCCAAAACCAATTTCGCAATCAAATAATCAATATGTTTCAATTGCGGTCTACTGGTGATAATTTTTCTTAGGAAACTCGCATATTTATTGGGAAATAATGAGTTGGGATTCAAGGCTGTATTGATAACCTGACAAATCAATTTTCCTTTTTTTGTTTCATCGTAAGCTTGCCAGTCACTGCTTTTAATCGTGGCTTTAGCTCGATGACGCAAATCGCTTAAAAGTTGCCCTATCTTTTTATCTTTTAAAGAAACCGTCCCATCAAAATAAATGCTACAACCTAAAAAGGTAATCACGTTGGTTGGTTTGACATCGGGATAATTCTCGGAAGCGCGACCTGCTTGATTAAAATAAAGGCTTTTTTCCTTTTCCGGATTGGTTTGGAGGATGAGTTGATGCAAAAGTTCATCCATTTTGGTTTTTGCAAAAGTCACTATTTCTTGGTCTGGGTGCGCAAATAAAAGATCATCGGAATAGCGCGCATAAAAGGCGCCTGGAATTTGGTCAAGTGTTACATCCAAAGGATGAAGATAAAGATTGAACAATGTTGTGGAAATCGGCGATCCGGTAGGTACTCCTTGCAGTTTGGTGAAAAGGTTGCCTTTTTCTGTGATCACTTCAGGTCGCAGTATCTTTTGAACGAGATTCCATAGCCTTTCTTCATCTTCTATCGAATTCAAATGAAACAGTTGCTGCAGTTGCTTCCAAACCGGTGATTGATTTCCCACAGGAATTGTATCCGTATAGCTTTTGATATCTCTTCTAAGGACATATAGTCCTCTCTGACGCGGATCACGCACTTGTTTGCGATAAGATCGAATATAGTCCGTAAAATCTTGAACTGCGTGCCACCAGTTTTTCCCTTTAAGGTAAGAATATAATCTTGGTGAAAAATGTGGTTGCATGATTTCCAAAATAAGATCTGCCACTACTCCGTGCAGGATGTAATCGGTCAATTGAAAGGCAAAAAGTTCCCGCTCTTTGTTGTTCACGGTAACCGTTTTGAGTTCTGCATGGCGCAGCTGATAGTTTTCTTTAACCACTGTCTTGGCCATGACCTTGGCAAATTGGGATTCGTTACTGACAAGCGATGCCAGGGTGACTTCATCTTGTTTTAGGTGATACATTCTCCAGCTCTGGGCATGTTTTGCATGGAGTTTGGCTAGTTGTGAACGGTAACGGTGCGGTTCCGCTAGGTAGTCATTTAAACTTTTCACCGTCTTAAGTTTAATTGAAAGGAGGATTAAAAAGAAAGGGCATTTAATGTGTCATGAGTTTTTCTTTGTTCCATATGCAACTGGCGAAGGTTTACCTAAGCTAAGGAAGCATGTAAGGGAAGTTTTCGAGCAAGCGAGCACCCGAAGCTGCGCTAAAGGGTGCGAGCGTCGCGAGAAAACGACCGGAATGCTTCTGTGCGGAAGCACCTAACCAAGCATTAATACTATTTTTTATAATAGAAAAAGGCCACAGCCTCTTATTTCTATTAAATATTTTTCATTTGGTTTTTTGCCAAATGAAGAACCATTAAATGCCCTTTTCAAAAAACAGGCTAAATTTTTATAGGGTTTATTTTATTTCGTCAATGCCGGTTTCTTTTCAAGAATCCTGACTTTTCTTTCGACGGGTTTCGATTCATTCACTTTACCTGAACGCGATGCATAAAAATTTCTTATCCCTTCTGATAATTGCAAGGAGTAGTTGAGGGATTGCTGTCCTTGATCGAATGGCTCGGGATATTTTAAATTTCGAAACCATTGCATTTTAAGTTTTAAAGGTAAGGTGTCCGGTGGAAGTAAGGGTGAAATGGGAACTTGTTGTGCAGTTGCATGACAAGATAAACAGGATGAGGCGGGATTATCCACTGGCCCATTCATTCTTCCCGCATAACCGCCTTTTCCTGGCAAAAAATCCAAATCAGGATTTAACCACGTCTCTTTAATGACGGCTTCTTTCGTTGCCACCATTTCTTCCGTTATCCCAGGATCATTTCCCCACATGAGGCCGACAGGCACCATCCTGTCCCACACTGTTTTTCCTTCAAGCATTCCGTTGTAAACAAATGCGCCAAATACCCATCCTGTTTCTTCCGCTCGGGAATCTCGCACGGCTAGATCAACTTGAATTAAACGAAGCGATTCAATTTTTCGTTTCAAGCTGTCTTTCAAGTTTTCGTGAATAAAAGCTTCCCAAGTTTTAGCGCCTTTTAAATAGGCCACCTCTTTTTCATCAGCTTGGGTAAAGATTAATTTTACCGAAACTGTGCCTACAGGAAAGTCAGCTTTGCTAGGATCTGGTGCTTGGGGATTTTGCCAAACTTGTCCAACCGTATAACCTCCTGCTGCATTATAGAGTCCTACTCCCCAATTTTGGTATTGGTTGGTTTGCGATTTGGCTAATTCGCCAGGAAGTGAATCTCTTTCTCGCGTTAATCCATGCACAAACTCCCTGCCATTGGAATCCCAATGTAACCAAGGTGCATGATACCATTTTCTAGTTTTGTTGTTTTGCCCTGCCCAATCAACTTCTTCGTTGCCTTCAATGGCATAGTTTAATACTGCTTTGAGATATTTTTCAGACTCTTTTTTGAAATCAATTTGTTCCCAGGCTAAATCTTTTTCTTTTATCAATTTTTCAGGATAATCCTGACTTAATTGAAACACTGACCCCTTCCAGTTTTCGATCGGTTTTTCGTGGGCATTGGGAAATTTCTGTTCTTCGGCTAAAGCCATTTCAACTTTAAGCAAAAGTGTTAAAGCAAACGATAGACAAGCCCATATATTGATAAGCCTCATAAGGAAACTGGATTTGGACGATTTTCGCAATGTTTCATTAAAAGAAAAGAACATAAATTTCCTGTGGTTGTTTTCTCGGTTTAAAATCAGTCATCCATCGCTTCGCGATCATTCAAAGCAACTGCTCATCTCTGATCGTTAGCTTTTAATCATCGCTTGCTAAAAAATGAAGCACCGTAAAGAGTCGCGAAGTTCCTAAAGAAACTTTTGCTTACCCTTTACCGTGCTTAAAAAGATTTCTGAGTTTGCACAAATTAAAGCTTAAATAAGATTATAAATCTTAAAACAATTAACAAATCATGAGTTTATCTTGGTCTAATTCCTCGCTATCGACGAGCCGACGGCAATAAAGTGGAAGATTCGCTAAGATTACCAATTGTTCCAAAGCGCTATTACCGCTTTGATGAATTGGTCTCCGTTGGCAATCGGCCAACAAACCATCGAATCATCTCGCAAAAGGTAATATTGTTCATTTGCACAAACAAAATTTGTGCGATCATTCGTTTGATAAAGCCACCTTAAGATATTTAGGACTATTTCTTGGCAGTTGCCGGTAAATTTCTCGATCGGCACGTTGTAGAGCAAACCTTCGATGAAGTATGACGGCGCAATTCCCTTACCAATCGCACCATCATCAACAAGCTTGCATCGCATATTCTTAAAAATGCGAACCATTGGTTTAAACCAGTGATTTGTCGCTTGATGTTTTTTTGTCAGATTTTGCGAATGTATTTTTGGAAAATTAATAATTTCCCCACTTAATGAAGTTGGAAATATTATCCCCTCTACATAGTCGCAATTGCTGTTGCTGATGAACCGTGTGTATCGGCGATACAAATAACAGGGCACAACATCAGCATTACGCCGAGAACCGCTTGCCTTGATTTTGATGGCTTTATTACCAGGGACTGAATCACTTCCAAATGCAGTGGAGAGCCGAGTGACGACTCCCTGTTTGAATTCCCCAAACGTGTAACTAGCCGTGCCGTTAGCCAGATGATATGCTGCCTGTTGATCTAATGGAAGCTTGCTTACATCACCACGCATGATGGAATCCAATCGAATGACCGTATCAACATCGCTTTCAGCATAAATATTTGAGTCATTTCCGTATGAACCTTGCAAACACACCTCGAATGACTTGTCCGCATACAGCGCTTTTGGGCTTTCGAGAGCCGCCTTGATTGTGGCGTAGGTTTCTTTTGATTGTGTAATCGAGCCTTGATGCGACCAAGTTTCGAGTTGTGATTCAGGGATTGCCATACGCTTAAAGTAAGAAACTTTTTAATTCGTCCTCACGTTCGGAAAATGAAAGTCGTCCTTTTTGAACCAATCGATTCAATTTGTTCAAATCATGTTCAAGAAGATCAGTTGCCATCGCAGGCTCGACGAAGGAATCACTGATTCGGATTGTCGGAACATCCTTAAACATCAGACTGCGCAGAACTTCCATTGAACAAGTATTTGTTCCCAATATCTTCTGCAAAAAATCGCTGTTAAATCCGTGCCGAATCATGCCCCACCCACCGCGAATCCGGCCAACTTTTTTCAGGAATGAAGGTTCTGGATACGAGCCGACACCGAGGCTTACAACACGCAAATTTTCGCGAGATAGTTTGAGCGCACCTGTCGCATCGCAGAGAGCATAAAGAGTTGGATTATTGGCGCAAAAACCACCATCGCCAAGCTCGATACTGTCCCCTGTGCTCGTTTTTACCGTATGCCGGTCAAAAAATGGATATGCCGAACATGATGCAATGACTGCATCGGCTACAGTGCAACCCCAAAAAGGAACAAACGATCCTTTGGAGCCGAATGCTTGGTCTTTTAAAATTTTAAAAATCTTTGGCCGCTCGTCTTGCCAATTCGTTGCCACGATTCCGATTCGAGTTTTGAAAACTTCGTAGGTTTGATTCTCAAACACCGTATGCGCTAGAGATCGTAGCGCTTCTGACCGCTCTTTTGCATTTGTTCCCTTCATAATATCGGGAACATGTTTTTCATAGAGGGAACGAACGTCAGTGGCTTTCTCCCCTCGCGCAAGCAAAGCGGCGATTATTGCTCCGGTGCTCGTTCCATAAATCAAATCAAAGCATTCATAAAGGCGCTTTTCCGTCATCGCCTCGATTTCTTCCAAAATCCCAAGCGTGTAAAAACCTTTCGCTCCCCCACCATCAAGAGACAAGATGCGAAACGGAGCAACCGCTTTTGTGCTGACTGGTGATTGGTTGATTGTTTCTGAAATCATGCCTTTGCGTATAAATACCTTTGGAATCCTGCGAAGACTTTGCCGATTTCATCCGGTTTGCCGAGATCGGCCACGGCATCGGCGATGGAATCGTGATATTTCAGGCGCAGCAACGGAGTGAGTTTGTCCTGATCCAATTCTTCCACGCCCACCGTGACGTAATGCTGAAGCACGAAATCCAAAAACGTCTGCTGTTTGGCGTTGAATTGCGTGTTGATGTAAACCTTCGCGTTGGCCGCGCGCACTTCCCGCGTGACCGGTGGCACGGCGTAAGCCACATGCGCCAGCACGTCGAACAAATCGCTGTTCTCCGCATCGATGATGCGTTGCATTTCCGCGAGTTGTTCCTTGCCGAAACCTTTCTCCGCCAAACCCACCAATAATTTTGCGCGTGTATCCGGCGCGCTCCAAATGGCGCGCAATTCTGCTTCGTCTTTGAAAAACTCCGGCAGCTTGCCGAACAACATTTCCATGAATTGTTGCGCGCTCATCGGCGTGCCGTCTGGATGCCAGAAAGTCGTGCTCATCATGTGCTGAATGTTGCGCGCTTTCCCGTCCGCCAGCTTCACTTTCACTTTTCGCTTTTTCGGTCCCGGTTCTTTTTCGCACACGCACGGAGTCTGTCCGCAATCTTTGCATGGTTTTGGTTCAACCACACAGACGCACGGACGTTGACCGCACTTCGAGCACGGCTCTTTTGGTTCCTCCTCAATCGGCTCGCCATCCCATTCCGGGTCGCTGAAATGCAGATGCGCTTTCACGAAATCGTAAATCGTGAAATAATCTTTGCCGTCGAAAAGGCGCGTGCCGCGTCCGATGATTTGCTTGAACTCAATCATCGAATTGATCGGACGCATCAGAACGATGTTGCGAACGTTACGCGCGTCCACGCCCGTCGAAAGTTTCTGTGATGTCGTGAGAATCGTTGGAATCGATTTCTCGTTGTCCTGGAAATCACGCAGATATTGTTCGCCCAATGCGCCATCGTCCGCCGTGACGCGATGACAATAATTCGGGTCGCTGCTTTTCTTGATTTGATTGATCAGATCGCGGACGAGCAACGCGTGAGATTGGTTCGCGCAAAATACCAGCGTCTTTTCGTTCTGGTTGATTTGGGACATGAAGATTTCCACGCGCTTCTTTTCGCGTTCGCGAATTTCGATGCTGCGATTGAAATCCGGTTCGTCGTAGATTTTTCCCGACTCGATTTCCCCCTCAACCACGGTGTCGTCCGGCGTATAAACGTAATAATCCAGCGTCGTGTGAATCTGCTTCACCTTGAACGGCGTGAGAAATCCGTCGTTGATTCCCTCTTTGAGCGAATAAACGAAAACCGGCTCGCCGAAATATTTGTAGGTGTCAGCGTTTTCTTTGCGTTTCGGTGTCGCGGTCAAACCAAGCTGAACCGCCGGTTTAAAATATTCCATGATGCCGCGCCAGTTGCCTTCGTCGTTCGCCCCGCCACGATGACATTCGTCGATGATGATGAAGTCGAAAAAGTCCGGCGGATATTCTCCGAAAGACGGACTCGGTTTGCCGTCTTTTTCCGGCCCACTCATGAACGTCTGGAATATTGTGAAGAAAATGCTGCCGTTCTTTGGAACTTTGCCTTTCTTGCGAATGTCATCCGGCGAAATGCGAACCAGCGCGTCTTCGGGAAATGCGGAGAACGCGTTGTAAGCCTGGTTCGCCAGAATATTTCGGTCCGCCAGAAACAGAATCCTCGGACGGCGTGTCGGTTCTCCACTCAAGTTCCAGCGCGAATGAAACAGTTTCCACGCGAGTTGAAACGCGATGAATGTTTTTCCGGTTCCAGTTGCGAGCGTTAGCAGGATGCGTGACTTGCCATGCGCGACCGCATCCAGCACGCGTTCAATGGCAATGTCCTGATAATAACGTCCCGGATGCGAACCGCCTTTGTCTTCATACGCCACATCCGCAAAGCGATCCCGCCAGGTATTCGTTTCAGCAAAAGTTTTGTTCCACAATTCTTCGGGCGTTGGATAACACGCAGTCTCGCCTTCCGCGCCCGACTGCATGTCGATGCCGTAGATGCCTTGTCCGTTGGTGGAATAGGTGAAACGTATCTTGAGTTTGCCCGCGTAATCTTTTGCCTGCGCCACGCCTTTGGTCAGTTCTTCATCCCACGCCTTGGCTTCAATGACGGCTAGCTTGGTGTTGCAATATTCCAAAACGTAATCCGCGCAGATGGGTTTGTCTCGTTTGCCGTGACCCTCGATGCGACCGGGCGCGATCAGAAACTCGCGCCGAATACGGCTTCCCTCGACCACGCCCCAACCCGCTGCTTTCAGCGCGGGATCAATGTATTCAGCTCTGGTTTCTGCTTCGTTCATGTTAGGATTTCATGAGTTTAAAACTGACCTGATAACGGTAGAAGGAAATATTCGGTATCAGACTCAGGGCGCGGCGAATCTTTTGATCGTCCTCATGCGCCACAATAGCGCCCAAAACTTTTTGACCATCCTCCGCTAATTCATCCTGCACATAACTCATGTAACGAAGTGTCTGGCCGACGACCAAATCACTCGCGCGACCTTTCTTGAGTTCCACGACCAGCAGACGTTTTTTGTCTTTGCTGATGGCCAGAATATCGAGCGGGCCGGTGTCGGTTTCATATTGCTGGGCCTTTTCGCCTTCTTCCTCGTAAATATCGTAATCCTTGCCTAGTTCGGTATGCGCCCAGTTCTTCACCAGAAATTCTTCGAGATGTTCTTCCAAGGCGAACGATAATGGATCTTCGACAGTAGTATCGGTCGAAACCAGTTTCGGCGCGGAAATGTTCCCAGAAGTTTTTCCAGTTCTTCGCGATGCTGGCTGATGTTGCTGACTGTGCCGATTGACCCGGTGGAGTGACGCAGCGCCTCACTCATCGCAGCGCGATCAATGGATGTGTTAAGCCACGTAACGCTTCGGCGGTGCGGCAGAGCTTTGCTCGCATCGTAAAAATAATCACCGGTGATTTCCCCGACGCGATAATGGCCGGTGCCATCAGGACACAGAACGATGTCGCCTTTTTGAATTCCCTTGCTCACCGTCCAGAGCGCGCCACAGGCAAGCCCAGCGCCGATCTTTGTTTTGTCGGGATTCGCTGCCAGAAAAACGGGAATAAACTCTTTATTAAACGCGCGCCATTCATTCGGAAACTTGCCGGTCAAATCTTTCCCGAAAATAAATCCAGCGCCGATTGAATTGCTGGCGAAGCATTCTTCGGCGTGAGCACTCCCTTTCCCGAGCATGACGCGATAATAGTTTTTCATGGTTGTTCGGTTAAAGTTGGCCAGTAAAAGCGTGGTGCAACAGCGACTTTTTCAGCTCTTCCAACGCGGAGAGCTTTTGTTCGTAAATCTTCGCCAGCCGTTCGGTTTCTTCCGACAAACCCTCGAGCTTAGCGACGATTTGTTTTTGTTCCTTTTCAGATTGTGGAAATGAAATCAAAAGTTCAGCGAGCTTCGTCGCATTGAAGCCACCTTGTGCGCTGCCTGATACACCGGCTTTAATGCGATCCCAATAGGAAGGCGTTTGAAAAAACAGATTCACGAATTGCGGCAACAATTCTTTGGTGCTCAATTTCATGCGAATCAAGTAAGAAGCAAAAACAGCATCGGGCGGTTCGGTAACAAGATAACTCTTTCCCGTGGTTGCTCCTGTCCGGGCAAAAACAATGTCACCGTCAGCGAGTTTGTATTTTGGAAAATCGCTCGCATCAATCGGGCATGATGGAACGCTTGACCAGTCAACACCGTTGTCTTGAATGTCCGTAATGCGAAGAAATTTTGGCCCAACGTGTTCCCACGAAGCCGATTCCGTGTAGCCGTAATTTATTTGAGACAAGTCTCCTAGTTTCTTTTCAACCCATCCCTTGCCGCGCAGGGCGAAGATGGATTGAAGATGGCTTTCAAAGAGAGCGCGGGCGTTTTGGAGATTCTTTTCGGCGTTGGCTTTGGCCGCGACAAGTCCCGCAAACGCTTCGTCCAGAATGCTGGCAATCCGATTCTGCGCGGAAAGGGACGGAAACTGAATGTCTCGGTCATTCATTGAGCCCATCGAGACGTGCATCATTGTTGTGCCCGTCCCCTGATCCTCTTTGATTTTTTCGGTATCCCATTCGAAGAAATAGAAAAGAAACTTCTGATCAATCTGAGAACGGTCATGAATGACTTTCCAGATGTGGTAATGATAAATTACCTTGCCACCAGTCCAAATGCGCGGGCCGAAAGATGCAGACCACGCGTAAAGCAAATCACCAGTATCGCAGTATTTTTTCTCGTCCAATTCCAAGTTGGAGAAATACCAATGATCATTCGTGAAAAAATTTCCTACGCGAAGCACCCGATATTTGCCGTCAGCAAGGAGTTCAGGCTTGCTATATGCGCGACCATTTACCAATTCGCAGACCTCACCGAGCTTTTTTGTCTGCCACCCGTTCTTCATAGCAATTTTTTAATTCGCGCCAACACGTTCGCGCTCTCGACATCCAGCGCGGCGATTTCTTCCATGATTTCCTGCGGGCTACGGTGCTTCACTTCCTGGCCCCCGTTCGGGTTCTTCACGGATAAATCGAACGTGGCTTGGCCAATCGTCTTGCCGTCCACGCTCCAGCTTTTCGGCGAATCCGCACGGCTCTTTTGCAGACAGACAAATTCTTTCAAATCATCATCGTTGAGCGGGTTCGTCTTGCCGAGGTTGCGACCGGGGTCGAGTTGGTAATACCAGATTTTGCGAGTCGGCACGCCCTTTTCAAAAAACAGCACCACCGTTTTCACACCCGCTCCCTGGAACGTGCCGCCCGGACAATCGAGAATCGTGTGCAGGTTGCAGCTTTCCAACAGCAGCTTGCGCAGGCTCACGCTCGCGTTGTCGGTGTTGGAGAGAAATGTGTTCTTGATAACCACCGCGCCGCGTCCGCCTGCTTTCAAAATCTTGATGAAATGCTGGAGAAACAGGAACGCGGTTTCGCCGGTGCGAATCGGAAAGTTCTGCTGCACTTCCGGACGTTCCTTGCCGCCAAACGGCGGATTGGCCAGCACCACGTTGTAACGATCCTTTTCCTGAATGTCGGCGAGATTTTCCGTCAGCGTGTTCGTGTGGATGATGTTCGGCGCTTCGATGCCATGCAAAATCATGTTCATGATGGCAATGACGTAAGCGAGTGACTTCTTTTCTTTCCCGTAAAACGTGCGTTCCTGAAGTGCTCGATCCTGTGCCACCGTTCGTTTCGGGTTGTTTTCCTTGAGGTAATCAAATGCTTCGCACAAGAACCCCGCTGAGCCGACCGCACCATCATAAATCGTTTCGCCAATCTTTGGTTGCGTAACCTGAATCATGGCGCGAATGAGCGGACGTGGCGTGTAATATTCGCCACCGTTGCGTCCGGCGTTGCCCATGTTCTTGATCTTCGCTTCATAAAGATGCGAAAGCTCGTGCTTCTCCGCCTGCGAACGGAAACGCAATTCATCGACGTGGTCGATGATTTCCCGCAGATTATAGCCGCTGCTGATCTTGTTTTTTATCTCACCGAAAATTTCACCAATCTTGTATTCGATGGTATTAGTCCCGGTAGCACGCTGCTTAAAACCATGCAAATAGGGAAAGAGCTTTTGATTTACAAAGCTGGTCAGGTCGTCGCCGATCATGACAATGTTATAATCAAGTTTTCCATCTTTCCCCTTAGGGGCAGCCCAGCTTTCCCATCGGTAAGGTTCGTCGAGAATGTAGGAATATTTCTCGCCGTCGAGCGCGGCTTCGGTGGCTTTGTCCTCTTCGAGTCCAGCGAGATATTTTAAGAACAACAGCCAAGAGGATTGCTCGGTATAATCGAGTTCCGTAGTACAACCGGCTTCCTTACGGAGCACGTCGTCGATATTTCTGAAGGCTTGTTCGAACATGAAATTAAAAATTGTAAAAATTACCTATTGCTTGTTTCTTTAACTTAAGCGAACTACTTATTATGAAATTTGTATTTAGCGGAACTAAAACAAAAAATGTTTTACTTAAAAAATTACAAATTAATTTCTGAAATTCACAAAATAGCAGGAGAGAAAAATTAGTTTTGGCTTTTGACTTATTTGAGAGAATAGCCATGTCGACTATTTAAATTTTAATAGTAATTTTAAAAGCTAATTTTTAAGAAATCTAAGCCGCCGCTTCCTCATCCTCTTGATCAGACAAATCTTCACCCTCATTAACGCTTTCTTGAGTTGTAGCATCAATAGAAATCGGAAACGTAACGCAATTCTTAGCGACATTAGCCATCAACACAATCTTGGGAACCGTTTGCTTTTGAGAGGATTTAATCATCTCCAAAATCGCCTCCACACACCGTTCAACAAACTGATTTTCGTTATAGCCTAAAAGTTTCGCCTGCTCCTCTATGTCCTTCCACATTGTGTTAGGAAAACTCATACCTCGCGAAGTTTTTTTAGAGGCCATAAAAAATATTTAAATTTTTCTGTTGACACTTTGCATAATTTGCATTAAATGCAATATACAGTTAAAAAACTAAAAGTCATCTTTTAATTTAAAAAAATTGATGGCTTATCACCCAAAGATGTAACCCAACCAGCGGCTTAGGCCCGCTCTTTTACCCAGTCGTAACCATTAAACAAAAGAAAGGTCTATTTTTATGCAATTGTTTTCTGATTTTATGATGCCATTGGCGCAAGCCGGTGGTGGCAACCTGGATGTTGCTTTGGGTAAAGCTTTGGGAATCTTTTATAAAATTGCCTACCTCCTGGCGATTGTCGCACTGATCGTCGGAGGGTGGCGTTTTGCCAAAGGCGATACCGATGCCGGTAAACTCTCCATGATGGGTGCCGTCATCATGGGACTGTCCGGTTATATCGCCAAAGCTTTCTTCGATGCCGCAGGCATTCAAACCAACATCCAAATTCAATGAGTCTTTACATTACCAACACACAAGCCGGAGACAATTCCGACGGCAAATACTGGGGCATTGAAGGCATGAACATCCTCATTATTATCGTCGGTCTTGCTTTGACAGTGACCAGCTTCTTTAGTCTAAACAAAGAAGCTGGTTTACTCAAAACCACTTGTGTCGGTTCAACGCCATTGATTATTTCCATCGGCTACGTCTTTGGATTTCGACAAGGAAAACCTAAAGCTTACGACATCGATTTACTGGAAACAATCGCTTCGGGTTCCGGCTGGCAACCCGATTTCAACATTCAAAAACGAAATCCTCTTTATGAAAGCGCCTAATGGATGGTTTGCCAATGATCTGATTATCTGGAACGACCTGAACACAAAAGGGTTTGTCTCGAAGGGTTACAGCCTTGAAGTGCCCGATTTGCGTCAAGCCTCGGATGAAATTCGCAACAATTTTCATAATGTGATCCGCCGTTTCCTTCACACCCTGGA
>JAWLBA010000022.1:0-14263 GCA_041395165.1 Verrucomicrobiia bacterium
TATTATTACCATTCCACCTTTCCCAAGTCCAACCCGCCGTCGGTCGATTCAAACTAAAGCGAAACTCCCCATACTCATCATCCGGATAATCGGTGTAATTCAAACTCACCCCCGCCTCATTAGTCTGACCCTGCCACGAACCCAAATTCAAAACATTGCCCTGCACATCCAAATTACCCGTTACTGTCAAATCTCCGGCGCACAGAACAGTGACCGCAAAAATAAAACTACAAAAAAGAATGATTTGTTTTTTCATGACACCGAAAATGTCTCCTGCACAGAAAATTGGCAAGAAAAAAAGTGTAAAAATTTACTATAAGTAATTCTTATACAATGTATTAGATTTTCTTATAGTTGCTTTTATGAGCGTATGACTCAGAGACTTAAGGAGTTAGGTAAAAGCTTGCTCATAGATTGCGCAGATTACCACCAATTCAATCTAATAGTTTATCTGTGAAAATCGGTGAAATCGGTGGGAACAAATTAAAACTGGATCCCCGGATCAAGTCCGAGGATGACAGGAAAATCTTGTCATCCCCGGGCTGCGACTCGGGGAACTAAAGGAATAAAGGAATGGATTCCCGATCGAGTCGGGAATGACAAGAGGTTTTTCTTAGCTATATGACAGATAATTGAAGTCACTTCGGATAGTTATGAATGGAGTCCAAGAATGACAGCAAATAGAACATAGATAAGCCAGATCGAGTCTGACGATGACAGTATTAAATAAACGTTATCTTGAGTTGATTGCTGACCACTGAATACTGAAAACTGATAGCTAAATACTTGTCGCTTTAATCTTTATTTTTCACTTTTTTCGGTGTTAAACCACACATCAAACGGTTTTTTTCTTAGGTGTTGAGCTAAAGATAGGGTGGGGTTGGTAAAGGAAAGTGGACTTTTGCTTAAAACGCTGTGCCAAGGTTGGTTGAGCCAGGGTTTGGGAATTTGAAGGGCGAGTTCGTGCCAGTCGGTGTTCCATTTGATATCGCAACGATTTCTCGAAAGTCTTAGGCAAATGACGATTAAGGTTAATGATTCCCAACGTCGACAGTAAGCGATGACGGATTCTTTTCCATGGCCTTTGATGGGTAAGACTTCATAGGAGCCGAAGGCGAATAAGGCGGGATAACGATTGCGTAGGGTCAACAGTCGGTCAATGAGAGCGATTTTTATGTGACCACTTTTCCATTGGCTTAAGAGTTTTGACCAAGGTTGGGTGTGGGAAGATTTTAACAGGTGTTGACGTGTGAGGAAATTAACCGGTCGGCGATTGTCGGGATCCACTAAGCTATTGTCCCATATTTCAGTGCCTTGATAAAAATCGGGAACTCCGGGAAGTGTTAGTTTTAATAAGGTTTGTGTCGCGGCTTTGAGATAGCCATGCACACGAATGTCATGGGTGAATTTGAGTAAGCTTTTTAAGAAGCGGGAATTGTTGGTTCGATCTAAAATGGCTTTGACATAGGTTTTTGTTGCATTGTCCCATTCGGGGTTGGGGTTGATCCAACTGGTATTGATTTTAGCTTCTTTGATGGCTTTTCCTAGGTAAACTTGGATGCGTCTTGTCCAACTGTTCCAGGTAGTACGATTCGAGGAATTGAGAGGTAAAGTTGCAATTAAAGTTTGGTAAAGGAGATATTCTTCATTGAGCGAAGGAGCAAATTTTTCGCTGATAATTTTTTTGAATTTTCGATTCATGATATTCCAACGAAGCACTTTGGCGCGCCATTCTTTGGGGAATTCGCTGAGGGCGACGAGTTGTGCGCGGACATCTTCGCTGCGTTTGGTGTCGTGGGTAGATGTAGTGATTAAGTTGTGAGGATGAGAGCGTTGTTTTTCATAATTGAAGCGATGAAATTCTTCGATGGGACAACCAAATTTACTGGGTTCTGAGCCGACTTCGTTGAAGGCAACGAGACGATTATAAACGTAAAAGGTGGTGTCTTCGATAGCTTTGGCCATGATGGGGCCGGTGACTTGTTGAAATTTCATGGCGAAGTTGGCGTGATCGGGATTGGCATGAGAAAATTCGCCTTGGCCAAGTAACAATTTTTCTAAAAGTTCAAAAGCGCTAAGTTCGAGATCGAGGCCGCGGTTTCTGTTTTTGGCCTGAGCCAGTGCTCGTCGAATGATAATTTCGTCGCTTTGCAAAATGGGACGACCGGGAATGATGTAGGTGCGATAAACTTCGAAGCAGGCGATGGTTTCGCGGATGACGTCGATTAAATCGTTTAAGGTGAAATCGCGGGTGCGACGTTTTTTTTGAACAATTTTTTGTAAGTAAGAGCCTAGGGTATTAATTTCACTGGCGAGGCTGGAATGCATGACGTTGATTTTGCATTGATAGGCGATTTCGGAGTAAGAGTCAGAATTTTCACTCCATTTTTCGTAGAGTTGGTCGAGGCTGGTTTTGGCGGAACGCGCGACGAGCACGCCTGTGATGCGGTCTGCGTATTCGTAGCCAGTGGTTCCTGCAACAGGCCAGGATGTGGGTAAAACCTCGTTGCCACAGAGAATTTTTTCTACCAGTAGATAGATGTTGGGTGCGGGTCGTTTAGAGAGGGCAGCGGTTTTTTGACGCCATAATTGTTGCACGCGCTCCAGATAATCTTCGGGATTCCAGAGGCCATCGATATGGTCGACGCGCAAGCCGGTGACTTGGTCTTTGGCGATCATTTTGGCAATCAGCTTATGAATTTGATTGAAGACTTCTCTTTCTTGAACGGAAATCGCGGCTAATTCGTTGACATCAAAAAAGCGTCGATAATTGATTTCTTCGCCAGCCACTTTCCAATAGCTCAAACGGTAATATTGTTTTTCTAAGATGGCATCTAGCGCATTAAACGAGTTGGGTTTGTCAGGGTTGCCATTGATTTTTTTGAGAGTGGTTTCTAAGGCGTTTTTGAAAGTTTGATTTTCGGTGTAAAGCAGACGCCATTTTTCTTTTAATGTAGTATAGAGCGCGCGATTTTTTTCTAGGGATTTTAAATCGAGTGAGGTGGATTCATTTAATGCCTGTGAAATTTTGATGAGGTGCGGAAGAATTTTGGATGCTGATGAGTTTGTTTTTTCCAGTTGTTCAACGATGGGAATTAAAATGGAGCGATAACTTTTGGGATTGATGGGGAGGGTGATGTGATAATATTGAACGAACAGTCCTTTTCGATTGGCAAAAAGTTTAAGGTGACCTTGTTCTAAAACCACACCATATTGATCGCCTAAAATGGGCAGCAAAATTTTTCCCTTAAGACTGCTTTTAATCGGAAACCAGTCGATGTCAAAATAATGGGCATATTGAGAGGCTTGACCATGTTCTAGAACGTCCATCCACCATTTGTTTTCGGGTTGGGTAATGCCCATGTGATTGGGCACGATGTCGAGGATAAGACCCATTTTATTTTTTTGTAGTTCTTTGGAAAAGGACTCGAAGTCAGCTTGTGTTCCAATTTCTGGGTTAAGCTCATTATGATCGCAAACATCGTAGCCGTGATTGCTTCCAGGGCGCGCTTTGAAAATGGGGGAGCAATAAATGTCAGTGATGCCTAACGATTTAAGATAGGGAATAATGGCTTGAGCTTGTTTAAAGGTGAAAGCGTGATTGAGTTGTAAGCGGTAAGTAGCTCCGGGAATACGATTAAAAACGTTGGTTTTCATTGGCTTTTTTATTTCCAATTAATACTAACGTCTCAGGCTTTTTAAAGTCCAGTTCTCCCGTTTTTAAATTAATGTCATTTTTTTCGTTTTTGTAAGCGGATGAAAGTAAAATTTTCCAATCGAGTGCAGTGGATTTGAGTTGTTGATAAATATTGATCGGTCGAAGATTTTCTTTTCGCAATGCGCTAATCACCATTAAATCATAATGAGTGCCTTGATAAAAAATGCGCATGATATCGCCAAAATGAACCGCTTCCCATTGGTTGCGTTCGCGCAAGGAAGGTTCAAGCCATTTTCGTCGGTGATGAATGAATGTTTTATGAATTTGAAAAATTTTTTGATGTTTGGGGTCTTGCCATTTTTCCCAATCTAATTTGGAGGCGAAAAAAGTTTTTTCATCTTGAGGATCGGGAATGTTCTTTATTTGTGTAGCGTTACAACCTTCGTAAAATTCTTTAAAATCTTTTTTTCTGCCTTCAGTAATCAATTTTCCAAGTTCACCGGGATGATCAGTGAAATAAAGAAAAGGACTGTCGCTTGCCCATTCTTGTCCCATAAAAAGCATGGGAGTGAAGGGTGAAAGCAGAGCAGCCCCACCGCTGCGGTGTAACTTTCCCAATTAATATAATGATGCAAGGCTTGCCCTAAAGGACGGTTCCCAACTTGGTCATGGTTGGAGATGCACCAGATAAATTGATAGCTTTTGAGATCGTGACAGGCTGTGCCGCGACAGGCTTTGAGATGGCGCGATTCTTGCCCGCTATAAAGCCATCCTTCATTGATGATTTTAACGATTTCTTCGACGTTTCCGGCAAAGTCTTTCAGATGACCCATGTGTTCGTTGGTGAGATGAACACGAACAGAATGATGAAAGTCGTCTGCCCAAACGGCGTTGAATCCGTAACCTTTTTTTTCGCGTTCTAATAATAAGAGCCGTTCATTTCTTTCATCTTCAGCAATGATGATCATGCCGAGTTGATGCGCTTCGTGAGTTAACTCAGCAAAAATATGAGGATCGCTATCATCGTAAATGGCATGCGTGGCGTCCAAGCGCAAACCGTCAATTTGATAACAATTTTTCCAATATCTCAAGTTTTCCAGATAAAGTTGTCGCACGGCTTTTGTTTTTTTTATGTCGTAAGAAATGGCAGCGCCCCAGACGGTTTGTTGCGTAGCGTTAAAAAATTCGGGTGTTAACACGTGCCAATAATTGCCAATGGGACCAAAATGATTGTAAACAACATCTAAAATCACGTGTAGGTCTTGTTTATGAACGGCGTCGATAAAATATTTGAAATCGTCCGGGGTTCCATAACAGCGAGCCGGAGCAAATAACATGACGCCATCATAACCCCAATTCCATCGACCCGAAAAATCGGAGACAGGCATGAGTTCAATTGCGGTCACCCCGAGATCTTTTAAGTGTGGCAATTGGGAAATGGCGGCTTGATAAGTGCCTTCTTGGGTGAAGGTGCCGACATGCAATTCGTAAATGATTAAATCTTGCATGTCGATAGGGCTTGTGACGGAATTTTTCCAAATGAAATTTTGATGATCAATTACTTGGGAAAGGCCTTCTACGCCGAAGGGTTGATAATGGGAGGCAGGATCGGGGATAAGTCGACCGTCATTTAATTTGAATTGATAAAAATCACCTGCTTTTCCTGCTTCATCATTTACAAAATGAAAGCCGGATGGGTCTTTTTCCATGGTTAAAACGCGCAAGACGTTTTTTGCATGATCTGATATTGCAACTGATAACTGATGTTGCGAAGGCGACCAGGTTCGATAACTCACTCCATGTTTGTTTAACGTTGCGCCAAAGTAATTATGCATTTTTTTTAACATCTAGCGTTTAATCGGAGTTCTGTAATTCCAAAACCATTAATGAGCGAGCTTCCATGGGAACAGTTTGTGCTGCTTGATAAGATTTAGGATTTTCTAAAAACGCTTTTTCTTCTTCTGTATTAATTAACAATTTCCATTGACTGGTTGATTCACCAGGAAGTTTGAAAGCGACCGATTCATAATGAGAGTTGAATAAAAGTAAAAAAGTGCTGTCTTGAATGAGGTCTCCGTTCATATCTTTGACATCCATTGTAGAACCGCTTAACAGCAAACCTAAGCATTTCGCATAAGCAACCTGCCATTGTTGTTCCGTGATTTCACTGCCATCGGTGTTGAACCACATGATGTCTTTAATTTGAGTGCCACGAATAGGTCGACCCTGGAAAAATTTAGGTCGGCGAAAAACGGGATGTTCCTTGCGAAAATGAATTAAACGACGGCTCATGTCGAATAAGGTTTGTGATTCTTCTGTCCAATTCCAATGAAACCAACTGAGTTCATTGTCTTGGCAGTAGGCATTGTTGTTACCTTGTTGCGTGCGGGCAAATTCATCACCCCCACAAATCATCGATACGCCTTGTGATAAGAAAGGGTTGTCAAAAAGTTCCGTTGTTGTTTTCGTCGTAATTTTAGAATATTTTCATCTTGGGTTGTTCCTTCTGCACCGCAATTCCAAGAATTATTATTGCTTTCGCCATCCCGATCGTTTTCTTGGTTGGCTTCATTATGTTTTTCATTGTAACTCACTAAATCATTTAATGTAAACCCGTCGTGAGCTGTTATAAAATTAATGCTAGCATAGGGTCGTTTGCCGGTGGTTTGATAAAGATCAGAGCTTCCCGTGATTCGGTAAGCCAATTAGCTCATTAAGTGGTCGTCTCCTTTCCAATATCGGCGAACACAATCCCGATATTTTCCATTCCATTCTGCCCATAGCACAGGAAAATGGCCCACTTGATAACCCCCTTCACCAAGATCCCAAGGTTCGGCAATGAGTTTTACTGTGGAAAGCACAGGGTCTTGATGAATAATATCAAAGAAAGCAGACAATTTATTGACACTGTGCAACTCTCGAGCAAGAGCTGAGGCGAGATCAAAACGGAAACCGTCAACATGCATTTCTAAAACCCAATAACGCAGGCTATCCATGATTAATTGGAGAACCTGTGGGTGTAAAATATTGAGTGTGTTGCCTGCACCCGTACAATCGAAGTAATGTCTGAGATCGTTTTCAACCAAACGATAGTAAGCGAAATTATCAATGCCTTTAAAACAAAGTGTTGGTCCTAAATGATTGCCTTCTGCGGTGTGATTATAAACCACATCTAAAATGACTTCGATGCCGGCTTGATGCAAGGTTTTTACCATTTGTTTAAATTCGTTGACCTGTTGCGCGCTGTCGGAGCGACAGGCATAAGAAGCTTCGGGCGCAAAAAATCCAATGGTGTTGTAACCCCAATAATTCGATAAATTTTTGTTTAGTAAGCTCCAATCATCGACATGTTCATGCACGGGTAATAACTCCACAGCAGTGACACCCAAATTTTTGAGATAATCAATCGTGAAAGGATGACTTAACCCCGCATACGTTCCTCGGATTTCTTCAGGAATATGAGGACAAAGTTTGGTGAATCCAGACACATGAACCTCATAAATAATTGAGCTATGCAGGGGGAATCCTAAGGGATGGTCGCCTTCCCAATTAAAAGCAGGATCAATCACAACACTCTTTGGCACATAAGGGGTATTATCTTCATCGTCAAAATCTAGATCGGCATTTTGACTATCTAAAGGATAAGCAAACATTTTCTGGTTCCATAGCGTTTTGCCCGAAATCGCTTTAGCATAAGGATCGAGTAGAACTTTGTTTGAATTAAAACGTAAACCGGCTTGTGGATGGTAATCGCCATGAACGCGAAATCCATAGAGCTGGCCTGGTCCGATTTCTGGCAGAAAAATATGCCAGACTTGATCGGTGTATTCCGTCATGCGAAGGGTTGTTGATTCATGATCAGCATCGACATGATCAAATAAACAAAGGTCAACTGCTTGGGCCGTGCTTGAAAAAAGTGCGAAATTCGTTCCTTTGCCATTCCAATTAGCGCCAAGAGGATAAGCCACTCCTAAACCGGGTTTCATTTTTAAAAAATACAGCAATTTTTTTATTTTAACAAAACTTCTCTCTAAATTGAAATGAGAGTTTTTTTCTAAAATTAACGTGTGATCGAGACAAAAGTATTGTTTAATTCACGAATTCTTCTACATAAGTCGCGAGCAATATTAAGGATCACAATGGCATATTGTGCCGGGAATTGCTGATAAAGATGATACAAATCCGCATTACTTAAAATATAAACTTTTCCTGAGGTCAAAGCGCGCACTGAGGCGGAACGTTTCATGCATTCAATAAGAGCCATTTCACCAAAACAACTATTGGGACCCAGAATAGATAAAACCGTTTTTTTGCGTCCCTTATTCAAAATCACTATCTCTACGCGACCTGAAGCTAAAAGAAAAAAGGTGTTTCCTTCGGTGTCTTGACGAATCAAAAATTCTCCCTTTTTAAATTTTTTGCATTTTGCCATTTTTTCCAAAAATGCGAGAGACTTGTCATTCAAGCCGGCAAAAATAGGGATGTTGTCAAATTTAAATTTCATGAGACCCCTATTAATAAGGTAGTCTAATTTGAAGAAAGTAAAAATAGCAAAATCGCCACTTGATCTTTAGAGAGGGTTTCATAAATAATGATGGACTATTACGCGTGACACCCATTACCATTGAAGCCGAACAACTAACCAAGATTTACAAGACCTACCTCAAGCGATCGGGTTTTACAGGGGCGGTTCGTGATCTTTTTGTGCGCACTCATACTGAAACCATTGCAGCCAATCAAGTTAGCTTCAAAATTCGAGAAGGGGAGTTAGTAGGCTTTTTGGGGCCAAACGGAGCAGGAAAAACTACGACTTTAAAGATGTTAAGCGGATTGCTTTATCCTAGTGGAGGGAAAGCTCAGGTTTTGGGATATGTGCCGTGGCAACGAAAACCGGAATTGAAACGGCAATTTGCGCTTGTCATGGGACAAAAAAATCAGTTGTGGTGGGATTTACCCGCAGCTGAATCGCTAGCGCTCAATCGCGTGATTTATGGTCTTGATAAAACGGAGTCACAACGGACGATTGATGAATTAACCGAGTGGTTAGATGTTAAGGAAAAACTCCATATTATGGTGCGTGAATTATCTTTGGGCGAGCGTATGAAAATGGAGTTGATCGCAGCGCTTTTGCATCGGCCCAAAATTTTATTTCTCGACGAACCTACCATCGGATTGGATGTGGTGTCGCAAAAAAAAGTGCGAGAATTTTTAAAAGATTATACCGCGCAACGAAAAATCACGACATTGCTGACGAGCCATTACATGCAAGATATTGAACTGCTTTGCGAGCGAGTGATTATTATTGATCATGGTCGCATTCAGTTTGATGGCGCATTGCGCGATATTCTTGATCGTTTTTCCAACGATAAAATCGTTACGTTAACCTTTGAAACTTTTCCTTCTGAATTGAAACTGGAAAATTACGGCGAAATTTTGGAACAGAACGAGCTAATCGTAAAATTAAAAATTCAACGCCCCCACTTAACGCGTTTTAATCGCGAAATTTTAGGGCAATACCCCATTCAAGACGTCACGATTCAAGAGGTTCCCATTGAAGACATCATACGGGAACTTTTCTCTGCTCGCTAAACGAGTTGTCAGTAGTCAGTTTTCAGCTATCAGTGTTTAGTTACATCCCCATAACCGAGTAACCACTGTCAACATAAATGGTTTGGCCGGTAATGGAAGCGGCTCCGTCACTAGCTAAAAACACGCCCGTTTGTCCTAACTCAGCAGGGAGCACATTGCGTTTTAGGGGAGCATGCTCTTCATAATGTTTCAACATTTCGGTGAATCCTGAAATGCCTCGGGCAGCGAGGGTGTTGACAGGGCCTGCGCTAATCGCATTAACACGAATTCCTTGTGGACCCAAATCATAAGCCAAATAACGCACCGAAGCTTCCAGAGAAGCTTTTGCAACTCCCATCACATTATAATGAGGCACCACTTTTTCTGCGCCATAATAAGTCATGGCAATAATGCTGCCGCCTTGGCTCATCAAAGGTTCCGCCGCGCGCGTCAGAGCGACTAAAGAATAAGCGCTAATGTCATGAGCCAGGGTAAAGGCTTCCCGAGAAGTGTTGAGAAAACGATTTTCCAACGCTTCTTTAGGCGCGAAAGCCAGCGAATGGAGTATTAAATCAACTTGCGTCGTCTGTTTTCTCTACAAAAATCAAAAAATTCATCAATTTCCCAATCCTTTGTCACATCGCAAGGCGCCATAGCTGTGTTTGGGCCAAAAACTGTAATCAATTCTTGAACATTTTCTTTAAGCGCTCTCCCTGATAATTAAAAATTAATTTTGCGCCCGCTTCCGCCCAAGCTTGAGCAATGGCCCAAGCAATACTACGTTTATTGGCGACGCCAAACACCACGCCCGTTTTCCCTGCTAAAATATTCGATTTTTGCCATAGGCCAAACACGGTGGCTCGGATTTGAGCATTAGTCAAGATTGACGCGTTAAAGAAATTGGCGTCAAATAGGATAATGAGCAATGAATTTGGCTTGGGGTTCATAGCGGTTTTTGAAAAATCGCTCGATCAATCGCGCATTGAAACTATTCTTACATCTTGGCTGAATCGTTTTGAAAAGTAGAGCAAGTCGCTTCACACGATGTTGCGACTTTCTCGATTCAAACATTGGAAGACGTCATTTGGGATGAAAATTTGCAATTTCGCATTTTGAATGGCGACGAATTTTCTTGGGTTTATCTTACCCGAAACAAATTTATCATTGAAACCACCGGTCAACCCAATGGCGAAGAAGTCAGCCTTTGCCTGAATTTGTTAACGGAACTTCCGGAATTAAAAACTGTTATTCCCGATTCGGATGAAAAGCGATTAGAAGAATTAGAAAAGCAGGGGTTGATTTAATTGTAGGGCAAACCGCTCCGCTTGCCCTACAAATTTTTTAAAAACTCCTCGCCACTTTCACCACATTCTCAACGGTAAATCCAAACTCTTTAGCCAAATCCTGATAGGGCGCGCTGGCACCAAAATCGTTTTGCATAATCATTTTACCTTGAGTGCCCACATAACGTTCCCAACCGAAAGAAACGCCTGCTTCAACGGCTAAACGTCGAGTGACTTGAGAAGGCAAAATCGTTTCACGATAGTTTTCCGATTGTGCTTCGAATAAATCCCAGCATGGCATCGAAACCACACGCACTTTTTGTCCTTCTTTGTCTTGTGCCAAAATTTTTCCTGCTTCTAAACAAAGTGAGGTTTCTGAACCCGTGCCAATCAGAATAAGATCGGGCGTGTTTTTAGGATGCGACTCCCACAAAATATAAGCGCCTTTTCTTAAGCCGCTCGCGGGCGCACAAACCGATTGATCAAAAGCCGGAACATTTTGACGAGTCAAAGCCAGCACCGTCGGTTTCTCTTTATTTTCCAAAGCGACTAACCATGCGTGAATAGTTTCATTCGCATCGCCTGGGCGAATCACGCAAAGATTCGGAATAGCGCGCAATGAAGCGATATGCTCCACGGGTTGATGCGTCGGCCCGTCTTCACCTAAGAAAATGGAATCGTGCGTCATCACATAAATCGTTTGCAAGCGACTCAACGCGGCCAATCGTAACGCAGGCCGCATGTAATCGGTGAAAGTTAAAAAAGTAGAACCGAAAGGAATCAAACCTCCGTAATAAGCTAACCCGTTGCACACCGAACCCATCCCATGCTCACGAATGCCGAAATGCAAAGTGCGTCCCTGTGGCGTGTTTTTTTGAAATGAGCCAGCTTCTTTGATCCACGTTTTGGTTGAAGGCGCTAAATCTGCCGAGCCCCCTAGCAAATTAGAAATTTGAGCCATCAACACTTTCAAAATTTCGCCTGAAGCATTGCGAGTGGCTTGAGCTTTATCAGATGAAAAAGTTGCGATTAACGATTCCAAATTTTTTGGCAATTCACGTTTGATAAATTGTTGCCACAACTTTGCTTTGTCCGGATGTTTTTGGGCGTAAGCTTGAAACATTTCATTCCAATCCGCTTCTTGTTGTGCCCATTGTTTGCGAAGTTGAACAAAAAAATCTTTGACCTCTTGCGGCACGTAGAAAAATTGATCTTCCGGCCAACCTAAATTGCGTTTTGTCGCAGCGACTTCTTCTTCGCCAAAGGCGTCCGAGTGGGCTTTAGGGGTGCCTTGAAGTTTGGGCGATCCTTTGCCAATGATCGTTTTGCCGATAATAATCGTGGGCTTACCTTTTACCGATTGGGCTTCATTGAGAGCCGCTTCAATTTGCTCGTGATTGTGACCATCTACACGGATCACATGCCAATGATAACCCTTAAAACGTGACTCAACATCGTCGCTGTAAGTCAAATCAGTTTTGCCTTCGATTGAAATTTCATTGTCATCATAAAACCAAACCAAATTATCCAGCCCGAGGTGGCCAGCATAACTAGCCGCTTCATGCGACACGCCTTCTTCCAAATCGCCATCTGAAACGATTGCATAAACCCGATGGTTGCTAATGGTAAATTCATTTGTATTAAACGTGGCAGCAAAAAACTTCTGGCCAATTGCCATGCCTACTGAATTGCCAGTGCCTTGTCCTAAAGGCCCAGTGGTGGCTTCGACTCCTTCGGTAATAAATTGTTCAGGATGGCCTGGGGTTAGGCTGTGAAGTTGTCGAAAGCTTTTAAGTTGCTCCATTGTCATTTTTTCAAAGCCGGTAAGATGCAGCAAAGAATAAAGCAGCATCGATCCATGACCAGCTGATAACACAAAACGGTCGCGATTATGCCAATGGGGATTAGCGGGATTGAATTGCAAGAATTTCGTCCACAACACATAAGAAAAATCTGCGCAACCCATTGGAAGACCAGGATGTCCGCTTTCCGCTTTTTGAATGGCATCAATGGTTAAAGTTTTGATGGTGTTAGTCACTAAAGTCGCAATCGAATTCATAGCCGACTCGGCATAGCGCGCGAACTTGGAGAAGTCAATGTTTTCACGGTTTTTGTTACTTAATTTGACAGATTTTATTTTTGTGATTTAGTTTGAAGAAATTAATGGATAAACTGTAAGAAGCTTCATAATTTATGGCCACTCCCAAAATACTGATTAATCTTGCTAGAAGAGCACGTTATGCTCGAACGCCAGCTGGCCGTGTTGATGAAGCTCTTCGTTTGCGCCGTGCCTTAAGCAGATTACAAAAGGAGTATCAGTCGGCTTCAGATCTTTTCCAGGAGAAAACCGCCACACACGAGCGTTTATTAGCTGAATACCATAAATTGCCACCTCGATGGAAGGAAAATGCTTTGCCGGGATTGGACAAAGCTCGGGAAGAAATGGACGATGCTCGTCATGCTTTATCCAGGATTTCTAATAGATACGCCGATCTTCGCTCCCAGGCTGAGGTTGTAGATGTTATTGCCGCGAAGCATGCGGCTAATGTGATAAAACGTGTGACTAAGACAGGGAGTCTTGCGAAAGTAAAAGAAATCGCTGGCATAGCCAGGCGTGCTGCGGATGAAGCATCAAATCGCCTTCGCTATGCGACCGAGCGTGCCGAAGCCTGTACTAATACAGTGCAGAGGGATCGCATACGCATCGCTAGCCTTAAGTCAGAGCGAGATTATTTAATTGCACTTCGGGATGCCAGAGTGTCTCCTCCAGACTTGCCACCTGGTTCTCCAGAAAGACGTTTCTGGGACATGGCTAGGGCGAAAGAGGATCATGCTATTAGAACAATAAATATTGAGCTTGGCGAAGCTCAACGTGTTGCAGATTATGGCGCTCGAGATTTGGCTCAAGCAGAAGCTCGTGTTTCTGAGGCTCAACGTAAAGCCGATTTTTTAGTGCAAAAAGCCACTGATGCTGAAGCCGAAGTTGCAATCGCTGAAGCCACTTTGGGTAAAGGTGGCGTTGGCTCTTTGGCATTAGTTACGATTCCTGGAACGATAAATCATGAACTGCCACCTCATCCCGTGGGAGAAGCTATCAAAGGTGTAGCAGAAGCAGGGCTCACAGCAGTAGAATTTGTGAGTGATGCGAAGACTGGTGCAATCAATGTGGCTGGAGCTGTTGGAACGCTAGGCTACAAAAGAGATTTGGGTGATACCATTAATCGATTAGAGGAAAATGTGATAGAGGGCGCTGCCTCCGTTGGTGGTAAAAAATTGGGTAAGATTTTTGAGCAGTTTGAACAGCAAACCGCAGCAGGTTTAGGTAGAATGGAAAATTCAATTAAAGACGGCTCTTTTCAGGCAGGGCTTGGGCTTTAAAGGTGATCGTTGCTTCCTCTTGTATAGAATCGGAGTAAAATAGTTTCTAAAAGGCAAGAAAATAGCTTGCTGAAATTTGACAGATTCAATTTCTGTGATTTATTGCCGGGAAATGATTCCACGGAATCATGAAGTAAGTTGTATTATGCCCAATCCAAAAGTTTTACTTAGTTTTTTCAGAGCAGGAAATCGTACAGGTAGGTATGTTAATCGGGTTGATGCAGCACTTCGCTTGCAACGTGCTTTGATGGAGGCAGAGAGGGCGTTGGATGTTTCTAAGCATCTACTTAAAGCAAAAATTGATAAATTGGATCATTTGCGAAAGGCAGCTAATTGGACGCCACGTGTCAATAGCGTCCAAGAAGAGGTGAATGCG
>JAWLBA010000023.1:0-12346 GCA_041395165.1 Verrucomicrobiia bacterium
GATGTGGATCGGCAAATTAACCAACGCAACATCACTCGAGAAGATTTTGCTTATGGAATCGAGCGCTTTATTTTGGGTCTTAGTAAAAAAGTTTTAATTGCTAATGTCTTGGCCGTACCTGCGGATAAGGTCTTTCAACTTTCTGCCGAAGAATTAACAACATCTTTGGCGTGGTTAGGATTGGTTTGTTACGGGTTACAAATTTATTTCGATTTTTCAGGCTATTCTGACATGGCGATTGGGTTGGGTCACATGTTTGGATTTAAATTTTTGGAAAATTTTAATTATCCTTATATTTCACGATCTATTACCGAGTTTTGGCGGCGTTGGCATATTTCTTTATCCAGTTGGTTTCGGGATTATCTTTACATTCCGCTTGGTGGCAATCGAAAAGGAAGTTGGTGCACTTTTCTGAATTTAATGACGGTTTTTATTTTGTGCGGATTGTGGCATGGAGCAAGTTGGAACTTTGTGATTTGGGGCTTGTTTCATGGTGCTTTTTTGGTTTTGGAGCGGAGCGGTTTATTCAAATTTTTAACTCGAACTAGATTTCTTGGTCATAGTTATACTTTATTGGTCATTTTATTAGCTTGGGTTTTTTTCCGAGCGGAGACTTTGGAGGACAGCGTTAATTTTTATCGAGCCTTATTCAGTTTTACTTCCCAAGTTAATCTTGAAACTACACTTGCTACGCTATTACAACCTTTAACAGTGATTGCTCTGATTGTCGGCATTCTGACATCGACTCCTTTACCAGCTAAATTTTTCAATAAAATCTTGATTGTAAATCCGCAGCCTTCTCCTTCTTTTCGATTCATTGCTTCTTGCCTTTTATGCTTACGGCCGATTTGTTTTTTTAGTCTCATCATTTTTTGTATGATGCGGTTGGCTTCCGGAACGTTTAATCCTTTTATTTATTTCCGATTTTAAGCCATGCTTCGCTCCCCTTTCAAAATCATTAGCGATTGGTTATTAATTAGCATTTTCTTGATTACGTTATGGTTACCATTGGTAGATAATTATTTTCACTGGGATCCCACATCTGTCGCTAACGAAAATCGAAATTTAACTCCACCTCCAGAATGGAAATGGAAGAAAAAAGCGCTGCAAAAATTCCCTCTCGCATGGGAAGTTTATTACAAAGACCATTTCGGTTGGCGTAATAGTCTTTTGCAAGGATATAACTGGTTATTGGCCGGTGGCTTAAAACAATCTACAACAGAAGATATTGTCATTGGGAAAAAAGGATGGCTTTATACAGCGAATGACGACACTTTGCTTGATTACCAAGGTTTATTGACATTAAGCCAAGAAGAATTGGAATTTTTTCGTCGAACCTTGGAGGAACGTCGAGATTGGTTAAAAAAAAGAAATTGCCGTTTTTTATTTATCTTAACGCCTGATAAACAATCCATTTATCCAGAGTATCTGCCGAAATATTTGCAGGATCGTAAAAAAGAAACTCGAGCAGATCAATTAATAAAATATCTGAAAAAACTCTGATTTGGATATTCTTGATTCCAGACCATTTCTAAAACAGGCCAAAGGATTAGGACCACTTTTTTATTTAACCGACACGCATTGGAATGGTTTGGGTGCTCGGGCTTCATTTATCAACAGATTGCTAATTTTTGAGAAAAGATTTTCCTCAACTTCCACCAACGGATCTGAAACAGTTTAAAATAGAAATGCCCCCCTTTTCCGGCGATCTTTCTTTGGTGTTAGGAATGTCACATTATTTCACGGAAAAAGCACCTCAACTTACTCCAGTAACGTCGTTTCGTGCTGTTGAAATTCCAAATCCCGCATTTCGAATAACAAAAATTGATGATCCCACTTTGCCCAAGGCCCTCGTTCATCGGGATTCTTTCTTTAATGCGCTTATTCCTTTTACTTCTGAACTTTTTCAAACTTCGACTTATATTTGGGATTATAAATTGAATACTAAAATCGTAGATAAAGAGAAGCCAGACATTGTTATTTTAGAAATGGTCGAAAGAATGATTCCACGTCTTGCACCCAACTCAAGCGGCTTGCGCGATCAGCCTTTAGAGAAAGAATTTGCACTTTCTACGAATATTCTTTTCTCTCTTAAGCTGGATGTACCAGAAAAAGTAAAAAATCGAAATTTAGAACTCAATCCACAAAATCTTGGCTGGTCGCTAATTCCGAGCGGATCCCCAGCTCAACTTATCCTTCCGGAATTTGCTTTTCCATCCAACCAAGCCACGGTTGTTTCAGTTAAAATAACCTCCCCCATTAAAACTAAATTGTGCCTTCTTTACAAAACTCGAACTGATCACAAATATCGAACTTGGCGTCAAGAAGTTTGTAGACTACAACCCGGTGTAAACGACTGTTTATTTTACCTTAATCACACATTAATTTCAGATCGACTGCGTCTTGATTTGATAGAAGCAGATCAACCTTACCTTTTGCAGAATCTGGAAGTGCGCGCCATACCACGATAGGGAACAACTGTTCCCTAGGACTCCTTTAACCGGGTGGCCAATTAAGTTTTCTTCCCCCCAATAAATGAAGATGCAAATGTGGCACGGCTTCGCCAGCGTCAGGACCGTTATTAAATACAAGACGGAAGCCAGTTTTTGCTAACCCAAAATCACGTGCCAACATCTGAGCCGTCAAAAGCATTTTGCCTAGCAATTCAGCATCTGTTGTTTCAGCTGCTTCAATTCGCGCAATCGGTTTTTTAGGAATAATGAGCACATGCACAGGCGCTTGAGGTGCAATATCATAAAACGCTAAAATCTCATCATTTTCAAAAACGATTTTAGCCGGAATTTTGCGTTGAATAATTTTTGAAAAAATAGTCTCTTCTTTTTCCATAATTAACCCTTCAATTAAAATAAATTGACAACTGCTTACACTTATTCAAATTTGCTATAGAGCATAGGGATTATTTATTCAAGTCATGGAAAAAACTATCATTTCGCCAACGGTAGAGATTAGCTTCTATGAAAGCTTGCACTCACGTTACCCCGACGATTGGGAAATTATCAAAGTTTTGGCGGATTATTATATGGAAGCGCGACTTTATTCCGAAGCTTTAGCTCTTGATGAGCGCATTATCGTTCAATTTCCTAACGACGTTCTTGCCCATTATAACTATGCTTGCAGCCTTTGTCGCACGCACCAGCTTGAGGCCTCGTTACTGGCACTCCAGAAAGCGATTGATCTCGGTTATAATAACTGGGATTTTTTATTGCACGACAAAGATCTCGAAGAACTTCGCAACCAACCCAACTTCCCGAAATGGGTTCAAAATAATTTACCGGGCAAGACGTGGCGCGCTCAATTTTGAAAAATCCAATTTTCGATTATTTATCAACTCTTGCGATAAGCTAGCTGGTAGGATCAAAAATAAAAAGGACAGGAAATCATAGCAAAATTAATTCCGCTGCCGTTGCTGCCTTCCGGCCCTGGCGGGGTTAACGGTCTAACTCTCTACCATTCCTGTCCTCATTCAAAATAAATAAAATTTTCTCTCACACAAACCTTTTCTCCCAAGAAAATATCTGCTAACAGCAATATTGCCTATGACACTGGTAAACTATCTTAAGAAAAGTCAGCGCCTTGTTGACCAAGCTTTGAACCGTTATTTGCCTGCGGCAAATCAGACACCCAAAACAATTCATCAAGCCATGCGTTACAGCCTTTTGGCGGGTGGAAAACGTTTGCGGCCTATTTTGTGTTTAGCTGCCGCGGAAGCTTGTGGCGGAAAACCTCAAGAAGCGCTCCCTCTCGCCTGCTCTGTAGAATGTATTCACACTTACTCTTTAATTCATGACGATTTGCCCTGTATGGACAACGACGACTTTCGTCGCGGCAAACCCACCTCTCATAAAGTTTACGGTGAAGGCATTGCTGTGTTAGCCGGTGATGCTTTGCTAACAAGCGCCTTCGAAATTGCTGCGTCCTGTCGTGCCTGGCCTCGTTATTCGCATGCTGATGTCATTAGCGAGATTGCTCAAGCAGCAGGCAGCCAATTTCTTATCGCAGGCCAAGTTATGGATATTGAAAATGAGGGGAAAAAAATCTCTTTTTCCACATTAAAAAAAATTCACGAAAATAAAACTGCCGCCCTCATTCGCACCTCAGTGCGACTCGGCGCCATGTCAGCCAATGCTACACCAGCTCAACTCAAACACATTTCCGAATTTGGTCACGCACTCGGACTCGCTTTCCAAATCATTGATGACATTCTTGATATCACACAAACCACTGAAAAATTAGGCAAAAGCGCGGGCAAAGATCTTAAATCTCAAAAAGCTACCTACCCTGCCCTATTAGGATTGCCCAAAGCTCAAAAAGAAGCCGATTACTGGACACAAAAAGCACGAAACTCACTTAAACCTTTTGGCAAAAAAGCGAAAAACCTTCATGCTATTGCTGATTATTTACTCCAACGTGACAATTGAAGTTTATTCATGAGTTTTATCCAATTTCCCGCTTTACAAAAAATAGATTGGATCGAACACATTTTTACCACGCGTCACGCTACCGCTACACCCGAACGCCATATTGATAATCTCGCGTTAAGAAAAAAATTGCCCATAACTACGCATGTTTGGAAAAATGCTCAACAAATCCACAGCAACCGGGTTGTTGTAGTCACCGAGCAATCCGAAAATTGCCAGCCTGAGACTGATGCTCTTTGCACCCAAGAAAAAACATCGCTTTAGCAATTTTTGTAGCGGACTGTTGCGCTATTTACGTTGTTGATCCCCTGACCCAAAGTATTGGACTGGCTCATTCCGGCCGTCAAGGCACAGAAAAAAATATTCTTCGATCGTTAGTAAAAGAAATGCAAATGACTTTTGGCGCTCAACCCTCCCAACTCATTGTTCAACTTAGTCCCTGTATTCGTTTTCCTAACTATCCCATCGACTTTGTTTCTCAAATCAAAAATCAAGCGAAAGCGCTGGGCATACAGCAGCTTTACGATTGTGAAATTTGCACTGTTTCGAATCTTGATCATTACTATTCTTACCGAGCAGAACAAGGTAAAACGGGCCGCATGATGGCAGCGCTAGCAAAAAAATAATTTACTTTGTGGATGATAATATTTGACACGCATTATCAGCAAACTAAATTCTTTCCTTTATGAGCGCAATTTTATTGGGACTTATCATAGTGGTCGGTGTATTTTTTTGCCTAGTTTTATACTGCATTGGCATTTACAATAAACTGATTGGGCTACGAAATATTTATAAAAATGCTTACTCGCAAATCGATGTCCAATTAAAACGTCGCTACGATCTAATTCCCAACCTTGTCGAAACCGCCAAAGGTTATTTGTCTCACGAGCGTCAAACTCTGGAAGCGGTCATTGCCGCTCGCAACAGCGCTTTAAACGCGAGCCAAAAAGCTGCTCAAAATCCAGGTGAAACTACCAGCATGCAGGGATTAATGGGCGCGGAAACCGCTTTAACCAGTTCACTCGGTCGTTTGTTTGCCTTGTCAGAAGCTTACCCCGATTTGAAAGCCAACCAAAACATGATGCAATTGAGCGAGGAATTGACTTCAACAGAAAATAAAATTTCTTTTGCACGCCAAGCTTATAATGACGCCGTGATGCGTTATAATACGATCACGCAAGTTGTGCCGAATAATATCGTTGCAGGAATTTTTCAATTCACACCTGCAACCTTATTTGAAGTTGAAAATGCTGCTCAAAAAGAAGCGCCTAAAGTTTCTTTTAGTTAAACTAGTTTTTTGACTCATGGCTCGCTTGGCAGAAATGCGATCACATTTTCTTGAGTTATGATGGATTTTTTCGAGCGCCAAGAACGAGCTAAAAAAAAGACCAGCTACCTTATTTTTCTTTTTGTCTTAGCGGTTATTGCGATCGACTTAACGATTTACAGTAGTATAGCGCTTTTTCTCAGACAACAAGAACCCCTGCTGTTTCGTCAAGACTACTTTAACCTTCAACTGTTCCTAATCGTTACGATCACGGTATTAAGCATTATTATCGGAGGTAGTTTATGGAAAATAGCTAATCTTTCACGAGGAGGGGGATGCAGCGTAGCCGCAATGCTCGGTGGCCAGCCACTTAATTTGCATACGACCGATCCTGCTGAAAGACGGCTGATTAATGTCGTAGAAGAAATGGCTATTGCTTCCGGTGTGCCTATGCCTGAAATTTATATTTTAGATCAGGAAAAAACCATCAACGCTTTCGCAGCAGGTCATTTGATACAAAATGCAGTAATTGGCGTGACACGAGGTAGCGTGCAACAACTGAGTCGTGATGAACTCCAAGGCGTTATTGCCCACGAATTCAGCCACATTTTAAATGGTGATATGCGCCTCAATCTGCGATTGATGGGAGTTCTCAACGGTATTTTACTCCTTGCTATCATCGGTTATTATCTGCTTCGCAGCAGTTCGCGTCGCACCTATTATCGTAGCTCTAGCTCTAGTTCTGAAAAAAAAGGTGGTAATCCCTTGCCCCTTATTGGCCTACTTTTATTAGTAGTAGGTTATATCGGAGTTTTTTTTGCGAAACTCATTAAAGCGGCAGTTTCGCGACAACGTGAATTTCTTGCGGATGCTGCTGCTGTACAATTTACTCGCAACCCTTTAGGGCTTGCGGGCGCCTTAAAAAAAATTGGCAATACCGGCTCTCGCTTGCATTCGCCTCATGCAGAAGAAGCGAGCCACCTGTTTTTTGGCAATGGCGTCGGAGAACAATGGTTGCAACTTATGGCCACTCATCCCCCGCTAAAAGAGCGAATCCAAGCTTTAGATCCGGCTTGGGATGGAAAACTTTTGGAAACGCAAAATCCTGAAGCAAACAATTTAACAGAAGAAAATCTGACGTCTTCACTCATTGCCACCCCCGCTGCTATTCCCGTGGAACAAACTCTATCTCATATAGGAACCCCCACCCATCAACATGCTCAATATGCAGCGACTTTTCGTGCTAATATACCTTTACCCATTCAAACTGCTTTACACGAAAGTTCCGGTGCTTGTGCCGTGATTTTAGCACTATTGCTTAGCGAAGAGAACATGCTGCGCAAACATCAGATAGAAATGATTAATAGCTTTGCAGATTCTGCAGTGGCAAAAACCGTGCAGCAACTTTCGCCTCATATTTTAACTCTTGAAGCTTCAGCAAAATTGCCATTAGTGGAGCTTGCCTTGCCCGCGCTCAAGCTTTTAAGCCCAGTTCAATATCAAGATTTCAAAACGCTTTTAGATCAATTAATTCATATGGACGGACAAGTAGGCGTTTTTGAATTTGTTCTGCAAAAAATTGTGCAAAATCACTTGGATTTTCTCCTTCCTACTTCTCATAAGAAAAAAAGGGTGACTTCATTTTCTTGGGAGCAAGAAGTTAAAACGCTTATTTCTGTTTTGGCACGTGTTGGTGCAGATAATGATGTTCAAGCTCAACAAGCTTTTATAAAAGGATGTGGCATTATCGAAGAAAATGATCAAAATCCCACTTTGCTTTCTGAATGCGGATTGCAACGATTCAATTTAGCCCTTGATCGTATTGCTACCATTTCTCCTGCTATAAAAAAGAAAATTATTTTAGCTTGTGCCGAAACCATTTCTGCTGATGGTTTAATAAAAATTGAAGAAGGAGAGTTGCTAAGGGCTATTAGCCATACTTTAGAATGTCCTATTCCACCTTTATTATCGGCATAAATCTTATTCTGAACTTTGAGCAGCTAACCATAACCAGTCCGATAAGCGATTGAGATAAATAGTCGTTTGAAGATTCGAAAAAACTCCACTTTCTTTTAATTTCCAAACCTCTCTTTCCGCTCGTCGACATATTGTCCTCGCAACATGAAGCGCTGCAGAAAAAACGGTGGAACCCGGAGTATCCCATCCCTCAAAAGAAGGAGAAGTTTTTTCAATAGCCGCAATTTTACTTTCCCACCGTTTCACCATTTCTTCGGAAACAAAAGAAAATCCCTTTTCTTGATAACGTTCACGATCTTCCGGCAAAACGGATAACTCTCCCATTACGATCACCAGCTCTTTTTGTGTTTGAAACAGCTCCTTTTTCATTGACTCATTTTTTGCCAGAGCTCGTGCCATGCCCAACGCGGCATTTAACTCATCCACCGCTCCATAAGCCGCTACGCGCGAATCGGTTTTGGAAACACGTCGATTAAACATCAATCCGGTCGTTCCATCATCCCCAGTTTTAGTAACGATTGACATATTTTTACATTAGGGCAAATCAGACGCAATGCTATGAAAAAGCCATTTGCTAAACTGCTTTACGGGGCGAGTGAAACCGATGCTAATCTTCTCTACTCCACCCGATTTTTTGCGCCCGACTCTTTTCTTTGGGTTTCGATTCCCGAAAAAGGAAAAGAAAAAACTTACGGATTTTTTTCTGACCTGGAAATAGATCGTGCACGGAGCACTGCTCAAATCACCCACTGCCTTTCTCTTACTCATTTTTCTATTCTCAAAAAATTCGCTAAAATAAAAAATAAAGATATCGCTGCTCTACTTTCTTTTTTTCAAGAAAAGAAAATTCGACATCTTACGATTCCTTATACCTTTCCGGCCGGCATCGCTGAGTTACTAAAAAAACAAGGCCTGCAGCTTTCGCTGGTAAAAGATGCAGATTTATTTCCAGAGCGTCGCTCCAAAACAGCTCTTGAAATCAAATATCTTAAGCAGGCCCAAACTATTGCAGAGCTAGGTATGGCTCGCGCTAAAGAACTGTTGCAACGCACTAAAATGGTTTCCAATGGATTTTTGCAACTCAATCACCAGCGCCTCACTTCAGAAAAAATGCAGGCTGAAATCAATGCCACCCTTGCCTACGCCGGTGCGGTGGGCATTCATACCATTGTTGCTGGGGGCGAACAAGCGTGTGACCCTCACGAACGAGGTCATGGTCCGCTACGAGCCAATGAGCTTATCATTGTCGACATCTTTCCTCGAGTTATTGAAAGTGGATATTGGGGCGATATCACTCGCACGTTTGTTCGCGGAAAAGCCTCCGAAGCTCAGCAAAAACTTTATCAAACCGTTTTAACAGGTCAAAAACGCGCGCTTCAACAATTACGCGATAATTGTGATGGCATAAAAATCCAACAAGGCATTCGCAATTTTTTTACTGAACAAGGTTACCCAACCGAAATTCGCAAAAAACGTCATGTCGGTTTTTTTCATGGCTTAGGTCATGGTGTGGGTCTGGAAATTCATGAAGCACCTCGTTTTGGCTCAGGAAAATTTAAAAAAAACGACGCGATTACCGTTGAACCAGGCCTTTATTATCCTGGCCTGGGCGGAGTTCGTGTGGAAGATCTTGTTGTGATTGAAAAAATAGGCTATCAAAACTTGACGCGATTTTCGAAAAATTTAGTTTTATAGTCCTATTAAACTGCAATAATGCGTCCTTTCTAAATTTGTTATGATGACCTGGCTTATTAAAAAAATTCTTGGAACAAAAAATCAGCGAGAAGTTCGCAAGCTTATGCCATTTGTGGCAAAGATTAATGAAATCGAAAAAAGCTATCACGCCTTATCGGATGACCAACTGCGCGCAAAAACTGAAGAGTTGAAACAGCGCCATCAATCGGGTGAAACGTTAGATGCGTTACTTCCAGAAGCTTTTGCTGTCGTTAAAAATGCTTGTCGCCGCTTTACTCAAGCCAAACGTCGTATTTTGGTTCGCGGCCAAGAATTAACCTGGGAAATGATTCCTTTCGATGTGCAGTTATTAGGTGGCATGGTGCTGCACCAAGGTAAAATTGCCGAAATGGCAACGGGCGAAGGTAAAACGTTAGTCGCTACCCTCCCCACTTATCTCAATGCCTTAACGAGTCGCGGTGTGCATGTTGTTACTGTGAATGATTACCTAGCTCAACGTGATAGCGAATGGATGGGCGAAGTTTATCGTTTTTTGGGATTAACGGTTGGCTGCATTCAACATGACATGTCTTCTGCTGAGCGGCGTGAACAATATGCTTGCGACATCACTTACGGAACGAATACCGAATTTGGTTTTGACTATCTTCGCGATAACGGAATGGCCTCGCGCGCGGAAGATCAAGTGCAACGTGACCATTATTTCACCATCGTCGATGAAGTAGATAGTATTCTTATCGACGAAGCGCGCACCCCTTTAATTATTTCTGGACCCGTTACCGTAGCTTCCAATTTTCAATTTGAAAAATTCAAACCCGCTATTGAACGCTTAGTCCGCGAACAAACCACACTTTGCAACCGTTTTGCTGCGGACGCCAAAGCTGCTTTTGAGAAAAACGATATTACGGCAGCAGGCGGTGCGCTTTATCGAGTCAAAACCGGTATGCCCAATAATAAACAGCTTCTCAAAATGTTGGAGGAGCCGGAACTGCGTCGCGCTTTGGAAGATTTTGAGACGAATCTTTACGCTGACACACGTCGTGAAGAGCTTTATCGCATCAAAGAAGAACTCTACTTTACCATCGATGCAAAAAATAATGACGCGGATCTTTCTGCCAAAGGTCGCACGTCTTTGAGTCCTAACGATCCCGATGCTTTTGTTGTCCCCGATCTTTTGACCCAAATGCATGATATCAATAGTGATCCTAACCGATCACATGAAGAAAAGGATAAATTGGTGCAAGAAGCTCAAGCCAATTTTGATCAATCCACTGATCGCATTCATACCATTTCTCAATTACTACGCGCCTACTGCACTTTGGAAAAAGACGTTCAATACGTCGTGCAAGACAACAAAGTCATGATTGTTGACGAATTTACCGGTCGTGTTTTACCTGGACGCCGCTGGAGCGATGGCTTGCATCAGGCCCGTAGAAGCCAAGGAAGGTGTAAGAATTGATCGCGAAACGCAAACGCTTGCAACCATAACCATACAAAATTATTTTCGCCTTTATCAAAAACTTGCTGGCATGACCGGAACCGCAGAAACCGAAGCCAATGAATTTCATGATATTTATAAGCTAAGCGTGGTAGTGATTCCACCTAATCGGATTTGCGTTCGCAAGGACGGCAACGATTCTATTTATAAAACGCGCCGCGAAAAATATAATGCCATTGTGAACGAAGTTAAAGAAGCGTATGCCAAAAAACAGCCTCTTCTTATCGGCACAGTTTCAGTGGAGGCCTCCGAACTTTTGTCGCGCATGCTCAAGCGGGAAGGCATTATTCATAATGTGTTAAATGCCAAATTCCATCAGCAAGAAGCGGAGATTGTAGCGCGCGCGGGTCAAGCCGGTGCAGTAACCATTGCCACAAACATGGCAGGTCGTGGAACAGATATTAAGTTAGGTGCCGGCGTGGCAGAATTAGGCGGGTTGCGAGTGATTGGAACGGAACGTCACGAAGCGCGTCGTATTGATCGACAGTTGCGTGGACGTTGCGCGCGTCAAGGTGATCCAGGATCTTCCAAGTTCTATATTTCTTTTGAAGACGAACTCATGCGTAACTTTGCTGATTCTCGAAAGCTAGCGCTTTGGATGACCAAATTGGGCATGAAAGATAATGAAGAGTTGGAACATCCCCTGCTCAATCGCAGCGTAGAAAACGCTCAAAAACGCGTGGAACAACGCAATTACACCATTCGCAAACACACATTGCAGTATGACGACGTCATGAATCAACAACGCATGATTGTTTATGATTTTCGCAACGAAATTCTTCACACCACTCACCCTCGCCAACAAGTTTTTGAAGTGATAGAAGAAGTGGTCAAAAATCACGCCGAAGAAAAATTTTCTGATTCCGAATCTGGCGCAGAAAGTTTCTTGGAATGGGTCAATCGCACTTTCCCCATTAACCTTTCACGTCAACAGCTCGATTCTTTTTCTGACGACGCGACTTTAACCAAATACTGCTTGGAACAAATCGAAAAATCTTACGATTTAAAAACGAAATTTGAAGAGCCCAACGCCACGCAAACGTTAGAGCGTTTTATGATCTTAGGCGCTTTGGATCGTTTATGGCAGGAACATCTCTATGCCATGGATGGATTGCGCACCAGCATTGGTCTACGCGCTTATGGTCAAAAAGATCCACTTTTAGAATACAAACAAGAAGCCTTTTCGATGTTCGAAGAAATGATGCGTGAAATGAAAGAAGAAATCGCATCAAATCTTTTCCGATCAACAGCAAGTTTGACGGCTTTTGAACAATTTTTAGCCGCTTTACCACAACGTTTTGTTCATGAAGAAAGCTCCGCTTTAGGCGGGCCTTCTACCGCTAATCCTGATCCTTCAACCTCGTCCGATATTGTTTCTGAAACCATTGCCCAAGCGGCCCAACCCGTTCGCCGTGCCATACCAAAAGTAGGCCGAAACGATCCTTGCCCTTGTGGTAGCGGCAAGAAATATAA
>JAWLBA010000024.1:0-10321 GCA_041395165.1 Verrucomicrobiia bacterium
GGATGCGGCGACGCTTAATATTTCAGGCATTGTTGGGAAGACCGTGCACGTCGGGACGCCGCGACGTTATGTGATAGTGGCCAATGTTGCTGGGAATGCTGTGCATAATGGCACGATTAATTTGCAGATTGTCAATAATGGCAATGTAACTTCGAGCGCTAATACTATTAACACAACAGCGCCTTATCCCGCCGTGCCAATTAATCATACCGTTCAAGATGTTACGGCGCCGACCATTGCTGTTTTAACTCCGCCCGATAATGCAACGGGTGTTATCCCCAGTGCAAATTTATCGATTCAATTTAGCGAATCGGTTGCGGTAGGTGCGGGAAATATTACGATTGTTGAAACTGGTGTGGGTAATTTTGAAGTGATTCCAGTCAATGATCCTCGTGTTACCATTTTAGGAAATACGGTGACGATTAATCCCGATGGTGTTTTAGCTTTTGGGACGGCTTATCATGTGTTGATTGACAATGGTGCTTTCGTGGATGTGGCTAACAATGCTTTTACTGGCATTAATAATCAGACGACTTGGAATTTCACTTCTGTTGCGAATACGTCTCCAACTATTGAAGGAGCTGGTATTGCAGATGTTGTCGTAGATGAAAGTGCGCCTCCTACGGTGATTGATTTACCGCCTGCTTTCCAAGATGCGGAAACAGCCGACGCGAACTTAGTTTATTCGGTGGAAGCGACTAATTTTGTGAGTGGCGATGCTGAAATTTTCAGTGGTGTGACAGTTGATAACAATGCTGACACACTCACTTTAAGTTATCTTCCTAATTCTAACGGTGTCTTTACCATTACCGTGCGTGCGACGGATGAGGGCGCTTTATTTGTCGAAGACACTTTCCAAGTCACCGTCAACGCAATTGTGGAACCGGTCACAGGTATCACGAATTTAGTAGTGACACCAACTAACGGGTTTATTGCGATTAGCAAAACTTTGCCAATGACAGCAACGGGCATTGGCACCAATGGCACGACAAATGTTACGCTTGCGTCGACTTGGAGTTCGGGTGATACGAATATTGCTACAGTCGACAATGCAGGAGTTGTGATGGGGTTAAGCGCTGGCGATGTTGCGATCACGGCAGTTTTTGATGATTTGACGAATAGCGCAACAGTCAAAGTGCGAAAAGAATTCGCTATTACCTTTAGCAAAATTAAACCTGCTAAACGCACAACTCAACTCAAAGTGGGCAAAGCGTTTAAAGTAAAAGGCAAATTTGATACCGGCACCAATGTCTTTACGAAAGCCGATATCACAACTTTACCGCTCAAAATTCAGTTGGCATTTCTATTTACTAGCACCAATACGAATGGTGGTGCAGCACAAGTTACGGCGTTCCAAGATGTGACTAAGATCAAAGGGTTCAAGGCGACCAAACCCAAGAGCTTAGGGAAATTTATTGCAAAATCGGTAGGGGCAGATTTGCCTGCGGGTAATGCGACAGTTTTATTGCAAGCAACTTTGGGTCCTGATGGCATCAATCAAGCGGTTTCGCCGATCTTTACGAATCCCACTCCTTTTGAGGTGAGAAGAAAAATAAACTGCTTCATTTTAAAATTTAAACTCCTCTTAAGTCATTCAATGGCTCAGAGGAGTTTTTTTATTCGTGAGTTTGCGCTTCCAGACATGTCTTTAATTTACTTCCAAAGGATTATATCATAAGTTGAATTAATAGAGAATCTCATGAAATGGAAAGAGTTATGGCGCGAAGTGAAGGTTTCCTGGCGACAGCTTTCCATAAGAAGCCAGTTAAAATTATTTCCAATTCGGGAAGATTTTGCTCATTACGATACCGTTAAGGCCAAAGGTGATTTCAAAGCGGCGCTTAGTGTGGCTTTAATGGCTTTGCCGCAAGGTATGGCTTATGCTTTGGTGGCGGGTTTGCCTATTCAATATGGCATTTATTGTTCTGCGATTGCTGCTTTTGTAGGCCCTTGGTTTTCCAGTTCGCGTTTTATTTTAGGACCATCAAATGCAACCGCGATTTTAGTGTTAAGCGCTTTTATTTTGGATCCTTCCGGAGGCGATAAATTGGCGAGCTTGAGTTTGTTGGTTTGTTAGTAGGACTTTTATTAATTGCCGCAGCATTTTTGCATGTTCCGACATTGATTCAGTATGTATCGCGTAGTGTGGTAATTGGTTATATGACGGGCGCGGCTTTGTTGATTATTGCTAACCAACTGCATAATTGTTTGGGTTTCAAAGTGGGTGATGCGACGACTTTTTTTGATGTCTGGGAATTGACTCTTAAAAGTTTAAAAGAAACGCGTTGGCAAGATTTGAGTTTGGCATTGTTTGCTTTGGGTATTTATGAAGGAATTCGAAAACATTACACCCGATGGCTGACTGCGGCGATCACGTTAGGTTTGACAACGGTGATTGCCCAGATTTTGCGGTGGGCGGGCGCAGAGGTGCGTTTTTGGTGCCCTCCCATTTGCTTCGTGGCCCTTAAGTCGGCCGGCTTGGAGTTTGAACAGTTTTTATGGCTTGGCCCGATGAAGCGTTTGCTTTGGCTTTATTTGCAATTTTGGAAGGCCTTTTATTTCTAAATCGTTGGCAAGTCGGACGAATCGAACTTATGATGTGAATCAGGACACGCTTAGTATGGGTATTGCGAATGTGGCTTGCGCTTTTTTCGGGAATGCCGGCGTCTACTTCTCTCCTGTTCGTTCGCAGCTTAATTATGAGAAAGTGGTGCAAAAACTTCTTTGTCGAGTGTGTGGAGCGGTTTGATTTGTGCAGTGCTGTTTTCTTTGCTGGACCTCTCATTGGATGGGTTCCTTTGTCGGCGTTGGCGGTGTGTGTGATTCGGGTGGCTTGGGGGTTGGTGGATTTGCGTCGTATTCGTATTGCGTTGCGAGCCACGCGATCGGATGGGTTAGTCTTGGTGGTGACTTTTTTGGCTACACTTTTGACGCCTTTAGATTTTGCAATTTTTTAGGAACGGCCATTTCTATTGTTCTGTTTTGCGAAAGGCGGCGATGCCGCAATTGGTGGAATATACGTTTAATGAAGAGGGTAATTTGTGCGAGGTGGATGCTTTAGGAAAACAGATAAATCCGCAAATTTCTATTATTCATGTGGAGGGCGAGTTGTTTTTTGGCGCTAGATTTGTTTCGTAATGAAATTGGCGCGTGGCAACGGATGAAAATTAAGGTGATTGTTTTGCGATTAAAGAATGCGCGTCATTTAACGGACGCAACGAGTGTGATGGCGTTGGAGGAGTTGATTTTATTTTTACGCGAGCGTGGGTGTCACTTGTTAATTAGTGGAGCGATGCGAGATGTGATTCGGGTTTTAAAATCTTCAGGTCTTTTTCATTTGTTAGGCTCAGAAAATATCTTTCCTGGTTCTACACAAAACCTAATGTTGCCACACGCAATGCTTTAAAACGGGCTCAAGAATTGTTGGGCACGGAAAAGGCAGATGTAAGAATTTTTTATGATGCCAATAAAATTAATAAGGCTGAAACTTGAGAAATAAATGTTTATGAAAGAAGAGATGAAAAAACTGTCCAAGACTTACTTGCTACTAGGAGCTGGTCTAACGATTGCCTATGCTATTTTATTTTTATTAGCGGTGTTTAATTATGAATGATTCTTTTTTACCTAAAGCGATTGAAATTGTGCAAGAAGCGGGGCAAATGTTGGTTGCGGCATTTGGACGAACGCTAAAAGTGGATGCGATGAGTGATCATGATATTAAATTAAAATTAGATCAGGAATGCCAGGAGTTGATGACAGATCGTATTTTTTGAAAGCGTTTTTGGATCATACGGTTTTTGGTGAGGAAGGAGGTACTGCGGAATATGGTGCTTCGGAATTGCAATGGATTGTGGATCCGATTGATGGAACAGTGAATTTTTTCTATGGGTTTCCTCATTTTGCGATTACTTTGGCTTTACAAAAGAATCAGCAAACGATTTTGGGTGTGACTTATGATCCGTTAAGAAACGGGTATTTACTGCGATAAGGGTGGGGGTGCAAAGTTAAATGGTCATAAAATTCGCGTGAGCGCGTAAACAACTGAGTGAGGCGATGGTTTCAACGGTTTGCAAAAATGAAATCGGTGGTGGAGGAAAGTTGGAGTTCAGTACAGTTTTTGGCGAGTCATGCTCGTAAAGTCAGAATGAATGGGTGTGCTGCTTTGGATTTAGCTTATATTGCTTGCGGGCGATTGGACGCTTATTTTGAAAGAGGTATTCGGCTTTGGGACATTGCTGGGGGAGTTTTATTGGTGGAAGAGGCTGGGGGACGAGTGGATTTGTTGCCTAGAGACGATATTTTTCTTTCTTATCTTATGACGGCTAGCAATGGTCAATTGGTTGATCTTCCGAATTTTTTTGAAAAAGAAAAATAAAAAACCACCCGTAAAGGGTGGTTTTGTAAAAAAAGAGAAAAATAATTTATTTTTTCTTGCAGCAAGGTTTGTCGCAATTAGGAGGACATTCTCGCTTCTTTTTATGGCAAGATTTGCCGTCATCGTTATGACACTTTTCTTTCATTGCACACTGTTTTTGAGATCCGCGCTTATTCGATTTTTGTGAAGCGCATCCCACTGTTAAAAAAAGCCCTAAACAAGCAGCCACCAATAAAGAGGAAATTTTTGTTATTTTCATTATGGGAAGAAAACTAGAATTTTATATTCTTTTGTCAATGGGAATAGGATTTTTCCTGTTGCGCTTGAAATGAGATTGGATAAGATATGCGGTTTAATATCTACTTAAATTATAGACATTGATATGATGACACATTTGGATCGTTTGGAGTCGCAAAGTATTTTCATTTTGCGCGAGGCTTATCATGCTTTTTCGAACTTGGCGATGCCTTGGTCGATGGGGAAGGATTCCAATGTTTTAATTTGGCTTTGTAAAAAGGCGTTTTGCGGAAAAATTCCATTTCCTGTTTTGCATATTGATACGACTTATGAATTTCCTGAAATGTTGGAGTATCGGGAGTGGGCCAAAAAACATTATGATTTGGATTTAATTGTTAAGATTAATGAAGAGGCGCGGGCGCGGGGTGTGGGCTACGAAACGCATGATCCGGTCACGGTGACTCATGAATTGAAGACAGTCGCCTTGCAACAGGTTTTATCGAAATATAAATGGGATGCATTGATTACGGGTATTCGGCGAGATGAAGATTCTACGCGTGCGAAGGAACGTTATTTTTCACCGCGCAATGCAGAGTTTGAATGGGATTATAAGGATCAACCACCAGAATTTTGGAATCAATTCACTACGGAGTGTAAACCTGGAGAGCATGTTCGCGTGCAACCTTTACTGGATTGGACTGAGGTAGATATTTGGGAGTATATTGATCGGGAGCAAATTCCGATTCCCAAAATGTATTTTTCGCGAGAGGGGAAACGTTATCGCTCTTTGGGATGTTGGCCGATTACAAAAAGTGTGGACAGCAACGCTTCTACCATTCGCGAAATTATCGAGGAACTTAAACAGACCAAAGTGCCGGAACGTGCGGGTCGAGCTCAGGATCATCACGAGCGCAATGCGATGCAGAAATTGCGGGCGAAGGGGTTTATGTGATCTGTATCTTTAAAAAAAACGAATTTAATTATGATGGAACCTGAAAGATTAAAAATTGTAATTGTAGGTCATGTGGATCATGGCAAATCGACTTTAATTGGCCGACTTTTTTATGATACGGATTCCTTGCCGCAAGGCAAAGTGGAAAGTATCCGTGCAGCTTGTGAAGCGGAAGGAATGGATTTTGAATATGCTTTTTTGCTTGATGCTTTGTTGGAAGAACAAGAGCAAAACATTACTATTGATACTACGCAAATTCCGTTTCGCACCGAAAAACGAAACTATGTGATTATTGATGCGCCAGGTCATAAAGAATTTTTGAAAAATATGATTACGGGTGCAGCGAGTGCAGATGCTGCGATTTTGTTGATCGATGCACATGAAGGAGTACAAGAACAATCACGTCGTCATGGCTATTTGCTTTCTTTATTAGGCATCAAACAAGTAATCGTTGCAGTTAATAAGATGGATTTGGTGGATTTTAAGGAAGAAATTTTTCAAAAGATTCAAAAAGAATATTCTGAATTTTTAGCAAAGCTTGGAGTCAGTCCACGCCATTTTATTCCTGTTTCTGCGAAGCACGGTCATCATATTACTAAACTTAGCACTGAAATGGCTTGGTATCACGGGCCGGTTATTTTAAATGCCTTGGATTCTTTTGAACAACCGGCTCCGAGCACGGATCAGCCTTTGCGTCTGATGGTGCAGGATATTTATCGGTTTGATAAGCGTCGCATTGTTGCAGGGCGTATTGAGTCAGGTACTTTAAAGGTTGGAGATGAACTGGTTTTTTGGCCGGATCGCAAGCGTAGTCGAGTGAAATCCATTGAGGCGTGGGGTGCTAAAAAATCTCCCACAGAATCCAAGGCTGGAGAGTCGGTGGCGATTACCTTGACAGAACAAATTTTTGTGGAGCGCGGACAATTGGCCAGTCATTTAAAAGAGGGGCCTGTAGAAGCGCGCGAATTTAAGGCTAATCTTTTCTGGTTGCACAATGAGCCGTTGAAACTTAACACACCTCATACGCTTCGTTTGGCAACGCAAGAAGTGGAAGCACGCATTATTAAAATTGCGCGAGTGATTGATTCATCAACATTGGAAGAGGTCAAGGAGACTCGCTATGAAATTGGAAAAAATGAAGTGGCCGAGGTAATTGTTCGAGCTCGTCGTCCTTTGGCTTTTGATAATATTGATCGCTTTCCCACTACGGCACGTTTTGTGATTCAACAGGGAAGTCGTATCGGGGGTGGAGGCATTATTCATGATGCTGACTACAACAAGGAAATGGAATCGCAAGGAGTCACGAGCGCAAATATTACTTGGACAGTAGGCAAAGTAACGCGTGAAGATCGCTCAGAGCGTTTGGGACATCAAGGAGCCGTGATTTGGCTGACGGGATTGTCTGGTTCGGGCAAGTCTACATTGGCGGTGGCTTTGGAAAATAGTTTACATCGTCGCGGTATGGCGAGTTACATTTTGGATGGAGACAATTTACGACACGGCTTGTGTTCCGATTTAGGTTTTAGTGCAGAAGATCGTGCAGAAAATATTCGTCGTGCCGGCGAGCTTGCAAAAATGATGGCGGAGGCCGGTTTAATTGTTGTGACCTCATTAATTTCGCCATTTGCAAAAGATCGTCAACGCGTGCGCGAAATTTGTCACGCTGGCGGAATTGTTTTTGCCGAAGTTTATGTTAATGCACCAATCGAAGTTTGCGAGCAACGTGATCCACGCCAACTTTATAAAAAAGCGCGAGCAGGGGAGATTAAAGGGTTTACAGGAATCGATTCTCCTTATGAAGCACCGCAAAAACCGGATTTGGAAATTAAAACGGGTCAAATTTCAGTTCAAGAATCGTTGGATCAACTTTTAGAATTGGTGGTCAATTTATCGCGTTCGGATACACCATTGAAAGCTGAAGAGGCCGCACCGGGGACTAATATTTAATTTTAATTGGCTGATTAAAATTTAAGAAAATCTTTTATTTAAATTTTAATTTTTACATTTTCTTCTTTGTCCTCTTCTTTATCGTCAGAACCGAAACGCTCTTTCCAGTACTGCAATTCGGTGTCTTGATTTTTCGAAGGTTGCATGGCAAAAGCGGTTTTGACCTGGCTGTTTAATAAATCCTGATCTTTAGTAGATTTGATTTTGCCATCCTCGTTTTGTGCGACGCGAAGTCGATTGGGGTCAAGGTCATTTAAAGATTGATCTTTTCCTTCTATTTTTTCTTCCTTCGGAAGATTTTGGATAAGGTAATCGGCTTCTTCGGTTCGACGAGTTTTTAGATAGCCCTTATTGTTATGTGTGGCTTTAAGAAGTTTGGCTGCTTCATTCCAATCTTTTTGTTCGACAACGGCATTCCAAAAAGCTTTTTCTGCCTGGTTACCAGTAATGCCACGTTTTTCTCCACGGTTAAATTGAAAAGAAGCAATCGCAGTTTGAACGCTTTCCGGTAATTCATCGAAACGTTTTAATTTTAATTCTTGGCCTGCTGCCTTGGCTTCAGCTTCTTTTTTTTCTACTGATTCATTGTAGGTAGCGATAAATTTGGGTTGTTTATCTTCGATGACAGCATTCGTGAGTTCTTCGGTTTCTTCTGGAGTTAGAGTAAAAGCGAAAGTGGCATTTTTTTTAGCTTTAGTTAAGGTTTCTCGCGATTCTTTTAAGGTTTCTTTTGTTTGTTCTACCGAAGTTTCTTTTTCATTTAGTTTTTTGGTCGCTTCATCAACTTTAGTCATTGCAGACTGGGTGTCTTTATGAGCTGCGGTTGTTTTTTTGAGTTCTTGTTCCGCTTTTTGTAAGGCTCTTTTCGATTCTCTGGCTTCTTTGGTAGTTTTTTGAATTTCTTTTTTGACATCTTTTATTGCCTGGGTGGCAGCATAAATAGCATCGAAGTCAGCAGAAAGTTTGGGATCAGTCGTAGCGTCACGAGGATGTTTAGGACCGTAAGCGGCAAATGATTTTAATTTGGTTTTGAGAGAATCACTAATATTTAGCTTATCAATTTCACCCGTGGTATGTTGGCCAATATCAAATCCGGGACCAACTGTGACGCCACTGGTTTTTGCGGGAATATAGCTTTGAGTTAAAACGCCGCCTTCTTTTTCCCAAATAAATTTCCAATTAATTTGGGATGGGGGGTCAGGCTGGAGAATTTGTTGTGAATCAGCCATAACTCAAACAGGATAAAATTTTTTTAGAGAAATGTCAAAATGTTTTTGTTAAACGTGAATCTTATGGGGGCGAACACATTCGGTTATAAGAGCTTTCCCAATTTCCAAATTAAGATTCTTTTTCCAATAGTGCATGGCTTTTTCGCTTTTTGGAGAAGTGGGTTGGGGTTGAGAAGTTTTTTCAATTTGAGCTGGCGAGGCGGCAAGTGCTGACTGTTTTTGAAGGAGATTTTGGATGAGGTAATCGGCTTCGGTAATGCGACGCATTTTTAAATGATCCAAATTATATTCAGTGGCTTTGAGGATTTTGGCGATTTCCTTCCAGTCATTTTGTTTGATTGTGGCGTTCCAAAAATTTTTTTCTTCCGGGGTGCCATTTTTTTCGATGGCTTCACGCCGATTATAAAGAAAGGAGGCGACAACCGTTTGCACACTCGGTGGCAATGCAGTAAAGGATTTTAAAGATTTGACGGATTCGGTTTGAGATGTTTTTGAGGTTTCTTGAGAGGGAGATGAATTTTGGGTTTGGATGGCTTGCGGCTCTTCGACTTGTAAAGTTGCTTTGACGAGTGCGTGTAACTCTTCACGGTTGAGTTTTAAATGGGAGCTGTTTTCTTTTTGAATCTTTTCAAGAGTTTGCTTGTTTTTTTCAAATTCTTGTTTGGTTTGATCCACCTCGATTTTAGCAAAACTGTTTTTCGCTTTTTGTTTTAGAGTTAATGCCATTTTTCTTTTTGCGCGGAGATGTTTTAACTTCGCTTTTTTAAAGTTGCGAATGGCAGCTTGAATTTTTTCATAATTCAAAGCGAGTTGCTGATCAGTAAGTGCAGTTCGCTTTTTTTTGATTCCATAAGAAGTAGCCCAAACTTTTAATTTTTCTTTAAGCGAGGCGTTAAGTGGGAGTTTGTCAATTTCATCCAAGGTCAATTGGTTAATATCGAGTCCGAGACCGACGGAGGGATTTAATTGGCGAGCAGATAATTTTTCAAATTTTGCGATCACGAAACGTTATCCTTCAATCGTTTGAAGTTCTGCGGGATCCACTTGCACACCTTGCGATTCGAACCAGGCGATGACGTCTTTTATGATTTGGCGTTCGCCTTCCAATTCTAAAGCGATGAGTCCCATATCGCCGGTGACGCTGGATTGGCGAATGTTAAAAATGACATCGAACTTTTTACTCATCTCGTAGATAAGCGGACGCGATGCAGTTTCTTTATTGAAAATGAGCCAGTAGCGACCTTTGAAATGGGCCATAATAAAAATTTGCCTAAAAAGTGTTAAATTGCAAACAAAAGCTTGAGCAAAATTTGCTAGCAGGTTGAAGCATTTCGACTTATTAACCGCCTGCAATCGCTGGCACAATGCTCACTTCGTCAGTTTCTTTAAGGGGCGTGCTTTTTTCCTGTAAAAAACGAACATCTTCACCGTTGACGTAGATATTGACGAAGCGTCGAAGTTGACCGGCATCGTCGTAGACACGATTTTTCAAGCCGGGGTAACGACTTTCCAGATCTTGAATCAAAGCATCTAATGTTGCGCCGGTAGCTTCAACGGTGTCTTTGCCTTGGGTCAGGGTGC
>JAWLBA010000025.1:0-8583 GCA_041395165.1 Verrucomicrobiia bacterium
TCAAAGAAATTTTAGCGCCACCGCTTTGGAGTAAAACTGATTGGCAAGTGTTTTCCTGCACGCTGGCGGTGATGGTGCAGAAACATGGTGCGCATTGGGAGCAGGAGGGAAAACGGTATTGGGACATGCGTTGGTCAATTCGTGAGGGGGGAGAATTGGTTTGTCAAATTGAACAGATGCCTCAGCAATCGGTTTGTGTTGTGGTTGCTCAAACTGGAGGTTTTGCTGGAGATGAAGGTTATACTTGGTTATGGGCCGAATTTGATACGCAAGGTCAATTTATTCAGGATCCTTATTTTGTGGACGGCACTTGGAAAGAAGCCCTCTTGGCGCTTTTACTGCCTTATTCTGGTCGTGCAGGGTTTTATTTGGGTAATCGCGCGGCTTCGCCAGCGCTGCTACAGGAAAAAACCGGATCGAGCTAATGTTTTTTTATAGGTTTGGAAATGGGCGGAGGCGGATTTTTCCATAGTTTCCACCAGACTGCTATGCCACTTGTTAGCATGAGCAGTGAGAGGAGTTGACCTTGAGTTAAAAAGCCAAACCAAAAACCAATTTGAGCGTCAGGTTCGCGGAACTGTTCACCGACGATTCTTAGTAAAGGATAAGCGATGAGCAAAGCTGAAAAAATAAAGCCGGGAGTTTTTGTTTTTATTTTTACGGTCCACAAAATGATTCCCAAAACCAGGCCTTCTAAAATCGCTTCATAAAGTTGAGAGGGATGACGCGGTTGCAAAGGAGTGGGGCTATCGGGAAAGATAACTGCCCAAGGCACGGTCGCGAGTCTGCCCCAGAGTTCGCCATTCATAAAATTAGCGAGGCGCCCTAAAAAAATGCCGGGTGGCGCAGCGAGCGCTAAGGCATCCCATAATCGCCAAATAGAAGTTTGATGACCTTTAGCAAAGATGGCACTGGCGATTAATAGACCGATTATGCCGCCGTGGCTCGACATGCCGCCTTTCCAAACTTGTAAAATGCTCCAGGGTTTTGTGACTGTCGTTGGCCAATCGTAAAGTAAACAGTAGCCTAGCCGCCCGCCAATTAAAGTGCCTAAGATGATTACTTGCGTCATGAGAGCTTCGATTTCTTGAGCGGATAAGGGCAACCAACCTTGCTTGCGCCAATGTTGGCAAAGAAAATAACCGATCAAAAACCCAGCCATATAAGCCAATCCATACCAGCGAATTCCGAAGTCGGGAGAAAATTTTACCAGAAACGGACTGAGGTTATGATAATAATAAGCTAACATTCTACTTGCCTTCTAGCCCAGTTGAAGGCATTTTATCAAGCTTTCGTCAAAAAATAATAGAGAAAAATAGAAGAAAATTATAGAAAAGGCAGAGTTTTATGGGATTTGCAGTAATTCGCACTGGCGGCAAACAATATAAAGTTGCTCAAGGTGACATGATTGAAATTGAGAAACTGAATCAGGATTTAGGAAGTAAGACTGAGTTTCCTGAAGTTCTACTTTATGCGGATGATTCAGGAGTTCAAGTGGGCAAACCGCTGCTCAAAAGCGTAAAAGTGGCTGGTGAAATTGTGGGCCAAATGAAAGCGCCAAAAGTGGTGGCTTATAAATTTAAACGTCGCAAGGGCTATCACCGCACGGTGGGTCATCGACAACAACTGACCCGAGTAAAAATTACTTCAATTGAAGCGTAAGGGAGATAATTATGGCACATAAAAAAGGTCAAGGAAGCGTTAAGAACGGAAGAGACAGTCATAGCAAGCGACTGGGCGTGAAAAAATTTGGTGGTCAACAAGTTAAGGCTGGCAACATTCTCATGCGCCAACGCGGCACACGATTTCATGCTGGAAAAAATGTCGGCATGGGTCGCGATTATACTTTGTTTGCTTTGCAAGAAGGTGTCGTTGCTTTTGATCGCGCAAATCGTCGTATTTCTGTTGTCGCCCAACAGGCTTAGAGTTTATTCCTATTTACGGCTGAGCTCTTAAAGAGCTGCGTTTTTCTGAGTGGGCACTTGAGGTAAAGCCCAATTTGTTTTTACAGTTTCATAAACCGAACGAGGTAAAAGCACAAAAAGCGGTTTCAACCCAGGATTTACCCATTGGATGAGTTCTGATAACTTTTCTCGTGACATAGTCGTGCAGCCGGAGGTGGGTTTATTGCCATTTTCACGCCAGATATGAAAAAAAATGGCGCTGCCAAAACCCGGTTTGGTATTGAGATTGGCGTTGTGGGCAATGAAAAGTTTTAAACTATGAGCGTCGTCATTCATACGCATTTGTTGTTTATTTTCCCAAGCCGTTAAAGGTCGTTTTTCTTTCAATCGAACGTGCTGGTTATAATAGGGCGAGGTAGGATCATCGACCCATAAATCGCGTTCATCAATGGGAACGTAGCGCAGATTGGCATTGTGCGGAACGGTTCTTGCATAACCATAAGCATCGCCCAGTTCGAATACACCACAAGGAGCGCGATTATCCATCTCTCTTTTTATGGGGCCAGGTAAATTTTCAGGATGCAAGCCGCGTCCCCAAGCCAAACCGGATTTTCCTAAGCGACCAGGCCAAGGCGCGCCTGCTATTTGCCAGGATGAATTATTTTTTTCAAAGCGATAAAGGGTTACGTAAGAACTATTCCAATCATCCGCCAACCCTAAAATAATTTGTTGTGAAGGGGTAGGAATCGTAAAATGGTCCGCCCAGGAGTTGATCGATAGCAAGCTGATGAAAAAAATAATGAGATAGCGCATGATAATTAATCGTAGCTTAATATTTTGAATTTGAAATTTTAAATTGATTCAATTTTTTTTATGGTAAGCCATTTGCTTGCTACGACAACTGAGGTAGTGGTTGTTTTATCAAGATAATTGTTTTCTAAATCCCATTGCGAGAATTTTAAAAGGTTGTATGGTAATCGCGTTTTATGAATCAAGGTTATCACATTGCTATTGTAGGAGCGACAGGAGCGGTCGGGGTGGAGTTATTGCGCGTGTTAGAACGACGCCAATTTCCTGTGTCGAAATTGACTTTGTTGGCTTCTGCGAAATCGATTGGTAAAAAGCTATCTTTTCAAGGTCAAGAAATTGAAGTGAAAGAGTTGAAAGAGGATGCCTTTGCGGGAGTAGACTTTGCTTTTTTTAGTGCGGGCGCGACGCGTTCCCGTCAATTTGCTCCGGCGGCTATCCAAGCGGGAGCGATTGTGATTGATAATTCTTCTGCATTTCGCATGCAGCCGGATGTGCCTTTGGTAGTGCCGGAGGTGAATCCTGAAGATTTGAAAAAGCATCAAGGATTAATTGCCAATCCGAACTGTTCCGCAGCGATTTTAGTTGTGGTGCTTGCGCCTTTGCATCGAGCAGCAAAATTGAAAAGAATCATTGTTTCGACTTATCAATCGGCCAGTGGTGCGGGTGCAAAGGCGATGACGGAATTGCAAACGCAAACACGCGATGTTTTGGAAGGAAAACCTGCTAAAAAAGAAGCTTTTCCGCACCAAATTGCGTTTAACGTTTTTAATCACAATACCGCAGTTGCCAGCAATGGCTATAACGAGGAAGAAAATAAAATAGTTGAGGAGACACAAAAAATGCTTCATGCGCCTCAACTTCCCATTGTGCCAACCTGTGTGCGCGTGCCGGTGTTGCGAGCGCATTCTGAATCTATTTTAATTGAAACAGAGAAAAAACTTACAGCGGACGAAGCTCGAAAATTATTGTCTCAAGCGCCTGGTGTTAAGGTAGTGGACGATCGTCAAGGTAATCATTTTCCCATGCCCATTGAAGCGAGTGGCGATTTAGAGGTGCATGTGGGCCGAATTCGTGAAGATCTTTTTTCTCCGAACAGTTTGGCTTTGTTTGTGAGTGGTGATCAGCTTTTGAAAGGTGCCGCTTGGAATGCGGTGCAGATTGCGGAATGTTTGATCGCTAAAAAATAATTTTTTGCATGAGCTTAATGGTTCAAAAATATGGTGGCACCTCAGTGGGCACTCCGGAGCGCATCAAAAATGTGGCCAATCGCATTGCGCGTTGGCGTGCGGAAGGTCATCAAATTGTGGCTGTTGTCTCTGCTATGTCAGGTGTGACGGATAATTTAATTAAATTAGCAAAAGAAGTGACTCCCGATCCTAGCGAGCGTGAAATGGATGTATTGCTAGCAACGGGCGAACAGGTAACCATCGCACTTTTGGCCATGGCGTTGCATCATATGAATGTGCCGGCCATTTCTTTTACTGGCGCACAGGCGGGCATTCAAACCGATGGAGTTCATACCAAAGCGCGCATTAGCAAAATTACGCCGCAAAAAGTTCATGAAGCACTGGATGTGGGAAAAGTCGTGATTGTGGCAGGGTTTCAAGGGCAAAATACCGAAGGCAGTGTGACAACGTTGGGGCGGGGAGGCTCCGATTTAAGCGCGATTGCTATGGCAGCAGCGGTGAAAGCCGATTTATGCCAAATTTATACGGATGTGGATGGTGTTTACACGACTGATCCTCGCATCGTTCCCAGCGCTAAAAAAATTTCTGAACTCAGTTATGACGAGATGCTGGAAATGGCGAGCTTGGGATCAAAAGTGATGCAGGCACGATCTGTGGAGTTTGCTAAAAAATTTGGAGTCGTTTTTGAAGTGCGTTCGAGTTTAAATGATAACCCAGGAACTATTGTGAAAGAAGAAACCCAAAGTATGGAACAAGTCGTGGTGCGTGGCGTGAGCTTGGAAAAAAATCAGGCGAAAGTCACTATTAGCGGCGTGCCGGATAAGCCAGGCATTGCTATGAAAATTTTTAACGCATTAGCCGCCACACATATCAATGTAGATATGATTGTGCAAAATGTGAGCGATGCGGGAGTAACCGATATTTCGTTTACCCTCAGTAAGGATGAACTTTCTCAAGCGCGTCGAGCTGTGGAACCCATTGTGAAAGAAATTGGAGCTTCCGGATTTAAAGCGCAAGAAGGCATCGCAAAAATTTCGGTTGTAGGCATTGGCATGCGTTCTCACGGCGGTGTGGCTGCAGCGATGTTTGAAGCGTTATCTCAAGCCGGCGTTAATATTCAAATGATTTCCACTTCTGAAATTAAAATTTCTGTGACAGTTGATGAAGCCACAGCAGCCAAAGGTGTTCAAGCTGTGCACGAGAAATTTAATTTGTCATAATCTTAACTGCGACAGCCATATCTTTTATAAAGCTAAGAAAAACCTCTTGTCATTCCCGACTCGATCGGGAATCCATTCTTTATTCCTGTGGATCCCCGGGTCGATCCGTCAGCTGACGGACGAGGATGACAAGAAATGTAGTTGGTGTTGTAGGATAGCGCTCAGCGTTCTTTGGCACTTCGGATAGTTTTGGCCTCGGCCTCGGCGGGACGGGGATCGATGCTTCCTTTGCTGTCATCCTCGTCTGGCCTAGGTGGTATGGGGAATCCATGTTTTTTTCTGTCATCCTCGGACTTGATCCGGGGATCGAGTTTTAATTTGTTCCACCGATTTCACCGATTTTTCACAGATAAACTATTAGATTGAATTGGTGGTAATCTGCCCGCAATCTATGAGCAAGCTTTTACCTAACTCCTTAAGTCTCTGAGTCCTTTACCTCATAAGCAACTACTAAGAAAATCTGTCACATTGCTTATAAAATTACTTATAGTAAATTTTTACACTTTTTTCTTGCCAATTTTCTGTGTGGAAGCCATTTCAATTGTCATGAAAAAACAAATCATCTACTTTTTACAGTTTTATTTTGCGGTCCCTTTTATTTCTTTGAAAAACCGCCAGAGATTTGACAATAACGGGTAATTTGGATGTACGGGCAATGTTTGATTTGGGTTATTGGCGAAGTCAGGCTAATGAGGCGGGAGGTGAGTTTGAATTACACGGATTATGCTGATGATGAGTATGGGAGTTTCGGTTTAGTTTGAATCGACCGACCAGTTGGTTATGGGAGCATTTGGGGCCGAATAATAGTTGGTTGCCGATGATGAAGTTGGATGGTGCGCTGACTCTTTATCATTCTGGAGGTCAGGCTACGATTTCTTTGGATCCTAATGGTGGTTCTGTTTTCAGAATTCTCCTGACGATTAATGGTAATAATAGTGTGATGCCTAATCAGTCGCTTTCGGGTGATGGCAGTATTCCTGACTAGGAAGTTGGGTGATGGGCGTTATGTAGCAAAAGGAACAGATAAGACGGCTTTGGGTTATGTGCGACGGCGACGAATTGAACTGCGACTACTTTTGGTGGGGATTCTTTGGCGAATGGTGACGGGGCGATTGCGGGTGGAGAGTCGATTGCTTCGGGATTTTTCTGTAAGCGATGGTGAAGATTCGGTGCTAGCGGTAATAGTGCAGTAGCTTTGGGTAATCAAGCCCAGGCTCAGGGCAATGCTTCTTTTGCTGCGGGCAATGCTTCTCAAGCTCAGGGGAAAAGTGCTATTGCTATGGGAGAAATAGATCTGTTGAAAGTGGTAGTTATGCTTCGGCGTTTGGGTTCAATACGATTGCCCAAGTTACGGTCCGACGGTGGTGGGTCGTTATAATGTGAGCCGCAAAGGAGTAGTAAATAGTTGGTGGCGACGGATGATTTGTTTGTGGTGGGTAATGGCACATCAGCCAATCAACGCTCGAACGCCTTTCACGGTGAAAAAAAATGGATGCTTCACGATTAAAGGAAGCACTTCAGTGCAAGGCAATCTTACGGTTAACAATCAAGGATTATCTTAATGATATTAGTGCCAGTATAGTTAATTTTTGCACTTTTTTTCTTGCTAATTTTTCATGCGCGTTTCATTTTCTACTCAAGAAAAACATGAAAAAACAAATCATTCTTTTTTGTAATTTCATTTTCGAAATGAGAAATCTTCACGCTGACAATGTGACAATTAACAGCACTTTGGATAAGCACGGAAAAAAGGAAGAAGTGAGAAGTAAGAAGTTAAAAAATGAAAAATAAGATTTTAAAATTTTTCTCGGTGGGCTCTGTGGCCAAGTTATTTTTTCCGCCACGGCGGATCTTTTGCTTTTTACTTTTCACATTTCACTTCTCACTTAGCAGCGGCGTTGCTGCGGTTCCGCAATGGTGGATTACGCGTGGGGTGATTAATACGAATTTGGCTGCTGACAATTATGGGCCGGTGAATGTGGGGCAACTCAAGCATGTGGCTTATCAGGCGGCTTTGGAGTTGGAGGAGAAGCTGCCTAATGGCGCGGGGGATTGTTGGGATTTGGTGGAGAGTTTTTCTAAGACGAATGGTAATTATGCGCCAGTTAATCAGGGTCAGTTAAAATATGTTGCTCAGTTTTTTTATGATCGGTTGATCCAGGAAGGTTATACGAACAGTTATCCTTGGACGGAGACGAAAGCGGATGATGCGAATTTTGCTTTAATTAATCAAGGTCAGTTGAAGTTTGTTTTCAGTTTTGATTTGGATAAGTGGTTATCGCCTCAGGTTGATAGTGATGAGGATGGGTTGGATGATGGTGTGGAGGTGGTGTTGTGGGGGGATTTGGATCAGCAAGGGGCGGATGATGATGCGGATGGCGATGGGGTGTCTAATGGTCAGGAGGCTCAGGATGGGACGGATCCTTTGGATCCCAATCCACCGCCTAATCCCGATGATATTCCGAGTTATGGGGTGGTGGATTTTGGGTTGGAAGGAATGGGACTGAAGGTTAATGAGTTGGGTGATTTGGTGGGAAGGCAAGGCGCTAGTTATTTTACTCTTCATAAAGGGCAAGTCGATTATTGGCCAGGTAATAGGGTTTGTGATTTGAATGAGGGAGGCGATATTTTGCTGTGTCCTAAACAGGGCGATGTGAATTCAAGCATTGTTAATTTGGAAAGTGGTGAAGCCATTGAGTTGGGTGAATGGAATTCGCCGAAGGTGCCAGAGGCCATTTTGCAAGATCCGCATATGCTGAGTTATTCTTATCAGGGGTTGAAAAGCAAGCGGGCTTATGCGATGAATGATTCGCGGCAGTGTTTTGGTTATGCTTATGCTAAGTGGAAATATACTTATTGGTATTATGATGAATATCAAAATTATAAAGAAGCAACCGCCAATTATAGCGAGGCGATTCCTATGTTTTGGACGCCGCAGGTGGGTATGAAAATTGCTTTTGCTCCGGAGTATCAGTTTTGGATGGATAGTCAGGAAGGTTTTAGTATCAATGCCCAAGGGGCTTTTGTGGCGGGTTGGTATGCGCATGTAAAAGAAAATAAAACTGTGGATAACTGCCAGTATTGGGCTAGTGCAGGAGCTTCGGCCCAGTTTCTTGGTGCGTTAGATGCGGGCTTTTCGATTAATAGCCAGAATCAGATTGCGGGTCAAAAGAAGGATTGGGCGCTGTTAGTCGGCGCGGGTGGTGGAGGCGGTTTTGTGTTGGGTGGCGGTTATGCTACCAGTGTTAATGATAAAGAGGAAACGCTCATTAACGATTCTCAAGGCAATGCCTTTATGTTTCGTAAGAATCCTGAATCGCAAAAACGTGAAAAGTTTCCTGTGACTCAAACTCTTCCCGACGATAGTGGCTGGCAGATTGCCTGGGCCAACGACATTAACAATGACGGCGCTATTGCCGGTCAAGCTATCATGGATGGTGCCCCAAAAGCCGTCGTGATGCT
>JAWLBA010000026.1:0-1516 GCA_041395165.1 Verrucomicrobiia bacterium
CGGAAGAAGGATGGAAATTTCGACCTTTTTCCAGTGGTTCTGAGTTGCATCAAAAACTTTGCAAAATCGTTGCGCAATCGTCGGAACAAAAACAATTGGCACTTCTCAATGCGCACCCGGATCTGGTTGGGAAAATAGCTTTGGAAGGCAAGCTCACTCAAGCCTCCACTCAGGAACAAGCCAGCGCGGGGTTGACTCAACTTTCAACAGAAGAAATTCAGCTTTTTCAAACCAACAATCGTGCTTATCGCGAAAAGTTTGGATTCCCTTTTATTATTTGCGCACGGCTCAATAAAAAAGAAGCAATCTTGAACGGTTTTAAAAATCGGCTACAAAATAGTCGCGATCAAGAAATGAAAACCGCTTTGGAAGAAATTTATAAAATTGCAGAATTTCGTTTACGCGATTTAATCACAAATAAATTTTAAGAAAAAATATGGCAGCCAAACTTAGCACTCACGTTTTAGACACCGTTCATGGGAAACCCGCACCAGGCGTTCGCATTGAACTTTGGCAATATCAGGGAGATCAACGCACGCTTTTAAAAACTGTGCAAACCAATCAGGACGGTCGTACAGATGCCCCGCTTTTGAACGAAAATGAGATGAAAATGGGACGCTACGAATTAGTTTTTGATGTCGCCGGTTATTTTTCTACTAAATCGCCCACGCTCTTAGTTCAACCTCCATTTCTCGATAAAGTTCCTATTATTTTTAACATTGCGGATGCTTCGGCTTCTTATCATGTTCCTCTACTCGCTTCACCGTGGGCTTATAGCACTTATCGTGGAAGTTAACTTTTAATTAGGATTGATTCATTTATGGAAATTTCAAAAGAAAGCGCAGCCTTTGTCGGATTAGTCGATCTCGCTGCAGAAAAAATCGGTGGTAAAACGTTGCTCGCTAGTGACGATTTTTTTGCGCCTAAAGAAAATTTATTAAAACCAGGTCGCGGCATTTTTATTCCGGATAAGTTCACAGAAAACGGCAAATGGATGGACGGCTGGGAAAGTCGACGTAAACGGGTGCCGGGTCATGATTGGTGTGTGATTCGGCTCGGATTGGCTGGGAAAATTCACGGCGTCGATATCGATACAAATCATTTTCTAGGAAACAATCCTGCTTACGCTTCCATTGACGCGTGTGTTATGGAAAAAGAAAACGGCTCACCGGAAACTTGGACTTGGAAAGAAATTCTTCCCAAATCGCCGCTGCGACCTGGTTTTCAAAATCTTTTTGCTGTGGGCAATTATGAACGCTGGACTCACGTGCGGCTTAACATCTATCCCGACGGTGGCGTGGCTCGTTTTCGCGTTTATGGCGAAGTCATTTCTGATTTGAGCCAGAAAAAAGATCAAGTGCTGGATTTGGCCGCACTAGAAAATGGTGGCATTGTAACAGCTTGCAGCGACATGTTTTTTAGTCCGAAAGATAATCTTATCATGCCCGGTCGCGCTGCCAATATGGGCGAAGGTTGGGAAACACGACGACGACGCGGGCCCGGTTTCGATTGGAGC